>NZ_AZUI01000001.1:1200000-2400000 GCF_000526995.1 Lacrimispora indolis DSM 755 | reverse complement strand
TCCAGTTTCGTTGAATACCTTTGAATCTGTTCCTTGATGACAGAACTGATCTCTTCTGGTCTTAAATTCATTAAGGTTTGCACCTTCTTTCTAAGATTATTAATGAAGTCCGATCGGCCAGACGGCCCTCCGGACAACTGATTTCCTAAATTCAGACTGGGCCTTCCCAAAAATCATGGACTGAAAAAAGGAAATCATGTCAGCTGCAGCTTTAACAAGCTGCGGCGCAAATCGTAAATCTGCGTCTTAACGCTGGAATCCACCACCCGGTCTCCGATCCGGATCACCATTCCGCCAATGAGTGACGGGTCTACCTGATAATCCATCTCAAATTCCACATAGGTCGTCGTATTCAGCAGTTTTTCTGCAAGACGGGCCTTTTGCCCCTCACTTAACTCAACAGCGCTGGTCACATGGGCCACGCCGATATTCTTATATTCCTTGACAGCGTTTACGAAGTATTCACAAATTGCCGGAATCTCCTTCTGTCTGCCTTTGTCGACAATGACTGCCAGAAAACCCATCAGATCATCCGATACGCGTCCGTCAAAAATATTCTTAATAATGCCGATTTTCTCTTCCTTTACAATCTTCGGATTATCAAGAAGCTCCGCCAATGACTGATTCTCACGCCAGATCATCTGCAGGCCTTTCACTTCCTCAAATAAAGCGTCCACTTCCTGCTTTCTTAAGGCTTCCTCAAACAATGCATCGCCGTATACTTTTGATACTAGCTTTGCCATGTGCTCTCACCCATCTCTTTCAAAGTCTCGTCAATCAGGGCATCCTGCACCGTAGTGTCAATGGAAGCAGCCACGACCTTACCGGCCATAAGAGAAGCTATGGATATGATCTGATCCTTCATATCATCAAGCGCTTTCTTTCTCTCCAGTTCCACCTCGCGGTTGCCCCGTGTAACAATGCGGTCCGCTTCTTCCCTGGCTTCTGCAATAATTTCTGCTTCACGCTGCTTCGCTCTTTTTCTGGCATCCTCTAAGATTGCTTCTGCTTCTTTCTTCACTTCCTGAAGTCTGGCCTCGTATTCTTCCTTCATTGCATGCGCAGCTTCCTTATCGTCGGCAGCACTTTTTAATTCTCCCGCGATCTTCTGTTTTCTTCTTTCCAGGGCTTCCCGTACCGGATTGAACAGCATATAGGATAACGCGAAGAACAAGATGAATATGTTGACGCCTGTCACAAATGAATCGAAAAGCAGCTGTGGGTCAAATCCCAATAATCGTTCCAAGGTTTCGCCTCCTCTCGCTCTTTATTCTTTCCCTGTTCTGCGGGGCGGCTTTTGCACCCGCCATTCCATTCTTTAGCTGAATGGCTTTAAGAACATGAGGATAGCAGCAACAGCGAAACCATAAAGACCTGTTGTCTCGGCAACGGCCTGTCCTAAAAGCATGGTAGATGTAATATCAGATTTTGCTCCCGGATTGCGTCCAACTGCAGCAGCCGCATGTCCTGCCGCTATACCCTGTCCAATACCAGGTCCGATACCTGCGATCATCGCAAGACCTGCACCGATTGCTGAGCAACCTAAGATAAAATCCTGTCCTGAAAAACCGTTCATAGAAAAATTCCTCCTGAATTTAATATTATTGAAGTTTAATCCATCTTATCATTGACATATACCATAGTCAGCATACAGAACACATAAGTCTGAATACAGCCTGAGAATATGTCACAATATACATGTAAAAATGATGGGATACCGATCTTTACAAAAATTGGCATCATCCCATACCACAACCCCATGATAACAACACCCGACATCATGTTGCCGAATAAACGGAGCGCCTGGGATAATGGGTTTGTAATTTCACCGATTAAGTTAATCGGGAACAAAACCGGAAACGGCTTAAACATGCTTGTGAGATGACCGATTCCATGATTCTTGATTCCCTGGTATTGCACCATGCAGAATGTGAAAACTCCAAGCATGAATGTAACACCAAAGTCACCCGTTGGCGTTCTAAGACCAAATAAGCCGCCAATATTGCAGAACAATATGAAAATAAATATAGTCCCAATATAATTAACAAACTTTTTTGCATTGTGACCCATCGTACCGTTTACCAGGCTGTCAAGCGACTCCACGGCAAGCTCCACAATATTCTGAAAGGTGCCTGGTACTTCTGTGGCCCGCTTCATTTTCCGGTTAGCAAGCACTGCTATTATTAAAATTACGATTGTCACAATGCTAAGGCCTATTTCTGTGGTAGTAATCCAAAGCTCCTGTCCAAAGGCCTGAAACTTTGTAACGCCTTTGATCATAAAGTCCACATTATTGGCACTCGCAACGACCATACGCTTAATCCTCCTTTCTTAAGAGATCCCACTTGACCGCAAAGGAGATCACTCTCCCTTTGCCCTACGGACAGCGATCTTGTGGATGGCAGGCTGTAAAAATGCCCCAGCCTTGAGTCCGAGGACTCCGATTACTACTGCGACCGGATTAAACCAGTTGGAAAACCGGATAATAACTGTCACCAGTATAACAATAAGCAGTAAATAGCGGATGACTGCACTGATCACACTCCGCTTCTGAACAGTCTTTGGATCCTCCGTCTTCATAGAGCGCTCAAGAACCAAAGCCATGGATAAAAACATGGCCATAGCTATTATCATACCCAAAAGTAATCCCGCAAAAACAGTACGATCGGGATACATAAAAAATGCCACCACCATAGCTGCCGCAGTGAAAAATACAATTCCGGCCGAAACCTCAAGCATCAGATTCTTTGTTTCCTTCCCCATTACAAGTCCTCCTGTCTACGAAAGCTTCTCATCGTCATGTCCTTTCACCCGGCTTGGCTGCTTCGGTTTATGCACCTTGGGTCTTTCTTCCTCCTGCCGCTCCATGCGAGACTTCTGATCTTCTTCCCGTTCTTCCCTTTCATTCATGGCAAGGGTGGACTTCGCCAGCTTATAAGCATTTAAGCCTCCTGCCAGAAATCCGAGAAACAGAAATAATAAAGTCAGCTTTGTCCCCGCATACCGGTCAATGTAGTAACCGGCAAGAATACAAAAAAATACAGGCGCCATGACACTCAACCCCAGTTGGGTCACCATCATGAAACTTCTCATTACGCTCTTATTATGGCGCATAATTCCACCTGCTTTCTGCATCCTGCACATATACTTGGTATTATACCTAAAAAAATTTGTTTTGTCTATTATATACGGAAATTTATCTGGGTTTTAAAGGAAGATGTATATAATACCAAAAATTGTATATCTATTATAAATCAATACCTTAAAAAAATATTGACACGCCAAAAAACTCCAATATTTTGCATGTTTAAAACAGAAAATCCCTAAAAAAAATTCTGGTTTTTACGAGAATGACTCATAAAAACCAGACCTTTTTCAAATTTCTATTTACGCTTCTTTTGTACCCGGAAGAATTGTTTCAACTTCTGCATGTGGACGAGGAATTACATGCACGGATACCAGCTCGCCTACGCGCTGAGCTGCTGCTGCACCTGCATCGGTCGCTGCCTTAACAGCTCCTACGTCGCCTCTTACCATAACGGTAACAAGACCGCCGCCTACAAACTCCTTGCCGATCAGGGTAACGTTCGCTGCTTTTACCATAGCATCTGCTGCTTCGATGGATCCAATCAAACCTTTTGTTTCAATCATTCCTAATGCATCGTATTTCATTTTATAATCCTCCTATTTATAATTAATTTTTAATGGTTCTCTTACTTTACAATAGTTACGCTTGAAGAACTGCCAAGTCCCATGGCATTTGCTTCTTCCGTATCAAGATGGCATTCCAGGCTGGATGTATCGGTTACGCGGATTGCCGTATGGTGAAAGATGCCGCCCCGGATTCCCTCTGTCTGAATGCTTACTGTCTGTCCGTCATGAACGCCGAATTTCATGGCATCCTGAGGAGTCATGTGAATATGTCTTTGGGCAATGATCAGCCCTTCTCTTGTCTGAACGGAGCCCTTGGGTCCCACCAGGGTGATCCCCGGTGTGCCGGTTAATTCGCCGGACATTTTAGGCTGAGAATTTGTTCCAAGCTTAAAACAGTCGGCCGCCAGAACCTCGATCTGAGTCTGTCTTCTGACCGGACCTAATATACGGACCTTTTCAATGGCGCCTTTCGGACCGCATATGGTGACTGTTTCCTTGCATGCATACTGTCCCGGCTGGGATAAGTCCTTCATTTTGGTCAGCTGATAACCCTGGCCGAAAAGGATATCCAAGTCTTCCTGAGACAGATGCACATGGCGGTTGGAAACGCCGACTGGTATTCGAAACTCATCGGTTCCGGATTCCGCTTTCACGGCCTCCATTAAGAGTTTGATTACCGCTTCATACTTATCCATTCCTGTTCTCCCTTCCTGGTTCATTTACTGGCCCTTCATAGCCAATACGATCTCCTTTACAAGAGCAGCCAGCTTCTCATTGTCATCGCAGCTTCCCTGAACAGATGCAGCCGGAGAACTTTCTTTCTTACCGAAGGAAGCTACAAAATCGGCAGGACTTAAGGATGCGCCCTGGGATTTTTCCTTCCATGTAAAGGTAGGATCCTCTTCTGCAATGGTGGAACAATCCTTTAAGCCAAAAGCTACCTTTTTCACATTGAGGAGATGCTTTGGACTTACGTTTTCAGAAACAGAGCTTCCGCCGCAGGTTCCGCAGCCTAATGTAAAAGAAATAGGAAGGCCTGTGCTGATTCCGGTTCCGCCCTGGCTTCCTCCTGTGTTCACAAGGATCCTGGAAGCAGGCTTTGCAGCAAATTTAAGAACCATATCCCTGTCCTGGGTATGAATGCTCATGGTATGTCCGATCCCGTTCTGTAAAAGGCGGATGCTTAAGCCGCAGGCTTCTTCCCAGTTCTTTACGGTATAAAAACCAAGGACAGTTGTCAGCTTTTCGTAGGATAATGGATATCCTTCTCCAACGCCTTCCTGCTTGCCGATGAGGACCCTGGTCCCTTCCGGGATCTGGATGCCTGCTGCCTGTGCAATCACCTGGGGAGAGCGGCCGACAAATTTGGCATTCATGTTATGGCCGTTCTTAAATAACAGATCGCAGACTTTGTCTGTTTCTTCCTTTGACATAAAGTAACCCCCCTGGCTTTTTAACTCCGCAACCACTTCTGAATGGTTGCTTTCCTCGCAGATGATGGACTGCTCGGAAGCACAGATGGTACCGTAGTCAAAGGTCTTGCTTGCAAGAATTGTCTTTACCGCCTGCTTCACATCAGCTGTTTTTTCTATGTAAGCCGGGGAGTTACCTGCACCTACGCCAATGGCCGGCTTTCCTGCACTGTATGCAGCCTTCACCATACCAGGGCCGCCGGTTGCAATGATAACGGAAACTTCCTTGCACTTCATCAGCTCGTTGGTAGAGCCCATGGATGGCATGGATACACAGCCGATGATCCCCTCCGGTGCGCCTGCTGCCATTGCGGCATCACGCATGACCTCTGCAGCCTTTAAAGTGCATTTCGCAGCAGACGGATGGGGAGAAAATACAATGGCGTTTCCGGATTTAATGGCAATCATGGATTTAAAAAATACGGTGGAGGTGGGGTTGGTGGAGGGAACGATTCCCATAACAAGTCCGACCGGCTCTGCCACATCAATGGTTTTATTCACCGTATCCTCCTCAAGGATCCCTCTTGTCTTCATATCCTTGATTTCTTCATATAAAAGAGTGGAGGCGGCATGATTTTTATATGCCTTGTCAATGACCTTTCCGAAACCGGTCTCTTGGGCAGCCATTTCCGCCAGACAAAGAGCGTGTTCCTCTCCTGCCTTTGCCATACTCTTAAGAATGGTGTCAATCTGTTCTGCCGTATATCCGGCAATTTTTTTAGCGGCTGCTTCACCGCATCTTGCTAAGTCCCTTGCTTCCTGAATGGAACGCAAATCATAATCAAAATTTTCCATGTTCCCGTTCTCCTTTCTACGAGACGAAACACGCTCCGCGAGTTTCGCTCGTTGTCGCGGCTGCTACATTAATTATTCTGTCCATAATACTTCCCGAATTCTTCCAGCAGCAGGGTTTTATTTGCCTTTGAAATTTCCCGTCCGGCTATGGTAAACTCCGGATATTCACGGGCAAGGGTTCTAAGCTCTGTTACCTTCATATCTTCAAGTATCTTCATCGTTTCTTCCAGACCATCCTGCTTCATCCATAGGTCCATGGTTTCCCGCTTGATGGTATCCACCGTTTCCGGTTCATTGAAAGGCTCCAAAGACGGTTCTTCTTTGATTTCCGGAACCAATGCCTTGTCCGGTTCATCCGGAGTTCCTCCGCCGACTACAGCCGTCAGCTCATCATGAGGCCTGGCAATCACATGGCGTGTTACTAGAGCAGCGCTGTTTATGCGTTCTACCGCTGCTGCACCGGCGTCCACCGCTGCCTTTACTGCCGCCACATCGCCGGTCACCGTAACAGCTACGAGACCTCCGCCGACTTTGGTCTTTTCCAGAAGAGACACGTCCGCCGCTTTTAACATGGCATCTGCCGCCTCAATGGCTGTCAGCACGCCTTTTGTTTCTATAAAGCCAAGTGCCTGCATTGTTTACCTCCTTAAACCAAGTCAGCCCAGTTCGCCGGATACGTTGCGTAAAATACTCTCGCCTTGTCCGGAGAACCCCAGATTACTTTGGAACCTGATGGTACGAAGAGCACATCACCGGCTTTTGCCGTGTAGATCTTTCCGTCAATGGTAACGGTTAAGGTTCCTTCAATTACATAATCGATCTCCTCATAGGTCAATTCCCATTCAAAGCTGGAATGATCGATCACAAGGAAACCTGCACTGATATGGGACTCATCCTTGCTTACCAGTTCTTGATAGTAAGCCTTAACAGATGGATCACCCGTATCAAATACGTCCATTTTTACAGAACTTCCGCGGACTACTTTAAGACCGTTTCCATGGTTTTCTGACTCATAGGGCTTTAAAATGTCATTTAACAGGCCCTTTTCCATTAAAGTCTTCAGTACCATATAAATTTTATCGCTGTCCATATCAAATCCTGCAAAAGCCGCCGGGGCCGGAGCCAGTGTCTGCTCCTCTGCCTTATCACAGAATTTGATGCCAAAGGCATCAGCTGCATCCTTTGCAGACGGAGTGATGATGCTTCCGCTTTCCATGTAAAATACCTTTTTTCCCTCAGCGTTTAACTTTTCTACATCCTTTGCACAAATCAACTGCTTCATATGATCACTTCCCTTCTATATAAATTGGCAATCCTCATCAATGATCCCGATCACTACGGCATCTACGGGAACCTCATCGCTTCCCAGCATCCGTCTGGCAGAAGATCCGGTGGAAACGATCACACGGTCACCGATTCCCGCGCTGATAATATCCGCTACGATCAGCCGTTCCCCTTCCCGTGTGCCTCCAATGATCTCGGCGAGCATAAATTTATATCCGTTTAAGGACTCCGCTTTTCTGGTTGCCCATATGTTATCAATCAGTCTTGCCGCTACCATTCTTCCACCCCTCTCTTTTCTCTTTGTTTAATTTCGTCCAAGGCTGCCTCTACCGATGCCGTATCTCCAAAAATCGCCAGCATGATCATGTTCTGGGGGCAGCTTCCTCTGATGTCTTCTACCGTAACACCTACTGCCTTTTCTGCCACATCAGCAGCACAAACCATTTCAATGATCCTGCCCTGTATCAGTCCTACTGCGTCCACCGGTCCTATGGGGGATGAGGTACCGGAGCCCTTCCTGCGGTTTAAGATATCAATGGTTCCCTGTGACGGTGATTTAATTATACGGTATTCCATATTGTCCACATCCTTTATGCCAGCTCTTCCCGGGTGCAGGAAAATGCGATTCCAAGAGGAGTCACAAACATTGGGTTCTCAGGTTTCCGTGTCCTGATTCCCGTCTGTTTTTCAATGATTGCCTCGATTCCGGTAAGGCAGCAGGTACCGCCTACCAGATAGATTTCCTGTACATCATGTCCTTTAATATGGCGGCTTATGATGGAAGCCACCTTCTCCACAACCGGTTTTAAAACCGGAAGCAGTTCTTTATGGTTTTCTTCTTTCCGCTTATAAACTTCTGCTTCCTGAAAGGGCATTTGGTAAGCACCGGAGATCACCAGGGAGAAATGAGTCCCTCCTGTTGGTTCATCTGCTACATACACCACTTTTCCATCCTTTAGAATGGAAATTCCGGTGGTGCCTCCTCCGATATCAACGACTGCGCCGTTCTTTATTTTTAAAACTGCGTTTGCTGCCGTAGGCTCATCCAGAAGAGCCGTGATCTCAAATCCAGCTCCCTGGACCACGTTCTTGATGGCTCCTCCGTCTAAGGAGTCGGTACCAGGAGGAATGGCTGCAGCTGCAAAATACAGTTCCGTTCCCAGCTTTTCCTCCAGCTCTTCCTTCAGCTCCCGTACGATTCTTATGGCACCGATATAATCCACTACCATTCCATCCCGGACCACATCTGCATACCGGTAAGCGCCTGCAACAGGTTTGTAATTCTCATCTAAAACAGCCAGCACCACACACGCCGTTCCCAGATCAACTCCGGTATAGTAAACAGAGGAGCCACCCATTACGGGCTGCTTAACAACTGCCTCGAACCGGCTCACCAGTTCATTGCAGCCATCAAATGTTATATCTTCCTTTGACATGTTTTTCCTCCATATTCCAGACATATCATCTGCGATAAGCGGTTAATAACCGGGTTTAAGTTTTCGCTCCCTGCTTCAGCCGCCAGCTCTCTTGTGCTGCAGCGCAGGCGGTGCAGAAGAAGGATTTCTTTCCCTTTTTCTGACTGTGCATGAAAACCTGTTATTTCAAAGCAATCCTCAAAGGGTTCCTGTAAGTTATCCTCATGAAATCCGGTGCAGGGTTTAAATCCGGTTTCCTCTTCCCGGCCCTCTTTTTTAAGGTTGGAAAGTTTTCGTTCCAGATCAAATACCTGTTCTGCCAGAAGAACGTCCCGGCCTAACAGTTCAAGGCCCACTTCCAAAAACTGTGCCTGAAGCGTTTTCTTCCTTAACACGAAATGATCCTTGCAGATTTCTTTTTCCGGTGCTGCTTCCTTTTTCTCCGCAGGTTTTATACTTTTCTGTTTTGCCATCATGGGGTCATCTGTTATGGAAATCTTCTTATCCACCAGAAACTGGCGGGCTCCGGGTGTCAGTCTGGTTCCCACAGGGAGGTCATAGGCGGTAAAGGGTTCTTTTCTGAATAAAATCCTTAAATCATCTTCCGTGATGAATTTCATCAATAGCCCCCCTTACACAGTTTCCGGTAAATGGCTTCAATTTCTTCTGCCACAGGCACTCTTGGGTTGGTCAATGTACAATTGTCAGCCAGAGCTTTTTCCGCCATATCCCCTACGGCCTGCTCAAATTCGTCTTTATCAACTTTTAAATCCGTAATCTGCTGAGGTATTTTGATCTTATTCATCAGATTTTTGATGTGGCGCACCAGGCCGTGTACCGTGGCCTTATCTGTTCCGGCTGCGATTCCAAGCATATTGGCGATTGCCACATACCTGCCGCAGGCTTTCTGTTCACCTGCGTCTTCCAGTCCGGCATTGTAGCTGATGACATGGGGAAGCAGGATGGCATTGCTTCTTCCGTGAGGAATGTGAAACCGTGCTCCAAGAGCATGGGCCATGCTGTGGCAAAGCCCTAAGGAAGCTCCGTTAAAAGCAACTCCGGCCAGACAGGATGCATTGTGCATGTGAGTTCTGGCTTCCATGTCGCTTCCGTCCTCTACGGTACGTGCCAGGTAGTTCCATACCAGCCTTACAGCCTTTTCTGCGCAGGCATCGGTAAAATCACCTGCATTGGTTGAAACATAAGCTTCCAGGGCATGAGTCAGAACATCCATTCCGGTATCCGCCGTAATATGAGGCGGAACAGACACCGTAAACCGGGGATCAAGGAATGCCGCATCCGGCACCATGCTGTCGGAGCGCAGCGGATATTTGGCCTGGGCCTGGGGATCAGAGATCACGGAAAAACTGGTCACTTCACTGCCGGTACCACTGGTTGTGGGAACTGCGATCAAAAACAGCTTCCCATTTCCCATCTGGCTGTAAATATGGCTTGCTGCCTTGGCAGTATCAATGGCAGAACCGCCGCCAAAGGCGATCACTGCATCCGGACCAAAACACTTCATTCCGCCGATGGCCTTTGAGACCACTTCAATGGTAGGATCCGGCACTACTTCGGAAAACACTTCATAGCTGCTCCCTTTTTCCTTCAAAAGCTCTGTGATCATGTCCACCTTGCCGCATTGGGCCATAAAGGGGTCACAGATAATATAAGCCTTTGTCACAGGAAGTTCCTTCATCTTATCCAGACAGGAAGATCCCATATATACCTTTGTATTCATTACAAATTGCTCCACGTTACATTTCCCTCCTTTCCTCTTATTTGCCCATGTATTTTGGGCATTCAGGTATACCCGCAGGGTGTTTCCTCTTATTTGCCCATAGGGCATTTCCTTTTATTTTAATTCTTCCAATAATTCAAGAAGTCCGGTCCCTTCAGACAGATTGATATGGTAATAGGGCTCCTTTGCCCCGGTTTTTTTCAGCTGACGGATACACCAGCCATCATTTTCCGTTTTTTCTCCGTCTCCTGTAATCACGCCGATCACCGGGACCCGGAAGGCTTTTGCAAATCCAGGCGGATAACTTTCCCGGCATGATGACTGGTCTACCAGCATCAACACATGAGAGGCATCCTGTGCCGCCGCTATGATATGCTTGTGCATCCAGGGACTTTCCAAGTAAACCCCCGGCACATCCAGAGTTTTTTTCCCATATACCATGTTCTGGGTTTTCCTGGCCGGACCGGTGAGACCGTTTATAACGTTGGCCAGGGAAGTTTTCCCGCTGCCGCCGGGACCGATGATCATGATCCGCTTTTTTCTCATGTTTTTGTTACCGCGGGCACCATATAACCTAGCCCCCGCTTTAAGGTATCACATACCGCAGTCAAAGCAGTTTCCACGCTGTCCACATCTCCTGCAATGATTACAGAGCCTGTAAAACGGTCTAAAAAGCCGATTTCCACGTCTGCCGCCTTTGCCGCAATATCCGCCGCAATGATGGAGGTTTCAAAAGGGGACAGGGTGAGAATTCCGATGGCTCCCATTTCATCGATGCCAAGGCATTCATACACCTCCGGTATGGGAGATGCGATCACATGGGCTATGGTCACCTGCTTGCCCGGAACGGATTCCTCTATGACACGCTGCATCTCAATCATGGCCTCTTCCCCTTTCTTAATGCTTCACCACAGTGACCGGGAACCGGTATTCCTTTATCCACCCTTCGATCCGGTCTAAATCCTCCATGCTTAAGCTTGGATCACCTTCAATGGGGTATTCCATATCAAGCTGATTGTATTTATTAACTCCCAGCTTATGGTATGGAAGTAAGTCAATTCCCTTAAAATTTTTATAATCACGGAAGGGCATCAGGAATTTAATTACCCCGTCGATTTCCTCCCGGCTGTCATTGATTCCCTTCAGCATGGGCATGCGGACCTTTACGTTGAAACGGCGGTGAAGCAGTTCCTTTAAGTTGGTAAGAATCTGTTCATTGTTCACGCCCACCAGCTCATTGTGGCGGACAGGGTCCATATGCTTGATATCAAACAGGAATAAGTCCACATACTCCGCGATTCTTAAAATGGTTTCCGTACTTGTATAACCGCAGGTCTCAATGGCTGTATTGATCCCTTCCTGCTTGCAGGCCATTAACAGGTTTAAAGCCGCTTCCGGCTGGGCGGTCACTTCTCCGCCGCCAAGTGTCACGCCGCCGCCTGAAATATCATAAAAGGCAGCATCCTCTTCCACGATTTTAAGCAGTTCTGAAATGGTCTTAACTTCTCCGGCAATGGTCAGCGCTGCATTGGGACAGGCATTTTTGCATTTCATGCAACCGATGCAGTCCTTTTCCCGCTGGATTTCATGTTTTCCCGTCTCTTTGGACATTACATGGATTCCTACGGGGCACACATCAGCGCACGCCCCGCAGCTTACACAGGAATTTTGCTTATACATCACCTGGAATTTCCGCACCATTCCTTCTGGATTGGAGCACCATTTACACCGGAGGGGACAGCCTTTAAAGAATACCAGGGTTCTGATTCCCGGCCCGTCATACATGTTGTATTTCTGCACGTTAAAGATAAACGCTTTACGCTCAATCTCTCCTGTTGTTCCATGGTCCATTGTGATTGTTCTCCGTTTTCTTTTAGAAATGTGTCAGCATGGTTCTGCTTATGATCTCATCCTGTACATCCTTGCATAGCTCTACAAAGAATGCGCTGTAGCCGGCTACGCGGACGATTAAGTCACGGTACAGCTCCGGAGCTTTTTGAGCCTTAACTAAGGTATCGTTGTCCAGATAGTTAAACTGCATCTCACCGTTTCCGAACATGCAGGCCGTACGAAGGAGGGTGATCAGGCTTTCTTCCCCTTCCGGAGTATCTAAAAGTCCTGCCATGATCTTAAAGTTATGAACCATACCGATGTTCATGCTGTCATTGGACATCTTGGATACGGACTTGATGATTGCGGTGGGTCCCTTGAAATCTGCACCCTGGGTCGGGCTGATTCCATCGGAAAGAGGCAGCCATGCGTTACGGCCGTTGGCAGAAGCGCCTGTCATCTGTCCGAATGGGGTGTTATTGGAAATGGATAAGGTACCATGGCTTAAAACAGAATATAACGTCTTATATTTCCTGTGTTCATGCTCTGTAAAGTCAACCAGGTCAGCAGCAATTAAATCTGCATAATCATCATCATTTCCGTATTTCGGAGCATTAAGGCAATCGGTACGGATCTGGTCATATCCCACAAAATCAGCCTTTAAAGCCTGGTTTAACTGCTCCAGTGTATACTTTTTCTCTTCAAATACAAGCTTCTTGATGGCTGCCATGGAATCTGCATAAGTAGCAAGTCCGGACCATACCACACCAGGCCCGAAGTTATACATGGCGCCGCCTGCGGATACATCCCTGGCCTTTTCCATACAGCCTTCATACATGATGGACATGAGTGGCTTTGGAGCTAAGTCCCTGTGAACTCTCTGGGAAATTACGGTGGCAACATCGGTCCACTTTGTAATGTATTTAATTTCTTCTTTTACGGCAGCTTCAAACTCTTCATAAGTTTTGAAATTGCTTAAGTCACCCATATCCGGGCAAACCTGCTTGCCATACCATAAAGGAGCGCCGTGGTTTAAAACAAGCTCAATGCAGATGGGCCACTGGGTATAGGCAGTGGAGGTCCACTGATACAGACGGCCGGACTTCTGAGGCTCTACGCAGCCCATGAGGCAGTAATCACGTGCATCTTCAATGGATACGCCTTTTGCAAGCATCATCTTGATGTGGGCATCGTCAAAATGGCATGCAGGGAATCCCATACCGGAACGAACCACATCCACGATCTTTTTCATGTACTTTTTCGGGGACTTGTTGTGGATACGGCATGCAAGAGACGGCTGGTAAATCTTTACATGACGTACTGCATCCATAAGTAAGTAAGTTAAATCATTGGTGGCATCGTGTCCGCTGCGGGTCACGCCGCCTACACACATGTTTACAAAGGGCTGGTATCCTGCAAAGAATTTGGAACCGCCTTCGCTGGTGATCCACATCATCTCAGACATTTTGATCAGCATACAGCCTGCAAGCTCAAATGCCTGGAAATCATTCATACGTCCGGATTCGATATCATCTTTGTAGAATGGATACATATACTGGTCCACACGTCCGATGGACATACCGGTCTGGTTTTCTTCTACTACGAGCAGGGATTCAATGGTCCATACGGCCTGGATCGCTTCCCAGAAGGTTCTGGGCTTGTGTGCAGGAACGTAAGCATTTACTTCAGAGATCTTTAACAGCTCTTCCTTACGCTTTGGATTGGTTTCCTTTGCTGCAAGCTCAGCTGCATACTCAGAAAGTCTTTTTGCATAGATCATAACGCCTTCTGTGGTATCGATAATGGATTTGTAGAAATAAATCTTCTCAATATCATCAGGATTCTCATAATCCAGTTCCTTTAAATGATCCTTGGCTTCCTGCTGAATGTCCAGCATGCCCTTCTTCATAAGAATCACATCATAGCCCGGGTTGGAGTCACCGCCGCCGTTGATGGCATGGTAGGAGCAGTCAGATACAAAGGATTCCCCTGATAATTCCCATACCCCTGCTTCACGGTACTGATCCTCACAATACTCATCAACCGATTTGCCGGACCAGTATGGGAACAGCTCTTCTTTCATGATTTTCTTGTCTTCTTCAGAAATATAGAAGGGATCCTGAGGACGTGTGCCGATGGTATCGATCTCATCTACCATCCATCTCCATGCGATATCCGGGGAGAATGCACCTGCACGGGGAGCGCCGCAGGGAGCACCTACGATAAGCTCATTATCCTGAATGACCAGGGGCGCAGTCTCACAGCAGTAACGGAAGCATTTTGCACGAAGCATGATCTTTGGCATGCCGGGATTTTCTTTTGCAATCTTGGTAATGGCCCGCGCACGGTAGGTTGTAATAGATGGCTTATGTGTTAAGTAATTATCTTTTAATTTCTGAAGTCTTGAAGTAATCCCTTCCGGTACCTCTGTACCTCCCTCACAGCATGCTGCTGCCTGAGATGAAGGTTCTTTTTTGTTGATTTCATCAGAAACAGTTTCAAACATTTTCATCAGGGAAGCTCTTTCTTCCGGTGTCATGTTCTTCGTTGCTTCCACAAATTTATTTGAAAATTCACGAATATCCAATCTGATTTCCCTCTCTTTCAATTATTTACCACCTAATGAATCAAGCGGATTTGCTTGCATATCCAGTTGATTCACAAATTCAAGGTTGAAAGACGCTTTTCTTTCAACATTTATCATCCAGCTCTTTTGACAAGGCTTCCAAAATCTGCTTAAGGAGCTCTTTTGCATCTTCACAGTTTCCCTTTGTCTTAAGAGCTTTCTCATATCCGCCTGAAGCTTTCTCTGCCGTCCCAAGGAACTCCCTGGCTCCCCGGACGCCATATCCCACACTCCGTATGTAAATGAAGTTCATAGGTGAGACGTTGTCAGCCGTGATTCCGGCGCCGGCCGTAATGCTTCCTAAGGTCATGGCAGGAAACAGGTTGGTGGTGGCTCCCATGCTGCCCAAAGTGGCGGGAGTATTGACAAGAACTCTGCCCACCGGCTTCTTTAAGGCGAACTGGCGTATTACTTCCTCATCCCTGGAATGGATCACCAGGGTATGTCCATGGCTTTCATTTACAAGAAGGCTCATGCATTTTTCACAGGCGTGCATCCAGTCATTTTCGATGTAATAAGCCAATACAGGACACAAAAGCTCTTTTGCAAAGGGATTCTTCTCAGAAATATACTTCTGCTCAGAAACCAGCACTGTTGTGGTCTTAAGCACTGTAAATCCTGCCCTGTCCGCAAGCTCTGCCGCAGGCCTTCCCATAATTTCCGTATCCGGCTTCCCGCTTTCCAGGCAGAGGAGTTCAATCAGCTTTTTCTCCTCTTCCTCATTCATGAAGTGAGCTCCGTTCTTTATCATTTCAGCCTTTACCTCTGCGGCAATAAGGCTGTCTACCACCATATACTGCTCGGCCGCAGACACGATGCCGTAATCAAAGGTGCGGCTGGCAATGATATCCTCTACTGCCTGTCTTACATCGGCAGTCCGTTCCACAAAGACCGGTCCGTTTCCCGTACCGCCGTAAATATAAGGCTTTCCGCTTTCTGCTGCCTCCCGGCAAAGCTCAGGAACTCCGGTGTTGACCACCATGGCTGCTGCCGGGTGACGGATCAGCTCCAGGGCTCCCGCCCTTGTCACTGTCTTTAAATACCCGATGGCTCCTTCCGGAAGTCCGCAGGATATTCCTGCTTCCATGAGCCGGTCAAGGAGTCTGCCGGTTACCTTACTTGCCCTTTCATGAGGAGCGATCACAATGGGATTGCCCGACTTAACGGCTGTCAGTACGTTGTAAATCGCCGTAGAAACCGGACTCACTGCCGGTGTCAGGGCAGCAATCACGCCCACAGGAACGCCTACTTTCATAGTTTTTGACCGGGAGTCTTCTTCCAGGATGCCGACGCACCTCATATCCTTTAAGCGCTCCGGAAGAAAATTGCAGACAAAGGTATTTTTCACGTACTTATCCTGGTAACGTCCATATCCGGTTTCTTCTGCGGACATGACCGCCAGTTCCTCTGCCAGTTCCTTTGCTGCCGCCGCAAGGGTGCCGGTAATGAGATCAAGCTTTTCCTGAGGAAAGGTAAGCATGGTCTTTCTGGCTTCCCGTGCACCTTCCATTAAAATCCTTGCCTCCTGTATGGAGAGCAAGTCTTTATCTACAAAACTCATTTCCTATTCTCCCTTCATCCGGGATGCCTGCTATTCCTGTACCGGAGCAGTTATTAAGGCATATCGTCTGATAATTTTTTCAAGGTGGGGATGAGGTCTTGGAATCACGATTGAGCTGTAAACTTCCGCTCCCATATCCTTTACCGCCTTGATACCGGCTTCCACAGCCGTTTTGCAGGCTCCTACGTCTCCCCGTACCAGAACAGAAATATAACCGGAAGCTACATTTTCATAACCCACCAGTTCCACATCTGCCGCCTTGCACATTGCATCAGCCGCTTCGAGAACAAATACCAGACCAAATGTTTCTATCGCACCTATGGCTTCATATCTTTCCATATCCTGTTTTCCTTTCTCTATGCGTCAATATCGTGCACGGACACAATGTCTCCGACCTCTTTGATCGGCCTTGGCATCACGTTTTTTGCAGTCATCTTGCCGATGGCTGCCGCCGCTTCTGCACCTGCATCTACAGAGGAGCGTACTGCTGCCACATCACCCTTTACCATGATGGTCACCAGGGTGGAACCTACGTTTTCATAGGAAATCAATTCTACATCCGCTGCCTTAAGCATTTTGTCTGCAGCTTCCAGTGCCGGAACCAGTCCGACAGTCTCTACAAGCCCTAACGCTTCATCTCCGTAATATCTCACCTTTGTAAACCTCCTCTTTTTATTTGCGGTATTTCTTATCCACGTATTTGTCAACCGCGCTTCTTCCGTCATCGTTAATTTCATAACACATACGCAGTTCTCCGTTCTGATCCAGATCATAGCCGCATAAGCTGACCATGCCATTTGCCTCTAAAGACATGACATGATCCAGATAACGATCCTTGGTAAACTGGCGTTCTCCGCCGTAAAGAGGTTTTAATGCCTCCATGATCTGGCCGATATCCGCATTTTTTACCCCATACAAATAATTTAAAACTGCTGTTCTTGCAGGTAATAACATTTCTTTATTCCCCTTTCCTGAATAAATCCAGCGGATTCATGGTTACCAGAATCGCACCGAACACGATTACAATAGAGCCGATTACAATCGTAGGGGTCACTGCCTGTCCTAAAAACAGGATACAGAAGAAAACTCCCCAGAACGCATAGGTTACATTTAAGGACATTCCCACGGCACAGCCGACAGTGGAGTTGCTCTTATACCAGCAGAGGAATGACACTGCGGCACTTAAGCCGGATACTGCAAGCCAGATTGCCGGAATTCCTGCAAAAAGTGTTCCGCCCAGAAGTCCCATTCCTCCAACGATAGGCAGGATCACGAATAAATCCACAACACCGGAAATCAGCTGGCGTAAGTTAACTGCCACATCAGTGTCAATCATGGCGCCGCCGTAAGTGGCAAATACGCCTTCTAAAGCCCAGCAGATTGCCGCAATAAAGGAGAATATAATTCCCAGTGTAAAGTTGTCACTGCCTTCCGGCTTTGTCCAGTTGATGATGATGGCACCGGCTACGCATACCAGCATACCCAGCATAACTCTCTTGGTAATTTTCTGTTTTAGGAAGATCCATGCAAAAATGGCTCCGAACAAGCTGCATAATGCGGAAATCGGAATCGCATAGGCACCGGCCATTGCAAGGCCTACCAGATACGCGCCATTTGCTATGGGACCGCCAAGAAGGGATCCGATGACGATCATTTTACCAGGGAATGTATGAAGACTTCTTCCCATCTCACGGATACGGCCGCTTTTTGCATTATAAACAGTCAGCCAAATTCCTGCGAAAAGATCGTTTAAGCCGGAGCACACATATGGTCCTGCCAAAAGTCCTGCCGCACTGACAAGGGGTTCATAATATCCGGCCACCAGCACAAGTACGGTATAGATTCCGTATGTAAGTCCGGATAATGCACCGGTTGTCATTCCGGTCGTCCTGAATTTTTTGTTAACTGCTGCCATTTGTGCATCCGCGGATGCAGATGTCATTCCTTGGTTACTCATTATTTATTCTCCTTCTTGTCTTTTGGAAGAATGATTTCAACCTCTGCGTGAGGACGAGGGATTACATGAACGGAAACCAGTTCTCCAACTCTCTGGGCAGCTGCCGCGCCTGCATCGGTAGCTGCCTTTACAGCACCTACATCGCCTCTTACCATAACGGTAACAAGACCGCCGCCTACAAATTCTTTTCCTACCAGAGTTACGTTTGCTGCCTTCACCATTGCATCTGCAGCTTCAATAGAACCGATCAGGCCCTTTGTTTCGATCATTCCTAATGCATCAAATTTCATTGCTTACTTCCTCCTTTTTCATGAGCAGTTCAAATGGGTCCACGGATACTAAAACCGCGCCCAGAATGATAATAATGGAACCAATGATTATGGTCGGGGTCACAGGCTGTTTTAAAAACAGGATACAAAACAGCACACCCCAGAATGCGTAGGTAATATTCAGTGACATTCCCATGGCACAGCCAACCGTGCTGTTGGATTTATACCAGCACAAATAGGATACTGCGGCACAAAATCCGGCGATCACCAGCCACAAAACCGGTGGCAGGGAAAAAAGAGTGCCTTTTAAAAGTCCCATTCCTCCTGCAATCGGCAAAATAACAAACAGATCCACAATACCTGATAAAAGCTGGCGGATGTTGATCACCACATCAGTATCCAGCATGGCACTTCCGTAAGCCGCGAACACGCCTTCCAAAGCCCAGCCTATGGCCGCAACAAAGGCGCAGATGATTCCAAGGGTAAAATTCGTGCTTCCTTCCGGCTTTACCCAGTTAATGACTATGGCTCCCACCACACAGATCACCATTCCAATGCCGACTCTGGGAACGATTTTCTGTTTTAAGAAAATCCTTGCAAACAACGCTCCAAAGAGAATGTACATGGCGGAGATTGGTATGGCATAGGCTCCTGCCATGGCCAGTCCCATCAGATAGGCACCGCTTGCTATGGGGCCGCCTACCAGAGAGCCGATCAGGATAATTTTTCCCGTGAACAGGCTTATGCTTCTTCCGATCTCCCGGATCCTTCCGGTCTTTACGTTATAAGCGGTCAGCCAGAGACCTGCAAATAAATCATTCAGGCCTGAGGTTACATAGGGAGCAGCAAACAATCCCACTGCCCCGGCAAGCGGCTTGTAATAACCTGCGATCAAAACGAATGTGGTATATAACCCATACATAAGTCCGGATACCAAGCCTGTTGATATGCCAATTGCTTTAAATTTTTTTCGTGCTTCTGTCATCTAAGTTTTCCTTCCCCATTTGAATACTGCACAAAATTCATGTTAGCCTGTTTCTCTGCTTTTTTCTTTACGTTCAGCTGAAAACGTTAGAAAACACATCACGCCAGTTAATGTTACTAATTTTACGGAATCGCTTTGTGTTTTTCTATGCATTTAGTATAGATCTTCCCCCTATGGGGAATGTCAACCGGTTTTTAAACTTTTTTATGCTCCAAATATTGGGAGCAGCTGCCACCTCCGGAAAAACAAAAGGGCTCCCCCGGTTCAGCGTCCTTTTAAAACGCCGTATCCGGGGAAGCCAGCCGATTCCATATGCTCCCTTAATCTCTGTATATGGGAACAATTACTTCTGAAACAAATTCAGCCGGATCTCTGGTGGTCCAGTAATCCACCACATACCGTTCAAAGCTTTCTTTCCCACATTTATAACCTCGTTTAGCCGCCCAGTTAAGTATTTTCTCATACTCTTCATCAATTGATTCATGCTTACCGATATGATAAACCGATGCAGCCATAAATCCTCCAAAAGTCTGCCTGTTTAAACAGTCCTTGCATGGATGAATTGCCTGCTGCATGATCCTGGCGCGGCTGCACCTGCCTGCCATCTTTTCTTCAAATGATTCGAATTTTAAAATTACCGGCCCTGTAATTTCATTCTCAGCCGATTCTAAGTGATTGGTCCACTCTATGTTAATAATGGATTCCATGTAATTGTAGCCAAAGTCCTGCTCCATACCGCAGTAGGTCACCGGCTGTATATACTTTACGGAAACTTCATTCACATCATTTTGGAGCACCAGCTTGGCTTCCTGTATCAGCTCATACCAGTCCTTAACCGCAATATAGCTGTTATGGATCTGCTGCTCCTGAAGGCATAGCTGGTCAATCTTATTGCGGAAATTCTGTTCCAGATAATAATAAGTATTGCCTTCCACCAGCCCTTCCATCTCTTCCAGCTTAAATCCCATTTGTTTGTAGTATTTTACCACCGGAACAGTCAGAAGCGTCTCTTTGTTATAATACCGATAGCTGTTTTCCTTGCAGATCATATCAGGGGATATGATCCCGATTTTATCATAAAATCTCAAGGCTTTTGTAGATATGTTGCAGATCTTACTGACTTCCCCAATTGAATACAGTTTTTTTTCTTCCATTGAAACCCCCATAAGCATATGCTTTGTCTAAGTGTTCATTGTTCATTACCGTTTTATTTATGAGTCTTCTTGTACTGATTAACTTAGTATAATCCTTCCTGTATAGGGGAATGTCAACAACTACTTATGTAATCTATATTATACGAAAATGATTGCATCGGAAAGCAGTAAAAATCTGGAACAAGGAGTATGCAGCCACGGCGGAGTGCATTTTATGAATAAAAAAGACCACCGGCCTTTCCGATTATCCGGATGACCCGTGGTCTGCTCCTGCCTTTTTATCTTAACTTCTCAATCATTTCCAATACTTCTTTCTTGGATTTCACTCCAACAGAAGTGGCTGCTGCCTTTCCATCCTTAAAAATCACAAGAGTAGGAATGCTCATAACCCTAAACTGCCCTGCCAGATCCGGCTGCTGGTCTACGTCCACCTTTCCAACCTTTACGTCAGGAATATTTCCTTCTGCAATTTCGTCGATTACAGGTGCAAACATCTTACATGGGCCGCACCAGGTCGCCCAGAAATCCACCAGCGCAATGCCGCTGCTCTTTACCACTTCTGTTTCAAAATTCTCCTGTGTCAATGTTAATACTGCCATATCATGTTCCTCCTTCTTAACCTGCTCTTTGTGTATTCACAAACAGCACCATTTATTCATTATTCACAGCATTCCCCTGTTTCCAGGAAATGCCGCTGCGTCATATCATGAACAGTTCATCCTCTGCAATGATCCCCAGCTGCGGTCCTCTTTTATAGTTTTATCATTATTGCCTTAAATATCCCCGTTTTTTGAATCATTGCCTATAGGATAACTGTAACTTTGTAAGTTTCAGTACCTTTACTGTTATTATAAAAGTTACAGTTGTATTTGTCAATAGATTTTTTTATTTACTTATAAAAGTCAAGGCCCAGCTGTCCGGTTCTTCTAAGGAACTCATCCTTGACCTCCTGCAGTCCCTCACCGGCTGATTCTCCCCCGGTACCGGACAGTTTCCCGTATTCCAATACCTCAGAAGAAATTTTACCGCCTTCATAACCTCCGCTTAACTCCAGTCCAAGCCGGAATCTTCCATTATAATATGTGATGTTTAGTTCCGGTATCTGGAAAGACCTCTTCCCTTCCTCGCCATTGCCGAAATAAACCCTTGTGCTCACACTTAGCTCCCGCTCATGAAGCGTGATCTTTCCTTCCATCCACAGCCCTTCATGAGACTCCAGTAAAAGGCTCATATCAGCCAGGCCCTCCACCCGGACCCGGGTTATATGTAACTGTTTATCAATGGTAAATAAAATTTCCTGTGCTTCTCCCTGGGTTTTCCGCTCTTTCAGCATCCGGCCCCATTCCTTCATATCTTTACCAGGGCCGTCTTCCAGCAGTTCTCCCATTTCGCTTATATAAGCATCAAACAGATCGGAAGAGACCAATGCCTTAATGGTCACGCCATTCTTATCCCTTCCCATAAATTCTATACGGCTGCAGTTCATCATTTGGATGGTATCTTTTTTTAAGGTTTCCAGCCGGTCCTTTCGCTGTTTCCTCTCTTCCGGGACAATGGAAAATCCCACAACCTTTTTTAATGCTTCCTGGCTGGTCCTTACGGATGTCCTGGTAATCCCCGGAACGGTGAGCACGGCATTTTCCCTGTCAGCCCAATAATGGACCCCATCCCTTATGGCCCCCAGAAAATACACGTCAAGGCTTCCCTGGGCAAAGGTATTTTCCTCATCCCTTTGCTCCTTCCAGGAGATTCCAAATCCTCCCGGAAGCACCAGCACCGAATGGCCATTCCATACCACTTCATCAGCCACCAGCTTTAAAGAATCCTCGTCAGCCCCTTCTCCCTTGGGATCCCTGCCCCATAAGCCCATAAGACGTCCTCTGGTCTGCAGCACCGACCGTGTCAGATAGAACCTGGCATAATACTCAGGAAGGCAGCGCCATGCTAAAGCTCCAAACACAAGGAAAAGCAGGATCCCCGCACCAATACACCCAAGCCAGCCTCTGATTCCCAGGGGTCTTTTTTTCTGTCCGGCCTTACATAATTCCTGTCTGGCTGAGTTTTTCTTCAAAAAATTCATTCAGCTTTAACACCTTCTTCCGCAATACGATCCCAATCAGCAATGATATGGGAATATAGACCAGCACGTTTTGGAGGTCTTTCCAATAGGCACCCTCATAAATTCCTCCCACGCACTCCCTCATGGCATTGATGAGATGAGTAAAGGGAAGCAGAGGATTGATAATCTGGAAAAACCGGGGAGTCACCTGTATGGGGAAGGTGCCGCCGGAGCCTGCCACCTGAATGACCATAAAGACCACCACAATCGCTTTTCCCACATCTCCAAAGGAGACCGTCATGGAATAAATGATATTGGTGAATATGATGCTTGCGATCACGGCTGCCAGCACAAATTTCCCTGGATAAAGGCACTGGATCTTCAGCATATACAAATCTCCCAGGGCCACCACCAGCGCCTGGGCAATTCCAAACAGCATGAAGGTAAGATACCTTCCAAAATAAGTCTCATACAGCTTAAGTCCCTGCGACCTGCTCTCTTCCACCCTGCATTTTACCAGTGCGACTAAAATAAGCCCTCCCACCCAAATGGCCAGGACCGTATAAAAGGGAGCCATGGCAGAACCATAATTCTCTACCGGATAAATCTTATTGGTAACCATATCCGCAGGCATCATCAGAAAGTCACTGAGCTGCTCCGGGTCATTCTTCATAATGTCCATGATCTTATTCAGCTGCTTGTTATCTGCCAGCTTGTTTACACCGTCGATCATATCATCCACCCGTTTCTGGCTCCTGTTCATCAGGCTGACAGCGCTGTCCAAAGCCTGGATCAGGCTCTGGGAGGAGGCAGTCACGCTGTTCAGGGTGGTATCGATCTCTCCCACCATGCTTCCGATACTGTCCAATGCTCCTGCAGTGGTTCCCAGAGCATCATAGCTCTTATCAAGGCTGTCTTTTAAGGGAATCTCCACCTTGCCGTTATAAAAATCAAGAATATCTGATATGGAATTGTAAACCGTATCAAGAGAATCTCCAATATCTTTTTTCATGGTATCGGGCAGCCTTTTTGTCTGTTTTACAGTCTGCTGGGCGGTCTGAAGCTTTTTGACCAGATCCTGCTGCTGTTTCACGGTATCTGTCAGCTGCTGCTGAAGGGCCGTTATCTCTTTTAAAGGAATGGGAAGCTTCTGGTTAATCTCTCCTAAAATCCTGTTTATGCTATTGCACTGGCTGATGCTTCCTGCCACCAGATTTTCCATGGCTTTCAATGCATCCAAAGCCCCGTCTGCAGAGGTATCCGTAAGCCTGCCGATCACCTGGAAGGATTCGTACACTGATTCTTCTATCTGCATGATCTGATCCAGAGTATCCTTAAGCCCTCCGGTCATTGTATCGGAAAAGCCTCTGGAGGAGTCGATGAGGGTTTTTGCGCTTTCAGCCGTTTTTCCGCCTGAGCCGATCATTTTACTCACATCCGGAAGAGTTCCCTTTATACCGTCATTTAAGCTGTTCACCGTGCGAAGGGTGGACTGCAGCATGGTGATGGTATCCACAAGCTGATTCAAATCTTCCTTTACCTCTGTAAGAGAGCTGACCGCATCGTTTCTGTCTGTTTCCTTATCAATGCTCCAGTCGTCTGAATATTTGTTCAGGAGCTTTCCAACCACCTTTGAGGTGGAATTGATAAATGTCTCATTGATCTGCTGCTGTACGCTTTCCACTCCTTTGCCGGTGATCTTTGTGGCAATGGCATTTTTCTTCTCATTTACATAATACTGAAGCACCGGGCGTTCAATGTGAGAGGTGAGAACGCTGGAAATTTTCCGGCTGAAATCTTCCGGAACGACCACAGCAGCATAATATTTCCCTGATTCCACTCCATCGATGGCCTCTTCCCTGCTGACAAACTGCCAGCCGATCTGTTCATTCTTTCTAAGCTCATCCAGGATCATTTCACCGATATTAATAGAAGAATCATCAATATCCGTGTCAAATATATTGTCAATGGAGGCCCCTTCATCCTGGTTCACAACCGCAACCTTAAGACCTTTTGTATTGGCATAAGGGTCCCAGCTTGCAGCGATGTTAAACCATGCATATAAGGCCGGAATCAGCATAAGTCCCAGCGAGATGATAATTGCAACCGGATTAAGTGCAATGCGCTTTAAATCCCCGGCAAAAATTTTTATTATGTTCTTAACATGTATCATGTGTGCCTCCTTGGTATGTGGGCTATGAAATTTTGCATTTCCGTATTATAATATTTTCCCGCACCAAATGCAATGCCTGATTCCCAATATTTTACAAATGGAGAAAAAAAGCTGTTAAGTGATTCTTTGCATCAGAATGCATACGGTCACTTAACAGCTTGCCACATTTAGAAACAAAAATATTTTTTCAGGGCGTTCCAGCCTGCATACCCATCTTAAGCTCTTCCACAATGGAAACACCCGCAGTAGACCCGATCCGGCTGACCCCAAGGTCTATCATCTTTAAAGCAGTATCTAAGGTCCTTACGCCTCCTGCCGCCTTAATCTTAATTTCATCCCCTACCATGCGCTTCATCAGAGCCACGTCTTCAAAGGAAGCCCCGGCCGTTCCAAAACCGGTGGAGGTCTTGATGAAATCAGGGCGCACATTCAGGGCGATCCTGCACAATTCTTCTTTCTCCTGATCTGTCAAATAGCAGTTTTCAAAAATCACCTTTGATATCACTTTGTTTTTTCTGCACACTTCTGTGATCTCTGCCATTTCCTTTTCAATAAAACCGTAATTCCTTTCCTTAAGCTCCGTAATATTGATCACGTAATCGATCTCATCGGAGCCGTTTAAAATGGCGGTCTTTGTTTCATTTACCTTATCTTCTATGGTCGTCTGGCCCAAAGGAAACCCAATGGCAGCGCCCACATGGACAGGGCTGCCTTTTAGCAGCTTCCGGCAGCGGACCACCTGAGCCGGGTTGATGGCTACCATTTTAAAACCATATTCCATGCTTTCCTTACAAAGCTTTACAAAATCCTCATGAGAGGCCCAGGCTCTCAGCTGGGTGTGGTCAAAATAAGAGGCCAGCTCCTTTGGACTGATCTGAATCTTCCCCATAAATCGCCTCCTTTACAGCTTTAATCATCGTCATCCTGATTCTCATAATTTTCCGTCTTACATGCGGCAGTATCCTTCATCTTCTTTAACAGAGGATGCTGTTTCCATCTGTTTAAGGCTGTGGTGGCCTGATAGGCAAGGATCTGGAAAAACGGAAGAAAGCACAGCGGGGTCAATAATTCCGGAAGCTCAAAAGAAAGATTTAAGATCCCTTCTCCGGTGCATCCAGGCTGATTGGTTATTAAAAATGCCCTGTCGGTCACCTCTCTGCATGCTTTAAAAATGGTCTGGATCCGGCTGCTGCTGTTTCCTCCGTCAATGAGAAATACCGTATAACCAGGGGTCATCTGAAGATTGGGTCCATGAAGGAATTCCTCCGATTCATAAGCAGTGGAAGGGATTTTTACGGTTTCACCCAGCTTTAAAGCTCCTTCTAAAGCCGTGCCGTAATTGGCGCCGCATCCGCAGACATATGCGTTTGTCATGGAAGTGAATTCTTTATAATGATCTTCGAAGAATTTCATGGTTTCCTTTTGAACTGTCTCATGGATTTGTGCCGCCTTTTCCATATCCCGGCATACTGCCTCTGCTTCTTCCTCCTTCATCAAACCTTTTCTTACAGCAGCCTCAAGGGTAAACAGCATCAGAAACAGTGCAAAGGAGGTCACACCCTTTGTCACATATCCTACGGTCTCCACCCCCACTCCATAATCGATCAGCACATCCGCATAATCCTTCATATCACTGGAGATACTTCCCGTAATTCCTATGGAAGCACGTCCCTGCTCACGGATCATCTTTAAGGCATCAATGGAATTGGTGCTGTATCCGCTTTGAGATACTACAAAAACAAAATCCTTGTCACTAAAATCGTGTTCGCTGCAAAGAAAGGTAAAGGGAGATACGATCTTTACTTCCGACTTTAAATACTTTCTCATAAACTGGCGGGCGCAGTAGGAGCCATTATAGGAGGAGCCGGAAGCTACGATCCAGATGCTTTCGTAATCCCCTTTTTCATATTCTGCAAGCAGCGGGGCTGTCAGCTCTTTCCGGTTTTTCACATTTTTAAGTATTACCTCAGGGGACTCTTCCACATACGTCATCATTGTTTCTTTCATAGTTTCATTCATTTTGTTACCGCTCCTTTTTTTATTTAGTAAAAATGAGACCAAACGCGTTTTGTGCAATAATTATATCATATCCTTAAGTATAGTCAATAATGTATTAAAAACATACAAATATTTGTAATTACATATTGACAAACTTTACCCATGAGACTATGATTTGTTTATACATTGTTTATACTTTTTTTATAAAAAGGAGTGGAAAAATAAAAAAGAGCACAAAATACCAGAGGGGATACAAAATTTAAAAAGGAGTGACAAACATATGCCCAACATTCTATTAACAAGAATCGACAACAGGCTGGTACATGGTCAGGTGGGATGCTCCTGGGTGGGAGCCATCGGCTGTAACCTGATCGTTGTGGCGGACGACGAAGCTGCAGGTGACCCGGTCCAGCAATCTCTGATGAAAATGACCGCGGATTCTACCGGAGTAGGGATCCGGTTCTTCACCCTTCAAAAAACCATTGAAGTCATTCATAAAGCAGCACCAAGCCAGAAAATATTTATTGTGGTGCGAAATCCCCAGGCTGCCAGAGTCTTAATCGAGGGCGGGGTTCCCATTGATAAGCTCTGCATCGGCAACATGCATGTGGCTCCCGGAAAAAAGGTGTCAAATGAACCTCATGTGTATCTGGGAGAACAGGACTTAGAGGACTTGAGGATGATTCGTGGAAAGGGGATTGATGTGTATATCCAGATCGCTCCCGGGGATAAAAAGCATGATTTTGAGGTAAAGTAAACACATTTGTTCATGGAAATTGAGAAGGAAAAATATGGGCAATCATGATGAAAACCGCAGGAACCACCTGCGGTTCAATAATAAAAGGAGGGTTTAATATGCAAATCACTTTAATCCAGGGGATTTTGCTGGCTTTACTGGCTTTTATCTGTGCCTGTGATGCCTGCTGGGAAGCCTTTTTCTGGTTCCGTCCCATTGTTGTCGCCTTCTTCGCCGGAATCATCCTGGGCGATGTGCAGGTCGGCTTAGCCGCCGGTGCCGTTGCAGAGCTTTCTTATCTTGGTCTGCTTACCGTAGGCGGCACGGTCCCCCCTGATCCGCTTATGGCAGGCATGATGACAACGGTCATCGCATTCACTACCGGCCAGAGCGCGGAAACAGCTCTGGGACTCTCGCTGCCCTTTGCATTGCTGGCACAATGGGTCGGAATTGTCTGCAATACCACTTTCGCAGGCTTTTTACGTCCCCTTGACCGTGCATGTGAGAACGCAGACACAAAGAAATTTACACAGATCGTTATTCTTGGAATTGTAATTAAGGCAGGCATCTATGCCCTGATCACATTCCTTTCCGCTTTTGCATTGCAGAACCAGATCTCAGGATTTGTAAACATGTTCCCGGAATGGCTGATCCACGGCTTTGAAATATCCGGCGGCCTGCTCCCTGCAGTCGGTCTTACCCTGTTGCTTGTTGTCATGCTTAAAAAGCAGAACGTGGCTTATCTTTTTATTGGCTTTTTAATGATGACATTCTTACAGCTTGGCAATATCCTTCCGGTAGCTATCGCAGGAATCGCCGTAGCATTCATTGGCTATCTCAATGATGAAAACATCAAAAAGAACGCCGTAACTGTAGGAGGTGCTGACGATGACGGTATCTAGAGATAAATTGACAAAAAAAGATATCAACCGGATGAGCCTGCTTTCCATATTGGAACAGTCCTGCTTCAGCTTTGAGCGCATGCAGGCCCCAGGCTTCTGCCTTGGTTTGCTTCCCGGATTAAAGAAGATTTACGGCAGCCAGAAGGAAGAAATCGCGGATGCCATGAAAAACAACATGGACTTTATTAACACTGAGCCACATATGGCCACCTTCCTTCAGGGACTTGTCCTTTCCCTGGAAGAGAACGGACAGGACAGAGCACTGATCAAGAATATTAAAACCGGCTTGTTCGGTCCTCTGGCAGGATTGGGAGACGCGATCTTCTGGTTTACCCTGCTCCCCATATCAGCGGCGATCTGCTGTTCCCTTGCCAGCGGCGGTTCGGTACTTGGTCCCATCCTTTATATTGCCATCTGGTTTATAGGAGCCATATCAAGACTGTGGTTCGGCCGCATGGGATATAACATGGGTGTGGGAGCCGTTGACTTAATCAGCTCCAATGCCAGCGCCATCACAAAGGCAGCGGGCATCCTGGGCATGATGGTGGTAGGCGGTCTGATCCCAAGTTACGTATCCCTGCATTTTGCAGAAACGCTGGTAGCTCCCGGCGGTGTTTCCATACAGGCGATATTTGATTCCATCATGCCGAACATACTGCCACTTGGGTTTGTATTCGCTCTTTACTGGCTGTTTAAGAAAAAACATGTTAATACGCTGATGCTGATTATTTTCATTATCCTTGTATCAGTCGTATTGTCTTTCTTTAAAATCATGTAACTCACGGAAGGAATCCTATCGAATTCTGCCGGGGGCCGTACAGGAAGATCTGGAAGAATTTACCTATCTCCTGTATGGCCCTTGTGCGTGTGAAATTGCAGGGAGCCTTATCACATCTGGATAGGAGCCGGGGATGCCTTCCTGACCGCCTTTCTCTTAAGCCTCGCAGGCCAGGGCTGGAAAAAGGGCTGCCAGATGACGGAACAGTCCTTAAAAAAGGCCCTGGAAAACGGCGCCCGCTACGTGGCAGAAAACTGCATGTTAAAAGGCGGCCTCTGACGCCGTTTTAAGCACCGCGGACATCAATCGCGATATCCGTCAAAATAACGTTGCAGGGAAAATTCCCCAATGGTATACTGTACAGACGGGATCTCCCTGTTATGGAGGTGTATACATGAAGTTTGAATTTATACAAATTGATAAATATAGTCCGGTTCCATTGTACGAACAGCTAAAGGCCTGTCTGATCAAGGCTATCCGGAACGGAACTCTGACTCCGGGGCAAAAACTGCCCACAGAAGAGGAAATATGCCTCAAATTCGCCATTTCCCGGCCTGTGGTCCGGCAGGCTTACGGAGAGCTGGACAAGCTTGGACTGCTGGAGAGGAAGCGGGGCTCCGGAAGCTTTGTGAAGTCCAATACGGACCGGGGAGTATTTTTGATGCAGCTTGTCAGCTACAATGAGGAGCTGGCCATGATCGGCATGAAAGCCGGAACCGATTTAAAAAAGAAGGAAGTCGCCCCTTATCATGCTCAGATTTACGAAAAACTCCGTTTGGAACCCCAGCAGCACTGTCTTCATCTGGAACGGATGCGCTATGCGGACAAACGCCCTTTTACCTATATTGAAAATTTCGTTCCCTTGGATCTGTTTCCGGGAATTGAAAATCATGATTATGGGACAGAATCCCTGTATCATATTATGAAGGATGTATACGGTATCTATCCGGCCAGGGCGGTGCGGTCCATCCGGGCGGAAATCATCGATCCCGCACAGGCACGCTTATTTCACATTGAAAAAGGCTCCCCGGTGCACATGCTGGAAAGCACCGCTTACGACCAGTATGACCGTCCCATTGACTACAGCATAGAAACTTATCCCGGCAACACACACCGATTTGACTTTGTGGTTTACAGAGAATAAAAATGAATGAACGCCCCGGAGGCATACTCATATGCCCAAAAGCGCGGGTGGGAAAGAGGAGATTATGACTGGAATCATTATTACAGGCCATGGATCATTTGCATACGGCATTTCAAGCGCACTGGAACTTCTCACAGGTCATCAGGATTTTTTAATTCCAATAGATTTTAAGGGAGAGCACAGTGAGGAACAGCTGAAGGAAAATTTAAAGGCAGCCTTTGAACGTTTCAGGGACTGTGAACAAATCCTTGTGCTATGCGATATCCTTGGCGGCTCCCCATTTAAAAATGCAGTGCTTTTAAGCTTTGGAGATGAACGGATCAAGGTTCTTTACGGAATAAACCTGGGTATGGCAGTGGAACTGGCCATGCGCTGTATGACGGGGCAGATACCGGAAGGAGACACCCTGGCCGATGAACTCATTGAAGTCGGAAAAACGCAGATCGGAAAATACCGGTATGAACCGGTAGAAACGTCTGAGGAAGAATATGAGGAAGGAATTTGACCAATGATAAAAGCAGTGATATTTGATATGGATGGAGTTTTGATTGACAGTGAAATCGTGTACTTAGACCACATGCATGAGAAGCTGAAGCTGAAGTACCCTGATATCAGCAGGGATGCACTGTTTACCGTTGTGGGAGCCACTACGAAAAGGACCATGGAGATTTTAGGCGAGGTGATCGGAAAGGATACGGATTCCCTGGAATTTCAGGAAATGTATGCCGGAATCTGGGCCGATTGCCGCCCGGATTATTTTGCTATCCTGCGTAAGGAAGTACCGGAGCTTTTAAAAGAGATTCACCGCAGAGGTTATCTGGTGGCTCTCGCATCTTCTACCAGCAGGGCAGGGATTGAAGAGGTTCTAACGACCTGCGGGCTGAAGGGTGACTTTGATTATATTATAAGCGGCGAGGAATTTAAGGAAAGCAAACCTAATCCGGAAATTTATCTCCACACGGCTGAAGCCCTCCATTGTGCGCCGGAGGAATGCCTGGTGGTAGAGGATTCCACCTATGGAATCATGGCTGGACATGGGGCGGGAATGACTGTGGCTTCTCTTGTTGATGAACGGTTCCGTTTTGACCGGAGCCTTGCGGATTATTCCATTCATAGCCTTGGGGAGGTGTTGGAGGTTCTGGAAGGGTTGGAAAAGAAGGGATGATGTGGATTGGATTCCGGGCGGAAGGGATTCATGTGGAAAAGTACCCGGCATGTTTGCTTATAGATTGATCTGAATCAAACATTTTTTATAATATCCACCATTAGATTGTGCTAAGCATAGGACCTGTTGAAAAATAATGCCTTCAACAGGTCCTTAATTTTATGTCACTTTATTATTTATGATTTTCATTTAAAATGATCATTCTGCGAGGTGGCCTGCTGCTATCACTGAAAATTAACCATCTAAATTAATAAATCTCCACTTGGTATGATATTACAGGCCACAGCATATACATTTTAGGATTAATAAGATCATTCGGAGGGATCATGGTCATACATGTTGTACAACCCGGTGAAACCATCAATTCAATATCAGAGTATTATAATATCCCCGTTTACAGATTAATATTGGAAAACGGAATAACAAACTCTGACAATTTAGCAATTGGCCAAACCATTGTGATTGTTCAACCAGAAATACTATACACCGTCCAAATCGGCGATACTTTGGAAAGTATAGCAGAGAAGTACGGTGTTTCACCCATGGAATTATTAAGGAATAATCCCTATCTTTCTGATAGAGATTTTTTATACTCCGGTGAAACCATTGTGATAAAATACCAGACAAACAAGTCAAGAACGATTGCCACTAGTGGTTATACCTTTTCTTATATAGATAAATCCGTTTTAATAAAAACGCTTCCTTTTTTATCATATCTGACCATATTCAATTACAGAGCCACAAGTGAGGGAGAAATTATCTCCATTGATAACGACGCCGAACTGGTTCAGCTGGCTAAAGCTTATGGCGTTGCACCTATGATGTTTGTTTCTACGATTACGGAAGAAGGAACAATTATTCGTGAAATAACCTACAATATTTTAAATGACCCTATTGTGCAGGATCGCCTCATTGATAATATTCTTCAGATGCTGAAAACAAAGGGTTATTATGGAATAAATATGTATATCGAAGATATTACATCGGAAAACCTAAATAAAATTGTAGAATACATAAAAAAAGCTTCTGCGATATTTCATTCAGAAGGTTACAGAGTATTAGTAACCACAACACCAGTTATGAATATTGATGGACCTAGAGTCAGTTTTGAAAAGCTGGACTATTCACAATTTTCTGAATATGTAAATGGAATTGTGTTTGCTTCCTATGATTGGGCCAGATCTTATAGCTACCCAAGCTCAATTTTTCCGGTTAATGTTTTAAGAGAATTATTGGACTACGTCGTTAGTATTATTCCATCTGAAGTCTTTTTCCTGGGAATCACCACACTCGGTTATGATTGGACACTTCCTTATGTTCCAGGCGCTACAGGGGCTACTGCTATAGCAAATGATAATGCGATACTAATTGCAGCAGAAAACAATATACCAATCCAATTTAATGAAGCAGCACAGTCACCTTATTTCTATTATATGGATATTGGTGGGATTCTTCACTTAGTATGGTTTAATGATGCAAGAAGTATTGACGCACGAGCTGAACTGGTAGCAGAATATAACCTTCAGGGTCTGTCTCTCTGGACAATTATGAGATTTGATACCCAAATGTGGTTTATTATTAATAATAAATATTACATAGAGAAAGTCTCAGTGATAAACATTGAGACATAATAGTTCCACAGAAAATCGCTGAAATCCACTGACAGAAAAAGAAACTTAAAACTTCATAGCAAAGGCCTAATAAACTGTCTATAACAGTCTATCAGCTAACAAAGGCGCAAATATAGCGGAAACCCTGATAAAACCTAGGTTTCCGCTACCAATAAAAAAGCGCGAGACGGGACTCGAACCCGCGACCCCGACCTTGGCAAGGTCGTACTCCACCAACTGAGCCACTCGCGCATAAACAACTTTTTTATTCATTTATTACAACACTGGAATTATACCATATGTCTTTAATAAATGCAAGAGGCTGCAATAAATTTTTTGATTTTTTTGTGCAATTCATTTTTAAATCTGTTTACTGATTCAATTCCCTTCGGTTGTACCAATTCGCAATCGGAATCCCACCATCATTTGCAGTTCAACCACCATTATCGTCATCAAATTCAGTAGCTTTTTTTAGCAAATAATGATAAAATAACACTATATATTGCATACAAGTTTCTATACATTCCTGTCTTGTCCGCTCCTGGCACTCATAAATCAGCCATGTACCGGACAAGCTTAATAAAACAACTGGAAATAAGACAAATACAGGACAGCATTCCAACGCCAGCGGCGTTATTACTTGACCTGTGCCGCCGGTATAGGCGGCAGAACGGAGTTTTACATGTCACTCATACCGTTTCAAAAATTACCTCCCCGGAGACACACGGAAGATGCACGCCAATATGCATACCGGATTATCCGGCATTTCATTTTAAATCTTCATCTGCCCCCGGGCCGTAAGATGAACGAGGTAGAACTTGCCGATGCTCTGAGCATAAGCCGGACACCGGTCCACGATACGCTCTATAAGCTTTCCCGTAAAAATCTGGTGGATATCATCCCACAGAAGGGAGCCTTTGTATCCAGGATCGACATCAGCCGGATCGAGCAGACCCTGTGGATCCACAAGCAGCTTGGAACAGCGATGCTTCAGAACATCTTCATCCGGAACGTGAAACGGCCCCAATTTGATATTCTTTATCATAACCTGATGCAGCAGGAGGACTATCTCGCTCAAGGAGATCTATCCCAGTCCGTCCGTCTGATCACTGATTACTACCGGCTCCTTTATGATCTGGCCGGCAAGATGGATTACGTCTGGGAGCCTGTACAAAAGGCCGGCATGGACTTACAAAGGCTTCTCTACCTATCTGTCTCAGATGCTTCCGTAACAGAAGATTTCCTAAGGGATCTTACCGCCCTTACCGATGCGCTTGCAGCACGGGACACAGACCGGGCATGCACCATTTACCAGCATCATCTGGCCCGGATCCTTTTAGCCATATCACCTTTAAAGGAACGCTACCCGGACTATTTTATTGAAGGCAGTAAGGGGCATGCAGATTCCAAACTTCAGGAACAGAAAGGGCTTCTTTATGAAAAATGACTTCTATCAGAACTTGTTTAATCTGGCTGGAAAAAAGGCCCTGATCCCGGGAGGGACCGGAGGTCTGGGAAGCGCCATTGCCAAAGCTTTTCTCCAAAGCGGAGCTGATGTGGCCGTGTGCGGCGGACATCCGGAAAAGGCTGCACACCTTGAAAAAGAGGCAGAACAGTCAGGCCGCAGTTTTCTTTCCCTGCGCTGTGATATCCGTGACCGGGAGGACGTGGCGGAAATGCTGAATCAAGTGGGCAAGTCATTTGGCCGCATCGATATTCTGGTAAACAGCGCCGGAATGAACCGCCTGCTGCCTGCGGAGGATTACGATGAAGATACCTTTGACCAGGTCATGGACTTAAATGTAAAAGGCATCCACACGGTAACACGGGCTGTGGGAAAGGGCTTCATGATCCCCAACCGGTACGGACGCATCGTCAACCTCTCTTCCGTAAAGAGCCTTATAGGCACAAAACAGGATTATATCGCCTATTGCACCAGCAAGGGCGCTGTCAACATGTACACAAAGCAGCTGGCCTGTGAATGGGGAAAATACGGCATTACCTGTAACGCCATCGCCCCAACCTTTGTTAGGACGCCGATTAACTCATTTCAGTTAGATGATCCTGCTTTTTTAGAAAAGCTGACGGACCGGATTCCTCTTGGGCGCATCGGCCGGGAAGAAGATATTTCTGCCGCTGCACTGTATTTATGCAGCGATGCCGCTTCCTTTGTCACCGGCCAGATCCTTGGGGTGGACGGCGGCTTGACCGCCATGCAGTAGCAGAAAGCTGCAGAGGGAACATACTGACAATCCATCAAACAGGAGGAGTTACCCATGATTTTTGGAAATATCTATAAAACCATGCTGGAAGAACAGCTTGCCGTGCTGCCTGGTCCTCTGCGCAATGCCATCAGTTATTTAAAAGACAATGACATGGCTGCTCATGAGCCGGGAGTATTCAACATAGAACTGGACGGCCTGCCTGTCATCCTGCAGGTCCTTGATTTGGAAACGAAGGACAGGGAAAGCCTGCGTCCGGAAATACACAGAAAGACCATTGACGTGCAGTTTCTTGCCGCAGGCGGTCCCGAAGAGGCCGGCTTTTACAGCAAAGACGAAACCGGGCAGGTGGACGAAGACCTTCTTGACACTCCCAGGGACATCCTTTTCTTCCGTAATGACTCTGAGGCCCCGGAAGGGCGGATCCGCCTGACTCCAGGTACTTATGCCATCTATTTTCCATGGGATGTCCATATCCCCGCCATCAAGGCCGGAGAAAACCCGGCACCTATCCGCAAGATCGTCATCAAGGTGCCTCTGGAAAGCTGCCTGCCCGGCAGCGCCCGTTAGGGGGAAGGATCATGAGCCTGAACCAATATCTGATTGAACTTTCCTTGAAGGATCCCGACCTGCGCCGTATGGCCCTGGAAAGAGTCTTAAGGCAGGAAAACCTGCCCTTTGACCGCCAGGAAGAAGAGCCGTCTGCCAAAACTCCCAGAGGAGCCGTCAATTATCTGATCTCCCCGGAAATAAGCGGGCCCAGCCTTTTGTTCTGCGCCCATTATGATGCAGTATCCGGAAGCTATGGGGCAAATGACAACGCAGCGGCCCTTTGCATCCTGATTGCCCTTGCCAAAGCCCTCCGCACCGAAGGCTTCCCCGCCCGTTTTGTTTTTTTTGACGGAGAGGAGTCAGGCAATACAGGAAGCCGCTTTTACGTCAGCCAGATGGACCGCCAGGCCATCACCGGCGTGATCAATCTGGATGTATGCGGTTACGGTGACACCATTGCAGTCTACGACCGGGGAAATGCAAAGAAGGCTTCTGTACGCTCGTTCTGTGATCAGGAAATTCTGGCAGCCCACAACGGCCTTCTGGTAAAATATTTACCCAAAAGTGATGAAGCCTCTTTTTCCGGGCTTCGTATTCCCGCGATCAGCATCGCTTCTATCCCCAGGTGGGATATTCAGTACCTGAAGGCTCTTTCCAGCTTAGGCAGCGGATTTTTAGGCCATCCCCCGGAGTTTGATATGATACTCAGTCAGATGGATGTGTCTACTACCATGCATGGGGGCTACCGGGATTCCCCAGAATGGGTGGAGCCGGAAGCCATGATCCGCATTTATGATTATCTTATGGATGCGCTGCACGCGCCGGAAAATAAAAAAAAGCGGTTCCTTCTGTTTTAAATGCAGAAGGAACTGCTTTTTTAAGTAATGATGCCTAAAAATCAAAGGTAAGGACGATTTTGCGGATAGACGGATCATGGCTGTCCACAAAGTTAAATGCCTCCTGAGCCTGGATCAGCGGGAAGGTATGGGAAACGGAACCGCTTAAATCCAGTTTTCCTTCATGGATCAGCTCAATGGCTTTTCCAAACATTTTATTCTGCAAACGGGAACCTCTTACATCCAGTTCCTTGGAGGTGACGGCAAACTGGGTGATCTCCGTAGGAGAGGTGGAAAAGCCCATGGTCATGACCCGCCCTGCATTTCCGGTGGCCTGAAGAAGCTGGATCAGGGAATCCTTGTTGCATACGGCATCAATGGAAACCGTGGCTCCTCTCATGTGTGTATACTCCTTCACCTTTTCCTGCAAGTCTTCCTTTAAGGTGTTGATCGTATAAGCAGCCCCGTTCTCTTTGGCTGTTTCCAGCTTATCATCCTGGATGTCCGCAACAATGATGTGGTCACAGATCAAACGGGCTGTCTTTAAAATAGAGCTTCCAAGAGCCCCGGAACCATAGATCAAAAGCATGTCATCCTTATTCAGCTCCGCACGGGTGCAGGACTGGATGCCAATGGTGGCGGGCTCGATCATAACGGCATCTTCATCGGAAAGGGAATCCGGCAGGATGTAACAGTCAGACTCAGGTACAGCCATGTATTCACGGTAGCCGCCGTCAATGTGAACGCCCCGCACTGCCAGGTGATCACAGACATTGCCCCGTCCGATGCTGCAGGGATAGCAATGGCCGCAGCTTGTTACCTGGTTGATGATCACCCGGTCACCGACTTTTAAATTCGTGACAGAAGGGCCGGTTTCCGCCACTCTTCCCACCATTTCATGGCCGATGATCCTGGGATAGGTAGCCGCAGCATTGGTTCCATGATAAATGCCGACATCAGAGCCGCAGATTCCCGCAGCAGTCATTTTGACCAGCACATTATTTTTTTCGTCAATGACCGGCATGTCTACATCAATGACCTTTAACTCATAAGGTTTTACAATTTGTACCGCTTTCATAAATCTTAAATCTCCTTTACTGTTCTTAAACCCGATTCCGGTGACTTGTATACTAAAACACTAGCGGACCTCCAAGTACTGTTTAAGGACCTGCTCCATCTCGGCCTTTTTCTCTTCCGTCAGGGGCAGCATGGGCCTTCTCACCTCTCCCGCCGGGATGCCCTGGCTGGAAACAATGTACTTTAAGTTTGCGCACAGTCCGTTCTTTAAAAGCACATCCAGGATGTTATTGGATTTAGACTGAAGAATTCTGGCCTCTTCTTCCTTTCCGTCCAGATACAGCTCCATAATACGCTTAAACTGAGGCAGCATAAAATTGAAGCTGCTTCCGATAAAGCCTTCGCAGCCAAATGCAAGAAAGGCCACCATGCAGCTTTCAAAACCGCCGAAGCACTTAATATCCGGATTTATATTCCTCAACCGCTCCATTTCAAGGAGATTTAAGTTGGTGTGCTTTACGGAGCCGATGACACCGGATTTTAAAAGTGCCTGAATATCCGGGTTGGAAAGCTGAAGCTCCTTATGGGTGCTGGATGGGATGTTATAATAAAGAACCGGCTGTCCCACTGCCTCTGCAATATCGTAATAATACCCTGCGATCTCCTTTTGGGAAAATCCAAAGTAAAGAGGCGGAGTTGCTGCAATATTCCGGATGCCCATATCCTTAGCCTGCTTTGCATAAAACACGGCCTCCTCCGTGCTGATGGCCCCCACATGGGCGAATATGTCTGCACGTTCCACATATTCTGAAGCCAGCTCAAAGGAACGGACCCTTTCCTCCCTGTTCAGCAAAAAGCATTCCCCGGAGCTTCCCCCGATGAAGAATCCGTCCGCCCCTTCTGAAAGGTTTCTTTCCCACAGCTGCTTTGCAGCTGATTCATTGATTCTGCCCTCCTCTTGGAAAGGTGTAATAGAAGCAACATATATTTTTTTCATGGTTTGTAATCCCCCTTATGATTAATCGTTCCCCTGTTCAAATACCAAATCACTTCTCCTGATCAGGCTGTTCCAGTTGCATACCTCACAGCAAGACGGGAAATATTTAACTTCGCGGACGATCAGCAAAATCAGTAAGCTTGACCTTGTCCTGCTTCCTTTTCGAAAATAAAAAGCAAAGAGGCCGGTATCCGGCAGCGCATACACCCTGCGGCAGGAAACCAGCCTCTTTCTATATCCTGTTACCGGCTCTTGTCTTCCATAGCGTGTATCGTTTCCACCACAAATTCGTGGGTCGGTACCGGAATGCCGCATTTCCTTGCAGCCCGAACTACGGAGCCGCTTATGGTATCAACCTCTGTTTTCCGTCCGTTTTGTAAATCCGCCCGGATGGAAGTGCAGCCCTTAGGAGACATTTCCGAGGTCTTTCTCACCTTTTCCATGATCTCCTCATCATCTGCATGAAGGCCCAGGCCACGGGCCACGGCAGCCGCCTCCTTGATCAGACGGGCCGTCATGTTCCATGCATGTTCATTGGACGCAATATATCCCATATCCACCTGAAGAATGCCTGTGACTGCGCTTAAGGATACGTTGGTAAATAGCTTGTTCCAGATAAGCTGCTGAATGTTGGAATGGACATTCACTGTAAAACCGCAGCATTCAAAGGCTTGTTTCAGCTTTGGAAGAAACAGCTCCTGATCCTCCGCCAGCATACCTACGTTGGTGTTTCCAGCGCCGCCTCTTTTTACATAGCCAAGGCCTAAAACTGCGCCATTGTCTTCCGTGGTGCCGATGACCATATGATCCCTGGAAACAAACTCCTCCAGGATGTCCTCATGGCCGGAACCGTTCTGTAAGGTCATCACATAGGTTTCAGGACCGATCAGGCTCCTGTTTGCCTCTAATGCCCCTTTGGAATACAGGGATTTCACGAACAGAAGTACAAGATCCACCGGTTTCATGCCGGCTGTAGAGGTAACGGCATTGGGACGGTAAACGTGCTCCTCATTATTTTCCAGAAGCTTAATCCCTTCCTTTTCGATGTGTTCCACAACAGCAGGCGCCGTATCCACCATATATACTTCATTATTTAAGGACAAATGGGCACCATAGATGGAACCCATGGCCCCCGCCCCTATGACTGCAATTTTCATAGATTTCACCCTCTGTTATTTTGAAAATTCCCCAAGTCCCTCAATGGCATAAGCGCGGATGGGGCAGGAATCCAGTCCTTTGATCGGAATCGGAGCATAAGACATGAAGAATGTGTCAGTGGTCAGTTCTTCTAAGTTCTTTAATACCTCTAAGAATACCACATCAACCTCCATGAGAACATCATGGAATGCGCATACATCCTCGTTGTTGCTCTCAATGGAAACGCCGTCGCCAAAGCCAACGCATTTTACCTTCTTCTCCTTTAACCACTCTGCTGTCTCCCGGCAGATGAAAAGACGCTCATCCTCAGGAGTGTTGGAAGCAGGGGTGAACGGCGGAATCTTCCGGGGAGAATCCAGGATCACAATATCCCCCTCTTTGATGCGGCCGCCGCAGGCCTTTTCTAAATCTTCTCCTTTGATTTTGCCATTGGGCTCCATATGGGTGATGTTCACATAAATGGCACGTCCCATGAAGGTGCTGATGGGAAGCCCCTGTACATCAGTCCAATTGTCATTGTGGTGATATGGACACTCCACATGGGTTCCCAAATGGCTGGTCAAGTCCATGATGGTGTGGAAATCCGGGATCGGACCACCTGTGTTAAAGCGGAATAAATGACAACGTCTTGTCTCAGTCTCCGGATCCAGCTGCTTTGTTAAATCAATGACTCTTAACCCATTTCCCAGTTCGTATGCGCTCATTTTTATACCTCCTGCTTTATAATATAATTTATTTTGTGAACGAATGAATCCACTGGATGTGCAAGCATATCCGCTTGATTCACAAACTCAAGAGTGACAGAGTTTTCTTTCACTCTTTCTTTTTATTATACCAGTATACCGGTATACCGGTCAATCTTTTTTTATTGACTTCACGGTTCTTTTCGGGTATGATATGTTCCATAACACGCACATCCAGACAAGGAAGTCTGGTACTTCAAAACGACAGGAGTTTTCCATGAACGATACCGGTTCCCTCCAATTTCAGGCTTATCATACAATCAAAGAACAGATCCTATCCAAATCCCTTGACTCAGAGGTTTTATATTCAGAAACCAGGCTGGCAAAGGAATTGGGCATTTCCAGGACACCACTGCGGGAGGCCCTTCAATATCTCTCCCAGGAAGGCTATATCACCATCATTCCCAGCCGGGGATTTAAGATCAGGCGTCTGGACAAGGAGACCATGAAGGAGTCCATTGAAGTCCGCTGTGCCATTGAAGGTTTTTGTGTCCATCTGGCCGTTGCCTGTGAAGATGGAAAACGGCTTCAAAAGCTTTTAAAGGATATGGAAGAATCCCTTACAAGGCAGAAAGCTGCCCTTTCCGCCAGGAATTTTCCGGATTCCTTTACAGAAGAGGACCATCAGTTCCACATGCTTTTGGTCCATTTCGCTGAGAACAGCGAATTTGACCATCTGTTCCAGCGTCTTCTCTATACCATACATCTGACCACTGCCAATGCTCTGTCCATCGCCGGCCGTGCCCAGTCGACCTATGACGAACATTCCGCCTTTTATCAGCATTTGAAAAAGAGAGAAGGCAGCCAGGCCTATCAGGTCCTCATCGACCACCTCATGATGCCTTTGAACATGAATCTCATTTGATTTTCTCTGTCCGGCCCGGGTTTTCCCTGTGCCGGACAGATTTTTATTTAAAGAGCGATCTTGACTACGACCTTTTTTACCTGGCAGGGTTCTCCTGCTGCACAGCGAGGCTTGTGGGCATCTTCCGGAGCCACTACGATCAAATCTCCCTCTTCCAGCAGAATGCTGCCGCTAAGCTCCGGTTCTTCATAAAAGATCACATCGTTTTCCTCTATTCTCTCCTTCACCTTTAAGCCGTCCCTTTTACAAACGCCGAACTGTTCCCTGCCGGAAACCATGTACTGAATATCAAAATATTTCTCATGGGTCTCAAAAGAACCCTGGTCTGCCGGAAATGTGGTGTACTCCTGTACATTTGCCACCACAATATTTTCTTTGACCGGATAGCTTCCTGCCGGTAAAGAACGGATATCCGTCTCTTTCAGCCACTCATAGGCTGCCCGGAATTTATCTTCCAGATAATCGTATTTTTCTGCAACTGAAATATTAGAAAAAAGCATAAGTTTTCTCCCTTCTGCTCCCCACGAAGAGCAGTTCCTTTTATTTGCTTGCAACATCCTTTGTATCCAGCCGGCCTTCTGAAATGGCAACGACCTGGGCCCAGACAGTCTCATCCACGGATACGCCTTCCTTCATGCTTTGTTCCCTGGATGCAATGGTCCGTTCTCCCGGACAGGTGACCTGGCCGCCTTCCCTCTCAGGATGGCTGGCATCTGCTGCCGCAACCCTGCGGTTAAGCATTTCCTGGATCTCCTCTTTTGTGCCGAAAAGATATGGATCATAGGCAATGAAAATCTGGCAGCAGCCAGTGCAGCTTCCTCTTCCTTCCTCATCTAAATCAGAACCGCTGTTTCCGTTTGCCATAAGGGCAGCCGCCAGATCCAGAGCAATGGCCATGCCGCTTCCCTTCCAGTAGCCGGTGGGAAGAATTCTCATGCTCTCTTCAATGGCTCCAGGATCATCCGTTAAATTTCCTTCCTTGTCAAAGCCCCCGGGGAATGGAAGTTTTTTGCCTGCCAGACGGTAAACCCCCAGTTTTCCGTAAGCATACTGGCTCATGGCCATATCCAGGACAATGGGGCCGTCTTCTCTTGGAATGGCGATGCAGAACGGATTATTTCCCACTCCCGGCTTGTCGCTGCCCCATAAAGGCATACAGCTTTCCGTATTGATCCAGCTCATGCCCATGAAACCGGCTTCCGCCATTTTCCATGCATAGGTGCCGCCCCGCATCCAGTGGGTGGTATTCCGTAAGGCAACGCAGCCGATCCCATGTTCCTTGGCAAGCTCCATGGCCCGGTCAGCACAAAACAGGGCATTGGTAATGCCGATCCCTAAGTGTCCGTCATAATTTTCAACGGCTCCCCTGGCGCCAATAAGCTCCGGCTCTCCCTTGGGGTCCACCCAGCCTTTCTGCACATATTCCACAAAACGGGGGACACGGTTCAGTCCGTGGCTCTCCACTCCGTCAGCACTGGACTGGGCATGGATGGTGGCACAGACCTCAGCCTTTTCCTCCGTAAGCCCGGCATTTAACATAGCCTTTTTTACAGTTTCTTTTACGGTTTCATAAGGAATTCTTAAACTCATATCTTCTCCTCTTTCTTTTAAGCGGTCCGCGGCGTTCTTCCCGCGCAAACCATCATCTCTTCATAAAGTCCGCTGGCTTCTTCCGGTGAATAGCCATAGACTAAAAATACATCCATTACATAGGGGGAATAGGTGATTCCCATGATCTCCTGGGCAAACCCCATTGCCGCGATCTCACTGAAGGCGATCACATTGGAATCGTTATGAAGGAACCCAAGGGACCACAGCCTGACCTTTTCGGTTTTCGTGAAAATTTCATTCTTGTACTGTTCTTCCACACAATGAAAAAGCTCATGAGACAGCAGAAGCCGGCTGATGTCCAGCCCTCCTGCCAGCAGTTCCTGAATTTCCGGTCTTTCAATGAGCTTCTCCGCTTTCTTCACCGCGTCCATATAGATGCAGATTTTATTGGGCACCCGGTATTCTGCAAAAAGCACCCGGTCGGTTTTTTCCGGGAATTCCGGATAGGAAATATCCATGCCCATGGCTTCCGCCATTTTCTCAGGATCCCTGGTATGGTATTTCCTGCAGATTTTCTCCGCATATTCTCTTCCGCAGGCCAGGCATTTCTCCATCCATTCCCTTCGCTGTTCCTGGTTGAATTTGCCGTTTAAAGGCTCTCTGGAAAAGGCATAGGAAAACCATTCCACTGGTTCGATTTCTGCCAAGTCCTTTACCATGTACTCAATCGGACGCACATCAAAGTGGGGGCGTTCATACCCGCCTGTCCTCTGTTTTCCAAAAAGTCCGTCTGTAATGGGCTTTAGGGCATTCTGAAACTCTTCCTTTTTCATGTTTGTTTAGATCTCCTGGACGGAAGCTATGATAAGGACCTCCTCCTCTGGTTCCCGGTCTCCCAGATCCAGATTCATAAGAAGCAGAATCTGTTCTAAGTCCACCGCACTGTAGTCGCATACCCTTGGTCCGAAACATACGAAGAAGTCAGGACGCAGTACCGTATCCGTCTTAAATACGGCGTTTTCCTTCCAAAGCTTTTCTACGACTGCTTCGTAATCCTTTACCTTGCATTTCTCCACAACGCCGTCTGAACACTGTACTTTAATGAACCCCTTGCTGTCTACGATCCGCAGCGGTGTTTTGCTGTCTTTTTCTCCTTTATAAACAAAGAACTTGTCTGTCTTCTCTGCCAGTACCACGTTGGAAATCTTTGGACCGAAATCCTGTAATGCAAGCTCGCAGGCCTCCGGCTCCTCGCAGGCCTTTAAAAGGTCTGTGGTCTTCACCTCTGTGGATCCTGTGGCTATGGCCGTTACCTTGCCCGTCTGACTGTCGATCTCAATGTGGATCTCCACGGTGTCAGGAGATGCGCCGGAGCTGACCGCCAGGTCCGCTGCCTCCTTTTTCAATTCCTTAATGTCTTCCTGGGTGGGGTTTGGAATCACGCGCTCTACCACGTCGCGGACCATGGACAGAGCCACGCCGATGGAGGAGATCACTTCCGCATTTTCCGGTATACTGTACTGCAATCCCATCTTTCCTGCACAGTAAGGGACCAGAGAAGCAGCGCCGCCGCCGCAGCCCACCAGCCTCATGCTGTCATGATCCAGCTTGTACTTTTCAGCCAGGGAGTTGATACAGGCATTGATCTTTTCAAAGTCCTTGTCAAGAATCTGGGTAGCCAGCTCTTCTATAGTAATGCCAAGCTTATCGGCAACCGGCTTCATGGCCTTTCTGGCGGAATTGGCATTGCCGTGAGCAAAGTATTGTTCATCAATAAGGCCCAGCACGTTTGCCGCATCCGTATTGGTAAAGCAAATGCGCTTTCCATTTTTTAACCGCAGGGTCACATAGTCGCCGGGATCTCCCGGTTTAGGGCTGACCATTTCGATCTGTGGATCGACGATCTCTTCTTCCGGCATAAAGCAGGCATATTCACAGCCCGCGATATGAGCGGAACGGGGACCAACGTCTACCACACATTTGTCGTTGACACGGACCATGGAACCGCCTGCACAGCCTAAAATCCGCACATCCAGGGAGTTGATGTAGGTGTCGTGGCCTCCGATCCTGGCATAATCCACGCCGGGACGGCCGTTCTTTATAACACCGATGTTGGTGGTGGTTCCTCCAACCTCAAAATAAATGGCATTGGAAGCACGAAGATACATGAGAGAGCCCATAACGGAGGCTGCCGGACCGGAGAGGGCCGTCAGAATCGGACGTTTTCTCATTTCGTTGATCTCCATAACACCGCCGTCGCCTCTCATGATCATTAAGGGCACGTTGATTCCAGCAGATTTTACGGAAGATTCCGTAGCGTTTGCAGTCATCATCATTTTGGGCAGAATGGAGGCATTGATTGCCGCCGTACGGGTCCGGCGGGTGAGTCCGTAAAGTTTCGTAATATCAGAAGCCATTGTTACCGGCACATTTTTCCTCTTTGCACAGTCATGGATCAGCTGCTCTTCTCCCATGCTGTCTACGCCAAACGCCATGGAAGCTACCGCTACCTGGGCGCCCTGGGCCAGCAGATCATCGATATTCTTGTTGATGACCTCCTCTGTCAGCATTTTCTTCTTAATAAAAGTATTATACACCTTGATCATACGGCCAACTTTTTCATCCAGCACAATGTCCTTTAAAGCCAACTGGCGTTTTGCCAGAAAGCCTTCCAATCCGCCCCCTGCTACTCCTACAACTCCCACACTTGCCACATCACCCTCAATAAAGGCATTGGTAGCCTGGGTGGTGGAGTGAGCCACGAAAACCACATCATCCGGGGAGATATTGCTTTCGTTCATGCAGTTTCTAAAACTCTGCACAACACCGGCAGCAACGCCGTCTTTATGGTCATGTGTCGTCTTTACCTCATTTTTTCCGATAATTTCATGGGTATCGTTATCCATTGCAACACATTTGGTATAGGTACCGCCTACGTCGATTCCCATACGAACCGATCTGTGTACTCGTTCTGCCATTATTTTCCATTCCTTTCCTATTTTATTGCCATGAATTCTGGCATAAAGGTATACCCGCAGGGTGTTTCCTATTTTATTGCCATGAATTCTGGCATAGAGGTATACCTGGAGGGTATTTCCACATTTACTGCCAGTTATCTGGCATAAATATTTTTTATTTGAAAAATCTATGATCTTGCACCTTAGTTTTTACAATATTTAATCTCTCATTCAGATAAATGGTGAAAAGCGTCCGGGTGCGCAAGGGCGCGCCCGGACCTATGGGTGATCTATCTCAGGTTTGGAGAGAGTGATTTTACTTATTTTTAAAGAAGTTCCATTTGCCTGCTGCTCACCGAATGCTATTTTTCTAATTCAGACTGCACTTGCGCCTTTCTTCATTAAGAAAAATATGCCTATGAAAGGAACCACGCGGCTCCAAGTCCGCCCAGCATAATAAAGGTTGCAACATACTGCAGTACACCGGTAAGATATGCATTGGGGATGGATAGCTTTAAGAACTCTCTGGACTCCACTTTTGTATAAGCAAGTCCCCATGCAACCCATGACTGAGTGATACAGCTTCCGATATTTACCGTAATTGTCGGAATGGCAAATACCGCATATAAGAACGGAACAGAGAAGGAAGCAACATTGGACAATACGCCAAGGGTTGCGGCCCCACAGCCAACCAGGGTCATTGGTCCGCGGAACAATCCCATGCAAAGCAGAACAGCGAATACGATACATACCACGATTTCACTTCTTGGCATTACGTTGCCCAGAATCACCTTAAAATAAGGAGAAGCATAAGCTGCCACCTGGTTAAACATAGGCAGGGTAAGAAGGAAGCCTACAAGCGGAGCAGTATCAACCACACCGTCATAATACAGCTTATTCACAAGCTGGCAGTTCTCTTTGAAGGTTCCATTCATTCTTCCGCAAAGGAACAGAGCCAGGAATCCTGCGATCACAAAGCCTCCGATTACGGAGAAATCCAGCCAGATCTTAAGAACAACAGGAACGATCGGAAGGATCAAGGTGTAGAAAGGAGCATTTTTCTGTTCAGCTGCGCCGCTGCGGGTCTGTGCAGCCCAGGCATGAACAGTTTTTGCACGCTTTAAGTAGAATGCGGCCAGTACCGTTGTTGCAACCAGCATGATGATCAGGGCAGCATAACCCCAGTGTGATGCATACCAGCCAAGAGTAAACTCCGGCATCTGCTCAGGTTTAATGAAGAATGCACGGTACTGTGCAAAGTTTACAGGATTTAAGTAAATGCCTGCTGCAACAGAGCCCATGAAGGTGAACAGGGCAACAGACTTGGGAATACCTAAAGACATAAGGATGGGAAGCACGATAACTCCGATTGCGATAACCGGGCCGGCTCCTGTCATGGCGGTAAAGATCAGCGCCGTAACGATGTTTAACAGTGCTACAGTAACAAATGGCTTATCTCCGCCTAATTCAACAGTCTTACGGATCAACGTGGAAGCAATTCCGGTATCCATAAGCACGCGGCCAAACCATGCACCCCAACAGACGTTTACCAGAGTGGTTCCCCAGCCTTCAGGAGCAGACTGGTAAATCTTGTTTAAGGCAGCGATCAGTGTATTGTCTTTTCCAAACTGCAGAATCGGATTGGATGTCAGAAATGCCTCGCTTGCAAAAAATGTTCCTCCAATTGGAAGGATGGTCCAAAGAAGCGTAATCAGCAGGAAGCCGATCATCAGGTTATGACCCTTGATACAGTAATACGCCAGGCCAAAGAAAGAAATTAATAAAATAATACCAATAATGTACTCCAAAGTAATACCTCCTATGACTTTTTATTCTCCACTCATTGCAACTACTCCTGCCGTTCATTAAAACGGCTTCTCTCTCAAACCTTGCCCCCAAACTCCTTTCCTTTTTTCTGCCCATGCTTTTTTGCCGGGTCCGCTCCGCTTTATCGGGCGTAAAGGGATACCCGCAGGGCGTTCATCATAATAATAAAAATTTATTTCCATCCGGACCGGCTTTTAAGCCTGGCCGGAAAAGAACTGTGGGTAAATTCCCCGAAGCGTTCCCGCATTCCAGAGAACCGAATTAAAGTGGTTGGCGCAGATCAGGCATGCGGCTTCCGCATCCCGGCGCCTTAAATTATCGAGCAAAAGGCGGCCCTCCACCTGAACATGTTCCAGACTCGTCAGAGAAGACATATCTGTCTTATAGTTAAACGTCGTATACTGAAGATAATTCAAACGCAGCAGATCGCAGTCCATGGTCCGGAAGACCTCCCAGACATACTCGCGGCCGCAAAAGGAAGAAAGCAGATAATGAAGCTGCTGCTCCACGATCAGAAAATCAATGGGATTTTCCTTATTTGCCTCGTTCTTCTGATAATTAAGGACCTCTTCCAGCTGTTCAAGCTGAGACTTTGTAAGCCCCTGACGGCAAATTTCCTCAATCATTGCCTGTTCCAGCACGTTATGGGAAAAAACGGCCTGTCTGATCCGCTCGCTGTCAAGCAGAGTCACCTCGGTTCCCCTCTGTGGATATACAACTATGTATCCTTCTTCCACCAGGCGGGAAAGGGCATCCCTCACCATGGTCCGGCTTGCATTCATCTGGCTGGACAAAATATTTTCACTCAGCCGCTCTCCCGGCCGAATATCCAGGTTCAGTATCTGCATGCGCAGCTGATTATAAATGTCGCTTCTCTGGTCCCCTTTTCCTACTTCCACTTCTGTCACTTCTTCTGCCTCCCTGTAAAAACAGCCGGTATCCCAGTGCACACAAGCATTTATCAAGATTGCATATCAGTATCCCGCCAAATGCATATCAGTACCCAAAATACGTCCTTCTGTCTTTCTTCTCTTGTTGTTCACTTTGTAAAATATATCATATCCACTCTTTAAAATCAATCATTTTATTAGCATTTTTTACATTATTTTTTTACCAAATTTTAATCTTATTGTTTTTTTTACAAATAATCCCCGAATTTTTCCAGGAAATTGCCGTTCCAAGATTGCATACAAGTTTGTTTTTAACGGTTAAAAGCCTTTTGACATACCGCAGGGAAGAATCAGACAGACAATTCTTTTTCCAAATACAAAGGGAGCCTCGTTCCATGACCGAATCACGGTCATGGAACGAGGCTCCCTTTGTAAAGGATGAATGGTGGTCTGCAGATGTTTTCCGTTACAGTCATCCTCCTCTTATTTCCTTTCGGCGCTGCAAATGAATGCCAATATGTCCAATCCCCAGAATCACTGCGGAGATCATAAGCCATACCACGTTCCCATAGACGCCCAGAAGAAAAAATGCGGCAACAGGCAATGATGCGCCGGCCACAGGGATTCCCAAAAAACTGCTGTAAAAGTCCGGCAATGTCTTCCTGCTTTTAAAATATCTGATCCACCACCCTTCATACAGGATCATTAATACCACTGCTGCAAGGAGCCATAACGACCATAAGGACCACTTATAAAGATTAAGATCAGAAAAAATGAGAGACGTGCAGGTGACAAGAACCTGGCCTACACGTTCAAAGATCAATAAGACCTTATTCTCACCATGAAAGTCATACCCTTCTGGCTGATATTTCGTCCATATCACATTAGGAATTACTAACATTAGTAAGAAAATCAACCCTAAATAGGAAAAACCCAAGTGCCCCATCGTTTCATCTCCCTTTTATCCCTTTTCCAGTATACCCCGGTATGCGGATATCCCGCCAATATCCGTAACAGAATAGCCATTGGCCCGAAGATAACGGCAGGCCTGTCCGCTGCGCGCTCCGCTTTGACAGTAAACAAAAACAGGATTGCTTTTATCAAGCTTCATGGATTCCAGCCGGTCAAGGGGCAGGTTAATGCTGCCGGAAACATGGCCGCCTGAATATTCCTGTGCTGTACGAACATCCAGCAGCACTGCATTTGGCGTGTTTCTTGCCTGTTCAATTCCCGCAGCAAAATCCGTACGGTTTGAAAAAAAACTGAATATACCCATTTCACCATCTCCTTTCCATTCTCTTTGATTTTACATCTGAGAAAGAAACAGACGCAACATCAACGCTTATGCCATGTTTTCAGTATACCTGGTTTATGAATATCTCTCAGTGACATTGTTACACATACAGGAGTTACTGTCAGTCTTTCTGATTCCTGCGCCCAGCAGGACTGTCATATATCACGATTCGGTTCCTGCCGTTATTTTTAGCCGCATACAGCGCCACATCAGCGGCCCTTAACAGCTCTTCATGACTGGTGCGCTGAAGATCCAGGCAAGCCAGCCCGCAGCTGAAGGTGATGTTGTTTTTATCGATCTGGTTTAAAGAGGAGGCTTCCATAACTGACCGCATTCCTTCACAGATCTTATACGCCTCCTTTTCATAATAACCTTTGAAAAGGATTGCAAACTCTTCGCCGCCTATTCGAAATGCGTTGATGTTCTCAGCCCCATTGCTTTTGAGAATCTGGGCCAGATGGAGCAATACCCGGTCTCCTGCGGCATGACCGTACTCATCATTTACCCGTTTGAATTTATCTACATCAATGATTGCGAGGGAAAGACATATATTGGCGCTTCTGCATTCTTCCACTGTTTCGGATAAACAGGTGTCAAAGGTTCCCCGGTTATACAGTCCTGTAAACGGATCGAGCTTTAGCTGTTCCTGCATATTTTCCTTCATATAATATAAATGCATTAACGACATAAGATTATTATGACCATTTAAGATCATAACCTTAGCTAACAGATATGAGCATAAAAGAATATCCCACGCAACAAATATTGCCATGAGCACACCGCCGTCACTGTCCCCGCCTTTGAGCAGTATGATCCCGCTGGCAGCAAGGGCAGCGCTGTTTACCAGAAAGATCCGCCTTGTCATCTTCATATTTGCAAAAATAGTAGAAGCAAATACAGACATGGTAAATGTTCCAAGCAAAACAGTAGCCATCTTGTGAGTGGATGAAAGGTAAAAGGAAAGGGCCGTAAAAAGCATCAGCACCAGGTATTCCTTTACCAAAAGAGGAATATTGGGCAAACGGACAAGAAAGTCTGCTAACAGATTCAAAGCCAGAAGGCCGATAGCAGGCAGCACAATATAACGGCGCATATAAACTTCCGGCGTCGAGGCAAGAATGCTTTGCGCTGCAAAGTACCAGATGATATGTGCCAATGTGATCATAGCCACAGTGGCATAACCGGCTTTTACAAGATAGCGGCACCATTTTATGGGCCTGATAACGGCACCCGCCTCATTAAACTCTAAATCCTGATCCATAGGCATAATTACACCTCCCCAAACGCTTCCCCTCCCGATTATACTTGAAAAATCAGCAAACAGCAATCCGCTTTTGTATCTGAAAAGCTTCATATTGTAAATATATTTCCAAAAATCAGAATGCGAGGGCAGGTCATGGCCTATGATCGAAAACAAACCTCCAAATGGGGGATATGCATCACCACGGCCTTTCTTTTTCAAACCAGCCAAGGGATTCCCAGTAATGCACATCTGCCGGATTGAACTTAAATTTCTGCTGCATAAACCTCATAACGTAAAATAAAGCTTTGGTCTTCATGGAAGGGGTCACATGTTTGTCCGTTTCTTTTATCCCGGCGGAAAGTCTGTCAATTTCCTTTTGAAGCTTTAACTTTCTTTTCTCATCAACAGTATCCCAGTCACTTCCATAAACGTTCCTGCCGAAAGTATGGATACGGGAAATTCCCCAGAAGGTCATGCTGTCTTTTATATCCCGGATAGCTGATCTTGTTCCTGCGCCTGCGGCCGTAGAAATGAGAAGAGCCTGCTTGTGAAACATTTCCTTTCTTGGCTGATGAGCCATCCATTGATATCCAAAATGGTCAAGAAATGCCTTCACCTGCCCCGGAACGTGATAGACATAGACCGGCGCTGTAAAAACCAGCAGATCAGCCTCAAGCATGGCTTCCAGAATCGGCTTTAAATAGCCATAATCCGGGCATTTCCTGTAATCGGTAAAACAGTTCCAGCACCCTTTGCAGAATTCAGGCATATCTTTCGGAAGGAAAAACTCTCTTACTTCATTCTGTTCCGATAAGTTCCGTATAAACCGCTGGGCAATGTTGTATGTGCTGGATTTTGATTTTCGCTGAGTTGCATAAATCACCGTAATTTTCATCATTCAATCCTCCTGCAAGAGAATTCTCAAAAAAGACAAAGGAATGGAAAGGCACAAGACTTCCTGTCATAGTATGACCGGAAGTCTTAAACAGAGCGTAATTTACTCCACATATTATTATAACAGAACACAAGACGCAATAAAAGAAAAATCAAAAAGGGCAGATAAAATCCTCATTTCTATGCTTCCACTCCAAAATGCTCAAAAAGGATTTTCTCGGCTTTTGCACACCAAAGTCCGCGGTTCTCCCTGCATACTTCATCCAGCTTTTTAAATAAAGGATCCGTTTTTCCCAATTCTCCAAAGTCCTCAATGGCCGTCAGAGGCATATCAAACTGCGTATAGGTCAGCTTCTTTCCTCCCGGAATCCTGGGAAGGTTCAAAGTCGCTTCTGCAATGCTGTCAATGCCGCCTACATGGGTCACCATAACTGCCGGTTCGATCTTTCCCTTTGCCGCCAGTTCATTTGCTTCGATTAAGTCATCATTATTCCCTCCCGTTGTCCCCATAACATGGGCGCTGATATAATGGACATTATAGAGATTGATCTCAGATTTAAACTGATTATCTGTGGGGCCGGCAAAAAAGTTTAAGCAGCCGTCAAATGCCAGAAGCTGATCTCCCATTTCCGCCACTTTGCGGTTGGGAATATAAACAAACACATCGTCATAGCCCTTTCCTCCGGTGACCGCCCGAAGCTCCGCCACCGGATCAGCCATTTTCCCGGTATTGATGTATTGAAGCTCCACTCCGTTTTCGGCGGCAAATTCTTCCGGTATGACTTCCCTGGCCCGTTCAATCTTTGCGTCATCGATATCCGTCACAACGATTCTCCTTGGTTTGTTCCGGTACTGGATTCCGTAGCTTACGGCCCCCAATCCCATGGGACCGCAGCCTCCCAGGATAATGATGTCCCCATCCTCCTTTGTGCCGATAGCATGATCATGGTTTCTCTTATTGGTGTGATAATTTCCATGATACCCTCCGATGATACAGCTCATGGGCTCTCCCAGGGAAGCCTCAAAAAAACTTTCCCCCTCAAAGGGCATCAGGCATCCCAGCTCCATAACTTCATGTGGAAAAATGCAGTAGGTGCAGGCCCCTCCGAAAAACTCATAGGAATAACCGGGAGAGGCCAGGCTTCCCTTGTAATTTAAAGCGGGCTGCTGGGCAAACTTCATTCCCGGCTTAAACTGGTCTTTCCATTTATCTCCAACCTCTACGATCACACCCGCGAATTCATGGCCGATAATCACCGGATTGGTATCGATATTCTGGGGCGCTCTTTTATGTTTCTTTCCCTGTTCCACCAGCTTATAGGTGGACATGCAGATGCTGTCACTCATGACTTTGACAAGGATCTCATCCTCCTTAATGGGGGGCAGCTCAAACTCTTCCAGCCTTAAATCCCGTTCACCATACATTCTTACTGCTTTCGTTTTCATTTTTTTCTTTTCCTTTCAACTCTTTTATCATTGCATCTGTCTTTTAAGCTTCCATTAACTCCAATCCTGGAGCGTCCCTTCACGGGTTTCTGGAAAAAATGTCCCAAAGGTCCATTGCCGAACTGATATCTTTTTTCGGACCATGACCTTTGGGACACCATCATTTTAGTTTAATTCTGCATACAGTTCATTCCACTTGTTAAGGATTTCATCTTTGTGCTCCGCTAAATAAGCAAAGTCAAGATCCCTGATATATAATGTTTCCTCGTCTGGCAGACCGCTTAAATTGCACAGTCCATTGGAGCCTCGTCCTGCAGAGGCAACTGCGCGGGCATCCTGGAATTCCGCAGAGGACAAAAGATCCATCATGGCCTGGGCTGCCGGAAGGTTTGGTGCACTCTTCACGATTGCGGCGCCTCCTGCCATTGCCGTATTTCCCTCTTCCATATAAACACACTCAACGGGAGCTCCGTCATTGATCAAGGCTGCTACACTTGATTCATAGGAAAGACCTGCCACATATTCACCATTGCTGACAAGGTTATAAACATCCTTTGATGATGTGGTGGAAAAGCTTGCCGGAATCAGCTGCTTAATGTAATCCCAGGATTTTTCATCGTTAAATTCATCGCCCATAACCGCCAGAATGGTCTGCAGCTGACGCCATCCGGAAGATGTGGAATCCGGAGCAGCAAGAATGATCTTCCCTTTCAAAGCAGGATTCAGTAAATCCTTATAACCCTTGATCTCAATTCCAAGCTCATCCCTTAAGGCAGGATTTACAACAAGACACATTACCTGTACATCATAGAAGGTATAATATCCGGAATCGTCATGGTACCCCTGCTCTTTGTCACACGCTGCTGTATAAGGCTGAAGGATATCGTGATAGGTTTCACCGTCAGCAGCGAACATGCCGCCTATTACCACATCTGCATCACAGGACTCGTCACTTCTGATTCTGGTTGCCAGTGTTCCCACGGAGTCCGCCTGGATTTCCAGTTCACAGTCAGGATAATATTTTTTCCACATATCACTTAAAACCTGCTGCTGGGTCTCTTCCATTGTGGTGTAAACCGTGATCTTCCCGGTCACCTCACCCGCCGGTTTCACATAATAGGGCAATCCGGAAGCAGTTGTTTCTGCAGCCTTCGTATCTGCTGATTGAGCTTCTGTTTTTGAATCCTGTGCAGTTGTTTCTGCTTTTGTCTCCGGTTCCTTTTTCGTGCTGCATGCAGTCACGGACAAAACCATCACCGCTGCAAGACCTGCTGCCAATAACCTTCTTTTCATCATAATTTCTTCCCTTCTCTCTATAAATTTTGGTTTCATAACCATTTTTACAGGCGCACATCCTCCATCTTGGTACATATTAAATAAATTGCCAGACAAAGTACTGTCAGCACCATTGTAATTGTTGCAAATACTGCTGCTACCCCGTAAATACCGCTGCTGATTGCGGAATAGGTGCTGATTGTCAGAGTAATTGTTTTATTGTTATACAGAATTACCCCGGAGGACATCTCCGTAATAATTGACACAAAGCTTAAAACTGCTCCTGATATGATTCCGCTGGACATTAACGGCACTGTGATCTTTATGAATGCGGACACCTTGGGAGCACCTAAATTCAGGGCTGCTTCTTCCATGCTCACCGGAATCTTCATCATGGCCGCCGTCGCGGAACGGCTGGTAAAAGGCATTCTCCGTATGGCAAGGGCAATGATCATGATGACCAGCGTTCCGGTAAGCGTAAACGGCTTTCTGGAAAATGCCACAACCATGGCAATACCAATCACTGCTCCAGGCATGATATAAGGCAGCATGGAGATGGTATCAATGGCATTGTTTAAGAAATTACTGCGCCTCACCACCAGATAAGCAATCAAAACTGCAATGACGATAATGACCGCCAAAGTCACAATGCTGACAATCATGGTGTTTCCAATAGAACGGAACAGCATTTTTTCCATTGCTTTCTGATAATTGACCAGGGAATAGCCTGGTTTTAAAATACTGTTCTTATAATTCCGGAAAGACATGTTCACTATATAAATCTGCGGCAGCAATGAAATGCCCACAAGAAGATAACAGTAAGCATGCATGATAATATTGGCAAACCCTGAGACAGTCTTAGGTTCTATGGGGTGAAGAGCGCTTATGGTAAACTTAAACCGGTTGGACGCAGTCTTCTGGATCAGGAATATGACTGCGGTTACCAGCACCGCAATCACACTGATTGCAGCCGCAAAATGATAATTGGTTCCATTTTCACCAAGGTACTGGTTATAAATCAGGACGGGAAATGTGCTGTATCCGCGTCCAATCAGCACCGGCGTTCCAAAGTCCGCAAAGGATCTCATGAAAACCAGCAGGGCCGCCGCCAGAATGGTGGGCATGGTCAGGGCCATGATTACCCGTTTAAAGCGGTCAATTCCTTTACAGCCCATGCTTTCCGCTGCTTCCAGCAGGGAATTATCTATATCCCGGAACGCTCCGTTCATATAGATCACCACCAGCGGAAACAATTTTAAGGTTTGCACAAACACAATTCCCCCAAAACCATAGATGGAAACCCCGGAAATTCCAATTGATTTTAAAAATCCTGTAATCAGTCCCGAATTTCCCATAAGTAAAATCCAGGCATAAGCGCCGATAAATGGAGCCGACATGGTGCAGAGAAGACAAAGCACAAAGAGCACCTTCCGTCCCCCCAGCCTGTAAAAAGAATAAAAGTAGGCAAAGGGCACTCCCAAAAGCAGACTGGAAAACATAACGCAGACCGCTATTTTGACGCTTTGAAAAATGGAGCTGTAGTAATAGGATTTGCTGAAAAACTGATGAAAGGCATCAAGGGTAAATTTACCGTCTGCATGAACCGCTTCCATGAGAAGCTTCCCAATGGGATAAATTAAGAATACCAGAAATATTACCAGCAGCCCCCAGGAAACTGCACTCCAAAAATCACCTCGTTTTTTCCGGATCATCCCTTCACCTCCTGTCTTTCGAAACCTGTTGGCAGGACTGTGCTGTTTTTTACCCCCTTCATCAAGCTGCATGTGGATTCAGAATCAAATACATTGACCTTATTGATATTGATCGTCAGGACAATGTCACTTCCAGGCGAAATGATGGAATCAATCTCAGATTCCTGAATGATTTCCACCTCTTCTCCTGTTTCCAACTCCGCAAAATAATGGGTATTCAATCCCAGAAATACGCTGTCACGGATCACTGCCCTGATTCCCTGTCCCTTTGATTTGCTTTCTGATCTGGAGACAATCAGCTCCTCCGGCCTTGCAGATACCACAACCTCTCTGTCCCTGATTTCCTTATTTCTTATGGAATCAACAGAAATCTCATATCCGTCCTGGAATACAACGATTGCCTTTTCCCCTTCTTTTCTCAGTCTGGCATTTAAAAGGTTTGATTTGCCGATAAAGGTTGCCACAAATAAATCTGCCGGCCTCTGATAAATATTTTCCGGTTTCCCGATATGTCGGATCACTCCGTCTTTCATGACTGCGATTCTGTCCGAAATGGCCATTGCCTCTTCCTGATCATGGGTGACATAAACGGTGGTGATTCCCACCTCCTTCTGAATCCGCTTAATCACACTGCGCATCTCCACCCGCAGCTTGGCATCCAGATTGGAAAGGGGTTCATCCATCAAAAGTACATCTGGGCGGATTACCAGGGCACGGGCAAGAGCTACCCTCTGCTGCTGGCCGCCGGAAAGCCGTTCCGGCATTCGGTCCGCATACTGATCCACATGGACCAGCTTTAAGAATTTATCCGCCTCCTCTTTCATCTGCTCCTTTGACATGTTTTTGTATTTCAGACCGAACTCCACATTTTTGCGTACCGTCATATTGGGGAAAATCGCATAATTCTGAAATACCATACCGATTCCCCGCTTACCGGGCTCCATGTCATTGATCACTTTATCGTTAAACCGAAAGCTTCCTCCTTCAATGGAATTAAATCCGGCGATCATTCTCAGCAATGTGGTCTTTCCACATCCAGACGGGCCAAGAAGAGTAAATAACTCCCCATTCCCAATGGTAACCGACAAATCCGGTATCACTGTCACTGTTCCATACTTTTTCACCGCGTTGCTAATCGAAATCGTTACACTCACTTTTCCTACCGCCTTTTGGATATATTGTATATTTTTATCACTCAACAATTAGTATTTTATACATTTTCATGATTGTTTTCTACCCAAAATACAGTCTTAATGGAAAAAATACCAAACAAATGCTCATAGCAAGAAAAAAAGCAGCTTTTATTTCAGCTGCTCTTTTACTTTCCACGAATACTCTTTCGGACTGCACCCTATGTACTTTTTAAATACCATATTAAAATATTTGTAATCACCGATTCCGCACATCCAGGAAACATCCTGAATGGTTATATTTTCCTGCTTCAAGAGCTCCACCGCCTTTTGAATGCGAAAGCGGTTTAAATATTCGATGAACGTGGTTCCCATCTGGTTTTTGAACTTCCGGTTTAAAAAAGTCTCGCTGTAATTCATGGCCTCCACCACATCCTGCCAGCCCATTTTTTCCTGATAATGATCTTCGATGAACTTCAGCAATTCTTTTACAATATCATCATGTTCCCCGTTTTCCTCTGCTCTGGAAACCAGCCTTACCTTTTTCAGTTCTTCCGCCTCCTGCTGCTGGGCAAGCCAGGTCTGATAGATCCAGCGTTTTTCTTTTGCATTCTCAATTGCCTTTACTAACTCCTCCCGCTTCAGCGGCTTTAAGAGGTAATCCGTCACTCCGTAGTGGATGGCACTTTTTGCATATTCAAAATTTGAGTATCCTGACAGAATTATGGCGGAATAACTGTATTCCTCATTCGTCTGCCGGATCATTTCGATTCCATCCATCATGGGCATATTGATGTCCACAATCAGGATATCCGGTCTCATCCTTTCAATCAGCTCCATTCCCTCTATTCCATTGCGGGCCTCACCGACTATGGTGCAGTCCAGCTCTGCCCAATGGACCGAATACATCAGCCCCTTCCTGATAATATCCTCATCTTCTGCTATTAAAACACGGTACATTTCATCACCCCTTCTGCTCAATCCGAACCGTTACCTCAAAACCAATACCTTCTCTGTTTCTGATTAAAATCCCGCTGTTCTCTCCATATTGAAGATAAAGCCTGCGGGACAGATTGCACAGCCCAATGGAGGAAGAACTGTTGTCATGCTCCTTTAACTGCCGCTCCAGCTCCTTTGCTTTCTGAGGTTCCATGCCCAATCCATCATCCAGGACATGGATGACCAATGTATGTCCATCCATATAACCGTGAATCAGGATATTTAATTCCATTTTCTTTTGAAAACCATATTTGATGCTGTTTTCAATCATGGGCTGAAGCAGCATTTTAGGCACAATACACTGGCTGCATTCTGTCTCAATATGGATTTCACAGTGGAAACGGTCACCAAAGCGGCAATTCTGTATCTCCAGGTATGCATCAATAAACTGCATATCTTCTTCCAGAGTCATTTCTTTTCGGATCGTATTCACGCTGTAGCGCAAAACCTCCGTCAGCTTTACGATCAGCTCTTCCGCTTTCGGCGCATCAAATATTACCAGATTCCGGATAATTTCCAAGGTATTATAGAGAAAATGGGGATTCATCTGCTGGGTCAGCTGTTCCATCTCAATACGGCTGTTGAGCTTAAGCAGCTCTGTGTTTCGTTCATTTAAATTCTGTATGTTATCCAGCATTCGGTTCACCTGATGCCCCACCTCCCCGAACTCATCATCCGTTCCAAGCTGAATCCGGTGTTTGTGATCCCCTTTCTGGATCATGCGGATCTCTTTCACAAGTTTTTCGATGGATGCGGCATTGTTGGCAGCCATGGTCCTTGACATCCAGCATGCAACCGTATACCAGCACACTCCCACTGACAAAAGAATTAAAAGCCCTATGGATACCGCCTGGTTCCGGGGATAATGTACCAGGGAATAGATTACGGCTGAGTATTCCGGCAGCTCTTTTGAAACACTCCAATACCGGTCCCCTTTACTTTCCCAGATTCCATGCCCCACTCCATAAAACTTATTATTGCTGTCAGCCAGCCCCGGTTTACTTATGTACATCACATTCTGTCTCATATCTGTGATTACACCGTCAAAACTGCTCTCAGAGAGATAAAAATTCCACTCGCTGCCGGACAGGAATAAGGTCAGGTACCCCTGAATGCTTCCTTCTTCAAAAATCGGCTTTACAAAAAGGGAATCCGCATAATTTCCTCTGTCATAATAAATGGCCCGGTAAATTTCTCCCTCTTTATGATTTCTTGCATTATAGCAGATTGCATTATTATAATTCAGCAAATAGGAGGAAACCCGGTTCTCATTGAAAGAAGTAAATACCACCTTGCCGCCTTTATCTACAAGCAGAACCTCATTGTGAACCTTACATTCCTCATTAAACTGGCGGAAAAGATTTTTAAATTCATCTGCTGCACCGGAATCCGGCTGTGAAAGCATCCTCCTCACAATATCATTGATCCGGTCATTCAGCAGGAATTTTCTATTCTGAAGATCAAGATCAAAAAATGTTTCTTTCAGGCGTTCCAGATGGGAAACCGCGTTCAGCTCATTTTCCGTCAGAGTAATGATCGATTGTCCTGCCCAAAAGAAGAAAACGCTGATTATCATCAGCAGAACAATCTTCCTGGTTACCGACTTCTGTAAGTTTTTTTGAAACCGTCCCTCTTCCGGAACTCCGTTTTTATTGGAAGGATGTAAAACAAATCCCATAGTATTCACAGTCCTTTCCCATTTTCATCAATTCCACCCCTATTTGTCATAACCATGATTTTTTCTTTCACTTTATCATTTGTCCCGGTTTTATAAATTTTAACAATAAAGGCATCGCTGAACAGCCATTTTTTATTAATAATTCTATTATAAGAGGTGTATTGGGGTTTTTCAATAAGAATCGGAGTCATCCGCTCAGCCGGGCACTGACATAAGAAAATAAAAAAGAACGGTGAGGAGTTTTGCCTCACCGCCTGCACATTATGCTTATACCGTACATTTCATCACTTCAAATTTATTCCTGCCAGAACCTCATTGGTGGTAATACCGTTATAATTATAAATAAGCTCATTTATGTCAAAAGGAATGCCCGCTTTATCATCAAGCTTAATAAGTTTATAGTTGTTATGCAAACGTTCCGTGTTACGCAATATGGATTCCCGAATAGATGGCTTGGTTATCTCACCCGCATTAGTTACCACATTATGTAAACTTCCAAATTGATTAATCAGTGCCGCCGCAGTTTTCGGCCCAACTTTTTCAGCTCCTTTGATATTATCTGAAGGATCACCCGTCAATGCTTTGAAATCTGCATACTGACCAGGTGAAATTCCATATTTATTCCGGATATATGACGGATCACAGAGTATGGTATGATCACCCCGGTATCTTAGAATCGAAACACTGTCGTTAATAAGCTGAAAAAAGTCACTGTCAAAGGATGAAATAATGATCTCCATTTTCTTTTCATATTTTAAGACATAGCTTGAAATAACATCATCTGCTTCATGTTCAGCAATCTCTGTGTACTTAACATCTAAAAAATCAAGAGCATGATATATGTCTTTAATCTGCGAAAAGGGATTGTTTTCATCCGGAACTGTGGAGTAGTCTATACGATTTGCTTTATAGTCTGCAAGTAATTTGGTACGGCTGTTTTCATGTTCACCGTCAAATAATATAATAAGATGTGTAGGGCTTGTCATTTTAATTATTTTAATAAACGCACCCACAAAGCCCAGTACCCCTTGAATGGCCTTTCCATCTTTATTTACGATTCTTGATGACATGCCGAAGAACATCTGAAACAGCAAATTACATCCATCGACGATCAATAGTTTTTCCATAGGGTTTACCTCCATACTTCATCTGATCTTATTGCTTATATAAAAATATAGATCCTATTCACTTCTTCCCAGCTACTATATCACAGCTTTATATGATATGTCCATGCCTGACAAGGACAGCCTCAGTTCCTGTTCCCTGCATTGCCCCCCTAGGAATAGGGACCGGAGATACATGAATTTCCTCGCCAAAGGATAAGACATCTCTTCCGGCAGTATCGATAATTACATAAGCCTGACAACCCTTGGCTATTTTATTTATTCAATTTATTTAATTCATATTGTATCCGCAATAGGAACATAATATTATTTACAAGCTTATAATCCATTATTACCTTTTCTGACTGCAGGGTTTACATGAAAAAAACAATAGTTAACAATTAAACCTAAGGCTTCCTATTGGTGTTAAAGCTGAAAGGCTTGACGTTTTTAGTCCTTGCCTTTATCATATAAACGTGAGGTTTAAACCTGCCACAAATACCTTTTGACGATGTATCATCTTTTGAGACGCTAAGGAAAACACGGAAAATCCTGATCCGGCATCTTTCCATCATGAGAGAAAACAGGACAGCCAATCAAAATAGTGTATACAGCAATGGGAGGAGAGGATTAAAAAGAAAATCTGTAAAACAGTTTTTCATAAAGAAGGGAGCTAAACAAGTTATGCTAAAAATAGCATTATGTGACGATAACCGCAGCGCGATCAAGAGATATGCGGAGTTAATTTCCCAAATCGCGGAAAAGCATCAGATAAATATCGAGCTTTCCTATTTTTATAGCGGAGAATCCCTGCTTTTTCATTATTCTGAAGCACCTGAACAAACAGATATTATATATTTAGATATCTTGATGGGAAAAACAGATGGGATGGAGACGGCCCGGAGGCTGCGTGACTGTGACTGCAAAGCCCAAATCGTTTTTTTGACCAGTTATGAGGATTATGTTTATGAGGCCTTTGATGTAAGTGCACTTCAATATCTGTTAAAGGAAAACACAAGCCCCGAAAAATTTGAGGAAGTTTTCTTAAAGGCAGTTGAACTCGCCTCGAAAAAAGATGATGAATTATTTACCTTTGAGTTTGACGGCAAAACCAGTGCGGTTCCTGTTAATCAAATCTCCTATTTTGAAATTTGGCAGCGAATCGTAACGGTTCATTACAGCGATGGGAAGACAGCAAAATTCTATGACAGTATGGAGCACATAGAAAATAAGCTTTCCGGAAAGGACTTTGTACGGTCCCATCGTTCCTACCTGGTCCATCTTCCCTACATCGTGACGTTTAAGCAGCAGACCGTGCAGTTAAAAACCGGAGAGACAGTTCCCGTAGGAGTCACATATGCACAATCCCTGAAAAGGGCATTTTCTGATTATATTTCACGTTTTCACATTTATAATTCCAAAAATTCAAATTAGAAAAAGGAGAGGCCATGTTTTACATTGTTGTCCCGGTAGTTCTCCTGTACTACTATTCTTTTCTGTATTATTACCGTAAGCTCTTTCCTGTACAGGGGAGACGATTTATCCAGACCCTGCTGCCTCTGATGGCCATTGCCGCATCATATGTCTTCCTAGACCCCTCGGAAATGCGCTGGTTAAGGATTCCGATCATCATGTTCTCCATGATCCTGGGGATCCGTTTTTCCACCGGAATGGACTGGCTTCAGTCTGTCTACGGGGGAAGCTGCTCCGTGTTAAGCGCATACTGCTTCCGGGGCATATTTGCGGTATTCAGCGCCTTTGCTTTCCGCAACTATGATTGGACCAATATAGAGATTTACTATGGAAGCACCGTCATGATCCTTCCCTTAGCACTTGTATTCTTTGTAATTCTGTACAAAACCATCCTTCCTGACGACAAGCTTAAGCTCTTTTTATTTAACCGCAATCAGCTTAAATATGTCGTGGTATATGAGATTACAGCTGCACTCAATCTGACTGTCATAAATTCAGGACGCGACCTGTTCCCTTTTGACTTATTGTTTTCAGGCAATCTTTTATCTCCTTACGGCATATGGTATGTGGAAGTAGGTTTAGGAGCTTATGTCCTCACTATCGGCATGCTGATATATGCCATATACCAGTCCATCCAGAGCACGGAGCTGCTGGAATACCAGTGGAGAACAGAAATGCTGGAAGGGCAGTATGAACGGCAGATGCGGCATTATAAATCATATCAGAAATACACGGAAAGCTTCCAGGCATTCAAGCATGATTATAAATCCATGATGGTATCATTAAAATCATTGATCCGGACAAACGAAAATGAAAAAGCTCTTCAGCTGATCGATGACATATTTGACGAGATGCAAAAAAAGGTACAGGTCCACAAAAAATATTCCGACAACGTCATATTGGATGCCATGCTGCAGGATCTTGCAAATATCTGCTCAGAAAATCAGATACGGTTTTCGTCAAGCGTATTCGTTCCCCGCGACACAGGACTGTCGGTCATTGACGCCATCCGTATTTTTTCGAATTTTACCAACAATGCCGTGGAAGCCTGTCTGAAAGTTCCGGTTTCAGAGCGTTTTATCGATGTTGCCACTACCAGCGAACAGCAGTGGGTCACGCTTCAGGCAATCAATTCCTATGATGGTCAAACACGCGTGGAAAACGGGAAACTCCTTACAACCAAACCGGATAAGCACAATCATGGACTGGGTCTTAGAATCGTAGCGCAAATCGCAGAAGATTTAGGCGGATTTATGATGTATGAAACGGATCCTGAAACCAAGATATTCCTGGTAAGGATCCATATCCCCCGGTTAAGCGAAAAACAGTCTTTATAAGTTGATCAGCTTTCATATTTTTATCAGGACAAAGCTTAGGTTGTAAAAGAACCTCAGGAAGTTGATATGCTCCAATTATAATTTCAAATGCCCCGGCAATTTGCCGGGGCATTGACTATAATAAAAACAAGAAATCACAAATCAGTTTCCGCAAGGCCAGGATCAGGTCGCATTTATTTCATCTTCTAATCCAGTTGTGCAGAGAGCACCCATGTAAAACCATATTTATCCGTAACGCAGCCACTCATTCCATGATCGTGAGGAGGCGGGTTTTGCTGCAATTTATGAACTCCGGCTCCTTCTTCTGCAAGAATATTAAGGGCCTGTTCTGCCTTCTCAACCGAATCACAATAAACATGGATACTGATTGCCGAACCTTTCTCCACCGGCCACATTGCATCTGCACCGCTGACACCGTAAGTTTCAGTCAACATGACATGCCCGTGCATGATCTTCCTTTTTTGTATTTCATCCATAGGCCGGTCCGGATCCTCCGGCATCTCTCCATACCGGGCTAAAAGCGGCTCCTGTCCGTCAAAAGCCCGTTGGTACAGCCGAAATGCTTCTTCGCAGTCCCCGGTAAAATTAAGATATGGCATAATCATAATCATTCCCCCCATATTATTCCGCGTATCTTCTATTTTTTTACAGCCATTTGTTATTCTCCGGATTTCCTTTTCCGTTTTAGGATTCCCCGTTTATACCGCCTGGCTTCCGCTCTTTCTTTTTGTACTTTTTGCATGCATACATTCTGCGGTCCGCTTCCTGGAGTATATCTGCCAAGCGATAGGCAGTGCCGGAGCTAAAGGAAAAAGTGCCGTGGCTGAATGACAGCGGATAAGGCTTTGATGACGAGCATTCCAGCTTTTTCAACTCACTGCACATTCTTACAATGATCTTTTCAGCAATATCTTCCCTGCAATTCCTAAATATAATGAAAAATTCATCCCCTCCATACCGGCAGACAACATCCGAACTTCGGATCGAACTGAGGATCACTCCTGCGATGCTCTTAATGGTAAAGTCCCCCTCATCATGTCCATATGTATCATTGATCGCTTTCAAATCGTCAATATCTATAAATGTCAGACAGGTTGGCGTATCGTTATAAAGCAGGGTCTTTTCCAACTCCTTCAACCCAGCCTCCCGGTTATAGGCTCCCGTCATAAGATCGGTAGCCGCAGTCAGCCATAGCCGATGCTCTCTCGTTTTCCAGTCACTGACATCCTCAATCACATAGAGGAACAGGACCTGTCCATTGGGCAGCAAACACCTGCTGGACATGATCCGGTACCATATGTTATTGCTGCTATCAAAAACTTCACGGAAAGCCGGAAAAATGTCCTGCTTGCCAAGCTCCGCCATCATCTCCAACAGGAGGCTGCTCTGCTCCTGCCGGGAGGATATATACTCAACATCACCTAAGGTCTGTCTTGCAGGACGGTTGGCATATACCACTTTCCCATTAAAATCTACCTCCAGCACTAAAATATGGAGGAGATCAAGGGCCTGAAGAATCTGATGATAGCGCCAGCTGCTGACAGGCGCAGGAATGTCCCAGGTATTATCCCCTCTGTCTTTTACAGAAGCGGACGCCACCCGGTCGATCAAATCATTAAACGTATCAAACAATTCTCCGGAATATTCCAGTTTGCTGACTACATAACCTTCTTTCAGCTGTTTCACGCTCTGGGTCAAAACAGAGAGCTGGGAGTGGAGCTGCTTAAGGGGAGCAGATAAGTAATTGTACCGGGACGGAAGGGGCCCATCCAGCTTGCCCTTCGATAAATCAACCGCCAGGCGGTTCATTTCATTGATATTTGGAATCAATTGATTGATCCTTCCAATAAACTTCTGCCATTCCGGCGCAAAGGCATCTTCTTTCATTCTATCGCACTGCTCTCCCGACAGCAGCTTCTCAAACAAATCCTCCACTGCCTCAAGCATTGTATGGTCTTCATGGTTCATACCCTGTCTCCTTGTCTCTGCCCATCTCCTGCTTCCCTCTTTTCCTTATCTCCGGCTTTCAGCCACAAACCGGCAGGTCCTGTCCCCGGTAGACCAGCAGTCAATCTCTTTGACTTCAAACTGGTATCCGCTGTAGGTCTCCAGAATGCCCGCAATAAAACCCTCGTCATAGTCACATACGGTCTTTCCGGAAATTGGGAGGCCGGAGCAGTCTAAGTCTTCTGATACTGTCAAAGTGAATGAAAGGGAGTCCATATCCACCTTTTCAATGCGCAGGATACCGATTTTCAGCTCCTTCAGCTTATTCGTTAAGTTGGCGATGAAGAAATCAAAATCGCCGGAAAGATCCAGCACGTTTTTTGCCAGCTCCTTGCCGGCCAGATGCCCGGCAGCCCAATACAGGCGGCTGGCGGTCTCTTCGTCATATTCACGAGCCAAAACGTCTTTTAAGGTATATTGCAGCAGACGGTAGACAATTACCGGCATATCGGAGCCCAGATTTTTCCTTCCTTCATCAACATTGCCAAGGCTCTTCCAGGTGAAATGAGACGGTTTACTTTCATAACGCATAAAAATTCCTCCTTTAAATGTTATATGACAGAAACGCTCACCCGCTATCTTCCCGGTATGCTTAAAACTTGCAGACCAGTATTTCCACGAAGCCATTACCGGTTCTGAGAAAACTTCTTTAAGAAAAAACACGTAATTCCCTGTCGGCTTTCAGCAGGCACAGATGATGGCATGATTTCTCTGTAGGGAAAAGGACATTTTTTTCATTTTATAATATCTTCCTTTTATTTAAGGATAAAACGTTACAAATAGGCTTTTTAATGTCCTGAATAATGAGCCTTTGCCCATAAAACCTGCGTGTTGCGGTTTATACGTTCTTTTTCTAACTGCAAACAAAAAGACCCATTTTTAACTGATGTTAAAAATGAGTCTTTTTTATGAAAGCGGGTGATGGGAATCGAACCCACGTATCCAGCTTGGAAGGCTGGTGTTCTACCATTGAACTACACCCGCAAGGAATTTTCGAAAAGATTTCAAAAGTGCTTTGAAAAGCACAATGCCCAAAGCCGGAATCGAACCAGCGACACGAGGATTTTCAGTCCTCTGCTCTACCAACTGAGCTATCTGGGCCTAATCATCTGCAACACAGATGATTTTACAAGATTTCTTTCCTCTTGTCAAGCTAAGTTTTCTAAATTATGTCAAAAAATCATAATTCTTAATGAGATCTTTCCAATACTCATGACGGGCAGTAAATCAGCTGGGCAGCTTATGGGATTCCGTTCCACAGCAGCTGTCCGTTTTCAAAAATCACTCCTATCCGCCCCGTATCCTTTAGCCAGGAAAGATAGGAACGGACAGTGCTCCCCACAAGTACATATTGCTCAAAGGTCATTTCCAGACAATAGGTATTGAAAAGCTGCTGCAAGACCTTTTCAAAGATAACCGGCTCTTTACAGATCTCAAGGATCTGATCCGCTATTTCATGAACCTTGTCAATGTTAATCTGAGCCAGCGGGGCAATGTTGTCCGTTACTTCTGCGTGAGCAGGTACGAAAACCTTTGCTTTTAATGTCTTCACCATTTCCAGGGTGTCAAGATAAGCGGATACATCATAGATAAATCCGATCTGGTATTTTTCCAGTGTTTCCTTGCTTGATAGGCAGTCTGCCAAATAAACCACGTCATCCATATTCCGAAAGCCTACCATATCAAAGAAATGACCAGGAAGGCGAATAATGCTCATGCACTTTGGAAGAACAGTTTCAGTAAGATATTCTGAATTGCTTTCCTGCGCCATGAGGAATTTGTGCCGCAAGTCCTTTGGAGGACACCCGCCATATAAAAAAGAGGGCTCAAGGAGCGTATGATTTGTAAAGTCACATTCAATACCCGGAGCATAAATTTTGCATCCCGTTTGATTCTGCAAATACTTATTGCCGCCAATATGATCAGCATTGGAATGAGTATTATAGATTGCTGTCAGCCGCCAGCCATTGGCGTCCAGAATCTGCCGGACTTTTCGCCCTGCATCCTTATCACTCCCACTGTCAATAAGGCAGACATCTGTATCGTTAAGCTTAACAATGCCGATCTTTGCAGGACTTTGAACATAATAACTATTTGCGCTAACCTGATTCAGCTCGTACATCTGAGAAACCTCCAATCAGTAAAAATTCTGTTATGATGAATTGTATAAATCCCCTTTTATCAACTTCCATTGATATCAAAGAATTATACCATGCCATCCATAGCAGTATAACCGGCTTTAGCCTCTTTGGCAACAAAAGAAACACAAACAGAATGAGAAAGGTTCTGCCCCAGAAAGTTACCCTTTGCGGGTAACGACCGAGGGCATCAGCCCGGTTACAGGAAGGGGAGTATGGGATACTCCCGGACAGGCCTTCCTTTCCGCAGCGAGATCTTATCTCCTTCCTCCACCTTTCCGCAGAGCAGAGGACTGTTCACATCATATAAAGCGGACTTTCTCTTTACTGCCTCCACGCTGTCATTGGCATAACAATACTTGCACCCGGCCAGACAGGTGTCATAAGTTCCCACCTCAACGCTTTCCAAGCAGCCGCATTCCATTCTCTGGTTTTTATCCTTTCTCCTGCATACCGGGCCGCCCAGTAACTGTTCCGCCATAACGGGATCAATGCAGCTTCCCCTGGCAACTCCCACAGAGCTTAAATCTGTTTTTTCCGCACATGCTTCGATCCTGAGCCCGAAAGTTCCTGCAATGGCGGCCAGCTTTCCGCCCAGTTTCTTCATCCCTTCTTCATCCAGTTCTTCTGCCGGGATTCCCTTCATGTTGCGTTCCGTTTTACCATACTTATCCAGAAAGCTGATGACAACCTTTTCCCCGCTGCCGCACACGCCGTTTGCTATCTCCTCAAAGGCCCGCAGATGGTATTCCTCCCTGTACCGGCTGTTAAGGAATATGGGATCATACCTCCAGACCATGCGTTCCCTTCCTACCTGTTCCGCCGTTTTTTTGAAAACATCGATCATATGCTTTTTATCCGGCAGTCCAGGCTCCACATCTGCCCCATATCCGGTCAGGGTGAACTGGATATAATACGGGATATCTCCCAATTCCCGGATCCGTTCCATCATTGGCTCCGGGTTTTTCGTCCAGAATACAATCAGCTCCACCTGCGCGGGAGAAAGGTCGATCCGGCTGATCTGGCGGCTGTTCATGGGGTTTTTCACGTAAAGAAACCCTTCTTTTAATCTGTTAAAAAACCAGTCCGGATAAAACTGAGGAATATCCGTCCGCCTGCTGACACTGAGTATCATCTCATTCCGCTCCTGACTCTTCTTAGTAAAACCATTATACTACGCCAAAGGACTGACTTCAACCGCCGTGAATTATATTCTGTCAATCAGATATTCGCAATCCGCTTCGCTGCTTAATGAGGTTAAACTCCAGAAAATACTTCGCCTGGACGGAAACAAGTTATTTATAAAGTACAAAAGGCAGAACATCAAATATTATCACATCTTTATATATATTCATAATTTCATAAATATTTAGTAATTAATAAATTTTCGCAAATTTAGTAATTATTTAGAAATCTTTTAATCTGTATTGACGCGGAAAATATTAAAAGTTTAGAAAAACATGTAACAGGCTGGAATAACTTGGCATAATGTTTCATCCCCCATCTGGGAATTCTGATAAATGAAATGAAGCAGCTTTACATCAGTGCCCGCAATAATACTTCATCCCATATTTACATGAGACAGAAAAGCAGAATTAATGATTGGAGGATTCCCATGAAGAACGAACCCGTATTTTTAACCGACAAAAACCATAACGTCATTCTGGAAGCCATCACCGGAACGCCCAATGCCGCACTTCCCGACAGCTTAAAACCTTTTGAAATATTGGAGCCCAATACTTCAGACGGGGCCGCAGAAAAACACGTGCCGGTCATTGAAACAAACGGAAATCATGTGACCGTAAAGGTGGGCAGCGCATTCCATCCCATGACCGAGGATCACAACATTGCCTGGGTCTGTTTACAGTCAACGGCAGGAAGCATCACCAGAGTGCCTTTAAGCCCGGACTGCGAGCCGGTGGCGTATTTTACACTGGAAAAAGGAGATTCTCCAAAAACCGCTTTCGCCTACTGCAATCTCCATGGATTTTGGAAAACAGAAGCATAACAAAAAAGCCTTCCCAAATCAGGGATGGCTTTTTTAATTTCCCTTAAGCAATGCTTTTATTGTTTCACAATGATTCAGTCAGTTTTTTACATCGCGGTCGGGCGAACCCTGTAAAATGATTTCCGCGCCATTCTCATGGTATCGTATCTTTGCCTCCGGATATCCGGGCACTTCTATTTTCCAGCCTCTTCCGCCGTTAACGTTGACCGAAATCCTTTCAGTCTTTTTTAAAACCTCCACCTTTATGGCTTCCCTGCCATTCTCATCTGGTATTACCGTTTGGAACTCAGCCCCTTCCCTGATCTGAAACAGCTTTAATAATGTCCCATCCGTATAATCATAATCCGGCTTTTCTTCACAATTTCCTGCTGCCAAAACCGTGTTTTCCCTTACCATGAGGGGAAGATGGAAATAGTCAAAGATTTCCTTATGCCATTTTCCTCCTGCTTTCACCTCTCCTGTCAGATAATTGGTCCATGTTCCTTCCGGCAAATAATAGGAAACTTCTCCATTTCCTTTCAACACCGGCGCCACCAGCAGGGAATCCCCCAGCATATACTGCTTATCCAGGGTTTCACATGTGAGGTCTTCCGGAAACTCAAGAAACATGGGGCGCATCATCGGGATTCCTTCTTTATGCGCTTTTACTGCCTGGCTGTAAAGATAAGGCATCAGGGAACACTTCAGCTTTACAAACCTCCTCAATACATCACTGGCCTCTTCATCAAACAGCCACGGAACCCGGTAAGATGAGGAACCATGCAGTCTGCTGTGAGAACTTAAAAGGCCAAACGCACACCACCGCTTATATACGTCAGCGGAAGCAGTTTGTTCAAACCCGCCGATATCATGGCTCCAATAGCCATATCCTCCAAGAGATAAGGACAAGCCTCCCCTTAAATCTTCTGCCATGGACGGATAGGTGGCGGTGCAGTCACCGCCCCAGTGAACAGGAAACTTCTGTCCTCCTGCTGCCGTTGATCTTGCAAAAACCAGAGCCTTATCTTTTCCCAGCTTTCTTTCCAGAAGTTCAAAAACAGTCTTATTATAAAGATAGGTATAATAATTATGCATTTTAACCGTATCTGAACCATCGTAATATTTCACGCCCGTAACCGGTATCCTTTCCCCAAAATCAGTTTTAAAGCAGTCCACACCCATGTCAATGAGCCTTTCCAGCTTATCCTGATACCATTTGCAGGCCCTTGGGTTGGTAAAATCGATTAAAGCCATACCTGCCTGCCACCGGTCACACTGCCATATATCATCATCAAGGGTTTTTACGAAATATCCCTTTTCCAGCCCTTCCTCAAATAATACTGATTTCTGGGCGATATAGCTGTTGATCCAGACGCAGATATGCAGCCCCCGCTCTTTGAAACGCCTTAACATTCCTTCCGGATCAGGGAATGTATCCTTATCCCACTCAAAGCTGCACCATTCATACCCTTTCATCCAGAAGCAGTCAAAATGGAAAGTATGAAGAGGGATATCCCTGTCTGCCATGCCCTGGATAAAGCCGGTGACGGTTGCTTCATCATAGCTTGTTGTAAAAGATGTTGTCAGCCACAGTCCGAATGACCAGGCCGGGGGCAATGCCGGTTTTCCCGTAAGCTCCGTATACAGCTGCACGGTTCCCTTAGGCGTCTGTCCATTGAGAATATAATAATCCAGTCTCTCTGTCTGTACACTGAACTGCACCCGTTCTACCTTCTCGCTTCCCACTTCAAAATGCACGTCTCCAGGATGTCCCACAAACAACCCATAGCCTTTATTGGTGATATAAAAGGGAACGTTTTTATAAGTTTGTTCCGAAGCCGTTCCTCCATCCTCATTCCAGATTTCAACTGTCTGGCCGTTCTTAATAAACGGAGTATACCGTTCTCCCAGGCCGTAAACATATTCTCCCACATCCAGAAGCAGCTGTTCCACCATGTAGTTCTTCTTTGTCTCCCGGTTCTGCATATAAGCAAAATTGCGGTAACCGCTTTCCGTCAGCAGCCGGTCTCCTTCTTTGAATTCCACCTTCCAGCCGTTTGCAGATTTATATATGACTGCACTGGTTCTTCCTGATGTATATGTGATTTTTTCATTATCCTCAGTTATGGATATAAAATCACCCTTTTGTTCCGCCACCTCATAATGGGGTCCTTTATAAGCTGCTCCCTTAAAATGCACGGCAGATACTTTAATGACATTTTCCATGGGACTTGAAAACGTCACGGTGAGCAGCGGCTGATTCAGGGTATCCCCACGGTCCCCCATATGCTTTGTTGCAGCATATACTGTCAGCTGATCACAATTCCGTTCCCACTCATAACATTCCACTGCATAGACCGGATCTATTTCTTCCCTGATCCGCCAGTAGCCATTTGTAAACTTCACTTCTTATCCCCCTTTTCCTGCCCGGTCAAGCGGATATTCGCAATCCGCTTCGCCACTTGATTCGGTTAAAAACTGCGGTTATTTCTTGTAAATACCGGAAGCCTGTGAAGAGGAGCATCAGCTTCGATTGTTCTGCCGCCTTCCATTGTTTCTCCCGTCCAATAGTCCTTCCATATACTCCCCTTTGGCAGATACACCTTTCTATTTCTCATATCTGCATAAAGGATGGGAGCTACAAGAACATCCGGGCCAAACAGATACTCATCTTCCACCTCCCAGGACTGTTGATCTTCCGGGAAATCATAAAAGAGAGGGCGCATGACAGGAGTGCCTTTCCGGTGGGCTGCCTCCATCAATTCCGCAATATATGGTTTCATACGATTCCTTAACTGCAAATACGTCCTGCAGATCTCATAGGCTTCCTCCCCGAAAGACCATACCTCATTATCAGCGCCGGAAACACAAGCAGCACCGCCTTTTGTTCCCATTGGCTCTTTTAATGGCTCCCGGTAGCCGTGAAGACGCATAACCGGACAAAACGTACCGTATTCAAACCAGCGGATCAAAAGTTCCTGAAACGCCGGATCCTTTGGATTTCCTCCATGAAATCCGCCGATATCCGTAGTCCACCAGGGAATTCCTGCGATCCCCATGTTAAGCCCTGCTGCCAGCTGATTCTTAAGGCTTCCAAAGCTGGAATGGATGTCCCCGGACCAGACAAGAGCGCCGTATTTCTGAGAACCTGCCCATGCGCAGCGAAGCAGATTAATGATATTCTCCTGCCCCTCCGCTTTCATTCCATCAAAAAAGGTCTTGGCATACATTGCCGGATAAATATTTCCGATCTGCACATTAGGCCCCAAATAATAACGGTAATTATCAAAATCGTAAACGCTGTATTCCGGTTCTGCTTCATCAAGCCAGAATATACGGATACCTTTTTCAAAATAGTTTTTCTTTGCCTTTTCCCACACAAATTCCCTTGCCTTTGGATTCGTGGCGTCGAAATGGACTGTATTTCCCTGGAAATCCATTGCGATCCGGAATCCTTTGTCCGTCCGGATCAGGTATCCCTTTTCTTTCATTTCCTGAAAGTTTTCACTGCGGTAATCTACGGTGGGCCATATGGATACCATAAGCCGGATCCCCATCTCCTCCAATTCCTTTATCATGGCATCCGGGTCCGGCCAGTAATTTAAATCGAACTTCCAATCTCCCTGCAATGGCCAATGGAAATAATCAATCACGATCACGGATATGGGAAGCTCTCTCCTTTTATACTCCCTTGCAACCTCCAAAAGCTCATCCTGGGTCTGATATCGCAGCTTGCACTGCCAGAACCCCATGGCATAATCCGGCATCATGGGAACCGTCCCCGTAACTTTTGCATAGGACTCTTCTATTTTTGCAGGTGTATCCTCCGCCGTGATCCAGTAATCCAGCCCCTTGGCAGAATAGGCTTCCCAGGTTGTGATATTTTTGCCGAAAATGGCTCTTCCCACTGCCGGATTGTTCCAAAGGAAGCCATAACCCAGAGAGGATATGGCAAAGGGCACACTTGCCTGGGAGTTTCGCTGTGCCAGCTCTAAGTCCGTGCCTTTCAAATTCAGATAAGGCTGTTGATACTGGCCCATGCCGTATATTTTTTCTTCCGGCTCGGATACAAAACGCATGGATAAATGATAATCTCCTCCGGGAATGGGTTTTAATTCTCTTGCCTCTACCTCCAGGGCACTGCAGTAGCCGGCAAACACATCCAGCCGGTTCCTTAAATATTCGTCAAGCAGCACCTCGCCTCTCTGATTGTAAAAAGTCAATTTTCCATACCGGGAGATTCTGGCCTCAATTTTTCCGTTCTTAATGCCGGCATAGTCCTTTTCTATTTTGATCTCAGGCATGATGGCCTCTGTTTCTACGGACAATGCCCAGTTTTCTTTTGGCATTTCAGCCATTTTCGTGGCTCTCACGCGAAAGCTGTTATCTCCCCATGGCTCGATCCAAAGCTCTTCCGCATCGTAATGGTATTTCAGGCAGTTATTTTCTTTTCTGAAAACATTCATTTTCTTTTTCTCCTTTTAATCAGCTATCCCTTTACGGAACCGCTTGTCATGCCCTCTACAATATATCTCTGCATGGTGACAAAAATCAGGCAGCTTGGCAAAATAAGAAGCACTCCATATGCCATAATGCTGTTCCACTTTGTGCCATACTGGTTCATAAACGTATAGATGGCCGATGTCATGGGCCGCATGGTTTCCTTTGTATTAAAGGTCATGGAGTATGCCAGATCGTTCCATGCAAAAACAAAGCTGAAGCATGCCGCCGTAATCACAGTTGGTTTGGAAATAGGGATCGCTATGCGAAAAAAAGCACCGGCCCCGCTGCAGCCATCGATTTTAGCAGCATCCTCCAACTCCGCCGGAATGCTTAAAAAACCAGGGCGGAGCATCAGCACGATAAACGGTATGGATATGGTAGCAGTGGACAATATGGGAGCTAAATAGGAATTTAATATCCCAAGCTTTGAAAAGATCAAAAATAACGGAGTAAGAACCAGGGAGGCAGGCAGCATCTGTGTGAGCAAAAACACCAGAACAAATAATTTCATCCCTTTTACCCGGAACCTGGCCAGACCATATGCGGCGGGCACCGCAAGGCACAGGGACAATATCATGGAACCGCAGGCAATGATCACGGAATTTTTCATTGTTGTCTGCAGATTCCCCAGCTGATCCTCATAAGCCCTTAAGGTAAATTCCCTGGGCCACAAGGTGGGAGTGCCTGCAAAGATTTCACTGTCCAGCTTAAAGGAATTCACAACGATCCAGTAAAGGGGAAATAAAAATACGCAGGCGATCAATATGGCCGTCAGGCATAAAAGTATATTCTTCTGCTTATATGTAACATGGATTTTCTTCAATACGTTTCTCTCCTTTCTGCGCGGTTTTACACGTTTATTTAATTTACATAACTTCTTCCCTGGAAATGGTTCTTAAATAAACCAGCGCAACAAGGAACAGGCAAAGGAACAGCACATTGGCAACAGCAGCGCCTTCCCCAAAGTGAAACAGCTGAAAGGACAGTTTATAGGAATAAGTAGACAAAACCTCTGTCGCTGTGACAGGTCCTCCGCCGGTCATCACATATACCAGGTCAAATACTTTAAAGGTCAGCACAAATCCCAGGACCAGAACCGACATGATGGTAGGCTTTAACAGCGGTATGGTTATCCGAAAAAACCTCTGGATCCCGCTGGCCCCGTCAATGGACGCTGCCTCATAAATATCCCCGGGAATATTATTAAGCCCCGTAGTGAGCAAAAGCATGTTGAAAGGAATCCCCACCCATGAATTGGCAATGATCAGTCCAAGCATTGCAGTATTCCCCCTAAGAAGCCATCCAATGGGCCTTTTAATGATATGCAGGCTCATCAAAACCTTATTGATGATGCCGTTCCCCTCTGCAAACATGAACTTAAAGACCAGGGCTGTGACTGTAACCGGAAGCATCCAGCTGATCACGATAAATCCTCTGATATATTTTGAAAGCGTAAACTTCCTGGCAAAAAAAACAGCAAACAGAAAACCAAATGAAAATTGTATCACCAGGCAGCCAACCGTATAGACCAGTGTGTGCAATAATGATTGCCGGAATGTTGCTTCTGCAAAAACGGCCTTATAATTTTTAAGACCAATAAATTCCCTCATTTTACTTCCCAAGGTTTTTGCAGTCACATCCTGAAAACTGATGATCCAGTTATAAACAATGGGATACCCGATAAAAATCAGCATGTAAATAACAGCAGGCAATATCAGGCAGTATCCAAACAGCAGCTCCTGTCTCTCCCTTCTGGTCAATTTCATCCGCGACTTCTCCTTCCCTTACTTTTATGTAGAAAAGGTCTCACCACATCACAATGGAGCATTGTACATGGGATGAGACCATTCCGCTTATGTCTTACTGAGCCTTTATTTTATCAATTTTTGCCTGGGCATCAGCCATTGCCGTATCCACATCCTTCTGACCGGTAAAGACTTCCTGCTGGGCCGTATAAATCGCTGCAGACATTTCCGGCCAGTCCGGTGACGGTCCTCTTGACTGGGCATCCGGCATAACTTCTGCAAATACGGAATTTAAAGGATCATCGGCAAACATCACCTGGATATCCACGTCAGCTCTTGGAGAAAACCGGCCCATTGCCTTACAGATTTCCTGAGATTTCTCTTTGCTTGACATCCAGGTCAGGAACTTCCAGGATGCCTCTACATTGGCATCCTTGCAGATGGCTAAATTTTCTCCTCCCAGCACGGAGGCATAAACACCGTCATCTGCTTTAGGAACCTTTGATACCCTGTAATCAAGTCCGGGGGCATCCTGTTCCAGACTGGAAAACTGCCACGGTCCGTTGATCATCATCGCTGCCTGGCCTGATGCAAACTGCTTCTCCGCATCTGCCTGGGTCCAGTTCACACACTCTCTGCTTATGTAACCCTTTTCGATCAGGCCCTGTAAAAATGTCATGGATTTCCTGGAACCTTCTGAAGTAAGGTCTGTAACACTTCCGCCGGAAGACAAGAGCCACGGCATATACTGGAAGGTGCCTTCCTCATTTCCGATGGCTGAGATCGCCAGCCCTTTTACCTTATCCGTTGTCAGCTTTTCGCAGGCCGCTTCCAATTCTGACCATGTAGCCGGCACCTCTACGCCTGCGGCCTTTAACATCTCTCTGTTATAAAAAAGCCCCAGACAGTTGTTCCCCCATGGAAGACCGTAGAGTTTCCCCTCGTAATAACAGGAATTAATGGAACCTTCCATGAAATTCGCCTCTGGCCATGACTTGTAAAGGTCGGTTATGTCCTCAAAAACTCCCATGGAAGCATATGAATTGTGGTCCGGATTGTCCACCATACCGCAATCCGGCAGCTCCCCTGATACGACGCCGATGGTATACTGCTTCATAAGCTCTTCTCTTGGAAGATATTGGGCCGTTACATAAATCTCATCCTGAGAATTGTTAAACTCCTCCACAGCCTGAACCACATATTTTCCTTCTTTATCCTCCGACATATAGTGCCAGAACGTGATTTCCTGCCTGCCCTCTTTAGAAGCTTTTCCGGTGCCTGGACTTCCCGTGGTTTCTAAAGCCCCGCTGCTTGCCGCGGCAGACGTGGTTTCAGTCGGCACAGGTGCTTCCGCCTTGTTTGCACAAGCAGCAAGCGTCCCCATTGCCATAGCAAGTGCTGTAAATACAGCCAATCTTTTTTTCATTGATTACCCCTCCTGTATTCTTTATGTGTTTAGTATAATCTTCCTGTAATCCTAAAAAAATATCATTATCTTAAGAAAAGTGTAGAAAGTTAAAGTAACGCCGGGCAACAGGAATTATTCTCCTGCCGGCCGGCGTTCCTCTTTTCGGCTGTCTATTGCAAACTGCTTTGCCGAGACTCCCGTATATTCCTTGAAAACCTTTGAAAAATACTTTTGATCCGGGTATCCGACTCTGCATGCAATTTCATAGATTTTCATATCTGTAGCCAATATAAGCTCTTTTGCCTTTTCGATCCTGATTCTTTTTATGTAATTGGAGAAGGTCATGCCGGTTTCTCTGCCGAAAAGATTACTGATGTATTCCGGCGTTAACCGGAACTTCTCGGAAAAAGTATCTAAGCCAATGCGCATTCCATAATTCTCCTCCATTGTGGTGACCATTTCCCTCACCACCCTGGAATACTGCCCTGTTTCAAAATTACGGGGCGGACTTTCTTCTTTCCTGTCCCCTAATTTCACCAATAACTCCTTCACATCGGATATCATAACCGGCTTCAGCAAATAATCCTTTACTCCAAGGCGCATTCCTCTCCTGGCATATTCAAATTCAGCATAACCGCTCAGGATTACAAAGGTACATGATGCACCTATGTTTCTCGCCTTTTCAATCATCTCCAGCCCGTCCATTTTCGGCATGCGGATATCAGTGATTACGATATCGCATTCCATATCCTGAATCATTTTAAGCCCCTCATATCCGTTTTCCGCTTCCCCTATCACCCGGCAGCCCATGTTGACTTTATTAATCAGATTGCTGAGCCCATGCCTGATCCGAAACTCGTCTTCCACGATAATGACCGTTTTCATTTCCCGTCTTCGCTTCCTTTCTATCCGTAAAGCTTTCCTTCCTGTTTGTCCGGTATGATTAAAATAAACTCCGTTCCTTCTCCTGGTTTGCTCTTCACAACAATATCTGCTTCATCCTGATAATAAATGCGAAGCCTGTGGACCACATTGCTGATGCCGATGCTTCTGCCGTTTAAGGCTCCTTCTTCCGATATCTCTTTTTTAATTTCCGCAAGAGTCTCGTCTGCCATGCCGCATCCATTATCTTTTACTCTGATTTCCAGCTTTCCGTCTTCCCGGATAAATGCTTTCACATCAATCATGCCGCCTTCCTTCACTTCTTCAAAGGCATGCAGGATTATATTCTCTATGATCGGCTGCAAAAGCATCTTATAGATGGGAAACACCATTGCCTCATTTGTAATATCATATTGACAATCAAAAGAATTCTGGAAACGGTCTCTTTGAAGAAATATATATTTTTCCAGCCAGCTGATTTCCGCCTCCAGCATCACCATCATATCAATATTGGATACGCTGTACCGTAAAAGACTCCCCAATGTACCAAGCATATTGCTGATTTCCTCTTCGTCATGTTCAACAGCTCTCCAATTAATGGAATCCAGAATATTATATAAAAAATGAGGGTTTATCTGGGCTTCCAGAGCCTTGATTTCCGCATGCTTCTGGCTGATGGCAGCGGCTTTTATCTCTTCATTTCTCTGTCTCAAGGTCTCTACAAGGGAATTCACCCGGGCAGTCATCTTGTTAAACTGCCTGACGATTACGTACAATTCATCTTCTTCATTCAAATCCGTTATGATCTGATCCGCATCTGTTCCCTTAAAGTCATGGATATTCTGGGCGATCTTCTGAATGGCTCCAAGATACCTTTTTGATATAAAAAACAATATAACAAAAAAGAGGAAGGTAATTGCCACCATTAACACCAGAACAATGCGGATAAAATGATAGATCTCCTTTTGATAGACTGCTGCATCAATAATATTCACAATCGTCCATTCTGTGCCCTCTATTTTTCTCCGGTTCTCTGAAATCCCCCTCATACCGCCAAACTCTTTATCCAGGTAATCCTCATATCTGCCATTTACATAGGCCGGTCCAATTCCTGCAAGAATCTTATCACTGCCATCCACAATTACCGTGGTGACACCGCTGTCGCCCCCTTTTCCTTTTTGATCCTGTCTGCCGTTATCAAATAACAGAACATTGTCTTCCAAGGCTACCACCAGGACACCGCTTTGTTCCTTTGTCCTTAAGTTCTTTACCGGATATCCCATGAGAATGACAAAATCATCTTTCTGAGGGGAGTTGCTTAAGTTCACCGTCGCTATAAACGTCAGCTTCTGGCGTTTCTCAATTTCATCATGGATCTTCTTTCTCTGCTCCGGCTCTGACCAGATATTTTCATTCATGCTTCCATACCATTTGGAATATGTCACATATCTGCCGCTGTCCGCCAGAAACGTAATGCTCCTGATCCCGTCATATGTGTAAACACAGCTACGAAGCAGCGTCTCCATATGGGCACTGTCTATCAGCAGGGAATTTTCATCCTTTGTATTAATGTCTTTTGATAATTCAATATATTCTTTTTTAGTAATGAGTTCATATAAAACATTTTCATAAGCATTCATCCTCTCCTGTACAACGATTTCATGCAATCGCGCATTTTGTTCCACCAGGCCATAGGCTTCCTTTAAAAAGCTTCTGTAGTAAAGGATACTGGCTGACAGGGTAATGATGAGAAGGGGAAGAACTGCAATTAAAAGGTATGCTACAACAACCTTTCTTTGTATGCTTGATTTTTTTCCAAGAAAACGCTCCATATGGACTTTCATACCTATGTAATACCTTTCATTGGTCTTCTGATTGGCTATTCTTTACAAATATATCATAACTGATTGATAAATACAGCATTTATATTAAAATTCTGATTGCCGGGCCGAGCACTCTGGCGGAAGTTTTTTGATTCACAGGATGAAATTTTTCCATGAATCAAAAAAACCCATCCCGTGTCGGGATAGGCCGTTTTAACATTCTTCCGGATCCTCCGGCTGTTCCTCATTATCATTATCTTCTGGAGGAGCATATTCTTCAATCAATTTGAATTTTGAAACCTCCTGATTTAAGATCCTGGCCTGGGCAGCCAGTTCTTCACTGGAGGAGGAGCTTTCCTGGGCTGTTGCGGCATTGGCTTGAACCACAGCCGATACCTGGGACAATCCTTCTCTGATCTGTTCCATGGCCTGCGCCTGATCCAGGGAGGCCGATTGAATTTCCTCGATCACCTGCTCCAAAAGGAGTGATTTTTCAGATACCTCCATAAGGATCTCTGCCGTCTCATCAGTCTGCTTCTTTCCCTCTGAAACCGCCTTTACCGTATGCCCGATCAGCTGAGCCGTCTGTTTTGCCGCCTCCGCAGATTTCGCCGACAAGTTCCTCACCTCTCCGGCCACAACCGCAAATCCCCTGCCTGCATCCCCTGCACGGGCAGCCTCCACGGCAGCGTTTAAAGCCAGAATATTGGTCTGAAACGCAATATCTTCGATCATCTTTGTGATCCCGGATATCTTTTCAGAAAACATGCTTACCTCATTCATGGCCTCATTCAAACTTTCCATATGCCGGTTACCATCATTGACCCTTGCCCCGGACTGATTTACATAATCCGAAGCCCTTTTCACATGCTCCGTATTTTTTACAGCCTTTTCTGAAACATTTGCAATGGAAATATTCAATTCTTCCACGGTTTCTGCCTGCAAGGCTGCTCCTGAGGCAAGAGCCTGGGAAACGCTGGAAACCTGTCCGGCACCGTAATCCACTTCCTGGGCGGAGGCACTGATGTTTAGTATGGTATCATTTAAGCGGGAAGCGATCATTTCCATGGAACTGCGAATGCCGTCAAATTCACCAGGATATTGGCAATCGCTTTGGACCACTAAGTTTCCGCAGGAAACCTCCTGGAGAAACCGGGAAATATCGCTGATGATATCCCTGTATTTTCCCGCCATTTCATTGACCTTTTCCCCGATTCCCCCGATTTCATCCCGACGCTCCATGTGAAGCTCTATGCCCAGATCACCGGCAGATAACTTATCAATAGAATCCACCACCTGCCCGATGGGTTTTGTGATCCGGTTGGTGATCCGAAGCATGATGAAAACCGCGATGATCATAGAGACAAGCCCCAAAATAACGGAGCTTAGCATGGAGGCTTTGACCCCGGACATGAATTCCGATTCCGAGGCCGTCACATTTACCGACCAGCCATTGGTATCTTTCACAGGAGTATAGGAGCCAAACTTACTTTCCCCGTTCCAATCATAGAAATCAAAGCCGGTTTCTCCCTTTACCATTGCAGTTTCCAGCTTTGCGATCTCTCCATATACAGCCTGATCTGTTTTTGCTGCCTCCATATCATTTTGCTGCGCCAGCACCAGAGAAAAGTCCTCGTGAGCCACTTTCGTGCCTTCCCGGTTCAGGATATAGGTGCTTCCCGTATCCCCAAGCTTTGTATCCGCGATAATTGTTTCAAAAACAGAATAAGGAAATTCCAGCATAATGATCAGGTCGTCATAGGGATACGCATATTCAAAGGACACGGACTCTTTATGGATCACAGGGTCTGACAAAAAAGGGGTTCCGTTTTTTGCCTGCAAGTATGCAATGTCCTGTTCATAGGACTTTCCGTTGACAGCAGACAACCCGTCAGACGAAATGATATCGATATTTTTAAGACCATACTGGGAACATGCGATTCGCAGGAATATATTGATGTTGCCCCCTTTTTGCACATTTCCTTTCATATACAGGGCAATTGCCTCGGATATGATGGAATACTCCTTTAGCTGCTGGGTTATTTTCTCAGAAACCAGCTCTGAAGTTTCCTTTAAGCTTTTTGCCAGGGACTTTTGTGTCGTATCATAAGTCAGATAAATGGAGCCTGCGGACAGCACGAATACAATGGAAATGATACACGCCATTGTGAATGTCACCAATTCCTTTTTTATTCCCTTGTGTTTCCCTTTCATATTTCGTTATCCTCCGATATCCAGTTTACGCCTCCGTTGTCAGACTTTACGGAGGCTCAATGTGTATATCGGCCAATATTTAGATAACTATATGCATTTTACCAATATTTTACAATAACTTGTTCAAACTTTTACAGATGCACAAAAAATTAACAAAAAAACAAGTACGCTAAAAGTCACAATGCATTCTTTTCTTTTCCAGAGCGGTAAATATCCAAAACCAGCTTCAAGGTTTTCTTTGCGTCTTCCGGATCCGTGGGGACCTTTCTTCCCTCTTCCAGACACCGGTAAAAATCACGAAGCTGGACTTCATGATAATTTCCCCAGTAAGCCTCGCCCTGAACATCCGGTCCGGCCGCCGGATACACAGTCCTTTCCGGTCTCCCCTTCAGCTTAATGAGGACTTCATTCTGGGTCAGCAGTGCGGTACCGTTTTCACCGCTGATCTCCACACGGATGGCACTGTTGCTTGTGTAATAATTGCATGCAAAAAAAGAATATACGGCGCCATTTTCAAAGACAATGGCTGCATCCGCCACATCTTCCACCTCAATATTTGTCAGAACCCGGCGGTCGATGCTTGCATTCACCTTTACGGGCTCGCATCCCATGAGATAACGGACCAGATCCAGGCTGTGAATGGCCTGATCAATAACAACGCCGCCGCCTTCTCTTTCCCAGCTTCCTTTCCAGTCGCAATCGTAATAGGACGGCGGCCGCCACCAGTTCAACGTGGAAAAGGCGCCGGTCAGTCTGCCGAATTCCCCCGCCTCTATCAGGCGTTTTACTTCCCGTATCCCTTCAATATACCGGTTCTGGAATATGACCCCCAGCTGCTTATGATTCCTTTTTGCTGCCTCTGTCATAAGGTCCGCATCCCCTAAATGGATGGCAATGGGTTTTTCCGTAAGCACGTGAAAGCCTGCATTTAAGCAGGCAATTGCATGTTCCTTATGCAGGTAATGGGGCGTCAGAACATGGACCGCATCCAGCTCCTGCTCCAGTAAGTCCTCCAGCCTGTCCGAAAAACCGCATCCCGGAAATCTTCCGGCAAAGTTCTTTGCCCGCTCCAATTCTTTATCCACCGCAAAGCAGACTTCTATCTCTTCCATATTTTTAAATGCCGCAGTATAAACAGAAGAGATTCTGCCGCAGCCGATTACCCCGATTCTCCATGTCTTCATTTTGTCACCCCTTAATAAACAATTCCTTGATTGCTAAAGCGGCACCGCCCCTTGCGCCTATAAACGGATCAAAATCAATAAATTCAAAGTCAATTTCCTGCTCATTCAGTGCAAAAATGTGTTTTCTCGTTTCTTCCAGAAGCTGGCGCCTGTTCCTGTTAAGCTTCATAATATAGCCGTCAATGATGACAAGGGGAGGACTGATGAGATTGATGATATTGGCCAGCGCGATTCCAAGATATACAATTGCCTCCTCCATTACCTTAATCACATACTCATCAAAGCATTCCTGGGCGGTCAGGACCTCTTTCATGGTCAGGAGGTCAATATCCGGGCAAAGCTCCGCCAGCATGGAGGCTGTGCCCGCTTTTATATCTGCCTTGCACCGCTTTATTATGGCCCTCTCACTTGCCACCTCTTCCAGACACCCGTAATGCCCGCAGGTATCGCATTTGGGCCCGTTCATATTCACTACCATATGCCCTGCCTCGCCTGCCATGGAATTGGAACCGGTGATCATACGGCTTTTTACAAACATGGGGCACGCAATTCCATAAGAAATCAGATAATAGGCAAAGCTTTCCGGCCGCAGGGTCTTGCTCAGCAGTTCCTCCCCGATCACCCGTACCCTGGCATTGTTTTCGATCAGAACAGGGATTTCCATTCTTTTGGATAAGTCACGCACAATATTTTTGTTGTTCCATTCTATGTTAAAGCTCTCCCTCAAAACGCCTGCATGGTATTCCACGAAACCCGGCAGTCCGATCCCGATTCCCAAAATGCGGTCAGTGTCCACTCCGCTTTCATGGATGAGCTTATGAATCCTCTTCGCCAGCAAATCCAGCTCTGTCTCATAGCCGGCTTTGCGCGGCTCATAGCGGGCGCTGCAGATTTCATTTCCCCGCAGATCCAGCATGCAGATGGCCGTATGATAGGGGTTTGTCTCTACCCCAATGGCATATCTGGAGGTTTGAATAAAATCGATCTTCACCGGGCGGCGGCCCAGGGGTCTTTCCTCACATTCGGAATCTTCCGCAGAAAATTCGTGAATCAGCCCCTGTTCAATGAGGGATGCAACATTGGTGGTTATGGTCGGCGGAGTCAGAGACAGCATTTCCGCGATCCTGCTTCTGGATATGGGGCCATATTTATAGATGATTTCCTTTATAAGCGTTTCATTTTGTTTTTTAACTCTAGGAAGATTATTTCCACGGACAGCCACGATTCTCTCCTCCACTCTGCTTTTATGTATCTTCTATTATAGCGGAAAAGTCCGCATATTACCAGCAGAGGATGCCGTTTTCTCTGCACCCTCTGCCTTTTTCCTGTATTTTCTTCTGTTTTACTTCAGTTCTTTATAATCCGCTTCCGTGTAATCTTTTAACGGATCCCAGTTGGGGAAATCAAATACGCCAAAGTCAAGGCCGATTGCCTGGGAAGCTCTCTTCCACTCAGCGGTGGATCTTTCAGACAGCTGTTTCAATTCGGCGGTATAATCCGTGATGCTCTGAGCCAGAACACCCTGGGTGATTGCGCCCAGACTGGGCTGCACATCCTTTACCTCCGTATAGAAATCATAGACCTTCTCATCCCGCGCGGTGGCTTCCGGCACGTCTTTGGCCTGGGCGGAAGCGACTTCGTAATACTCCTTCATCACTTCGTTAGACATATGCTTTTCGTTCACGCTGGGAATGACGGAAACGTAATTGCCGTCTGAAACACAGCCGGACTGATAACCGCCTCCCTCACTGAACAATGCCATCAGATATTCAGCCGCTTCCTTTGGATGTTTTGACTGCTTATAAATTCCCATCCATGGAGCCAGCTCAACCTGCTGAACTCCGCCTTTTGCTCCGCCGTCAGGCACGGGAACCGCCATAACACCGTAATTCAAATCCGGATACGCCTGTTCCCAGGGCGGGATGCACCACATTCCCTGGCAGATAAAGCCCGCCTGCCCCTGTGCGAACAATTCCCTCGCTTCCGGCGCACTGATATTTACGGTATCCGGATGAACGCTTCCATCCGCCACCAGCTGTTCCAGCAGGGCCATGGCGGAGATCACTGCCTCGCTGTCATAGGGCGCCTTTCCGTCAACCGTAAGCACCTTGGAATATGGAGCGATCTTACCGCCTCCAACCGCTGCGAAGGAACGGACCAGCGTATCCAGCCGGTTCAGCTGCTTTCCGCCTTCGACCAGCCCATAGACCTGGCCGCCGCCGGTTTCCGTTATCTTTTTGCATGCCTCAATAAATTCCCCATAGGTCTCCGGAACTTTATTCACCCCGGCATTTTTCAGCACATCTTTATTGTAGAAAAACAGACAGTTTACAACCGGCATGATTTCTGAAATGGTATACCACTGGTCCCCCTTTATGGTAATGCCTTCCTTGACTGCAGCAGGGTCGACACTGTCCTTGAATTCCTGGGTTATGTAATCGTCCATGGGCTGATACCATTCTTCCTTTAAGGCCGTGCTTAAGGTCATGCCTGCCGGAATAGGAAACAGATCCGGCCCATCCCCTGATTTTATCATTGTCACAATCGTATTTTTAAACTGGTCTACGGTCAGCATCGTATATTCGATCTGAATGTCAGGATGTTCCTCCATGTACTTTTTGTTAAATTCTTCCCTTCGCTTTAAAGAGCTGTCACTCCAGTCCACAACTCTTATGGTGATCTGTTCTTTCCCCGCTTTCTCTCCGGCTTCCTCCGCCTGTGCAGCTGTCTCTTCCTTTGACGCCGCGGTTGTCCCCCCTCCTCCCGTTTTTGGCATTGCACATCCGGTCAAAACATGTGCTGTCATGACCAGGGCCAGCGAAAGGGCCCCTGCCTTTTTTAATTTCATAAACCACTCCTCCTTTATTTATTATATTTTCAGGGAATGCTGCTGCCTTTTCCCTTTTTACCGCCGCCTAACTTTTTACCGCTCCGGCAATTCCTTCTACAAAATAACGCTGTAAAAAAATAAATAATACAATAATCGGTATGACCGCAATGGTTCCTCCCGCAGCAATGCCGGTCCAGTCCACCGTATTTTCTCCCCGGAAGGCATACAGTCCCACCGCCAATGTACGGGAAGCAGGATTGTTTAAGGTCAGTACCAGAGGAAGCATAAATGCGTTCCAGGTCCATATGGTCTCCATGATGACGACCGTCGTTGCAATCGGACGGGACAGGGGCATCATAATGTGGAAGAACGTTTCAAAAAAATTACATCCATCCGCCCTTGCGGCATCTTCCAGCTCCCCCGGAACCTGTTTGAAAAAGCTGGAGAACAGAAGCAGAAAAATAACGTGGGCGCCGCCTGCCTGTGCCAGAATCAGCCCCAGCCTTGTGCCTACCAGATTCAGGCTTTTGACAACTTCATAGGTAGGTATAATGGTACTGACTATGGGAATGGCAATGCTGCTTAAAAATACGGCCATGATCACCTTTTTCCCGATAAAATCATATCTTCCCAGGGCATATCCGGAAAGCATGGTCATGACCAGCACCAGCAATACCACAAAGACCGTAACAGTCACCGTATTGAAAAAATAAGTTTCGAAATTGGCTTTCTCCCAGATCCTCAGCACGTTGTCAAAGGTGGGCTCCTTGGGAATCAGTCCCAGCCTGTTGTCAAAGAATTCCTTCTGACTTTTAAAGGAGGCTGAAATCATCCATAAAAACGGATAAATCCAGGCCAGCCCAATCACCAGTAATATTACATGTGTAAGCAACGTCTTTCCATTGCGGATCCTTCTCTCTCTGCTCATCTTTACCACCTCCCGATTCACTGCATCCGTCTTTGGTTCAGCCGGTCTTTGATCACATTAGACACCGTACCGATGGCAATGACCGCCCCGCCGAAGAGCAGGGCCGCCGCGCTGGAATATCCCAGCCTGGGCATTCCCACTTCGCTGGAAAAAGCCATACGGTAAACGTAGGTTGCTATTACATCCGTTGCATAAAACGGTCCTCCCTCTGTCATCGTCTTTATCATATCAAATACCTTCAGGGAATTGATGGCACAGAGGATTGCTATCACGCCTCCCACCGGTGCGATCATTGGAAGGACAATATGGAAAAAAACCTGCCCTCTGCCCGCGCCATCCACGGTTGCAGCCTCATACACATCTTTCGGGACTCCCTGCAGACCGGCCAGCCAGTATATCATGTATGTTCCGCAGTCCTTCCAAAGCGAGATGACCACCAGTGCCGGCATTGCGAACTTCGCATTTCCCAGGAAATTGACCGGTGTCCTGCTTATATGTAATGCCACCAGCAGATGGTTCACAGGCCCCTGGACGCCTAGCAGGAATATCATAATAATTCCAACAACGGAAGCAGTGGTGACCACAGGAATAAAATACATGGTCCGGTAAACCGTACGCCCCCTTAACCGTTCGTTGTTCAGCATGTAAGCGAGAAACAGGGAAACTGCCAGCTCCAGCGGCACGATCATGGCCGTATACTTGAAACTGTTAAAAAATGCATTCCAGAACAGTTTGTCATGGATCAGTTCCACATAATTCTGAAGGCCGATAAACACCGCGTTATGGGTCAATCCTGACCAGTCGAGAAATGAATACTGTATGCTGCAGATAATGGGATATCCCTGGAACAGGATATAAAAAATCAATGACAGGGACATAAACAGCCAGCACCATCCATTCAGAATAATTGCTTCTTTCCGCTTATTTCTTTTCCTGACCGCAGACACTTCCCTTCCCCCCGCATTCTTTTCCATAAGGCACCTCTTTTCCCCAAATTTATAGTTGTATTTAATTTTTTAATTTAATTAATATTATATCTATGTGTATAATTATTGTCAATATATTTCTTTTTTTTGTGCTTTTTTCACAAATCCTTAACGTGAAAAATCCTGCAGAATCATTACTCATGATGATTCTGCAGGATTTCTTCCAGCTGATTGGTCACTCCAATCATGGTATAGTATGAGGTCTACTTAAGGCCGCGCACATACTGAAACAGAAGTCCCTGTTTGATGCCGCCTCTTATTTTTTCTTTTACATCCTTTTCGTGGTCTTTGGGACAGATATTCTTCACCTTTGCCCAGAGCATTTCATGGGTAAACCGGTCATCCGGCTTGTGAGGCACCACATCGCAGGTCCGCTGATACCACCGCATCAGTTCAAGCCGGAGCCTGGAAATTTGCGGGGAGTAGTCCGGGTTATGTATCTGATTGGAGGTTTCTCCCGGATCTGCTTCCAGATCATAGAACTCATCCTCCCCTGTGATCCTGCTGATGTATTTGTACTTCTCACTCCGGATCATGGTTCCCTTGGCATGGGCGTCATCATCTGTCTGCGCCATCATTTTGGGCCAGTATACAAAATCCCGGGGCGGACCTTCCGGGCCGGAGGCATGATATTCGTCACAATGGAATTCCCCCGGCAGCCTTCCTCCTTCACAAAAGACATACTCCCGGTTTTTCACGCCGCGGTTTTCCAGGACCGGCCGTAAGCTCCTGCCAAACTGTGTACGTTCCGGCTTCACCCCAGCATAGTCCATGGCAGTCCCATAGAAATCAATCAGTTCGGCCATTGACTCCGTGACACCGGGGTCCACCCCGCCTTTTGGGGGCTTTACCAGAAGAGGGACCCTGGTCAGGCAATCTTCAAAGCAGCTCTGCGCCTTTTCCGTCAGTCCGTAATCTCCCTCAAAATCTCCGTGATCACTGAAAAAGAAGATCAGACAGTCGTCATAAATTCCTTTTTCTTTCAGCCCGTCACATAATCGGTGAAATTGTGCGTCAACCTTCATGCACATTCCCAGATATACCGCTCTAAGCTCCTGCCAGTCCTCTTCCGTATATTCATCCATCCGCTGGTACCCACGGATTAAATCTGCCATTCTGGATTTGCCGGTACAATCCTCCGGCCGGATCCTTTCCGGCAGCTTACTCCGGTCAACTGCCGAATAATAAGGTTCTTCCACCTGATACGGCGTATGGGGAAAATTAAGGCCCAAAAACATGCAGACAGGCTTTTCTCCGCCATATGCGTTTAAATGCCGGATTGCCGCGTCCACCCCTTCATCGTCCCCATTATAATTTCTGCCATCCTCAGCCAGCTTTAAACGCCCCTCAAAATGGGAGTACTTATCTTTCTCCCCTTTTTTGTCACACTCCGGGCCAGGGGGCGCCGGAATATCTCCGCCGTAAAAAATTTCATCTGCATTTGACTCCGCCCAGCCCGGGACCTGGCCTGCAAACAAATCATTTCTCGCGTTCATCCAGATATGATATCCGGCTTCCTTTAATTCGGAAAACAGATTCTCTTCCCCCGGATGGAGTAAATAACTCATCGTCCGGTGTCCGTGGACATGAGGATACAGCCCTGTAAAAAAGCTGCATCGGCTGGGCACGCACACCGGATTCTGGCAGAAGGCATAACGGAAAGACACTGCCTCCTCTTTTGCAAACCGATCCAGAAACGGAGTCACCGCTGCAGGATTTCCCATATGCCCCATCCCGTCATAGCGCATCTCATCGGGATTAAATATAATGATATGCGGCCTTTTTTCCATAAAGCATCTCCTTCCCGGTCAACCCTGCTGTTTTCCTTTTCCCAATGCTGCAAACATGCTTCGTTTATACTCCTCCACCCCTTCCTGATCAAAGGGATTGACACCCATCAGGGTACCGGACACCGCGCATGCCGCCATAAAGTAATAAAACAGTTCTCCAAAGCTTTCTTCCGATATTTCATTTACTATCAGACGGATGCAGGGCACTCCGCCGTCCCCATGAGCTTCCCAGGTCGCTTTTTCAGCCGCCTTGTTGATCTGGTCAAAGTCCATGCCATCCAGATAGTCAAATGCATCTCCAAATTCCCGGTCCGGTTCGATGACCGCACTGGCTTTCGGATCCTTGACCGACAAAAAGGTTTCCAGAAGGTTCCGCCTTCCCTCCTGCATGTATTGACCCATGGAATGAAGATCCTCGGAATAGATCGCCGCGGCCGGGAATATTCCCTTTTTCTCCTTTCCTTCGCTTTCTCCGAAAAGCTGTACCCACCACTTGGTTAAAAATGCATACTGGGGTTCAAAGGAAACCAGCATTTCAATGTCATAGCCATTCTGGTACAGGATGTTTCTGGCTGCCCCATATTTTACCGCCGGGTTGGTAGCGGGATTGTTTCTGCAGTCTTCCATGGCATATCTCACCCCTGCCAGAAAAGCATCTACGTCAAGACCGGCTGCCGTAATGGGGAAGAGACAAACCGGGGAGAATGCGGAATATCTTCCGCCGACGGAAGCCGGAAACTGCAAAAACAGATATCCGTTCTCCTCTGCAATCTCTTCCAGCCTGGATCCCGGCGTTCCCGTCAGTATGATCCGTTCTGCCATTTCCGCCTTTGAATACCGTTTTTTCATCCATTGGCGCAGAATCCGGAAATGGCTTCCCGGTTCCAGGGTTTCAAAATTCTTTGCTATCACATTTATGTAGACGCTCTTCCCTTCCATCCGCTCCAGCATATGGCTGATGTAACAGGGGGACAGAGTATTTCCAAGATAAATGATCTCCGGTCCCTTCCGGCCGGCCACCGCCTCGATCATGGCTCTCGCCGCCTGATTGGAGCCTCCTACCCCGACAATGACAAATACATCCCCGTGGTTTCTGACTTCTTCTGCCTTCGCCTTCAGCACATCCAGCTGAACAGCCGAGGTTTCCAGAGTCCGCCAGCCCAGCACCTGTTCCCTGTCTTCCTTTTCAAGAAGCCGGCTTAAAATTTCTGAAGCAATGCGCTCATTCTCCTCCCATGCGTTTTTTGAAACGTAATCCGTTATGTGGTTTATCTCGATTCCAATGCTCATTTCCGGCCTCCTGTGCTGCTCTTAAAATCGGGTGTCCCAGGTTCCGCACCAGACGTCATCATCGTACCGGCCTTCAAACTCCGCCAGTCCTGCAATGCGCCTGATGGTTTCATCAATGGTCTCCGGGCGGTTGTTATAAGCATTGATAAAGCCCGGCACTCTGGAAACATCGATTAAATGGTTGGTATAGTTAAAGGATACAAATACAGTGGGAACATCGTGTATGTACCAGGGGTAACAGCTGGACATGGGATCCGGCCACATGAGACGGACTGAATTCGTCTGTGCAAAGCCGCTGATATCGGCAAACAGCATCACTGCGTCATATCTCGCCTTAAAATCCCTGATCTTCCCCTTTTCCATGGAAGATTCCATCAGCTCCGGTTCATATCCGTACCGCACCAATGTTTCCAGAACATGGGAGGCGGTGTCTTCACTTCCGCCGGACTGGACTCCCTGACCATAAATGCTCTTCTGGTGTCCCACATTCCCTGACAGCACGAATACTCCGATCTTTTTATAGATATCAGGCTTAAAAGGCAGCTGTCCCTTTGTGTTCTTGACCAGTGTGACCGCCTTTGCCGCCGCCTTTCTGGCTATGGCAGTATGTTCCTCACATGCAATGTAGGATAAAGCTTCTTTTCCCGGCCGGAAACCTTCCCCGGCTTTCCTCTTATGCAGTCCGATGGCCGCCTTACAGGCGAGAATCCGGTATAAAGCATCCTTCAGCCGTTCTTCCGTAATAATTCCTGAACGGATTCCTTCCTCCATGGCACTGTAATCTTCTTCCATATCGTTAATGCCCAGTACCATATCACAGCCGCAGGCTATGGTCCATGGGATGGCTTTCATGCGGCTCATACCGTAAAATCCCATCATTTTTGTCTGGTCCGTCACCGCCAGACCGTTGAATCCCAGCTTCTGCCGGAGCAGTCCGTCCACCAGTTCCTTGGAAAGGCAGGCAGGCTGCATATCCTTTTCCTCAAGATCCGGATTCAGCCCTTTTTCATAAGCCGGCAGTGTAAAATGGGCCACCATAATGCTGAGAAGGCCATTGTCAATGGAGGTCTGATAAATCTTTCCAAAGGTTTCATCCCACTCTTTACAGGATAATCCGTTATTGCCCACAGCCAGATGCTGGTCCCGCTCCTCCCAGCCGTCTCCTGGAAAATGCTTCAGGCATGGAATGACTCCGTATTCCATGCAGCCTTTGTTGTAGGCCTCCACACACTGGCTGACAAAGTCCGCGTCGCTGCCGAATGCCCTTGTATTGATCAGGCTGTTCCTCCAGTTCATCAGAACATCCCCCACCGGGCCAAAGGTCCAGTTATAGCCTACTGCAGCAGTTTCTTTTCCCGTAATGCGCCCCACTTCGTAGGCAGCTTCCGGGTCTCTTAAAGCCCTGACCTGGGCCCCGGAAGCGACAAGGGTGCCGCCTCTTAAGACTCCGTTAGGTCCTGATTCACAGTTTCCCGCATAAAGATAAGGGATCCTGGAGCTTTCCTGCAGCTCAGCCATAATGTCCTGGGCTTCCTCATTGCCAAACAGCGCAGCCCGGAAGGGAATTCCTGCAATGGGATACTGTCTGAGAAATGCAGCCAGCTCTTCCCTGCTTTTTCCCATGAGGGGATCTGCAAACAGCTGACAGATCTTTTCGTGCATGCTCATGGAATTTATCGTATCTTCTACCCAGCACGCACCTTCTTCATCCAGGTAAAAGGGATTTGCTTTTATATCGACCATATGTATGTCCTTTCTTCCGCCAACGTATCAAACAGCCGGGCAGCAAAGCTGTTTTAAATAGCTGACCGCATTTGTGTAGCGTTCAAAGCTCACCTCGCCCTTTTCATATTCAATCACTGCCCAGCCGTCATCCGGCATGCTGGCCTTCAGTGTTTCCATAAGCTCCTTTAAATTTACGTCACCTGTTCCAAGGTCCGCGTAGCTGTTCTGTTTTTCCTCATGGGTAGAGCACTTTTCCATCTCCGGCCGTTTAAAGTCCCTGATATGGACGTAAGAATAGCGGGAGGGATGATCCTTTATCATGGAAACCGGCTGCCAGCCGGCGGATAATGCCCAGCCGGTATCCAGGGCAAGCTTCATTTCCGGAGCATGTGCAAGGAATGACCGATACAAAAGGCCGTCGTTTTCAAATTCCCAGTCATGGTTATGGTAGTGGATCTGCACGCCCTGCTCCTTTGCCCTGCGGGCCAGCTCATTGAGCTTGCAGGCCATTTTCTTCCCCAATTCCGGATCCGACAGCCGGCTGTCAGCCTCTTTCCCGGCTCCTGTTTCTCCCGGCATACTCTTTACTCCGGTCAGTATGATATTCCTGTTGGGCATGATCCGGAGAAAATTTACAGCTTTCTGAATATTAACCCACACTTCCTCCGGCCGGTCCAGCAGATCCGTTAAAAGGCATACTGCATGAAGGCCCGAAAGCTCCAGCTCATGGATTTCGAGCTGCTGCTTTAATTCCCGGCTTCTGTCAACTCCAAAAAAGCGTGAACCGACTTCAATTCCCTGACATCCGGTTGATTTAAGGCCTGATAAAACGGTTTCCGTATCATTGGCGATCCGGTCGGTAAATAATACCGCATGGCATCCTATTTTCATTTTTTCTGCTCCTTTCACTGAAAATCAATGGGCACACTGCAGCCTGTTTTTGAGGATTCCCAAAGCGCATCGATCAGTCTCTGGATATAAATCCCCCGGGAAAAATCAGTGGCAGCCGGAACTCCTTTTTCAATTGCGTCAATAAAGTTCCGCATTTCAAAATAAAAATTAACAGCAAATCCTTCTTTGGGAACGTAATCATTTATCAGATACAGTCCTTCCGGTACTTTAACGGTTTCCGGCGATTCCCTATAGCCTCCATCCGGGTCCTTCTTCTGAATCCGCAGGGAAAAAGGGTCACTTCCGTCAAAAAACGCGCTGCCGCCGCTTCCGTATACTTCTGTTGTATGTCTGCTTCCGACCCGGCTTGCCGTATAGGAAAGCAGCACCCCTTTTTCAGTCTTTGCGGAAAAAGATGCAATATCGTCGTTATCAACGATTCCGGTTCCATTGCCGTTTACGCGGTCCCTTTCCTTTAAGCACGTGACACTCATGCACTGCAGCTCCGTAATCGGCCCGGCCGTATCACGGAGCAGCATATCTCCGATATCCAGCATATGACTTCCGAAATCTGCCATGGCTCCCGGCCCTGACAGTGCCTTCTGCATCCTCCATTCCAGCTTTACCCTGGGATCGGCGATCCTGCTGCCTCCCAGTGACTGCCGGACATAGAAGATATCTCCCAGCGCCCCCTCGTCAATCAGCTGCTTTAAATACATATAGGCGGGAATTCCCCGGTAACAGAGCCCGATCATGCAAACCTTCCCTGAGCTTTCCGCATAGGAAAGTGCCGGCTCACATTCCCTGGCATTGGTGCCGAAGGGTTTTTCACACAATACATGCTTCCCCGCCTTTAACGCCTGGATGGCCAGTTCCACATGATATGCATTGGGGGTGCAGAGACTGACTGCATCCACCTCTGAAAGAAGCTCTTCATAGCTTCTGCAGGCTTTTGCCTCTTCCAGCTGAAACTTGTCTGTATATTCCTGTGAACGCTCCTGTATAATATCGTATACAGCGGTAATTTTCGCTTCCGGTATCCGCAGATATCCCTGAATATGCATTCCCGCGATTCCAATGGTATTTCCTGCCCCAACAATTCCTACACGCACCATAAATCATTTCCTCCTTATAAATATTGTTTTAAACAGCCGGCTCCCAAAACCAGCCCGTTAAGTACTTCCTCCAGACTCCCCTCATAGGACGGATCCTCATGTTCCAGGCTTATGGTCTTTTCATATCCAGCTTCCTTTAAGGCATTTATGAGCCGCTTCCAGTCAAGCTGCCCATGGCCGGGGATCCGGTAACACCACCAGCTGAAGTCAGTGAGAATGCCGCACTCTTTTAATCGTTCTTCATCAATCTCCGTATCCTTTGCATGAACATGGAATATTTTGCTGCCAAATTCCTGAATCGGAGCATAGGGATCAATAAACTGCCATACCAGATGGGAAGGATCATAGGCCAATCCCACCTTTTGGCTGTCCAGTTTTTTAAATATTTCACGCCACATCACAGGGGATATGGCAATATTTCCCATGAGGGGACAGTTTTCAAATGCCAGTTTCACCTTTCTTTTTTCCGCAAGATCCACAATCGGGTCAAAGGTCTTTACAAAACGCTCCAGGCTTCTGATGGGGGTTCTTCGAATGGAATCCGCCTTATCATAAATTCCCTCTTCCAGGGTTTTGTCAATTCCGGTAGACGTAACGATCTTTTCAATTCCCAAAGCTCCCGCAAACTCGATCCTTTTTTTCAGTTCTGCAAGATGCGCGCCTGCCTCTTCCTCATCCGTGCTTAAAAAATTTCTGCAATAGGTAAGAGAAGTAATTCCTACAGCTCCCTTTTCCATTACCTGTTCAAATTTATCCCGTTCCATGGGCACCGTAGGCCCTACTTCCAGATCCTGAAATCCACGGGCTTCTGCCCAGGCAGCAATTTCATCCAAATGCTTCATTCCCTGTTTCACCAGAACATTGGTCATAAAACCCAGCTTCATTTCTTCCCTCCTACTTATTTAATTATTTTAATTAATTATATATTATATTCCGGCTCTTCAAATGTCAATTATTTCTTCTTATTTTTCCGTAATGATCTTCAAAAATGCAGCAGCAAGGATGCCGATATGCTCAGCATCCCTCCCGCGTTTGATTTACATATCCGCTTTCAGCCCGTAACGCTCATACACCTCGTCCGGCGCCTCATTCTCCTTGAACAGCTGTGCCATGGCACCAAGCATCCGGCTCTTTACCGCATCCTCCTGAATCGGGTGCTCCTGTTCTTCATCTACTGCAAGATCATACAGAACATCTTCTTTCAGCTTTCCCAGAAGTCTTAAGGTATTGCCGGCGGGTATCTTCAGGAGCGGACATTTTTTCGTGAACCCAAAGGGCGGAGCCAGCTCTGCCTTCTCCATCTCTTCCGGCGAAAACAGGGAATCCATATGAGTTGGCATCAGTGTATATTCATTCATGCAGATATTCTCGTTCTGCACGGCACGCATATACACATACTGTCCGTCCGTGATATTCACAGGCCCTCCGTGATAGCCAAATATTCCATAGCTGCGCACCTTCCGGTCCTCAGCCACTGTTCGGCGCAGTGATCTACCGGTCATATCCTTCGGGATCTCCAATCCAAAGAAATCCAGAAGTGTGGGGGCAATGTCAATGGTCTGAACCAGGGCCTGGCGCCGCTCCCCTCTCTTTTTGCTTCCCGGATCCCAGATGAACAGGGGCGTGTGGACCAGTTCTTCAAAGTCGGGCATGCTGCCCTTCCCCCACCATCCGTGGTCATTTAACAGAAAACCGTGATCCGTGTTTACGATCAGCATGGTATCCGCCCAGAGGTCCTGTCTGTCTATTTCATCCAGAACCAGCCCAAGGCAGTGGTCACAGTATTCTGCCAGTGAGAAATACTTTTTCCTCATATTTTCAACGGTTTCTTCATCCTCAGATACGGGAGAATAGGGCGGCCAGTCCGGCAGGAATGGCTGATCCGGATCAAACCATTTTCCTTCAAAATCCTTTGGCGATGTAAATGGCTCATGGGGATCAAAGGTCTCTATCTGCAAAAACCAGTTGCCGTGTTTTCCATTGCGCTTTATGAAATCAATTCCGTCGGCAAATGTCTGTGCCTGGGGGTAATGGCTTTCATCCTTTAACACGGAACGGTTTGCAAAGTTTCTCCATCCGCCCCTTTGGCGCCGCCTTTTTATCATTTCCGGTGTATTCTCATTTAAGAGCACATAGGGAGACTGTTCCTCTCCTCTCGGCGTGCAGTCCCCGATCCACGCATCGCTTTCCTGCCCCCGGTAACAGGCCCAGGAGGAATAGCGTCCGCAGTAAGTCGCTCCTCCATCCTGTATGTAATGGTAATGGTCCGTGGCTAAATGAGAATGGATCCCCGCCTTTTGAAGCAGCTCCGGCATGGAGTCGTCAAAAGGTTCTACCGGTCCCCAGCTTCTGTGCAGAAAATTTGCTCTGCCGGTATGCAGCTCTCTCCGCGCAGGCATGCACGGAAGGCTGCAGACATAGCTTTTATCAAAGGTAACCGTATGCCCGGCCAGCCGCTTAAAATTCGGCAGATCCATGGGATCAGGCCCCTCGTAGCAGGGAAGCAGATCCCGGCGCAGGGAATCATACATAACCATAATCGCTTTCATTTTGATTCTCTCCTTTCTCTCTCCGGTCTCTTATGCTGATTCCTGAAGCACCGTACGTTCTCTGCGGGTATTCTGCGCCAGATGGATCCTCGCCCGCTTTTCTCTGGCATAATCAAACCGGTAGGCATTCATACGGTAAACGTTTAACAGCAGAAATAAGCTGTAAATAATGATGTTCTGCATACTGCTGTCCATTGCAAGCTTGGATAAACACATGGTCAGTATCTTGACGCTTAAGGATCCAAGAAGTATCCCTACCACCGGTCTCTGGCAATAGGAACCGATCAATAAGCCCAGCGCCATGGGAAACATGTTTTTGAATACCTGGGTATTGCTGGTCATGCCCATGACCGGTGTGAGCCCGCCGGTATACGCAGTGTCAAACACTCCCGCGCATGCGACCAGGGCGCCGGCCAGCACATAGCATAAAATACAGTTTGTATAAATATTTATCCCGCTGTCCGCCGCCAGCTTCTGGTTTCCCTGGATGGCACGGCGCTTATATCCAAATCCGCTGTATTGGAACAGGTATGTGACACCTCCCACCAATGCGAGGGCAACCACCAGGATAAATCCTATATTAGATAATATCTCCACACCCGGCTTTGCAAACAGCTTCAGTCCCTGCTGGGAGTATGCGCCGAAGGAAAGGCATTCAAATACCAGGCTGACGCCTAGTCCAAGCACCATGGGCAGTATGCGCAAATGAACGAAAAGCACGCCTACAAGCAAACCGCAAAGTGCACCGGTGAGCATGCTGAGAATCAGGACCCCCACGCCTCCAAACCCCAGGCTGAGCGCCATATTTCCTCCAAATATACAGCCCATGTACATCTGTGCCCCGGCGGATAAATCCATCCGCCCGCTGGTTAAGTTGCAGTTAATGGCAAGGGCAAAGCTGAAGGAGGTCAGCAGGGTACGCAGCAGCGCCTTTACATCCGCAATATTGGAAACAACTCCCGTGCCTGCCGCCGCCCGGTCGATCAGCTCGCAGACCAGCCATGTTATAAACGGAATTGCCAGGGTTTTTAATAAGGGTATCATTTTTAATGATCTGATGTTGCTTTTCATGGTTTCCTCTCCTTTTGCCAGAAAGGCATTTCCTATTTGTCTCCAAGTCTTATCAGTGTGGATTCGTAAGTAATGGAATCCACGATGGACTGGATATCACCATTGGTAATGTCCGGATGGTAAATTCCCAGCATGCTGTCGATGATGTTATATCCCACAATCCACTTGTCTCCCTTTGGAACATCCCATTTGCTTGCAATATCCAGGTCTTCCAGTTTTGTAATAGGCCATAAGCTGGAATTTAACATACCGGCATCTCCGTTGGGCGCAAGAGTTGCGCTCTCGTATCCGGTGAGAAGGTTATACGCCTGGCTGAATCCGGCCGCACACAGAAGGCTTACCGGTTTCACGGTTGCCATGTTGATGGTCGGGTTTCCAAACTGATCCTTTGTTTTGAATGCGGTATGCAAAGATTCCGCAATGGTTGCCACGCCTGCCACCTTGATATCTTTTCCAATGGCTGCTTCTGTTTCCTGAACGATGACGCCGGTCTGGTCATATAACTGGACGGACTGCAGCATAACGCCGTATTTACCCGTCTGAAGAGCTGCCGTCAGCCCCTGGAGATAGCCTTCCACACGTGTCACATGGCCGGGATAAACATATATATTGATTCCTTTGTCATTGACGGCCTCAATGGGGGCACTTGAGGTGACCAGAGCATCAAAGTCCTCTTCATAGGTCAGGCCATACAGTTCCGAAAGGGACTTTAAACAGGCCTGGGTGATTTCCGTCTGCTGCAGGTTTCCGGTATACGCCAGACCGCTGCATATTAAAAAGCCTTCGCTGCCATCCTCACTGGCATTTTCCTTCAGCCAGTCGCTGAACACTTCCGCGATGGCAGTCTGGTTGGAGCCAAAGGCCGCAAAATTATCATAACCGCCTGCAAAAGCCGCCTCAGTTTTCGGATTAATGCGTACCGTATTCACGATATATTTCATTCCGTATTCCTGACACACCTGAGTCATCTGTTCAATATCATCATTGTTATAGCTGATCACCGCATCACAACCGGCATCTGCACAGTTTTCGATAAACGTCAAAAGCTTTTCCGTATCAGAGACCTGTTCGGAGAACACAAATTCCACATTATACCGGGGTGCCACATAGTCTTCAAAATAGGAACGTCTCTGAATGCTTTCATCATTGGCCTGAACCTCTGCAACACCGATTTTAAACTTCTTAAAATCCTGGGGCGTCTTTCCCGCTGCTTCTGAAGCTTCATTGCCTTCCCCTTTCTGTGTGGCAGCCTGGGATTCTGCCGCCGGTTCATTTTTAGGGGTTCCCCCGCTGCATGCTGTCAGGCCGAATGCAAGGCCGCACGCCAGTAACGCTGCAAAAAATTTTTTCATAATTTTTTCCTCCATTTTTATTTATGAATCAAAACTGCTGGCGGGACGGTAAGGTTGCCGGCCGCTCACTGTTTAAAAATACCAGAAGCAGGAATATAAGACCTCTTACTCCCTGTATTACGGTGCTGGAGACCCCCAGCATCAAAAGCCCCTTGTTTAAGGCGGAAACCGTCAACGCACCGATAATTCCGGAATAGCTGTTTGATTTCGCGCCTCCGAAAATGGACATTCCGCCAAGAACCGTTGCAAGCATTACATCCATCCCCATGCCGTTTCCAGTTGAATTGCCCACGCTCCCGGTTCTGATAATGGTAAATACCGCCGCGATTCCCACTCCGATCCCTGCCATCAGAAAGCTGACGTAGGTGGCGCGGGTGGGGTTCATGCCGGTTTGCTCCGCACATTTTTCATTTCCGCCGATGAACCGAAGCTGCCGGCCGATCTTCGTATAATGGAAAACCAGCAGGCAAACCACAAAATAGGTCAGAAAAGCCCCATAGCGGAAGCCTCCGGTTTCCAGAACCTTGCATACCTTAAAATCCACCTTCAGGGTATCGGCTCCCACCACCTCACTGATGATGGCGTTATAAAGCTGCATCACCACAATTGCCACCATGGTTGTCTTGATATGAAAGACCACGCTTAAGGTACAGTTAAACATCATCAGAAATACACAGACGATGACCGCAGCAGCGATCATAAGGACAACACTTGCCGTGACGCCGTAAACCAGGGCGCCTGCCACGGCTCCAAGCCCCATGACGGACCCCACCGAGATATCCAGATTTCCGGTCGTATAAATAAAGGAAACCGCGGTTGCCATGGTGCCAATGATCAGCGCCTGGTCAAACACCCCTTTGAGCACGCTTCCTTTCACAAACTGGCCTTCGGTCGCCATTTCAAATGCAAAGACAATCAGGAGCAGAATGGTAAGCGGAAATACCAGAGTGAACATGCGTTTATTCTTAATCATATCAATGCGGTCATTAAAATGTAGCCGGGGTGCCTCTTTTACAGCTGCCATGTCAGTCATTTTACTCTCCTCCTTAAATCATGCATTCGATCAGCTGGTGTTCCTGGAATCCATCCCTGCGGAAAAATTCACCGTTCACCATCCCGTCCTTCATAATCAGCAGGCGGTCTGCCATACCGATCAGCTCCGGCATTTCCTCGGAAATCATGACAATGGATTTCCCCTTCTTTTTCATGTCATAAATCAGCTGGTACATGGAGGCCTTAACCCCGATGTCCACCCCTCTTGTGGGGCAGTCCAGGATCAGTACATCCGCATCGTCCGCGATCCATTTTCCGAACACGACCTTTTGCTTATTTCCGCCGGACATGGCCCGGACCGGCTGCCAGATATTTACGCACTTGATAGCCAGCTCATCCACCACCAGCTGCACATACTTCTGCTCTTTCTTTCCGGATATAAACGGTCCCAACAGACGGTTCTTCTTATAACCCACGCTCTGGATATTCGCTCCGATGGACGCATTCAGCTCCAGGGATTCCTGGTCACGGTTCTTGGATACATATCCCATACCGTTGTTAAATGCGACCTCCGCATTCCTGACAACCACATCTTTTTCTGTCAGCACGACTTTGCCATCCACAACCTCATCAAGACCGTAAAGAGCCCGGCCCAGGCCGTGCATCCCGCAGGCAGACAGACCTCCGATCCCAAGGATCTCTCCCTTGTGCAGTTCCAGATCAAAGCAGAGAAGATCCTTCATGGTCGTGATGCAGTCCGCCTTCAGCACGACCTGGCTGCCGTATCCGTCCATATCATTCCGGTAATAGTCTTCCCTGACCTCCCGGCCCACCATCTTGCGTTTGATATTCCCCGGCTCAAAATCCGCTTTCTCCAGGTTGTCAATGATGACACCATCCCGCAGGATCGTAAGTGTATCACAATGCTCCATCAGCTCATGAAGGTCATGACTGATAAAGATAACCGCTTTGTTTCTGGCTGCGGCATCATGCATGATCTGATACAGCAGTGCTCTGCCGCTGTGAGAAAGAGCGGTGGTGGTTTCATCCACAATGAACAGCTCCGGCTCCCCTGCCATCACCCTGGCAATTTCTATGAGCTTTCTTTCCTGCATATCATAGCGGAACGCCGGCTGGGAAGGATCAATCGTTGTGATTCCCACGCGTTCCATGGCTTCTGCGGCTGCACCATTCATCCTGGCACGGTCAATGAGCGGTCCTTTTTTGAATGTTCCGTAATTTCCCAGAAAAATATTCTCTGCCACCGTGATACCGGGAATCGTTCCTGCCTCCTGTACGATCATTCCAATTCCATTTAAGGCCGCCTCTAAGGTATTGGCCGGCTTCCAGGCCGTTCCTTTATAGATCATCTCTCCGCTGGTAGCCGGCTGTATCCCTGCAATTATGGAAGAAACTGTGGATTTTCCAGAACCGTTTTCACCGATCAGTCCCCGGATTTCCCCGCGGCGGAACTGGATATTTACGTGGTTCAGCGCAACCGTCACACCAAAATTTTTGCACATGTCCTTTACTTCTACCAGAACCTCTCCTTTTTCCGGCATGACACCCCCTCCTCCCTTTTGTTTGTTCAGCCTTTGTCCCCCAATGGGATTTTTATTGGCATACTGCTATTATAGAATCCCGCCATGAATTGCGCTGTAAATAATGCTACCATTCTCCATTGTTTTTCCGACTTGTTTTTGTCCGTTCAAAAAAAGCAGGCTCCAAAGAACCTGCTTTCCTCCAGGGAAACTTCAGTACAGCTGGGACCAGGTCCCATTATTTTGATTCCTCAGGAAGATTCCGCTCTTCCTGAGGAGTAATTCCCATCACCTTTTTATAAGCCTGGGTAAAATGGCTGAAATTGCAGTAAGCCAGCTTTGCTGCAATAAAGCTCACCGGAAGGGAGGTAGTTTTAAGCAGGCTCTTGGCTTCTCTCATTTTTCGCTGTATAATGTATTCCTTTACAGTGACTCCCATCTCCTTCTTAAAGATTCTGGTCATATAATCCGGATTCAGATGGACATGCTCCGCCAGCTCTTCCCGCTTCAGCTCACAGTCCAAATGATCATTCACGTACTGGATCAGCTGAAAAACTGCGGTCTTGCTGTCCACGTTTTCTGTCTCCGAAAGGTAATTAACGGCCACATGGTGTACCAGTTCCTTCATCTGGCTCACAGATTTCATTCCATTCTGGTAAAGACTGAGCTCATCCTGGGCAGAGAACAGCTTATAGAGCAGTTCTTTTGAATCATCAATAGCGCCGTAAAGCATGGAAAGGAAATCCTGGTAAAAATGGAGCAGTGTCTGTGCATCCATGGTTCCATCCTCAACCATCTGGTCCAGCATGTGAAACGCTTCCTCTTCCATGACTTGGGGATACCCGTCCATTAACAGCTTTCCCCAGTATCTGATGCCGGCCATGTGATATTGCCTGTTCTGGGACCGGTCCTCCTGTTTTTGGCTGGTAAATATCCCGCCTTTCAATATCACATTTTCCTGCTTCTGCTTCACCAGAAGGGGCCACACCGACGGTATCTCCTTCATGTACAAAGGACCTTCCAGATAACAGGCTATTCCGCATTTTAAGGATTGTTCACAGACGCTGCTGAAATACAGAAGCTGGCACTTCAGCTCTTCCTTCCTCACTTCCATGCTTTCACTGTCCTGCAAAACCATGGCGAACATATTTTCTTCCATAAAGCAGACTACGATGGGGCAGCTGTTTGTAATAAAAATTCCATTTACCAGCCTACTTAGCTCCTCTGCCAGGGATGGGCCGTTCCATTTTACAGAGAGGGAATACCACCGCACGATCTGGATCAATACCAGATGGCAGGGACGCCCCTTCACCGGAAGGCAGCCCAGCCCTGCAAGAGTCTCAAAATAGTTCTGGTTATTGATACCAAGCAGATAATCCCTCTGGACGTTGGCAGCAATGCTGATCTCCTGCTCCTGAAATGCCTGTCCCATATCATATACCAGCCGTTTTTCATTTCTCTTTTCCACATTCTGAACCGCTTTTCTGACAGCCCGGACGATCTCTTCATAGGGTGCCGGCTGAAGAATATAATCAAATGCGCCCAGATGAAGCGCTCTCTGGGCATATGCAAATTCCGCATGGCTGGTCAGAAAGATACAATACGTGTCATATTTTTCACTGCATACCCACTGAAACAGCAAAAGTCCGTTTTCTTCAGGCATTTCAATATCACACAGCATGACATCCGGGGCCTGCTCCCGGAATACTTCTTTTGCCTTCATAGCATTCTGGGCTGTTTTTACGGTTTCAAAACCTTCCTTTTTCCAGTCGATCCCATTTAAGAGACCATGCAGGACTCCCGGCTGATCATCAACGATCAACAGTCTCATACCTCTTCTCCTTTCACTTAAGCCAGATAAAACAAAAGCTCAATTGCGGCCCCCTCCTTATTCCAGCAGCTGACCGCAAAATTTTCTCCGTATAAAAGCCGGAACCTCCGGATTACATTGAACAGCCCCACATGTACTTCATTGAATTCTCCGTCCCCGTTCCGGTTCAATTCATCCATGATTTCACCGGCAAAGCCCGCTCCATTGTCCTGGATGATAATATCCACCAAAAAACCATTTTCTATGGTCTTTTTTACGGCAGTGATTTTTACGGACAGGGCGCGGTCCTGTACGGTTCCATGCTTTACACAATTTTCCACCAGGGTCAGCAGGCTGATGGGAGGCACCTTAAAATCCAGCAGATCCGGGTCAATATTTAATAAGCACTGAGGCTTTTCTTCCTGCCCGACGGCCTGAAGCTGAATATAGTTTTCGCACATCTGCAGCTCCCGGCTTAAGGGCACCAGATCACTGCTTATTGTGAACGTATAACGGAGATGACTGGAAAGAAGCAGAATCATCCCCTGTATATCCTGAAAGGAACCGGCCTGGGCCATTCCGTAAATATTTTTCAGGCAATTGAGATAAAAGTGAGGATGAATCTGCATCCTCAATGCGGCCAGCTCCGCTTTCTGGGCATTCATTTCTGACTGCTGTGCCAGGAGCCTGTCATTTTGGGCTGAGATTCTCTGTTCATAGTTTTCAATCTTTAAATTGGTTATGGTATCTATCATTTGATTGAACGTTTCATTCACCTGCGCAAATTCCTTGCTGCTGTATCGGCCCGGACGGCTTTCCAGATCATTGGCCCGGATCCGCTCCATGGTTTTTACCAGATCGGACAGCGGGCGGAAAAAGCTGTATTTCAAATAAATCCATGCGGCCAGAAGCACCAGCGTGGACACGCCGGAAAACAGCCATGGACCAAGCCGCAGCCAGCCTAAGGTCCCCATGTTGTTCCGGTAGGGAACTCCATATAAAACATCAAGTCCCATCAGGGTCTCTTTCACCACCATGTACTGCTGCTCTTTCCCGGCAAAGCGGAAATCCTTCACTTCGGGAATTTTGTCCACCCAGGTTTTCTTCAGCCACATAGCCGGAGTCAGAGGTTTTCCCTTCTGAACAAACACAACCGGCGAAGCCATGGCATAATTGGCCTGGGACCGTCTTGAAATGTCCTGGATATCGATCAGGCACACGGCCGAGGTCGTTCCCTTCTGAACGATGCGGACAAAAAACCAGTCTTCCCCCGCGTGTTCCATAAACCATCCGAGCCGTTTTTCTCCCTGGTCCTCCAGCAGCCGGAGCATCAGCCCTTCCATTGCCTTTTTCTCGCTGTCCGAGTACTGGCTTCTGCCTGCGTATGTTTCGCAGGCCATTCCAAACGCTGGTGAATAGATGGCAAGGCTGGAAATGGTCTGATTGCTTTCCATACGGTCTTCAAATACGGTCTCCAGCTCCGCCAGTGCCGGCTCCGGCCGCTCAGTTTCAGAAGCCTGGCTGATCCGGGCAAAGGCCTCGCTCTCCCCCCATAGCAGGTTCATGGTACTTTCCGCCAGCTGGATCTCGTCGGTGATGGCCGTGCAGAAGCTCAGCAGAGTATTCCGATTCGCTTCCGCCAGCTGCCGGTTTAAGTGGGAAACCGCTTTTGTGGTAAATATGCTGAACACCAGAGTGAGCGGAACCAGGATCAATATTACGGCAAGCAGAAACCGGTATTTGATTGAAATTCGTTTTTTGCTCAAAAAAACACCCCCTTGTCCCCTGTCATAGCAAAAAAGGGCGCTGTCGCATACTGTCGGATCGCTCCCTTTTTCATCGGATATTTGTATCCGCATGGATCTTATTATGTCCATTCCTATCACCGGATGAAATCATTCAACGGCAATTTCTTTTGTTCTGATCATAGAATAACATAGCCCTATTATGATTTGTACAAATTTCACCCAAACGTTTGAGTATGATGTTATACTTTTACTCTCCATCTCATTATATATCGACAAAAGGCTATAAAAAAAGAGCTATCGTATGGTTACATACGATAACTCTCTTTCATCATGCCGGCGACCGGAATCGAACCGGTACGGGAGGTAAGTCCCGCAGGATTTTAAGTCCTGTGCGTCTGCCAGTTCCGCCACGCCGGCATTCTCATATACCGTTTTACTTCTTTCCAACGGTACGGACTGGGTGGAGAAGGATTCGAACCTTCGAAGTCGTCGACAACAGATTTACAGTCTGCCCCCTTTGGCCGCTCGGGAACCCACCCATGCTTTTATTAAGCAAGCGAGTGTTATTTTATCACAGGGACATTAAAAAATCAAGGTTTTTTAGAAAAAAATAAAAATTCTAATCCGGGTCAGCAACCAGCAAAACAGAGCTTATTCCGGGCATGGAGACAAGCACCTGGCCGTTCTCTACCTCATAGGATATCTTCCCCACATTGTAGCCATTTTCATAGGTCAGCATGTAGCGGGACATGGTTTCTCCGTCTTTCATTCCCAACTGCCAAACAGGGATCATGACCTGCCGTTCCTCCGGAAGATTGTTGACCGCCACGGCACAAATGCTGTCTCCGCTGAAACGGCCGTAGGAGATCAGATGCTTTCCGGCCAGAAGCTGCTTTAAGGATCCAAGGCGCAGCGCCGGTATGCTGTGGTGAAGTCCTGTCATATACCGGTGAAATTCGATCAGCTCTAAATCCTCTTTCCCCCAGGGATAGGTCCTCCGGTTATCCGGGTCCGTCCAGCCGCAGACCCCTGCCTCGTCTCCATAATAAATCGTAGGCGCACCGGGCCAGGTCATCTGGATCATAACCGCTTCTCTGAATATTCCATTATTGATTCCCTGGGAAGCCGCCTCCGGGCCCAGAGTGGATGTCCGTCCCACCCTTCGGTTGGTTCTTGTCATAAAACGGGAATGATCGTGGTTTGACAGCTCATTCATAGCTATCTGGATGGAGCCTGTCATCATACGGCTCATATGATAATTCATGGACTTAAAAAAGCTTTCCCCATCCCCGAACAGGCTGGGATTGCTTTCGTCGCTGTGTTTTTCCATCCCTGTCAGAAACCAGGTCACAGGCTCCATGAAGGCATCATAATTCATGACAGTATCCCACTGGTCGCCCTGGAGCCAGCCGGATGGGTCTCCGTAGTGCTCCGCCAGCACAATGGCCTCAGGATTTGCTTCCTTCACCGCCTTCCGGAAATCCCTCCAGAATTTATGGTTGTACTCGCTGCTGTGCCCTAAATCAGCGGCCACATCAAGACGCCAGCCGTCCACATTATAAGGCGGGGACACCCATTTACGGGCGATCTGCAGGATATACTCGTACAAGGCCAGGGAATCCTCATAATTCAGCTTAGGAAGTGTGGAATGCCCCCACCAGCCATCGTAAGACCCGTTATAGGGCCAGGCTTCCTGATCGTAAAATTTAAAAAACGTCCGGTATGGACTGTCCTTTGACACATAGGCTCCCGGCTCGTACCTTCCTGACATTTCATAAATACGTTCCCCATCCAGCCATTTATTAAAAGAGCCGCAATGATTAAATACTCCGTCAAGGATCACCCTCATCCCCCGTTTGTGCACCTCTTCCACAAACCGGGCAAAAAATTCATTGCTGGCTTCTAAATTCTCTTTATCTGTTGTCCGGATCATGTATTTTGTGGCATACTGGTTATCCTTGGCATCAGGAGCCACCGGCTCCCCCCCATCTTTTGCGATCACGCCATAATGGGGATCAATGTGGTCGTAATCCTGGCAGTCATACTTGTGATTGGAGGGTGATACAAAAATAGGATTAAAGTAAATCACATCAACTCCCAGATTCTTTAAGTAATCCAGCTTATCCCATACTCCCTGGAGATCGCCGCCGTAAAAATACCCCACATCCATCTGGTTAGGATATTTTCCCCAGTCCTTTACACCGGATACGGGACGGCCGATGTACACATATTCCCCGTCCACCACGTCATTAGTCACATCTCCGTTGCAGAACCGGTCTACATAAATCTGGTACATGACCGCACCCTTGGCCCAGTCAGGCGTAGAAAAGCCGGGAACCATACGAAAGTAAAAACCTTCCGGATTATCCCCGGAAGGACCCAGCCGGTTATAGTAACAGACCTCTCCGCCCTTTATAACCTTAAAGCTGTAGCTGATATTCTCATAAACTGCCGTCAATCTATATTTATAATAATCGAACTGCCCGTCGGACTCTGCCTTTTCCATGGCTGTCTCTTCATTTAATCCATCCTGGATATAACAAACCTGATCTGCATCGTCCTTTGCCGTCCGAAAAAACAGGATCACATCATCCCCCAAACCGGGTTCTGCCGGGAATCGGAAACTTTCTGTCTCATCAGTAAATAACGCATCTTTATTTAACGCCTCAGCCTGGAAGCACATATAATTTTCATTTCCTTTCTCGTCGTCTATACGTTCTATTTTATCCGATTGAATCAAAATATACAACCCGCCTTTTTAAGTAAGAGGCAGAAAAAACGGTCAGCGGGGCAGCTGACCGTTTTTCGGAGAAGGTATTTCGTTTCTTATGGGGTGTAGCAAAAACTATATAATGTATTGGGGGGGTTTACGATTATTACTATACCACGACTAAGAAAATAAGTGTGCACAAACATCATTTTTTTACTTGTAATTTTTTATGCATTTTTCCTCTGTCTCCGCATTAAACACAAAAAAGCACAGAATCCAGGAAAAAACTTAGATATTTTCCCAGATTCTGCGCTTCTATCTCGTTTAAGACGGCAGATGACTTTAGCCTTCTGCAACTGCAGAAAACAGACTTTCGAATTCCTGCTGTCCAATTTTTTCCTTTTCCATGAGCAGCTTACAGCAGGCGTGGAGCACTTCCTCATGCTTTAAGATGATCTCCTTTGCCTTTTCATAGCACTCATCTATGATCCGTTTTACTTCATTGTCAATGGTGTTGGCTACCTGGCCGCCATAGCTCTTTGCATGGGCCAAATCCCGGCCGATAAAGACTTCATCGCCGTCATTATCATAATTTATCATGCCCACCTTATCGGACATCCCGTACTGGGTCACCATGGCCCTGGCCACAGCTGTGGCCTGCTTAATATCCTGGGAAGCTCCGGTGGTGATATCTCCGAAAATAAGCTCCTCTGCGATCCTTCCGCCTAAATCCACCATAATATCCTGAAGCATCTTGCCTCTGGTGTTGAACATATGGTCGGTTTCCGGCAATGGCATGGTATATCCGGCGGCTCCGACTCCCGTAGGAATGATGGAAATAGTATGCACCGGCCCTTCATCAGGAAGCAGATGGAACAAAATCGCATGGCCTGCTTCATGGTAAGCCGTGATCCTCTTTTCCTTTTCAGTGATTACCTTGCTCTTTTTCTCGGCTCCGATTCCCACCTTCACAAAGGCCTTATCAACATCAGCCTGATTAATGAATTTCTTGCTGTGTCTGGCTGCATAGATGGCCGCCTCATTCATAAGGTTCTCTAAATCTGCTCCGGTGAATCCGGCCGTAGTCTGGGCGATCCTTCTTAAATCCACGTCCTCTCCTAGGGGTTTTTCCTTGGAATGAACCTTCAGGATTTCTTCTCTTCCTTTTACATCAGGCCTTCCCACTCCTACCTTCCGGTCAAAACGGCCGGGACGCAGGATCGCCGGGTCCAGGATATCCACACGGTTTGTGGCCGCCATAACGATGATCCCTTCATTGATCCCGAAGCCATCCATCTCTACAAGAAGCTGGTTTAGGGTCTGCTCTCTCTCGTCGTGTCCGCCGCCCATGCCGGTACCTCTGCGGCGGGCTACTGCATCGATCTCATCGATGAATATGATACAGGGGGCATGCTTTTTTCCTTCTTCAAATAAGTCTCTCACGCGGGAAGCACCCACACCTACAAACATTTCCACAAAATCAGAACCGGAAATGGAGAAAAACGGCACCCCTGCCTCTCCTGCCACTGCCTTTGCAAGAAGGGTCTTTCCTGTTCCGGGAGGCCCTACAAGCAGGATGCCCTTGGGGATCCGTGCACCCACACTGGTATACTTCTGAGGATTCTTTAAGAAATCAACCACTTCTTCAAGCTCCTCTTTTTCCTCTTCAAGCCCTGCGACCTTGCCGAAGTTCACCTTATTTGCATCCTTTGCAAGATGAGCCCGGCTCCTTCCAAAATTCATCATTTTGGCATTTGCGCTTCCTGCTCCTGCCCTGGCGTTCATTAACATGAACAGAAAAACTAAAACTACTGCCGTCAGGATCAACGGAAGCGTAATGGTCAGGAATAAATTTTCCTTTTGTACTGCATCCACCGTGTAGGTGACTCCATTGCGGTCTAAACGATCCTGAATCTCAATTACATTAGACACATTGGCCTGCTTTGATGAGCCGTCAGTCATGGCCATCTCGATCCTTCCCGTTGGGGGCGGGTCACTCTGCCTGATAGTTGCCGAAGCTATGGTCCCATTATCAATCGCCTGCATAAGCTCCTGGTTGGTAATGATCTCACTCTTTTGGGGCAGCCTACTGGCAAATATAAGCATGATGACCAGAAGGAGCAGAAATCCCAAGCCTCTGAATGGTTGCTGTTGTTTCAACATGCTGCCTCCTTATTGCTGTTCTATAACTCCAATATATGGTAAATTCCTGTATTTCTGATCGTAATCAAGGCCATATCCAATGATAAACAGATCCGGCACAGTAAAACAGGTATACTTCACCTTAACCTGATCCTTCACCCGGCGCTCCGGCTTATCAAGAAGAGTACAAAGCTCAATGCTGTTTGGGTTTCTCTGCTTTAACACCTCAATTAAATAGGCCAGGGTATTGCCGGAATCAATGATATCTTCCACGATCAATACATCCTTCCCTTCAATGGGATCATCAAGGTCTTTGATGATCTTAACGATTCCGCTGGACACCGTTCCGGCGCCGTAACTGGATACGGACATGAAATCCATAGTAAGGGGCAGATTGATCCTTTTTGCAAGTTCACAGGTAAAGAAAACGCCTCCCTTTAAAATGCAGATCAAATGAAGAGGTTTTCCCTCATAATCCCTGCTTACCTCGTCTGCTATTTCTTTTACCCTTTTTGCTACCTCTTCCTCTGATAACAATATGCGTATCTTTTCATCCATTGTTCTTTCCTCCGTCTAACTGCATTTGTATTACTGTATGGGTATCATCTGTTATCTTATAATATTCACTGATCCGGTATCCGATGACCCAGAGGACATGGGAACCTTCCGCCACCAGGGGAATTTTTTCCCGTTCCTCCTTGGGAATCTTCTCATCAATCATAAATGCCTTGATGGTTTTTCTGCCGCCTCCGGCCAGTGTCATGTAATCTCCGGTTTCACGATACCTCACTGAGAGTGCACATTTGATTTTATCATAATCAAACCATTTCGTATACCCGTTTTTGGGAATTTCCTGGCCTTTTTTGTAAGGAAAGACCTTAAAATCCAGTTCAGGGAGAGGAAAATCCCTTTCCTTATCCACCAATTCTTCCCGTTTCTTCTTTTTTATCCACAATTCTCCTGCCGTGCGCACCGCAATAAGCCCGCAGGGCAGATCCACCTGTCTGCGGTCAGAACCAAAAAGAAGCGCTGCTGCGCTTTCCACGTGAGTCATGGTAATATCCTTCATGGATTCATTGACAGACCGGATCATCCTCCGGATCACATAGTTCTTTATAATGTCATCTTCTGCCAGAAGGGCCTTTGCCTCCACGCCAAGGCCTCTTTCTGTTCCTGCCTCATCCGTTTCCCATACTCCCCGGGCCTTTAGTATCTCTTCGGCCTGTTTCTCCAGATAGGCATCGGCCTGAGCGGCCATTTCCCCTGCATGAAGGATGTTTTCTCCTGCCCGTTTATTGACCTTTTCCCTGATCTCCGGCAGGATCCTGCTCCTTATGCGGTTTCTCACATAATCTGTCTGGGCATTGGTGGAGTCCTCACAATAAGATATCCTTTTTTCCTCCAGATATGCAAGAATTTCCTCTCTTCCAACACACAGCAGCGGTCGGACAATCCTGTCCCGGACGGGACGCATTCCCCCAAGTCCCTTTAGCCCTGTTCCCCGGAACAGGTTATAAAGAATAGTCTCCGCCTGGTCATCCTTATGATGGGCCACCGCTATTTTTGTTCCTGAAAAGTCCTTGCGCTCTTTTTCAAAAATCTGGTAACGCAGATGCCGGCCGGCCTCTTCCACCGACATTCCCTGTTCCTGGGCATAAAGGGCCGCATCCACCTGGACGCAGGAAAAAGCCACCCCCAGCTTTTTTGCCAGCTCCCCGGCGTAATCCCTGTCCCGGTCCGCCTCTTTCCCTCTTAGGCCGTGATGGACATGGACTGCCTTTAATTCCAGTCCCAGCGCTTCCTTAAGCTCATTTAAGACTACAAGAAGACAGACCGAATCGGCCCCTCCGGAAAGCGCCACTATGACGCGGTCTCCCGGAGCAAACAGCCGGTTCCGTCTGATATAATCCAATATCGTTCTGTACATTCAGTCACCTTCCTTAGTTGATTTTCTCCCCTCTATATTATAAATATACCCACAAAACATGTCTGTTGCAATTATTATTTTCTTTTCCATATTCCGGCAGTCATAACTGTCATGTCATCGGCCACCCTGTCATGAAAGGATCTTGCGAACAAAAGGATCCTGTCCGCCATATCCTGGGGATTCTTTACCGGCATTCCGGCAATGAATTCCTTTAACATCAGTTCCTTGTCATCCGCCGGAAGGGCGTCTAGCACGCCGTCACTTACCATAATGATCCTGTTGTCATCCCACAGCTTTTTAGATAAGAGAACAGGTTCCACCGGGTTTAAGATTCCCATGGGGACCTCACCGGCTTCCAAAAGCTCCACTCCCTTTTCACTGAGAATATAGGTGGCCGCCGCTCCCAGCTTCATGGCCTCTAAGATCCCTGTTTTTAAATCAATACAGCACAAATCCAGGGTTGCCGGATGCTGGGAGATCCCGGTCAAAAGAAGGACCGTATTGACCATCTTAAGGGCCGCTCTGGTGGAAAACCCGGCCTCCAGCAGTCTTTGGGTCAGTTCAATGGCCTGTCTGCTCTCCTCTTCGGCCGCCCTGCCGCTGCCCATACCGTCGGACAGGCTCATGATGACTTGTCCCGGCTGGACTTGTCCAAAGGTGTAATTATCTCCGGACACCTCTTCCCCGCTTTTTACCGCCTTAGCCACACCGTAAAGGACCCGGTACTCTCCTTTTTCAACAAACCGTATGGTATCGGCCTGCTTTGTCACTAAGTTCCTGCCGTCAGGGGCCACTGTCCATTCCCCTTCCTCTATGGCTTTTTCCAGAATCTCTGCGGCCTCCTTTACTGTCACACACCGGCCGTTTAAGGTTCTCATGGTCAGAAATGCTTCCCTCTGATGGTTCTCGTATTCTAAAATGAGCATCTTTTCAACAATGATATGATTGCGGCGGAATGCCCGCTTTATTTCCTCCTCCCAGTCCGGAGTGATGTCCACAGAATGCTCCACCTGATGAGAAAACTCCTCCAGAATCACAGCCAGCTCCTTAAACTGGACAATGACCGCATCCCGGCTTTCCAAAAACCGGTTTTTCCAGGCCAGATTCATAGTGGCTCTTCCCAGGCCCCGGTTTAAATGAGCCATGTATTCATCCTTTTTCTTACAGGTCTCAAGAAAAAAACGGGGCATGTCCCCGTAGTCAACACTCCCTTTTTGTTCAAATGCACGAACCAGATATTGCAGATAATATTGATTGTCCTGTTCTTTTCCGGAATACACAATGCATTTATTGCAGCCTGCGCATACCATGGCCGCCGCTGTCTGAAGCGCCGCAATGCCGTCTTCCTTTGTAAGTCCCTGTTCTGCTGACAAGTCATCTGTACAAGCCCTGGCAAGCTCTCCCAAAGAGTTCGCCATGTCGTTTAATCTTTTTGCCGTATATACATTCACATCAGCCATATCGTGATGTGCCGCCTTACGTCTGAACACAAAAATCCCTCCTGCCTGTATCATGCTTTAAACCATACTATGAAATCAAGCTTTCATAATTTCTTGGCCGGTGCAAAAGCAGCACCCTTTTATGAGAGGCTGGAATGCAGCGTCTCATAAAACACATTATATACAGGCAGAAGGGAAATATTTGTCAAAACGGCTGACTCATGACCAAAAATCGTACGACATGTTTCTGCTTTAATGTCCACGCATTTCGGACGCAGAGGATGCTCCAAAAGTATCTCACTGTCTTTGGGATGGTTTCAGCAAAATCTCATCAGGATTGACCAGCCCCAGTTTTTGCTTTGCCACCTCTTCTATGTATTGCTTCGTCTGGACATACACCCGGTATTCTTCCAGTTTTTTGGACCGTTCCTCTTCCTTGTCCACCTGGGCCTGAAGATTCTCCAGACGAATTTCATATTCTCTCTGCTTTTCCTTTAGGGTGACTCCCTTAATGGTTACAATCACGGCAAGGCTGAATACGACAAAGGTAATGCCGATGATCGTCATTCGATTGCCCCACCTGTCTTTTCTTTTTCTTCTTGATTTTCCCATTTTGTCCATACAATCACCAATTACCTTTAACGCCGTTTCTTTTTTCGGTTACAGCTATCTACCTTCATTTTAAGATATTTCCGAAAATGTTTCAAGAGTTTTAGAAAATGTCTGCTTACTATTTTATCATACAATAGCATTCCAAGAAATACCCCGGCAACGGCGTACCCTCTTAAACCTCCGTCATTCTGTTCATACAGCAAAGAAAACGTGACCAAGGCAGCATAAACCCAGTATATCATGTCCTCTATTCCTACAAACACATAGGAATGGGGAATAAAAATACGGAAGATACGTAACAGGTCATATGTGATCATAAGCCCTGCGCCTGTTAAAAAGCTGTAGAGCAGAAGTTTTACTTCGTAAATGATATGAACGCTCATATGACTCCTTCTGGTTCTTATTTAAACAGCCTGGAAAGCATGGATTCCCCTGACCTGCGCAGCGCTTCATTAGAGGAATAGGTAAGGCTCTCAATGTTGCCGTTTAAATCCACTTCCCCCTTTTCAAGGGTCAGGCGGCTCACATGGAGTTCCTTCCCTTTTAAAGTCAAAAGTCCCATGTCCGTATCAAGTACCACCTGGTTCTCATCAAAGGACACCACTTCCCGTATTCCTGTCATCGTCCCGGAGGCCCGATTTTCTATTGTCAGCCTGTGAGGGCGAATCGTCACTTTTTCTTCCATACAAAAACCTCCTAATATACCTGTCTAAAGTATATTAGGAGGTGCGCTCCAATATTACTGAAATTTATCGTACGTATCGAAACTGTGAGCTAGAGATAACGGTAAAGCTCCTTTGCTTCATCCTTTTTAACGGTTTCCGCCACATCAAGAACTTCCACCTTTACCGAGCTAGTCCCAAAATGAATCTCTATTATATCGCCTTCCTTAATGTTTAAGGAAGCTTTCGCAGGCTTGTCATTAACAAGTACACGGCCTGCATCACAGGCTTCATTAGCTACGGTCCTTCTCTTGATCAGCCGGGAAACCTTAAGAAACTTATCCAGCCTCATGGATTAAGCGTTCACCATATCCTTTAAAGCCTTACCAGCCTTAAACTTTGGTGTTTTAGAAGCAGGGATGTTCATAACTTCTCCGCTCTTTGGATTTCTTCCCTCTCTTGCCGCTCTTTCAGATACCTCAAATGTACCAAAACCAACTAACTGGATCTTCTCGCCTTTTACCAGTTCCTCAGATATTACATCTGTCAAAGCCTTAACTGCCTTCTCTGCATCCTTTTTGGACAGCTCTGCTTTTTCTGCGACTGCTGCGATTAACTCTGCTTTGTTCATTGATATCTTCCTCCTAGAATGTAGCACCAGGCTACGATTTTTCGCATAACACGATTACTATATCATTTATAGCTGTTTCTCCCGTTTTTGTCAAGGTTTTTCGCACTTTTGGAAGGCTTTCTCCTGCTTTTTTATTGCATCCCAGAGAGCTTGTCCTTCTTGGTGCAAATCTGGGTTTTTCCCGCCGAAAACGTGAGGGTGTCTGCGTATCATTTTTTCACTGATTCCGTTCACCACATCATCCATGGAAAAGTCTCCTCTTTCCTCTGCGATCTGGCTGTAAAGCATTACCAGAAACAGCACATCTCCCAGCTCTTCACAAAGGTTTTCCATATCCCCATGATCAATGGCTTCAAGAACCTCACCGCTTTCCTCTTTCAAACATTTTTTCAGACTCTCGTAAGTCTGCTCCCTGTCCCAGGGACAGCCTTCATCGGAACGCAGTTTATTTGTAATATTTACTAAATCATCAAAAGTATGCATGGCTCCTCCTTCTTTTGCGACTATTATGGCTTACGTCTATTATATCATGGCATGGCAGCCCATACAGAATGCTTTTTTTAATTTCTGAAGATTTTCTGACAATTGCTTGTTCCCCCTGTTAAAAAAGGGCTTGTTCTTATATAATAAGAGGGATTATTTAATGAAACCGGAGGTAGCCATGAAAAATTTTAGCATATGGAAAAAAATAGCAGCTTTTGTGCTGTTTTTGAACATTGTATTTACCGCATTTACCACAGAGCTTCTCACACCTGCCACTTCGGCCGGAGACTTGACGGCACGGGGCATGAGCTTTGGACCTGCCCTTAATATCGGACCGGGCAGCAAGATATTTAACGGCGGCAGCTTATCCCTGCTTGCAGACTACGACAACCGGCAGATGCTTTCCATGGTTTTGCAGGACAAGGACGGAACCCTTGTGGTCATTGACGGCGGCTGGGACATTGATGCAGCACACTTAACGGATGTGCTTCGTTCCAAGGGCGGACACGTATCCGGATGGTTTATCACTCATCCTCACTCAGATCATGTAGGTGCCCTTGTCCAGATCCTGAATAACCCGGACAGCCAGATCACCATTGACAATGTGTATTATTCCCTGGCTGATATCTCCTGGTATGAAAAGGTGGAGCCTTCCCGGAACGATATGGTGTACAGCCTGATATCAGCGCTTGCCACTCTTCCTGCAGAAAAACTCCATACCGTGCAAAAGGATCAGGAGATCCAGCTGGGACAGATAAAGGCAAAAGTTTTGAATAACCCTTATCTTCTGGATACCACCTCTGTAAATAACAGCTCCGTTGCTTTTAAATTTTTCTTAAATAATGTGAGCATCCTGGTGCTGGGTGATATGGGCCCTGAAGCCGGCCAGCTCTTATCCCAGGAATGCACCCCGGAAGATTTAAAAAGCGACATCGTCCAGATGTCCCATCACGGCCAGTACGGTGTCAACAAGGAAGTATATGCCATTATCAAGCCTCAGATCGCCCTTTGGCCCTGTCCCCTCTGGCTGTGGAACAACGACAACGGCGGCGGAATCGGAAGCGGAGACTGGAAGACCCTGGAGACACGAAAGTGGATGGAAGAGCTGGGAGTAAAGGTAAATTACTGCATCAAGGACGGAGACCAGATCATTTATTAATAAGTTCCCATGAAAAAGAAACGGCATCTGAACACAAAACCAGTGTTCCTGCCGTTTCTTTTTTTGTGTAAACCTGGATTATTAGAGAAGTATCTGATTAGTTTCCTCCAGGACCGTCCCGCCTGGGGCGCTCCGATTCCGGCAATGGTTCAATGTAAAATCCATCTTTGTATGGCTCCGTATCAATTTCCGGGATATCACCATCACTGTAATCATCTTCCTCCGGTACAAAAACCTTCATATTTATTCACCTCCTGATTCATGTATTCTGATCTGCATTTGTTAGCCTTCCATCTGACGGCCTAAAAATCCTGCTGCCGTCGTAGCCAGCTTTGTCTCCATATCTCCAAAACGTGCTCTGGGCTCTCTGCTCAATAAGGCTACAGCTCCTATGGCATCACCTTCGCAAATAATGGGAGCCACCACCTGAGCCGTTATTCCTTCCAGGGTTTCCCCTGACAGAGGAATAAAGCTCTTGTCGTCTTTTCCGGACACCACGACCGCCCGTTCATTGATAAGGTTCTCAAGCTGCTTGCTGATGGTCTTCTGGAGAAGCTCCTTTTTGGACCCTCCAGCCACTGCAATGATCTGATCTCTGTCGCTGATACATACGGTAAGTCCGGTAGTCTGAGCCATGGCTTCTGCATATTGGGAAGCAAAAGCAGTAAGTTCTACCATCGGAGAATATTTCTTTAAAATGATTTCTCCTTCCCTGTCTGTAAATATTTCAAGCGGAGTCCCTTCTCGTAACCGGAGCGTCCTTCTGATCTCTTTTGGAATTACTACGCGTCCCAGGTCATCAATTCTTCTTACAATACCAGTTGCTTTCATAATAAAAATTCCTCCATCTTGTGCATTTTAATGTCGCTGATATTATTTTGCTACGAATGCAACAGATTATACTTAAGTCTGCCATTTTTCCCAAAATTTAAAATCAGGGCCGACTGTTAAAAAAAAGTCGAACCCTGATTTTTTAGATCAAACTCAGTTTATTGCTTGCAGAAGCCGGGGTTTTTGAAGCCCAGTTAAAAGTCACCCTGCCTCACACGGCGCAGCACTTCCTTTGAAGATGATAAATATCCTTCATGGGCCGCCCTTGCGGCCGCGCTATCTGGAATGGGAGTTACAAAATGGTTTTCAAAAGAACCATACTTTTGAATCGTCAATTCATTTGATACTCTTTGCAGAAGATACATACCTAAAACGTCCATAGCTACCACCTTTCTCCGAACCATAAAATTTGAAGCAAAGAAAGCATCTGGGACTAAATCCCTTCTTCTACTATTAGTATATCACAAAAAAGACAAAAATCAACCAAACGAACTCATTTTATAAATACAACTTTTATATTTTTTCATTCTTTTCAGACAATTCTTGCATCTGTTTTAAGATCACCTCTGCCTGGCTGATCATGGCATCGGTGGACTGGTTCTTCTTTCTGTCAAGATACGAAAACCTTGGTTCTTCTCCCATCTGGAACTTTAAATCCCCCTTATACTGGTCAATCATCCCGGGAATTCCTTCCACCTTCAGCTTTGCATTCTTATACATGGTCAGGCGGATCTCCTGACGGTTGATGTTCACTTCGGTCACATAGGCGCTGTGAGCCAGGGCTTTTAAGCTGGCTACCTTTAACAGATTATCAACCGGTCTTGGAATATCGCCGAAACGGTCCATGAGTTCATCCTGCATATCCATATACTCTTCTTCATTCTCAATACCGGAAATCCGCTTGTATATATCAAGCTTCTGATATTCGTTCTTAATATAGGAAGTGGGAATGTATGCGTCAATGTCGCAGTCCACTACTGTCTCATAGCTTTCCTCTTCTTTCCTCTGTCCTTTAAGCTCTAAAACCGCCTGATTTAAGAGCTTACAGTAAAGGTCATATCCCACTGCTTCCATGTGTCCGTGCTGCTCTGCACCCAGAACATTTCCTGCTCCCCGGATCTCTAAATCCCGCATGGCGATCTTGATCCCGGATCCCAGTTCCGTAAATTCCCGGATGGCCTGAAGGCGTTTCTCTGCTTCTTCCTTTAGCAGCTTATCCCGCTTATACATAAGAAATGCATAGGCAGTCCGGCTGGAACGCCCCACCCGTCCCCGCAGCTGGTACAGCTGGGAAAGGCCCATGTGGTCTGCATCCTGGATGATCATGGTGTTTGCATTGGGAATATCAAGGCCTGTTTCAATGATGGTGGTGCAGACCAGGACGTCGATTTCCCCGTTTACAAAGTCAAACATGATCCGTTCCAGTTCATGCTCATGCATCTGTCCGTGGGCAAAGGTCACCGCTGCTTCAGGAACCAGACCGGCGATGTGGTTTGCTACCTCATCGATGTTGCTTACCCGGTTGTATACATAATACACCTGTCCTCCTCTGGAAAGTTCCCGGTGAATGGCTTCCCGCACCATTTCATCGTTGTACTCCATGACATAGGTCTGGATGGGCATACGGTCCACAGGAGGCTCCTCCAGAACGCTCATGTCCCTGATCCCCACCAGGCTCATGTGCAGGGTCCTGGGAATGGGAGTTGCCGTCAAGGTCAGCACATCCACGTTTTCCTTCAGCTGCTTGATTTTTTCTTTATGGGCCACGCCGAAACGCTGTTCCTCATCAATGATGAGAAGCCCCAGATCCTTAAACTGCACATCCTTTGACAGGACCCGATGGGTTCCGATTACAATGTCCACCATGCCCCGCTTTAAATCCTCCAAAGTCTTTTTCATCTGGCCCGGAGTCCGGAAACGTGACATTAAATCAACCCGGACGGGAAAATCCTTCATCCGCTGGGCAAAGGTGTTGTAATGCTGCTGGGCAAGGATGGTAGTAGGAACCAGGTAGACCACCTGCTTTCCGTCCTGAACTGCTTTGAATGCGGCCCTTAAAGCGATTTCCGTCTTTCCGTATCCCACGTCCCCGCAGATCAGACGGTCCATGATCTTCCTGCTCTCCATATCCTCCTTGGTGGCCTCTATGGCATCCCACTGATCCTCAGTTTCCTCATAAGGAAACATCTCTTCAAATTCTTTCTGCCAGACCGTATCCACTCCGTACTGGAATCCATGGGTCTGCTGCCTGGCCGCATAGAGCTGTACCAGCTCCTTTGCAATCTCTTTGACCGCGCCCTTTACCCTGGTCTTAGTCCGGTTCCACTGGTCGCCTCCCAGCCGGTTCAGCTTTGGCTTTTTCGCCTCGGCGCCTGCATATTTCTGGATGCCGTCAAGCCTTGTGGCAGGGAGATACAGATTTCCGTTATCCGCATACTCTACTTTTAAATAATCCTTGATGACCCCATCCTGCTCGATTTTTTCTATTCCTCTGTAGATTCCAAGGCCATGGTCCTCATGGACCACGTAATCGCCGATGGAGAGGTCGGAAAAGTTCTGGATCTTGGTCCCTTCATAGGTGGTCTTTTTCCGTTTCCGCTTCTTTTTTTCTACTCCGAACATATCGCCTTCCGTGATGACGATAAACTTTATCATGGAGTATTCAAAGCCCCGGTGGAGGTTTCCAAAGGTGACCAGGATTTCCCCCGGCCTTACCTCCTGGCTCTCTCCTCCCTCGTCAGGACAGTAGGCCCGTAAGTCATATTCCCTTAGATCCCCTGCCAGACGGCTGGCCCTGGTCCTGGAGGCAGATAAAAGGATCACCCGGTACCCTTCTTTTTTCCATCTGGTCAGATCTTTTATTAAAAGCTCAAACCCGTTTTGATAAGTATTTACATTCTTTACCTGGAAGCTGTAACGGTTTTTTACCGTAAAGCCGGAAAGCTTCTGTTCCAGGCCGGTGAGATACACCGTGGTTTTCGTCTGGACCCTTGCCAGCATTTCTTTGGCTGAGAAAAGAAGCCCGGTCTGTCCGGGGAGAAGATAGCCGTTTTCCAGGCGGTGTATCATGCTTTCCCGGAACTCCATTTCCACGGTTTCCCCTTTTTCCTTAAGCCGCTCCGGCTCATCCAGGAATAATACGGTATTTTCCCCATGAAAATACTCCAGAAAAGACACGCTCTCCTGGCAGAAATAATGGATATATCCGTCCAGCCCATGCTGTCTGAACCCCACTTTAAGCCCCTCTAAAAATTCGGAGACAATGGAACGGATCCTGGCAGACTCTTCGATCTTTGACTGGGCCCTTAAATCCTTTTCGTACTTTTTTGCTTCCTTTTCAAGTGCTTCGATCCCTTCCTGGATCTGCTTCCCTGTCAGGGCCATTTCCGTGGCAGGATAGATGCGGATGCTCTCCAGCTGTTCAACGGACCTCTGGCTCTCAATATCAAAGGTCCTGATGGAGTCCACCTCATCATCCCACAGCTCAATGCGCACCGGCAGTTCTTCGGTTAAGGGGAACACGTCAATGATTCCGCCCCTGATAGAGAACTGGCCCATGCCATCCACCTGGCCCATGCGCTCATACCCCAGCTCTGTAAGACGTTTTTTCCATTTTTCCACGTCAATGGTCTGGCCGCCCTCCACGGTCAGCACCTGCTCCTTTAAATACTGAAGAGGGAGAAGATGGTCCATAAGCCCGTCAAAGGTGGTAACCACCCATCCGGAGGACTTTTCCATTAAATGGCGGAACACGGTCATGCGCTGCTTGGTAAGCAAATTACCGTGGATGTCCGCGCTGAAAAACAGAAGATCCCTGGCCGGATACAGCCACACATCAGGATCAAAGAACCGCAGATCCTCATAGATTTCCCTGGCTCTTGTATCGTCATAGGTCACCACCAGCCTTAAGCCTTCCTGCTTCGCCGCTTCATACATCAGGTGGACCTTTTGGGAATCCATGCAGCCGCTTGCCATGACAGGGCCGGCCTTTTTTAATAAATCGCCGGAAAGATCTTCAAAATCCTTTAACTCCCTCAATGGTTTTTCAAATAGATCACTCATGAAATCTCCTTATTTCTTTCTGTTAAAATAATTCATCGCTGCTTCCGCTCCGTCCGTGACCATCATAATAGCAGCCTCTGCCGCGTCCTTGTAAGCCTGGGCCATGACCTCCTGCTGTTCTTTGGGAAAACGGCCAAGAACATAGTCCGCCAGATCCATTTCCTTTGGCTTTTCTCCCACTCCTACACGGACCCTTGGAAATTCCTGGGTTCCCAAATGGCTTATGATGTTTTTTAACCCGTTATGGCCTCCGGCACTTCCCTTTGTACGGATCCTCAGCTGGCCTTCCCCTAAGTTGATATCATCGCAGATAATGATGATATGGTCCGGCTCCACCTTGTAAAAATCCGCCATAGCCCGGATGCTCTCTCCGCTTAAATTCATAAAAGTCTGGGGCTTTGACAAAATCACCTTTTCCGGCCCGATCCTTCCGGTCCCATAATATGCCCTGTGCTTTTTTTCCGTCACCCTGGCTCCCAGTTTGTCCGCCAGAACGTCCACGGTCTCAAAGCCCACATTGTGTCTGGTTTTTTCATATTCCCTTGTGGGGTTTCCCAATCCTGCGATGATATACATGATGATTCTCCTTACTATTGTCTATATTAATTACGGTTCCGATTCATGACTTTTTAGATGTTCCAAACGCCCGAAAAGCGTTAGATTTCCCAATACCGGGGGTCTAACGCTGCTTTTTTATTTTAACAGTTCAATCTTAAGATGTAAAGGCAAACACCGCCTTTTTATTTTTTAAACTGTTGAAATGCAAAATGCTTCCAGTTATAATAATAATAATTTTTATTCTGGAAGGAAGGATAGCATGAAAAATTATAAAAACCCACAGTTTGTCCGGCTGAAATCATTCCTTATTTCGATCTTGCTTCTCTTAGCCATGGAAGCAGTTTGTGGAAGGAATCTCTTCAGGCGGCATGAAGGGCTGATAATGGAAAGGAGATTTTTATGGAACAATGTTCAAACACTTACCGCATGATCGTTTTAAGCTCTCTGGAAAAGGTATTTCCCCACCAGGAACCTGTATTCTCACCTGAATGCTGCCGTTTTAACGGCCTTTACGGGGAAATTCTCACCTACCAGGCCGCCTGCTGTCTTAAAGGCCTGAGAAAAGAAAAATTAAAGGTGAGAGTTTTCTCTGCCTTAAAGGACAGCATCCGGATCCGGCAGGTACTTCACGTGCCCTCCTCTTACCCTGCCCATGAAAAACGTGACAGCAATTATTTAAGCCATACCCCTGGTCTTTACCCGGACCTTCTACGGAATCTGGAGAACAACAGCCTGGTTCTGGTGCCGGGCCGCTGGCAGAGCCTGTGGATCGATGTCACCATACCAGGTATCATTCCGGGAGGCCTCTACCCGGTGACCGTCTCCCTGACTGACAGCCAGGACAGGGAAGTGGTTTCTGTGACCGTGGGCATTGAAGTGATTCCAATCCCCCTTCCGGCACAGGAACTCTACCATACGGAATGGTTTCATGGGGATTGTCTGGCGGATTATTACAAGGTTCCCGTGTTTTCCGAGGAGCATTGGAATATTCTGGGCCGTTTTATTTCCCTTTATGGAAAAAGGGGAATGAACATGATTCTCACTCCCATCTTTACGCCGCCCCTGGACACTGCAGCAGGAGGAGAGCGCACCACCATACAGCTGGTCTCCATCCGCCAGGAGAAAAACCGCTTCTTTTTTGATTTCTCCCACCTGGAACGATGGGTGAATATATGCAAAGATGCTGGGATCGTCTATTTTGAAATGGCCCACTTATTCACCCAATGGGGTGCTCACCATGCTCCAAAGATCATGGCTGAAAGAGACGGGAAGGAGATCCGGCTCTTTGGCTGGGATACCCCTTCCACCGGCGCCTATACCGTTTTCTTAGACCAGTTCCTTCCGGCCTTAAAGAAGGAACTGAAACGGCTTGGGATCTTTGAAAACACCTTTTTCCATATTTCCGATGAACCGGAAAAGGCTCATCTGGAATCCTATGCCCTTGCCAAGGAATCTGTGATGCCCCATTTAAAGGACTGTAAGCTCATAGATGCCCTGTCCGACTATTCCTTTTATGAGATGGGAATTGTGGAGCGTCCGGTCTGTTCTACCGACCATATAGAACCGTTTCTGGATCATAAGGTTCCCCATTTATGGAGTTATTACTGCACGTCCCAGTGCGTGGATGTTTCCAACCGTTTTATGGCCATGCCATCGGCCAGAAACCGGGTTTACGGCCTTCAGGTATATAAATATGGAATCGAGGGAATCCTTCACTGGGGATTCAACTTTTATAATTCCCAGCATTCCCTGCGCCACATAAACCCTTATGAAGTGACGGACTGTGACGAAAGCTTCCCATCCGGCGATGCCTTCCTGGTCTATCCCGGCCCTGACGGCGCTCCCGAAGAATCCATACGCCTTATGGTCCTCCATGAGGCAAAACAGGATCACAGGGCATTAAAACTCCTGGAATCCTATATCGGAAAAGAGGCTGTCATTGAACTTTTGGAAGAGGATTTATCTGAGCCCATCACCTTTTCTTCCTATCCAAAATCAAGCGCCAGCTTAATAGGAATTAGAAATAAGATCAACCGGATGATAAAAACGTACATATAAAAAAGTTCATCCGAACCATGGATATTACTTGTCATTTCCATATCCATTATGATAGAATAAAGCTGTTGCGCTTATATAAGTTCATAATCGGTTGAGCGTTTCTACCAACTACCATAATAGTTGACTATAAGGGTTAGAAGGAAAAAGGAGTGATGTTCATGAAGGATGTTTCAAAAAATTACGATGTAATCATCATCGGTGCAGGCCCCTCCGGCATTTTCTGCGCCTATGAGCTGATCGAGAAAAAGCCGGACCTTAAGATTCTTATGATCGAAAAGGGCCGCCGGATTGAAAACCGGACCTGTCCCAAGAGAACCACAAAAACATGTGTAGGCTGCAAGCCATGCTCCATTACCACAGGCTTTGCAGGAGCCGGAGCATTTTCCGACGGAAAATTATCCTTATCTCCCGATGTTGGCGGAAACCTTCCTGAAATACTTGGATATGATACGACCGTAGAGCTGTTGAAGGAATCAGACAACATTTACTTGAAATTCGGTGCAGACACCAATGTTTACGGCATTGACAAACAAAAGGAGATCCAGGAAATCCGCCGCAAGGCCATCGGAGCCAACTTAAAGCTGATCGAATGCCCTATCCGCCATTTAGGAACGGAAGAAGGCTATAAAATCTATACCCGCCTTCAGGAGCACTTATTGGAGCAGGGAGTTGAAATGGCGTTCAACACGATGGTAAAGGATATCATCATCGAAGACAATAAAGCAATAGGCGTCATTACTGACAAGGAAGAGGTCTGTCAAGCGCCGGAAATCGTGTCTGCCATCGGCCGGGAAGGCTCCGACTGGTTCAGCCACATCTGTGAAAACCACGGAATCGAGACAAAGGTGGGAACTGTGGACATCGGTGTCCGGGTAGAGGTCCGGGATGAGGTCATGGAATTTTTAAATAAAAACCTCTATGAGGCCAAGCTTGTTTATCATACCCCGACCTTTGACGACAAGGTCCGTACCTTCTGTACCAATCCTTCCGGCGAGGTAGCCACAGAATACTATGAAAACGGTCTGGCAGTTGTCAACGGCCATGCCTATAAATCCCAGGAATACAAGACAAACAACACCAACTTTGCCATCCTGGTATCCAAAAACTTTACAAAACCCTTTAAGACCCCTATTGAATACGGCAAACAGATCGCCCAGCTGAGCAACATGCTCTGTGACGGCAAGATCCTGGTGCAGACCTTCGGCGATTTCCAGAGAGGCCGGCGCACCACGGAAGAGCGCTTATGCCGCAACAACTTAATCCCAACCTTAAAGGATGCGGTCCCAGGCGATTTATCCCTTGTATTCCCTCACCGCATTATGGTTGACATAAAAGAAATGCTTCTTGCCCTGGATAAGGTGACTCCCGGCATTGCCAGCGATGAAACTCTGTTATACGGCGTAGAGGTAAAATTCTACTCCAACAAGGTAGTGGTCAATGCTGACTTTGAAACCAGCGTGGAAGGCTTACGCGCCATAGGCGACGGCGCCTCCGTAACAAGAGGGCTTCAGCAGGCATCTGCCAACGGCTTAAGTGTTGCCAGGAGCATTCTGGCTGCCATGAGCTAAACGGAAGGAAATAATATTCACACATATGTGTTAAGACAGACAGGGAGCACCCATGGGTGTTCCCTGTCTGTTTTCTTTTTCTGAATTATGAAAGGAGCTTGTAAAGTCCGGGAATTATACCAGCCTCAGCTTCTCCATGGCATAAGCCACCCCGTCATCTTCCACGTTTTTTGTATAAAAGGTTGCATAAGGCTCCAGCTCCACGCTGTGATGCCCCATAAGGATACAGTTCTTGGCGTATTCAAACATAGATAAGTCATTGGTGCTGTCACCGAATACGTAAGTATCTTCCAGGGCGATCCCATAGTGCTTTAATACCAGTTCAATGGCCGTTGCCTTGGAATATCCCGAAGGAACGCACTCATAAAACCCGTCACCCCGGTCAATGATCTCAAAGTCCAGCCCCAAAGCCCGGGAAAAGCCTTTTAAATCACTTTTTTCATCTGCAAAGACACAGAATTTATCAAAGTTATAGCAGTCCTCGTCCCAGCCATAAGAAGATAAATTCCCTTCCTGTTCCACGATTTCCTTTAATCTCTCCACCTGGGGAAATCGGGAGGTTTCCTTTCTGAAATAACAGCTTTCCGTTCCCTCTAACACTCCGTCCAGATCATGGTCCCGTATGATGCGTTTGATCTCCAGCCCTTGCTCGTGGGGGATTGCAGAGGAGAAAAGGACCTGGTCTCCCACAACGATACGGGTGCCGCACCCGCAGCAGTAGCCGTCCACTTTAACGAGCTGCTCAATTGGTCCGATGAGGCAGTGGGTCCGCCCGGAGTTTATGAATACCAGATGGCCCTTTTTCCGCGCCTGCTCAACCGCCTGCTTCGCACTCTCCGGCACGTTCCGGTTTACCTCAGAAAAAAGCGTGCCGTCAATATCGAAAAACAGAGCCTTTCTTCCCTCACTCATCGGTCACCCCGAAAGCATATGGTTCCCGTGGTTTCATCCATGCTTTCCACGATCGCCAGGGATTCCACCAGGATTCCTTCCGCCCTTAAACGGTCCCCTCCGGGCTGGAAGCCCTTTTCGACCACAATTCCCGCGCCAACCAGCTTTGCGCCGGAAGCCTTTACAATGGCAGCCAGACCTTCCAGGGCTTTTCCGTTAGCCAGAAAATCATCGATCAGCAATACCTTGTCCCCTGCTCCCAGAAATTCCTTGGACACCATGATGTCATAGGTCCTTCCGTGAGTAAAGGATTCCACAGGGGTGGTATATACATCCCCTGCTATGTTCTTTGTCTTGGATTTCTTTGCAAATACTACCGGTACATCAAAATACTGGGCCACGATACAGGCAATGCCGATGCCGGAAGCCTCAATTGTCAGAATCTTATTGACTTCATAATCGGAAAAGCGTCTCTTAAACTCTTTCCCAATCTCCACGAACAGCTTGATATCCATCTGGTGATTTAAAAAACTGTCCACTTTCAGCACATCACCGGATTTAATCTTTCCATCTTTCCGTATTCTGTCCTTTAAAAGCTGCATAAAGGTTCCTCCTCTTTATAGAATCCGCAGTGCAGCCGTTGAAGCTGTACGGCTTCAACGGCTCACGGGCATTCGCCCTATGAAACAAAGCATGAAAAAATTTTCTTATGTGCGGGCACAACGAAAATTTTCTCCTGCTTTGTTTCGCACTGCTCGTTGCTTTCGTGAATTTTATTTAATAACTGCATTTTCTGTAAGGAAATCCATTACCTTGTTATTCATAATATAATCATCTACGTCAAACTGGCCTGCTGTCTCGATCATCGCTTCAACGCTTTCATAGCCCATCTGATCTGCAACTTCCTTGCGGTCTTCATCGGTGATCACGATCCCCTCTTTTTCCGCAATGGCGGTTACTACCAGTCTCTGTTCTACGGTGGCCTCTGCCTGGGTCATAATGATGTTCTTAAAGTCCTCTTCTCCCATTCCGGAAAATGCTCCCACAAAGGTCTTAAAGTCCATGCCGTAAGCAGCTGCCTGGTTTGTATATCTGGCAATCATGTTGTTGAAATTGGCATCAATGGCTTCCTGCTTTGGCTCTACCTTGGAAGCATTTAAGATGGCAGTATAAATGTCACTTTTCACCTTCTGCTCTGCCTGGTCGTTCTTATCTTTTAAAAGAGTCTGCATCTTGTCATCCTTATATTCATCTACCGTCTTAAAGGACGTATTTTCCTGAACAAAGGCATCGTTTAATTCCGGAACCTGCTTCTCCTTAACGGAATTGACAGTCACATCAAATACTACGGCCTTTCCTGCCAAGTCCGCATTCTGGTAAGCTTCAGGGAAGGTAAGGTTTAAGGACACCTTGTCCCCCTTTTTCGCACCTACAAGACCTTCCTCAAAGCCTTCAATAAACTGGCCGGAACCAATGTTTAAATCATAGCCCTGAGCAGTGCCGCCGTCAAATGCAACACCATCCTTGGTACCTACATAGTCAATATTGACCACGTCACCATTCTGAATGGCCCGGTCCACCTCTGCATCCTTTGCCTGGGCGGATAAATCGCTCTGAACCGCCTGGTCCACCTCGTCATCAGTCACTTCAACCGGATCCTTGGTCACTTCAATCCCCTTGTATTCTCCCAGGGTAACAGTACCGTTATCCATTCCCGTCAGATCTTCAACAGCCAGGGTTTCCTGTGCCGCTGATTCCGTTGCTTCCGTCTCTGTTTCTGCCGGCTTTGCCGCAGGCTTTTTCCCGCATCCGGAAATAAGGGCGGCGGCAACCAGACCGCACATACAAACTTTAAAAATCTTCTTCATAATACAATCCTTTTTCTTTCTATTTTTAATAGTTAATAAAAAAACCGCTTCCAGTCAGTTATACCATATCAGACAAGGTAAAAAAAGCTTTTTCCCGAAATTAACAAAAATTTCAAAATTCCGTTATTATTTATAAAATGCCCGGAAAGCCTTGTATGTATTGTATACATCAAGCTTGGCAGAAAGCTCGAAGGGAGAATGCATGGAAAGAATGGGAACTCCTAAATCCACCACATCCACATTCATATGTGCAACATATTTGGCAATGGTGCCGCCGCCGCCCTGATCCACAGCCCCCAGCTCTCCGATCTGCCAGTAAACGCCTTCCTGCTCCATCATTGCGATGATCTTTGCCATCAGCTCGGCGCTGGCATCGTTGGAGCCGGCTTTTCCACGGACGCCGGTGTACTTGGTCAGAACGCAGCCCTTGTTTAAGAAACAGGAATTGCGCTCCTCGTATACCTGGGCAAAGGTGGGATCATAGGCCGCATTGACATCTGAGGACAAACAGATGGAATTTCTAAGCACCTTTCTCACATCAACATGGGCCATGGCAGCCAGATCTTCAATATAGTGAAGCACAAAGTCGGAATTTAAGCCGGTATTTCCGTCGGAACCGATCTCCTCTTTATCTGCAAGAACGGTGAGAGTCGTAAATTCAGGCATGTTGGCATCGATCTCCGCCATCAGGGCCGTATAGGCACATACCCTGTCATCCTGTCCGTAAGCGCCGATCATACTGCGGTCCAGCCCTACGTCACTGGCCTTCTGGGCAGGCACCATTTCGATTTCCGCCCGCAAAAAGTCCGCTTCCGTGATCCCGTAGCGGTCATTGAGGAGCTTTAAGGCCAGAAGCTTCACAGGGTCCTTAAGCTCTGCTTCGTCAATAAATGGAATGGAACCAATGAGTACATTCAGCTCCTCTCCTTTTAACCCATCCCTTAATTTTCTTTCACTCTGTTCTCCTGACAAATGGGGAAGTAAATCCGTCACACAGAACACGGGATCGCCTTCCTTTTCCCCGATGTTTACTTCCACGATCTCACCGTTTTTCTTTACCACAACTCCGTGCATTGCCAGAGGAACGGTTCCCCACTGGTATTTCCGGATGCCGCCGTAATAATGGGTCTTAAAATAGGCCAGGTCATTCTTTTCATAAACAGGGTTGGGCTTTAAGTCAAGCCTTGGAGAATCGATGTGAGCACCGTTGATGCGAAGCCCCTGCTCCATTCCCGCTTTGCCGAAGGTGGTTGCGATGATGGACTTGCCCCGGTTCACAAAGTAAACCTTATCTCCTGCCTTATATGTCTTTCCTCCGTCAAAGGGACGGTATCCCTGCATCTCAAGCATTGCCACAGCCTCTCTGACACATTCCCGTTCGGTTTTTCCGTTATCCAGGAAACGCTTATAACCCTCGCAGAACATCTCCGCTTCCTCACGCTGGCTTGGCACTTCCTTTGCAATATGGGGAAATTTAAATGTCAGCTCCTCCTGTAATTGTTGTCCTTTTGTCTTTTCCATTGTTATGATTCCTCCATCGTTTTTTTATGATAATTGATTAACAGATTTCTTCGCTGTCAAGAACAAGCGTAAACGGTCCGTCATTTAATAGCTCTACCTTCATATCTGCTCCAAAGCTTCCATGCTCCACCCGGTTTCCCTGGGAATTTAACCGATCCACCACGTATTCATAAAGGCTGTTTGCAAGCTGGGGACTTCCCGCCTTCGCAAAGCTTGGGCGGTTGCCTTTCTTACAGTCCGCGTAAAGGGTGAACTGGCTGACCACCAGAATCTCCCCTCCCACATCCTTTAGGGAAAGGTTGGTCTTTCCATTTTCATCGGGAAAGATCCTCAGCTTGCATACTTTATCAACCATTTTTTCGGCAATGGCTTCCGTATCTGTATCAGACACTCCCAAAAGGAGCAGAAAACCGTTTTTTATGGCGCCGATCTGCTTCCCATCCACTGTGACCTTTGCATGTGCAACACGCTGTAAAACAATCTTCATATCCATTCTCCTGTCTATTTTAATACCAGTCTTAAGTATTCCAAAAGGCTTTCGGTAGCCGCCTGCCGGTATACGATCTCTCTGGCGAGCACCGGGTAATCCGTTATGATATTATCCACCCCAAGCATTTTCATCCGTTCCATCTCGCTTTTGCTGTTCACAGTCCATGCATGAACCGCTTTTCCCCTTTCATGGGCAGCTTCTACCAGTCTTTCGCTTACAAAGCTGGAACGGAGGCTGATGAAGTCGATCATATCGCTGGAATAATAATCCCCGTATGCGGCTGAAATAATATATCCGGTGCGGATCTCAGGGTCCAGCTCCTTGATCCTGGATAAATAGGAAAACCGGACAGAGGTCACCACGCACTGTTCCCTCATCTGGTGTTTTTGAATCAATTCCACTACCTTATCCGGCAGCATGCTGCCGATTCCCAAGTCCTTGATTTCAATATTTATGCTGACCCGCCCTTTGCAGTATTCCATGACCTCCTCTAAAGACGGGATCTTCTCTCCCTCGTAATCAGGGGAAAACCACTTTCCCACATCCAGCTGCTGCAATTCTTCAAAGGTGTAAAAGCTTATGGGGCGGTTTATCCCTGATACCCTTTTTAAACTGGCATCATGCCCCAGGACCACCACGCCATCCTTTGTCTCCTGGACATCGATCTCCACAAAATCAGCCAGATCGTCAACAGCTTTTGTCATGGCTGCCATGGTGTTTTCAGGGGCCTCCCTGGAGCTGCCCCGGTGGGCGGTGATCTGAATCATGCTGAGCATGTCGGCCGTGATCGCGGAACCGTTGCGCACCACTCCGAAAAGAGAAGACAGGCTGAATACCGCAGCTGCTCCTATGAACAGGGCCGCCAGCCTCCTGTCTCCATACTTACTCCCATGATAATCCATGATTCTGCGTTTTTTTACAAGTCTGCTGGTGAAGCTGAAATACTGGACGCTTAAAGCCCCGTAGTTTCCCATGGTCAGCAACATGCTGGTCAAAAAAATCAACACCAGCTCGATCCGGTCACATGCCGCCGGAAGGATTGCAAGGGCCAGGCTGTTGTCGGTAAACAGGGTCACTCCCACGGCAGCGATCAGCACACAGAATGCATAGACCAGCCAAAGTCCCGCCACTGCTGCCGCATAATAGAAGGCCAGAAGAACTGCTACCTTTAAAAACCGGCGCCTTAAAAGCCACAGGCTTTTAAAATACCCATCCCGGAAATTTTTCTGTTCCACCATGCAGGCGTGGAAGGTATAGACTCCCGGAATGACCACTGCAAGAAGAAACAGCAGAAGGAGCACCAAAGATACCCTTCCCACAGGCTTTTTCAAGATCTCTGATATGACAAAATTAAGCGGTTTTACATGGGTCAGCATCTGGTATATGAGATATAAGTTCACAAGCCCGTAATCAGCCAGAACCAGAAGCCCCAGCCGCCAGTTCTTTCTGCGGATCTCAAGGGCCAGCTTAAAAAAGCCCCCCGTCAGAATTTGCCACGGCTTCAGCTTTCTGGAGTAGAATGCCCCTTCAAATAAGGTCAGAAGGCAGCCGGTCTCCAGCGTAAGGATCAGGATCCCCACAGCCGCCATCACTACGATCAAAAGAATCGTCCAGGGCTTTACCAGGAAATAACCGATGTTGGCGGCAGTTAAATAGCTGTATCCGGCCATTCTCAACGTAAATAAAAGGCCTTTGTTTAAGAGCAGTAAGTACAGGGTCGTGGTGACCAGACGAAACAGCAGCTCAAAAACAAACGCATTCTTTTGATTGAACTTTATGATCTTCCAAGTGTCTTTTGTTAATGTGCTCATACGATAACCTTCTTTTTACAACGAGAACGAAGGAAGGCAGCCTCAGCGAGCGGAATCGTCGAGGCTGCCTTCTTTTAAGTCTAATCTTCCTCATCCATCCTGTCCTCTCCTGCTGTCTCCCTCTGCTGCGCCTCACTCAGTTCCAGAATTGCCTGGTTTAAGGAAAACATCCTTCCATCCAGCATATTCACCACATCTGCACAGGCCTTCAGTTCCTGCTGTAAATATGCCGGGGCATTGCCTTCAAACTTATAATATATCTTATGCTCCAGGCTTGCCCAGAAATCCATTGCAATCGTCCTGATCTGAATTTCTACTTTCGTGTCCACCGGCCCATCCGTCAGATAAATGGGAATGGTCACTACCATATGATAGCTTTTATAGCCATTTGGCTTTGGATACTTAATATAATCCTTTACATAAAGAACCGTAACATCGCTTTGCTTTGTTATCATCTCCGCAATCTGGTAGATATCCGATGTAAAAGAACAGATAATCCGTATCCCTGCAATATCATTTAACTTTTCCACCATATTGTCGATCGTCACGTCATAGCCGTACCGCTTCAGCTTTTTTACGATGCTGTCCGGGGTCTTAAGCCTTGACTTGATATGTTCAATGGGGTTGTAATTGTAGATATGCACAAACTCATTATTAAGTATCTCAATTTTCGTACTGATTTCCTTTAATGCCGAGTCATACAAAAACATCACAGATTTCCATTGATCGACCTGGTTAAATGATTTGGGAATATTCATTCCACATTCCCCCTCTCTCGCATCCGTACTCCTGACTAAGAAAAACACGCTTTGAGGGCTTTTCTTAGCTGCCGCGGCATTTTTCCAATGAATATGCAAGCATATTTGTTCGGCTTATAACCCGCGCAAGTCAGTGAGACAGGGGCAGCCCCATCGCCCGGCAGCCCCTGCTCCTCCAGAATAGTATATCATGAAAGCAATAAACCAAGTGCCGCTTCACCGGCATTTGGCGACTGCCACAAGATAATGAATGCTTGCATTCATTATACCATAGAAACATGATATTTTATATCCCTTTTCCCGACTTTCTAAAATTTCAGTCCCTTTAAGAGGGCTGACAGCCCTGTAAATGCGGAACCTTCCTCCTTGTAATCAAAGACCTCCTGGCTGGCTTCTTCCTCCTCCTGAACAGCCTTCATGCTTAAGCTTATCTTATTATCAGCAATGGACAGGATCTTGACCTTAACCGTCTGTCCCTCCTTTAACACGACACCTGGATGCTTGATCCTCTGGCTGCTGATCTGTGAAATATGAAGAAGTCCGGTAAGACCGTTTTCCAAGTTAATAAATGCACCGTAGTCCTTTAAGCTGTCCACCGTTCCTTCCATGATAGACCCAACCTGGCATTTTGCGATCTTTCTGCCGGTTTCTTCCTTCTGCTTCATAAGGGCAGGCTCTTTGCCTGAAAGCACCAGCTTCTTATTTTCCTCATCAGCGGTGATGACCGTGACATCAATTGTTTTTCCATTATATTCCTCTAAGTCCTCCACATATTCCCCTGCAAGCTTGGAAGCCGGGATAAATCCCCGTATCCCTTCCAGATAGGCGACCGCTCCGCCCTTTACGATCTCGGCGATTTTCACCTTGACAATGGTGCGGTCATTTAACATGGAACCAAGCTTTTCCCATGCCAGCTGGTCATTGGCTAACTTTTTGGAAAGAACAATATTCCCTTCCCCGTCATCTGCGCTTACGACCATAGCCGTGATCTCATCACCGGGGTGGATCTCCCTTAATAAGTCGAATTCCGGATCATTGCTTAAATTTTCCTTATCTATGATCCCTTCCGCATAATATTTTAAGTCCAGGGTAACCATGTCCTCATTTACACTGATAACGGTCCCGGTAAGAACATCTCCCTCTCTTACTTTTTTAAAGGACGCTTCCAGCTCTGCGGCGTAAGTCTCCATGGTTTCCACTACTTCTTCTTTTCCGTCCGCTGCCTTCATCTCTTCGCTCATTGAAATTTCCTCCGTTCATAAAATACTCAGTTCTGCATAAAATCTAACTATATATTTATCACATCCTGCCCGATATTTCTATAGTTTTCTCAGTAAAAATATGTTATATTTATGATATAATGAAATATTTTCCACTGAAGGAGCTTTCCTCCAGGTGCTGATACAGAAAGGACAAGAATTATGAACGACATTATGGACCTGCATACCCACACCGTAGCCAGCGGACATGCATACAACACTTTATATGAAATGGCCAAATCTGCCTCTGAAAAGGGCCTCGCCCTCATGGGCTCTACGGATCATGCACCAAAGATGCCAGGGACATGCCACGAGTTTTATTTTATAAATTTCAAAGTGATTCCACGTAATATCTGCGGGGTGAACATCCTCATGGGTGTTGAGCTTAATATTTTAGATTACACAGGCCGGGTGGATTTAAGAAAAGGCCTTCTGGAAAAAATGGACTACTCCATCGCAAGCCTCCATGAGCCATGCTATAAAAGCGGGACTTCCGCTGAGAATACAAGAGCTTACATCGGGGCCATTGAAAATCCCCTGATCCACATCATCGGTCACCCTGATGACAGCCGTTTTCCCGTGGATTATGATACCCTTGTTTCTGCCGCCGCAGAAAACCATACCCTTTTGGAGCTTAATTCCAGCTCCCTTCACCCATTAAGCGCAAGAATCAATGCTGCAGAAAATTACCGGATCATGCTGGAATTGTGCAAACGCTACCATGCTTCCGTCATCATTGACAGCGATGCCCACATAGAAGCTGATGTGGGAAACCACACAAGAGCCTGGGAGCTTATCAATGAAATGAATTTCCCGGAAGAGCTTATCGTAAACAGCTCCTTTGAAAAGCTCCTTCCCTATATTCCAAAGCTGGAGGCTTATTTATGATCAACTTCCTGAACCTGGAATATTTTCTGGCGGTTGCGGAGGAACTTAATATCACCCGCGCTGCCAAACGGCTGTACATCTCCCAGCAGTCCTTAAGCAGTCACATTTCCAATCTGGAAAAGGAGTTTGATGTCCAGCTTTTTAACCGCACCATGCCCCTTACCCTGACCTATGCAGGGCGGGCTTTAAAGGTCCGGGCCAAGCAGATGCTGGACTTAAAGGATGAGACCTACCGGGAGCTGGCCGATATCAAGGACTTTACCACCGGACAGCTTTCCATCGGCATTTCCCACACAAGGGGACGTTTTCTTCTCCCTGCCATTCTACCTGCTTACAAGGAAAAGTTTCCAAACATAGAGATCCATCTGGTAGAGGGGAATTCTTCCGAGTTAAGCACTGCCCTGATCCACGGGAACATCGATTTAATGATCGACCTCCTTCCTTTTAAAGCGGAACATGTGGAAACCGTCCCCATTTGTGAGGAAGAGATCCTTCTCGTGGTTCCTGATCAGATCCTGGACCGGTATTTCCCGGGAAAACAGGAAGAGATGATCAAGGTGCTGGAGGAAAATGCGGACGTGCAGCTTTTAAAGGACTGTCCCTACCTTCTCATCAATAAAGGCAACAGGGTGCGGACCATTGCCGATGAAATTTTTGAGGAAGCACAGCTCACCCCTTCTATCCTCCTGGAGACAGAGAATATTGAAACGGTCCTCGCCCTTGCAGCCAAAGGTATGGGGATCACCTTTTATCCCAAAATGTTCATGTCCGGAAGCGGAAACACCGGCAATGACATTATGAAAAAGGCCGGTCTTCATTACTTCTCCTTAAATTACAGGCGCAGCCACGGCGTTCTGGCATTCGGCAGCCACAAGGGCAGATATCTATCCCGGGCTACGGAAGAATTCATACGGATCGCACGGGAGAACATATAGGTAAATATTAACTATGGATTGACAAAAGGGCTGAAATCCTATATTATTAAATAGTAACAATTACTAATATAATTATTATTTATAGAAAAGGAGCGGCCATGAAAACATTAAAGTATAGCCGTCAACGGGAATCCATTAAGGCCTGTCTAATGACAAGGCACGACCATCCCACCGCCGATGCCCTATACACATTGATCCGTGAAGAATATCCCAACATCAGCCTTGGAACTGTCTACCGCAACTTAAACCTTTTGGTTGAGCTGGGTGAGATCAAAAAGCTGACATGCGGAGATGGTGCAGATCGTTTTGATGCGGACACCTCACCCCACTATCATTTTGTATGTAAAAAGTGCGGGAAGGTCTATGATCTGCCCATGGAGCATTTGGGAGACATCAACCAGATGGCTCAGGAGCATGTGGACGGCACAGTAGACAGTCACACGATTTATTTCTACGGCACCTGCAAGGACTGTTCTGAAAATAATTATCGATAAGGCTTGACATCAGGATAAAGATGTGCTAAATTAATATCAGTAATCATTACTGTTATTGATTGCCATAAACATACTAAAAAATCATTAAAAATAAAAAGGAGACATGAGATCATGAAGAAATGGGTTTGTACTGTATGCGGTTACGTTCACGAAGGGGAGACAGCTCCGGAGTTCTGTCCAGTCTGTAAGGCTGGTTCCGAAAAGTTCAAGTTACAGGATGAAAGCATGTCCTGGGCTTGCGAGCATGAAATCGGCGTTGCACAGGGTTCTCCGGAAGACATTATGATGGATTTAAGGGCGAACTTCGAAGGCGAATGCACCGAAGTAGGCATGTATCTTGCAATGTCAAGAGCTGCTCACAGAGAAGGCTATCCTGAAATCGGCTTATATTATGAAAAGGCTGCTTTCGAGGAGGCTGAACACGCTTCTAAATTTGCAGAGTTATTAGGCGAATGCGTAACCTCCAGCACAAAGAAGAACCTGGAATTAAGGGTTGCTGCTGAGAACGGCGCAACTGCCGGTAAATTCGACCTTGCAAAACGTGCAAAAGCATTGAATTTAGATGCAATTCATGATACCGTACACGAGATGGCAAAGGATGAAGCCCGTCACGGCAAGGCATTTAAGGGCTTATTAGAAAGATACTTTGGTTAATATCCTTTCTTAAAGGATTTGGCACCTTTCGGGAGCGGCAGAACGGGTCTCCGCTCCCCTGTTTGCAAAGTAAAATCATTCACAATTCAAATCAGGAGGGTTTATACGATGTCCAAATATGCGGGAACAAAAACAGAACAGAACTTAAAAGACGCTTTTGCAGGCGAGTCCATGGCAAGAAACAAATATACATATTATGCCTCAGCCGCAAAAAAAGCCGGCTACGAGCAAATGGCTTCCCTATACTTAGAAACTGCCGACCAGGAAAAAGAGCATGCTAAGATGTGGTTTAAGGAATTACATGGAATTGGTTCCATGGAAGAAAACTTAGCGGATGCCGCTGCCGGTGAAAATTACGAGTGGACCGATATGTATAAGAGAATGGCTGAAGACGCCAGAGCAGAAGGCTTTCAGGAACTGGCTCTTAAATTTGAATTCGTTGGAAAAGTAGAAGCTGCTCATGAAAAACGTTACTTAAAGCTCCTTGACAGCTTAAAGAACGATAAGACCTTTAAGGGCGATGCCCCTCTTGGCTGGAAGTGCCGTAACTGCGGTTATATCCACGAAGGACCGGAGGCTCCGGAAGTCTGTCCGACCTGCGCTCATCCAAAGGCTTATTTTGAAAGAAAAGTAGAAAATTATTAATACAGATTTTTTAGTCTGTTGGGAAAATCAGGACAAAACCTTATGGTTTTGCCCTGATTTTCATTTATTAGACTGATCATTTTAAAAATAAGATAATATGAGCTCAAAGGCGATCTTATGGCCCTCCTTTAAGCTGGCTGTCTCAATCCATTCCTGCCTGGTATGGGCCAGTACTCCCCTCACGGCTCCAAAGCAAATGCTTGGGATGCCCATGGATAACGGTATGTTGTTGTCTGTGGAACCGGGGCCTTCTTTGGGCTTCCTGCCGGTGTGCTTATAAATGACTTCAGACACATGTTCAGCCAGTTCCTGTAAAATACCTTGGTTTTTTTCGGGGCTCATGCTATACTTTTAAGGTAGAAAATGAACGACCGGTTAGAGGAAAAAGATATGATTAAAATCGCTATTGTGGAAGATGAGACGGAATATGTGGAAACGCTGAAAAGCTACCTTACCCGGTTTGAAGCAGACTATTCCGTCAGCTTTCAGATTCAGGCTTTTACCGATGGCCTTGATATTGTATCGGATTATACCGCCAGCTACGATATCATACTATTGGACATTCAGATGAAATATTTAGACGGCATGAAAACGGCGCAAAAGATCAGGGAGCTGGATGAGGATGTGATCTTCATCTTTATCACCTCCTCCGCCCAGTTCGCTGTAGAGGGATACACGGTAGATGCCCTTGGCTATATATTAAAGCCGGTCCCTTATCTTTCCTTTTCCCAGATATTAAACAAAGCCGTCCGCAGGATACTGAAAAGACAGGCAATACATTATATAAATATCGACACGGATGGAGGCATTATGCGTCTCGGCATTGACTCCGTTTATTACATTGAAAGCCAGCTTCACCATGTCCTCATCCACACGGATAAAGGGAACTTTGTGGCTTCCGGGCCTATGAAACGGATGGAAGAGGCTTTAAAGACCTTTGGCTTTGCCAAGTGCCACAATGCTTATCTGGTCAATTTAAAACATGTGACCGGCTGCCTGCCGGGTGATGTACTGCTCCTCTCCGGTGAGCAGATTCCTATAAGCAGGGGCCGGAAAAAGTCATTTATGGAATGCCTGGCTGATTATATGGGAGGATAAATCCATGGACTTTGGCGAACTGATGAATACACCCCGTCCTTTTACCGCACTGGCCGAATGGTGCGCCTGCATCATCTACATCCTTATGCTTCGCAGAAGGCTTAAAGGACCGGGGCTTGCCGTTTCTTTTGCGGCCATGCTGGGCCTGTTTTTCCTTCTCCATTTGATTGCAGGCACATTGCCGCTGTATTTGTGGTTTCCAGGGATGATCACTGCCATCCTGCTGATGTATTTCTCTATTTATGCCTCCTGCCGGATCTCTCCCTATGATGCGGGATTCCTCTGTGTCCGCGCCTTTGTTTTGGCGGAGTTTACGGCCTCCTTTCAGTGGCAGCTGTATGTATGGTGGGCTCTCAGCTCCGGAAGGGTAAGCCAGACACTTTCTGTTCTGATCATGGCGGTTTCCTATGGATGCATTTATACCGGATATTATTTTCTGGAAAAAGATCACATTTCAAAGGATGAAGGCATGGAGGTAGAAAGGAAGGAGTTTCTCAGTGCTGTTTCCATTGCTATGGGGGCTTTTCTGATCAGCAATATCAGCTTTGTTATGCCAAATACACCGTTTTCCAGTGCCACCAGCTCTCTTCTCTATGTAAGGACCCTGGTGGATTTCGGAGGACTTTTGATGCTCTTTGCCCAGCAGAACAGGAGAAAGGAACTGCGGGTCCGCAGCGAAAACCATGCAATGAACGTGGTTTTGCAGAGACAATACGACCAGTACCGTATGGCTATTGACAATATGGAGCTGTTAAGGCGGGAATTCCATGACTTAAAGCACTATATGATCGCCATACGGGCGGAAAAGGATCCTGAAAAAAGGGAACAATACTTATCGGAAATGGAAAAGGCCATTCTCACCCAGGAATCCCTGGCTAACACAGGAAACCAGGTATTAGATGTGGTGCTGACCACCAAAAGCACCTACTGTGCCCAGAATCATATTACCTTTACCTTTATGGCCGATGGAAAACTGATCTCTTTTCTCCATGTAAAAGACATCTGCTCCATCTTCGGAAATGCCCTGGATAATGCCATTGAATGCGTTTCTCAGTTTGAAGATCCTGAAAAAAGGCTGATCACCCTTTCCATATACAAACGAAACCGTTTCTTAATGATCCAGTGTGAAAATTATTCGGAAAACCGGCTTGCCATGACTCCCAACAGCCTTCCGCCTACCACAAAGGGAAATAAGCTGTATCATGGATACGGTTTAAAGAGCATTCAGGCCGCAGCTCAGAAATACGGCGGTTCCATGACCATTTCTTCTAAGGATAACTGGTTCTGCCTTCAGATCCTTATTCCAATCCAGGAAGAGGGGACGGCGGGCCATTAAAAGGTGTAAGCCCATAACAGGAATAAAGGAGCAGAAGGGGAGAATCACGGACTCTCCCCTTCTGCTCCTTTATTCCTGTTTTTATCCACCATTTCCTGCATTTTCATACAGAACTCATCCAGATCCATTTCTCCGGCAATGTATTTTTGAAATAAAGCCCCCAGATCTGCCACATATTCGATGGAATTTTTCGGCATGAATCTGGCCTGCATTCTGGTCGTCTTTAAATAATCCCGCATTTCCTTATAGCCTGCAATATCAAAGTTCTCCTCCCAGATCACATCCTCCCTTGCAGGCATCCGGTTCATCTTTTTGGCATAGCTGATGCTGCCTTCCCGGCTGGCCGCATAGGCCAGGAATTTCCGGGCCGCCTCCTTATGGAGGGAGGCCTTATTAAGAACATACTGCCAGGTCGCAATGTAGGTGGTTCTGCCTCCCAAATCAGGCAAAGGGGTCAAATGGATCTTATCCTTTCCGTGGACCCCGGAATCCACAAAGGTATTCATGGTGCCGCTGTACAAAAAGACCATCCCGTATTTTCCGTCTATAAACTTCTGCTCCAGCTGTTCATACTGGTCCAGCAGCTGATCGATGGGGGAGTACCCCTTTTCCACACAGCCTTTTAAAAATTCCATTGCCGCCCTTGTCTTTGGATCATTCCAATTATAATAATCACCGCCGAACAAATTGATGAATTCCCCTATTTCATTATATACATAAGTCTTTTCCCAGGCCCCGCCGTAGGCATAACAGCCTTCCCCGTAATCCATGGATAAAAACTTATTTAAGCGCTCCGGAGTGGTGACATCCGTAAGCCCCGCCTTTTTTAAATAAGCATCATTGACCCACAGCATCAGGATGTCCATCATATAGGGCACAGAATAAATCTGATCCCCATCCATTGCCATTTCCTTTAAATACTCTTGAGGAAAATGTGAAACCACCTGATTATTCATCACATCATCCTGAAGGGGCTCCAGATAACCGGCATGCTTGAATTCACTGATCATTTCGTCGTTTACGCTAATCACATCGACGGAGGTATCTCCCGCTGACAGCAGGGAAGAGATCCTGGCATGCCTGGAATCTGCGTTGATGGGGCTTTCCACCGCATGAATCCGCATATTAAGGGCTTTTTCCGCCTCATCAAGAAAGGCTTCAAACTCCTTCTTTCCTGCATCAATATGCATGATGGTGATCTCATCCTCATAAGTCTCCCTATCTGGCCCATGGGAAGCTGCCAGTGTTTCTTCCTGGTTTTGTTCTGGACCCGTCCTCCCGCATCCCGCACAGAAACAGGCTGCCAGAAAGGCAGCCATAATAAAGACGGCACAGCGGTGCTGCGAGTACGTTTTCTTTTGATTCAGAGTTTTCATAGGCTCTCTCCGTTTTTATTTCTGCACACAGCAGGTTTCCGATGTTTCTCCTTACCTGGGCCACCGTTCTTCCTTTTTCATAAGCTGCGGAAATGGCTGATGAGGCAGGGTCTGGTACCAGTAGGCAACACTGGCAACGTCATCCTGACGCTCAAAATTCCCCTTATGGCAGGTTCCGATCTGCTGAATGGTCACCCGGAGATCCTCCTCAAAGAGGATGGGATCCATGATGTGCCACCGGTAAAATCCCCTTTGGGGCATGGTATCATCGTTATGGTAAAAATTGTGCACACCCTCATCATGACTGGAATAGTAAGGATATCCCATAAACGGGGTACAATACGTGGTTTCTATGGTTTTCCCGTTCTCCTGGGCCCCATAGCTCCATGCCCCACCGAAATAATCCTCAGTCCCGGTGCCGCAGATGGTGGGATATTCCTCATCTCCATCCAGATAGAATTTCACTTCTCCCTCTCCCCACCAGTAACGTTCCAGAGTTGTCAATGCCATATATGTACCTACATAATGCCCTTTTCCTTTTACGTTGTCAAGAACGGTATAATCCTTCTGTTTCTCGGTCAGGCGCTCCCTTCTCCACTGGGCGTGGAAATACAGGGCATCCTCAGGCAGCTCATCCACCAGACAGTAATCCACCTGATAGAAAAAGGCAGGTACCTGGGCTCCATGCTGGTTTTCTATGGTGATCTTTGCTTTTTTACGGAAAGGCATGGGGAAATAGCAGTTCATGCCTCTGGTAGGATTGACCGCCACCGGCAGGGAATTGACCAGACATCCTCTGGCAAACCCGCAGCAAAAGAAATCTCCCAAAGGGGTTTCCACCGAAGGATTCTCCTCTCCCTCCCAGTACATGCGCAGCACCAGATCCCTCAGAACATGGTAATCTAAGTCCGTCCGGTCCGTTACAGTGATCCAGATATGCTGGATCACACCCGGTCCTTCCATCTCCGCCAGGGTCGTCACACTGCCCGGCTCAAGCCCTCTGATACAGGGCGAGCCTTTCCTGGAAGGCCCTAAAGAACTGGCAGCCATGCCGCCTTTGCCCTTTTCTCCATGGGGATTTTCCCCATTAATGGCACAGCTCCTTCCATGCTTTGCCTGGGAAAGCATACCAAGCCCCCCGAAAATTGATTCCATCATTATATTCTCCTTTCAGCTTTCTGGCTCACGCCTTCACTCCTCCTGCCATAATACCGTCCATAATCTGTTTTTCAAATATTGCAACGAATAAAATGATTGGAAGCAGGATGATCCAGCCCATGGCGCTGACCAGATCCCATGGCACCCCATACATATTATCCCGCAGAGGAAGCTGCACGATGGCAACGCTGAGCACCTGAATGCCGTTGGAATAATACAGGGGAGTGAAGAAATTGTTTAAGCAGGTAATAAAATTGATGATGCATACCGTGGCAATGGCAGGCTTCATCAAAGGCAGGACCACATAAAACAGCCTCTGCCGGAAGCTGGCCCCGTCAATGGCGGCCGCCTCCTCCAAAGATTCCGGGATCTCCCCCACAAAATTCCGCAGGATCAGCACTGTAAACGGGATGATGGCACTTACATACAAAAGGATCAGGCCCTGATACGTATCAAATAAGCGTACTTTCTGCATGAATTCATACAGGGGTCTGGCCGTGACCACCTCCGGAATCAGCATGGTGGCAACAATGAACCCAAAGGCCAGGCTGATTCCCCTGGAACGGAACCTGGCAAAGGCATAAGCGCCCATGGCACAAAACAGAGTCCCCACCACCAGAGTCACTCCGATAATCACAACCGTGTTGCCGATTTTAGACAGCAGCCCTACATTCCGGATCAGAAACTGGTAACTGTTCAGGGTCGGGTGATCCGGCAGGTAATCAATGGGCATTTTAAAAAGCTCTCCCGGCGGAGTTATGGAGGAAATGAATATCCAGTATACCGGGAACAGGATCAGAAACGCCACGGCCCCAAACAAGCACCATCTTCCTGCTGCCACTCCCCATCTGTATACTTTATACCTTCTATCAGTATCCATTTTCATATCCCTTCCCTCCTAGTCCTCATATCGGTTCATAAACTTTAAGTTCAGAAAGCTGAATACAGCCATGACCAGAAACAGCAGGACTGCCAGGGCCGAAGCGTATCCAACGTTTAAGTTTGTAAAGGCCTCCATGGTGATCCGGTATGCGATCAGGGACGTATCCTCTCCCGGCCCTCCGGAGGTCATGGAATACACCAGGTCAAAGGCAGTCAGTCTCCACAAAGTGAAGGGAATGCATAGGGTCAGCACGTTTTTCATGATCATGGGGAGGGTGATGTACAAAAAGGAGTGAACCCCGTTTGCGCCATCCACCCTGGCCGCTTCATAAATGTCCCCGGAAATGAACTGCAGCCCTGACAAGACTAAAATCCCGAAAAAGGGCAGGTCCTTCCACAAATCCATGGCAATGACCGCGGCCCTGGCCGTCCCCGTGTTAATGAGCCAGTTCATCTGGAACCCGGGCACAAACCACCGGATAAAATCGTTGACCAGGCCGTAATCATTGTTAAAAGCCCATTTGGCAGCCATACCGATCACAACAGCGGGCATTGCCCACGGAATCAGCACAATGGTCCGTAAAAACCGGCGGCCCTTAAAATTCATGTTCAGGATCATTGCCAGAGCCACCCCCAGGATCACGTGGAGAGCCATGGAAATGAGGACAAACATCACCGTAAATTTCAGGGTAGTGATGACCTTCTCATCCTTAAATATGTTCAGATAATTGTTTAACCCTGCAAATTCATCGACTCCGCTCAGCACCCGGATATCAAAAAAGCTGTTGATAAAGGTTCTTACAATGGGATAAATCGTGGTGAATCCGCGGATGATGATCACCGGTAAAATCAGCACCCAGGCGATCCATTGCTGTGATTTCCTGGAAATCATACAGGCTGCCTCCTTTCACTGCCTTTCTATTCGCCGGACAAAGTTTCCTCTGCCCTACTTATTGTACGTCTCCACATATTCCTGGGCCTTTTTGCAGAATTCATCTACCGTGATCTCATCCTTCATGCAGGACTGGTAAATGGTTCCCATGGCTGAAATGAATTCCATTGTCTGGGGAAGCATTGGGCGCCCCTTGACCACACATTCGCTTGCATATCTGGAATACATTACTTTTGCAGGATCCGTATCCGGCACCACCTTTTCCGCTACATCCTTTCTTGCAGGATAACGGTCAAAGGCTTTATAAGAGGCCTCCATGCCTTCTTCGCTTGCCATGTATTGAAGGAATTTCACCGCAGCCTCCTTATTTTTAGAAGCCTTATTCAGCACATAGCTCCAGGAATCCGTAAAAATATATCTCTTGTCCGTGAACTTCGGCACCATTGCCATATGGATCTTGTCTTCTTCCAGCATGCCGGCCTTATTATAGTCAGCCCCAAGACCCCACATGAACAGGCAGCCATATTTTCCGTCATTGAATTTGGGATTCATCTGCTCATATTTATCTGCGATCTGGTCAATCGGCGTATAGCCTTCTTTTACCATATCCTTTAAAAACTCAATGGCTTCCTTGTTGGCAGGATTGGTCCAGTCCAGATAATCTCCGCCAAACATGTTGACAAACTGGGCGATTTCATTGAAAACGTAGGTCTTTTCCCAGGAACCGCCGTAGCCGTACCTGCCGTTTCCTGACGCAGCCTTCATGTAAGCCATAAAATCCTCTTTCGTATCCAGGGAAGTGATTCCGGCTTCATCAAGGATCTTCTGATTCACCCAAAAGGCCAGATAACCGGAATATCCCGGCACTCCAATGATCTGTCCGTCCTTGCCGGTGATCATGTCCTTCACATATCCTTCCGGAAACTGTCCGCGGATATCTCCTGTCATAACTGTATCGTTTAATCCTTCCAGCCAGCCGGAATTCTTAAAGGATGCGCTCATCTCGTCATTGATTTCCAGGATATCCACGCTGGCATCACCGGTAGAAAGGATGGTGGTGATCTTCTGCTGCCTTGTGTCCGAATCCGTGGGCGCGGCGATGACGTTGATCTTCAGCCCCGTGGCCCCTTCCACGTTTGCCAGCCATTCCGGGAAATCCGAATCAGTGGTGTTGATGGTATACAGGGTCAGATCGTATTCCCCGGCCTTTTTCTCCCCTGTTCCGCTGCCGGTTCCTTCTGTTTTTCCTCCTGTGCTGCAGCCGGATAAAAGTCCGCAGACCATGGCTGATGCCAAAGCCAGGCTGATTAACTGCTTCTTTCTCATAATGAATCCTCCTTCTCTTTACTGAGTTCTCTTTTTTGAGATACTTTCCTCATCGGTAGATTCAGGATAACAGAAACCGTTTTTCATCAAAATACAATTTGTTTTGATTCGTTTATATTATTTTTTGGTGCTATTGAATTGTTCTTTTGCCTTCTCTATAATGAAGATCAGCCGGGACTCCCGGAATATGATATGAGACTGGAAATGAGGATTGGTATTTATGAGAAAAGTTATGAAACGGCTGTTGATCGCATTTTCCCATTTTCAGGCCAAGCTTCTCCTGGCCTTTCTGCTGTGTACCTTCATCCCTTTAAGTGTTATCGGCTGTATTTCCTATGCCGTCTCCTACTCCATTGCCAGGGATAAGATCCTGGATTCCGCTATCCTGGCTGCCGACCAGCTCCATGTCCAGCTAAACAGCCGGATCCGGCAGGCCGAAAATGTGGCGGATACCATTCAATATAATATGTACACCCTGGGAAAATCCTCCGGGCAGGAGCTTTCTGCCCAGCTTGAGGCGCTTACTTCCGTGCGCAATAACATCTCTCTTTACAAGTCCACCTTTAACTTTTACCATATCTGCATCTTTTTAAAGGATGACCAGCTTGGAAGCGGGGAAGGACTGTTTTTTTATCCCATCAGCGCCATTTCCGGCTACGGCCTGTCCTTAAAGGAATTAAATCATTTAGGTTCTTCCTCCCTTTGGCTCTACCAGCCTCAGGTAAAGCTTCCCGTTGTATTAAACCATGACAAGCCTCCTGCCGATACAGTGATCTGCTGCAGGGCAATGGTGAATCAAGGCTCCAAGGAGCTGGAATATGCTTATTTCATCATGATGAGTACACAGGAATTTTCCGATATGCTCACCGCCTCCTTTTCAAATACGAAAATCAGCTGCTTTTTACTGACTCCTGACGGGACCTTGGCTGCCGGATCTGAAAAGGAGAGGAAAGAACAGCCCTTAAGCTTCATCAGTGAGCTGATCTCTTCCCCTGACACCGGTTCTTATTATGAAAAAAACGGGGACTGTTACTATGTCCTGCCCTTAGAAAATGGCTGGCATCAGGTGACTGTGATCCCCCAGTCCTATATCACAGAGGGAACTGCAGTCCTTTTGCGCACCATTCTGGTGGCCTTATTGCTGTCCCTGCCTCTTACCGCCCTTATCATACTGCTGATCTCCAGGAACTTGTCAAAACGGGTCAAGCTGCTGTCAAAGGCCATGGAAGACTTCCGCCTCAGTGCGGACATGAAGGCGGAAAAACATTTTCCCCGTCCAAAGGATCAAAGCCTTTATGACGAGATCGACCACCTGGGCCTGGCGTTTGAGCAGATGCAGGCCACCATCCGCCAGAACGTCCGCTCCATCCTGGAGCTTTCCCTAAAGGAAGAACGGCTGAAATACCAGCTTCTCCAGTCCCAGATCAACCCGCATTTCCTCTACAATATCCTGGGGTCTGTGAATACATGCCAGTCCCTTGGAAAAATGGATACCGCCAGCCGGATGATCAAGGACTTGACCCGCTTTTACCGGCTTACTCTAAGTAAATCCGGCGACCGGATCACCATCAGGGATGAAATCGAAATTGCAACCCTCTATTTAAACATGGAAAAGCTCTGCCACAGCAGCGAGCTTTCCTGGGAAATCGACTTGGAAGACGGTATCGAGAACTTCCTGATCTGCAAATTCACCCTCCAGCCCTTCCTGGAAAACAGCATCCTTCATGGAATCTCCAACAGGACGCCCAACCTGTTCATTGGCATCCAGGCCGTCTATGGGGATGACACGGTCATCATCCGGATCAAGGATAACGGGGCCGGAATACCGGAAGAAAAACTAAATGAGCTGAAGCTGGATCTGAAAAGAAAAACCGTGAATTACGAAAAGCATTTCGGCATCTTAAACGTCAATGCCCGTATTTCCAGCGAGCTGTACGGCTGCGGACGTATTGACATAGACAGTAAGCCCTGCCAGGGCACTTGCATCACCATCACCTTTGCACAGATAGAAGGAGACCTGGAATGAAGAAGATCATGATTGTGGATGACAACTGTCTGTCCGTGGAAGGAATCCAAAAAAATATTGACTGGGAGGCCCTGGATTCTGCCGTGATCCATATCCGGTACGACGGAACGTCTGCGATCCAGGCCATGGAGGAGGATCCTGCGGATATCATCATCTCAGACATTGAAATGCCGGACTTAGACGGGATCTCCATGAGCAAGCTTGCCATTGGCTTCAACCCCTTTGTGAAGATCATCCTCATCAGCGCCTATGACCGGTTTGACTATGCCAGACGCGCCCTTCGGATCGGCGTTTACGATTACATTGAAAAGCCCATTGACTATTCCTATCTGGCGGAAAAGGTCCGGGGCGCCTGCGCTCTCATTGACCAGGAAAAAAAGAACATGGAGCTTTTGAACCAGAGCCGTCCCCTTATGACGGAAAAATTCTTCCGGGACTTGATCCATTATTCCGGAAAGGAGGCCGCCTATCATCTGGCTTCCTACATGGAGTACTTAAATCTGGGCTTAGATTATAAATTCTTTGCCGTGATCTCCTTAAGCGTTGAAAATGCCTCTGAACGAAAGGCCGCTATGGGTGTGGCACAGTATGAGATCCTGCTGTACAGCATCCGGGATACTCTCAGCCGGTATTGCAGGATCTTTGATTTTCACTATGTGCTGAAGGACTTTGACGGCCTTACCCTGATTCTGTGCCAGAACAGCTCAAACCCGGATCACTTTCTCCAATCCGTCCACAAGATCGCCTCCATTGTGGCGGAGGAATACCAGAAATCCGATATTTCATTAAATATTGGCATCGGAAATGTGGTTTCTGATTTATGGAACGTACATCTTTCTCATGAAAGCGCCGTTCATGCCCTGGAATACCGTTTTTTCTTTCCCCAGAAAAATGTGTTTAACGCCAGGGAAGCCCTGGGCAGGAACCTGACTCTGGAACCCTTCTCAGACACAGGGGAGGAGGAATTGATACGCCTCATCTGCCAGAAGGATTACCCTGCCCTGGAACAATGGATCAAGGAGTTTTCTTCTGACTTACTGAAAAAATACCAGACAAAAAATCTGGTCTTCATCCGCATCTACTCCCTCCTTGGAAGGATCCTGAAGTTTTTATATGAATTGAACATTAATGCTGAGGAACTGGAAATCAGCATTATCAAGGCCTACAGCAGCCTTGATACCTTTACCACCAGCGGCCAGTTCTTTTCCTGGCTGTACCGGATCTGCACCATGGCCTGCCATAAGCTGGACACCTCGTTAAAGGCCTACCATGACACCCTTTGCGGCTCAGTCCTGGCCTATATTAAAAACAATTATGAAAACAGCGATTTGTGCCTTCACGACATTGCAAAATACGCAAACGTAAGCCCTGCTTATTTAAGCGCCTTGTTTAAAAAGAATACAGGGGTGAATATCAGCGACATCATTGCTTCCGCCCGCATTGACGCTGCCTGCCAGTACTTAAAAAACTCCACCCTTTCCTTAAAAGAAATCAGCGAGAAATGCGGGTACGCCAACCAGTATTATTTCAGCACCAGCTTTAAAAGAAAGCTTGGAGTATCTCCTTCATCCTACCGGGAGGCTGAAGTTTATGACCAGACCCGGCTTTAACAAAAAACTCAGGGAACCAGTAGGCATGAAGCTCAAACTGGTTCCTTGAGTTTGTCAAGCGGATATTTGCAATCCGCTTTGATACTTGATTCAGTTAAATCCATCTATTTTCCATCGTTCTTAAATATGATCTTAAAGATGGGAAAGAACACCCAGAAGGAAATCGCAGAATTGATCAGCATGGTGATCACGTCTGCAATGGTCTCTCCTCCACCGCCCAGCTTTAAGCCATTCATGAAGAAATGGTAGACCGGGGCCTTATAAAGACCCTGAAGGGCAGCAGCGCCGATGGTGATGATGATATAGGCGATCACATACCACATGGCCGCCTTTGCCGCGCTGTTATTTGCTTTAAAGGTGACATTTCTTTGAAGGAAAAAGTTGATGACCTGGGCAATTCCCATGGTGATCTCCACCGCCAGAAAATACGCAAGTCCTCCGCCTCCTCCCTGGGAAAGGGCGCCTGCCCCATAGTTAAAGATATAATAAGGCGTTCCATCCAGATTGGAACCCACATGCCATATCTGGAAATTCGTATCCACCAGAGAGGTCATCCCCAGCATGTTCCGGAAAACCGGCATCAGAATCATCTGTAAGACCGTTACTCCATTGGACACAAGGAAAAACAGTAAAAATTGTGCTAGAGTCGGATGGTTCCCGGCAAATGCCTTCCATCCGGCTTTTATACCTGACAGCATGTGCTCCCTCCCTTCTATTTTCCGGAGAGCTTCTTCTCATAAGCTCTGTTCGCTTTTGCATTGGAAAAATATCCGCCGATGATCTGCTTCATTCCACGGAAGAAATGGCCGTTCACCGCAAGGACCATCCCTTCTGCCATTTCCATGCTGACCGCTCCTCCTGTCATCTTGGCAATCCCCCGAAAGGGCATGTTATAAATGAACAGAAGATTTAAGTCCGGCTTTCCCTTTGCCTCACTCCTGTTTTTCAGGGCTGTGAGGATCCGCCAGGCCAGCCTTGCCAGCGGGCTCTTAGCATAATACATCTGACAGAGGGCATCATTGACTCCCAACTCACCGGACCATTTCCCATCAGGGACCGGATGGCCCAAAAGGGCTTCAAATTCTTCCTCAGGCACCTGGCCGATCTTTCCGGAATAGTAGGATTTAAGCATTTCCGGCTCATAAGGCCAGCTTTCCGTGGTCCCTTCCCGTGTCACAGTCTGATAAAGCCTGATGTCTGCCACGCTTCCACCGATCAATACGGTATAAATGCCCCCCTCCACCTCAAAGCGGTTTGTCACCCTGTTCCAGTAACGGAAGGTCTTATCATCAAAAGGAATGGTGACCATCCTGCTTTCTCCTGCCTTTAAGAATACCTTTTTAAAGCCTTTCAGCTCCTTGTCCGGGCGGAATATCCTGCCCTTGGGTCCTCTCACATAAAGCTGGACAACTTCCTTTCCGTCAACCTTTCCCGTATTCATAAGGGTGAAACGGACTTCATTCTCCAAAATCTCCATATTGTCATAAGAAAATGTGGTATAGGACAGCCCAAAGCCAAAGGGATACTGTACTTTAACCTTTTCAGTATCATAATACCTATAACCCACATAAAGGCTTTCCCGGTACTGGGAGCAGCGCTCTTCTCCCGGAAAGTACTTATAGGCAGGAGTATCTTCATATCTCCGGGGATAGGTTTCGCTTAAGCGGCCGGAAGGATTCACTTCTCCCGTGATCACCCGAAGCATGGCAGAAGGACCTGCCTGCCCGCTTAAATAGCCGTGAAGAATGGATTTACAGCATTCATGCCACGGCATTTCTATGGCAGAGCCTGCGCTTAAGATCCCGGCAATTCTGGAATTTACCTCTGCCAGGGCCGTGAGAAGCTCAATCTGGTTTCCGGGGACCCTCATATGGCTCCGGTCCATTCCCTCTGATTCACTGATCTCATCAAGTCCAAAGCAGTAAAGCACCACATCAGCCCGGGCTGCCAGATCAAGGGCCTCCTGCCTTAAGGCAGCATCATCTGCTCCGCTTCGGGAATAGCCTCTGGCACAGCCTATGACATTTAAGGGGTAAGCCCTTATCCTCTCCTCCATGGTTTCCAGGCGGATGGGGTTTACCAGGGAAGACCCTGCCCCCTGATACCGGGGTGTAAAGGCAAAGTCCCCGATCAGGGCCACCCTGCCTCCGGGTTTTAACGGAAGCATTTCATCCTGGTTTTTTAACAGCACGATGCTCTCTTGTGCTGCCTTTTCCGCTAACATGTGATGCGCATCCTCATCAAAGGAGCTTTGCCTGTTTTCCTGATTCCCGGTAAGGGTAAATACCGCCTCCAGCAGATCATCCACGCAGGCATCCAGCGCTTCCATGGATAGGCTGCCATTTTCCACCGCCTTGATCAGTTCTCTGGCCGTATGAAGGCCGGGGGAGGGCATCTCTAAGTTAGAGCCTGCCGCCACCCCCTTCACATGGTCGTTGGAGCCGCCCCAGTCGGTGATGACAATGCCGTCAAAGCCCCACTCTCCCCGAAGGATATCCTTAAGAAGGTGCTGGTTCTCATTGGCATAGACCCCGTTGACCTCGTTGTAGCTGGTCATAATGGCTCTTGCCTTGCCTTCCTTCACTGCTATTTCAAAACCTTCCAGATAAATCTCTCTAAGAGTCCTCTCATCCACCACGGAATTCATTGCCATGCGGCGCTGCTCCTGGTTGTTGACTGCAAAATGCTTGGGACATGCGTGCACTCCCTGGCTCTGGATCCCCTTTATATAAGCCGCCGCCAGCTTTCCCGACAAATAGGGATCCTCGGAAAAATACTCGAAATTTCTCCCGCAGAGAGGACTTCTTTTGATATTAAGGCCAGGGCCCAAAAGGACGTTCACTCCCAGAGCCGAGGCTTCCTCTCCTAAGGCCTCCCCGATCTCCCGGCAAAGGTCTTCATCCCAGCTGTTTGCCACAGAGGCTGCCGTTGGAAAGCAGGTGGACGGAAGGGAGGCATTTAAGCCCAGATGATCCCCTTCCTTTGCCTGTTTCCGTATTCCGTGAGGGCCGTCGGAGCAAAATATGGACGGAATTCCCAGACGGTCAATGTTCCAGGTCTGCCACACGTTTTTTCCGCTTAAAATGGCCGCTTTTTCTTCTATTGTCATTTTTTCAATGATATGGGTATGTTTCATGTTAATTCCCGTTTCTTTTTATAGACATTGAGGATCCTTACCTCCAGAACAACAAATCCCGCCGCCAGGATCACATCAAGGGCAATGGCAGCCATCTGCCATGGAAGCAGTCCGCCCTTTGCGTTATCTCCTTCATAGGCACGGCTGTTTACCACTGTGTACATGATGTTTTTGCTTGCCTTTCTCATGGCCAGAAGGCTTGTGGCGCTGGAAGTATCCTTCACATGGTTGGTTTCCGTATCATAGGCGACCAGCATGGCGTCGTTTCCGTTCCGGATTTCCTGGTCTGCGTTCTGATATCCGTAGCCTCCGAAATAATCTGTCAGCACAAAGCCGCGGAAGCCCCATTCATCCCGGAGCACCTTATTAAGCAGTGCATCGGAAGCTCCTGCATATTCTGTTCCAATGTAGTTAAATGCGGACATGACTGCTTTTGCTTTGCCCTCTTTTACTGCAATCTCAAAAGGCTTTAAATAGATTTCACGGATGGCCTGTTCATTTGACCAGGTACAGAGCATGTTGTTCCGGTTGGTTTCCTGGTCATTGAGCGCATAATGTTTGATATAAGCATACACTCCATGGCTTTCTGCACCGATGATGGCACTGGCCGCCATTTTTCCTGCCAGGACTCCGTCTTCGGAATAATATTCAAAGTTTCTTCCTGCAAAGGCGGAACGATGGGTGTTCATTGCCGGTGCATACCAGCCGGACACCTTCATCTCATCTGCCATCTTACCGATGCTTTCCCCGAATTCCTCCGCAATATCCCGGTTCCAGGTGCTTGCGATCATGACTGCGGATGGAAAACCGATGGACCCGGTCCCTGTAAAGTTATTGTTAATGGAAGCCGGTCCGTCACAATCCACGGTTCCCACCTTATTCACACTCTTTGCTGCGGAAGTCTGATATCCTCCGATGGCGATCATGGTATCCATTTCCGTCACGGTCAGCTGATCCAGAAGATTCTCCCACTGGGGATCGTCATAATCCGCACCGCGCATGGAGGCAAGGCTTAATCCGTTGCGGGCACCGGTCACCGGCATCACATCCTCCGCCCGGTTGTGGACCGCCGGATCATAGTTGCTGTTATTCACAAAAGCAGCCTTGTATGCTTCCGGCATGGTCAGGCTTTCCGGCTTTGCCGTAGCCTTTTCATAGTTTGCAAATCCGTCTGCACGGGATAAATAGGTCAGGCCTCCGTCTGCATCGGCAAACTGGTTTGCAGCAGCCGTCTCATCAGAAGAACGGGGATTGGTTTCATCGTATACGATTTCTCCGGCTACGGTATATGTCTGTTCTTTGATGATGCTGTGGGAATCAGACCGGATAGAGATCCCGTAATCCCCTGCTTCCAGGACATAAGTTCCCTTTCCGGCTCCATCATAGGATGCCATGTCTTCCGCCTGGAAGGATATTGCAATGGTCTGGGACTGACCCGGCTCCAGAAGATCCGTTTTATCGAATGCGATTAAGTTCGCGGAAGCCTTTTCAATTCCTCCGTTGGTATAAGGAGGATTGTAATAAACCTCAACCACATCCTTTCCTGCCTTATCGCCAGTATTGGTAACGGTCACATCAAAAGAGATGGTACCGTCTGCCTCTGTAATGGCGCCCATTTCCTGAGAGAAAGAGGTGTAGGTCAAGCCATATCCAAAGGGATAAAGAACGGTTTTATTGTAGTCGATCAGCCCTTCTTCTGCGGCAGTTTCATAAAAACGGTACCCCACGTAGATGCCGTCCACATAATTGATAAAGCTGGGATAGGTTGCTTCTCCCTTAAATGCCTTGCCTGCGAATTCACTCATGTTATCGTAAACAAAGCTTCCAAAATTATTGTAATGGGGGGTTGCGGTTAAATCCGTCACAAAGGTATCACTTGCTTTACCAGATGGGTTGACCGTACCGCTTACGATCTCACCAAGGGCCTCAAAGCCGGACTGGCCGGTTCCCGGGCACCAGATGGCGCTCTTGATCTGGCTGTACTCATTGACAAAGCCAAGCTCCATGGCATTGGCTCCATTGTACACCAAAACCACATTGTCGAAATTGGAGCATACCAGATCAACCAGGTCTTTTTCCGTTTTGCTTAATTGCAGATAATGCTCACCAGGTTCAAAGTCCTTATATTCCGTGGAATTATCCGTATAGGTAACTGCACTGACATCAGTAGGAAGATCGGCTCCTTCCCCGCCTACACGGGTGATCACGATCATGGCCGTATGGGAAAATGCCTTTGCCTCCTCCATCAGCTCACTGGTATAGGATCCCTTTACAGGCTCCGGAAGGGTCCAGTCCTGTTCCCACATCCCCACATTGGGGCGGTCTGCCCGGTATGCGGCGTAGAAATCAGAAATCCCTGAATTCAGCTTAAAGCCTGCGTGTTCAAGCCCCTGAAGAAGGGACACGGTTTCATATGCGTCAGAGAGAGAACCTGAACCGGTACCGCCGTAACACGGATTGGTGGAAGCCCAGCCAAACACGTTTAAATTAGAATCAGATTTTAAGGGAAGCAGATTTTCTTCATTCTTTAAAAGCACGATCCCTTCTTCCGCGATCCTGGTACAAAGCCCGGTTGCCTTGTCTGAAGTCTCTTTTGAAATGGTTCCGCTGCCTGTTGCAAGGGAAATCAGACTGGACATGGGGCCCCAGCAGATCATGTTTGCCACAATAACTACGGAAAGCACAATGGCCATAAGCCCCTGGCACCGGATCAGATACCTGGCGGCAGCTTTCTTTTTTCTGCATGCCACCATTGCCGCAACCGCAGCTGCAATGACAACGGCCAGCCCGATCAAGTACGGCACGCAAAGGTTGACGATCTTTAATACATCATCCATGTTGATTTGTAACATTTCTTTCATCCTCCTCCATAAAAATTACCACAGATTGTGTGGTACGCATCTCACTTTAACACATTATGGACTTGGGAAACGGCTTTTTGCATAACCGGTATTATTTTCTGCATAATTGGCAGGCGGCTTGTCCTGTTTAGGAGGTTTAGTAATAATTTTCTGCTGCAATAAGAGCCTCTTCCATGGTATCCTTAAAAATTGGTTCCTGGTACTCAACGGTTGGAATTTTTCCTTTCCCTTCATACTCCAGTATTATGCTTTCTGAATTATTTCCGATACTTCCCTTATTCTCCAAATTTAACCCAGAAAATATAATCAGAGCAGCCAACACCATGAATAATACAATTATTACAAGTATAAAAAGTCCTATGTATTTAATATTCTTTTCATTGTCATCTCCCTTTGGCTATTATACAATGCTATACTCTACATAGTAGACCTAAGGATGCTACAGCAATGGAAACTAATGCAACCACGCCAACACACTCTACCACAATATCCCATGGCGCCATTGTTTTATCTTTTGAAACTGACCATTCGGAAGTTTTAAGTATATCAATAAATACTCTTCATTATAGATCCTATATGCTTTCTGCCCCAAAGCATTGAGTATTTACATTAAATCCCCACAGCTATCATATGTACACAGTGTCACATTCTCGCTTTTAACTGCATAACAATCCTTAAATTCCGGCCATTTCACTATTTTTCTTCTATCTCTATGTCAAATTCCGAACTTGGTTTATCACTAATTAAATTTTCGTAATACCAGAAATAATTTTTTTCTCCATAAAGTGAAAATTCAATAATTTCAGTTGGACTCTGTCCTTCTATTTTTAGTTGATTCACATCTACAGTATCAATACCACCAAATATGAAACGGTCTCCTTCATTAATTCCATATTCACTCAAATTACCAATATCAAATGCTTGTATGTACTGACAAAATAGGCTAAATTCTTCTTCAGGCGTCATTTTATTTTTACCATGGTCACCATATCCCATGTGCATTGTATAAAGTAGTGCATATTGTTTCTTACTGTTTGTAGTTTTTACAATAAACTTAGCTCCAACAAATGCACCTTCCTTTGAATTTTTATCAGATAAATAAAACATTGTCGAATATTTATCATTTTCAAAAACTTTTATGATATAACTCACTTGATCAATATATTTATCATCGCCAAAATAAAGCTCATGATTTACCACTGCAAGTGCTTCTTCCATGCTGTCTGCAAAAACTGGTACCTTTTTCTCAAGTTCTGGCATCTTTTTTCCCTCAAACTCCACTATTATATTTCCAGAATCACTTTTAGTACTTCTATTATTCTCTGAGCTAAACGCAGAAAATATAATCAAAATAACCAATATCATAAATAATCCCAGCATTGCAAGCATAAAGAATCCTATATATTTTATTATCCTTTTCATTAATATCTCTCTCCTGCTAATTCCGGTAGTGTCAAATTTCACTACCATTTTTTATTGTTAAGCCATGGTTCTATGGGAGTTTGCAAATAAAAAAGCAATGACCTCCATTTTTTGGTATAATATTAATCACCAAAGCAATCATAAGAATATAAGATGAGGCTCCCATATACATCTGTTACGCCAACAGGATTTCCTATATCATCATATTCAATTGTTGATTGATTCCCGTAGTTATCCATTACTTTGATTACACGGTTATTACTATTGTATTCATAAGTTGTTACGAGACCATCTGCCTCTGTTTTGCCGATAAGCTCCGGCTCCTACCACTACCAGACCAGAATTCTTCAGCCATTCCAATACGTCTTTTGGCACTGCTACCATTTCCTCCTGCAGTTGCTTTTTCCTGACCTAATATGACCAGAAGATCATTCCTAGATAGTTTTTAACAGTATGGTAATGTATCCTGAACATTCACATATTTTTCTCCTCGCATTTTCTCCAATTCTTTCTTTAGCAGCTGTAGCATATCCTCTTCTGACAATTCATCCGCATTATGCTGTTTAATGAATTTCCGTGCCAATACAGAATTCTCTACATATAACTTTTTATGCATTTCAGGAGTTGGATAAAGCCATTCTTCCATCTCTTTTATCTTCGCTCTTGATTCTTCCGCCTTTTCCTCCAGCTTCTTCAATCCGTATTGTTCAACCAAATCTAACAGCCTGTTTAACACAGCAATCTGTTCTTCTTCGTTATGAAAGGGCAGGAAGTCTAATTTACAGTTTGGATCACCGGTTATTTCTTGCGATCTGCCGAACCAATAACCATTGTCCATTTCCAAAGTATAATCATTTCCATGGTAACTTTTCTGAATCACTACGCTTTGAATCAATCCATCTACCTCTCTGCTGAATCTCCAACGATATCCTTCATAATCCGCATATTGAAAACCGTAGGGAGCCAACCTCTTTTTCATCACTTCAATTACGATACTCTTCTTTCCCATTCTCTCTCTCCACGATTATACATAAACATGATAATCACATTGGCGGTACTTTCCATTTCGCATAACCGGATGTTGGTTGCCAATCTTCCCCATGCGATTTTCTACAAGTTCTTACCCATTTAATAATTCCATTACAATTATCATAATAATAATTTAGTATTAATTCAACGTCTTCTCTTTGCCATATCCTTACCAATTCCTGTAATACATCACGCCAATGGTATAAAGTTATATCTACGCCAGATAATCCATCACTTTCTGTATATTTCCAACGTCCACCCACTTTTTTATAAACATATTCCCGTATACCGAAGCAAGCTCTATTAATTTATCCTGTACCTCCTCATACGGCTCTCCCTTGACTTTTTCTAATTCCTTTTTTAACAGCAAGAGCATATCTTCTTCTGACAACTTATCTGCATTATGTTGTTCTATAAACTTTTGTGTCAATACAGAATTCTCTTCATATAACTTTTTATACATTTCACGAGTTGGATAAAGCCATTCTTCCATCTCTTGTATCTTTGCTCTTGATTCTTCCGCCTTTTCCTCCAGTTTCTTCAATCCGTATTGTTCAACCAAATCTAACAGCCTGTTTAGCACAGCAATCTGTTCTTCTTCGTTATGAAAGGGCAGGAAGTCTAATTTACAGTTTGGATCATCGGTTATTTCCCTTGATCTACCAAACCAATAACCATTGTCCATTTCCAAAGTATAATCATTTCCATGATAACTTTTCTGAATCACTACGCTTTGAATCAATCCATCTACCTTTCTGCTGAATCTCCACCGATATCCTTCATAATCCGCATATTGAAAACCGTAGGGAGCCAACCTCTTTTTCATCACTTCAATTACGATACTCTTCTTTCCCATTTTCTCTCTCCCCACGATTATACATAAACATAATAATCACATTGGCGGTACTTTCCATTTCGCATAACCGGATGTTGGTTGCCAATCATCCCCATGCGATTTTCTACAAGTTCTTACCCATTTAATAATTTTATTACAATTATTATTATAATCATTTAGTATTAATTCAGCGTCTTCCCTTTGCCATATCCGTACCAAATCCTTTAATATATCACACTGGCGTAATAATGTTATATCCACACTAGTAATTCCATTTAAAACACTATGATCCCATCGTCCACCTACCTTTTTTATAAACATATTTCCATATACAGAAGCAAGCTCTATTAATTTATCCTGTACTGTTTCATACGGCTCTCCTTTGACCTTCTCTAACTCCTTTTTTAATAGCAGAAGCATGTTTTCTTCTGACAATTTATCTGCATTATTTTTCTCAATAAACTTTTTTGTCAATACAGAATTCTCTTCATATAACTTTTTATACATTTCAGGTGTTGGATAAAGCCATTCTTCCATCTCTTTTATCTTCGCTCTTGATTCTTCCGCCTTTTCCTCCAGTTTTTTCAATCCGTATTGTTCAACCAAATCTAACAGCCTGTTCAGCACAGCAATCTGTTCTTCTTCGTTATGAAAGGGCAGGAAGTCTAATTTACAGTTTGGATCACCGGTTATTTCCTTTGATCTACCAAACCAATAACCATTGTCCATTTCCAAAGTATAATCATTTCCATGATAACTTTTCTGAATCACTATGCTTTGAATCAATCCATCTACCTCTCTGCCGAATCTCCACCGATATCCTTCATAATCCGCATATTGAAAACCGTAGGGAGCCAACCTCTTTTTCATCACTTCAATTACGATACTCTTCTTTCCCATTTTCGTTCCTTTCTCAAACACTGTGTTTGATTCATCTGCTTACTCCGATATATTAATTTACTGCTGGGCAACTGCCAAATACTTGTGTAAATATTTGTGCTGCTTTTGCAAAAAGCGCCACAGCAACGCCATCATCGAATCCTCCAACACCAGTAAAATCATCTGCTATTAAAACACCCCCTGCTATTACTGCTCCGACTCCTACCAGCACTAGGCCAGCATTCTTCGCCCATTCCAATGCATCTTTTGGTACTGCTACTATTTCCTCCTGTGGCTGCTTTTTCCTATTCTCATAGGACCAGAAGATCATTCCGGGATAGCCTGCATCTGTATGGTAATGAATAACTTTATTTGGATATCTTTTGCTGGGAACATCGCAGTTAAATATAGCATTTAAGGATTCCCCCGGTATTGCAGTCCTTCCCTTATATCTTTTATCAGCCTGATTCCTAGTTATTGCATCTACATATGCATTCAACTGCACTTGTCTTCTGGCTCTACTATAAGCCGTAGATGGGGAATATTCTCATGTCTGCGCATAATAGGTCCCGCTGTCTCGGAAACACCTACTACGAAGCATAAGCAAAACGAGTCAGAACTGACAGCATATATAATTGATATATTTAAGGCTAGCCTATAGTGTACTTTTAATTTTACTCTTCCTCCATTTCTATATCAAATTGTGAACTTGGTTTATCACTAATTAAATTTTCATAATACCAGAAATATTCTTTTTTTCCCTTCACCATATATTCAATCACTTCGGTAGGGCTTTGACCCTCAATTTTTATCGTTTTTACTTTTTCAGTACCAAAACTGCCATATATAAACCGATCACCTTTGTTAATGCTAAACTCTGCTAAAAAATCATATAACGGAGCTGCATCACGCATCGTCTGTAGCGGTGTCGATATCATTGGGGTTCCTTTTTCCGTAAGATTTACTGAAATCAGAGCATATTGCTTTTTTCCATCAGTTTCTCTTACTTTAAATTTACTGGCAACTAGTCCTTCTCTTTTAGAATCTTTAATGGTATGGTAAAACATAGTTGCATATTCATCATTTTCAAAAACTTTTACTATATCATTCACCTTTTGCATATAGGGATAACGTTTAAAATAGTAATCGACATTAAAAGTAAGTGCCCCCTCCATTGTATCCGCATACACTAAGTCCGGTGTTTCAAAATTGGGTGTCTCCCAATTTCCACCTTCATCCATCCTTATATTTGCCAGATTAGTTTCTTTTACTTTACTCTGGAGATATGTTAATGCATAAAAAACGACAAATGCACCCATTATCATTAAAACAAATACACTTAAAATAATAAGCATATACTTCCTTATATGTTTTAATAACTTCATCATTCTGCTCCATTTTTTATTTTCATTTTTTATCAATATGTTCTGATAATGCTGTTTATAATATTAATCCCCGCATGCAGCAATTACATAGTTTCATGCTTCTGCAATTATCGCTATCCCTCCTGCAATCAATCCCCCAAGTGCAACTTCCTGACCTATATCCGTCAAAGCGACTACTCCTGCAGTTACAACACAGACACCTCCAATTGCATCCCTGGGCAGGATTTGTTTTATCTTCAGATATTGACCAATTAACATTCGTATGGGAATCAATAATCACACCATTAGGAATTGGAATCGGAATATTATCTATCGTTCCACTTATCTCTCCGTTAACATAACAGCTTCATTATTATACCCATATCCTGCCGAATGACTTAATTTTTCATTCAGCTTTTTCTTTTCAAAATAGCATAATGTTTTCCATGAATTTTTCTTAAAAATACGGTTACCAAATACATCATATGTATATTCTTGTAACTCTTTTCTGTTCCTTAATACTTTGGTAATTTGGTTCAGAGGATTGTATTTGTATCGTTCTGGGAACAGGCTTAGTCTTCTGGTCCCAGAAAATATTCTTTAATAATCGTGTCTACTTGCTTGACTATTGTTCTGTTATTATTCTTTACTAAAATGTCTTTTAATTTTTACTCTTCCTCCATTTCTATATCAAATTTTGAACTTGGTTTATCACTAATTAAATTTTCATAATACCAGAAATATTCTTTTTTTCCCTTCACCATATATTCAATCACTTCGGTAGGGCTTTGACCCTCAATTTTTATCGTTTTTACTTTTTCAGTACCAAAACTGCCGTATATAAACCGATCACCTTTGTTAATGCTAAACTCCGACATAAAATCATATAGCGGAGCCGCAGCACGCATTGTTTTTAACGGAGTCGAAATCATTGCCCCCCCCATTTCTGAAAGTTCTACTGAAATCAGTGCATATTGCTTTTTTCCATCAGTTTCTCTTACTTTAAATTTACTGGCAACTAGTCCTTCTCCTTTAGAATCTTTAATGGTGTGATAAAACATAGTTGCGTACTCATCATTCTCAAAAACTTTAATTACATTGTTCACTTTATGCATATATGGATAACGTTTAAAATAGTAATCAACATTATAAGTAAGTGCCTCCTCCCTTGTATCCGCATACACCAAGTCTGGAGTTTCAAAATTGGGTATCTCCCAATTTCCATCTTCATCCATCTTTATATTTGCCAGATTAGTTTCTTTTACTTTACTCTGGAGATATGTTAATGCATAAAAAACTACAAATGCACCCATTACCATTAAAACAAATACACTCAAAATAATAAGCATATACTTTCTTATACGTTTTAATAACTTCATCATTCTACTCCATTATTTATTTTATTTAATATATATTGATAATACTGTTTATAATATTAACCCCCGCATGCAGCAATTACATAGCTTCCTGCCTCAGCTATAATCGCTCCCCCTCCTGCAATCAATCCTCCAAGTGCAACTTCCGGGCCTACAACCGCCAAAGCGACTACTCCTGCAGTTACTACACAGACACCACCAATTGCATCCCATGGTAAGATTGTTTTATCTTCAGATATTGACCAAGTTACATTCGTATGGGAATCAATAATCACACCATTGGGAATTGGAATCGGAATATTATCTGTCGTTCCACTTATCTCTCCGTTAACATAGCAGCCTTTGTCATTATACCCATATCCTGCCGAATGGCTCAGTTTTTCATCCAGCTCCTTTTTTTCAAAATAGCATAATGTTTTCCATGAATTAGGATTCATGTTTTCACCAGAAAGTGTAAATCCAGTAGAATAATTTGTGGTGGGGATTTCTATAGATGCATTTAATGACCACCCTGAAAAACGACCTTTATCATTTCTATTTATAACTATAATTTCTCCTCCAGTATGAGATTGTAAAGTAAAGGAGCCCTTTTTATAAATATCAGTATCCACCCCATAAATTTCATTCCCCCAGAATTCACTTACTGCTGTCGCAGCACTGCTGATTCCATTTCCAACTGATTTTCCTATATCATCAATGGTATTAGATACATCATCCTTCCAGGAATTAAAAGCTCTTTCATATTCGTCCAGATAATAACCGGATATATATTGATTTGCTTCTCTCTGCGTAAACTGTCCATTAATATCCACCCATTTACATGGATTTCCCCAACAATAATTATAGTGATTTAACGTTTCCGGCAATCCAACAATGTCATTTACAATATCCTCACTAATAAACGAACCTGTAGATGGACAATACTCCCTTGCCTGTGCATAATAGGTACCGCTGTTTTCATCCCACTGATAACCGGTAAAACCAAATGGCTGGTGCGCTCTTTCATTTTTATAGGTGATCTCTCCAAACTCACTGTATCCATAAAGACCTGCATCCCTGCCATTACTGAAACAGGTACGGATAGTGCTTCCTAATTCATCATTTAGATATTATTTCTTTCCACTTTTCCCTGTAGCCACAACAATATTGTTATCCCATATATATTCCTCTGCCTCACCGTTTTCTATCTTTTCCAGCAGGTTATTACCTCTTTTGGTAAAATCCAAAATATACTCGACATCCGTTGAAATATTTCCATCAGAAACCTGTTTCCCAATTCTATGTCCTAAACCATTATATTGATAAGTATGGAGTACCCCCTTCTCATCGGTAACTGTCTCCATGTGATTACTTATACCAAATTCATAACTCCTGCTTATTATGCCATCTACGGATACAGTTCTTAAATTCCCTCTTAAATCATATTCATAATCTTTTATTTCCTCTCCCATTTCCCTTATTAACTGGTTATTGGCATTATAAATATAATTAGTTTCAATTTCTCCCTCTTTCTTAAAAATACGGTTACCAAATACATCATATGCATATTCCCGTAACTCTTTTCCGTTTCTTAATACTTTGATAATTTGGTTCAGGGAATTGTATTCGTATTGAAAATCGCCACTTTCCAATGGTATTCCTGTTCGTTGTTTGTTAATACCCGTCTTGTTTCCTATCGGATCATAAGTATAATGATATTGGTCTAAAATCTTTTCATGATCTTTATTAATAATACTGATCAGCTGCCCTGCCTCATTATAGGAATAATTGACCTTTAATCCGTTTGTAAAAAATTTTTTCCTGCAATAACCCGTTTTTATTGTATCGATAACCTACATTTTGGATTCCATCTGCCAGATTAGATAAACGTAAGCACTCATCATACGCGTACTTCACATTCTTCCCATTTGGATAATTCATTTGAAGCAACTTTCCCCTAGGAGAAAACTCATAGGAAGTTTTTCGCCCCTTGTAATCTGTAATGGATTTAAGATGCTCATAAACACCCCATTCTACTTTTGTAGTTCCATACCAGTCTTCTATTTCATTTAGCCGTCTTAAACCATCGTATTTCAGTGTTACCTGTTTGTCATCTGTATATTTTATATTTTCTAACAAACCAGCGAGAGAATATGTAAAACAGCTTTCACCTCCATCTCTGTCCGTCTTTTTAATTACATTACCATTTTTATCATATTCATAATACTCTGTATTTCCTAATGCATTGGTAATAGCTTCAATCTGCCCAAGTAAATTTCTTTGGTAAAGATGTGTTTCTGATTCCTTTCCACCTAGCTTCATGGCAGAAAGAAGTTTCCCCATACAATCATATTCATAAAAAGTACTATTGCCTAAGGCATCAATTACTTTTGTAATGTTTCCATTAAGCGAGTATTCAAATCGAGTAATTTTACCATTGGCATTTACCATTGATGTGATATTTCTATTTTTATCATATAAATAACTTTTTTTATTGCCCAGGGAATCCGTTACTGCAATACATCTGTCTAGGCAATCATACGTAAAATTAACAGTAAAACTATCTTGATTTTTTATCTTTGTTATATTCCGGTTTCCATCATAAAAAAACTCTTTACTTGTACCGTCGCAATACTGTACCTTTTTCAGAAGTTTTCCAGGATAATAGCTATAATCCGTCTTTCTGCCCGCTCCATCCATCTTATTTACTATTTGTCCCAGACAATCATAGGAAAAATCACTGCAGTTCCCATATACATCGGTTACTTTCGCAGGTCTTCCTGCTAAATCGTACTCCGTCAATACCTCATTTCCGTAATTATCCATCGTCTTTGTCACATTATTACTAGTATCGTATTCATAATTTAAGATAAATCCATCTACCTCTGTTCTGCTTATCAGTCGATTTAAAGCATCATAAACATATACTGTTTCTGCTCCATTGGGTTCCGCGACCTTTATACAGTTCCCATTGGGATCATGCCAGAACTTTGTAGTATTTCCTAATGGATCCACGGCTGTTTGTATATGACCTAAATGAGAATAAGAATACAGATAAGCCCCCCCATTAGTGAGACTCTTTTTAACCATTTTCCCCATACTATCGTATTCATATGAGGTGACATTTTCCTCCGGATCCGTATATTTACAGCAGCGGCTGCACGCATCATACTCCATTTGGTGAATACTGTTGTCAAAGTCCTTTATTTCAATTATTCTTCCGCTGTCATTGTATTGATACCTCCGTTTATCCCTAACTGCATTCGTAATTTCTTCCAGCTTACCAGCATTGTTATAAGAATACAAAGTCTGATTCCCATTTCCATCAATGTATTTTTCCTGCTGACCTAATTCATTGTAAAAAAACCTTCTGCAATTTTAATTTAACATTGCACCCTATTCCTCTATTTCTATATCAAATTCCGAACTTGGTTTATCACTGATTAAGCTTTCATAATACCAAAAGTATTCCTTTTCTCCATAAAGCGTATATTCAATGACCTCAGTAGGGCTCTGGCCTTCTATTTTCAGTGTCTTTATTTTTTCCGTTCCAAAACTTCCGTACACAAATCGACTACCTTTGTCAATACTAAAAACCGCCAAATAATCATACAATGGAACCATCCGACGCATATCTACCAGTGATAACTTTTGTCTATGTCGTCCTTTTGTCATCTCTGTACTATCCAAAAAAATCAATGCATATTGTTTTCTTTTGTCTATTATCCTCACTTTAAATTTAGCTCCGATAAAACCTTCTTTTTTTGAATTACTAATTGAATGATAAAACATTGCTGAATATTCATCATTCTCAAAAATTTTTATTACATCACTTACCACACTCATATAAGGGTATTCCTTAAAATAATAGTCAGCACTTGCGGCAAGAGCCGCTTCCATAGTATCTGCATAAATAAGTTCTGGTTGCTCAAAGTTTGGCATTTCACCAGTACCGTTATACTTTATTATAGCGTTTCCAGATCCATTCCCTTCATTCTCTGTACTTAATGCAGACAAAATAGTCAGAACAACCAGACCCACAAATATTCCCAGCACAATAAGCGCAAATATCCCTATATATTTAAATATCTTCTTCATCAATTGCCTCTTTGTCCTCACCTTCTCATATATTAATTAAATAATCTTACCACATAATTTTTATTTTCAATATTATGCTCCACAAAAAACCAAGGAAGCTCCTCCTGTTTCAGGAATAAGCGCTATAGCTAATGCAAGTAATAATACTGTTCCAACACATTCTACTACTGTATCCCATGGTGCTATTGTTTCATCTTTAGAAATCGACCATGTTACATTGGTATAAGATCGAATACTTACTCCATTAGATAGTATCAACGGCAATTTATCCGTTCCTCCTCCCCAACTTTCGTTATAATATACTCCTTCCACTCCATCATAGATAACCTTTCCTGCCACATTCACCCCATTATGGACGGATTTCCCAATATTATCAATCGTACTGGAAATATCATCTTTCCAGGCTTCAAATGCTCTTCCATATTCATTAATTAAGTAATCAGCAATCAGTTGATTTGCCGCCTGTTGGAGAAAACGTCCGTTTTCGTCAATCCATTGATTCGGATCTCTATCGCAATACGAATAATGATTCATTGTCTTCGGAAGCCCAATGATGTCATTTATACTAGTATGCCAGTAACCTTCAGAACAAATATAACAGGGAGAAACAACAAGCGAAAGACTGAGGGGGTACAAGAACGTGTTTCATAACCCCATCGGTGACTTTCGCAGAAAGGCGGATTTATAATAATGGACTACTATAACCGTTACGGGTTGGAATTTAATCCCTTCCTCAAGAACTCCAAAGAACTTATCGTAAAGACCAATGAATACAGCGAGGTTCTTTTCCGACTGGACTACCTTGTAAAAACAAGAGGCTGCAGGCCGTCAATGACTGTGAACTCAGATAAGCATAACCTTAGGATTTTCTTCCCTAATTAATTTGCGGGAGAAAATCCTTTCTTAAAATAAACTGCCAAAACAGCCACCACTAAAGTGACGGGATTACCTTTTTGTACAATGAAATAACTGAAAATAATCTGTCGGATAAAGTATCGTTTAATTTGCCAAATGACAGTATAGGTATTTCCCATGGAATTGGTAAACCACCGCAGTTTCCCATACTGGTATTTCAGACTGATTTTTCTTCCGGTATGATCCTCCACATAAATCAGTTTTCTTTCTTTGTTATAGGTATAATTCAGCCTGCCTCCAGTCCCATTATCCACACATTCCAAAAGTCCGTCACTGTTGTAAGTAAATTTCCGGTTGTTTCCATTCCTGTCTTTCTGGCTACATAGCCTTCCCTCCTGGTCAAACTCATAAACAGTGCCATCTTCCCGCTCAAACCGGTAGCCGTTTTCTGATTTGCTTAGTATTCCTCCGTCTCCCATAACCGGAGCATAACTATTCCCCAGCTTCCGGCAGTAAGGCAACTCCCGCCCGTCTTCCAGGACAATTCCTAACAGTTCTTCCTCTTTGATTTTTATCAGACGAACCCCGTAATTATGATTCCAGCCCTCTCCAAGTACCTGCTGGTCGCCGCAATCCATAGCATTATAGAACAGCTGTAAACTTAACGGCAGATTCCCATTTATCACTAGGTCCTCTTTTTCATAAATCAGCAAAGAAACCAGTCATTGTATCAATTAGCTTCCGTGGAGAAGCAAATAATCCGAATTACTGAATTTCTTCTATCTCTAAAATCCCATCATAAAACATCTTATGTCTGATACAATAGTATATCAACGCTATTGGCCAAAGCGCACCACTCGCCAATATTTTCAATAGGCTATGTTTAATAGCAAACCCTATTGTATCTTTTTTATACCTTAAATTTAATTTAACAATCTTTTTCCCAAAACTCCTTCCTTTAAAAAAATAATCTTGTACGAAAATATATAAAAATAATAATATACAATAGACAACAAGCCAGCCATCTGAAATCTGAAATACCGTATCTATATACTTCATAATTATTCCAACTGGATATAAAGAAAAGATAATGGTGTAAATTATGGAAAAAATTACGTAATCAATTATTGTTGCAAAAAAGCGCTTCATAGTTTTTCCTCTCTCAATTAATTGCTTGCTTCACATTTAGTAGCATTACTTGGGTTGGCAACAGGACCAATTACAATATAGGGTATCGTAGGATCCTTTTTATTACCTCCATCGGTACTTCTTGACTCGCCTTTCGTTGCATTGCTAGGATTGGCAACTGGGCCAATAACAATATTAGGTGTTGTAGGAATCTTTCTTCCAATGGCACTGAGATTTATATCCAAATTGATTTCTCCTCCCACTCCAAGATAAGCACCTATACTATTACTTAAAATAATGTCTTTTTCCCCACTATCTGTACCTATTACAATTCCCCCAATTTGGACATTTGCATAGACTATATTTTCTTTATGTTTTCCTGAAGAAGCGTATCTTGTTCCTGTTACACCTACCTCACCATTAAGAAACGGAGTTACGTCTACAGCACCACCTAAATCCATGGATTCTGTCCACTCGTTTACATCCAAACTATCAAAAGTATAATAACGCAAAAGCCCTAATTCGGCACCAACCCCAAGCACTTTTACTTTAGCCTTTGCTCCTGTACCAGCGTTTATAGATAAGTGTAATATTTGATCTGATTTCTTTGGAACTTCTGGCTTTTTACCATTTAAATCAACTAAATTGATGGAATTTCCCCAACAGTATTCATAAGAATTCAAAGTAAATGGCTGTTCAATAGTTCCTTTTATAATATCCTCTCCAGCAAATCTCCCAATTCCCGGAAAATATTCTCTTGCTTGCGCAAAATATGTATTTGCTATGCTGTCGCTTTGATATCCTGTATACCCAAACGGCTGAACATCTCCCTGCGTTTTATACAAATCCTGTCCAAACTCATCATACCCATATATAGTCTGATGTTTATCCTGAATCCCGGTCAAACGAACCGTACTTCCCAGCTCGTCCTGCAGAATAATATACCCATGTTCTCTTTCTGTCAAAAATAAAACATTGTTGTTATCCCAGACATAAGTTTGTGAGCCCATGCTATCTCCTGTTGTCTCTGTCTTTTCCAGTAAATTATGATAATTCCTGGTCAAATCCAGAAGATAATCCGTTTCTCTCTTCGGCTGTTCCATCAACAGCATTTCCGCCTGAAGGCCGCGATCAGACTCTAAAACAGAAACATCAAATTCGTGTCTTCCAATCCGGTTCCCCAGCCCGTCATAATTGTACCTGGCAGCCTGTCCTTTGTTATTAAAAGCTGCCGCTAACCGGTTCGTCTCATCATATGTATACCGATTGGACTCTTCCAGTCCATAAAGAACAGCGGTCAAATTTCCTCTATCATCATACTCATAGGATGGTTCCGGGAAAATCCCCTCCTCACAAATCAGTTGGTTTGCCGCATTGTAATTGTAACGAATATTTCTTGTCCCTGCCTGCTTTCTGATCCGGTTTCCAAAAGCATCATACTCGTATCGGCTTATACGCTCCCGATCCTTTATCACTTCTGTAAGCCGGTTCATCGAATCATATTGATACTGATAAAAACCACTCTCCTCCTGAACTATCCTGCTCATTTCCCGTGAAATTCCATCTGAGGAAAAAACATCAGCCTGCCGCCGCTTCCTTATGGAAGTTTTATTTCCCATAAGATCGTAATCGTATTCATAATGATCTAGTATCTTCCCGTCCTGTTGATGAGCCAGGCTGCTTAGCTGTCCCATAGAATTATAACCATAACTGGTGACTATTCCGTTGGGAAAAATCTTTTTTGATAGATAGCCATTCTCATCATAAGAATAATAAATTTCTCTCTCTCCTTCTGTCAGTCTAATTAAGCGAATCAACTCATCATATTCATAAGATACGGTTCGTCCATCTGGATAGGTCAACGCTTTCCTCTCTCCCAATTTTCCCCACTGATAAGACATTTCACGTCCTTTATAATCAATGATTTTCTTTGCTCTTCCAACTTCATCAGGCTCAATCCTAGTTGTTCCCAGCCAGTCCTGTATTTCAATCAACTGCCTTAAGGAATTGTAAGTGAATGCAACGCTGCGTCCGTCAGAATAGGTGACATGTTCCATTTCTCCCTGCGGATTGTAAGTATAATTGGTTTCATATCCTTCCCCGTCCATTTTCAAGGTCATTTTTCCTGCCAGGTCATAGGTAAAATGCTCCTTAATGCCAAGGGGATTGATAATTGTCTTAATTTTCCCAAGCACATTGCGTTCATATTGAGTCACATGGATCTGATTTTCATCAAGAATGTTCTTCCCACGGAAAGTCTCCTCTCCATTTAACAGGACCTTCTTTCCCTCATGCTGACAAATGGTAACCAATTCTCCCATATCATCATAAGCATACTCCGTCCGGTTTCCTGCCGCATCAATCACTGAAGTCAGTTTCCCACCCGGAGAGTATTCATAATGGGTTACATGCCCCAAGGGGTCCGCTATGGAAGTCACTTTTCCCGCAGCATTGTATGTATAGCTCTTTTCCTGTCCAAAACTGCTTTTTACCCTTATTGGCTGGTTCACACAGTCATAGGTAATTTCAAGAAAATCCCCTTTATGGTTCTGGCGGCGTATCAGATTCCCATTATTGTCATACAAATAGGCTTCCGATGTTCCATCGGGATAAATAATTCTGGACAAATCCCCGCCCTTGGCATATTCATAAACGGTCTGTCGCATCTCAGGATCTGTCCTACAAATACATTTTCCCAATTCATTATACTCATAACAGGTCTTATTCCCCAGAACATCTGTCTCACTGATCATCTGTCCCATCTCGTCATAAACATAGGTATGAGATTTTCCCATGGCATTTGTAATTCCAATTAAATGCCCTTCCATATCATACTCATACCTGGTTGCTGCACCAGAAGGATCCGTTATTTTTGTCATCCAGTTCCGTTCATTATACCCCATGACTGTGCGGTTACCATTGGGATCTGTTACCGCAGTACGGTTCCCATTGGAATCATATTCATAATGAATGGTTCCTCCTGTGGGAAGTTTGATCTGTTCCATACGGTTCAAACTATCATAAGCGTAAGCCAGTTCTCCTCCGTTTGGCAGAATCCGGCGGGTTACATTCTGCAGCTGGTCATATTCCATAGTGAATTTCTCTCCGTCCGGTCCAGTATAAGCTTCCACCATATTCATGCAATTATAGCTCTGACTGATAACGGCTCCATTAAAATCTATGATTTTTTTCACTTTTCCATTTTTCGTGTATTCATAAATACGCCGTTTCCCTTGTGCGTTAATAACGCCAGTTATCCTGTCACCTGTATCATATTCATAACTTGTACTGTTTCCATTCCCATCAACAGTTCTTACTATCCTATTTAACGCATCATAACCATAGCTGGTTGTATTCTTAGACCCATCCATAATTCTAGAAATATTACTATGCTCATCATATTCTAGGTAGATATGGCTTTTATCTTTTTGAACAACCTCCTTTACTCTACCCTGCGTATCATAAATAAATTCCTGTTCTCTTCCCAATGCATCCTCCATATGGAGTAGATTTCCTTTGTTATCATATGTGTTTTTTATTTTCATTACGCCATTTACGGATAATACCAGTAGGCGGTTATTCGCATCATATGTCATGCTATGTTTACAACCGTCTGGATAGATAATCTGGGACAAGTTTCCTTTATCATCATAAGCTAATTTTATCATGTTTCCGTTCTTGTCGACATACCTAGTCAACTGGTTCCTGTCATTATATTCAAATGTTTCCTCTCCATCCTCATAGATGGTACGGATATTACGCATTTTCTTATCACTTTCATATATAATCAGGTTCCCATTTTGCTCTTTCATGTATGTACGGTTATTCTTATCATCATAGCGCAGTTCCACTACACCTCCATCCGGCAGTGTCTGCTTCACCACACGGTCACCCCCGTCATATTCGTTTTTTACGCCTACAATATTTCGAGGTGTCACAACTCCATTGAGCTTTCCATTCTCGTTATAATCATATGTATAGGTACAGCCGCTTGAATTGATAAACCAGCGAAGTTTACCATACTGATATCTTAAGCTCACCTTTCGCCCGGTATGGTCCTCCACATAAATCAGGTTCTTTTCCTTGTTATATGTATAATTTATCTGACCGCCTGTTCCGTTTCCCACACTCTCCAGAAATCCATCCTCGTTATACATAAATATCCGGCGGTTACCGTTTTTGTCTCTTTGGGTACACAGCCTGCCATCGCAGTCGAACTCATAAACAGTCCCTTCCTCCCTCTCATAAAAATACCCGTTTTCTGACTTCTTAAGACTTCCTCCATCCCCCATTACCGGGGCGTACTTTCCCCCCAGTTTTCGGCGGTATGGAACCTCCCTTCCATCCTCCAGAACGATACCTAATAAATCTTCTCCGACAATTTTTATCAGACGTACTCCGTAATTATGGCTCCATCCCTCTCCCAGGTTTCCCTGATTTCCACATTCCATTGTATTATAAAACAACTTAAAGCTTAAGGACATAGTCCCTTTGATGACAAGATCTTCTTTTTCATAGATATAATTACCCGTATTCATATTGATTGGATCCTTGCCAAAGACATGGCAAAGCATATTTTTCCCAGAGACCCAGCGGACCACGTTCTGATAACGCTTCAGGAAGGCAGCCCAATTAATTTTCCCATCATAACCCTGGCCGGATGTGACCGGTATGATGATTCCGCCTTTTTTACACAACAGAACGGAACTCATACTAATTGCTTCTTCCCCACCAACTATTTCAGCCTTTGTGGCTGACACTGCAGTATTCTCCCATTTTTCCACTAAATCCATAAATCCTTCACATTGATGGGTATTTTCATTTTTCTTACATTCACCAAAATAAGGAATATTAACACATGCCTTACAATCCTTACAATTGACCTTTTGCTTTCCACCACTGGTATAGTTATGGTTTTTCGGTAACTTAAGCTGTGTAACACAGCTTCCATTCACACACATCAGTTTGGCTCCCTCCACCAGATACTCTTTACTGTCTACGGTCTTCTGCACCTGATTGAAAACCGCTCCAACCCCCAGTCCAGAATTCAGTTTCCCTTTTTCACTCATCAAAGTTTCTCCTTACCTTATTTACACTTTTTCCGATCTTCTATATCTGACTAACCCATCCATCTGTCAAATGTACCTCTTTCAGTTCCATTCCAACAATTTCCCGTTCCAGCAAACTTTCCGCTAAGTCCATGCGTATGATTGTCGCGCTCTCCAGCCCTATCCTTACACGAAACAGAGGAAGCCCGTTCATTTTTCTTCTGTCCAGTATAATCCCGCGCTGTCCGGGGCCTGGTTTTCCTGCCAGACACTCCTCTTCTTCCAGCACAGGACAGTAATAGGAGGCACATTCCCCTTTTTCCGTATCAAATAGTACAATAAACAAAAATGGAATATTTAAATCATATAAAGCCGTCACCTCAATAGCTGGCCTGGAAAGCAAAAGAAATGGCTTAACAATAACATCCGGAAATATCCCGTCAATTCCAAGTTTGGCATTAAGCTGAAAGAAAGGCGGTATCTTCTGGTACTCGTCCCGTGTCAGCTTCCTTACATCAATGGTCTGGCTCCAGTTTATGATCTGCGGAAAAGGATTTTTATCTCCGTTGGTCAATATAAAATATTTCATCTTTCCTTCATACGCCAAAGGATCTCCCCCTCTCCCTGATATCTTCCGAAAAAGGCAATAAAGTGTTCTGCCTTTACTGCCTTTTGAAAAGCTTCCGTTTCCATGATCTCTCCTGCCAGGTCAAAGCACAGCTGACGGACAGCCGCATAGTAATATTCCACACATTTCCTGCTGACAGCCTCTTCCTCATACCTCCAGATCCTGGGGTAGTTTCTGCGTAAGCCTGTCATCACGGATTCCATGTCTTCCTCAAAGCATTCAAAAAAGCAGGGAGGACGCCAGTACAGTTCTGCCGGTGCCGGATCAAAATAGAATTCTCTGTCATACAGGGACAACAGGAATTCATGGCTGCCAGTCTGAAGGCTGGTGCAGAGATAGCAGATCCCCAGCCATGATACTTCTTTCTGCGTTTCTACCGCCTGACTGAATAACTGTACAAAGGCATCCACCGCTTCATTTCTGCATTCCTTTTTCCGGTAATCCATCTCCAGCCTGCGGCACTGGGAAGCAAATAACTCTTCCTCTGCACTTTGGGCGGCCCTCTCCAATTCTTTTATCCGGTCCATCAATACCCCTCCTGCTTATTGTACTCTGAATTCTCCACCGGTAAATGAGATGCCCTGGTCAATATCGATGCTGGTTGTCTTCTGTTTCAGATTTACGGAGGTTGTCCCGGCTGCTATGAGAGAGCCGGTTTCGCTGGAAATCGTTAAGTCGTCCTTTGCTTTTATCACGATGTCATGCTGGCTGACAATCTGCACCCCTTTTGCATCATTTAATTCAATTTTCGTTCCCTGGTTATTGGTAATTACAATGGAATCCGGTGTAAAACGGACTTCCTTGTGGTATTTATTCTTGATGATCTTGTGCTCCGGATTTTTCCGGTCCGGGCTTACCGTATCCAAATGAACGGAGCTGACCACATAAGCCTCTTCTTCCCTTTGTTCCGGTATATGCAGCCGGACCACATCGCCGATTTCCGGCATACAGTACCAGCCGGTCCCGTCAGGAGCAGAATAAACCGTAGCGTATGGATACCACAGATTGATATTCTGCTCCTGGTTTTCATCCTTTAAGACCTTTACCATCACTTTATCCTCTTTCACCTTCAGGACCTCTGCCTGGAAGGAACATCCTGACCTGTCTTCCTGGAATGTTTCCGGAAAGTCCATGCCGGACCTGGATTTTAAATGGCATGTATGAAGCATTTCTCCTCTCTCATATGTGCTGTCCATTTTCCAGACAAAGAGTTTGAAACCGTTTACTGTCAGCTGGTCCCCGATCTGGTAATCCTCCCGGCTCTGTAGGATGTATTCCAGACAGGCCTCTTCCTGCATTTCCCGAAGCCCCTGATTCCGTTTTCTGCGGTAGCCTCCCAGATCCTTTTTCACTGCATATTTGATGGAATCTGGAAGTTCATAATGCTCACCCTCCGGTAAATCATAAAAATATTTAACACCGTATGTCCTGGTGCTTGGCACAAGAAAGCTGTGAAATCTTGCTGCTATCCGCTTTAAAAATTCCCAATCAGTTTCTCTGTGCTGCAGCACCAGTTTTCCTGTAGTGTCTGTGAGCGGCCGGGTTTTGATGAGCCCTGGTTTCTCATAAGTACCGGTGATCTGTTCAAAGATCTTTTCATATGTGACTGTACTGTCCTGAAAGGTCCTGAAATACGGTTTTAAATCCATAAAGCAGGTACCCGTAGTGATCTCCAGGGTCATCTTTTTCTGGTCCTTCATGCTTTCAATCGAGAAACCGGTAACAATTCCCCAGAAAAGGATCTTTGCTTCGCCTTCTTTTCCTACTTCTTCTATTTTTTCCCATACGTCTCCGGTCAGCTGCTTTACATAAATTTCTTCATCCTGATCTGCTATGTATCCGCTTATTACAGCTGTGCCATGTTCATTAATTTCTCTGCTGACCTTAAGTTCTCTGATCTCTATAAACTGTAACGGTTCTGTTTTAAGATTGTATTCTTTCATGCTCTTCCTCCTCTGTCTGTATCGTCCCAAGCATGGTAAGGATTTTCGGCTTCCATCTGTCGTAGTCCTTAAATATGCAGTAAAAAGTTCCTATGATTAATTTTTCCTCTGAAAGGAACAGGAACATCATATTATAAACCCGTTCATCGGCGGCAAAGCTTTTGTAGTCAAACCACAGGACAGGGCGTTTTCCAGATACGTTTCCCTGATCATAGAAAACGTTCTTTCCGTCTGCCTGTTTCAGTATCTGGCAAATTCGTTCCCTCTCAGCTTCCAGATCTATCACGGCTTTACCACCTTCCAGTCTTGCAGTCTGAAAAGTAAGTCCTGCGTGTTCATGAGGATTGAGGAGAAACATTTCCGGCCTGTTCTTGGAAAAGAAGACAGACGCTGCCTTTTCCTTTCCGATCTCTTCAAAACCACCAGGTATCTTCAGCACAAAACCCGGACCATAAAACTCAGGCCAGCCAGACGGTTCTCCTCCCCGCCTCTTCGCTTTCGGTTTTATCCTCTTCAGCTCCTTCTTTATTTGAAGAAAAACTTTATCAATATCATCATCATGAACCTCTTCCATCCAGTCCACCTCCCGACATATCCTGGTACACTATGTTGTTTCATGCAGCGTATGAAAGAACCGCTTCAACAGAACCTCCCATTTCATGCCATCCTGCTCCGGATAGGTAGCTGTAGCAAGGAACATTTGGTTACGAACTGACAGGACCGCCTTTGTATGTTCCTGCTTTTCTCCAGGTTCTTCCAGTTCCATAGTAAACCAGCCGGCAGGATACTGCCCGGCCACATACAAATGGACCGGTGACAGCTCACTCCTTGGATGTCTGCTGCTGATATATTCTCTGACCGCCTCTGCTGCCTTTCTCGTTTCTTCCGGCCTTAGCTTTTTATCAATCCGCTGGAATGTCATCTGATTTTTTCCATCCGCATCTGCCAGGATCATTTCCGGGCGTTTATCATATGGGTAAAACATCTCTTTCATGATCTCCGGCATCTGCTTAAGCTCTGCCGGGATCTCTGCCGATAATATTCCATCGATCAACACAATTTGTTCCATGGCAACCCGTTCCTGGAGACACCCTTCCGTATCCTGATCATACAATATGTTCATCATACATACACCTTATTCATTCTTTTCCTGAAAGCTGATGGCAAAGTCATTTATGATCTGCTTCCTATTCTTCAAGCTTTGCTGTGCCTTGTCCTGCTCCGAGCGGAATACCTTCTGTTCAAGCATGGCTGCGGCATCCAACTGGCTGCTGATTGCATTCAACCGGTTAATTTTTTCAATTGCAGGACTTTTCCCCACCCCGCCGCTTTTTATGGTTTTACTCATTTTTTGTCTCTGCCTCCCTTGGTTTTTCCCTATCTGGTCTTCACCATATCCACCTTTGTCCCTGTTATCTGCTGTTCCAGCCCGGCAGAGCCGGCTGCACATGGAGTAGAAGCCAGCACCGCATTCTCCGCTCCGCTGATATCATATGTTTCAGAATCCGAAGAATCGAACACGGGAAATCCAGCCACTTTGCTTCCTTCCATTTTTACTTTTCCGAATTTTCCAATGGAATCAAATCCGTTGCACATATTGATAACTGTTGGTGACAGGATATTCCTTCTTACAATCGAAATCTCCTGAGGAGCTTGAAAAGATACCCGGCTCCCTTTCAGCCACACCCCTTTCCTGGCTAAGATTGTCACCTCCCCACTGCTCTCGATGTTCGCTCCCACCCTGTCATGAATTTCTGCTTTTAACGGGACTTTCTGTTTCATATCTACAAATCCCAGGCTGTCCGGCAATAGATACATACGTTTATCCTTTGCTGTTGTAAAATACCGCTTTGAAGGATCTCCCATCTCTTCATTGCCGGTTCCGTTTTTTCTGATACAGCTGCTGGCCCTGGCATTTCCTTCTTTGTCATCAAAGGTGATCGTGATACGCTCTCCGATTTCCGGCATACAATACATCAGATTACCGGTTTCCGGCATCCAAGGATACCAATACCCTTCACCGGAAGGCTTCTCCCCGTCAATATCCAGTTTAACCCGTACACCTTCCTGTTTCGTTTCCAGTACCGTGCCGCCCAGGGAAACCCCGGCTATTTGGGGATTGTCGTATCCGGCCGTTCCGAATGCTTCGGGAGAACCCGCTATATAATGGTAAACCAGCAGACCATTTTCAAGACTGCACTTTTTTGATAAAACCACCTTCTCTCCGCCATCAAACATAGATATGTGGTCTCCTGCCTTCCAGCTTTCATAGCTGCTTATCTCATAACAGATAAACTGGGGCTTTTCAAAATGGTACTGATCCCGGTCATAGGTATAGTAAGCCTTATCAAACCAGATTCTCTCCGGCCGAATTCCTTTCCCTCCTGCCGAGTCCCCAAGGGGCAGGCCAAAATACAGTTCCGGTTTTAAGGACCCCCCTCCCGGAAGCAGGGAAGTTCCTAATTGCCCTGCAATCCGTTTTAAAAATTCCCAGTCCGTTTCTCTGTATTGATAAATCGGTTTTTCGATGTTCCGGTCTTCGATATGAAAGATTACATCAGCCTTTTCTGTATCGGATAACACACTTCTCACCAGTTCCTTATAAGTCATATCAATCTTTTGGAATGATCTGCTTTTCTCTTCTAAGTCCAGCAATTCCGTGGGCGATATTGCTTCAATCCTTGCTTTATACTCATTCCCTTCCTGCCATATCTCAACATTTTTTATGTAACCGCAAAATATAGGCGGAACAGCCTCATTTCCATTCACATCTTCCGCTGAAACCGTCACACTGCTTCCTGCCAGTTTCTGAAAAACAGGAGACGCTCCTGTTTCAGCCGGTACAAATCCTGTAATCCTGGCGATGGTATGGCAGTTTTTTTTAATATCCAAATCAAATTCCTTAATTTCATTGATATTTAACCCGCTGCTGATTATTAGACTTCCTGATGTAACTGCATTCATAAAATAACACCTCCCCCATTTGGTTGGATTCCCTTTATAACATCCAAAAAATTCCTGCTATATTAAATTTACATTATACGCCAAGAAACGCCAAAAATATTTTACATGTATTAATTAACCATTTATATGTAATTTTAGGTAATACTTTGCTTTTTTATTGAGGATTGTGCTCAATTTCAATCCGAAATTCACGTCTTCTGGTATCTGTTTTTTCGTTCCAGCCGGTGGTTTCATCTTCCGATTGATATTCTCCTGCATCCTTTTCGATACTTACATACATTATGGGGAAAGACTGAATATCCTGTACATTGCTCTGCTGCTTAGTTGGAGACTTCTTTTGTAATAGTACTCCTGTCCCTCCCCAACTTCTTGCCTGTCTCTGTAAAAGTCAGATCCTTCTTCAGTCCACCTTCAATCTCCAAACGGTCTTTATAAGATAAAAACTTAGCCATAGTGTCTCCTTTTCCCACCGGCTAAGTTTAATATATCACGAAAGGCAGGGACTGCGCCCTGCCTTTTTGTAACACGAATTTCTCTATGCTATTTTCAAATATTTGTACCTAACTTTCCCTTTCAGACGGGAAAGTTATTTTACAATTGAGGATTGTCATTTATGCTCATTTATTGTTATTGTTATTTATGCAGGGAATCTCCTATTGGCATGATGGAAAACAAAATTGAGGAGGCTATAAAAACATCGGACGTTTTATTCCTTGAGCCAATATTCAGAGCCGGAATCCGTGCGGCATAAAAAGCCGTATTCGATTAACAGCCGCCTGATGTAGGGGAAATCATGATACAATTCCTTTAAAGTGCCGTTAATCTCACTTTCGCTGTAACGGGTTCCCGGTAAGAACTTGTCTGATACTTCACGCAAGACCACTATTTTGGCCTTTTCCCTTGAAGGGAACTGCTTGATTGCCCCACTTTTATCAAAATACCTGGACAGGATCTTCATTCTTTCCTCCACAGTAACATCATACCGGTCATCCATCATTGTTGCTGTTTTATGGGCATCATAAAACTCTGCCTTATCATTTTCTGCTTTCATGGCTGCCTCCCTTTTATTAAATATTTCCATTGCTGCTAAAAATAACTTTGATTGTTTTTCCTGTTCATGAAGCTTATAACGGTAATTTCTCACAGTCGAACAGGAAATACCTTTTTGCGCAGCTATTTCTTTATCAGATAAGCCTTCTATCATTAAAGATAATATGGAGTGCTGTATCTTTGATAAGCCTAAAAACGCAGGGTTCATATTCATTAAATAATCCAGCATTGATTCATGTTTTTCCTCAATATGAACCTTTGCCATTTTGTTTGCATCATAAAAATGGCCGCTATGAGGATATATCTCCCCCTTTGTATACTGCTGGCTGCAAATCAAACAATAAACGGAATCATCGTCTTCGTAATATCCGTTCATTAATTCATCAGGAGCAGCCTGCCACAGAGATTTTCTGTCAAACGAATTTTTCATGATTTTCTCCACTTCATACATTTTAACATTGCATTTGTAATTTGAAATTTCGCTCACAATAGATATTATATAGTAATATTTTAAAAATGTCTATGTATAAGTAAACATTTTTATATTTTGTTTATAATTTATATTAAGATTATTATTTGACGCAGTCAGGGATTATGTATTTTATTATCTTTATTCCGCCTCATCCGGGAGGCTGTCACCAACTGCTTATAAGGATTATCATGAAATTAAATGCCCTCAAACATGCAGGTGACCCGTAGAACGTCTGAAAAATATTTGTCTAAGAAATACATACAAAAAATGCTGCCCAATAAATGAGCAGCATTCCAAAGTTCTATACATTCATTATCTTATACAACCTTATTTTTAATGGTCCCGATCCCCTCAATTAAGCATTCCACTTCATCTCCTGCCGCCAGAAACTTCGGCGGTTCAAATCCCATTCCAACCCCCTTGGGTGTCCCGGTGGAAATGATGGCTCCTGCCCTGAGGGTCATTCCCTTGGACAGCTCGCTGACAATATGATCGATGTTAAATATCATAAGACGGGTGTTGCTGTCCTGTCTTAACTCTCCGTTTACCTTGGACTGAATGCCAAGCTCCGGCGGATAGGAAATGGAGTTTGCAGTCAGAATACAGGGGCCCATGGGAGTAAAACCGTCCAGGCTCTTTCCAAAATACCACTGTTTATGGGCATTCTGCACGTTGCGTGCACTGACATCATTGATAATGGTGTAGCCGAAAATATAATCCTTTACCTGTTCCGGGGCTACATCCTTTGCATCCTTTCCAATAATGACTCCCAGCTCCGCTTCATAATCCAGGCTGTCCACCATATCGCTGTGGCTTAAGATCTCCCCGTATGGGTTCACCGCCTCATTCACTCTCTTGGAAAAATAAACGGCATTGGGGCGCGTCCAGTCAAAGTCCTCTTTTTTAAAGCGGGCAGACTCCTCGGCATGTTCCATGTAATTAAGCCCCAGACAGATAATGTCCTGCTCCGGTGTCCGGATGGGCGCCAAAAGCCTTACCTCTTTCATCATGGCAGCTCCGACGATGTTGCTCTTGTAAGGATCCAGGCCGGAAGCATGTTCCAGAAGATCAAGCTCAGACTGGCTCAGACCCTTGATAACCTCCAGCATCTCCTTATACTCCATACCAAATGCCCTGAGAGGAAAGACCCACATCTCGTCCTTGCTCACTACCCCGATATCTTTTCTCCGGTCAACCTCGTATGTAACTAATTTCATAACATCCTCCTTTTACATGAACCATAGCTCTTCCTTTGTGGTGGAGATTGCATCCGCACCTGCGGAAAAAGCCGCCATAATATCCTTTTTATCTGATATCAGTCCGCCTGCAATAACAGGAATATCCGTATAGGCCCGAATCTCTTTCAGCACCTTGGGCATGACACCGGGCATGATCTCAACCAGATCCGGATGATAGGTATCAATCTGCTTTTTGGTCGTACTCATGGCAAGGGAATCAATGATAAAGGTTCTCTGTACCCCAACCAATCCCAGCTCAACCGCCCGCTTTACAAGAAGAGGCTTTGTGCTGATGATCCCATCTGCAAAAGTATTCTGCTTAATAAAATCTACAGCGATCTCCCTGGAGCTTAAGCCCTGTGCTAAATCCGCATGGACGATGGCATGTTTCCCATGTTCCTTTATCTGCTTTACAATGCTGCTGATGTTGCAGATATTTCCATACAGAATGAACACCACCTGGCATTCTGATTCAAAGCATCTTTTTAACCCATTATCATCCTTAACCGCTGCAATCACCGGAGATGCCTCCAGTAGTTCCATTGCCTTCATCAATATTCCTCCGCACCCACAAAATATGGATCTCGTTCTACTTTATCAATCCTTTTCCCCACCGTCAAGGCAATTTTTGCCCTTTCTGGCTTTTCCTGAGAAAGTAAAGCACATTTTAACGTTCTTTTTTCCATACAAGATAGCAGGAGCTGCGGTCTCCGGAAACGGACGCCTCGCCCCTGCTATCGTTATCTACAGTTCTTTGCTCTGTGCCCACCGCTTACAGACTTCCGGAAAGTTGCTGATGACTCCGTCGCAGCCCCATTCATAGACCTGCTCCAGTGCGGCCATGTCATTGACCGTCCACACATTCACTGAAATTCCGTATTCCCTGCAGTTGTCCACAGTCTCTTTTGTCAATCCCTTTACCCCCGGGTGGTAGCATTCAAAATGATACCTGTCACAGTAGTATCCTGCATTTCCCAGGCCCTGATGGTCAAGGAGGGCGCCGCACAGGATTTCCGGAGCCAGTCCCTTTAACCGGGTTATGGAAGAATGGTTAAAGGAAGAAAAGATAACTTTTTCCTCAAGTCCGTATTTACGTACAAGCTCCAGGGTCTTCTCTTCCAACCCCTTATAATAATATACGCCTGTCTTAAGCTCAATATTAGTAATAAGTTCCTGATTTTTTGCCCATTTACAATATTCTTCAAAAGTCGGAACAGATTCAAATCCGTGGATCCCTCCCCAGACCGCATCCGCATCGAACTTTTTCAGCTCCTCATAAGTAATATCCTTCACAAATCCTGTTCCGTCCGTGGTCCTGTCAATGGTTTCATCGTGGATCACCACCACCGTTCCATCCTTTGTAAGCTGTACATCCAGCTCGATCCCGTCACAGCCTGTCTCTGCCGCCTTCCGAAATGCCAGCATGGTATTTTCCGGATACCTGCCGCTGTAACCTCTGTGTGCGAATACCTTCATATCAACCCTTCTTTCCTTTTATTTCCGCAGGCAATAAGTCCGGCACAGGAATGATTGCATCCCTGCATTTGACACTCTCTTTTAAATCTCTTTCCAGTATAGCATTTCCCGGATAATTTTTCCACAGATTCCCTTGTTTTTATACAAAACAGCCTCGTTAATCTGCAGGCTGCCCAAAAAGATCAGGCTGCCTGCAGCAATTACGAGGCTATTTTCCGTGAATCATTTTAAATCTTTTCAACGTTCCTTGTGGCGACAATGGAAACACCGGTTCCTGCACAGTCCGGAATGATCACATCTCCAATGGTTACAGGTGCGGAAACAACCGTTTTCCGGATTTCCTTCATGCATTCAAAAATTTTGCCCTTTGGAATATCCTGCTTTGTCTTTACAGGTACCATTTCCAGGTCACCGCCCAGTATTCGGACCGAGGAGGTCACTACCCTGGTGGGGCTTAAAACCTCTTTCCTGCCGTATTCTTCCCCACGGCTGCAGGAATTCCCTGTCACCTCAACCTGGTCTCCCTCTATGCGCACCGTCAACGGACAGCCTAAAGGGCAGCGGATACAGATCAGTTCTCTTACCTCCATATCATTCCACCTCCGTACAGACAACAATTCTCTTAAGTTCCGGATATTCTTTAAAGCTGTCTTTCCTTAATACTACCTGTTCCATTTCACCAGGAGCCAGAATCTTCTTCTTTTTATGGGAAACCCGTACATCATCATAATAAACGCTGATGAAGCGATCCTTGTATACATCGGCCACACGGAAACGGACCGTGATCTTATCCTTCATATTCTCCACGTCCATCATCTGAGGCACCGTATAGCGGACACCGTTCTCAGCCGCCAGCTCCACCGTATGAGCCGCCTCTTTTTCCATATCCTCTTTTACATAGGCTGCAGCGCTTTCTCCTGCCAGGGCGGCTTCCTCGGATACATAATCCACCAGATCATGGACATGAAGTACATTTCCGCAGGCAAAGATGCCTTTTGTGCTGGTCTCCAGCCGGTCACCCACCACAGGACCTGAAGTCACCTGGTTCATCCGCACTCCCGCTCCCCTGGAAAGCTCATTTTCCGGGATCAGGCCAACGGAAAGGAGAAGGGTGTCACAGCTGTAATATTCCTCTGTGCCTGGAATTGGCCTTCGGTTTTCATCAACCTGGGCAAGGGTAACTCCTGTCACCCGCTCCTTTCCCTCGATATTCACTACCGTATGACTGAGCTTTAATGGAATTCCATAGTCATCCAGACACTGGACAATGTTCCTTTTTAAGCCGCCGGAATAGGGCATAAGCTCTGCCACCACCTTCACCTTGGCCCCTTCCAGGGTCATTCGCCTTGCCATAATGAGCCCAATGTCTCCGGAGCCTAAGATCACCACTTCTTTTCCCACGCTGAAGCCTTCGATATTCATCAGCCTCTGGGCGGTTCCTGCGGAATAAATTCCTGCCGGACGAAAGCCCGGTATATTAAGGGCACCTCTGGGACGCTCCCTGCACCCCATTGCCAGGATAATTGCCCTGGCTTTTATGGTTGCCAGGCCGTCTTCCCTGTTAATTATTGTCACTTCTTTGTCCTCGCTGATAGAAAGGACCATGGTATTTAATTTATATGGAATGTTTTCCCCTTCCGCCATCTCAATATAACGGGCCGCATATTCCGGACCGGTTAATTCTTCCTTAAAGGTATGAAGACCAAAGCCGTTATGGATGCACTGGTTTAAAATGCCGCCAAGACAGGATTCTCTTTCCAGGATCATTATATCCGTAATGCCCGCCTTCTTTGCCGCCACTGCCGCAGCAAGACCGGCCGGACCGCCTCCGATTATCACTATATCATGCTCTGTCATGTCGCTGTCCTCCTTATTTATGACCGGTCACTAAATTGGAGCCGGGCCTGTTCTTACAGATATCCTCCATGGTCCTGCCTGTTTCCCTAGCCAGGATCTCCATGGTCCTTGGAGCGCAAAAGCCCGCCTGGCACCTTCCCATGCCGGCGCGCACACGGCGCTTGATCCCGTCTAAGGAAACGGCTCCTAAGGTCCGTGTAATGGAGTCCACGATCTCTCCCTCACTGACCCCTTCGCAGCGGCAGATAATGGTTCCGTACTGGGGGTTCTTCTTAATCAGTTCAGCCCGCTCATCAAAAGACAGCCTTTGAGGATCCAGGATCCCCTTTCGTGTGGCCTTAAAGTTCTCTTTTTTGTAGGCGCCCGCCTTTCCGGCAACCAGCTCTGCTATGTAGACCCCAATGGCCGGGGCGCTGGTAAGGCCCGGTGATTCTATTCCTGCCGCATCAAAGAAACCGGCAGCATCGGAAATCTCTCCCAGGATAAAGTCATCCCCATCCTCATGGGCCCGAAGCCCTGAAAAGGAGGTGATGATCTGGCGGAAGGGTATGTTCTTCACTCCCCAGGCAGCTTTTTCCATGATGTCCGACAGCTCCTTTGCTGTCGTCCTCACGCCTTCCTTATCTTCCACATCACTTGCCGTAGGCCCGGTCAGTAAGTTGCCGTGGACGGTAGGGGTTACCAGCACGCCTTTTCCCATTTTGCCCGGAAGCTGGAAGATAGTATGGGACACATGGGTCCCTGCCTCCTTATCCAGCAGGCAGTAATCCCCTTTTCTTGCGGTGATGCGGATCTTTTCTTCACTCACCATGTTATGAAATACATCGGCATAGACTCCTGCAGCATTGATCACATAGGAGGCATGGATGATCCCATCTCCGGTTTTTAAGTCATAGCCCTTTTCTGTTTTATGAATTTCTTTCACCTCAGTATTAAATAAAAATTCTACGCCGTTGTCACAGGCATTTTCCGCCAGTGCAATGGTCAGGCCAAAGGGGCAGACGATCCCGCCGGTAGGCGCATATAGGGCCGCCACAGCCTGATCCGTCACATTAGGCTCCATTGCCCTCACCTCATCGCCGGAAAGGATGGATAAGCCGGGGACACCGTTTTCTATCCCCTTCTCATAAAGCTCTTTCAGAGCAGGCATATCTTCTTCCGAAAAGCAAAGCACCAGAGAACCGTTCCGGATCAATGAGAAATCCAGTTCCTCTGAAAGCTCTCCCATCATGCGGTTGCCTTCTACATTGAACCTGGCCTTAAAAGACCCGGGCACCGCATCGTGTCCTGCATGGACAATGGCGCTGTTGGACTTTGATGTGCCGGAACAGACGTCCTCCTCCTTCTCAATGACGCAGATGCCAAGATCATAGCGGGCCAGTTCTCTTGCAATTGCACAGCCGATTACGCCGCCGCCGATGATCGCTGCATCGTAACTCATTTCCTTCATGTTTTTCTCCTCCATATCCATAATGGTCACCCATATTTGTGGAAATTGTTTTTATAATATAAAAAAGAGTAAGGAAAATACACGGATCCCTCCGTATTATTCCCTTACTCTTTCATCTCAAAGGTTTTTATATTCTGTTGACTTAATGCTAGCACAACCCTTGCGGGATTGTCAAGATTTTTCTGCCATGAGCATCCTATTCGCTCACCGCCATGACCGTATTCTCCTCCGCCAGCTTGGATAACAAGGCCCCCTTGTCAAAGCCCGGCGGATAGATGACTTCAAATTCCAGCTTGATCTCATCCTTTTTATTCTTGTTGATCTTCACGGAAGAGATTTCTACCTTTTCCTTTTCTAAAAACTCCTCCATGCTTTTCACTGCTCCGGACTTCTGCGCTATGGTCATACGCAGGCAGCCGCAGGAGGCCACCTGGGCAAAATAGCTGATCCTGTGGGTCAGCATCTGCATGACAATGATGAGAACCGCTGACAATATGCCCACAATGTACTGGCCCGCCCCAAGAGCCAGCCCTACTCCGGCAGTAGCCCATATTCCGGCTGCCGTTGTCAGACCGTTTACCAGATTGTTCCGGACAAAAATAACACCTGCCCCTAAAAATCCCACTCCGCTGACTACCTGAGCTGCGATCCTGGCCCCGTCGCTGGTGGGAATGTCCGGAAATCCATACTTGGAAACCACCATCATAAGGGATGAGCCGATCGCCACAATGGCATGGGTCCGGATTCCGGCTGATTTATTCCGGTTTTTTCTCTCACTGCCGATCAAAAACCCCAAAAGGCCGGCAGTAATGATCCGCAGCATATATTCCAGCTGAATCATCACATATGATAAGGTAAATCCCCCAAACAATATATATGTACCTTCCAAATCCTACCCCTCCACGTTCTACGACTCGTCCTCAGACCATAAGAGCGCACATTTTACAGCCCTCTTCCAGCCCTTTACCAGCTTTTTCCGGTATTCCAGCTCCATCTGGCTGTCAAACGCCCTGGAAGCCTTCCAGTTTTTCTTGATCTCTTCCCGGTCCTTCCAGTATCCTACCGCAAGACCTGCCAGATACGCAGCACCAAGGGCAGTGGTCTCAATGCATTCCGGCCTGACGATCCGTGCATCCAGCACATCTGACTGGAACTGAAGCAGGAAGTTGTTGGCGCACGCTCCTCCATCCACCCTCAGCTCCTTTAAATGTATTCCGGAATCCTGTTCCATTGCCTCAATCAGATCATACACCTGGTAAGCCATGGATTCCACCGTAGCCCGGATAAACTGCTCTTTGCTGGTTCCCCTTGTCACCCCTACAATGGTTCCCCTTGCATACTGATCCCAATAAGGAGCTCCCAGCCCTGCAAAAGCAGGAACCACATAGACTCCTCCCGTATCTTCCACTGCATTGCAGTATTCCTCTGTCTGGGGCGCGGATCGGACCATGCGCATCTCATCCCTGAGCCACTGTACGGCAGCCCCTGCCACAAAGACGCTTCCTTCCAGGGCGTACTGAATCTTATCCTGTTCACTGGCTGCTATGGTGGTCAAAAGCCCGTGCTCTGACTTTACCGCCTTTTCTCCTGTATTCATGAGGAGAAAGCAGCCGGTTCCATAAGTATTTTTCATCTCTCCCGCCTCAAAGCAGCATTGGCCGAACAATGCCGCCTGCTGGTCTCCTGCCGCTCCTGCAATGGGAATCTTCCCTCCCATCACATCCGAAGAAGTGTAGCCATAGACACAGCTTGAAGGCTTAACATCAGGCAGCATGGTGCGGGGAATGCGGAAATATTCCAGTATTTCTTCATCCCAGCACTTTTTATGGATGTCAAAAAGCATGGTACGTGAGGCATTGGTATAATCGGTCACATGAATGCAGCCCTTGGTCAGGTTCCAGATCAGCCAGGTGTCCACGGTTCCAAACAGCAATTCTCCCCGGTCCGCCCGCTCTCTTGCACCCTCTGCATTGTCCAGGATCCATTCGATCTTGCTTCCTGAAAAATAAGCGTCAGGGATGAGCCCGGTCCTTTCAATGATAAGCTCCTCCAGGCCGTCAGATTTAAGCTTCTCGATCCTGTCTGCCGTCCTGCGGCACTGCCATACAATGGCATGGTAAACCGGCTCCCCTGTCTCCTTATCCCAGACCACCGTGGTTTCCCTTTGGTTGGTGATCCCGATTGCAGCAATGTCGCTGTAATGGGCCCCTATCTTTCCCATGGCCTCCATGGTCACGGAAAGCTGTGAGGACCATATCTCCATTGGATCATGCTCCACCCACCCCGGCTGCGGAAAAATCTGAGTAAACTCCTTTTGTGCTGCACTGCAGATGTTCCCCTGCTCATCGAACAGGATGCATCTGGAACTTGTCGTGCCCTGATCTAAGGCAATGACATATCTTCCCATAATTCCCTTCCCCTTCCAGTAATTGCCTCCGGATTTTATCCCTTGTTAAATTTTTCTCAAGGAATAAAGAAAGAGCCTTGGAAATGAACGGTTACCCGCACTCATCACCTGGCTCTGTCATCTCTTAGGCTATGTATTTATATTTACTTAATACTACCATGTACCAAAAACTATGTCAAGATTTAAGGGCATTATTTTCTCAGTGAAGGCTCTCTCTTACGGTCTTAAATGCCTGGATCACAAGCGTGGGTATAAATGCAAAAATGAAGATGGTAATAAACTGCCTTGCAGTCAAATCTGCCACATAAAAAAAGGTATGAAGCCCTGGTATGAACAGCACGGCCGCCAAAAGAACAGCCCCTGCCTCAAAGGCCATAATGCTCCACAAATTGCTTTTAAAGCCGATCTTCAAAATGGAATGGCCGCTTCTGCAGTTAAAGCCGTGAAACAGCCTTGCAAGGGTCAGGGTGGAAAATGCCATGGTGCTGGCTGCTGCCTCACTTCCTGTCACCAGTCCCGTGTGGTAGGAGGTCATGGTACAGGCCGCAATAAGGGCCCCCTGAAGCAGGATCTGAAAGACAAAACGCTTTGTTAAGATTCCTTCTTTAGGGTTTCTGGGCTTTTGGGCCAAAAGATCTGCTTCCGCCTTTTCCATGCCAATGGCAATAGCTGGGAGAGAATCTGTCAAAAGGTTGATAAACAGTAGGTGCACCGGCGCAAAGGGGGTGGGAAGTGCCAGGAAGGATGTATATAACACACATAAGATCCCTGCCATATTCCCTGATAAAAGAAATTTAATGGCATTCCTGATGTTCCGGTAAACATTGCGGCCGTTTGCAACCGCCTTGATAATGGTTGCAAAGTTATCATCAGTAAGGATCATGGCAGATGCATCCTTTGACACTTCTGTCCCCATTTTTCCCATAGCCACTCCGATGTCCGCCTGCTTTAAGGCGGGAGCATCATTGACCCCGTCTCCTGTCATGGCTACGATATGGCCCTTTTTCTGCCAGGAACGGACGATCCGTATCTTGTGTTCAGGTGAAACCCGGGCGTAAACGCTGATGTGTTCCAGCCTGCGGTTTAATTCCTCTTCCGGCATTTCATCAAGCTCCGGTCCGCTGACCGCCAGATCATCTTCCCCCAGAATGCCGATTTTCTCCGCAATGGCCGCTGCGGTAATCTTATGATCTCCAGTTATCATCACCGGACGGATGCCTGCTCTCCTGGCATTCAGCACTGCATTCCTGGTTTCCGGACGGGGCGGGTCCATCATTGCGGCCATTCCCAGAAAGGTATAGCCGGACTCCGACTTTTCCGTCAGCCTTTCATCCTCTTGCATCTCCCTGCAGGCAAAGGTCAGGACTCTTAGCCCCTGCTTGGAAAACTCCATGTTCTGTTCTGTCAGGTTCTGCCGGTCCCCATCCCTTATGGGACGGACCCCTTCCCCTGTCCAGATATGGCTGACCCTGGGAAGCAGCACATCCACCGCACCCTTTGTGAACAGGACTCTCTTTCCCTCGATCCTGTGCATGGTGCTCATAAGCTTTCTCTGGGAATCAAAAGGGAGCTCACCTGCCCTGGGGTAATAGGACTTCATGGCTTCCTCTTCCATTCCTGCCCGCTCCGCCATCTGCACCAGCGCAGCCTCCGTGGGATCTCCGATCAGCTTTCCTTCTATATAAGCGGAATCATTGTTTAAAACAGCATCATACAGCAGATATTTATGTACAGGAACTTCCTTGTTTAAAAGCTCCGGAGGATAAAGGCGGCTGTTTACGTAGACCTGCTGCACGGTCATGCGGTTCTGTGTCAATGTTCCCGTCTTATCGGAACAGATGACTGAAACGCAGCCAAGACTTTCCACGGCCTTTAAATCCTTTATAATTGCATTTTCCCCGGCCATTTTCTGAGTGCCCATGGCCTGCACAATGGTGACAATGGAGCTTAGCGCCTCCGGGATCGCCGCAACTGCCAGGGCCACGGCAAACATCAGGGAATCCAGAACCGGCATCCTCCGATAAATGCTGAGTCCAAAAACCACCGCACAGACAAACAGGATTCCTGCCGCCAGCCTGCTTCCGAACTGGTCCAGGCTCACCTGGAGAGGGGTCTTTTTTTCTCCGGTGTCATTCATGAGGGAAGCGATCCTGCCGATTTCCGTATCCATTCCTGTCCCTGTAACCAATGCCTTTGCCCTGCCTGAGGCCACCAGGGAGCCGGAAAATACCATGTTTGCCTGCTCTGCCAAAGGCACCTTTTTTTCCATGATCCTTCCCGTCCGTTTCTCCACATTGACGGATTCTCCGGTGAGAGAGCTTTCATTGACCAAAAGGGAGTAATTTTCTAAAATCCGGCCGTCTGCCGCCACCATATCCCCTGCTTCCAAAAGCAGGATATCCCCCGGCACGATCTCAGAAGACAAAATCTCCTGCTTCCTGCCATCTCTTATGACCTTTGCAGCCGGCGATGACAGAGCCATAAGGCTATCCAGAGACTTTTCCGCCTTCTGGTGCTCCACCGTCCCCAGCACCGCATTCAGCAGAAGTACCGCAAAGATCACTCCCGTGCTTTCCACATCACCGGATATCATGGAGATCACTGCTGCTATAATCAGGATGATGACCAATAAGTCTTTAAACTGGTCCAAAAATACCTGGAAAGCGTTCTTGCGTTCCGCCTTCTTCAGTGTATTGGAACCATATATCTGCCTGCGCCTAAGGACTTCACGGGAATCCAGCCCGTTCCTGCCTGCGCCAAGCTCTGCAAGGACTTCATCCTCTGATAAACGAAACCATTCTTCCATTATGACGCTCCTTCCCGTTTCTCATATTATGAAAACAAAAAGATGTTTTCATAATCGGATGGACGGCAGTAAAAGCACTGCCTTTTAACAGAAATCTGAAAGGCGATTTCTGATAACCTATACTATGGTATGAGACAGGAAGGGAATTTTATTCTAAGACCGAAGGATAATCCGGGAGGCGATTTTATAACCGGCCGAAACGTTTTCTCTTGCAGGGAGCTGTTTTTTTTATTATAATTTTAGCAATAGAAAGAAAAAAACTATGAACCCCATAAAACCATTCTCAGAAAGGACATGATAACCATGGAAAAAATAACCAGCTTTACCATCAACCACTTAAAACTTCTTCCAGGCATCTATGTCTCCCGCAAGGACCAGGCCGGGGACTCTGTCATCACCACTTTCGATATCCGCATGACCCGCCCCAACTTTGAGCCTGTCATGAATACAGCCGAAATTCATACCATTGAGCATCTGGGGGCCACCTTCCTGCGCAACCACGAAACCTTTGCTTCCCGGGTCCTTTACTTTGGCCCCATGGGCTGCCGCACCGGCTTTTACCTTCTGCTGTCCGGGGATTACAAGTCCAGAGACATTGTTCCGCTGATTACAGAAATGTACGAATTCATCCGGGACTTTGAAGAGGAAGTTCCAGGCGCTTCTGCCAGGGACTGCGGGAATTACCTTGACATGAATTTAGGGATGGCACGATATTGGGCTGGAAAATTCCTTAATTCCGTGCTGTATGGGATCGATGACGACCAGCTGCTTTATCCTCAGAACTGACGGCTTCTTTCCCCATACAATCCCCGCTTAAGGAAAAAATGAGGAAACCGTTTATCCGCAAAAAGCCGAAGAAGAGGCAATCAAATGCCTTCTCCTCCGGCTTTTATCATTCTTCCCGCATTTCCGTTACTTCTTCCGCCATCCGGTATCCCACACCCATTTCCGTAAGGATGTACTGAGGCTCTCCGGGATTTGTCTCTATCTTTCTCCGTATGTTAGCCATGTTGACACGAAGGGTATGGCTTTCATCCGTATAGACTCCCCATATTTCCCGTATGATAAAATCGTGGGTGAGAACCTTGCCCGCATTTTGGGACAGTAAAACCAACAGCTTATATTCTATGGGCGTTAAATGGATTTTTTCTCCGGCTTTGTATACCGCCCGTTTGCTGTAATCGATCTCCAGATTTCCGATGATGACCTTTTCTTCTCCTGAAGCTTCCGCTCCGGCCGTCTGGGGGCTGTGCCGCATTGCTGTCCTTATCCTGGCCAGGAGTTCCCAGGTTCCAAATGGCTTCACAATATAATCATCAGCGCCAAAATCAAGGGCAGCCACCTTTTCCCGCTCATGGCCCCGGGCAGAGACAACGATCACAGGGGTTTTAGACCATTGGCGTATGGTTTTCAGTATCTCTGTTCCGTCAATGTCCGGCAGGCCTAAGTCCAGAAGGATGATATCAGGAACATGGGAGGTGAACAGGGAAAGCCCTTCCCTCCCTGTTTTGGCTTTCACCACCTGATAACCGTTTGAGGTAAGAATGGCAGAGATAAAATTGCAGATGGCCTCCTCATCCTCAATGATCAATACCATTGGTTTCATATCCATATTCATTCACTTCCTTTCAAAGGCAGGGTAAAGCGGAATATTGTTCCTCCGTCTTTTCTGTTTTCCGCTTCTAAGCTTCCCTGATGGGCACTTACTATGGTCTTGCAGATGGACAGGCCGATCCCCATTCCTCTGGAGGAATCGGCACTTTTGCTTTCACTGGGCCTATAGCCTGTAAATAAATGGGGAAGATCTTCATTGGGAATCCCCCTCCCCCTGTCCAGCACCTGGAATCTGGCCCATGCTCCTTCTTTCTCCAGGCAAACCTCAACGGGAGAATCCCCCGGAGAGTATTTTATGGCATTTTCAAGAAGGTTTATGAGCACCTGCACGATCAGGGTCCCATCCATTGGTACCTCTAAGAATTCCTCAGGGACATGGACAAGGATCCGGGCTTGAGGAAATCTCCTTTTGACCCGGCTGACAGCTTCTCCGATAACCTCCTCGGCTGCCTCCTGACTTTTGGTAAGATTGGAAGCGTCCTCGTTGATCCGTGTCACGGAAAGGAGATTTTCTACCATGCGTATGAGCCACTGGGATTCCTCCTGTATGTTGGCCACCAGACTGTCCCGGGTATTCTCGTCAAGCGTTTTCCCGTTTTCACGGATGGCAGAGCTGGCTCCCAGGATACCTGCAAGGGGAGTGCGAAGGTCATGGGAGATGGCCCGCAAAAGGGTGCTCCGCATCTTCTCCTTTTCCGATTCCACCATGATGTTTCGCTGTTCATCAGAAAGCTGCTGCCGCTCTAAGGCCATTGCCACCTGGGAAGCGATCATGCGCAAAAACAGGCGGGTGCTGTGATCAAGGGTTCCATTTTTGCAGGAAACTCCCCAGACGGCAAGAACCTTTCCCTGTGAGATCACCGGCATATAAAACGCCGCCGCTCCCATAAGGGTATCAGTTCCCGCTCCTGCCCGCTTCTGGTTTAAGAACACCCAGTGGGCGACTGCTTTTTCATCGGCAGAGTTTAAGACAGAGGCACCCAGGTCATCCGATGCCTGGGCCACTTCCCCGTCCTCTCCCTGTTCAGGGTCAACGGTGAAAAAGATTATGGAACGTCCGAACAGCTTGACAACGTAATCATTTGTAAGTGCCACGATCCGGTCAAGGCCCCTGGTGGCAAGAAGCCTTTTGTTGATCTCATACAGAATTTCCGTGCGGTGTTCCCTCCTTACGGCAAGCCGGGCTTCTGCCTTAATGCGCACGGTAAGGGCACTGGTGATCAGGGCCACTAAAAGCATGATCGCAAAGGTGAGGGGATAACCGGTCTGGATGGCATTAAAGGTGAAATAGGGTTCCGTAAAAAAGAAGTTAAAGGTCAGCACGCTGATTACTGAAGCAATGATTCCGTACCAATACCCTTCTGTCATACGGGAAACCAGCAGAACGGAAAAAATATAAACCATAATAATATTCTGGTTCATAATGTCAAGCCTGCGGATTCCATAAGACAGCAGAGTGGCAGCCACCAGAATGGAGAAGGTTTTTATGGCATCCCCCCAGGAAAAATGGAACGTTTCAAACCTTACTCCTTTTTTGGGCTTTTTATAGCTTCGCCTGCCTGTATTTCCCGGTATAATATGAATCTCAATGTTTGGCAAAAGAGAGATGAGCTTGTCTTCAAAATCCATATCAAACAGGTTTTTAAGTGTCTTTTTATTTCTGCTTTTTCCCACCACAATATTTGTGATTCCGGAAAGCTTTGCATATTCCGATACGGTAACGGCAATATCATGGCCGGTAAGGTTGACGGTCTCTGCCCCCAGCTTTTCCGCCAGGTCTAAGTTGGACCGAAGGGTTTTCTGCTGTTCCGCAGTGAGATCCTCATTCCCTATATCCTCCACATACAACGCGGTCCAGCTTGCATGGAAGGCTTCCGCCGCCCGGGCTGTCCACCGGATGCATTTTGCCGATGAAGGAGAAGCACCGATGCAGACAAGCAGCTTGGTATTTGCCATTTTATCAGACAGGCTCCGCTCATTCTGATTTTCCAGGCTGATCTTGTCCGCGGCACAGCGGAGGGCAATTTCCCGCAAAAGCCGTAGATTTTCCTGGGTAAAAAAGTTCTGGACGGCAGCCTCCGCCCGTTCAGGACGGTATATTTTCCCCTCTTCCAGACGGCGCAGCAGTTCGTCCGGCGCAAGATCCACCAGCTCAATCTTTTCAGCACGGTCAAAAATGTAATCCGGCACGGTTTCCCGGACCCTGACCTTTGTAATGTTTTCAATCATATCATTGAGGCTTTCCATATGCTGGACATTCACCGTTGTATAAACATCGATTCCTGCTCCCAACAGCTCTTCAATGTCCTGATAACGCTTTTTATTCCGGCCGCCTTCTGCATTGGTGTGAGCCAGTTCATCCACAAGGATCAGCTCCGGCTTTCGCTCCAGAGCTTTATCCAGGTCAAACTCCTTTAGCTCCATGGTCCGGTATGATACTGTTTTCGGGGGAAGGACCGGAAGACCATGCAGCTTCTGCATGGTCTCAGGACGGGTATGGGGTTCAATATACCCCACCAGAACGTCGATCCCGCTTGTTAACCGGTCATGGGCATCGTCAAGCATTGCATAAGTCTTTCCCACTCCGGCAGCATACCCAAAAAATATCTTTAATCTTCCCGGCCTTTGATCCCGACGCACCAAAATATCTTCTAAAATCGCGTCAGGGTCAGGTCTGTGATCCAATGGTTCCATTCATCCACCACCTTTATATTCCCATATCATACCACTTTTTCCGGTTTCAGCAAACCATCAAGCGCTAAATTGACCTGTAAGACATTGACCGCCGGCTGGCCTATGAATCCCAGGAAACGGCCTTTTGTATAAGTCCTGATAATGCTTCTCACCTGATCTTCTGTTATATTCCTGGCAGCCGCGATCCTTGCTACCTGGTATTCCGCCGCATCAGGGGAAATATGAGGGTCAACGCCGCTGCCTGAGGCTGTAACCAAGTCCATGGGGATATCCGCCTTATTATCCGGGTCAAAGGAATGCCACCGGCTGATACGCTCCGAAACAAGCTCCTGCTGTTCTTTTCCCACAGGGGAGAGGTTTGACACGCCTGACGGCCTTCCTATCAGGTATTGAGGTTTTGTAAATTCCTGAGCGATCCACTCCGATCCATACTCTTTTTGAGACCCGTCTTTTTGGGTGACAACGATCATGCTGCCGTTGGCCTGATCCGGAAATAACAGCTGGGCAGCTCCCGTAACGGCTGCCGTATAAACGATGCCGCACAATATGGTCATGATGCCAAAGCATACGGCCGCGGCTCTGAATAATTTCATGATTTTCATAGTCTCCATCTCCCTTATGCAAGACCGCACGCGGTCAGAATCATGTCAATCAGTTTGATTGCAAGAAACGGTGCGCAGATCCCGCCCAGGCCATAGACCAGCAGGTTCCGTTTCAGAAGCTTTTCAGCAGGCAGTTCCCGGTACTTTACCCCCTTAAGAGCCAGAGGAATCAGGGCAATAATGATCAGCCCGTTGTAAATGATCGCGGAAAGCATGGCGCTTTTGGCGCTGGTCAGCCCCATAAAATTCAGGGCCGAAAGCTGGGGGTAAATACCAAAGAACAGCACCGGAATAATGGCAAAATACTTTGCCACATCATTTGCCACGCTAAAGGTGGTCAAAGAACCTCTTGTCATTAAAAGCTGTTTGCCGATCCGGACAATATCAATGAGCTTGGTTGGGCTGGAATCTAGATCCACCATGTTTCCCGCCTCCTTTGCGGCCTGGGTCCCTGTGTTCATGGCCACCGCTACATCTGCCTGGGCCAGGGCAGGAGCATCGTTTGTACCGTCACCTGTCATGGCCACCAGATGGCCTTTTGCCTGATAATCGCGGATAAGGGCCAGCTTTGCTTCCGGCGTTGCCTCTGCCAGAAAATCGTCAACTCCCGCTTCCGCAGCGATAGCCGCCGCAGTCATGGGATTGTCGCCGGTGATCATAACGGTTTTGATGCCCATTTTCCGCAGATCCTCAAAGCGTTCCTTTACGCCGTTTTTTACGATGTCCTTTAAATAAACCACTCCCATCACCTGATGGTTTTTTGCCACCACAAGAGGGGTGCCTCCTGCCTCAGCAACATGCTTTACAAGCTTCTCACATTCCTCAGGGTATCTGCCGCCCTTTTCCAGCACATATGCTTTGATGGTATCGGCGGCGCCCTTTCTTATCTCATTGCCCTGGTAGTCAATGCCGCTCATCCTGGTCTTTGCCGTAAACGCCACAAAGGCCGCGCCCAGGGCTGAAAGCTCTCTGCCCCGTATTCCAAACCGTTCCTTTGCCAGTACCACAATGCTTCTGCCTTCTGCCGTCTGGTCCGCAAGGGATGAAAGCTGAGCCGCATCAGCAAGCTCCCGCTCCGTAACGGTTCCGACCGGGAGAAATTCGCTGGCCTGACGGTTTCCCAGGGTAATGGTCCCGGTCTTGTCAAGCAGCAGCACATCCACATCTCCGGCGGCTTCAATGGCACGCCCGCTCATTGCCAGAACATTGGCCTGATTTAAGCGGCTCATGCCGGCAATTCCGATGGAGGAAAGAAGAGCACCTATGGTGGTAGGAGCAAGGCATACCAAAAGTGCTATGACATTGGTGATGGAAATGGCGGAACCGCCCCCTGCCTGAAGGCTCGCAAAGCCGGTAAAGGGCCGAAGAGCTGCCGTTACCACCAGAAAGATAATGGTAAGGGTTATGAGCAAGATCTGCAGAGCCACTTCATTGGGCGTTTTCTTTCTGGATGCGCCCTCTACCATGGAAATCATTTTATCCAGGAAGCTTTCTCCTGCCTCTGCCGTCACCTCAATGACCAGCCAGTCGGACACCAGGGTGGTTCCCCCTGTGACCGCGCTCCTGTCCCCGCCTGATTCCCGGATGACCGGCGCCGATTCTCCGGTAATGGCACTTTCGTCCACAGAGGCAGCCCCATCGATCACTTCTCCATCCATTGGGATCTGCTCACCGGCCTTTACATATACGACATCGCCCTTCTTTAATGTGTTGGAAAGGACTTCCGTATAATCGTCCGTATTGGCGGGAGAGCTCAGCTTTTTCGCTTTTACATCCTTTTTAGCGCTGCGAAGGCTGTCTGCCTGGGCCCGCCCCCGCCCTTCTGCAATGGCCTCTGCAAAGTTGGCAAACAACACGGTAAACCATAAAATCAACGATATGGTTAAGGTATAACCGGAATTTTCATCCTTAAGCCCTGCAAAGGAAAGAAAATATAAAACCCCGGTCAGGACCCCGCCTATATAAACTACCAGCATGACAGGATTTTTCACCTGCACACGGGGAGACAGCTTTACAAAGGACTGTTTCAGCGCATCATAAAAGATGCTTTTATCAATACTCTTTTTTTCCATTTCAATCACCTTCTATCACTGGATTGTTAAAAAATCAGCAATCGGGCCAAGGGCCAGGGCCGGCAAAAAGCTTAAGGCGCCTATGATGAGGATCACTCCGATCAACAGCCCGACAAATACGGTATTGCTGGTGGACAGCGTCCCTTCACTGACGGCAACTGCCTTTTTCTGCGCCATATTCCCTGCAAGGAAAATAACTGCCGTCATGGGAATAAAGCGGACCATCAGCATAATGACCCCGCCTGATACATTGGTAAATACGGTATTCCCCTGAAAACCTCCAAAGGAGCTGCCGTTGTTATTTGCCATGGATGAAAAGGCATATAAAATTTCCGAAAATCCATGGGCTCCTGAATTGGTCAGCCATGACCGGGCCTCAGGCGCTAATACCGCGGCAGAAGTTCCCAAAAGGGTCAGAAGCGGAGGAACCAGGACGATCAGGCACACCATTTTCATATCAAAGGGGTCTACCTTTTTCCCCAGATACTCCGGCGTCCTGCCGACCATCAGACCCGCAATAAATACGGTGAGGAGTACAAAAGCGAGCATCCCGTAAAGTCCGCTTCCCACGCCGCCGAATACGATTTCACCCAGCTGCATGAGGAACATGGAAACCATTCCTCCAAGGGGAGTGAGGCTGTCATGCATGGCGTTTACGGAACCGTTTGATGCTGCGGTGGTAATGACTGCCCATAAGGAGGAAGCGCCTACGCCGTGTATCACTTCCTTGCCTTCCATGCTGCCGGAAGCTGCCACCTGTTTAAATACAGGACCTGTAAACTGCTCGCTGGCAGTTGCTGCTGCCAGGGCAGCCGTGAGGAAAATCATCATGGTGATATAAACCGACCGCCCCTGCCTGCCGTCTTTTACCGCCTTTCCAAAGCTTACGCAAAGGGCTGCAGGAATCAGCAGGATGGATAAGGACTGTATCATGTTCGAAAAAGCCGTGGGATTCTCAAGGGGAAATGCAGAGTTCGCCCCAAAGAATCCGCCCCCGTTTGTCCCAAGCTGCTTGATGGCGATCTGGCTTGCCGCAGGGCCTAAGGGAATCGTCTGCAAAGCCCCGCTTTCCAGCATGGCAACATCTTTGTATTGACCAAAGGTCTGCACCACGCCCTGGGAGACAAGGAGCAGGGCTGCCACAAAGGAAAGAGGGAGGAGGATGTAGAGGGTGGCTCTCACCAGATCCGCCCAAAAGTTGCCGATGGTCTTTTTCTGTTTCAGGGCAAATCCCCTGATCAAAGCAAAAAGGACCGCGATTCCCGTTGCCGCTGAAACGAAGTTCTGGACGGCAAGGCCGGAAAACTGGGTAAAGTAGGACAGGGTGGACTCACCGGAGTATGCCTGCCAGTTGGTATTGGTAACAAAGCTTGCAGCCGTGTTAAAGGCCAGGTGCCAGCTGGTTCCTCTCAGCCCTTCCGGATTAAAGGGCAGTGTCCCCTGGAGCATGAGTAAGAGGAAAAGAAAAATAAAACCGGCCCCGCTGAATAAAAAGACAGAAAGCGTATACTTCCACGCATTCATTTCTTCCTCAGGGGCAGTGCCCATAAGCTTATAGATCTCCCGTTCCACAGGACCAATGACAGGGGTAAGAAACACTTTTTGCCCTGTCATCACCCTGTATATATAGATTCCCAGGGGAATGGACAATCCAATTAAAACTGCAATATAAAACAGATCCTGCATCACCATATAGTTCATAAACGGTCACCTCGAAACAGTACGTAAAATAAATAAATTAACAGTGAAACACCGATAATGCTTACCAGCGTTAAAATAACTCCCATGATTTCATCTCCTGATCATTTTATTTTTCTCCTGCTGCCGGCTTCATTTCCGGAGCATTACAGCAGGATCCCTTGTGACCACAATCATATCAAAGAAAAAATCAAGACAGTGTTAAAATGGAAAGGAGATGTGTCAAGAAGTTGTCAAGAACCCTCCGGCTTGATCCTCCCCTCTCCAATACCCTGGTTTTGCACAACTGGAGAATGAACGGAAGAATAAATGGTTTAAATTTACAATAAATTGATATTGACAATATTGTGTATCACACAATATAATAAGGCTGAGGTGATATTATGACGGAAAATGAACAGTTTCAGAGCTATATTACAGAGCTGCGCCGCGGCAGCTTAACACTGGCGGTGTTGGGATGTCTTCATCAATCACATTATGGCTACGCCCTGCTTCAGGAGATGCAGGGAAAGCATATAGACATTGAAGCCAACACGTTGTATCCGCTATTGCGCCGGCTGGAAAGCCAGGGCCTGCTTGTCAGCGACTGGGACACCAGCGAAAGCAGACCCAGAAAGTACTACATTATCAATGAAAAAGGGAAAACGATATATAAGGATTTGATTTCGGAATGGAGAAGAATGCAGGAAAGTTTTGAATCCATTATAGGAAAGGAGGAGCACAATGAGTGATTACATTGAACGCTATGTGTATGATGTGACCCGACGGCTGCCTGAAAAAGAACGGGAGGAAATAAGCAAAGAGCTGACGGCCAATATTTACGATATGCTTCCGGAGGATGCAAATGAAAACGAGATAAAGTCGGTTTTATATAAGCTGGGAGCCCCCGCATTCCTGGCGGGGAAATACCGGAAAAACCCCAGGTATTTAATATCTCCCGGCATTTATGATGAATATATCAGCGTATTAAAATGGGTTTTACCCCTGGCCGGTGTAGTGGGTATGGTGATCGGCATAATCGTGGGTTCCACCGGTTCCATAAGAGATGGAATGATAAATATAAGCAAGGCGCTTTCAACGGGGATCTCAGCAGGTCTGTCTGCAGCTTTCCAGGCTCTTGCATGGACAACAATAGGCTTTGTGATTGCCGAAAGAACCGGGAATAAAAATTCTGAAAGCACAAACTGGAAGGTGGAGGATTTACCGGAAGTGCTTCCCCCCAGCAAATACCCCATCTCTTTGTCCGACAGTATTGCAGAGCTGGTACTTGTCGTTGTGTTTGCAGCCGCAGCAATCCTCATATGCAGCGGGACAGTGCCCATTGCATTTATGATCCAGCACGGCAGCACACAGGTACGTACCTTATTCAGTCCCGGATTTTTGGAAAGCTCCATTCCCCCGATCATAGTTATGGCCCTGTTTGGAGCCGGGGAATGCATTATCAAGATAAAAGACCGCCGTTGGACGGTTCCTGTATGCTGTACAGTCATTCTGAGCAATATAGTAAGTGTATCTGCCCTGATTTATCTTCTTGCCCGCCCGGACATTTTAAGCGAAGAGTTCAAAGGGTTTATGAAGGCAAACCTCTGGGTGTCTTCCGGTCCGTTCCTATGGGGAATAAATCCTGCTATGATACTTCTCTTAATTGCTGTCCTGTGCTCATTTGCAGAGTGCGGCAATGCCATTTATAAAACGATTAAAAGCAAAAGGATTGAAACACCATAAAACTAACCGAATCAGAAGGATCGATTAGATATACAATCTGATGTTCTCAACAAATGAGCAAAAATAGCATCCTACTCTTTAAAAAGCAGAAGGATGCTATTTTTTATGGTCTATGTATGACATACTGTGACATCATGAGTATGAAAGCCAATCTCCTGGCAAAAAATGCAGCGCCATCATCGATGATAAAAATCTAAAATACGCCTTGCCAGGCTTTCTGAATCCAGTTCATAAGCTCTTAGCAGTTCCATTGCAGAGCCTGATCTTCCGTAGACATCATTGACACCTATTTTTAAAACAGGGACGGGATAATTTTCAGACAGAGCATCACACACTGCGCTTCCCAATCCGCCGATAATGGAATGTTCCTCCACCACCACTATTTTCCCCGTCTTTTTTGCCGACTGGATCACCAGATCCTTATCCAAAGGCTTAATGGTGTGGATATTTATGATTTGTGCCTGAAGCCCTTTTTCCGCCAATATTTTCTCCGCCTCCAGCGCTTCATTTACCAGAATTCCATTTGCAATAACAGTAATATCCGTCCCCTCCTTTAAAATTACCCCTTTCCCAATTTCAAAATGACAGTCCTCCCTCTGATTAATGAAAGGAACAGGGACTCTTCCAAATCTTAAATAAACAGGCCCTTTCCGTTCATATGCTGCTTTTACCGCCGCTTTTGTTTCCACATCATCAGAAGGACATAAAACAACCATTCCAGGTATAGCTCTCATCAGTGCAAAATCCTCATTGCACTGATGAGTGGCCCCATCCTCTCCAACGGATATCCCGCCGTGAGTGGCTCCTATTTTTACATTCAGTCCAGGGTATCCAATGGAATTGCGTATCTGCTCAAAAGCACGGCCTGCCGCAAACATGGCAAAGGAACTGGCAAAGGGAATTTTACCGGTTAAGGACAATCCTGCCGCAACTCCCATCATATTGCACTCCGCAATCCCGCAGTCAATATGCCTGTCTGGAAAAGCCTTTTTAAAAAGAGCGGTCTTTGTGGCCGAAGCCAGATCTGCGTCCAATACATATAAATCTTCATGGATACGGCCTAAATCTGCCAGCGCTTCTCCATAGCTGTCCCTGGCCGCTTTTTTTATGATCTCTGACATAAAAGTTTCCTTTCCCTTTCCAGTTCTCCCATGGCAAGCTGATACTGCTCCTCATTCAGTGCACCGCTGTGCCATGACAGATTATTTTCCATAAATGAGATCCCTTTCCCTTTTACTGTTTTTGCAATAATCACCGTTGGTTTTCCTTTTGTCTCCCTGGCCGTCAAGAGAGCCCTTTCCAGCTCCTCAAAGCTATGGCCATCAACAGTGATGGCATGAAAGCCAAAGGCCTCAAACTTCTTATCAATAGGATAAGGAGAGCAGATTTCTTCAACGGTACCGTCAATCTGAAGATTGTTATTATCCACGATCACTGTCAGATTGTCTAATTTCCTGTGGGCTGCAAACATGGCAGCTTCCCATACCTGCCCTTCCTGTATTTCCCCGTCTCCTGCCAAAGCATAAACACGGTAGTCTTTCGAAGAAAGCTTTCCTGACAATGCCATTCCCGCTGCAACTGAGACTCCCTGTCCCAGGGAGCCGCTGGACATATCCACACCAGGTGTTTTCTTCATATCCGGATGCCCCTGCAGCCTGGAACCTATTTTCCGGAAAGTCGACAGTTCGGCCGCAGGGAAAAAGCCCCGCCGGGCCAAAGCCGCATAATATCCCGGTGTTACATGACCCTTTGATAAGACAAACCGGTCACGGTCTTCTTTTCCCGGATCATTTTCATCAATATTCAATTCTTTAAAAAATAAGCAGGTCAGTATTTCTGCTGCGGATAAAGACCCACCCGGATGCCCGCAGCCAGCATGATATACGGCATCTATGATTCCTTTGCGTATATCATTGGCTGTTAATTTCAGCTCCTCATATTCCATCCCGATCCCTCTTTCTAAACGATCTGACAATACGCTCTGTCTATTGGTGAAAGAAATGCTGCAATGCCTGAACAGATCCTCAGGCATTACAGCCTACCTTATGTATCACTATTTCGGATCTTTCTTGTCAGGCTTTACAACTGAGACAGCAATCATGACTGCCAGCACTCCAAATACGAATATGGTAGCTGCCATAGGCCCTAATTGTCCTGCCTTTCCCATTAAGAATCCGGAAGCTATAAAATCCAGATCAGAGAAGGTTGTTCCCTGGTAACCCAGATCGCCCAGGAGAGGCATTAATAAAAGCGGTGCAAAGGTCAGCATCAAACCGTTTATAAAGGAACCGAATACAGCTCCTTTTACCCCTCCGTTGGCATTGCCGAAGACTCCCGCCGTGGCGCCGCAGAAGAAATGAGGCACAACTCCCGGCAATATGATGATTCCGCCGGTGAGAACCAGAATTGCCATACCCACGATCCCGCCTGCAAAACTGGAAAAGAAACCAATCAACACGGCATTTGGCGCAAAGGTATAAACGATCGGGCAGTCCAGTGCCGGCTTTGCATTGGGAATCAGTTTTTCTGAGATGCCTTTAAAGGCCGGCACGATTTCTGCAAGGATCAGGCGGACTCCCTGTAATATAATCACCACACCTGCCGCAAACTGAATTCCCTTTGTAATGGAAAACATCATATAATTCTTTCCGTCTGACCAGTTTTCCTTTATGTAGTCCGGTCCGCAAAAGAGTGCAAGAATCACATAGAAAAGAACCATTGTCAGGGAAATGGAAACGGAACTGTCCCTTAAAAATGCAAGGGATTTGGGGAATTCAATCTCCTCTGTTGACTTTGAATTTTTCCCCACTAATTTACCGATCATTGCAGAAGACCAATATCCGATTGTGCTGAAATGGCCAAAGGCCACATCATCGGTTTTGGTTATCTTTTTCATGGTCGGCTGCGCCAGGGCAGGGAACAACACCATCACAATTCCAAGGGCAACCGCGCCCACCACTACGGTCATAGCCGTAGACATGCCGATGGTAATTAAGATAACGCCGATCATACAAGCCATGTAAAGGGTATGGTGCCCTGTAAGGAATACATATTTAAACCTGGTAATACGGGCAATGATAATGTTGGCAAACATTCCGAAAAACATAATCAGGGCAGTGACCTGGCCGTACTCCTTTAACGCCACCGCTATAATGGCCTCGTTATTGGGCACAACCCCTGCCGTATGAAATGCCTCCTGAAACATTCCTCCAAAGGGAGCCAAGGATGCGACGATCACATCTGCTCCCGCCGATAACACGATAAAACCGAGAAATGATTTTATGGTTCCCCTGATGGTATCTGCCGCCGGTTTCTTTTGCAGCAGCAAACCAATGAATGCAATTAATGCCACTAACACTGCAGGGGTTGAAAGAATTTCCTGTATGATTTTTAAAACAGCCATGGTTTTCTCCTCTCTATGCGCAATCAGATTACATTCCGTTTCTTTAACGCCTCTTCCAATTTTTCCTTCAGTTCTTTTTTATCCAGCAGGTTTTCCAGCTCCACCACTCCTTTTAAATGGGTCATCCCCATTGCAATATCTCTTCCGGCAATAAAGATGTCCGCTGCTCCCGGCGCGGCACCTCCCAAATCACTGTGATCCACCTCGATCCCTGCTGCCCCGATCTCCTTTAAAACATTTTTAATATTCATCTCCACCATAAAGCTGCTTCCAAGTCCTGAACCGCACACCGCCAATATCTTCATATGACTTCCTCCTGACTTTTTTATTCTTCTTCCATATCGATCAGTTCCATCACATCCTCTACGGAACTGCAGGCTAATAATTGTTCCCTGGTATCTTCATTGGTCAAAATATTAGATAATTGGGCAAGGGCTCTTAAATGTGTGTGATTATCAATGGCCGCCAGGGTAATGAAGACCTTCACCGGCTTCTGGGGATTATCCAGCACGCAGACCTCTTTTTCCAGCTTTAAAAAACTCATTCCCAGCTTATGGACCCCTGCCTGATTCTGAGCATGAGGGATCGCTACATAGGGACATATTACGATATAGGGACCAAAGCCCTTCACATTGCCGATCATTGCATTGATGTAATCTTTTGTTATGGAACCATTCTCCAATAAAGGCTTTGCCCCCAGCCAGATTGCTTCCTCCCAACTGTTTACACTGGAAGCAAATTGTATGGTTTCCTTCGTAAGAAGGTCTTTTATCACAGGTAATCCTTCCTTTCCGACTTTTTCTTTTTTATATTGTTTTTGCAGAAGGTCCTTTAAGTCACCGCTTAACCCCTTCCGGTCATGGATCACCGCGTATTTTTCCACAATTTCCAGGATTGAATGTACGGTCATACCGGCCTCTGACTTGATTCCAAATACAGAAGAATATACCGCTTCACTGATAATAAACCGTTCTTCTACCGTTAAGATGGGGGAGGATACGAACATATGCTTCTCTTCCGGCACATCGATTCCTTCCGTAGTGGAAAAAACCATATCATAGGTTTCCGGGGGAACCTCTTTAAACTCTTCTGCATTACAAGTGTCCGCGAAATGTATTTCAGGAAATATCTTTATTAACTGGTTTTTCATCATCACAGAGCTTGCAAGTCCGTTCTGGCATACGATAATGGCTCTTTTTCTGATCTTATCCTGATCCGGAAGATCCATTACCGTCATGAAATGCAAAGCAATATAGGCAATCTCATCATCAGGAATGAAGCAGTCTAAGTAGTCTCCAAAGGGTTCTAGCACGAGCCTGCATATGTCAAACACCTCTCCAAACTCTTTTTTAACCTGCTTCAATGCCGGATTCACCACCGGTATCCCGTACTTTAACCGAAAATAGGCCAAACGCAGATGCATCAGCATATTTTCCGATATGCCCGCCTTCTTTTGTACCACAGTTCCGGTAATGACTTCAAACCGGTTAATCAGACTTTGGCACAGCTCCTGCAAAAACACACTCTCCTGGTTGTAAAGGTGGAAATACATTTTATCCCCTAAAACCGTGCTTAACAAAAGGACAAATAAATAGTCAGCCTCTTCTTCGGGCAGATGAAAGGTCAGTGATTCATAAAAAGCTGTTACAGCTGCATAAAGGGGGAGTTGATTCCACGTGGTTTCATGTATATGGACAGGCAAGTATGTAATGGATTGGCAGTGATAAGGGAGCAAGCTGATAAAATATATCACCTGGATCAGATATTCCTTCATGATCGGCAGATTAAATTCCTTAATCAACGACTCTGCCTTAGCTTTTGTCTCCTCAAATACCACATCATAGGAAGGATCCGAAACAGCCAGTGAAATTAACTTTTTACATAAAAAATTGTCCTTCAGGTTAATAATTGCAAGCAATACCAGAGAACGGATCTTAACCGGCTCCCCTTCAAAGTAATAACCCGATTTTCTTGAGTATTTCAATTCCACCTTATACTGCCTGCCGATCTTTGCAATCTTTCTTAAATCATTTAAAACGGTATTCTTGCTTGACTGCAGATTAATAATAAAATGATTCAGCCCCAGGGGTTCCCTTGTGCAAAAGATCTGGATACAGATGATCCATATTTTGTTTTCCCCATTAACAGCAAATTTCTGCCGGGGCAGGTTTAATCCGGATATTTTGTTGATGGTTTCCTTATTAATCAGAAACTTGCCTTTTGACAGTCTGATCAATTCAATCTCATTTTCTTTCAGCAGTTCATTGATTTTGCTTACATCATATTCAATCTGCCTTTTTGAACACCCCAGCAGATCCATGGCCTTGCTTACGGAAAAATTCCTGTCATTCAGCAAATACTGCAGCAAATTGAACGCGCGCTTTTCAATAATTTGCATTGTCCCACCTCTTTTTTATGCAATATATCACTGATTCCCTGTAATTATTATAATTAATCAGGCACTATTTTTCCATTTTAATTGGTACCTAAATTTGTTATTTAAAATAAAACAAAAATGTGCTCATATACAATATGAAAATTAATAAATACAACCAATTGCTGTCCAAATATTTTGTATCATTGATTCAAAGTTGATAAAACCATAAAAAATAAGGGCAATCCGGATTGATTGCCCTCAAACACATCATAACCATATATAATTTTCTTTTAACACCGGTCATTTTTTCCCCATCAGCACCACAATGGATCTGGGCGGAACCAGAAAACTCTTGCCTTCAGCCACAGGCTCCTTTCCTTCCGGGTACATTCCGTTTGCATCTGCCCGATCCGTATGAAAGGCTACATGCCACCGCTCCTTTTTAGGCAGGTTGGGAAGATCAAATTCGTGGGGTTCCCAGTGCATGTTATAAGCCACATAAAAGTTGTTGTCATAGGTTCCATCCGGTCTTTTTCCATATTCCCCGCAGTAAAAGACTCCAAGCTGGCGCCGGTAATTATCAAATTCCGGACACCATGCCTTTACTCCGTGATAGGAAACATCAGGAAGACCGCAGGCCAGATAATCCATGATCCTTGGCTCCTTAGGCATATGGAACACCGGATGAGCCTTTCGGAAAGCGATAACAGCCTTTACAAACTCCAGAATATCCTGGTTGGTCCTGACCAGATTCCAATTAAGCCACGACACTTCGTTATCCTGGCAATAGGCATTATTATTACCTGACTGGGAATTGCCGAATTCGTCTCCCGCCATAATAAGAGGAGTTCCCTGGCTTAAAAGTAAAAGAAGGAATGCGTTGCGAAGCTGCTTTTTCCGAAGCTCCATCACCTTCTTCCGCTTGGTAGGTCCTTCCACCCCGCAGTTCCAGGAATAATTGTAGGGACTGCCATCCTGATTGTTTTCTCCGTTTTTCTCATTATGCCTGGTATCATAAGATACCATATCCATCATGGAAAAGCCGTTGGTATTGGCCATATAATTGATGGTCCCGTATTCCGGCGGATTTCTCCTGGTCCGGAGGGCAAGGTTTTTCATCTGTTCCTCATCCCCCTTTAATACCCGGCGCATGTCTATGAGAAAACCGTCGTTATATTCTCCTAAATGTTTGATTTCTCCCTTTGAGACCGGCTCCCAGGAGACCGCAAACAGTTTGATCCTGCTTAAATAAGGATCTCTTCCAAGGAGGTCCAGGGGCAGGGTCCCCACCAGATGGATCCCATCCACATGGAACTCATCAGCCCAGAAACGGACCGCATCAAGAACAAAAGAGGGCGGTTCCTTACCTGTAAAAAAAAGCTCCACAATCAATTCCAGACCTTCTCTATGGAGGGCCTTCACAAGGCTTTTAAACTCCAGGGCAGGGTCCTTTCCCCATGCATAGGAAGCCTTGGGAGCAAAATAATAGCCTGAGGTATATCCCCAATAATTTAATTTTCCTGTGGGTTTATCCACACCGGAGGGGTCTCCATGCACATATTCGGGCATAATGACCTCGGAAAATTCATTCACCGGCATCAGTTCAACAGCTGTCACACCTAATTCTTTTAAATAAGGAATCTTCTCTCCTATGGCATCAAAGGTTCCTCTATGCTTTACCTTAGAAGAGGCATGCTTTGTAAACCCACGGTTATGAAGCCTGTATATGATGGTTTCCTCATATGGAATCTGAGGGAGCTTATCCCCTTCCCAGTCAAAATCAGCAAACTCCATGGGTGACCTTAAAAGGGCAGAAGCATGTTCAAGATCTCCCCAGGTCTCCCGTCCGGTAAAGTGTTTCCCGTAAGGATCTGAAAACAGTTTTCCATCGATTTCAAAGCAGTATTCCAGATCATTAAAATCCTCTCCCAGAATGGTCATATTCCATACATCGCCCTTTCTGCACTCTGACGGAAAAGACAGGGTCTGGACCGGTTCTTTTGCTCCGGTCTTATAAATATGGACCCTGCATTCCTTCCCTTCCGCAGCCACACACAGGCGGATCCCTCCGGATACTTTTGTAAGCCCCAAAGGATATGCCTCCATCTCATGCTTTGCAATCTTGTACTGTTCCATATCACTTATCTCCTCCGTCTCTTGGTCTGATTCCGGGACAGTTCCTGCTTGTTTTTACTGATTTTCAATCTGCTCTGCCAGATCGTTTAAATACATCCACCGCTCCATCTTCTCTTCCAGCAGTCCTTCCTGCTCTGTCTTTTCTTCCATCAGGGCATTCAGCCTGCCATAGTCGCTGGCTGCTTCTCCCATCTGCTTTTCCAGGTTCTCAATTTTAGCTTCCAAAGCCGCAATATCCTCTTCAATGGTATCCCATTCCCGTTGTTCTTTAAAGGAGAATTTAAGCTTCCTCTCCCCTTTTGGCTTTTCCTTATTCTTTTTCTCCGGAGCTTCCGCATTTTTTGCAGGACCCTCATCCTGGCCTGGAAGGCCCTGAGGATATTTCTCCTGGAAAGCCACCTGATAATCGGTAAAACCGCCCTCATACTGGATCACCTGACCCTGGCCTTCAAAGGCAAAGATCCGGCGCACCACACGGTCCAGAAAATAGCGGTCATGGGAAACCGTAACAACGATTCCCTGAAAGCTGTCAAGGTAGTCCTCTAAAATCGTCAAGGTCTGGATATCCAGATCATTGGTGGGCTCGTCAAGCAAAAGCACATTAGGTGCTTCCATCAGGATCCGAAGCAGATAAAGCCGTCTTTTCTCCCCGCCGGACAGCTTGCCCACGTTGGTGTACTGGACACTTGACGGAAACAGAAAGCGTTCCAGCATCTGGGAAGCGCTGATGCTGCCATCCTTTGTCTTCACATATTCCGCCACGTTCCGAATGTAGTCAATGACCTTTACGCTCTCATCCATGTCCTCGCTTTCCTGGGAAAAGTACCCCATTTTCACGGTCTGACCTATGGTAACTGTTCCTGAGTCAGGTTCCAGCCAGCCTGCTATGATTTTCATCAAGGTGGATTTTCCGCTTCCATTTGGCCCTATGATGCCGATGCGGTCGTTTTTAAGGAAAATATAGTTAAAATCCTTCATCAGCACCTTTTCCCCATAGGCCTTGGAGATCTCATTAAGCTCCACAGTAGTCCGTCCCAGACGGCTTGCTACGGAATCCAGCTCCACGTTCTGATCTGTCTGAAGCCCCTTTTGGTCACGAAGAGCCTCATAACGCTGAATATGGGCCTTCTGCTTAGTGGAACGCGCCCTTGCTCCCCGCTGCATCCATTCCAGCTCCACCTTAAGAATGGACTGACGCTTCCGCTCTGTGGCCGCCTCCATATCCATGCGCTCTGCTTTCAGCTTTAAATATACACCATAACATCCCAGGGTGCTCTCTCTCTCGCCTCCGCCGCCATTCACCTTGTTTTCCTGATAGCTGTAAAGCTTTCCCTTATCAAGCTCCACGATCCGGTTGGTTACGCTGTCTAAAAAATACCGGTCATGGGTCACCATCAAAAGTGCACCTTTAAAGCGCCGCAGATAATCCTCCAGCCAGTCTGCCATGCTGCTGTCCAAATGGTTGGTAGGCTCATCAAGAATCAGTAAATCTGTGGTCCCAAGAAGGACACTGACTAATGCCACCCTTTTTCTCTGCCCTCCGGACAGGGTTTCCACCCTGGAATCAAAGTCCGAAAATCCGAGCCTGGTGAGCATGGACTTTGCCTGGCTTTCTAAATCCCATACATGCTCATGCCCCTCATTGTCCCTGACAATGCTTTCCAATATGGTATCCCCTTCATGAAACCTTGGGTTCTGGGACAGAAAGCGGATATCTAAATTCCTTCCCTTTACCACGGTCCCCTGGTCCGGCACCTCAAGACCTGCCACGATCCGGAGCAGTGTGGACTTGCCGGTCCCGTTAATGCCGATCAGGCCGATTTTCTCCCCCTCATTGATGCTGAAGCTGGTATCATCAAAAAGCAGACGCTCCGTATATGATTTTGTTAAATGTTCAATGGTCAGTAAATTCATTCCTTATCGTTCTCTCCTGTTTGGTTCTTCTAGCGGATCACAAGCTCCACAGGGCAGTGATCAGAGCCCATGACTTCTGTATGGATTCCCGCGCTCACAAGCCTGTCCTTTAAGCTTTCTGAAACGCAGAAATAGTCAATACGCCACCCTGCGTTTTTCTGCCTGGCGCTGAACCGGTAGGACCACCAGGAGTATATCCCTTCCTGCTCCGGATAGAAATAACGATACGTATCAATGAAACCGTTTTCCAGAAGAATGGTGAATTTTTCCCGTTCTTCATCGGTAAAGCCCGCATTTTTACGGTTGCTCTTGGGATTCTTTAAATCAATTTCCTTATGGGCCACATTAAGATCTCCGCAGAAAATCACCGGCTTTTTCTCTTCCAGCTTTTTTAAATAGGTAAGGAATGCCTCTTCCCATGTCATCCGGTAAGGCAGGCGGGCCAGTTCATTCTGGGAATTGGGAGTATAGCAGGTAACCACGTAATATTCCGGATATTCCGCCGCAATCACCCGGCCTTCCCTGTCATGCTCCTCTGTGCCGATGCCGTAGGCCACTGACAAAGGCTCTTCCTTAGTAAACAGGGCTGTTCCGGAATAGCCCTTCTTTTGGGCATAATTCCAGTATTGATAATATCCGGGAAGATCAAGGTTGATCTGTCCCTCCTGAAGCTTGCTTTCCTGGATACAAAATACATCTGCATCCATTTCTTTAAAATAATCCAAAAATCCCTTCTCCACACAGGCACGAAGGCCGTTCACATTCCAGGAAATCATTTTTTTCATTGTTTTTCACCTCGGATAAAAGATAGGAATAGTATATCATTTTCCCGGAGATTAGGAAAGGGAAGAATTTTAATTCCCAGATTCTGCTTTAAAAAAACATGACTTTCCTTATTTCATTTATATGATCAATAATAATTACGCCTTAAACGGAAATATCGTTGACGAATCCTCTTCTTTTGAGATATTATAATGATATTTTAAGGGTACACGAGAACTGTGTTTACACAGGAAACACTCCCAGGCTTTTATGATCTGGCGGTGTCAGTTCATAAGCTATGACGAATAACTTAACAGAATGGTCAATGAGATAAGGAGGAGTATATGGAATATCGTTTAGGGATCGATATTGGGGGAACATTTATTAAATATGCGTTAGCAGATGAAACGTATAATATAGTAGAAAGGTGGAAAGCCAAATCCATAAAGTTTGACAGCATACATGAATTTTACGACTACATATGTTCCAATATTAAGGATCTCAACTCAGTAAAAAACATAGGAATAAGCGCTCCAGGACTTATTGATGAAGACTCTAATGTGAAATCTTATGCTGCAGCAAATGTATGCATTATGAAAGGCAGCAATGTTAATCATGAAATAGGAAAAAGGACAAATAAAAAAGTGGCGACCATCAACGACGCAAAAGCAGCCGGCCTTTGTGAGTTTAAAATGGGAAACGCAAAAGGAAGCAGCTCCTCCGCATTTTTAATTATCGGTACAGGTACCGGCGGGTGCTTATGTGATGAAAAAGGCGTTATATATGGCAAAGATGGCTTTGCAGGAGAATTTCACCATCTGCCGTTTTTAAACTTTGAAACCGGAAAGATTCTTAGACAGGGTGATTATGCTTCCATGTTTGCTTTAATTGAAATATTTAATAATAAAGCAGCTTTAGAAGATCAGGCGGTCTATGGAAGTGAAGTATGTGAAAAGTACTTAAATGGAGACAAGACAGCCAAGGAAGCTGTTGATGAGTGGATCAATCATATCTCCATTCAGCTTCTGACGATCACTGTATTTTATAATCCGGAAATCATATGCATAGGAGGAGGGATATCGGAAGAGACCTGGTTTATAGAAGCTGTCAGAGAAAAATTTGATAACATATGCAAGAACTATTTTGGAGACGCAGAATTTATAACAACTAAAATCGATAAGTGTAATTTTAACAATGATGCCAATATATTAGGCGCTATAATAAACGTAAACGAAATGCTTACATAATTTAACAATCAAGATAATGAAACAGCCTTTCTTTTCCAGCATGGGACAAGATGATCTTAAGAACCTGACCGAGGACACCCTCAGTCAGGTTCTTATCCTATCTCATTATTTCACCTTTTCCTGCCACTTCTTCCGTTCCACAAACCGTCCCATGAAAAAGGCCAGGACGCCTACTCCGATTCCGGTCTGGACGCAAAAAAGCAGGCTTTCCACTTCTCCGGGAAGCTCTCCGTCTATGAAGGTTTCCATTACCGGGGTAAACCATGGCTCATATTCCGTTCCCTGTATTTCCGATATCATCTGGCTTCCGGCATCATCGGAACCGCCGAATTCGGCTCCCTTTAAGGCAAAGAGAGGTACCGCTGCGATGAGGAAGGCTAAAATCAGGAGAGCAGCTACGATCTTTTTATTTTTACTGGTCATATTACTGAACCTCCTTTGAAAATCCAATTGCCTTAAGCTCCGGAAGGGCATAAGTTTCAAGGGTAATGATGATCACTGCGGTGAGGATCCCTTCAATAACTGCAAGGGGAAGCTGAGTCGGAGCAAATACTCCTAAAAATTTTACGGCAGAGGCAAAAACCCCGCCTGTTTCAGACGGATAGGCCAACGCAAGCTGAATGCTGGTCACACAATATGTAAACAGATCACCGATCATCGCTGCCAGGAAAATACTGACCAGCTTGTTCACCTTCAGCATCTTTAATAATTTATAAATTCCAAAAGACACAAACGGTCCTGCAATCGCCATGGAAAAGGTATTGGCTCCCAAGGTGGTAAGGCCGCCGTGAGCCAGTAAAATGGCCTGAAAGATCAGCACGATCATTCCCAGAATGCTGACCGCAGACGGCCCGAATAAAATGGCTCCAAGGCCGGTCCCTGTCATATGGGAACAGCTTCCTGTTACCGATGGGATCTTTAAAGATGATATGACAAAAATAAAGGCTCCCGACATGGCCAATATGGTGATGGTCCTCCTGTTCTCCTGAAGCGTTTTTCTGATGGAGAAAAATCCCGCTGCCAGAAACGGCACACAGACAGCTCCCCAGGCGATACAGTATCCCACAGGAAGATACCCCTCCATAATGTGCATTCCATAAGCACTTGGAACAATTCCAAAGGCCAGGGCAAATGCAATGACAAGTTTCATGACTCTTTTTTCTTTCTTACTCATTTTCATTCTCCTTTCCGTTTTCCCACCCAGCTTTTTTGGCAGAGCCCACTCCTCTTTCTCAGGAGAAAAGGGATACCCGAAGGGTGTTCCAATAAAATAAGCACCAAATTCCGATGATTCCCACTCATCAGACCGGCGCTCACAGGGTAAATCTTTGCACAACAAAAAGACTTCCCGGCATCCGGTCATCGCTCGTAACCGAATGCGTCGCAAAGCGAAAGGCAGGTCTTCTGACTCGTGTATCTTCACAGCAGCTCCTCTTCCCGGTTTCCCAGTGATTTATTGAGCCCTGCTCCCCACTTACAGCGGCGGGACCGTAAGGGATTTCCACCCTTTTCCCTATTATCCTGCGGAGAATTTTCACAGGCACCTTTCACATGATACGATAGTATTGTAGCTGTTTCATACCTTTCTGTCAATTTCTTTGTGTTTTTAAGAGCATTTCCAGCTCCCCGGCATCCTTGGGGCAAACCATGGCTTCTTCTAAAACGTGATGCCTCACCAGGCTGTTGTAGACCTCTAAAAGGACCGGTCTTTTTAAATTGGCCTGATTTAATACTTCATCATCCTTAAACACTTCCTGCACAGGCCCGTCTGCAATGATGCGTCCGCCGGCAAAAATTACCGCCCGGTCCGCCCATCGGTATGCAAAATCCACATCATGGGTGGAAATCAGAAGAGTTTTCCCCACTTTGTTCATCTTATCCAGAATACCTTCCAGTATTTCCACATTCACCGGATCCAGGGAGGCCGTCGGCTCGTCAAATATGACCACCTCAGATTCCATGGCAATGATATCCGCTATGCTGACCCTCTTTTTCTCTCCTCCGCTTAAATAGTGAGGCGGCCGGTCTCTCATTTCCGTCAAATTCATGTATTCCAGAGCATCCTCCACCCGCTGCTTCACTTCGTCTCTTGGAAGCTTTAAATTCATAGGCCCAAAAGACACCTCTGCAGACACTGTGGAAGCGATGATCTGATTGTCTGCATCCTGAAAAACGATGCCTACATTCTTTCTCAGCTGGTTTAAATCTTTTTTTCCTATTTCCTGTCCACGGTAAAGGATCCTCCCGGAATCCGGACGGTATACCCCGTTTAAATTGAGAAAACAGGTGGATTTTCCCGCACCGTTAGAACCGAGAACCACAATCCTTTCTCCTTTTCTCACAGTGATATTGATCTCCTTTAACACCTGCTTACCCTGTCCATAAGAATAGCATAAGTTTTCCGCCTGCAAAAGAATCTCCTCCATCTTTCTTCACCTCCCTCCTATGTTGTCTCCGCCAGATAGCCGGTTAAGCCAGTAAATGTACGGATAAAAGAACCAGAAAATAACCGGCGGCCCCCCAAAGCTGCCATCCCTTTACCTTCTTTTCCTCCTCCAGAAACAAAAGCTCTCCATCATAACAGCGGGCGGTCAGCGCATCATAATAGGTATTGGCCTTTTTTAAGGAAACCACAAACAGATTTCCAGCCGTGCTTCCAAAGGAACGGCAGGATGTCTTAAAATCGCAGTAACCCATTCTGGACTCGGCTGCCTGCTTCATGGAGCACTGGGTATCCATCATCACAAAGATAAAGCGGTAAATCATGTTCATCAGCTCCAAAATTATCTTTGGAACATGAAGCCTCCGGAATACACAGATGATCTCGCTTGCAGGAGTGGAAAGCACCAGCATGTACATGGCGCTTAAGGCTGCCAGTGCCTTTAAGATCAGTCCCAGGGCAAGGCCTGTTCCCCCTTCCGTCAGGTACAGATAAACTCCTCCAACGGATACAAACGCCTTTCCATAAGGTACCGGCGACAATCCGATTACAATGGCCGCTGTTCCCAAAAAAAGAAAAGTAAGGGGGATCTTAAGAAGAGTCATATAATTCCTCCAGGGATACCCACCCCCCAATATGGTAATTGCAGCCATCGTCAAAAGCACCAAACACGATACCTTCTCATCATCCGCCCCTATGCAAAAAAACAGGGTTAACACAGCCACTGCTGCCTTAAACTGGGAATTCCAGCCTTTCATCCGGGAAAGATAGGCATAATGATCAATGGTATAAATAATTCTCACCTCCTTTTCAAAGAGATTATACGCCATAGGAGAATATTGTGCAATCATGGTCCCCCTATTAAGAAAAAAATCCTTACTTTTTATAAACTAAAGCCCCCGAACAGATGGAATGATAACCAGCCGTCCAGGGGCATATCTTTTTACCGGCCTGTTTCCGCTTATAATTTCGGAGTCAGGCTTTATTTTTATGGTTGGGAAGGCCTTTTCCCGCTCCTCATGACTGGAATACTGTCAGTCATCTTTGTTCCCGGTTTTAAGCTCCGGAGAGCCTGCCCCAAGATAACCGTGGCTTTTTCCTTCTTCACTGTCTGTAATCCAAAAAGCGTATATGGAAGCATTGTGCAGAATAAAGCGGATCCTTATTTTGTCTGGACTCACTCCACTTAAGCTTTGTTTATCCCGCCACCTTATTTGAAATTTTGTCTTATCTTCCGTCATCACACAGCAATCCTGCCTGGAGTATCCCGGTATCACATTACCTTCCTGATCCAGGATTTCGGCTGTCAGCCTTCCCTCTGTGCAGTTCGCATTTACAAATAAGAATTCTCCCTGGTATTTTAATACCTCTGTCGTCAAAGTTCCTTCTGAGCTTTCCGCCTTCATTGCAGCGAACCCATCCCGCCTTAGCCTGGCAACGCCCACTGCTCCTCCGGAATACTTATGACTTCCAAAATTAGGAGACTTCCCAGAAAAGGCGGAATAATAAAAATACAGCTCATCTCCCACCACTGTGCAGATCCCGTTTGCCGGATGAAGATATCCGTAGTCCCAGCGTCCTTCCTGCCTTGAGGAACTTATAAAATCCTCGTAGGAAGGTCTGTCAAAATGAAAGCCATCTCTGCTGAAGGCAAGCTTTAAGTCATTGATTTTCGGCAATCCGGTGGTTTCACATACAAAATTAGGGGGGCCCATAAATACGGAATAAATGCTCAGCATTACACTTTCATAGGCCACTGCATCCAGATTATACAACTGTGTATAATACCCTAAGTCTCTGTCGGGTTTATCATAAATATCGGTTCTGGCCCAAAAGCTTAAATCCTCCTTTGACCACTGACTGCCCTTATAAAAGTCATCCGTCTCATAATAGCTGCGCACTCTCACTCTGCTGTCCAGCTCTGAAAAGGTCCTCATACTGTAAATCCACTTTTTACGGAATGGATTATAAAAAAATGTTGTATTATCCCCTGAGGGGCTTGTTTTGCAAACCTCAGTCCAGTGTATCCCGTCTGCCGACTTATATAATACCGTAATTTCCTTAGGCGGAACTGATGTGGGATCATCATGTGCGTGCTTGGGCTTAAGATGATAATATTTAAAATCCTGAGAAAAGCACCGGTAAAATACCAGCATTTTATATTTCTCATCCGGGGTTTCTGCATACTCATCCAACCAAACGGCATCTCCATCCCTCAGATACCCCGGAATGTGTTTCAGTATCCGGTCGGAATGACCGGAAGGATCAATCTCACTTAACCGCTTCCACTTAAATCCATCATCACTTTCTGCATAAGCGCTGCCGTCAAACCAGCCTGCATGATACCACATTTTAAATTTATGGCTTTGAGCATCATAAAACACCCCGCCATTAAAAGGGCAGGCACATGTGCAATAACCATCATTCAGCTCCATCGTGGTCTGAGGCCATAAAACAGGCTGATCCGATACTTCAGGCTTTCCAAATTCCCTGACCAGATCTGTCTCGCTGATGAGAAAATCATCTACAAACAATTGTCTGCCAACCGATATGTCAATATACTCCGGCTTGTCCTGAAGATATAGAACTTTTAAGGGCTTGTCAAGCGTTTCCTCTTTGTTATGAGGAGGCCATAAATCTGGCAGTGTTATGTTATTATATAATCGTTCCATGATACTCCTTATTAATCATTCATTATTCTTCCGTCTTATAAAATATATAGGTCAATACAAAAGCCACTGCAAAACCAATGGCACAAGCGATTAAATATTTTCCCAGCTGACCATTTAAATACAGCAGGATACCTGGTAATGCAGTTATGGACATACCTGTTCCAGCAAGTCCCACAAGAGAGGAGAAGATACCGGCAACGCCGCCTCCAATACAACCGCATACAAACGGGGTAAGCCTGGGTAAGTTTCCGCCGAATATTAGCGGCTCGGTAATTCCTAAAAATGCAGGCAGAACCGATGTAAGATACAGAGATTTCTCTTTCTTATTTCTCGTTTTCAAGGCAGCTGCAATCCCTGCTGCTCCCTGTGCAACAATGGCGCCGCATACCAGTGCATTAAAGGGATTGGCACCCGTATTGGCCAGAAGCTCAACCTCAAGAGCCTTAAACGTATGATGGAGCCCGGTGATCACCACCGCCTGCTGCAATGCACCAACAATAAATCCCCCGATTCCAAACGGTATGTTCATCAGGACGGAAATTGCCTCTACCAATCCTTTTTCAATAATATGCATGATCGGCCCTATTACAACCAGCCCTATCACCATGCTGGAAAACAGGGTAACAAATGGAGTGATGATCAGATCCAGAACATCCGGCACAACCTTTCTAAGCCATTTTTCAATTTTAGCTGAAATAACTCCAAGCATTAATGCGGGAAGAACGGATCCCTGATAGCCTAAAATTGGTATGTTCAAACCCAGCAGGCTTAAATAAATCGGTTCGATTTTTCCGCTGGCCACCTGATTGGCATTGGGAAGCTGAGGCGCCACCAGCATGAGTCCTATTACTATCCCCAGTGCAGGCGAAGCTCCGGACCGTTTCATAACTGAATACGTAACCAGTGCCGGAAGGAACGCAAATGCAGTATCAATCAATACCTGGGACAAAGCCAGAAATGTGGGGTCCAATTCCACCCCAAGATTAGTAATGAGGCTGCGAAGGCCCATAAAAAGACCAGTTGCTACTAAAATCGGTATAATAGGCAGAAATACATCTCCAAGCAGCCTGGATGCCTTCTGGAATACGTTCATGTGAACCGCTGCGGCATCAGATTTTGACATCATATTTCCACTGTCCATTTTTGTAATATCCATTACTTCTGCATATACCTTATTAACAAAACCCGTTCCCAGAATAATCTGATGCTGCCCTGATGCCAGAAAGCTTCCTTTTACACCGTCAATTGCTTCTATTTCCTTTTTATTAAACTTTGTTTCATCCTTCAGAACAAGTCTTAGTCTTGTAGCACAATGTTCTACGTTTAAAATATTTTCCTGACCTCCTATATGGAGCAGGATTTGTTCTGCTGTCTGTCTCTCTTTACTCATTTTAGCCTCCTTGTTTGTGCAACAATGTACGCGCGTTCATTTGCATGTATAAAGAATATAACATAAACAGCAAGCTGTCAAGACGGCACATGCTTTTTATCTATGATGACATATTTTCCTTAGCTTTTTTGTGCTATTTGTATAATCCTCTGGAAGTTGATTCACGTATTACCAGTATGGGAGATAAGTTTATCAGCTCCTCCTCTGTATTTCCGTTAATGCAGTTAAGAACCATGCTGACCGCATTCCCTGCAATTTCTTCTATGGGTGATGCTACTGAAGACAGGGTGGGGATCATTTTTCTGGCTAAAAGCGTATTATTATAACCGCAGACAATCACATCTTTCGGTACCTGCAGTCTATGTTCAGCCAATGACTTGATCACATCACTGGCCGCAATATCACTATGGGCAAACCATGCCGTGACTTTACCTGGATCATGGGTCTTAAAATACTGGCTGATGATTTCATAAGCCCTCTGGTTTTCTACTGTCTCATGCTGGTTGCATTCAAGGACAGCTTTTAATTTCAATCCGTTTTTATCAAGCTCAGACCGAAAACCTTCTAATTTGTTGTTTCCGGCCAAAGATTTTAACGGCCCTATATAACCGATATTTTTATGCCCTAATTCCAAAAAATGCTTTGCTACCTGAATGCCCCCTTCTTCCGAACTGATTATGATATTTTTCTTTTCCGTTTGTTTAAAAAGGCTGACAACAGGAATATTAATACCGCTGTATAATTTTTTATTGGGTGTTCCTATGGGCCTTACGATGATCCCATCCACTTTGCGCCTTTTAAATCCGTTAATAATATTGGTTTCCCTGGCTTTTTCCCTCTGGGCATCACCTAAAATAACATTATATCCGTATTTCTCAGCCTCATGTACAATTGCCGTCATTAAAGAGGCATACAATGGGTTCGATAAATCAGAAAATAATACGCCGATGATATTGGTCCTGTTTCCCGCCAGACTCTGTGCCACCTGATTTGGCTCATATCCCAGTTTCTTCACCCAATACATGACATTGCTACGTGTTTCCATCTTGATGGATGGATGATTCGACAAAACTCTTGATACAGTAGCACGCGACACATGTGCTGCCTTAGCTACCTCTTCCATCGTAACCATGGTCATTTCAAGTCCTTTCGCTGTGGTTCATTGATCCACCTTTTTTCTATCATACTATTTTTCTGATCTTTCTGAAACCTCTAAAATAAAAAATCTTTGTGTTTCCTGAGATTATTTCCTCTCCTCTAAATAAAAAGAGACAGCCTGACAACTTAAGTGCCAGGCTGCTGCCTCAGTAAAACATAATCTATTTATTCTCCTCGACCTGCTCCTCAGTCAAGGTAAATACCTGTCTCTTACGAGCCATCTCATCACTTGCCAGATACTCGTCATAGGTAGTGATCTTATCGATCAGCTGGCCGTTCACGATCTCCATGATGCGGTTAGCCGTTGTCTCAACGATCTGATGGTCACGGGAGGAGAAAATCAGAACTCCCTGGAATTTTACAAGACCATTATTAAGCGCCGTGATGGACTCCATATCCAAGTGATCCGTAGGCTCGTCAAGTATGAGCACATTGGCGCCGGAAATCATCAGCTTGGAAAGCATGCAGCGCACCTTTTCCCCACCGGACAATACCCGTACCTTTTTCACTCCATCCTCTCCGGCGAACAGCATACGGCCAAGGAATCCGCGCACATAGGTAGCTTCCTTTTCCGGAGAATACTGGGTCAGCCAGTCAACGATGGTATCATCGTTGTCAAATTCCGCTGAGTTGTCCTTTGGGAAATAACACTGGCTGGTGGTAAGTCCCCATTTGTAATCGCCTTCATCCGGCTCCATTTCCCCTGAAAGGATCTTGAAAAGAATGGTTTTTGCAAGTTCATTGGGTCCCACCAGGGCCACTTTATCTTCACGGGTTAAGGTGAAGGAGATATTATCTAAAATCTTGACTCCGTCAATAGTCTTTGATAAACCATTAACAGACAGCACCTCATTGCCTATCTCGCGGGCCGGGCGGAAATCGATATACGGATATTTCCTGCTGGATGGCTTGATGTCATCCAGCTCGATCTTCTCCAGGGCGCGTTTTCTGGAAGTAGCCTGCTTGGACTTGGAAGCATTGGCGGAGAAACGCTGAATAAATTCCTGCAGTTCCTTGATCTTTTCTTCCTTCTTCCTGTTGGCTTCCTTCATCTGCTTTACCATCAACTGGCTGGACTCATACCAGAAATCATAGTTTCCTGCATAAAGCTGGATCTTTCCGTAGTCAATGTCCGCAATATGGGTGCAGACCTTATTTAAGAAGTAACGGTCATGGGAAACCACGATTACCGTATTTTCAAAGTTAATGAGGAATTCCTCAAGCCATGCAATGGCATCTAAATCCAAGTGGTTGGTAGGCTCGTCAAGAAGCAGGATGTCCGGATTTCCAAACAATGCCTGGGCAAGGAGCACCTTAACCTTTGACCCGCCGTCCAATTCACTCATATATTTGTAGTGAAGATCTGTCTCTATTCCAAGGCCGTTTAAGAGGTTAGCCGCATCAGACTCCGCCTCCCAGCCGTTCATGGTAGCGAATTCTCCTTCCAGCTCCGCTGCCTTAATGCCGTCATCATCGGTGAAATCTTCTTTCATGTAGATGGCATCTTTTTCTTTCATGATCTCATAAAGTCTGGCATTTCCCATGATAACGGTGTCAAGCACCTGGAAGCCATCGTATTTAAAGTGGTCCTGTTTTAAAAAGGAAAGTCTCTGTCCCGGCGTTATAACGATATCGCCGTTTGTAGGCTCCAATTCACCGGAAAGTATTTTAAGGAAGGTGGATTTTCCTGCGCCGTTGGCGCCGATCATCCCGTAGCAGTTGCCTTCGGTAAACTTGATATTCACCTCTTCAAACAATGCTTTTTTCCCGAGTCTTAATGTTACGTTATGTGCACTGATCATCTTTAATTCCCTTTCTGCAATCTGGTTATCATTCGCTCCGGAACTTCCCCTTCCTGTTTACAGGGAACTGCCGGATGGCCAAAATCATCAAAATAGGGGTCCATTGGCCCCTTCTTCTGTCATCTCTCTTATTGTACATGAAAATCCCGAATTTGCAAGCTTTTTATCTTGAAAGAAGAAGTTCCAGATAAATTTTGCCTGCATGTCCGGGATTTTCATCATTTTTCACTTTACTGCTTCCACCCTTAAGGGGAAATTGGATTTGCTTCCTGCGTCATAGGTGACGGTCACATAAATCACCTTCACCATGGCTCCGCTTCCGTTGCTGTCATCGGTTGCTGTTCCAAGGACATCAGAATCCAGTCCCTCGCAGTTGTCCTTTATAAACCCAATCTCTGTGCCGGATTCCGTTTTAATCGTAAAGGTGCTCATGGCCTGATCCACGACACTTCCGGTCACCTCCTGCACCTTCATGCTCTCCTGTCCGTCCAGCACCAGGACAGGCTTGGCATTTGCAGTATCTGAACCGGAAATCTCTCCCTTATAAATGAGGGAAACCTTCACCTCCGGTTCCAGCGCATAAGAGGTCTCCACCACAGTGCCGCTTAAATCAAAGGTCAATTCCTTATCGCCGCTTTGGATAGACATGTTTTCTAAGTTGTCCCCAACCTTTTTGACCGTACCGATGAGGATCTTAAATTCCTCTCCATTTCCCGGCGCCTCCTGGCTCACCTCTTCCGTAGCTTCAGTGCTTGAAGCCGTGCTTTCTGTTACCGTATTTGCCACACTTTCCGTATTCTTTGCCGATTTTCCACAAGCCGTAATTAAAACTGCCGCACAGACAGCCAATGCTATAATCCATGTTTTTTTCATAAGCATCCTCTTCCTTCTTTTCTAAATTACCTATGATTTCACATTTAGTATACCATCCGATTGTGAAAAATCTTTATCTTTTTTCTTAAGTAATTTTAATAATTACCTAAAATTGGAAGTTTTTTGCATAAAATCGAGGTTTGGGAGACTTACCGTCTCACCAGCTTTTACCACCTAAATGCAGTCAAAATGTAATCTGACGCCTACCTATATTCTATGCCGCAATCACCCTTATTTTTTGTAAAGATTCCTTTACTTGTAATATTTTAAAAGTAAGTATAATATAATAAAAAAGGCAATCGCCACAGGGTGGTTGGCTAATTAGAAAAGCAAAAACCTTCCCAACCGGCCAAAGTACAGGGAAGGCTTTTTGTATTTAGCGACACGTCAATAAGACGAATGTCAGCAGTGCCAGAAAGAACATGCCAAAAGACATTAAATCCTTAAAGTCAAAATACTTCATGAGCAACACCTCCATTCTATGTAGAATCGAGGCCTACCATCCTATACACGATTGCCAGCAGTTTGTACCTGCCAGTATAATTATATGTTCCAACTTAAGGCTGTACTATTAATAATATCTTACAAATTCCAATGGACCCTATTCAGCCAGCCCCGGATACTGCAGCGCTCCATCCTGATCAGGCGTGAGTGTCACCTGCTTCGTTGCCATTTTTCTGTCCTGATCCAGAATCCAATCATTCCGGATCGGTTGGCCAGTATCTCCCAGGTAGGACCTCCAGCCGCCTTCCTCTTCTATCCAGCCGGAATTTAAGCCGGGGTCCTGCAAACAACGCTGTATTAAAAACATTCCAGGTATGCTGGGTTTGATTCTATGCATAAGGGTTCGGGCAGATCTTCCCCGTCACATCGTAATGGCGGATCACCTGCACAGCAGGTACATTATATTTATCCATCAGTTCCTTGGCGTTCTGGAATACCTTGACCCGCTTATTCTCTTTTGAGCTTCTCAAATTCCTTCACGGCCTCCAAAGCTGCTGACCTTGCTAACTGCTCTGCTGTTTCTTTAATCACCCATTCACCTCCCTGCTGTCAATATCTTCTTTCTTACCTTGTCCCACTCTATGAATAACAGATCTGTGCAAAGCACCAGCTCCTTGTCAACCTCAAGGAATTAATGTTTCGATTTTTGTCATCTTTGCCTCACCAGCTGCTGCCACTTAAATGCCGTCAAAAAATGTTAGAAACTGCTATGTAAAAGGCGGGTCCGGAATACCGGACACCCGCCTAACATCATCTAACAATCACATTCGTTGTTGCAATCATCTTCATTAATCCCACGACAAGGAGCATTTCTACAATCATCCCGACATCTCTTGCAATTACATCTTCTTTTTTCCTCTGCACAAGGATCATTATCACTACAATTATTCCAGCGCCTGCATCTGCATACACATCTGCACACACACCTGTTATCTGAACCTGAGTTAGAGCAACTCATAAAACAACACCCCCTTGTTTTTGATTGCACTATATTATATGGGACAGGACGGAAAAGGGTGTAAATGCAGAAAACAAGTCCTAAATACTGTAATACCCCGTCCCTGGTCTGGAATGAGCATCACTCCATCCCCGGCCGCACTGATTCCATATTCGGGCCTCCTGGACACTCACACTTATTTAGGACAGGTTGAAGTTAAAATAGACAAGCCGGAATCCCATTACATGCAGTCAAAAAATACTACCCCTGAAACATCCATAAACAGAAAGTTTCAGGGGTTTAATTAAAATCTTTATCCTTTTGAATTTTTCGATTTCTACAGTATTTCACCGTACCTGCCCAAAAAGCTCTGCGTACGTAAATTACTGGAGGAAAAAACTTCCTCAGGAGTTCCCTCCTCTACGATTACGCCGTCAGCCATAAAAATAACTCTGTCTGAAATATCTCTGGCAAAAGCCATCTCATGGGTCACGATGACCATGGTAATTTGCATATCAGCAAGGGATTTAATGACCTTCAATACCTCGCCCGTAAGCTCCGGATCCAGGGCGGATGTGGGTTCGTCAAAAAACAGGATCCTGGGATTTAAGGCCAGGGCTCTTGCTATGGCCACCCGCTGGCACTGTCCTCCGGAAAGCTGGCAGGGATAGGCTGCTGCCTTATCCTCCAGCCCCATTTTCCGAAGAAGCTCCATTGCTTCTGAAAAAACCTCTTCTTTATCCCGTTTCTGTACATGGATCGGCGCATCGGTAATATTCTTCATAACCGTCATATGGGGAAATAAATGAAAGTTCTGGAACACCAGACCGTAATTTTTCTGTATTTCCTTCCGCTTCTCCCCTTTTGCATAAACGGCCCTTCCATCAGGCCCGTTCCATGCGGCCTTCTCTCCCAGATAATTAAGCTCGCCCCCATCCATCTCTTCCAGCATGGTGGCGCACCGAAGCAGGGTAGATTTTCCTGAGCCGGATGGACCGATGATGGATACGATCTCGCCTTCCTCTACCGACAGGGAGATATCGCGAAGCACGCCCTGGCCATCAAACGCTTTTTTCACATGGTTCATTTCCAGTAAGTACATCATCTCTTCCTCCTATTGATAATAGTTCATCCGTTTTTCTATGTATTCCATCCCCACCGCCACGATAAGGTTGAAAATGTAATAGAATAAACCTGCTGCAACGAAAGGAATCAGACTAGTCTGGGAAGAAGCCAGGGCCTTGGCAACTGCGAACATCTCCAGAACGCTGATGGTAAAAGCCAGGGAAGTGTCCTTGACCAGGGTAATGACCTCGTTGGTCACAGACGGCAGGATCCGTTTCACCACCTGGGGAAATATGATGCGGAAAAAGGTCTGGGGCTTTGTATAGCCCAAAAGCTTTGCAGCTTCATACTGTCCTACAGGCATGGACTGGATCCCGCTCCGGTATATTTCCGCAAAATACGCCGCGTAATTGATGACAAAGCCGATGAATGCCGCCCAGAGACGGTACCCATTTCCCACCTTTAAGCCAAATAAGTAATAAGGGCCGAAGTATACCACCATCAGCTGCAGCATCAATGGAGTTCCTCTCATGACTGAAATATAGAATTTAACAATGGCCTGTATGACAGGGTTCTTTGACATCCTCCCAAAGGATACCAAAAGTCCCAGGGGCAGAGAAAAGACCAGGGTCACCACAAAGATCTGGATGCTGACCCACATTCCCCCTGCCAGTTGTGATAATATCTTCGTTAAAGTCATGATTTCTCCTCCATGTTCTCTGAAAAACTACAAGATCCGGCCCATGGACACGGGACCGGAACCCATTTTATTGCTTTATTTTTTAACCGTAGTTACATCTTTGCCGAACCATTTTTCAGAAATCTTCTTAAGTGTCCCGTCAGCTGCCATGGCGTCCAACTGTTCCTGAACCTGATCTCTTAATGCATCATTGCCTTTCTTAAAGCCTACGCCGTATTCTTCCGCGGCAAGAGCTTCATCCAGTATGATAAAATCCGCTTTTCTCTGCTCGATCTGGTATGCCGCAACAATCACGTCCATGGCAATGGCATCCACTGCGCCCATTTCCAGATCCATGAATGCTGTGTTGTAATCCGGCGTAGTCTGAAGGGTCCCAAAGGTACCGGTCAGCTTTTCATCCGCCTGAAGCGCCTTTTCTGCGGAGGAATCCGCCTGTACCTCAACGATCTTACCTGATAAGTCGGCCAGAGCATTGATGCCGGAATCTTTTCTCACCACAAACACCTGGCTGTTTTCCATGTAGGGGCTTGTCCAGGTGTAACCTTCTTCACGCCCTGTTATAGTAAAGCCATTCCAGATACAGTCAATATTTCCTGATTCCAGCTCCATGTCCTTGGCATCCCATGCGATTGGCTGGGGAACATACTTCTTTCCGAGGCGGTTTGCCACCTCTTGTGCCAGCTCTAAATCAAAGCCGGTATATTCTCCATTATCTCCTACAAAGCCCATGGGCGGGAAATCCTGGTCAAATCCAACGGTAAAGGTGCCTGTACCGGCATCTTCCTTTTTGCCTGCTTCCGTTTCCTTTGCAGTCTCTTTTTCTGTTGATGCCGCCGTATCGGAAGCCGCAGAAGCAGTCACTGCATTCTTTTGCCCGGAGCAGCCGCTAAGCAGGACTGCCGCTCCCATCACTGCTGCTATTAAAACCTTTTTCTTCATAATTGCATCCTCCTCTTGCTTTTCATGTGTTACCATGGTAGCATAGTAAAGTGTTTCTGTAAAGAAGAAATTTGCAGTTATAAAAATCAGGTTCAATAGAAAGATAAAAATAATATCAGGATGAGAATCACGGCCGCAGCTCCTGCCAGAAAAACCGGACCTGCCGTACTCCCTCCCTTTTTAGGAAATAATTCCGGTTCCGCAAGCATTCCCCATGGACTGAGCTCCATGATCCCCAGAGGAATCCCGCCTAAATCTTCTCTTCCCATAAAGGAAAGAAATTCCTTCCAGTCCCGTTCCACGATCCGCTTTCCCTCTTTCCAGTCTTCCCTTGGATCCTTTTTCTCTTTTGTAAAAAAGGACCCGGAATCTTCTCCGCCTTCCAGACACTCCCTTTCCTTTAAGAACTGCTGATAGGCATGTCTTATCCCCTTATTTGCGGTCTCCCGAAGATCCCTGGTGGTCTGATAGAGATTCATCATATAATAGTAGACCTTATAAGCAGCCCTGGGCTGGAAAGGGGTGTTCCTGCTTCCCGGCCTTTTTACCATGTTTTCAGACTGTTTAAACGCTTCTTGTATGTAAAAGTCGATCATTCGGTCGACGGCTTCCCGCAGGTCGGCAGCCAACCCCTTATTGATCCCGGAATAGGCTCCATAGGTTTGGGATTTAATCGCCATCAGCGCGGCCAGGAATCCATAAAGCTCCTCACTTCCTCCGGAAAGACCGGAAGCCCTTAATAAATTTCCCCTGCGGTTCATATACCCGGCAAAACGCTCCGCCAATGCAAGATCAGCGGGAGAATAAACCTCATTTTTGCCTATAGAGGATAAGGAAGTCTGGGCGCCATGGACTTGATTCACCTTAGCTCCTGGGATACCGCTTCCTTCCAGAGCTGATACAGACGCTTCTTTCCGCATCCGTTGGGCATACAGGGGATCATTCTTTATCCGTCCCTCTCCGGCAGGCTGGTAGATCATTCCCTGTTCCCCGTCAACTCCCGATTCATTGACAGGTGTTCTGATGCTTCCTGGATTTAATGCAGCCGAATCCCCGCTCTTTTCCGGCTGTCCTTTAAAAACCCTTTCCAGCTCCCTGCCGCTTAAAGTATTCCCCGTAACGCCGCGGTAAAGCGCAGCCTTTAGGGCTGTCATAGAGCTTTGAGGCCCGAACCTTCCCAGAAGCGTTTCCAGCTCTCCCATGCGCGCTTCCAGCATTTTCATAAGGATATCCGACAAGGCAGCTTCCAGAGCAGCAAGCTGATCCTCCTGTACTCCTGCTGTGGTATGTTCCAGGATGGTCAGAAGCAATTCCTTGTAAATCGCTGCAAGACTGTCCAGCTCATCGGAAAAAGAACTGAAGGCAGACGGACTCCACCCCAGGATATCCTTCCATGCCAGGTCTGCTTCTTCCTTTCCCCACATTTTATCAAGATCAGAAAGCTCCTCCTTGCCCAGCTTATAATACCCGCTTTCTCCCGACAGGGCGGCTATGTCCCGGCCCGGTCTGGTTTCTTTGGTTTCTCTGCTGTCCCCGCTGCCTTCCCCGCTCTTTTGTTCATGACTTTTCTCCGCGTTCCGGCTCAGCTCCTCTATAAACTGCTCCCCGGCCCGGATCCTTTCCCTTACGTCCGCTTCTTCAACCGCCCTTTGCATATCCCCAGCCCCAGGCTCGCCTATGGGAGCCCCGGCAACCGGCGGATCCTGTGCCTTTATCTCCATGTTTTCTCCCTTTTGGGCTTCTTTTGTAAAAGTATTATTGATCTGTCAGCAATCAGTCTTTTTCATCCTGATAAACAATCCGCCCGCCGCAGATCGTATATTTCACCTTTCCAAACAGCTTTTCTCCTGTAAACGGGGAGTTGGAAGATTTGGAAACGTATTCTCCCACAATCCATTCCTCATTGGGATCAAAAATCACCAGATCCCCGGCCCTTCCTTCCTCAATGAGGCCGAAATCCAGCCGGTACAGTTTTGCAGGATTGAGGCTCATCTTCTCCATCAGCTCCATCATAGTCAGATGTCCGGGCCGCACCAAATTTGTCACTCCCAGTCCCAGGGCTGTTTCCAGGCCTATGATACCGCTTGGGGCTTCCGTCAGTTTCTTTGATTTTTCCTCGGTGCTGTGAGGCGCGTGATCCGTTGCAATGATATCAATGCTGCCGTTCTTTAATCCCTGGATAATGGCCTTGCGGTCCTCTTCTGTCCGAAGGGGAGGATTCATTTTCGCCAGGGTCCCATGCTTTAAAACAGCTTCCTCAGTCAGAGTAAAATGATGAGGTGTCACTTCCGCATATACCTTTGCTCCCAGCTCCTTTGCAAGCTTAACCATCTTCACAGAGGCGGCGGAGCTGATATGCTGGATATCCACGGTGGCACCGGTGTGAAGGGCGATCATGCAGTCTCTGGCAACAAGGCAGTCCTCTGCCAATGCCGGAGAGCCAAAGATCCCAAGCTCAGCAGACACCTTTCCGTGATTGATCCCATTATTTGTGATAAAAGCAGGGTCTTCCTCGTGAAAGCTCAATGGAACCTCCAGCTTTGCAGCCATTTCCATGGCTTTCTTTACCAGCTTTTCATCCAGCAATGGAATTCCGTCATCGGTAAATCCTACCGCTCCATGGGCCTTTAATTCCACCATATCCGTCAGCTCTTTCCCAAGAAGTCCCTTGGATACTGCGGCAGCCTGCAGCACATGGATGCCCGTTTTCTTCCCTTCCCGTTCCACATATTGAAGAGTTTCCACGTTGTCCACAGGAGGCTTGGTATTTGCCATACACACCACCGCAGTAAACCCTCCTTTTGCAGCCGCTCTGGCTCCGGTCTGGATATCCTCTTTATAAGTGAAACCAGGATCCCGGAAATGGACATGAACATCAACAAACCCTGGGGCAACAATGAAGCCGGAAGCGTCAATCACCACATCCTCTTTTGAAGTTGGAAAGGCATCCAGCTTAAGCTGTTCTCCAATACCTGCAATCTTACCATCCGCAATGCAGATGTCCATATTTCCTTCCACCTGGTTCCCAGGATCCACCACGTGAGCATTTTTAATCCAAATCATCTTCTATTCCTTCCCTTCTCTTTTATTTCTGTAAACTACAAAAATCATGCTATGCAAATGTCATATGCCTGCAGATTGTTACGGGATATTAGATTTATCGTCCGTTTGTACCTGTTTCTTTGCAGCAAATTTAAAAAAACCCTGAGGCAGCTCAAAAACAAACACAATTCCAAGTACAATGGCAACTGCCACCTTAAGCGCAAGAAACCCGGTCCGGACCGCCAACGCCAGTTCATCCGTCACAATATAATAAGCCGTCCAGTATAATCCTGCACCAGGCACCACCGGAAAAATACCGGATATTAAAAATATGGTGACAGGGCACCGTTCTCTCACGGCAAATGTTCTGGAAAGAAGGATCACCACAATGGTGGCCGCCAAAGCAGCCGACGGAGTCGTCAGGATTTTCACAAACCCTGCATAAACCAGCCAGCCTGCCCCTCCGATCAGTCCGCAATATGGATAAAACCTCCTGGGGACCCCGAACAAAAGGGAAAATGCAACCGTTCCCACAACCGCAGCGGCGGCTTCCGCAACAGTGCTCATAGAAGCACACCTCCTGTCAGATGGCGGAACAGGCTGAACACCAGTCCAACGCCCATGGCAATACAGAAAAATACCAGCAGCGCATCAAGCATCCGGACGGAGCCGGAGATATAATCCCCGTCAGCGATATCCCGAATGGCATTTGTAAAAGCAACTCCAGGAATCAGAGGCATGATGGAACCGATGATCATGAAATTTAAGTGTTCTCCAAAATGGAGCAGATAAAGAACCGTACACAAAAAAGTCACCAGAGCGCCTCCCCCGATGATCCCCACAATCTTTGAGAGATGAGGGACGCTTATAAAAATCACATATACATATAGAAGAATCCCGGTGCCAAAAGCTGAGAAGCTGTCCCTTAAGTTTCCCCCGAACAAATAGCAGAAGCAGGCGCTTCCAATACCGGAAGCCAGAATCTGCATGGTTTTTGGTTTTCCCGGAATAACACGGATCTGATCCAGACGCCGAATTACTTCACCTGGATTTAAGCAGCCTTTCTCAATCTCTCTGGAAAGCTGGTTTACCTCCGCCACCCGGTCCAAATGGGTCCCGCTCACCGGAATATGCTGGACCTTTGCAAATATTTCTTCTCTCTCATTGCCTGAGGTGGTAAATATCCCATTGCTGAGAACAAAGGAATTTACGGACTGGATCCCATAGTGGCGGCAGATACGGTCCATGGTTTCCTCTACCCGGAAAATCTCCGCTCCGTTTTCCAAAAGAATGTGCCCGGCCTGCATTGCGGCCTCCAAAACCTCTCTCTGTTCTTTTAGCGTCAGCTCCCCCGGCTGTCCCTTCTCATTTTCCATAAGAACCTGTCTCCTGCCCGATTTCAAAGCACTCCCCGTCTTGGCGGATATCCACGATCCGGTCCCTGTAAGGTTCAGAAATATCCATTTCCTTTAACTTGCCTATAACGGAAAAATCCCCCCAGCAATGCATGGGAAATGCATGGCTAACCCGGGTCTTTCTCATGAATTCATCAAAGCCAAGGCAGAAAGCATTTTCCTGTCTGGGGTCCAGAGGGAGAAAGGCCACATCAATATGCTTGCCTGACAGCTTGTCCACCTCTTCGGAATACTGCTTTGCCATATGGTCATTCCAGTCGTCCGGTTCCCCTTCCCATCTCCAGTTGTTTAAATCCCCGGCATGGTAAATGACCGCACCTTCCGCTTTTAAAAGAAATGCTACGCCTTCATCGGTGGAGCGGAATGTCAGAATTTCTGCATTTGCCTTTCCTTCCTCAGAAAATGGGCCAGTGAGACTGCCTTCTGAAATGGAAAAGCCTTTCCTTTCTCCGGGCTTTACAAAGACTGCCTCGCTTATAAGCTCCTTGGGCAGCCGTCCTTTCGGAATATCATCCGACAGGATATACCTGGTTTTTTCATGTTCTTTTTTAAACTCCAGTATTTTTTCAGAAAAATGGTCCCCGTGACGGTGGCTTGCAAAAACCAGAAGGGGTTTTTTGTCATTGAGCTTTGGCAGAGTACCCTCTGTATAATCAAACAGCAAGGCTACTGTCTCAAGCTCCACCAGAAATGCACTGTGATGGATATAGGTGATTTTCATTGGAAAAGGCCTCCTTTTATGGATGTTTGAAAAAATTATATCACAACAGCCATCACTCTGCATAGCATGTGGACGTAAAAAGAGTGGGGACAATTCTCCCAATGTCATTTTGTTGAGATATAATAGCAAACGCTCTCCTTAAGCAGGGGATATGGAAATATTTTTTTCTTCCTTTTCCTGTGATCACGTTGCTTTGAATCCTGGCTGTTCTTTTAAGCCTCATTAATCCACTTAAATATTATAGAAAAAAATACCATACAGGCCTATGCAGAAAAGTAAAAATAACGAACAAAAAGTAAAAAATAGGACGTTCAACAGTCAAAATAAACATGATATGATTTTATCAAGGAAATTAAAAATACACTTTGCACAAAGAGGAAATGATTATGGAGAAAAGCAGTTTTAAGATTACTACGATTCTGTATAAGCAGCGTTATCTGTTTATGATGCTCTTGCCAGGTCTGCTATGGTTTGTTATCTTTAAATATCTTACATATAGCGGATTACTTCTGGCCTTTACCAATTACGGATTCCGGGCAGATGTTGATTTTGTGGGATTGAAAAATTTTCAGCGCTTATTTAAATCAGCAGTGTTCTGGAATGCGTTCCGGAACACAATTATCATCAGCTTATGTAATATTATTTTTTATTTTCCCTTTCCGTTAATTATCGCACTGATGATTAATGAGTTAAAATCACTGACGGCAAAGCGCTCTGTCCAGTTTTTAATCTATATCCCTTATTTTTTTTCCTGGGTTATTGTAGGAGCGATATTTGCTAATATTTTATCACCGTCTTCCGGAGTGGTGAACAATATCCTGACAGCTTTGGGGCGGGAGCCGATTTACTTTTTTGCCAGTACCAAATGGTTCCGTCCGATTTTGATACTTTCTTATATCTGGCGGCAGATGGGATATGGTGCGGTGATTTATGTTGCGACCCTGACAACTGTGGATCCCCAGCTTTATGAAGCGGCAGCCATAGACGGTGGCGGAAGATGGATGCAGATGTGGCATATTACTCTGCCAAGTATCAAATCAACAATTATCACCATGCTGCTTCTGAACCTGTCCCATGTGCTTAAGATTTTCGAACAGGTACAGGTAATGTATAATTCATCTGTGTACTCCGTCAGTGATGTGCTCCAGACCTACGCATACCGGGAAGGTGTTCTGTCAGGAAATATCGCTTATTCAACGGCAGTCAGTCTGCTGGTGGGAATTATCAGTCTGATCCTGGTGCTTGGGACTAACATGTTCAGTAAGAAGCTATTGGATGACAGTATTTTATAACAGCATAAGGAGGCCTGGTTATGAAGATAAAAGAAGCGAGATCCCGGATTATATTCCGTATTATTAATAGTATTATTCTGATCCTGATTTGCGCAATGGTGATATTGCCGATCTGGAATGTCATTGTTACATCTTTTGCTGAGGATAAGGATGTTATGGGAAGTGCTTATTTATTGTGGCCCAGATCCCTGACCTTAAAAAATTATCAGAAAGTGCTGGGCAGCGGATATATGAAAGGATTTATTAATTCCCTTTGGGTAGCAGCGGCAGGAACCGGATTATCTATGCTGCTCACAATTCCCATGGGATATGTACTGGCACAGAAGAAGTTGTTGTTCCGCAGACAGATTATGAGGATTGTAACGATCACTATGGTGTTTGATGCCGGAATTATGCCGTTATATATTCTGGTTAAAAGCCTGGGACTTATTAACAGTTCCTGGTCGCTTATCTGGCCTTTTGCCATATCCACCTTTAATCTGATTATTGTGAAGAATTTTATGACCTCCATACCAGAGAGTCTGGTTGAATCAGCTAAGCTTGACGGTTGTAATGATTTGATGGTACTGATCCGGATTGTAATTCCGCTTGCAGTTCCGATTTTATCTGCCGTAATGCTGTTTTACTTTGTTTCATACTGGAACCGCTATACAGAGGCCGTAATGTTTATTAACAGCAATGAAAAGTATACGTTACAGGTAATGCTGCGGGCTATCGTTTTTCAGGGTGACGGTTCATTAGGAGACGGAAACGTAGTCTATAACAATATTAAAATGGCCGTTATGATGTTGGGTATGCTGCCAGTACTGGTTATTTATCCGTTCGTACAACGCTATTTTGTCAGCGGATTGATGCTGGGCGGTGTAAAGGAATAGAGCAACACAATTAAAACAACCAATTGGAAGGAGAGTATTAAGATGAAGAAGAAAAAAATTGCAGCATTGGGGCTTACTGCAGCAATCCTGCTATCGTCGCTTGCCGGTTGCGGCAGCAGCACAGCCATAGGGGGGAATGGTCCGAATACAGCGGACGGGCCCCAGTCTCAAGGAAATTCGGGTGAGGCAGCAAAGGAATCGGTCAGACTTAGCTTCAGTTCTCCTGATAATAACTTCGGTATCAGTACAGATGCTGATCTGCAAAAAGCAGTTACGAAAATGCTGGAGGAGAGAGTGGGTGTTTCTCTTACAACCATTATCCCCCCAGTAGCAAACTACAGTGAAAAGGTAGAGACTATGATTTCCAGCGGCGATGTGCCGGATGTGGTATCCTTGTCACAGGTTATGACCAAGCTGCCTAACTATGTGTCCAGAGGGAAACTGATGAATCTGGATCAATACATTGCCGGTTCTGAAAAATTATCAGCAATTCCGGCTGATAATTACGATATTCTGAAAATAAATGGTTCCATTTATCATGTACCATATAATCAGCCCAGAGTAAAGGTTCTGTTTATGCGTAAGGATATTATGGAAGAGCATGATATTCAGCTTTCTCATACTCCAACCACGGAAGAGTTTGTTACAGAACTCAGCAAGCTGAAGGGAACCGGGATCATTCCATTTAGTTTTCCGAAATGGATCGATAATTTCCAGTACTTTATGAATTCTTATGGAGCCTATGCAGGCATTTATAAAAATGAAGAAGGTATGTATGTAGATGGTTTCCAGGAACCGGAAATGGTAAAAGCTCTGGAATATCTGTGCCGGCTCTACAAGGAAGGGATCATTGACCAGGAATTTATTACTACGGAAAATGCCACAATGCGGGAATATGTATACACAAAAAAAGCGGCCAGCGCAATTGACTATGTAATGAATTATACCAACTATCTGTCACAATCAGAGGCTGCCGGTAAGTACTCAGATGTATTTCCGATTTATGCGGTAATCGGACCAGATGGAGACGGCGGTGGACTGAATGAGGCCATTCAGACAGCGTTTGCAGTTTCTGCTGACTGTAAGAATCCGGAAGAGGCAATCAAACTGATCGAAGCTCTGGTTTGCGATGCGGAGGTATACTCTGCGTTCTTTAATCTGGGAATCGAAGGTCAGCATTACACTTTAGATGAAAATAATATGGCAGTAGCGACAGAAAAGGCCGCCAATTCCGGCTATACACCAAAATATACTTATCTGATTGAATCATTCATTGATGATTTCAGCAGCTTAAAGGTAGTGCCGCCGGCAGGGATTGAAGCGTCTCTGAGTACCCAGAATGAGATGACAGCTCTGGCTCAGCAGTATAAAGGTCCCAAACACGTAGTTCCTTCTGGTATTTCTGATACTCATGACCAGGTAGCTTCTTCCATTACAAGTGCCTGGCAGGAAGCAGTATCACAGATAGTTCTTGGGACTGTGACAGTAGAGGAAGGAATGGAAAATTACAGAAACTTCTGGAACAGTGTTGATGGGGACACCATTTTAAAGGAATTGAATGGCCAGTAATTAGATCGTGTAGCTGAAGACAGAAAAATGAGGGGGTGCAGTTGCGGCCTTAAGAATGTCTGGTTCGCTGGACAGGAACCGCTGCTGCAGACCCTCCTTTACTCTCATCTCTTCCCAACCCATACAGGCCATTCTTATATCACAAGTTGCCCCATACCGCAGATACTGTTATAATTTTTCTACAGACAGGAGGATGTGGTGTGAAAAAACATGAATATCAGTTAAAGAGAGAGTTGCATACCTATTTTTTAAAGGTTCTCCTAATGGCCGGGGTTATTATCAGTGTAATGTTTATGACCTATTATTCCGTACGTGAGACGGCAGTTGTAGCAAATGAAAAGTATTGGCGGCTGGCCCAGTCGGTCACTTATGCTGACCGTATCATGGAAGAGATTGCAACCATCGGCGGTTCTATTTGGACCAGCTCGCAGATTCAGGGAATTAAGGCTGCGAATATAAATCAACGGAATTATCTGTATTACCGGTCCTGTATGGATTACCTTTCCAATATGGAAGCCAGTGCTAATAACGTATACCGGATCAGGGTCTTTGACCGGACAACCAAAACATTGATTACTTCCAGAAACGGAGTCTTTTACGATGTAAACGAAGATGCGGCTGCTTATTATCAGAATTATATGGATAATATTAAAAATTCTGCCTGGGTAATGGATTTTAACGAAGGTATTGTTCCGCGGGAAAGCAACGGAGAACTTTTTTTATATTACCTAAGCCCAATATATTCAATTGTTACCGGAGAAAAAACCGGACTTGTGTGTATTGATGTTTCTAAAGACGTATTTTCTGCTTTAATGAAACAAGGAGAGAGCGGAGATGGCTTTGTCATTATCAGTGAGACTGTGGAAATTCCGGCAATGCGTCTTGCGGATAATGATATTGAGTATTTAAAGGCAGCTGATAATCGTCAGAGCTCAAACTTTAAATTTTATGTCCGGCACCGTCCTTTTCATGCTGTATACCAACAGTCTGACTACTCAGGCTGGCATTTTTATCTTTATTATCCGTCAACCGGGATTTCCTTTGACTGGGGTATTTTTGTAATCGCAGTACTGCTGCTCTGTGCCATTTTAATTTCCGCTTATGCCATGATTGTCCGAATCTCCCGAAAGAGGGTAGAAGAACCGATGGAACAGCTTTTACAGGCAATGAAAGATTTTGAGGAGGGGGAATTTGGAGTACAGGTAGAAGGCGGCAGCCAGGATATGTTTGATGAAATCTTTTGCCACTTTAATCATATGTCCCTGCGGACGAAAGAATTGGTCCATGAGCTGATCGTAGAACGGATCCGCTTAAAGGACGGAAAACTGAAGATGCTTCAATCACAGATAAAGCCGCATTTTCTGTATAATATTTTTAACAGCATGATCTGGATGACGGAACAGAAACATTACGATGGATTGGAGCAGATGGTATATGCCACTGCCGGATATTATAAGACCAGTCTGAACTTTGGCAATGACGCAATAAACCTGTTTGATAATCTGAATCAATTAAAGTATTATGCAAAAATTCAGGAAATCCGTTTCCCGGATAAATTTCAATGTAAGATTGTTTTTGACGAAGAAATACTATGCGATTCAATACCCAACCTGTTGCTTCAGCCATTGTTGGAAAATGCCATTGGCCATGGGGCAGCGGTTGGGAAAGAAACGACGCTGATCACGGTAAACGGTTACCGCCAGAAAGGTGATCTTGTCTTTGAGATTCAGGATAATGGAACAGGGATTGAGCCGGAACGGCTGAAACAGATTCAGGAAGTGCTGGAACAGACGGACTATCAGGAAGATGAATTCTTTGCTTTGGCCAATATCGCTCAAAGAATCCGGATGTCTTATCACGGAAAAGGAAGCTTGATAATTGAAAGTGTTTTTGGCAAGGGGACTAAAGTGGTAGTCCGGCTGCCAGAGGAGGAAAGCGGATGTACAAGTTGATTGTCGCAGATGACGAACGCAGCGTGCTGGACGGGATTGCGGATACCATTCCATGGGAGGAATATGGAATCTGCGTGGCGGCTAAGGCAGAAGACGGTGAACAGATGGTCAAGGCTGCACTGGAACATCAGGCTGACCTTTTATTGACTGATATCCGAATGCCGGGCATGGATGGCCTGACTGCGATTCAATGTCTAAAACAGAAGCTTCCTGACTTACAGTGTGTTGTCATTACGGCTTATCAGGAATTTGAATATGCGAAAAGGGCTATTGAACTGGGGGTAAACAGTTTTGTGACCAAGCCGGTTCTAAAATCTGAAGTGATCGAGCAGGTCTTAAATGCCAGGGATAAACGAAAAAGTGTTCTAGAAGCGAAACAGGCCCTGGAATCTGTGCAGAAAACCTTAAATCCGGTTCTGCTCACCCCCATCGAACGGAGCCTTCATTACATGAAGGAGAAAATAGATACTCCGTTTACCATGACTGATGTTGCTGAATTCATGAATATGAATCCCTCCTATTTCAGCCGCTATTTTAAAGAAGAAATGGGAATTTCATTTATTGAGTATGTAAAACAGATTAAGGTGGAGCGGGCAAAAGTGTTTTTAACCACCTCGAATATGCGAATATATGAGATATCGTCAACCCTGGGATACAGCAGTGTGCAGTATTTTTCAACCTTATTTAAGAGCATTACCGGAGTTACACCTCAGGAATATAAAAACAGAAAGGGATAAAAAAATATGGAACAGGAAGTGATATTATTTTATGATGATTTTTCCGGTTTCAAAATCGGGGAATTTCCCTATGACCCGGACCATTCCGCAATGGGTGAGTATCAGCTGGTCAGCCAGAACGGGTATGCAGGGAAGTGGGTTGACCAGGTATGCAATTACAGCTATAACGGAACCGGGCCTACCTGGATTATTACCGGTGACGGGAAGACACATTATATGGAACAAATGCGGATTGAAAAAAATCATCCCCATCGGATGTTCCCGACGCTTCAGACCGGACTGCCTCAGTGGCGGGATTATACTTGCGAAATCAGATTAAAACGGTTATCAACCAAAGGTGTTGCAGGCCTGGCCTTTTGCATGGCAAACAGCATCAATACGCTGGTTCTGCAGATGGAGAAGGGGAAAATTTCGCTGGTACACCGGCATAAAGAAGAAGTACATTATTTGGCCGGGGCGGCTTTTGAAAGTGATTGTGATACGTGGTATCACTTGCAGGTTGTATGCAAAGGCAATCAGGTCAAGTGCCTTGTCGATCATCAGGAATTGATTGCTTTTCAATCGGCTGGTCTGGTGGCCAGAGGCGGAAAAGTCGGAATTACGGCTGATTGTCCCACCCAATTTGCATCAGTAAAAGTAACAACAGACAAAAATGGCTACGAACAGATACAGAAACGGATACAGCAGGAAAAGGAACGGGAAAGGGAAGTGCAGCGTCACTATCCAGGGATGAAGCTATGGAAGAGTATTGATTTGAAGGATTTTGGAACCAGCCGTCAGATCCGCTTCGGGCATCTGACCGGGAATGAAAAGTGGCATATTGTTCTGGCTCAGGCGCAGAAAAGAGTCAGCCGGGATGCCTACCCCCATATCAGCTGCCTGACCGCCATTGATCTGTCGGGGAATATTTTATGGCAATGGGGAGAACCTTCCGTTCAGACGGAAAAGCTGGGAAAAATATCAGCTGATCTGCCATTTCAGGTGTATGATATTGACGGTGATGGTAAGGATGAGGTGATCTGTGGGATTAACTTTGAGCTTCTGATTCTCGATGGAGCTACCGGGGCTGTCAAAAAGAAAATAAAGACACCTCTCAGTGATGATGATGACACCAGTCTGATCGGTGTGCCTTTTGGCAGCTATGCATTTGACCGGATCAATCCGGATGGAATCCGTATTGCCAACTTCTCCGGCAAAGAGAGACCGTCAGATATTTTAATCAAGGACCGCTACTGCCGCATCTTTGCTTTTGATTCAGAGCTCAATCTGATGTGGCATTTTAAGAGCCCATTGAATACAGGGCATTATCCGCTGGCAATTGATATAAATGGGGACGGGTTTGATGAACTTCTGTGCGGCTATATTATGCTGGATCATAAGGGGAATCCTATGTGGAGTTATCCAATAAAGGAAGATCATACAGATGAAATTGTTGCAGGTAAATTTATGGCTGGCAGTGACAGGGGTTATTTTGCCTGTGTATCTGGAACCGAGGGATTTTTTATTGGTGATTTTCAGGGAAAAATTCTGACACGGGATAAGATCGGCCACGCTCAGCGGGTCAGCGTTGGTAATTATTGTCCTGACCGTAAGGGATTTGAGCTGGCTGTCAGTAATTTCTGGGGACATCAGGGCGTAGTATATTTCTATGACTGCTTCGGCAATCCATTGTGGGAAATGGAGAACGAGCAAAATGGCAATGTCCTGGTTCCGGTTAACTGGAAAGGCGATGGCAGTGATTTATTCATTTTAAATGCAGATCCGGATAAAGGAGGTTTACATAATGGTGACGGAATGGCAGCAGTTAGATTTCCTGATGACGGACATCCCCAGATGTGCTGTGATGCCATTGATCTGTGCGGTGACTGCCGAGATGAAATTGTGGTATGGGATTATCAACGGCTGTGCATTTATACTCAGGAGGATGAACAGGATAAAAATCAGTATCAGCCTGTGAAATATCCTCACTATAATGCTTCCAATTACCGTGGTGAATATTCCTTTCCTGATGCTTCTTATATTACATTTGCTGAAAGAAGCTGAAATTCATTAAGGAAAGAACCGGCTGATCTGGATCAGGCAGCTGAATTTATTAAAAAAGGAGAACTTAATGATGAAAAAGCGATATGTTCAGGTAGGAACCGGAGGAAGAGCAAGATTTTTTTATGAAGCTATTGTATCTACATACAAAGAAACCAGTGAGATGGCGGCGTTTTGTGATGTCTCTCAAACCAGAATGGACTATGCAAATAAGATTATTTCTGAGCGGCATGGGGCGGACCGGGTTCCGACCTATCACTATACGGAATTTGACCGGATGCTTGATGAGATCAGACCGGATGCAGTTATTGTGACCAGTGTGGACCGGACACACCATGATTACATTATCCGGGCAATGGAAAAAGGTTACAATGTAATTTCTGAAAAGCCAATGACAATTGATGAGGATAAGGCACAGGCAATCATAGATACCCAGAAAAAAACAAAAAAGGAACTGCGGGTCACCTTTAATTACCGCTATGCCCCGCACAATACTAAGATCAGGGAGCTGATCCGTGACGGAGTGATCGGTGACGTATTTTCAGTACACTTTGAATGGCTTTTGAATACCCAGCATGGAGCCGACTATTTCCGCAGATGGCATCGTAACAAATACAACAGCGGCGGTCTCCTGGTTCATAAATCAACGCATCATTTTGATCTGGTTAATTTCTGGATTGACAGCAAGCCTAAAACTGTATTTGCATTTGGTGAGCTGAATTTCTACGGTATGAAAAATGCCGAGAAAAGAGGGGAAACTAATTTTTATTACCGCTGTCATGGAAGTGATGCTGCAAAAGGCGATCCCTTTGCGATCGATCTGGAAAGCAATGAGGATCTGCGGGAACTTTATCTGAAAGCGGAAACAGACAGCGGGTATATTCGTGACCGCAGTGTCTTTGCTGACGACATCTCCATTGAAGATACCATGGGCGTAACGGTAAAATATAAAAACGGAGCGATTCTCACCTATTCCCTCAATGCTTACATGCCTTGGGAGGGCTTTCAAGTGGTCTTTAATGGCAGCAAAGGCCGGATTGAAATGAAAGCAGTGGAAAAGTCTTATATCAATGCAGGTGGAGACAAAGCAGACGAAGGGGCATTGACCGGAAAGTCATTGATGGTTTATCCGATGTTCGGAAAGCCTTACGAAGTGGAAGTGGCAGAAGGTGCCGGTGGTCATGGAGGCGGTGATCCGGTCCTGCTGAATGATATATTCGGCAACCCTGAGCCAGATCCATTCCATCGGGCCGCATCTCATATTGACGGAGCAATGTCAATATTAACCGGAGTGGCGGCAAATAAATCAATTGCTTCCGGATTGCCGGTGGAGATCGATAGTCTGGTAAAATTCTAAAATAAAAATCAGAAGGCTTTCTGCTTTAATTACCGCCAGTTTTTGCTGTTCATTCATATCATTTCTACAAAAAAAGGACAGAGTTGGAAATTTCCCAAAACTCTGTCCTGGAAAGCAAGGACCTGCGTAAAATCAATTATTAACTATAAGACATTAGACAATTGTCCCTGCCCCGGAAATTTAACATTCCTGACCGAACCGGTAATCTGACCGATTAATTTGCAGCCTTTGTGGATTCAACTTCTGCAGACTCTGTTTCTACATCATCTGCTGCTGCATCTTCGCTGTTTTCTTCTTCGGAAGACTCGTCTAAGGAAACTTCTTCTGTCTTGGACTCATCTACAACTTCCTCTGACTCTTTTGCAGTTGTAGCTTCTTCTGTTGCTGCTTCTGTTGTGATGGATGCCTCGGTAGCTGCTGTTGTTTCAGCTTCCTTGGTGCTGCCACATGCAGAGATGGATGCCATAGTTAATACGGCTGCTCCTGTAAGTACCAGTTTCTTTGCTGTTAATTTCATAATAATTCTCCTCCTTGCGACTACATAGGTGTTATTGTTCTTTTGTATGCCGCGGCTCCATGTTGTCCTATGTCCCTGAAGCCGAGTCCCAGTTTAGCACCTTAAGAAAATAAAGTCAATGTTCCCATTTTGCCATTTACTACACTTGTAATCAAGTAAAATCTTAAAACTAATGACAATTGACGGGGGAGAAGTATAGCTTTAAATTATGAAATTATACTCTTGAATTTTTTTTATATCGATCATTCCAAATTTGTCCACTCCAAAAACATCACAATAATCATTCGAAAAACAAAAATATTTTTGTTAGTTTTTACCACAGTTTGTTCGACAAAACAAGACAATTATGTGGTTAAATCATAACTTTCCCCTATCATCCGCTTGATCTCCTTCTCTGGTACGGATCCGTCCATGAGGATGGTATTCCAGTATTTTTTATTCAGATGATACCCCGGAAGCACGCCGGAAAATGCATTTCTCCAAAATTCCACCCACTCCGGATCACATTTTAAATTAATGCAGACCAGTCCATTCCGTTCATAGATCCAGGCAAATACCTTTCTGTTTTTTTTGTGCCGGATAACGGTCCACTGGTGGTCATGAAAAGGGTAATCTTCGTAAACCTCAGGATAGCCTAAGCAATAAGTAATTAATTCTGCCCTGGTTTTCATTATAATCTCTCCCTTCCTTTCCCATGTCCATTGCAGATCAAGCCAATACCTGCTATACTTTTAAGATAAGCAAACGGATAATAATACAAACAAAACAGGAGGAATTTTATATGTTGAAAGAACTGGTTACCAAATGCCGTACCTTCCGCCGCTTTTATGAGGCAGAAACCATTTCCATGGATGACTTAAAAGATCTGGTTGATTTAGCCCGGCTCACCGCCTCAACAGCCAATTCCCAGGCCCTGAAGTACAGGCTGTGCAACACTCCCGAGGAAACCTCCAAGGTATACCCGACCTTAAGCTGGGCGGGCGCTTTGCCGGACTGGGACGGACCAAAAGAAGGGGAACGCCCTTCTGCCTACATCATCATTTTATGCGACTTGTCCCTTGGGAAAAACAAGCTGTATGATGACGGGATCGCCGCTCAGACCATCATGCTTGGAGCCGTGGAAAAGGGATACGGCGGATGCATGTTGGCCAGTGTCCAGAGAAATCATTTGGCAGAAGCCCTCTCCATTGATACTTCCAGGTATTCCGTAGACTTAGTTCTTGCTCTAGGAAAGCCTAAAGAAGAGGTGGTCATGGTTCCTGTTAAGGCGAATGGGGATACCCACTATTACCGGGATGAGAATCAGGTACATTACGTTCCCAAAAGAGCTCTTGATGATATTATTATTTAGGTTGAAACAGGAACAGCTCGCTCTCCTTCCTCTCTTTAAACTCTTCTGCAAGAGCCTGGGAGAGCCTGGATACCTTTGACTGGTCTAAATTTCTGGCTCCCACCGGACAGACGGAGATGCAGCGCATACAGGAGATGCACGTTTCTTCGTCGGTTTCGGACGGAGCCTCGCCCGGAATGGCGTGGACAGGGCATTTTATGGAGCAAATACCGCAACCGGTGCATGCCTCTCCTGCTGCCGGTTTTAGAAGGACTCCATTGGACTTTCGGTAATCCGGATTTCCTTTGACAGGAAAGTCTGGTATTTCTATGGTGGTTTCTATGTTATGAAAGCTTTTAAGGATGGTTTCTCCAAAATTCTTTATCTTTCCTTCATCTGTTTCATCCGGCCGTCCCGCGGCATAGTGGCGCATGATGGAATGTTCTGCTACGGCTGATATGGCTGCTGCGGGAATAAAACCGTTAGCAGATACCAGATCCTTAAGCTCTAATAGGGCATCCTCATAATCCCGGTTTCCATAGACTGCCATTACAATGGCAGGAGTGCTATTTCCATGGAATCTCCTGATTTTTTCTGCCGCTGCGGACGGAACGCGGCCTACGTATACTGGGACTGAAAAAATGACTAATTCATCAGGGCTAAAAAATTCGGGTTCTCTTCCTGCCTCATAATCAGTGATATCCATATCTTCCATGCTGAATCCAAGGGCTTCTGCCAAAAAGGCGGAGACCTTTTTCGTGCCTCCTGTTGGACTAAAATATACGGAGGTTACCTTTTTAATCTCCATACCTTCTTTCCTCCTTCTTAAAACCGCTGTCCGCATTTGGGGCAGTATTCAAAATCTTCTGTTGTTTCGTATCCGCAGTGGGAACATTGCTTCCGGTTCCAGTCTGAGGTCCTGTGGCCAGACTGCACCAGAGTCAAATCCTGCTCACTGATTTCCACGGACTCCCTGCGGCTCAGTCTTTTCCCTTTTTCCGGGTCCAACTCGTAAATGGTATTACAGCAGGACATTTGTACGTAGTAATGCCGGTCCCATTTTATAATGGGAATGAAAAAAATGCTGAAATAGCTGTAGGTCATAAATACCTGGTACCTGCCGTAGCCTCCGCACAGACCGCATATTACTGTTTTGGTGTAATCCAATAGTTTCTTTCCCTGGCTCATGCCGCATATGAAAAACATAATTTCCTCCTAAAATGGAATGTTGATTTTTTATGTGTATTATGCTACAATACAGTTAGAAAAGGAACAACCGCCCACAAGGTGGTTGACCGTTATAGAAGCAGAAATTCCACCCTCTCAACTGCCAAGTATCAGGGTGGTTTTTCTATGTATGGCTACTTACAAAATGTAAAAACGAATGTAAGTAATGCTAAAAGGAAAAGGCCAAAGGTCAATAAATCCTTAAAATCAAAATTATTTTGATTTTTCATAGACATCACCTCCATTCTTATGGAATGAAGGACAACACACCCGGCAACACGATTGTTCCATGTTAATATTCTACTATAATTCAACATAACTGGCAACCTGTATAAGACATAACAGCTATGTATATGTAAATAATTTTCTGCAATTAAACAGACTAATATTAGCCTATTTTAACTCTCTCTTAAACCCTTAATCTAATTTTGAAGTATTCCAGTAATTCAGATAGTTACAATTTGGAAGATACACGTTTTAAAAAAATCTTTATTAAAAATCTCACTTAACAATCCTATTATTTGAGATATTTGATATATTTATTTCCATTTATAAAAATAGGGAACCTAATTTAACCATTTAATGAAAACCATTTTAATGATATTTTCCCCGTTTATAGATATTTAAGAATGTTATTACTCTTTCGTATATTTATATATGCTTTTACCATACCTATGGATTGGAACATGTTGCATGGCTGAGTAGGGTATGATACTATCATGGTAAGGGATAAATGTTTCACTGCAAGAGTGTTGAATTTCTTACCTTTATATTCAATAATCGCAATTAAATCTTTCTGAAACCTTGGAAACAGGGATAGAAAAGCCATCCATGTAAACTTTGGACGGTTTGAACGGTGCCAATTCTATCTTTTTATTAGCCAGCCCCTTGTAGGAGATAGCCGATTCTCTTATAATTTTTTTATTGGTATATGAAAATTAAAATAGCAATGGTTTATTAAAAATATAAAAGACAGAAACGATTGGATAGCAGTGCGCTATCGTACCAGGAAAGGAAGTGTTATCATGCCATTATCGCAACAGCGTCTGACTACTATAGAGGAATATGAGGCTCTGCCCCATGATATCAGAGCAGAGATTTTTGATGGGCAAATTCAATACATGGCCAGTCCTTCACAGATACACCAGGAGATATCAAGAGAACTTCTATATACCCTGACGGATTATATCAAACAAAAAAAGGGGACTTGTAAGACATATTCCGCTCCATTTGATGTAAAACTGAATGATAACCCTCTTACAATTGTGCAGCCTGATATTATCATTGTCTGCGATAGGGATAAACTGGATGGAAAGCGATACAACGGCGCACCCGATTTTATTATAGAAATCGTATCCCCTGGAAATCCTTCTGATGATTATATTAAAAAGTTGTATTACTATAAAAATTATGGAGTCCGTGAATATTGGATTGTAGATCCTGGTCGCCGTATTGTGACTGTTAATTACTTTGAGGGTAACAGCATCTCAGTTCAATATCCATTTGAGGCTGTTATAAAAGTGAATATTTATGAAAATCTGTATATTGATTTCAAGGGGATTGATCAGCTGATAAACGAATAATGAAAATAGATGGGATTTATGAGATAGGAATTAGATAATATTGGTTAGCTTTTTTATAAAATGAAATGTATAAGTTAAAGGTGCTGCAAAATGATTAGATGTATGGTCATTTTGCAGCACCTGTTCTATATTGCCATTAAGAAATTATATCGGATTACCGTAATAACTGTAATACGCCCTGAGGAAGCTGGTTTGCCTGAGCAAGCATTGCCTGGGATGCCTGAACAAGAATGTTATTCTTTGTATAAGTCATCATCTCTTTTGCCATATCAACATCACGAATGCGGCTTTCTGCTGCTGTCATGTTCTCGCTGGTTACGCTTAAGTTATTAATGGTGTGCTCCAGGCGGTTCTGGATAGCACCGAGGTCACCGCGGGTTGAAGATACGGAGTTAATAGCCTTTTTAATTACTGCAACTGCTGAAGCTGCCCCTGACTGTGTTTCAATATCGATTGCATCAATTCCCAAGGCTTTTGCACTGGTAGAACCAATCTGTACAGAAAGCTTGTTGAACGAATCAGAGGTATCACCAATCTGAAGGGTAAGTCCTGCCCCCTGTGTCGTTGCATTGGCAAGTACATTGGTGGAACCTGTTACCTTAACAGAAATGCCATCTGCAGCAACCCCTGTTTTGCCATCTGCAGTCAGCTTATCTGCTAATAACTTTGCCAAATCCTCACTCTTATCTGTATCCTTATAAAGAATTTTTTCTGCGCCTTTTGCGACAGTATCGGAATCACTGGTTACAAATGTATAGGTCTTATCCCCAACGGTAACACTTGTTCCGTTTACCATCTTATTAGCATCAAAGGTTGCCAATGTACCGGCCCCTGTTGTTGTCCCTGCTGTTATTATAAGTCCCGGGTCAGAAGCAACTGCTGAAGCTTTTCCTGCTAAAGCAGGATCATTAGCAGTGAGCACCTCCTGGGCTTTATTGGTGGACTCGCTGATTGTAAGGACATTTGCAGCGGCAGAAGCCACATATTTGCCATTATCAGGTTCATCAGCACTGATTTTTGCTGCAAGCTTACTCGCTACATCATTAGCAGAATCTGTTGCGTCTACCTTTACAACTTCATAATCTGTTCCTTCTGTCTTTCCTTCCAAGCCCTTTAATGCTTCGGTACCATTTTGAATCACATACATCTTACTTCCAACAGTGATAGCACCGTTATGGAGAGATGATCCGGTAGATGTTGAATCAATTGTAAGCTTTTTGCTGGCTACCTGATAAGATGGATCTTTTGCTGCCACATAACTTGTTGCCTCACCTGCTGCCGTTCCATATCCAATGGGACTTTCAGTTGTTCCATCATACTTTTCTTTCATTTTATCTATGGAAGCGTTCCTGTCAGCAGCATCAAATGCTGTTGCATCAAAGCCTGCGGCTTCGATTCCCAGTTTGCTGCCATCAACATGTGAAGCTGCATCAAATGTTGTACCATGAGCCTTAGCAGTAATGGTTACAATATTACCATCAACAGTTACATCGTAGAGATCTTCAAACTTACCATTTGCATCAGTGCCTTGAGAGTCAACTCCACCTGCTAAAGCCGTTGCAATATCTGCTGTATTAAAATCTGCACCTGCAGCAACAGTCATTGTAACAGTCTGAGTGGCCCCTGTATTGTCTTTGTAGGAGAGAACAATATCTTTGCCGGCAGCGTTATTATTCGTGATATCTCCAACATAGAATTTAGCAGAATATTTTGTTTCATCCTCTGCCGGATTCAGCTTACCATCTACATTTGTAGTTGGGGCAAATGTTCCGATGGCTGGGGCCTTGGCTTCATTTACAGTAGTAGAAGTAATAGTACCAACCTCAATTGCTCCTTTTGATGCATTTATGCTGCCATCCAGCAGGTTAATTCCATTGAAGTTTGTGCTCTCAGAAATACGGTTGATCTCACTTCTTAAAGAGTTTACTTCTTTCTGTAGATTTTCGCGGTCAACTTCATTCTGATAAGTACCGTTCGCAGACTGATCAGCAAGTTCTACCATACGGTTTAGCATGGAATGAACCTCTGTCAAAGCGCCTTCTGCCGTTTGAACCAAAGAAATTCCATCATTGGCATTCTTCTGAGCGGTATCAAGACCAGTAATCTGTGCTCTCATCTTCTCAGAAATAGCAAGACCGGCTGCATCGTCGCCTGCGCGATTGATTCTAAAACCAGATGATAATTTCTCAAGGTTTTTGCTTACTGAGTTATTATTATTTCCCAATTGTCTGTGTGCGTTTAAAGCCGTAATATTGTGTTGAATTCTCATATGTATTACCTCCTTGAATTATGACGGGGACATCCTTTTCCCCCGTGTTTCTTTTTATCTATCCCAAACTCCCCATTCGGGCCCTGAATGAGAAGCTGAAACCAGTTTTCCTTTTACCATCTCATGCCCTTTTCTTTCAAGCGCTTTAAGCATTGAGGCATTGGATGGCGTTTTTCATAAATTTCACCTCTGACAATAGAAATGTCCTTTGGGGCGTCAATAGCAAGTCTTAAATCTCCGTCCACTGAAACCACCTGAATGACAATATCTCCATTGATGACAAGATACTCACCCGGATTCCTTCCTAACGATAACATTCGCATCACCTCCTTGTTATTCTGCGAATTACACTTTGTTAAAAAATTGACATATTTACAAATATTCCCAGAATGTGTATTACAACAAGTACCTTTTAAATATAAAAAAGTTGATTTAGACAGGAAATTAAAAAGATTTTTAAAAAATTCCTTATGAAACCATTTGGAATGACGATATATGAAATAGAACAGAAATTGCGTATTTATAGGGGAATAATAAAGCAAATCATCTTTCTTTCATGTTCCTATAATACACATTATCAGAACATACCTATCCTGCGATTCCTTCTATGAATCAAGTTCAGAAGAATCACAGGTTTTTTTATAAAAAAAAAGCGCAGCACCATGACCATATCCTGTCATGATGCTGCGCCTTATTTACCATGTAACGATCCTGTCAATGAGGCTTTGCTGCTCTGTAGCCGTCCTTCTCAAATAAATACGGGTGGTCTCAATGCTTTCATGCCCCATTAAATCCGCCAGCAATGAAATATCATTGCATTTATCCAGAAAATTTTTCGCATACCGGTGGCGAAAGGAATGGGGATAGACAAGCTTTGGATCAATCCCGTACTTTTCCGCATAACGTTTCAATTGCAGCCCGATCCCCCTGGTTGTAATCCGTTCCCCAAAGCGGTTTAAGAACAGATATCCGCAGGTGATATTTACTTCCTTCAGCCATTTCATACTCTCCTCCTTTAATTTTCCGGGAATATAGAGCCTCCGGAGTTTTCCTCCCTTTGAATAAAGATCCAGATACCCCATTTCCACATGCTCCACCTTGACCTGTATCAATTCGCTGACTCTGGCTCCTGTGGCAGCCAGGTACCATACAATAAAATACCACTGCATGTTTCCATCCTGCTTTAACCGTTTTTTTAAATATTTATAATCCGCATTGCTTATCACATTTTCCAGAAAATTTTTTTGCTGTATTCTGACATTTTTTAACTGCAGCGGTTCCTGCTTGATGTATAGCAGATATTTATTAATAGCCTGAACCCTTAAGTTTACCGTCTTCGGCTTATAATACTCCATTAAATATCCTTTATAAGCCAGAAGATTTTCTTTACTTATGTCATCGTAACGGGTAAAATAAACTTTTATCGCAGACATATAAGAAAATATGGTGCTGTCTGATAAATTTTCATTACGAAGATATGATTCAAACTGCATTTGTGTTTCCATCTGTAATCCTCCGTACACTAAAATTGGGCCCCCCATGATCCTTTATGTTGAGGATATTATAAAATTCAAGTCATATTTATCCTTATGTAAAAAAAGAAAACTCCCTGGTATGCCCAAGTAGTATCCCGTAAAATGAGTGGAGGCACCACAGCACAATAGGTTATCCCATCATGCTGCAATGCCCCTGTTTAAATCATCTGCTATCTTTCTGTGCCGGCTTCTGAACGTCCATAAAAGGTAAGCAGGTACAACCCGCAAATTCCTACCAGAGCATACACGATTCTTGTAATCCATGTCATGCTGCCGAAAATAAATGACACCAGGTTGAAATTGAAGAAACCTACCAGCCCCCAGTTTACCGCGCCAATAATGGCTATGGTCAGAGCTGTATAACTTAATGCTTTATTTCCCATGGCACTACCTCCTTTTCTTTCTTATTATGGAGTAGCTTTCTGGTTTTTATACATTATTTTCCCAAACTATCGATCCTGGCCCTTATGTCATTCTCCCGGTCTTTAAATAACAACCGCTCATTGTATTGATAATACCGTTCACAATCATACTCTTTTAAAAATTTGACGCTGTAATATCCGGTATTCAGCTCCGTCAGAAACACCACCATTTCCTGTCCGTCTCCAAAGGCTGCTTCCATGAAATCAAAGGCGTGCTCCAGGGACTTTCCTCCCTCTTCCAGAAGAGCCTCATACCTGGCATTTTCCCCCTCAAACATCTCCCGTATCCGGCCCCAGGCTGCCTCGTTCTCTTCGATCCCTTCTCTGCGAAGGGTTTCCTCATACTGAAGAAGAAGGGCTTCCACGTCCCGGCGCAAATAATCTTCTCTTCTGTTTAAAAGACCTGCGTTTCGTTTCCTATCCCAATCCCCGCTCCACTGATCCCGTAAAAGAGCCAGCCGGTCCGCCATGGAAGTCTCCGGACTGTCACCGCTCTCCGGACTAATTTTCTTCAACTCTTCCATTAAAAGGCCGGTTTTGTCTTCCTGCTGGGATAAGTCGCGGAAGCTTTGTCCCAGTCTGGACAATAAAAGGCCGATGACATTTAATTTCTCGTCAAATGGTGCCCGTTTTAACCTGTTGCACAGGCTTTCCCGGATGATGCCGGACAGAATTTCATCGATCTGGTAATCATCCCGGTACTTATAATATATCTCCAGATAATTTGTAAAGTCCTTGGCAATCTTAGGAAACTGGATATACTCTCCCACCACATCCCGGTCCGCCTTTTTTCCCAGGCGCTCATAAATCTCAATAAATTTCGATAAGTCTTCCCAGCCCCTGGGTGTAGCAAAAAATTTTCCATCCACAGTGGTTTCGATCCGGCAGAAGTTTTCCGTTCTGGCAGTCAGATAAGAAATGACCGCCGGATGAACAGCTTGTTCATAGGCATAGGCCTTCCACACCTCAAAATCCGGTTCCACATGAATGAGCTTGATTCGGTCCAGGGTCACCACATCAAAATCCCGTACCGACTTGTTATATTCCGGCGGGTTTCCGGCCGTAACAATGATCCAGCCATCAGGAATCCTGTGGTTGCCAAAGGTCTTATATTGGAGAAACTGGAGCATGGTGGGCGCTAGGGTTTCGGAAACACAGTTAATCTCATCGATAAAAAGGATTCCTTCCTTAAGGCCGGTAGTCTCGATCTTATTGTAAATGGTGGCCACGATCTCACTCATGGTGTATTCCGTCACGCGGTAAATATTTCCTCCAAATTCCTTTTCGTTTATAAAGGGAAGGCCAACCGCACTCTGGCGGGTATGGTGGGTAATTGTATAAGCCACCAGCCCGATCCCGCACTCTCTGGCAATCTGCTCCATGATCTGAGTCTTACCCACTCCCGGAGGTCCCATGAGGAACACCGGTCTTTGATGGACTGCCGGTATCTCATAGGCGCCGTATACATCCTTTAGCAGATAGGCTTCTATGGTATTCTTAATTTCTTCTTTTGCTCGTTTAATATTCATGTTAAAATCTCCTGTCATGTAACTTCCAGATCTTCTGATTTAAGGATCACCTTCATGGCCCAGCCCGGTACGGAAATATCCTCATACTGATCCTCCACAAAAACAAAGGCCGTATCATAGGGCGGCATCTTCACCGGATAGATCCCCTTACCGTCGGTAAAATACAAAAGACCCCTAAGCTTCCCAAAAGCGCCTTTGCTCAAAAGGCCGTTCACATATTCGAATGCAGGGCGGAAATCCGTCCCTCCAAACCCGGATAATGTGAAATGCTCCATATAGTCTTCCATTTCCTCTCTGCTTGTGATCGTCACATCAGAGCGGATTTCCTCGTCGCACTGGATGATATGGATATTGATCTTCCGGAAATAGCTTTCCGATTCCCCGAGAACACCATAGGTTTCCTGAAGGAAATTCCGTACCAGTTCCCCTGACACGGACATTGAGGTATCAATCACGATCACAAAATCCTCAATCCTATAAACCTCTTTTGTTTCCAGAGGTTCAATAAGAGGCACATTCCGGTAAAGAGAAAGGCCGTAAGTATAAAACACAGGATCAAAGGAGTCTGGGTCGATCTCAGTCTCTTCCCTTAATACTGCGAACTTCCTTAAAAACTGCTTGTAATCATATTTTTCCCGGTTTTCTATCCTTACCTGTTCCAGAAGATTTCTTGACGAATCCTCATTCTTTTCCCCAAAAGACTCCATTTCCGTCTGCATTTTTTCCCTGATATTCTGCCATTTGTTCTGGCGTTCCACTTGAAACCGGGGATTTTCTTCCGTTTCCCACCGGTCATGATTGTCCACATAAAATTCTGCTGCCATCCGTTCATACTGTTCCCTGGTCAGCTTCATATCCTGAAGGTCTTTGTAAATCCCCTCAGCAGTAAATACCTTTCGCTTTTCCGCCAGTCTCCCATACACCTCTCTGCGGTAAGGAGTCTGATGACGGTATACAGGTTTAACATAAAAACTGTCCAAAATGGATTCTATGGTGATGTCACATGCCAGATCCCAATATTCCTTTTCCCGTCCCCCTCTTCCGCCCAAATGGCAGAACAGGCAGTGGAAAAGCATATGAAGATAAGCCCTGTTCATCAGGATACGGCTTCTTTTGTATATGGAAAACAAATGCTCCGGCTGATAATAGATCACAAATCCGTCTGTCCCCACCCCCCGGCCCGTCCAGTCAGCTTCAAACCCAAGGCTGCTTAGGGCCACATCTAAGTACCGGAAGCTTAAATAAAGCTCATTGCGGGCATTGGAGAGGATCTCATGGCCCAGTTCCACCTCTGCCAGTTCATCAAGCTGCCTTTGTCTCACCGGATCGATCATGTTTCCACCCTCTTTCTGTTTTATCTGTGCAAGGAAATTCATTCGCTTTTGTCTCACAAAACAGCTGATTTAGTCAAGCGGATTTTCGCAATCCGCTTCGCCACTTGCTCACTGCGTCCCCGATAGTGCGGGGGAGGCCCTGCCCCGCTTCATCGGGCATAACCGAATAGCAGCTTTCGCTGCCTGTCAGGTGGAGCTTGTACTCCACCTGACACAGGCAAGTCCCCACCCACCACTTAATGCTTTTCGCATTTGAAGTGGGGGACTTACTTGATTCGGTTAAATTCAAACCCTATGAATTTACTTTCATTCAGTTACTTATGTCAGGGAAAACCTCCTCTTCCCAGCTGTAAAACGCTGGCGGCGGAGCTTCATAAGAACGCTTAATACCTCAGGCCTGTCCCCGTTTCCCGCCATATCCACCATTCCGTCAAAATCCTCCTGATTGTGACCGTACTCTAAGGCAAGCCAAAGGAAAAGGGCCGGGTCCTTTTCCTCAAGCGCCAGCCTTGCCGCCCCCTTAAAATGCTTCGTTAAGTAGGCCTCGTACACCTCCTTGTCTTTTTCAAGAAGATTCACAGGAGTATAAAGCCTTCCAAGAACCAGAGCAGCTGTCACCCGCTCCGGCTCCTGCACCAGGATATGAGGAAACAGGGCATCGTATTTATGGAACTGAAACTCTGTCCGGTCAAAACAGTAACGGTACATATGGCCGCAGCCATGCATTTCCCGGAGAATGATCCTTGCTGGTGTATGTTCCACAGACTCCTCATACATTTCAGGAAAAACCAGCCTTGCCTCCCCTTTGATGCTGAAATAGTTTACATAAAGTTCCTGCCGCAATTCCGCCAGCAGCTCCTTCATACAGGAGCGCTCTCCATCAATGATATGAATATCCAAAAAACGAACTCCAGAGCAGCCGGTAAACAATCCGGAGCCCACATCAAAAATGGAACTGAAGCACTCCACATGGCCTAACTCATAACAATTATAGAATGCATAGTTTCCTATTTTTCTAATCGTATGCGGCAGATATATATCCTTAAGTCCCTCGCAGCTTATTTCCGGCGGAATATCCTTTTCTTCTATTTCAATTGGATTGCCCTCTTCATCACACAGGCATATCTCTTTTCCCGCCGATGCAAGCACCTCTCTCTTCCCCCAGCCATCGGAAAATGCATAGGCAGCCAGCTCTGTCACCGGCAGACCCCTTATTTTCTCCGGAATCCGTATGGAACCGTCATACCCCCTGCAGCCCAGGATCTGTACATGATCATCCGTAATCTGATATAAAAACATCCTGAAATCCTCTCCACTAACCGTTTAACAAATCAATATAACAGAAAAATGGGAGAAATGCAACGGGTTTTATTTTTAAATATTTATAAGTCCCGTAAATCTGTACTTTTCCGCTTATTTTCGAGATTCTTGTAACTTTTAACCTCACCAACAACGACCATTTGATAACAGTCAAAATCAGGGGTCATGCAGTCAAAATGCAGTCAGAAAATGATATAATTCTACCATGCAAAAAGGCGGGTCCAGAATGTACCGGATACCCGCCTATTTCATTGGCTAACTATCCCAACCTCCCAAACCAGTATATTGCATAAGATTATTGTAATACATTATTATCTACACTACGATGTTATGAACATGTAAGATTAGCATATAATAGTATCAATAAGATCATTTGAGGGAATCCATGATCATACACGTTGTCCAACCCGGTGAAACCATAAATTCAATATCAGATTATTACAAGATCCCTGTTGACAGATTAATATTGGAAAACGGAATTATAAACCCTGGCAATTTAGCAACTGGCCAAACTATTGTGATTGTTCAGCCGGAAACACTCTATACTGTCCAGGCTGGTGACACTTTGGAAAGTATTGCAGAGCAGCATGGTACTACGCCAATGGAATTATTGAGAAATAACCCCTATCTTTCCGATAGAGAACTTATGTACGCCGGTGAAACCATTGTTATTAATTATCAAACGAATAAATCAGGAACAATTACCACTAGTGGTTATACTTTTTCATATATAGATAAATCTATTTTAATAAAAACGCTTCCCTTTTTAACATATCTGACGATATTCAATTATAGGGCCACAAGTGAGGGAGAAGTTATCTCTATTGCTGACGACTCTGATGTAATTCAGTTGGCTAAAACCTATGGTGTTGTGCCCATGATGTTTGTTTCTACAATTACGGAAGAAGGAACAATTATTCGTGAAGTAACTCAGAATATTTTAAATAACCCCTCTGTGCAAGATCGCCTCATTGACAATATTCTTCAAATAATAAAAACAAAGGGTTATCACGGAGTAAATATGTATATCGAAGATATCACACCGGATAACATAAATAGTATTGTGGAATATGTAAAAAAGGCTTCAGCCATATTTCATTCAGAAGGTTATAGAGTTATAGTCACCACAACGCCAATTATAAACATTCAGGGTCCCATTGTCATCTTTGAAAAGTTGGATTATTCACAATTGTCTGGATATGTAGATGGAATTCTATTTGCATCATATGATTGGGCCAGATTTTATAGTTATCCAAGCTCAATTTTCCCAGTTAATGTTTTAAGAGAACTAATAGACTACGTAACCAGTATTATTCCATCCGAATTATTATTCTTAGGTATCACCACACTCGGCTATGATTGGACGCTACCCTATGTTCCGGGCGCAACAGAAGCAACTGCTATAGAAAACAATAATGCAATACAGATTGCAGCAGATAGTGGCATACCAATACAATTTAACGAAGCAGCACAGTCACCTTTTTTCTATTATATGGATAGTGACGGGATTCTTCACTTAGTGTGGTTTAATGATGCGAGAAGTTTTGAGGCAAGAGTCGGGCTGGTAGCAGAATATGATCTTCGAGGTTTATCTCTCTGGACTATTATGAGATTTGATACCCAAATGTGGTTTATTATTAATACGCAATATTACATTCAGAAGTTTCCCTTTTAATGCTAGAAGGGCTAAAACATCTATGTTATTGGCAGATTGTCAAAGTATCTTTATAGGCGGGCCCGGAATACCGGATACCCGCCCTTCATAACGTTTTTATTAAGTTCTTCTTTACAATACTTAAAGACTTTACTGCATCGCGTAACCTTACGAAATGCATCTAATACTTTGAATATCAGAAAAGCTGATTTCGTCTTCCTTCCAGCCAAAAACTAAATCCCAAACTTGGCCAGTAACAGATTTATCAGTACTGCTCCTAGGAATCATCCAAAAGCCACCTCCACTATTTAGCCGAATGAAAACCATGTTATTCATGCAATCTTCAACAACTCCAGCGATCGTGTTTACGGATGCGGGAAAAGGATTTGAGAGCTCAATTTCTTCTGATTCTGGACTTGTAGGGTTGGTCCCCATATCTTGATCTGCCCCAGAACTTTCCTGTTGCACCCAATATTTTTTTTGATTCCCTCTTCTACTTCGATCTATATTAATATCATCATAACCGTATTGCATATTATTAATTCCTTGATAATTCTTATTATACTTATATGCTTTGATAGATTGGACAAATACCTGTCTATTAGAAAAATTTAATCCCCGGCCTTACACCAGTCCCTGCCACCGTAATGCCCACTCTGATTGGATCACCGGCTTTAAAATTTTCCTGGCCCCTGCACACCATCCCGATCTGATACATACAGCGCACATTCCAACGGGTGTCCGGCTCTTGGCTCAAAATAGAAATCTTGGCAATCAATCACCTGCCAATCGGTGACCGCGTACCCGTCCGGGTTGAAATAATACTTATGGCCATTGATGATCTGCCAGCAGGATTTATAATAGGTAGTCTTCGAGTCAGCATACCACCAGCCATTCTTGTCGTGATTCCAGCCCATTGTATATTCCGGTTGCTCTACCAGGGACCAGTCAGGGCGTCCGTATCCGTCAATTCTGCTATTGGTAAGAGCATATTCCTTCTGGCAGACTGCCCCGCCATTGGCAATTACTTCCGATCCGCTGCTGGTGTTTCCTTCAATAGTATAGACCTTTGAGCTCGTTACTTTATAGACTATTCCAGTGTGGTAGATCCTGGTATCGTTCCGGAAGAATATCTGATCACCAGGGAGTGGATCTGATTTATAATATCGTCCTTTATTTTTATAATACTGCGCGCTGGTGGGAGTGTAAGCACTGAATCCACCACACAGCAGCTGCTTAGCTGGTCCATCCCCAAATCCCTGGACGAAACACCAATCTACGAACATATCACACCATGGTTGCGCCTGAAGGGAGGGATATAGATCACGGGCATACTTGGTATAATTATTATCCCCGGCATTGCCAGTCTTGCTGTCAAGCTGACTATTCGACTTTTTTTCAAGATATCCAACCTCTGCTTGTGCCGTTTGAAGTAGATTCTCAACTGCGCTCATAAAAATCACCTTATCCTTTCAATAGAAAAAGGCCCAGGATTACCCGAGCCCGAAAAGTTGTGATGTTACAACTTCGTTGCGATATCGCAACAGATTATTCAGTAACCTCTGATTTCTTTTTCAATACGTCAATGGCTTTCACAAGAATGGCAGGAAGCGGCAAGCCCATAAGCCCGGCGTTCTCCACGATAGATATAAGCTCATTTGCCATGAATCCAATAATCACCGCGTCCCTTATGTATGTGGTTCCAATCGCCAGATCCAGCCGGTGAGCGACCAAAACAAACAGAAGCGTCATGCACTTGCGGCATAGCCCTTTAAAGCCGGCTTTTGATTCCAGGGCTCCGGTTTCTGTTTTGGTGCTCCTTTTAAACACTCCGGCCACGGCCAGTCCAGAAAGAAAATCAATGACCATAAAAAGGACCAGGGTACCGATCCCGGTATCCCAGCCCCCAAATAATGATACTATAAAGCTTCCCACAGCTCCTGCGGCTGTACATAAAATATTTTTCATTCTCATTTTCCTCACTCTTTCTTATATTCTTCCCCTGTGATCTCCTGGTATTCCTCCACTGTAATCCAGCGGCCTACAGCATTCCACACCATTCCCTCTGTCCACAGATCTGCATCATAAAAACCCTTTACTTTTTCAAAATTCTTACTCATATTAGACTCCTTCCATATCAATATCGGACATCATGGACAGATACGCTACCTGAGCATTCAGAGCCTGTACCTCCTGTTCCGCTGTAATAACGGGCTTCACCTCTGTTTCATTCCCATCATTGCCTACATGATAAAAGGCCCCATCATGGTACTTATCACCTATTCCGCAGGGATATTGCAGGCAGTCAATCGCGAATGCATTATTTCCATAAGATGCTCTCGCCAGCCAATTGGCCATTTCATAATTATCGCATACGATAACATTTTTTATTTCTCCTTCGCATATCTGTGCGAATACTTGATGTGCAACCATATATTATTCCTCCTTCTAATATCCCCATCTTACAATGCATATTCCTGATCCACCGGCTTTTCCTGCATTACTGGCATCCGTACCGTGTTGAGCGCCACCACCGCCACCACCACCTGTGTTTGCAGTTCCAGCTACAGCCCAACCATCATATACATCTCCTCCAGCACCTCCACCACCGGAACCGCCAGATCCGTTAGTTACATAAGCGCCACCGCCTCCGCCCCCCGCATAAAGAGTGTTAGATGATTCACCAAAAGCTCTCGTAGTGGTTCCTTGTCCTGCGCCACCACCGCCTTCAGATCCTCCAGAGCCATTGCCGCCGTTAGAACCACCATTACCCCCCCAATCATATCCAGCAGCACCACCACCGGAACCACCATTCCCTCCCCAATAAAGGGAACCGCCCTTACCACCTTCAGCGGCTGCCACGGAACCAAAAGATGTAGTACCTCCATCTACTGCCGGACTTCCACCTGCACCAATAGTCACTGCAAAGGATTGACCCGGAGTTACTGCATATTTAAGTACAGTTTTTGTGTATCCACCACCACCGCCGCCGCCAGGAGCACTACCAACACCTGATTTTCCACCGCCACCACCACCAACTACAAATATATCAATAGACCTCACACCAGTTGGAACAGTAAATGTCCCAGATGATGTAAACGTTTGTTGTCCTCTTGATGTAGTAGCGGCAACTGCATTTAGTGTATTTCCCCACATATCTGCAGGGGATCCGGACGCATAAGCTGTAGCGCTAAAATAATAAGTAGTTCCCATTGATGGCATGGTAACAAGGGCTTGTGACCAACCACCGGGTGTTGTGTTATTTCCAGCCCCTGTATAAATTCTAGTTCCTCCAGTTCCTGGGTATCCATTAGTAGAGTAGTTAATAAATACCCCGCTAAAAGGTTTTCCGGTAGCCGCATACGGGTTTTGCCATTGTAATAAAATTTGCGTTGTACTGTATGCGGCAGCACTAAAAGACAGTATACTGTTTACTGAGAGAGTCCCAGTAATCTTATTTCCATTTACATAAGCAGTATATCCGTTTAAAAGCCGCGGTGCTGTTGCCGTTGCGCTGGTCTGGCTCGCAAGGCTGTTTGCGGCCACCGTTCCGGAACCATTGTGGTAGCCTGCAGGAATCGTATAGCTTGCACCTGCGTTAAGAGCCTGACTGACTGCTCCCCTGTTTGGCATGGTTCCCGTTAATGGTTCCCCGTCCTTATCCACTATAACCTTTCCAGCCAGCACATCACCGGCCCCGGCGGTTATTACATCCAGATCAGCCCCGCCACCGCCTCCCGGCATCCATATCTTTCCCATGCTTTACACTCCCTTCAAGCCGATTTTAATATCCGTAACCGGCTTTTTATAAACTTTAAACGTGGCCGTTCCATTTCCCAGGGAAGCTGTCCCGCTTGTCACAATACCAAATGCCTTGCTATACACCTTCTGGACGGCCTCTGTAGCTCCATCTGCCAGAGCACTCACAACCATAGCCTCTATGTCTGCCGTGGCCCCTGAGACCGTTACAGTCTGCGTATAAGGAGCTGCACTCCCGGTCCAGCCTGCCACGGTCAAGGTGACCTCTGTTACGTGATCAAGACGGTTGATGGCTTTATTCGTAGTGTTAATGTCATTTGCCCCGAACTTATCCCCTTGCTGAGTATAGGCAGTTGCATCAGGCAGGCTGTAGGTCCCGTCTTCGTTTGGAATCAGGCGGTAACGGCGCTGGCCGTCATACATGGCGTCCTTATAATCTGTCTTTAATCCCATCTAAAAAGCACCTCCATTCAATGTGATTTCTAATGTTTTCCGGCCATTTATTCTACTTTGGACATTACTGTAGATCAGCCGGCAGGCCTCCTCGATCCGATTCAGTTCTTTCCAGTCAATGAAAGGCTGGTTATCATAAAAGGTCTGGCGGCTTCCCACCGGGAAAGGGAAAGTCCCGGAACAGATGTGGTCCACGTTGGACTCAAACCGGTTGATTTCATCCGCATGGAAGCCGTAATCCTGATAGGTCTTATCTGATCCCATTTCCTCAAACGTAAAATCCGGCCAGAGGATAAGTGCCTGTGACCGGATCTCATTTAAGTTTCCCTTTATACGGTTGTAATCTTCTATATTAAAGTAATCAGTTTCTTTCCAGTTAGTTTTTGGTTGCTGCCACATGACTCATATCCCTCCTTGCCTTGATTGTCCCTGACAGAGCTCCATTAAATTTCAAAGTATGCTCATATACCCGGAGGAGCAGATCCGGAACGTATTTGTTCTCCATGAACGTAATATCATTTGCATCGATCCGGGGCTCTCCACGGTACTGCAAATCATACTCCCGGTCCGCTTTCATGTAATCACCGATCCAGTTGGACAGATCTACCGCATGGATCAGATCGGATACCAGGGGATTCTCCCAGGTCTCCAGGCTCCCCGTTGGGTTAAGCTGCCGGCTTACTTTAGTCTGGCTCGTAAGATATTCACGGCCTGATATAGAAACTTCAACGGCCCCGGTACCCCCTGTGATCTCCACAGTAGCAAAGTAGTTACTGCTCTCCACTATGGCGGCCACCTGCCCTTCCTGTGGCTCTGTCAAAGCACAGGATAAATCATAGACAGGATTGTTAAAATAAAAGGTATACCGGTTATCCGCAGCCGTGACGGTAATTGTTTCCTTTGCCAGCTCCTTCACCTCGTTTGACTGCTTGTAAAGCGTTCGGATTACCTGCAACTCTCTCACTTTTGCCAGCTGTGTCCCCTTTGGGGTCTTGGTCAGCTCATGGCCATACTCAAAAACATAATCGGTGCTGTCGCCAAAGGTGATATTATTTAGGACTACCCGATTATTCGGATGCCCCTTTGTAAACTCCAGAACCAGCTTGTCAAACTCCTCAAATTCATGGCTGATGACCGTTGTTGCGGTCAGGCCGGTTACTATGTAATCCTCCACCAGCTCACCGTCCCGGAAGGCATGGAAGATCATCTCAGCGGGATTATTGTTCCCAAACTCCAACGTCAGGCCAAAGCATTTGAAAGAAGCTTCCAGGGTAATTTCCACCGTTGGATTGACTGAAAAGAACCCATCACTACCTGCCACTTCTTCTGAGGTATATCCGGTATTTAAGTATGACGGGTTCACATACTCCCCTATCGGTATCCACTCATAATTACTTGGATCAGCAAGCCAGTCTGAGGGGGAAAGCTTATATTCTGAGCCGGGTACATCACTTAAAATGGCTGATATAGGAGTGACTGTTGTCGTTGGTAAAATATAGTCCGCCCTAAAATCCAATCGATTAAAAAGCAAAAGTTGTTCAGAAGTCCATTGTGCGCCCCAGGTATTCTCGACCGTTTTAGATGAAATAGAAGCCCAAGGACTAAAAGTTGAAAAGTCATTGGCACATTGTACGCGTATTCTGGAATTTGATGGATTTTCTTCGGTAATGGCGATTGAATATTTAACATTAAAATAATACAATCGATCTGCAATTATATTGGTTTTATTTACCAACCATCTTGTGGCCCCTTGATTATTGACGTTTTGTCCCATAAATGGCGCGAAAGCTGGATTTGTGGTTTTGCTCAATAAATTCTCATGCTCCCATATCTCCCTCGGCATATACCCGACACCCACATACTGGCTATTCGCTTGCCTTTCCTCGGTCATGTTGAAGCAATCTGGATTAGGAGAATAACGGAGAGTTTGTTTCTTTGGCAGAAAATACTGAGTAGGCTTTACATCCGTATAATCCTGGGGCGCCAGAGCATAGGCCTTCTTAGCAGTGTTATCCAGGACTGCCCCTGCGCTGCTAAAATAGGTCTCGTTATCAGATCCGGCCACCATATCCGGGATAAAGCTGGACTTTAAAAAGATAATCCCTTCCCGGTCCTGGTAGAGGATACACCTCCCGGCATTGGCAATCAGCTGCAGAGCCTCCTTGTGAGAAATAACCGGTACAGGGTTATTTACTCGCACAGACTTTAAATAAGGATCGATCCAGTAGGTCCGATAGTCCACTCCAGCATCAGAAAACACATCAACTGCCAGATCGTACAGGCTGATCCCTTCTGGCCGGTACAGGCCCTTATAATAGGTTCCGTCCATGCCGTCAAACCGGTCCGTTGCTGAAAATTCCATCTGCTCATCATCGGCGGACCATTCCTTTAACTGAACGGTTGCACCAGGAAGCCATTCCACGGATCCGTCATCAAGTTCCTGGCCGTATAAAACGGTAATGCCCTGACCGATCTCCAGAAAGTTTACGGAGCTTTCCGCATTCTCAATGTCAAAGGTCCGGTCCTTGTTATTTACTGTCAGGTTAAAATCAATGGTCGGCAGCTCCTCCATGATCGGGCTGATGTGTTCTTTCTTCGTGGCAGAGAGGATCTTTCTGTTATCAAAGTAAATGCCGATCCCCATTGTGATCTTGTGGATCCGGAACCGGCTTTGACCGTTTACCATGGTCGAAGGGGTGAAGCGCAGGAACGTGGCGCCGTTAAATATCTCTTCCGTGACAAAGTGGCCACCAGTGTTCCCGGTGATCTCCACCATGTTGTTATCTGATTCGATAGTGAAGTCCACCGGGTAGGCCTTGCCAAATTCAATAGTAAGGCCCTTAATATCGTATTCAATTGGAAACCGTATCTCTATGGGGCCAAGAAGCTCCTCTGACACAATTCCTTGATTCAGGACTACATCTGCCCTTCCCCTGGGAAGGAAATACATACTGCCGTCCACCGCTGTGTAGTCCTGGTCACAAGTGGCATAAAGCTCCTGGACCTCATAATTGTCCAAGGGCATTTTAAAGCTGCTGTAATACGTATAATTTTCTTTGTCCGGAATGTAGGCGCTGGCCTGGGCTTCCTGGTTTATCAGGCCTATGGTGACACGGATATATGAAAACGGATTCTTATACTCCCTCCTCATCAAATCTTTATATTTCTGACTAGCTGGCTGCACTATTCAATCACCCCACAGTCAATTATATTTACCTTACAGTCCATGTACCTTGTTGGAAGTCCATCTGCATCAAATTCTATGGGGGTTGCGGTACGGTTCCCCGGGTACATGCGGATTGTCATCATGCGGTTATGTACCATATCTGGGAGCCTTGCCGTCACCACAAATTTATCAAACTCCTGCAGCATGGCCGCCCAAGTGGCAGCGTCTAAAAATTTCCATTGCAGGTTCTCAAATTTGTATTGATCTCTTCCTACTCTCTGGCCTATAAATTCCCCCAGGGCATTTTTCCCTTCACTTACATTCGTTGCCACCACCAGATTCCCTCCAATGTCGGGAGACGGAAACTCCCGGCCATTGATCGTTATTACTGCCACATTTACCGCCTCCTTACGTTGTTTTTAATGGGTAACCACTTCTCTTATCCAAATCGGCCAGTTTCTTTTTAATCTCCCTGATATCAATATTTACAGTTAAGTCCATAGCCTCAATCAGTTCTATGATCTTCCTGAGCAGATCCACCATAAGGGACAGGTAGTGATCTGACATGTTCTCGGTCGGCGTGGACATTGCTTGATTTGCCATAGCCTGGACCAGCTCAGCTGTGTCAGAGCTTCGCCCAGAGGTACCAACCAGAGACAGCGGCGGGGTTGCGTTACTGACAACGGTACTCATACTGGACACCAGCGGTGCTATGGCAGATCTCATCCCGCTTTGTACAGCACTGGCAATACCTGCCGTGATCTGCATGTTATTGGCGACCGCAGCCTTACCTCCCCAGCTTCCCACCATTTCGGGATTGCCGTTTTCATTTGCCACAAATAGGCTGCCGGATTTTGGGAAACCACCAGTTGCATGGCCTTTTACTCCAGGACCGCTACTTACATACCCCTTACTGCTTCCCGGCCCGGAAGAATCTTTTTCGTCCTCCTCCTCTTCTGCATCAGCCTTAGCTTTGCTGAATAGATTCTTAGCCCCGCTGACCACCTTATCCCAGGCTTCCCCCACTGCCTTCACGACACCATCTAGCCAGTTTGTGATACTCTTCCACACCTCCTGCATGCCGTCCCAAAGCTTATTCATTACCGCTTTACCGATCTCCAGCATTTCATCAAGTTTGAAAACATCTTTAATCTTCTGCCAGATTTCCCCGAACCAGTCCTTGATGGCGTTCCACTTTTCTTCAATGGTAGACTTTACACTATCCCAGATTTCAGATAGCTTATCTCTGATCGCAGTAAAGATTTCATCGGCCTTGGTCTTAATGCTGTCCCACAGATCGGAGACAAAGGTTTTTATACCATTCCAGATAGATTCCCAGGTCCCTTTTATTGCAGCAAGAACGGTATCTATCACCATTTTTATAGTATTCATCAGAGTTTCAGCCAGCGTCTTCATTGCATTCCAGATGTTGGAGAAAAACTCCTTAATTCCATTCCAGGCTCTTTCCCAGTCTCCTGTAAAGATTCCTGCGATGAAATCAATTAGACCTTTAAGAGCATCAAGAACGTAAGACAAAGTTTCCTTGATTCCTGACCACCATACACCAAAAGCAGCAATCAACCCAGATAGTGCATTTTTTATCACTGGTAGCATCGTATCCATGAACCAGGATGCAAATGGCTTTAGGTAAATATCCAACAAGGAGGTAACCAATTGGATAATTCCATTCACGAATCCCGAAAAAAAGCCTACCAATATCCCTATGACCGTACTGATAGTACCTGATACGGTATTCCACATCTCTAAAAAACCATCAAGGAAGCCCTGAACCAGGAAAACCCCTATTTCAGCAAATACCGTAGAGGGTGAATGAATACCAAAAATTCCCTTCACCACATCAATAATACCAGAGAAGATTTCTTTAATTTTCCCCCATGCCCAATCAGCAAAAGAAGAAATACCGTTAACAAAACCTTCCATCAACATCTGACCAATGGTCGACCAGTCAGTACCGTTTGCTATTTCCCTAAAGATGTTACTCAGACCTTTAAATACATCAGTAATACCTTTGATGATATCCATGATGGTTCCGCCGGTCCAAGATGCCAGTGGTTTTAAAAGGTTGTTCCAAAGCCATTCTCCTAAAGGCATCAATGCGTCCAGAACACTGTTTAGGAACTCAAGGGCCCCAGTAATTGCATCAAGGGCGGCAGGAACAGCCTGCTCCAGTGCCCATTTTCCAAGCGGCTCCAGTATGTTTTTAAATAACCATTCAAGCCCTGATCCTAATTTATCCCCCAGGGGCTTTACAGCGGCAGTAATGCGTTCAAACGCCTTCATAAGGGGACCAAAATCAAGAGTCTTACTCCATTCCGATAGAGACTGGGTAATTCTATCGATTGATCCCAATAGGCCGTCAAACAGATCCATTAGGTTTTGGACCACTGCTGTCCCGGTTCCATCAAGTTCCCATGCCGTCCGGAAGTTATCCCGGATATTCGTAATCACATTGTTGATATTCGTAAATATCTCAAGGATATGACCTATGATGGATTCCCCGGTTCCATTATTCCAAACGGTGCGGAACGATTCCCCAATCGTAAGAATCAGTTCCAGCCAGGAATTTAACCGATCAAAGATGCTCTGCAAAAGAGCCGTCCCTCTCCCGTTTTCATCCCAAGCTTTTTTAAATGCCCCGGCTATATCACCTACAACATTAAAAATCAGCGATACAAGGCGCAAGATGTTATTGCAAAACTGCTCCCCGGTTCCATTTGTCCACACTTCCAGAAAACTGGATCCAATAGACTTAGCCAAACCAATGACGTTTGTAAAGGCATAATTAGCAGCGTCAATTACATTCTTACCCTCTTGATCCCAGGAATCTTTTAAGGGTTTGAATAACTGATTTAGAACGCTTTTTACTTTTTCTGCAACGGAGCCAATCGCATCCATCTGACTTGTATCAATATCAGGAGTGATTATTTCAGGTGTCCCTGCTCCGCCACCGTCGTCAGCGCTGCTATCATCTTTCAGGATATTAAGTTCATCAATCCCAGTACTTACGCCTTGTGCGTCCTTTGCTGCTTTCTTTGCGCTGTTTCCATAAGCCCCCATAGCCGATTTCGCAGCCACAAGGCTCTTTGTGGCTGCTACGCTCCCTGACAGCGTCTTACCGAACAATAGGCTTACAAATGCTGCTACATAGCCAGTGACTCGTGCCAGCGCAGCCATGAGCATATTTAAGGCCGGCATAATAGCCTGCAGAATAGGAGTAAACGCTACATTCAGGTTTGATCGGATCTGTTTCAGAGAATTATTAAATTGATCATTGGCCTTCATGGAATCCATCAAATGTTTACCCATGGAGCGGATTGCGCTTACTACCATGGGGAGAATCAGCCGATAGATCATTAACGTTTTTAGCAGCCTCTGCATTCCGTTTTGTGCACTGGAAGCATTGTTACTACTTTTTCTTAGGGTTCTTCCGAAAAGAGTAATCTGCCCCGCAGCTTTCAGCAGCTTCATTCCTCCATTACCAGCCGTTCGAAATAGGTTACCAAGAGAACTGGTCACCTTTCTTGCCGCTCCAGTAATTCCACCTCCAAGGATTTTAAACAGGTCCGTGATGCCCCTTTTTAAGAAATTCACTCCGTTCAGTGCACTGCCAGTACCGATCAGGGCGAACATCTGATTGATCTGGCCCACAGATGCCATGGCTCTTACTTTAGCAGTATCAATACTGCCAGAAATGTCCTGCAAGCCTGCCACTTTAGGCGCGGCATTTGCCTGGGGAATCTTAACATTGGCCCCCTTAAAGCTTCCAATCCGCTGGCTTTCAACCGCCATTTCATCAATCTTTTTGTTGATGGCATCCCACTGTACTCCCAGATTCTCAATTTTACCCTGCAGATTAATGATATTTCCTTCTGTTTTTACAATCTGCTCCTGGATCTTGGATTTCTTGGATTCGTTAAAGGTGCGATCATAAGAGCCTTTTAAATCTATAAGTTTTTCGTCCAGGACATCAATCTGTTTACCAAGATTATTAATAACTGCTTCGATCTGATCCGCCTGATTTCCCAATATCTCAGAACTGGGATCAACCTTGATTACTGGTAATTTTACAGGCGGTCCTCTCGGCTTTGCAGGGCTAACATTTTTACCGGACAAAGCTGCGTTGTCTACAGAAGAGGCGGAAACATTAACATCAGTAAACCGGGAAAGAGCCTTTTCAATAGCAGCACTTAAGCGTTCTCCCAAACCATCAATTTCAGTTCCGGCTTTTCCAAAGCACTTGTCCAGTGCTGCATTGATCGTGCTGCTAACGTTCTGCATTGTCACCTTTATCTGATTGTCCATATCCTGAAACATTTTTTTAGTGTCAACGCCTACCGTTGCCTTTTCGAGACTTCCTTTCAGTCCGGTGCCGATCTTCTGGGCAGCATCGGATATTTGCCTCCCAATATCGGACTGCACTTCTAAGTCCAAGCCGATTCTTCCTACGCTGTCAGTCATCTTCTCACCTACCTTTCATAGAAAAACGGGCATTCTACCCGAACGCCCGCGCAAATAATTCCTGTATTTCTTTTACCGCTTTTGCTTTTTCCGCTTCCGTCATACCCTCAGTAGGATTATGGCGGCTTCGCCAGCTGTTCCTGATCTCATGCTGCGCTTTAGAAAACTGTTTAAGTACATCTTTGTCCTCTTCGCTTCGAATACTTACAATCTGCCCCAAAGGCGTCTTCGGCATGATCCCGGATAATAACGTGCAAAACTCTTTCCAATCCATATCCTCGGCTTCGACAAGGCGGATATTGTATTGCATAGCAAAGGAGGATTCTATCAGCTCCCAATCTTCAAAAATATCATACCAGGAACTATTTTCTTTTCTTTCCTGCCTGTCTTTCCTCCCCGGCTTCAGCCTCCACCTTTTCCAAATCCTCATTGGCAATCGCTGCCATGATAACATTGACAATAAGGCTCAGATTATCCATGGTTGGATCCTGAGACATGATGTATTCGAAGGCTTCTTCTCCCAGGGTGATCTTGATAATATCATCGATCTTGTCAAATTCATCCTTTTCCCGATCCTCTGTAGAAGCCCGTATAAAAAGCACCGCGCTTTTGCTTGTATTAATCCTGTATTCGTGGTCTGCGTCAATTTTGACTGTAGGCCGTTCCTTTCCGCTCTGTAATCTTGCAACAATGTCATAAGCTCTTGCCATATCTATCTCCTCCTTATTCTCCTGTCTCAGTGCCGTCCCCTGGTGTATAAACTGGCCGCCCGTCTCCGACCATATCGAATTCCAACGGAGCTACGTTGGTGGAATCACCGCCATAAATTGATTTCACATCTAATACGCAATCATAAGCCAGCTTTCCGCCATCTGGAAATTCAACCGTAGCCTTCGTACTACAATCCAGGCCATCTTTCCACGCAACACCTGCCACATAATCATTTCCAGGATCCCCGATATTCCGCTTTCCTTTTAAGCTGACCTTGAATTTCTTGGCGGTCATCAGGGATCTTGCCCAGCCTTTTGTTGTCATAGGAGTCCAATCCTGGACGCCTCCATCGATGCTGATTTCAAAACTTTCCATATCAGCAATTTCACTCATGTCACTTTCTGTACTGGCTTTTCCTTTCGTGCCAATCTTAAATACTAAACCGTAAACTGGAAATACTCCTAAACTTGACATATTATCATCCTTTCTTGTAATAGATCACAAAATTAATTACATATTCATAGATACCTTTACTGTCTGTCCCGACACTCACAGGGGAGTCCGTTCGCATATCAAACAAAAACACTTCTTTATCCCCCACAATCCCAGATTTTCCATATAGATGGTCATATAGCTCTTGCGCTTTTGCTTCCGCGCAAACCGCATCTGCTCCCCAATGGACCAGGATGGATACTGCCCTGGTGTCGTAGGACTTATTTTTTAAGCCGCCTAATGGGACAGGACGGTCAGGCCCCTGTGTGGGATATATTCCGATACACTGTTTATCATTTCCATTGATTTTTCCAATGTACCAGCAGGGACACTCTACTTTGGATTTCAGAAAATCCTTTACCTCTGTCAGCGTCATGTTATCAACCCCTTTGCATTTGCTTTCAGCCGAGCCTTAAAGGCATTTTTAAAGAAATCTTTCTTAGCACCATCAATATATACCTGAAGCCACAGCCCCCCGGCATTCTGGTTTTTATCAGTTCGAAAGTTGTATTCCGGGTGCCAGTAAAGCCGCCTTGCATAAGGAGTATCATAAACAAGTTGATACTTGGATCTTGACTTCTTTTTCATGAAAGAACTGCGCTCCAGCTCACCGGTCTCTTTAGGAACCACCTGACTGCTTACAATATCAGATTTCACAGCAGCAACCGCCTGTTGAATCGATGGCTCAATCGCCTCCTGGATCTCTTTAAGCTTACCTTGATCCAGTTCTACCGTAACATTCACCTTCATTAGACTAGCCTCAGTTCTGTAAAGTTAACCGTTCCGTCCGGATTCCTGACTTTTAGAGCCTGAATAATAGTACGATTTTTAGAAAAGATCGTAGCTTCTCCTCCGCTGATCACAGGCAGGTCGGTATAAATATCGCCGGGGAATAAAGCGATTCCCGATATTTGCACCAACTTCTGATCTGTATCCATGATCATCTTAGCGGAATCCTGATAGTTGCATTTTAAGTCCGGAAGATCTGCAGCCACCAAAGGACCGCCAGTTTCAGACAGTCCTTCTTCATAAAGGATTAATGATATGTCTGTCTTACAGAGCCGCTTCGGTACCAAACATGGATATTTCATAGACTCACCTCGCTAACCGGCAGCACAGGCCCGTCTGGGACAGCTGGGCATACACATCACGCTTCATAGCCACGCCTTTATCCATGAACACATTCCAGGAGCTCCCAAACTGTGCCGACACTCCATTAATGCTGTAGCTGGACAGGATTGTGTTGATTTCGTCCGCATTCTCAAACTCAAAGTCAGCCTGCTGACAGATCACTTCCTGAATGACTTCCTGTTGAAATTCTGACAGAGAAGAAAATCCCCGGCCCACAATGCGATTGTAGGTCAGGGAATCAATGTGCCTGCTGGCTTGCCGAAGGTGCGTTTCCAGGTCTTCTTCCGGTACTATGCTGCCTTTATAGGTTTCTTTGTAATACTCTGGGGTTACATAGGGAACGTAGGGCATATTACTCACCTGCTTTCGCTTTTTCCTTTGCAAGCTTTTCTTTTTCTGCCAGCTGAGCTTTTAATGCGGCGTTCTCCTCTTTCAAAGCAAATACTTCTTTTTCATGCTCTGCGACTGTAATCTTCTTCAGAGGGGAATGCTCTATCAGCTCCCCATCGTCACCATAAATATCATACCCCGTATCAAGGTAACGTTTCTTCTCTGTTTCGGTGATCGTGTACACCTTATTTTCTTTTTTTGCTTTCATGGTTACGCCTCCCTATTGATGATGCAAGCCTGTTTTAACTCCTGATCCAGCGCAAATGTGCCATTAAATCTTCTATTCTGATACATGTAATTGTCTGCAACTCTGGAATCATGCCCCGGAGTGTAAACATTGATGTAAGAGTACTTCACTCTAGAAACCTGCGCTTCCGGATCAACCAGGATATAATTGATCTGCTTTCCGGAGGCATCAGCCACATATCCCTCTGTGAAGTCATAAGTAGTTTTGAATCGCTCCAACGGAACGGTTACAATCTCCCCCAGGTCATCTAAGCCATGTACTCTGCGGTCAATCTTGGTGCTGCCATTGGCTTCCAGGGTTCGCTGCAGCCCTTCCGCATTTTTTAACTCCTTACGGTAAGCTGCTGTACAGTAAAGAATGCATCGGGACAACGGAATGCCTAAGTCTTCAAACTTTTCACAGTTATCATCAAAGTCTGCAAGAATGTTGGCGCGGGTCACTGCATTGGTCCGAATCTCCGCCCCGACTCTCTCGGCTTCGGAATAAATCTTTGAAAATGTGTAACAGTCCAACTCAGGAATTGCCTGTCGTTTCTCAAATCTTGCCTGGATATTGGCAATGGACATGATCTGATTTGTTTCGTCCACGTCCATGGGATCAATGAAAAACTCAATATCTCTATCGTGGTCAAGAGATTTGGTTTCAAAGTTGTTAGAGTAATTCCCGCCGTTAAAACCTAACGTATTCCGATCATGATCCTTATAACCGCTCACTGCAATGCGGGGAATTTTGATATCCTTTGCCCCTATAATCTTGATATCCGGATTACTGTTGTACAGTGCGCTTGATTTTAACTCATGCCCATACATATCAATAATTCTGGTGTGAAACTGTGTAACATAACTTAACACTGCCATAATAAATTTCCTCCTATTTTTTAACTCCAAAAATTTTGTCCAATTCTGCATCAATAGCCGTTGTGGTTCCTCCCTGGCCAGGGGCTCCCACTTGTACAAAGCCAGTAGCCTGCCCGGTCTGGGGTTTTAGAGCAGGCACATCTTCCAGTACTTTTGTTAAAGCGTTTTTCATTGTCTCATCATTGATCTTGCCGTCCTGGCCTATGACTTGAGTCAAGTCAGCCATCTTAAGGGCGTATGGAACTGTTTTTACATCAATACCTAATCCGATCGCTACCATCGTAGCCGCTTTGTCAATTGCTGCCTGCTGAGCAGCAGCCTGCGCCTGTGCAAGCTGTGTTTGCATGGCATTCACATCCGGCTGAGAAGCTGCCTTCTGCTGTTTGAATGCGGCTATAGCCTGACTCATTTCTTCCTGGCTTAGCCCCTGCTGTTTGAGATACCCTTTCAAGACGCTATCCTCAGTAGCAGCTTGTTTCCCTGCTATCGGCTGAGCGATCTTATCGTAATCAATAGCAGGAGCAGCAGTCTGAGTTGTCTGCTGGGCAGTACCGGCTGGTGGTGTCTGGTTTGCACCTGTGGCAGCTCCTCCACCTCCAGATCCGTTCTGTCCTCCATCTGCCTCAAACATAGGTATAAATCTTCCAAGTCTCATAGTTTATAATCTCCTTTCACAGTTAAATGGTGTCTCCATGTGCTGTTTGCACGAACAGTTGATAACAGTGTGTCTCACCGTAGTTTATAGCGCCTTCGGGCATAAAAATAAGACGCATAACCCTGCGCCTCAAAGGAAGATATCCGGATCACCTTACCCTTTCTTATCCTTATCAATGGAATCTAACAGCATCTTTAAAGTTACCAAAATGGTAATGCAAATAATAGCCGTGATCCGCACTCCTGTAGTCATGTAAGATCTCCTTCCTGTTGCGATATCGCAACTTTTAAATATAAAAATACCACCGGTCCTTTTACAGATCAGTGGTATTAAACAGTGTTTATTGTCTCTATGTCTACCGTCTCAAATTCAATCAGCCTTGCATTGCATCGAACAATCAGGCTTTCATTTCCTGATTCATTTTCATCTGGAAAGCAATAGTCTTCAGCAACTCCACTCCAGTGCTTTCCGGAAACATCGACAATATTAACTTCTTTTGAATAAAACTCTTTTAAACTCATGTCAATTCTCCTTCCTTGGCACTACATGCGTCCCTGTTTTTGAATAATGGATTGTTGCCTTTCTTGTTTCCTGCTCTTCTCCCAAAGGATCCACATTAACCCCGATCGGCTTATCTGAAACAACCTTTTCTTTATTATTCCATTCGCCGCTTGGTTTAAACACAGGTTCACCGGTTCCCTGCAGATCATCGACAAGCTTTTGGACCTCCCCGATCTCACCGTACAAGTAACTCCTGCCTTCTATGTACTTATCTGAGCTCTTTATGTGGCGCCCCTGTTTGTCGGCATTAATTTTGGTGTTTACCCTTCCGGAATCAATATATGCTCTTACAATATTACCTGATTTCATTATATCAGTTTTGGCGGCTTTTACAACACTAACTTCTGGATTTTTCTCCGTCAGTCCACGTGTTTTTTCCCGATTTGGTGTCCTCCGTATCTCTGGGTGATGTTCCAGATGTTCTTTCATCATCTTATGCAACTCAAACAGTTTATCATTTGCCAATTTTACTGTAGCCCCTTGTGCTGCCCCCTCAGCTATCCGTTTCCATTTTCGTATCTTTCTTTCGATCGCTCGCTGCATCTGCTCTGCTTCGTAGTTTTCTTTGGCCTTTTTTTCGTCTGGTACAGCAGGAAGCATTGTTACACCCGGAAAATACGTTGCCAGAGTATGGCGGCAGTTAGGGTGTAGCAGGCCTGCTTTCATAGCTTCAGACAAAAGAGGAACCCCTAATTCCTTAGCCTCCTCCGCGGTCCCGTGGCTGAATACATCATCAACCAAAACCCTTCCTTGCCACGGCGCGCACTTAGAACAGGTATTTGCGTGAGCTGATACAAAAACGGTATGAACTCCCCATTGATCCCTTAACTTTCCCTCAGCAAGAAACGTCGCCCGCTGGGAGGCGGTACGCAAAGCCATTTCTGCATAACTGGCGATATTTACCCGCCTGCCTGTTTTATACTCAATACAATTAATTCCGGCATTTAAGAAATCTTTTGTAGCCATATCAATTGCCTGATCTAATGTTTTCGTGCCTGCGGCCATGAACATTCCAGTTTTATAGATGGTCTTCCGGTAAACGTCGTCCATGTATCTCCAGACAGCCCCCTGTACCTTTTGCATGTCCTTAGTAACTTTATCCTTGAGGTCATCTAACTTTTGATCATTATCTTTCCCATTCAGGGTCTTTTCTGCTCCTTCTGGTCGGAAGGCGGCGTTATCAGTGACCTGAGGGGACTGGGGATCCTGATCCTCACGATTCTTTTCGGGAGGTCGGAAGATAATATCTGCCGTCTCCTGCATGGCGTTTACTTTGCCCTCATTAATTCCGAAAAAGTTTTCCTCCGGCTTTGCCGGTATATCCAAGTCCTTTTTGTCCTCCGGGATTGGAATTGGTAGGTTTAATGACCTGCCGGCGGCACTGATCAGCCGTTGTAAGGTATTCTTTGCCTTATCAAAGCTCCCCTGCAATGTGCTATTGACCATATCTTTGATCTCGGAACTATGCTCCTTAATGATCTCCAGATTCTCTTTTCGGAACTTGGAGAGGTTCCGAAGCTTTGACTTTTGCCACATCTCCCACCGGAATCCTTCTTTTTCCTCTTCCTTTTCGTGCCGGGTAAGGTTGCGGTTGAGATTTCGGATGAGATCCAGCTCTATTTCCTCAAAGATTTTCCAAAGGTTGTAAGCATTGTCACTCGGTAATTTCTGTTTCTGGCGCATTGGCTGCACCCTCCATTCCATCATAACCGGCTACATCGGGTTCCTCCGTTTCCATGATCCCCAGCTCAGCTTTTAACCGGCTCACCTCTTCGGCCTTCCATTCCTCATCTTTACTATCTCCCCACATTTCCTCCACCTGGGCCTCAATGCTCATGACGGGGGATCCTGGCCGGGCTTTTGACATTGTTTCCACCTGGCTTTCAAAGGACGGATTGGCATATTCACCAAATGGTATTTCCACCTTCACCTCTTCTAAAGGCTGTTTTAGCAAGATTTGATAGGCATTGATACATGCCGTTATGACTTCCGGCAGTTCTTCCTGCAAAGCCTCCACCACAGCGTTACGGGTGTAGAGAGTGGCCTTCTCCTTCTCTCTTTGGGCCTCTGCATTATCCAGTTTCTTTACATCAATACCTAGTGTACTGGGAGATATGATTCCCTGCAGGCAGAGATCCAAAGCTGTCACATAGCTGGCGAGATAACTTTCATGAGGAATGTCCGGCTGTTCAGTGTTAATCATGTTTTTCCCGTCTTCGCCCATATTGTCATCACCGGAGATAAAACGGTTGTCAAATGGGTTAGGCCTTATCAGCTCACCCGTTTCTGGATTTCTTGGTATGTAAGATTCCGGTATAAAGGTTCTGGCCCTACCGGCCCGCAGTGCGTCCATCCATTGGCTCCAGGCTTCATCAAAAGCATCGAAACTATCCAGCTTCCCATCAAAAATGGATCCGCCCCGGCCTTCGTATTTCGTGCTCTCATATATCTTTAGTGGCACTGCAAGTATGGTACTGCTGTCAAACTGGTAATCAGACAGGTTCTTCGTCTTATCAATAGATTTTAGATCCACCTGACGATCTTCCACAAACAACTCATTCCGTATGTATCCATAGCCGTAATGCTCATACAAGACATAACGCTTTTGTTTTTCTGTGTATGGCGTTTTAAACACCACCTCTTCCAACTCATCGGCATCATAGACTAACTCTACCCGTTCCCCTGGATACCATTGAAGGATAGGAAATTTACTTTTCTTTGTGTTGAATGTTACTTTCCAAGCTCCATCACCGACATATAATACTTCTTTTAAGCACCCTTCCAGCTTCTTTCGAAAACGGTTCCTTTTCTCTATATCCTTCCACAAGCCAGCCTGCGCCTCGTTATCAAAGTCAAAGTCATTCATATCTGATAATACAATCCCTGTCAAAACACGAACGATTAATCCGGGCAAGCCGGTATGGATCTTTCTCATTTCCATTCCCGGGGTGCACTTGGATGCCCAAAATTTATACTGATCTGCAAACTCAGCGGTCTGCTGGTAAAGCTGCTCCAGTTCATTTCCATCACCGCGGTACCAGATCCGGTTGCGGATGGCGTGAAGCTCAAAATCTAAAGTCTCATGGATCTGAATCGTGGTTCCTCCACTTGGCTGGATATCAAGCCAGCTGCGGATCCCCCTTTTTATATTGTCACCCAATTTCTTTGTCCACCTCATTTCTTTTCTTCCTCCTCAAATCCTATCAAATTTCGGTATGGGATCCACCCATACTGGCTGGCGTTGATTGTATGATCGTTGCGGTCCTCCGGTTCGTCCTTATCTTCCTGCCAAGAATACCGGTCCAGCTCTCCCATGTGCTCTGTGCAAGTATCTACAACCAGATAGCAGCCCTGTGTGATCCAGCCCAGCATGAAATTGATACGATCCAGGATCGTCACTTTCTTGTAAGAATCGTGGAAGTTATACAGGCAGCCTTTGAGCCGCTTATATTTCTTAAGCTCCGTGATTGTTGCCTGATCCGCACAATCAATAAACACATCTTTTGCAAGTCCCCATTCTTTTCGGTTCCTTTCCAGGAAATCCAGGAACTTCAAAACCGTGTCCGATGGAGCCAGCGGAACTGATAGATCGGCATTACTATACACCTTCTCATCAAGGATAATCACCCTACGGTCCGTTGTGATGGCCTGGAAGATCATTGCAATGGTATCAGGGCTTTTACTGGAATAAGAGGTATCCAGGGCAGCCGAAAACTTCTTGACCTTTATCTTTCCGGATTCGATCTGCTGTTTTACCCAGGCTTTGCTGACCACATGCTTTTTACGGTCAAAATTCGGGAAAATCAGTCCGGTTGCTTTCCCTCTCAGGCCCTGGATCTTGTTTTTCCAGATCTTTGTACCTTTTGGAGTATTTGATATAATCCGATCCAGCTTCTCCTTGGACAGGCCCAGATTATGGGTAAAAGAAAAGAACCAGTGCACCCAGCCGGGCTTTGGTTCTTCTCTTAATTCTTCCAGTATTTCTTTCGGCGTTTCATCCTCCCATTCAGGAAGTGGCCGGGAGCAGTTTATATACTCCTTATAGACCGGGAGATTGGGATCATCAGGATTAAGCGTACCCATCAGGTAATCGCAACGCATGGCGGACTCTCTTACAAACTCAATATCCGCTGTGTTGATCTCGTCAATATAAAGACAGCCGTACTGGCCGCCCAGGGCCTTCTGCCATTTCTTCTTGTCCCCGTATCCCATTACATAGATGATCTTATCGCCACCGGAAGTATGGAAAAGAATGTGGGGGATCTTATCATCTTTGGTTCCGTTGCCGTTGTATTCAGACAGAACTCCAAAATCATCTATGATTCCCAGATCCTTATTGATGATATTCTTCTCAGCAGTTCCGGTATCCTTTGCAGCAATGATGTGCAGCTTCTTAGGGCTCTCTGCCACCTTAAGCATGAACTTAAAAAGGCCGACCGTAGTCTTGCCCGCAGCCGTAGTTAAGTTCCCTCAAGGAATTCTACGGGAGCATCGCATTTTAGAAATGCTTTGTATTTTTCAGATAACAATAATCTTTCAGAACTCATGAGGATTAATCACCTCCCTGCATCTGCTTAATCAGGTCATCAAGCTTCGTTTTCTCAGTCTCCAGGGTGCCAGACACTTCCAGTTTATCCTTAAACATGCCCAGGTGCCTGCCGATCAGTTCCAGGGCCTTTCCCTTATCATTCAGTTTAATTTCTATCCCGTTGGCACCTTCCTTAATGCCAGCAATGGCTCCAAGCTTATCTGGGGGCATATCTTCCGTTTGTTTAACTTTTACATAGGGACCTTCAATTGTCACATAATCAGTGACATTTGCAAAACCGATCTTTGCTAACTCCTTTAAAACCATGTCCTGAGTGATCTCAGTACGCTTCTCCCGGTCTTTCATTCGTTTCTGGATATAATCCTCAACCTTAACATTTCTTAACAATCTGGCCCCTGCAGCTGCGGCCGACTCATCATTCTTGACCTTTGGATATGCCAGCTTGTAAGCCCTGGTGGCATTAAGATCAATCAGGTATTCATCTGCAAATATTTTCTGTTTGGCTGTTAATGCCATCAGGTTCACCTCACCTTCCAATCTGGCTGTTTTTTACATTAAAAAAGAGACGGGGTTGAGCCGCCTCTGTGTTCTTTCTCAACATGTACACTCAAATATAACTTTCTCTAACAAGGACTTCAACTTCGCATATGTGAATCAATTCTTCTGGTATACCAGACTGCCTTAAGCAATCATGAAACGTTTCTACCACTTCCTCATCTGCTAAAGCAACTACATTTTGAAGGTTTGTGATACATGATTCATTAATATCGCCACAAGAGTTAACAGCTTCCTCTATTATTCCACTTGCAACATATGCAACTTCATTAGCACACTGCAAGACTATTAATTCATTTTCCCCATCAACATCAGGAATAGTGAAATTCACAATCGCTTCATACAACTTGGTTCCTTCTGGCTCGTTATAATTTAGCCTCCATATCTTAATTTCAAAGCTTGACATGATAGTCTCCTACATTAAATCTATAATTCAATATATGAGTTATTTGCTAAGATGTAGATAAAAGAAAACACCCATCGACCAAATTTCGACAGGCGTTTTCATAAAGGAGAAAATCAGGAATCAATCAGCTGCCAAGCTGTTACACCCGGCGGCCGCAGGGGGAGGTTTTCCTAATGGATTCATCTGTTTACAGATTTCTCAGTTTAAATAATATCACTAAAAAACCGCCGTAACCGCCGTTTTCAATCTTTTTCCAAAAATCTATCATGCTTCTGCCGGCAGCTACTATCCGTATAGCACCGCATCTTCCCCCTATAGATCTGATCTTTATACAAATCATTCATTCTATGCGCCACCTGCACCCAGTTTAAGCCTTCCACATAATACAGTGTCATGATGTTCCTGATCTCCATCTTATCAACCCCGGCTATGTATTTCTCCACCTGATTGATCAGCTCCAGAAGTTCCTGCTCCTCGTCCATCAGGATAGCGTAGCTCTTTTCATAGGCCCTGGCAGCTTTCTGGGATTCAGGAACTGGATACCCAATGATCACCGCTGTTCCCAGAGGCTTCTTGCCTCTCTTCCCCTTGGTCACGGTATCCGCCACTACATACCCCCGTTCCCTTAGCCTGTCCAGATGATCCTCCTTCTTCTGCAGCTGCTCCCGAAGAAGCTTCACCCGGGCCAGCGCATCGGAATATTCAATCAAAATGTCTTTATCTATTTCAGTCACCTCCCTGCTGTCAATATCCTTTCTGTTACCTCGTCCCATTCCTCAGCCCACTTCATAGCCGCCGCAGTCTTTTCATTCGCCAGTCCCACCTCCTTGAAGGTGTACCGGTCTTTATAGATCAGGCCGTCCCTTGCATAATTACAAATAACACCCGGGGCCGTCCCCAACTTCTCCGCAAGCTCCTTGGCTATCCCCGTATCTATTGGCGCGCCATAGCTACAAAGGGCATATATCTTTTTAGGTTTCAAGCTGCACCTTCTTTCGCTTTGGTGGCTTCCGTAACGCCGGATCCGGACAAAGGCTTGTATATGTATAAGCCGGATGTGTTGCAGAGAAGGTCTTGGCAGGAGGCGCCTTCATAGCAATGGCTGCCTCTACCGTGGTTATCCTCTGCGCTTGGACGTATTGTATCCGGCGTTCTTTTGGTGATTTTCTCAATCCACCATCCCTTTCTTCATTTTCTTATACCAATTTCCCGATACCAGGAATATGGTTAATCATGCAAATTCTAACTTTACTATTTAATTTATTTTCATGCTTTTGTATAATCAATATGTGAGAATAATTCACTGAAAGGAGCTTTTATGTTTAAAAAAGGTTTTCATATTGATTTAGAAGAGTCGTTAACATATCCATCTGCAAAAGTAATGTGTTCATGCATAGAAAAGTATGCAAAATCAACTGGAGAGAAACTAGTTTTTATAAATACACAAAAGCCTATAACTTTTCACCTTAATGATATACCTTATATTGCTGAAGTTTCTATGATTCGTGGCGGGTACTATATTCATTGCAAGGAGAATTAGTGGTATTACTATTCATTCAACGGAATTATTCTCACAAATAAATTCTAATTCGTAAACAATCTTAATGAATGGCCTGCTATCTTTTTAAAATTTGTTATAATATAATTGTATTAAAGAAAATTTCAGGAGGCCTCCCATGTTCAGTATTTTAACTTTTATTGTTCCAATACTTGAAATATTTAAGTATGTTGTTTACGTTATGGTTTTTCTGTGCTGTATCAAGTATCTAAAGGAATAATATCCTTTCTCCCTCCGGCCCCTGCACTGCCAGTCAGGCCGGAATGTTATGTAATGCCGGATCGTATTACCCTCTACAAATTTTAAACGCATCTTCCAAACTTCTCACCCTAAGTGGCGTACCCATCATGAAGAAACCGCCTATTTCTGTTACCTCTTTACCTGTAAAGTATGCTATAAACTGGTCGGGCCAATCTGCATCATAAATTTTCCGCACTCCTTCGGCATCTGCATATAAAAACCTGATAAATGGTATTTTTTCTATTTGCTGATCCATAGTACTTACCTCCTGCTTTGCTCCGTCAAATTCTATTTTTCCAGGATCATCTGCTCCGCCGGTTCAATCCCCACAATACGCTCCGCCAATCCCTTTGCCACTTCCCATGGAGCCATTGGTTTGTCCATTTCATAAAAATAACCATGGATCGAAACCACCAACGCATTGTACCAATCACCCTTCTTCATGAATTCAGCTCTGACCACTTCCGCAGCTGCCTGAAGCTGATCGGTTGCGTTGTATGTATTTAGGATATTGCATAAAAATTGACCCATCTCACAACCGCCGCAGATATCGTCCAGTTCCTCCCGATCGCTGATCTCCCTGGGAAACCGGCATAGGTGATCACATACATGCTCTACCATGGGAGTAATGATCTTTACCATTTCATTCTGTTCTGCCATACTATCTCCTCTTTGCCTCCGCTATCGCGCTTATCAACTCTGCAATACAGGCCCCTGCCCTGGTACAATCTGCATCTTGGTATCTAAGTCCTTTTCTATTCATTATCAGATTAACCTTTCGATCAACCAGCATTAAATTTTCCATATCTGAATTAAGAGTATTTCCGTCCAAAAATATAACTACCTTTCCTCTTGGCATCTCACCATAATTTTTCTCCCACTCCACAATATGCTTCGGTCTCCACTTATTCGGTTCAGCTACTTTCACATAAGCATATTTATTTCCGTTACTGGAACTGCGCCTTATTTGTTCCGATCCCAGGGGCTTGCTTACGTGGGGGCGGCAGATTATCCTTTTCAAATAGGATTCTTTTCGGCCTGTTTGGATTTTTCGCCGGACTAAGAAATAATGTATTTGCTCAGAATCTACTGGAGGGTTGAACCTTTCGTTGAAAGCTTCTGCAATCTCCTTGTATCCGTGACCGTAAGCAAACGATGTAATAAACTCTACTTCAGTTTCAGTATATCTTCTCGCTGCCACTATTCCGCCTCCAGGAATTTAGGAACCTTAGCTTCCTTCAAGGGTCCTATCTCACTCTTAAACTGTTCTGCTCTAAGCGCCAGGGCTCCATTGGCAATGATTTGAGAAGCTACTCCCGTGATAGCCCTTGCCCGCTCAATCTCCTGCATCAGGGTCTCTCCCTTCAGTTCCTCGTCTCCAAGTCGTTCTATCTCTGCAAATAAATGATTGTTCAAATCAATCAGTTTATTGTTCATGACCACTCCTCCTATTTCTTTTTCTGAAATTCCTTCAAATATTCCACCAAAGCTGACATATTGCTGCTACACTCATAAAAGGTCCTGGTATCATCTTCTATACAAACACTTTTATTGGGACTCCATTCTGACTTCACACCCAGGAGATAATACTGCTTAGCACCATATTCACAGTCTTTGGTTTCTTTACCACTTTTCCAGGTATGTTTCAGGCTTACCTTCACAACCATGGCGATCTTGTCCGATAAGTCATATCTGTAATACCGCTCCCCGGTTTCTTTCTGGTCAACCCAGATCGGCCATGTGGTATAGTTTTCAATAAACTCCTTACGCTGATCATTGTTTTTCAGGCTGGGAAGTTCTGGCTGTTCCTGCTTAGCTGGTTCCGGTGCTTCCATATCCTCTACCATAGTGGTCAACGCAGCAACAATTATTTTCTGACGCTCAACCATTGGCGGCATCTCTAGTCCTTCGTCCTGATATACCTTTACCCAGTTGTGAAGTTCGGCTTTTTCTTCTTCAAGAATAGATCGGGCAGACAATTCCTGTTCTGGTGGAACTTCCACATATTCCCCGTCGATTACGGTTTCCCGGGGCTCTGGAACGGGTTCTGGCTCTTCTGGGACAGATTCGTGTTTTGGTGTGACAATTTCCGGCTTTTCCGGGACAGGCTCCGGTTCCTCAGAATCCGGATATAAGGCTGCAAGCTCCTGCACAAAGCGGCCGTATTTTAGGTGGAAATCCACCTTGCCGATGTGGAAGTCTATGCCGGCGGTAAAACTGCTGAAATGGAAGCGGTTTCCATCGCAAGCTTGCCCAGAATATCCTGCTGGGGCAAGGAACATCTGTACTGCTTTTGCCCGGTCGGAATTGTTTTTCTGTTCCCTGCATACTCTTAAGACACTGTTTCGTCTTTTCGGGTACTGCTCGGCCCAGAATTTTGTAGCCCAGGCTGCGTCATATTTGGGGATCTCTCCATTACGGCCGGCGGAAGCATTGCATTCCAGCTCACAGCGGCCCTGGTATCTGCATATCCAGCAACAGGAGGATCCGCAGTTGCTTCCATCTCCTGGGACCTCTCTATTTTCGGCCAGGACTGTACAACTGTATCCGTCCCGATGTGGGCAGCTGGTGGGGGTAGAGTTAAAGGTACCTTTTCCCTGGCTCTTCTCCGCCCGCTTTTCCGTCATCTGATCTATGTATGCATCAATTTGTTTCCTGGCAAAGTTTGAAAACTTCTTAAAAAGACAGATGCCCAGGTCTTCATCGCTTCTGTAAAACTCAATAATTTCTGCACACACTGCCGCTTCCACGTCATCATCAATCACTATGCTTCCCTCGCGTGCCTGAAACAGTTTCAGCATGTCAATGATGCTCTCATCAGTGATTCTAATAAATTCACCGTTCCCAAACAACCGCCTTGCATTCTCCTGAACAAACAGCTGGGCTAACATGTTCACATGTCTGTCGGAAGCCCTGGGAAAGTCTGCCATACTGTAGGATTCATCTACTTTCTTTTCATCATCCGGATTATAAAATCCCAGTTGCGGCAGATCCTCCTGCTCTTCTTCTGGCTCCTTGGATTCAAGTTCCGCCTTATTTCCGAAAAAGAAATTATATTCCCGTTCCAGCCTTGTGTTTTCAACGTCAAACGTAACAGCCGCGGGGCGATCGTCTCCTGAACAATTATAAAACACTGTAACAGTCTCACCCTTGACAGCTCTGTACTCATCTCCATAGACCGCAATTTTATATTCTCTTTCTGGTCCTTTATATCCGATTCTTAGATACTCCTTTACCACCTCTGAACGGATCCAGCCATAAGCATCACCTGTGGACTTGCTCTGGTCAAAAAAGTGCCTAATCTCTGGCTCTGAATCCTGATCCTCCTCCGGCTCAGAAGTTGTGACGTCACAACTTTTTTCCAGCTCCTCAGTTTCCTCCGGCTTCCTGATCTGCTTCAGCTTCTTGACCGTCATGCCCGGATCAACTTCCTCCCGCTGTTCTTCTGACATGTAGGCCAGCTCCACCAGCTGATAAGTGCTATATTCAAGATATTGCTTACTGAGAATAGGGGAATTCCCTTCCTCAGACAGCTGCTGATTTACCTTAATGCACTTGGACGCCCAGCCTTTATCCTTGTTATATTTTCCGCGGACATAATCTTCAAAATTCTGATACCCGGCCTCCTCAAACAGTTTGTCATCCCGTATCCTCCGAAGATAATACCCGTTTGCTACATAGGCCCTGGCTGCCGTGATCAGACCACTCTGTATGTATTGCTCTGCCTCCTCCAAAGTCATAGAGGAATTATAATATCTCACTTCATCCATAGCAGCACCTCCCTGCTCTTTATGTTTTACTTTCCTTTCCTGGCATACACTCAAAATGTATATGCAGCTTACTCTTTCTCTTGGTTTGTATGTACACATGCTCCCCTTGGATCTCCTTGCCGCAGATATGGCAGAGATAAGTCTTTTCCTGTTGGGGGGCGCTTGCTTTTCTTTTAGCCGGCATCCTCAATCCTCCTTCAAGGTTTCAAATTGTTCAGGTGTCCAGTGATCCCCTCTTAAGCAGTTTCGACATTCATCTGCTTCCTGGTGGCATTCAATTCCATCGTAAAATTTACACTCAGCACAAGTTCCAGCGCATTTATTACCACATGTATCACATACGATCTCATAATTACTCATTCTTGATTACACACCCTTTCGCAATCCGGTGAACGATCTCTCGCAGCTGTCCAGCATGTTCAAGCACCTGATCCGCATCCTGTTGGCGGAACACTGCATGACTCACCTTTTCCATGATCCCGGATTCCTTAATCGCCGTATTGATCTCCATGTATTTCCCCTTCGCCTGGATCCGCTCAATCTTCAGACCACTAAGCACTATGTCCTGAAGGATTTGTATTGTCATGGATCCAAGCTTTTCCTTTAGCTGCTCATAGGGAACTCTATACTTTGTTGTAAGAAGATCCAGTGAAACATTTTCTTTATTCCGCTTCAATTGCTTAAGCAGGGATTTATACTCATTCAGGTCCACCTCTGTCAGCTCAACAGAATTAAATGGTTTCTCTTCGTAAGCCTGGAATGACATTTCGCACATTTTTATAAACCTGTCCACCTGCTCTTTACTCTCAAATTTAGGATAATGTCCGGGAACCATTCTGATATTGCTCTCCAGAATGCGCTTTTCCGCATATTTTCTCACTTCTTTCGTCATAACATCACCTCAGTAACCGGATTTTAGGTTACAGTAACCCTGTTTTCTATTTGCATAGGTTACCGCTCAAACCCGCACAGAATAAAGGTTTTCTGGCTACGGTAACCCAGTAACCCACTTTTTTAGGTTTCCTTACGCGCGAGACATTTTTATAAAACCTTGTTAAATAATCTACAAAAGTTTTGAAATTATTTTTTTGTATATAGGAGTGTGTTTTTCTGGGTTACTGGGTTACTCACCCCTAAAAACACCCTCAAGCCCGCATAAAACCTAGCTTTTTGCGGTAACCCCTCTTGGGTTACTCTTAATTGAACGGAAGCTCTTCCTGAATACTTTCCGCATCATCTATTCTCACAAAGCCGTCCTTATCCGCATCGTCATTCAGCTTAAGGAATACGCAGCGCACCTTATTTCCCTTAAAGCTCTTTATCTTATCCATCTTTTTTCCACTACTTTCCGCCTGGATCAGCCCCTTGCGATTCGCCCAAGACAGAAAGGAAGTCCTTGAAAATCCTCCGTCTTTACATAGCGCAGTAAATGCAGTGGTATAAATAATGGCATAGCCATTTTCTATCACGCCCCACTTCTCCACATTTTCATTTTGGACATCAAACCGAGCTGGATTCATGGCAATCTTATCCAGAATAAACTGATAGCAGCGTTCATTGTCGGAAAGCTCGTTTCGATCCACCAGAACTTCCCTAGCCTCTTCCAGGCTTATGTATTGTCCATCTTTAAACAAATAATCTGTGACCAGCTTATCCGCCGTCAGGACGATTGACAGAGACAGGCTCTGCTTCTGCATCTTCTCGTCATCGGCCAGAAGCTTTGCAAATTCCTGCTGGATCTCCCTGATCTTCTCAATTCCCAACTCTTTTATAATCTCAATAAACTCCCTGCCTGCATGACCGTAATTTCGCTTAACAAGCTCTGCTGTATAGCCAGGGCTTTCAAAAACACGTTCCCCGCACTCTATTTCAAGAATACGGTTAATGGCTCCGCCCTGGGTCACATAAGAGCTTAAAGGCCTCTCTCCGTTTGTAAGGATGCAGTTCTTCCAATGATTCTCCCGGTTTAGCCCCAGCTCCTTGTTAGAGCGGGTTTTTCCCTTTCCGGAACACAGATCATATACCAATCCCTCAAAGTTATCTTCAATTTTCCGGTTCTTTTTGCTGGAATCGTCCAGGACAAGTGGAAGGTTATTTAACAGGTCGCAGATGGCCTCCAAGCCAACCTCCGTGCCTTTATAGTCCTTTATGTAGGCGCTCTCATCAGGATCGGCCCAGACCGACGCAGCCACCATTAGGGATACTGTTTTACCGCCTTCTGTCTCTCCCCAGAGATCAACAAAATACGGGAGGCCCCCAAGCGGCTGAACCAATACACTGGAAAACGCCGCAGCCAGCATGAATTTAACTTCTATTCTTCCGGCCTTACGCAGGGCTGACACATGATCAAACCACTTTGTCCGGCTTCCATCCTGTCCGATGCTCTCATATATTTGCCGGAAGCGCGCGTCCCCATCAAAGACAATTTCCGTATCATAGGGGAGGAATCCGCCCCGGATCCAGCCCAGCTTCGATGTGGAATACTGCACTGTGATGTGCTCCTCATTGGCATTTTCCACATCAGCCAGATATCTCACCAGATACTTTGCGTTCTCACTGGTAACGGCGATCCCGCGACCCGATAGAGAAACGATCTTATTGGCCGATGTGACCATGGTCTTAGGAACAATGATTTCATCCCACCGGCCGTTCCGTTTATAAGCCAGTTTGATCTGCTCCTCGCCCGTCTCCAGGTTCTTCAGGCGTTCGATCGGGAGGATCGGGTGATAACAGGCCAGGATATCCGTATAGCCTGTTGATGGATTTCTGAGGCAGATCCCGCTTTCCGTAGCGAGCCATTCCTTGCATTGCATATTTTCATAGGGACCTGTGAAATTCGTCCAGTTGTCCAGATAGCAGGGAGTTTTACTCTTCTCCCTCTCTTGGCGCTTCATTTCCTTTTCAACCTTTTTATAGGCCGCCACCATGTCCCTGAATTCTGTTTTTACTTTTAATTCCGTAGCTCTTAAGCCAAGGGAAGCAAGAAGCTCCGCTCGATACAGCTCATCTTCCTGGTCAAAAACTTCTGTTAAAATTGTACTGGATAATATTGTTTCTGCCGTGAGCTCATTCAACGGCACCATGCTACCACCTCGCTTCTATTTCATTTAATTCTGCCTGTACATAGAGCTGATATTGCAAGGCATTGTAACTATCACACCAGACGTCACTGAAAGGCTCTGAATGGTCTATATATGCCCGGAAAATACCTATAAGCATACAGTTAAGCCATTTCTTTCTGCCAAGCCTCTCCCGTTCTTTTTGCAGCATACTCCGGTGTTTCTGGGACCGGTAAACAGTAAGTTTGGAAGAGAATGTCGGCTTTTCATAAGCACCTCCCAGGGCCTGAAAAGCCTCCTTAAAGGAAATATTTTCCATCAGCTGGACAAAAGAAAAAATGTCTCCGTTGGCTCCACAGGCATGGCAGTGGAAGTCCCGGTCATACACCTTTAGAGAAGCCTGCCTGTCGCCCGAATGAAAGGGACATGAAATGAATCCTCTGTGGTTTGGTTGAAAACCGTACCGGGCCACAATGTCCCTCATACTGTATTTCTCCTTAATCTCTTCCACCGTCACCCGGAACACCTCCCAGCAGCTTTATGATCCGTTTTCCTGTCTCTATCCTGTCGCAAAACTCAAACCGGCACTGATATTTTCTCTGTAAGGTGCAAAGGATCTTATACAGCTTTTCCCCGGTGATTGCCTTGGTTGTGATATCTTTCCATTTTCCTGTATCCGGATCCTGTATCCGCTTATGGCGCCGGGGATTATCCCACCAGATCACATCCTCTAGGCGCTCCATGCCCTTCCCATGCTCACACAAGATAATCACATCGATACCGGCTTCATTTGCACGGATCAGCTCATTCCGGAAGCGGTCATGATCCTGACAGACGTTATTGCAGAGCTCCGTCAGATTCTGTTTCCGGTCGATGATCAGCCTGGGATTGTCCAGGTTCATGTAATCCCCGACATACAGCTTAGATACATAGTAATCCACTCTCTGGCAGTCAAACTCTGCCAGGATCTTCTTAATTGCTTTGGCCTTCTCCCGGCTGTCTATCTGTATATTCAATCAATATCACCGCCTAATTAAAGGGAAGTCCTTCATCCCCCACGTCATCAGGAATATGCATGAAACCATCTCCTGCGCTGGAAGGCTCCGGCCTGGAGTCTCCTTGACTGCTCTCAGAAGATCCCTTACTCTCCACAAATTCCACATTGTCCGTGCAGACATCTGTTGTATAAATTTTCTGCCCATCCTGATTCGTATAGGATCCGGTCTGAATGCGCCCGATCAGGCCGATGCGCATACCTTTCCGGAAGTGCTTTTCAATAAATTCTGCGGTCTTGCTAAAAGCAACACAGGAAATAAAATCTGCTTCTTGCTGTCCCTCTTTACGGAAGCGCCGGTCTACTGCAAGAGTAAACCGGGCAACCGTTGTGCCGCCGTCTGAATACCGTACTTCCGGATCCCTGGTGAATCTTCCCACAAGCTGCACATTATTCATGCTTTATATCCTCCTTCTCGTAAAGCTTCAGTTTGTTCATACAGTCCTTGTAATTCTCCAAAGTCATTTCTTCAATCTTTTTAATCTTGTACATGGCCAGGATCTTGTCCATCTTCAGCCCCTTATCACTGTATTTTTCAATCAATGACTTGACAGAAGTAATCATCGGATCTGTAACTTTATCCGATGTCTTTGCTCCGTTCGGAATAGACTCTGCAGCGGGAGGATTGGCTGGACCTTTTCCCTGTCCCGCATTCTTTCCAGAACCACCTGTATTGGAAGAAGAACTCCTTCCTTTTCCGGAAGTTTTGTTGTTTTCTGCTTTGCCCTCATCTGTCCCGCCCTGGTGATCCGCATCCTTCACATCGTCAATGCAGAACAGGCCATTCAGCGCATATTTTCTGGCATAGCTGCTGGTACTCCCTGTAATCTGGGAAGCGTCCATTCCCTTCTTGTCCAGCTCTTCACGGGCGAAAGCTGTATTCTTGATCTCATCACCGGATTCGCAGTCCACAAACCGGGCTGTGGCTTTTATGTAAAACCGCTCTCCCATCTGAACCAGTTCGTCTCCTACGATCAGAACAGCCTTCACCTCTCCAAGAAGCGGCTTTGCCGCCTCTTGGATATCTTCGCAATTCCGGTAATAATATTTACCAAATATGTTGTACTGGCTCTTGGGTGCTTTAAGGCCAGCTTGTACTTGCAGGAGTTTTTCCTGGATATTCATGCAAACACCTCCTTATACATCCTTTCTTTCAAAGTAAAGCCCAAGACTGTTCATGGCCATTTCAAGCTCTGCCAGCTCACACTCCGTCCCAAGCACTGTATAAACTGCTGTACGGGATTCTGGAGCTGTCAGAGGGGCCGCGGCAACTGTATCTACGGAAGTAATTTTCGCTTTCGTGTTTTCCTCGGTTTCCCTGCGAATCCGCTCCTCTTCGGCAACCCTCTGACGTTCCTCTGACTTCACACGCTCAATTTCCGCCTGATATCTGCGCTCCTCTTCTCTCTTAAGGTGCTCCTCCTCCCTTTTGAGAATTTCAGCCTTCTGAATTTCATACCGGTTTATATGTCCCAGAGCATCCGCAAGATTAAGGGTGGACTGAAACTTTCTCAACGCTTCTGGTACAGCTTCTGACTGCATAGCCTCAATAGCCGCTTTTCCTGTCCTGGCATTGGTAATAATCTCTGTCATTTCCTTTGCCAGAGCCTTAAGGCTTGTACTGGCATTGGTCCACTTATCCGACTTGATTTTATACAGCGGAAGGAATTCAATCATGTCTCCGATAGTTTCATTATAGATTCTCTGGATATCGGCCTCACGCTCTGCAATACGTTTATTTTCAAACTCCTCAACTTGTCTAAGTATGTAATCAATAGGGATATCAAGCTTTGCAGACAGAGCCTTGACCTTATCTGCAAACCTTTCATATGGTTCCATCCATAACTTTTTTGTAGTTTTAAGGCTGTCATCTACAGACTTTTTTGTTTTTCTGAGATCGGCTACAGACTTCTTGGCAGCTGCTTTCTGGTCCTCTGTGAAAACAACACCATCGTACTCATGGGTACGTTCTTCTATCCATTTTTCAAAATCTTCAAAGTTTGCTGTGATCTCCGCATTCACCGTTGTTACTTTCAGTTCCATATTGTTCATAATCCACTCCTATCTGGCTTCCGCGAGCCACTTTCTTAGTAATCCTCGATTTATTGATACATTCCTCACACGCTGCTCCATCTGAATCCAGATGCAGGCCGCACATGTCGCATTTATGCCTGTCCATACTTTAATCCTCCAAAAACTCTGCAGCCTCCATCTGGGCCATCTCAGTTAGTACAAAATGATAGATTTCCTTGTCCTCCGGATCCTTCTCATTGTTTTCATAATCAGTCAGTTTTTCCCTGAGAAGAACCCAGAGCTTACGATACTTATTCATGTCCCACCCTTTTTTCCGGCAGCTCAAACCCCAAAATACTGGCAATGTCCTCCTGCGAAATGCTGTAATCACTTTTTATAGTAAAAGATTTCAAGGCTTCAAGCCTCGCTATGGCAGCTTGTCCTTTTGCGTACTCATTCAAAGGAACATATACCATTATTATTTTTTCTTCCATCTTGATTTCCTCCGATAGATTCCCTATAATAGGGATGTGAAATATTTACGTGTTACCTTGATTCCCTGGGAGTTGCCGCTCCTGGGGTTTCAGTTTTTAGAGTCTGTATGACTCCATCAATTTCTGAAATTGCTTTTTCGTACTCCAGTTTAGAAACCTGAAACCGTTTGAGCAATGCAGTTCTGGCCCGCTTAGTCACTACAATGTATTGGCCGATTCCCTGCTTTACCATGATTGCCTCCGGAAACTCTGCTTGAACATACGGAAATAATTCATCCGCAAGTGCTTCATTAGCCATGCCGTAAGGCGATCCTTTCCGGTTTTGCAATTCCGTTAAGTAATAGTTCAGACGATCTTCATTTATCATGACCCCTCTCCTCCTCTCATTAAATTTCGATTTCATCAACGAGCATGAAACATTTTTGTCTAACCGCTATCATGACTAACTGTTTTTGTTCATCCAGCCATTCACCGAAGTCACCAGTAAAATCATTATTTTCAGTACAGATCATTGCATTGACTGTCATGTTCATACCATTGATAAAACCAAGTGCAGCATTTCCAGCTGCTTTTGCTCTTTCAATAGTCTCTGCCTTATCAATCCATTCCTTGTAATTTTCAAGTTCCCGTCCTGCGCTTACTGTCAAGTCAATATTGTTAATTTTTTTCATATTTCAATTGCTCTCCTCTCACATCACTTCCAACGAGCCACATACCGCAAACAGCACGGCCAGACAACAGAAAAATATGATTGTCATCCGGACGTAGCATATGGCTTTGTCCATTAGTGGGTGCCTGCTGTGATCGGTGTAATCATCTAAATTGTCATAGTACTTTTTCATGAGATTTACCCCTTACTCTCTTCTGCCAATTTTAGCAGATACTGATCCCATTTATTTACATCCACTTGCCATCTACGGCCAACGCGGATTGCTGGAGATCCTTTTCTTTTAAACAGGGACTCTATTGTGTTGTGACTTATGCCGTGGCGCTCTACGCAGTCCTTGATTGTTAGGAATTGCTTGTCCAACTTTATTTTCCCTCCTCTCATAATCTTTGCATGGATACCGCCTGCTCCGTTCCAGACAGCGGTTGCGGTACCGGCAGGACTTGCATGAATATGTAATTTCTATATGTATCACCATTCCTTTCTTGTAAAATTTTCCATTTCTCCTTATAATGTAAGTACCAGACTGCCATCTGGAATATATATGATAGGAGAAAAAAATGGTTCCTCTAATCAATGTTTCATTAAAGTTTTTCCTACTGCTTTTTTTTGTTACTGCATACATTGTTAAAATTGTAAAATCATTTATGAAGCTTAACGAAATATTAAAATGTTTAAAGTGTCTATTAAGATACATAAATTCCGCAAGAATAGATAGAATAAGCCTTCAATTTGATAAGAAAGAAAATTATCAACAATGTCTTAATGAAACCCTGCTTAAATTCCCAACGATACAAAAATACTACGGTGATTATGGCGATTCACTTGAATATGGGGCTTCCGATGTAGAAAATTATAGAGCTGCTATAAATATTTGCAATTATCTGCTGATGAAACGAAACTATCTTCTTCAAGACTTTAAATCTTCTTTTAATCCAGTACGGACATTAAAAACACTTTTTTCATTCCCAAGCAATTTAATTGAATTGATAGGATTTAATCCCTCTGCAGTAGCTTCAAGAGTTATAAACCTTGGCGGCTGGCTTTTATCCCTTGCAATCAGCCTTTATTCAACAGAAATAAAAGTTTTAATATCAGCCTTAATCCAAAAGCTTATGAACTGATAAATAGACAAGCATAAATAGTACAGACGATTGATACTTTGAAAGAATCTCACCATCAAAGCCAAAAATCATTTTCAAAATGAAAAAGCAGCTGAGTGTTAATAATAATGCGAGGCTGTTTTTCTTTATCTTTATCTCTCTCACCTCCCCTTTCTACTGCTTGTCCACGGCCCCGACCGTCCAGTCTTGCCCTCCTCTTTTTCGATGCGCTGTTACGCGTCCTGGGTGTCTTCCAGTAAGCTGTCTACGGTTACGCCTAATAGCCTGGCAACTCTGTGCACCCTCCATACACTTGGTTCATTTTCATCCCATTTACAAATACTGCTCCTCGGAAATTCAAGGCGTCTTTCTAGTTGTGAAATAGGGATATTTTGTTTATCGCACAGAGCCTTAATATTGTCATATAGCAAAGCTTCACCTCCTACAATTTTTGTAGTTGCGTAATATTTTATGAATTTAGCTTGACATTTTGCGTAAAATATTCTAGAATCAGAAGTGCCAATAATCAATTTAAGAATATACGCTTACAACATGACATTCGCAAAATCTTGCGCAACTCATAATTTTATTATACATAAAATTTTGCGAATGTCAATAGTTAATTGCGCAAAATTTTGAGGTATAACAAAAATGGGATTATATGAACGTATACGTGATACTGCCAAATTGAAAGGTTATTCCGTCAATCGGCTGGAACAAGAACTCGGGTTTGCTCGTAGCTCCATTAATAAATTTAATAAAAACATGCCGAGCGGAGACAAATTGCAAAAGATTGCAGAATTTTTGGGCGTTTCTGTCGATTTCCTGCTAACAGGACAAGAATCTAATCCTGAAACTTCGCGGATTGAAACCCTAGCAGCTCATTTTGAAGGAGAAAAACTTTCAGAGGAAGAAATGGAAGAAATTATGAATTATGTTGCGTTTGTAAAAAGTAGACGTAAAAAATAGTATTACACGGGGACTACAGAGTAATGAATGACTTAGAAAAAGAAGAACAGGAAGCGACAGACATCGGTTTACAAATCGATTATGTCCCTTTTAAGAGCGAAAATATTAAAGGTTTATACTGCGATGGGTCTATAGCAATTAGTAATCACATTGATACGTGTGTTGAAAGAGCATGTATACTTGCAGAAGAATTAGGACACTTTCATACTTCTTCTGGTATAATTTTAAATATGGAAAGTGCTGTCAATCAGAAACAGGAAAATTCCGCAAGGCTATGGGCCTATAATAAAATGGTTACAATAGAAAAATTAATTTCTGCCAAGGAAGCTGGTTGCTCTAACCGGTATGAAATCGCAGAGCATCTTAATGTAACTGAATCTTTTCTTCAAGAGGCCATAGATTGTTATCGTTCAAAGTATGGCCTTGGTTTTCAAAAAGGCGAATACATAATATTATTTGAGCCATTTAATATTTGCAAAATGTCAAGTGAGTAAAAATGCTGTGATTTTATAGAAAATTGTAAATAGATAAAAAAGAAAAGAGGTAATAAATATGGGGATAATGGACAATCTGGTTGGTTTGGCCAAAAATGAAATTGAAAACACTAAAGCAAAGGCCTTGAAACAGGCAGAGTGCTCAAAAGACAGAAGTATTCCTTTAAGTATGTCTTTTGGATTTAAAGAACTTGGACTCGGTCCCTCCGCCACACTTCGCCAGAAGTTAGACGGTGCCACATACTTTAACTATGACGATTCAGAAATTTATAAGATTGTAGATTACCATTGGAATGGACCTACTTATGATTCTGTGATGACAGCGAACACAAAAGGCTCTACAAACAGTGAAACAACCAAAAAAGGAAAATCGGGAAAAATGGCTACTGGGGCTATTATCGGCACAGTGCTTTTCCCTGGTGTCGGTACGGTTGTTGGTGCTGCTATTGGGGCAGGAGGAAAAAGCAAGGCAAAGACTCAATCCACAAACGAGTCTGCTACACAACAAGTACATAAGCAAGTTGAAAAAGATAATACAGCTATACTTAAATTACAAAGAATAAGCGATGGGACAGTCTTTCCAATTACCATCGCCTGCAACTCGAAGACCGATTCTCAAATTCAGTGTTTTAAAATAGAGAAAGAACTTTCAATCTCTTCTTCATCAAAAGAAATATCAGATTCTCTTAAAGGAATTAAGGCACTAAAGGAGCTTCTAGATATGGGAGCTATCACTCAAGAAGAATTCGACACAAAGAAAAAACAGTTGCTTAATCAATAATACGAAAAACCGCCCAGCACTCGCAATGCTGAACGGCTTTACATAGATTTTCTCTTACCGGACTTCCGGAAAGATATATCCATCTCATCAATGGAATTATATCATTTCTGGAACGCTCTGGCAAGAGGGCGTATTTATTTTACCCATTTTTAGGAGGAATGATATTATGGCTGAGAAAAAGAAGAAAAGAAAGGATGGACGATACTCCAAACAGGTGACCATAGGACTAAGGAACGGTAAGCCAATCCGAAAAACCATATATGGAAAAACACAAAAAGAACTGGACAAGAATTATAGGGATTTTATGAGTCTTAAGGACAAAGGGATTATCTTGCAAGAGGAGAACATGACCTTTCGTGAATTATCTGACCTGTGGCTCACGAATGAAAAAGTAGGAAGCGTTAAGGAGCAATCAATCACAGTCATCAAAAGCCGGCTGAAAACTATCAATTCTTACATTGGAGATATTAAAGTAAAAAATCTTAAGCAGAGTCACATTGAGGAATTCCGTAAAGTATTAATTGAATCCGGGAAGGTAGACAGATACAATAAATGTTTATCCACAATCCGGGCAATTATAAAATACGCAGTCCACAAAGATATTATGGCAAAGGATATTACAGGTGGAATGTCACGAGTTAATTATCACAGAAAAGAAAGAAGATCTCTCACTCAAGAAGAGCGAGACTTGATTGAAAAAGCAGACTTAAACGAATTTGAATACTGCCTCGCAAATCTCCTGCTCTACACCGGACTGCGAAAAAGCGAAGCACTAGCCCTGAATGTATCTGACATAGACTTGAAGAAGAGAAAGATTAATGTCTGCAAGACCCTTGTATCAAGTAAGAGCGTTACTGATTGCTTACAAGACTACCCCAAAACCAAAGCTGGCAAGCGGCAGGTGCCCATACCAATGCCTCTATACCCTATTTTGAAAGATTATATTTCCCATAAAGACGGGATTTTATTTCCCTCAAAATATGGAAGCTATATCGGGTTAAATTATTTTTTTAGGCGCTGGAAGCAATTTATCAATAAGCTCCAGGCGGTTAGTGACAAGCCTCTCCCTGACGATATTACCGCGCATACGTTTAGGCATACTTATGCCAGTGATTTATATAAGGCAGGAGTAGATATTAAGCAAGCGCAATATCTTTTAGGACATGATGATATCAAAACCACTTTAGATACCTACACCCATTTCGGATACGCAGATGTAAAGGTTGATAAGTTAGAGGCTTATTACAATGCAGTCAAAATGCAGTCAGAGAGAAAAGTAATACCCATGAAACACGCATAAACAAAGGGTTTCATGGGTATGTATCGGCAATAGCAAAAGTGCAACGGACTTTTTCTGAAAACAGACAAAAATCAGTTTACAAACTTTATAATATCAAACATTTGCTCCAATAGCAGCCAGTTTGCCCGGAAAAATTGCATGATCTGCCAGTACCCTGCCCCGGTCAGGCCGTATTCCTTGATTAAGTCAAACTTGGCCTTATAGCTTCTCACATCCTCAAACCATACCTCATGCTGGACTCCATATTGCCAATAGCGGAAAAATGGGGACATAGCGACCTCATCAAACTGAATCTCCACACCATGATCAATGGCAATCTGGACCGCTTCCAAATTGTTTATGGTTCTTGCCCTTGTCACACCTCTCTCATAGGGCAGAGGCCAGTCATACCCATAGTTGGGGATGCCAAGGCTGATCTTTTCCTTCGGGATCTCTGTCAAGGCATAATCCACCACTCTTCTGACCATGTTGATTGGTGCTACGGCCATTGGCGGGCCGAATGTATACCCCCACTCATAAGTCATAAGCAAAACCCTGTTAGCTGCTTCTCCTAAAAGCCTGTAATCAACACCTTCATACAAAAGCCCGCTCTGAGTAGCCGATGTCTTGGGAGCCAGGGCCACCGTGACCTGATAGCCGAACTGGTTCATGATCTGAGTGGTCCGTCTCACCAATTCCGCATAGCCAATACGGTCATCCGCCATAATATATTCAAAATCAAAATCCAGGCCTGCGAATCCCTTTTCCAGCATCTTAAGGCCTAAGTTCCAGGTCATCCTCTGCTGGACCTCCATATTATGTACCGCCGTAGTAACCAAGTTGTTGTTAAAATGCCCGTCAGGTCCAAGAGGGGTGAGTGTCAAAATCGGGCGCACTCCAAGTTGCCAGGCCCTTTCTATCATCCAGTCATCAGGGCTCATGGGCGGCACCAGATCCCCCTCCATGGTAAATCCATAGGAAAACACATAAAGATCGGTCAGATATGGAAGAGTATTTTGCAGATTATCCTGACTGATGATCGGGTATGCATAGCCGAACACATAAAGAGGCGTCCTATCTTCCGAGGGACTTTCATCACGAATGTAAAGTGCCTGGCCGACAGCCAGGCGGTACGGATAACCGATCTGGTTATCAAATATCAGGCTTTCTACCGGAATGCCCTGGGAAGCGGCAATGGTGTCCACACTGTCCCCCCGCTTTACCACATATATTCTCATAGTAGCATCCTTTTACCAGAATTGGTAAAGCATATGTTGAAAAAATCCGAAACATGACAGAAAGAGACATCTTTTCAGGGCTGTTCAGAAAATGATATGTTCTGCTATGTAAAAGGCGGGGTCCGGAATACCGGATGCCCGCCTTTCATACTAACTAGCAATCACTCTCGTTGTTGCAATTCTCTTCATTAATCCAGCGGCAAGGAGCATTTCTGCACCCGTCTCGGTATCCCTGCCAATAACATCTTCGTTTTTCCTCTGCGCAAGGATCATTATTAATGTTACCACAGTTGTTCCAACATCTGCAACAGCATCTACAGCAATTCCTTCTATTACCCCAGTTAAAGCAGCACATAATGCAACACCTCTTTTTATTAAACTTTACACTGTATACTATGGGACAAACAGACAAGTTGTGAATTCAGAAAAGTTTGAGAATGGAGCAATTTCCAGACATTTCCACTTAAGTTATTGCATTACCTATTTTATAATTCACTATGAGGTGATTACTATGAATTTTATAGAAAGAAATCTGGCAGCAGAATTTGATCGATTAAAAAAAGTCAGTGAAGGTGTTAAAGCTCCGAAGGCTCCAGCAGGAGAATTTAAAAAAATACTGAAAGAAATGGAACAAAGAGGTATTGAACCGAAAATTCGTAAAGAGTTGGAAAAGTGACCATTGGCAGCCAATCAATGGTTTCCACCTCTTCTATATTCATTTTACTCCGCCAATCCTGGATGCTGCAGTGTGCCATCCTGATCAGTTGTGATTGTTACCAAATCCATAGCCATTTTCCCTCCTGACCCTGAAGCAAATCATGCCAGACCGGCTGACCGGTAATTCCATTATAGAATCTCCAGTCACCATCTTTCTGATACCAGCCGTATTTCTTCTCCGGAACTGCCGCCGTAGATATCTTAAAGGCTGCCCAAGTATGCGTTGTATGGCTAAATACATATGGATCCGGATATATCTTCCCTGCCACATCGCAGTGTCAGATCATGTGATCTGCAGGAATATCATACTTTGCCTGCGGCTGTACATAATACATTTTTCATTCTCATTTTCTCAAACTTTCTTAATTATAGATTTTTTAAAAAACGTATAATGCGGTCGGTCTTCTCCGAACAGCCAATATCTAAGCCAGTCATCTAACACGATCCCAGCACCGCTAATCCAGAACCATAAAAAGGAAAATTCCGGGCAGATCTGTCCCAGGATATTACCTGGCATGTGGCTGTAATCCCATATTCCCCAACCGAGCCATATATTTACTATACAGCCGGTTAATAACTCAAAGTATGTAATTATAATCATACCTATGATCATTTGCTGGAAGAGGGGCATCTGCCAAGGTATCAACTCGTTGATCAGGCCCAAAACCACAAAGCAGATGCCGCCTAAAAGAAACATGGTCCAATGTGAGCGGCTGCGGAATGCCAGTTCCATACCTATATAAATGATCCCGCCTGTAAACCAGAGAAATACATATTTAAACGCCTGATTCATCCCTTAGCTCCTTTCTCCTATGTCATAAAGGCAGTTTGTGCCAGATATGTTTATAAACTATTCCTGTAAGTAATATGGTATGAGGTATGGAGCATAGCTTTTTTAATTATCAGGGATATGTCAGCCGCAGGATTATGCCGGCACGACTGGCCATCTGCAGGATATACAATCTTCTCCGCCCCGGCCGCAAGCCGCATCTGATATCTCCATCACCCCTTCTGAGCACTCTGGCAAATCCGATTATTATTCTCCCTCAGCTTTTTGGCATTCGAAAACCCATTTACCCGCTTATTCTTTTTCCGGGACTTTTCAAATTCCTTTGCCACGATTAAGCCGCATATCAATCAGTCCTTCATGGCTACCAATCATAGTTCCAAACTTCCTGACAAGATACACCTGAACCATAATTATCTTTTTATCTTTCAGTTTCACATTTTGCTTTCTTTCTCCTTACCAGCGGCTCCCAAAGCACCGGATCTGGGCATAATCATGTACACGGATAGGGGGATAGCGGGACATCATTACTGATAAGGTCATAAATGGAGTCGGTTTTATGGATATATCTGCTTCTGCAAAGGGAATCCTTTGTGCTTGCACAAATTGAACCCGGCGCTCTTTTGATGATTTTCTCAATGTAGTTCTGCTTCTTGTAAAAATTCCCATGTACTTATTTGTACAACTAATGTAAACTAGTTTTATATAATTCAGAAAGGAAAACTATTATGTCTAAAAATAATAAAAATAATTATTCTAACTCTGGTTTAGCTACCGGAATGAGTCTAGGCTTGATATTTGGGTTACTATTTGATAATCTCGCCTTTGGTATCATTATAGGCATGATAATTGGTCTAATAAGTGACCGCAATAAAAGCGGATAAGAAACAACATATTATTTTTATGAAAATTGCCTGTTATGCATATTCGACATATTAACAAGCTTTATGGCTTAGCCTTGATTATTGCTTATCCCATGGAGTATTTCCCTTGCAAAATCTTCACATGCCTATATATAGCCATCTCTATCAGCCGTTGCTCTTTCAACTTCTTTACTACACTGCAGCTTTGCCTCATGCTCTAAGGCATCCGCTATTTCATGGGTCTTATCAATCCATTCTCCTGCCTTTAACATTTCCCCTCTAAAGTATGGACCCAGATTGCTATGGTGCTCTGGCATATTTCCGATTATCCAGGGGCGATTCGTTTCTTGCTGCCGGGATAATGTAATAATGATTTCTACTCTCTTTATAATAATAAAAAACCACCTTACATCTTTATACTTATTGAATTCTATTACACAATATGATACGATGCGAATTAACACAAATATTATGGATAATTACATTATTATAAGGGGGGGGGTAACACTATTGGATTTACAAAAATACAAGGTACTTGAGGATTACATGCTTTCATGTATGAAAGATAGCGCACACGATAAAGATCATATTTACAGGGTCTTATATGTTGCATTAGACATTGCCAGCCAGGAATGTAATGTAAATTACGATGTGCTGATTTGTGCCTGTCTGCTTCACGACATAGGCCGGAATGAACAATTTAAAAACCCCAAATTATGCCACGCTGCTATTGGCTCCCAAAAAGCATATAACTTTTTAATTTCTAATGGTTATAAAGCCGAATATGCCACACATGTAAGTTCTTGTATAAAAACACACCGATTTCGTACCGATGCACCACCACAAAGTATAGAAGCGAAAATTTTATTTGATGCTGACAAAATAGACGCAACAGGGACTCTCGGTATAGCACGTACCATTTTTTACAAAGGACAGGTATCTGAACCACTCTATTCCCGTTTTTACACAAGCAGGGGGCTAGAAGTTGCATCGGAACGTCGGGCAGCTGCAATATCTTTCTATGAAAGCATGGTGCATGAAGTACAATCATCATATAGGGTTGGCAGGGAATTACTTCGTGGCCAAATAATCGAACAAGCTAATAATTAGTCAAATACTTTCACAATCTCTTCACATATCCATCAAATTCCTGTCACAATTTCCAGGTATATTAATAATCACAAAGAGGTTAATAACCCTTTAATATATAGCTTCTTTTCATGCTTCAGCCGGCAGGGTTTCGTCTCCTTGCCGGCCCCTTTCGTTTTAAGGCAAATACTTCGGAAAATCATAATTTTTATAATATGTTTCTTCCCCCTCTATTGAGTTAAATTCTTAGCATTTTGCATATTATTTTTTGTTCTGCAGACACTACTGAAAAGCGAAAGGAGCATCAATCTTGAATAACAAAGATATATCTTCCAACAAACAGGGCAGTGCAACAGACAATAATGCCAGTAATAAAAATGTTACCCTTACAGATCATCGTTCGAAAACCGCATTAAATAGCGATTATATTGATCCATTTTATACTCCTCCGGGTGAAGGCCCTAAACCTAGAATTACATCCAATTAAGCATCATCCAGTTACGCAAGGGAGATTTAAATCTCCCTTGTTATTCTTTGCATCATCTTTCCAGCACCTGTTATGCATTCCTGGCAGATTTTACAGTGGGATCATTTGGCCTTTTTAATCAGTTTCTTGTCGTGTACCATAGTTAGGTTTCTTTTTTCTGTAAACCTAATTATGCTGAATAATCAACCGCTCAAAGAGTAAGTCCCTTTTCCTGTATGGCTGCTCCATTTATTAATAAATCCCTTGTAAAAAATGATGTTATCTTTTAATGAGAACTCTTCATTTAATCCGGATCCTTTAACGTCAATATCAACTGTAACCGCCACTCTCATAGTTACGCCTTCCTTTCTCTGTAAGTATCAGTCTTCTGGATTTACCGCAATAAAAAACTACCAGCAAAATACTGAACTGCTCCCTGACAAGTAGACAGTGTTAAAGAATAAACAATTTTACATTTAAATAGTCTGCTACAAGGGGAGTATATCATACTGATAGTTAGTAGTTCTTTAACCTATTTATATTATTGGCTATACATAATGAGCAATATCTTTCAAATAATTATTTAGCATTTAGCATGCGCCTTTTTATAGCCAGAATCCCTAGAACAAGGCCTGACAACAGTGCAGCCAATCCAAACAGGTAGGATAGCGGAATCAAAGCAAACGGTTCCACCAGAAATCCTTCTGCAGTTACATAACTGCCGATCATATTAAATGCCACCAGGCACCCCACACTGGCAATAATCGAAAAAAGTAATGTGCCTGTGAAAAAAGATGACAATCTGTCCTGTTTCCATTTCTTTGCAATATTATTCATAATTTTTACATCCTCCGTATTTTTAACCGCTTTTATCTCTATATCAATTTGCTTCAGCTCGCCACGGCACCTTTCACAGGTTGATAAATGCTCTTCAATTAATTTGCGGCTGTCCTCACTGCATACATTATCGTGATACAATGGTAGCAGGTCCTTTATTATTTCGCAGGTTATTCGCATTCTATCCTCTCCTTTAATTTCATTTTTGCTCGATGGTAAGTGACCCTCGCCCAGCTTTCTGTTTTTTCAAATAAGCTCCCTATCTGTGAAAAGGATAAGTCTCCAAACACCCGTAGCATAAAAACCTCCTTATAGGGTTCGCCTAAACTATGAAGCTCTTTGTGAATTTTATATACAGATTCTTTCGATAACAGGCTCTGCTCTAACGTTGAATCAGCAAGAATATCTTCCGCCTCAGTCAAGTCTTTAAGACACTTTTCTTTCTTTTTGTAGGTGAAAAATGTATTTTTTGCAATTTGACATAACCACACATAGAGTTTGCACTTCCCATCAAATTTATCGATGTTTTTTAAAGCCTTAAAAAATGTCTCTTGTGTTATTTCTTCCGCAATCATTTCATCCCTGCTTATCGACAAAACATATTTATAGACATCCTTGAAGTAAAGAATGTATATTTCATTGAAGTCCTCCACTTTTTCACCTCGCTTTCATACATAAGACTACGGAAGATCGAATTCGTTACAAATATTTTTTCTCGGCATAGTAATTAAAGATTATTTTATCTCCAACTAACTATCAGTATTAAGTTTTCAATACCTGTAAAATATGCTATTATAAAACAAAACTATATAAGGAGGCACTATGACACACCATATCATTGTAAAATTTCTAGATACTGTTTCTAATAAAGAAGAATTAATCAGCCAAATTAAGGATCTGTTTTCACATGCAACTGAGATCCCTGGAGTCCATCAGGTTCAGTTGTTCTCATCTTGTATTGACAGGGCAAACCGCTATGATTTAATGATAAAAATGGTTTTGGAACCGGAAACTCTGAATGTATGGGATTCATCGGAGGTCCATAAAAAATGGAAGGATGATTTCGGACAATATCTTGCAGCCAAGACTATTTTTGATTGCAATTAAAAAGTGCACCACGGTTTAAATATGGTTTAAGAACATCTTTTGGAGCCCATGCGGCAACATTACTTCAATTAAATCCGGTATCTAATAGATAGTATCCGTCATGAACACATCTTACACCGGAATCCACTGCTATTCTTTCATGTTTCTTTCTACTTCCGGCCCGGTCAGGCCTGATTAGGCCGGAAGGTTATGTAATGCCGGACATACCGGACGCATTGCTCCTGATCTGCTTCTACAAAGCCTGAAACTATCTCTTTGAGGAAATCCTTTTATATGGTTACCGCGTCCTTGTCCTGGCAGGTAATACGCATTGCACATGTACAGCACCATGAAGCTTTTTGTGGTTTATAAGATGCCTGTTTTAAGAAATCGTTTTTATCCATCGTTCATCCTCCTTAAAATATCAGCTTTATGTGATTTAAAAAAACTACCAGCTTAATACTGATAGTTAGTAGTTTTCTTTACATGTTCACTTTATTAACTTTGCATTATGCACATAACAGGAAGTTATATGTTTTTTAATTTAACAGGAATAAACGTTTCCATTTGTGCCCAGCCTTGAGCATTTATAATCTCTTGTGGTGTAATGATGTGTCCCATTGCATAATGATTTGAGCGAATATCTAACTCTAATATTTTTGAGTTTACAATAAAATTTATCGCTTCCCTATATAATTTCCCGTTTGTTTCTTCATCACCATCCTTATAGGCATAGGTTAGGTAATAGCCGCCATCAAAATTAATTACCTCATTACCACCGTCATCAATATCCTCACTTAAAGCCCACATCCACACCATTCCTTGTTTCTCATTATCAAAATACAAAAAATCACGAGGTCTAAAGCTATCTCTTGGGCACAATTTAATGGCTGAAAAATACTTGTCGAATTTGTTCAAAATACTTCCCGGTGCAAAATCACACTCATTTGATACACCTGATGTAGATGCCTTAAATGGTGGCAATGATATAATTCTGAATTCCATATTTGTTCCCCCTTGTATATAAATTAGCTACATGAACAGAATACCACCATACTTACTAACTATCAATATGAAGTTTTCAATGTACATTTCTCTATTAAATGCTAATTTTTTCACACTCAAATTACCAACCTACTATCAATTTCAAATAACCTGTTATACTTAAATTAAAAAAATTTGGAGGTTTTTATGATTTCTTATTTTTTGCTATTCGCACAGTCACTTGAAATATTTAAGTATATTGTATATGTCATGGTTTTCCTATGCTGCATTAAGTATCTAAGAAAATGATTTCCTAAACTCTCCATCCTAATCTGCTTCATTCGCACAAAGTTCAAATACAACATTTCTTTCTGGCAACAAAAAACTACCAGCTTAATCCTGATAGTTAGGGGTCATCTTTACATATTCGATTTTATCGGTTCCGTGTTATGCTCATTAGTATAAGTTGTAATTACAACTTCTTTTCCATTTCCACATAAAGATCATTGCGAAATGTTTCATAAAATCCAGAATGTCGGTACAATGTAATGGCGGGTTCAAGTGTAATGCGGGTACTCAAATGTAACGCTTGGTCACCACACTGCTTTGCATGTTTTTCAACCATATCAAGCAATGATTTTGATATTCCGATGACGTATAATTAATTTCGCAAATTTAATTTCATAAAAATAGACATGGTCTATAGCCGTTTGGTAGAATTAAGTTACCACACAAAATACTCTCAAAGGAGGCTATAGAACATGTCTGATAATATTATACAATTAAATCAGGAACTTATCCATAACGAATTGAAAGATTTAGTACGCAACAGCGTTGAGGAAACCCTCAATGCCTTGCTGGATCATGAAGCAGAAGAACTCGTTAATGCGGAAAAATACGAACGTTCCGGTGAACGCAAGGGATATCGTTCCGGCCATTACAGCAGGAACTTTCAAACCACAGCTGGTGAGGTCAAATTAAAGATGCCAAAGCTAAAGGGTGTTCCGTTCGAAACTGCCATTATTGAACGCTATCGCCGCAGAGAATGCTCCGTAGAAGAGGCTCTCATTGAAATGTATCTCGCGGGTGTTTCTGTTCGCCGTGTTGAAGATATCACCGAGGCATTATGGGGAACTAAAATTTCACCTGGAACAATAAGTAATCTTAATAAAAAAGCTTATGAACACATTGAAACATGGAGAAGCCGCAAACTTAGCGGTTCTTATCCATATGTTTATGTTGACGGTGTTTACTTAAAGCGCAGCTGGGGTGGTGAAGTTCAAAATGTCTCTATCCTTGTTGCTATTGGTGTCAATGAAGATGGATGCCGTGAAATCATTGGCACAGCAGAAGGTATGAAAGAAGATCGTGAAAGCTGGAGGACATTCTTTGTATGGTTAAAAGAACGTGGCCTGGCTGGAGTGCGCCTAATTATTGGTGATAAATGCCTTGGGATGCTCGAATCCATTCCAGAAGTATTTCCGGATGCAAAGTATCAAAGATGTACGGTTCACTTCTATCGGAATATATTTTCGGCCACTCCTCGTAATAAGATGAAAGAAGTCTCTATGCTGCTAAAGGCTATTCATGCTCAAGAGTGTAAGGTATCTGCAAAGGAAAAGGCAAAACAAGTAGCTGATAAACTTCGCGAGATGAAATTAGCTTCGGCAGCTAAAAAGGTCGAAGACGGAATCGAGGAAACCCTTACATACATGGATTTTCCTAGCCAGCACTGGACTAGAATTCGCACCAACAACACCATCGAAAGACTTAATAGGGAAATCAAACGTAGAACCCGGGCAATTGGCGCTTTTCCTGATGGGCAAAGTGCTTTAATGCTTGTATGTGCCAGACTACGACACGTAGCAGGGACCCAATGGGGTACAAAGCGCTACATGAATATGGAGCATCTAAAAGAAATGGATCTCCAAAACGAGTCTGATATCATAGCCGGCTAACTACCGGCTACCAGACGGTTGAAATACAATTTGCGAAAAAATCTTGACACTATCGATATTCCTCGTCCACGATATTCATGCTTAATAAACATACGTTTAACCTCGCCAACACCAATAGATTTTTTTCGATAAGCAACGCATCCGATTGGCAAGTCGCCAAAGTAGGCCACCCAAACATTTTCTATGTTTTCATTTTTGCTATAGCGGGTATAATAAACACTATCACCGCCGAGAAACTCTATCATAAAATTATCTTGTTCTGAAAAGAGTTTAACAACCTCTTCGGAAATAACATCTATGAGTGCTATCTTCATAGGTACAACCTCCTGTAAAAGATATAATTAATCTGAAGTTGACATTTTATCAATATTCTTCATGAGTAGAATATCACCATACTTATTAACTATCAATATTAAGTTCTCAATGTACCTGCTTTTTCACAAACTCTTCACAGATCCATCAAATTCCTGTCACAATTTCCAGGTATATTAATTACAAATAGGCAATGGCCTTTATACATAAATCTTTTTCACACTTCAGCCGGCAGGATTCCCGATCTTGCCGGTTCCTCTATTTTTATGGGTTTGTTTTACTCCCCGTTGCCGACTTCTCTATCGTATTGGTTTGATGTTAAACCAGCCGCTGCAATACGCTTCCGACATCATCAAAAACATATGGCCCCATATTTACTGCTTCCTCTGCGTCCAATGCAATATTCAGGCAGTTCACCTGTTCTGAAAATCTTCCCACATCTCTGGAGTTGGCTTCTTCTCCAGTGATACCGTTTATTTTAGTTTACTGCCTTCCTTGAGAACTTCATCAATTTTTCCACTTGAATCAGCCATTCCAGTACTTCTTTCTGTGCCCCTGGCAAGTGATATTACTGCGCATATCTTCCGGCATACCTGTGAGAGCAATCTATACAAAGCTGAAGTGGATAATAATCAGACCCAATATCTCTCTGGACACTTACTTTCATTTTGGATACGTGTATGTAAAAGTGGATAAACTGGAGTCATATTATAATGCAGACAATGATAAAATAGCAGCTTTCTAATACGCATAAATAAAGGGTTTAGAAAAATCATAAAAATGTAATGTGCTTTTTTACGGCCTTCGTTGTATAATATTGAAAAAGGAGGTTTTCGTATGCAGAATATTTTAGTATGTGATGATGACAAACAAATCGTGGAAGCCATTGATATATATTTAACAGGAGAAGAATTTCATGTGATCAAAGCCTATGACGGTTATGACGCCCTGAAGCTTCTGGAGGATCACGAGGTGGATTTAATGATCCTGGATGTGATGATGCCGGGGCTTGACGGGATCAGGACCACCTTAAAAGTCCGTGAGACAAGCAGTATTCCCATCATCATCCTCTCCGCCAAATCCGAGGACACGGATAAGATCCTGGGATTAAACATCGGGGCTGATGATTATATTACCAAGCCATTTAACCCGCTGGAACTGGTAGCCAGGGTAAAATCCCAGCTGCGCCGCTATACCCAGCTTGGTAATATGAACCAGCAGCCGGCAGGACAAGTGTATAAATGCGGAGGCCTGGCCATCAATGACGACAACAAGGAAGTTGCCGTGGAAGGCGAGCTGATCAAGCTGACTCCCATTGAGTACAACATCCTGCTGCTCCTGGTAAAGAACGCCGGTAAAGTATTTTCCATTGACGAGATCTATGAACAGATATGGAATGAAGAAGCCATCGGCGCCGATAATACCGTTGCCGTGCACATCCGGCACATCCGGGAAAAAATCGAAATCAATCCAAGAGAACCCCGTTATTTAAAAGTGGTATGGGGTGTTGGCTATAAGATTGAAAAACAATAGGTGTATTTATGAAAAAAAGAACAGATTTTGCAGTCTTCCTGCACATGCTCTTCTCCCTTCTTGTTGTCATCGGCGTCTCCATCATGTACAGCAATTCCCACTACGGAGAGGGCATCCGCTGGATCACCCATGAAACCTATGAGGACACGCCTGACTTCACCCGCCAGCTCAAATCCGATATTGATGATATTTTTAACTATGTAAAATATAAGGAAGTATTTGAAACCAACGGAAAGCTTGATTATTCCAAGCCCATTGCCAGGGTTATGGAAGGTCCTGGGACCACAACGGAATATACGGTAGATGAGATGATACGCAGGGCCAAGTCCCTGGGCTTTTATCTGAATGAACAGTTTAAAGTGAGCGGAGGACAGCCGGCCTCCAATGACGGAGATTCCTATGTACGGGTGGATTACCGGGCATATGAACCGGATTTTAAGATCACGGAGCCTGGGGAAGCATTTCTCACCATGGACCAGCTGGCCTATGAGGTGCTGACCCACCTGGGCAATTACTATTCTTTTTATTACCGCTTTATCCAGAATCCCAGTAATCTGAAGTTCGAAATTCTCTATCATAACACGGAGGAAGATTATAAGCTTTACAGCAATGTTTCCGGAAAAACAGTAAATGACTTTAAGGCCATGGGAAAATATCTTTACGTAACCGGAGAAGCCCTTTACGTGGATTCCAATTTAAGTAATGTTCCGAAAAATGTTTCTTCCCAGCTTGAAAAGATGAATCCCTATAACAACGGCAATTACCATATGACCATAGCCGTGGACACTTCCTATCCCTTTGATGACGCTTACGCCCAGGCTTCCGCCTCCTATGACCGGATGCGCCTGCTGTTCATCATTGGAATGATAAGCCTGTGCCTGGGGATTTTAGGCTGTGCAGCAACCCTTTACGCCCTCGTAAACCACATCGGGCATCCGGATAAGGAACATGGCTCTGGTCCTATGGAGCGGATCCACCGGCTCCCGGCAGAAAGCTGCATGCTTCTGTTTGCCGGCGCTGCCATTCTGACCCTGTTTCTTGCAAACCAGGTGGCATATAAGATCATTCATCTTTTCCTTTCTGATGAACTATGGGATTACGGAGAATTGGCACTGCGTATTCTTATTTATTACGCAGCCGGACTGTCAGCTGCCTTAAGCCTTTTAAAGCGGTATAAGGAAGGTAATCTCTGGACCGGAAGCCTAACGTACCGGGGATTTCGAAACCTGTCCCTGTATGTAAAGAACCACCGCTTCACCACCCGGATCATGCTTTTCTATATCCTGTTCCTGGTTTTTAACATTGGAATGACAATGGCTTTTGCTTTTCTTCTGTTTACCTATAGCAGCCTGGAATCCAGGATCCTTATGGGTGCAGTTGCCGTATTGTTTTTCTGCCTGGATTTTCTCGTATTTCATCAGATGTACAAGAATGCATGGGAAACCGACCAGATCAACGAAGCTCTTTTAAACATTTCTAATGGAGATACCACCTATAAGATCGAAACCATGGCATTTAACGGGAAAGAACGGGAGCTGGCTGAGCATATCAATCACATCAGCACAGGACTTGAGACAGCCCTCCAGGAAAAGGTGCGTAGCGAGCGCTTAAAAGCAGACTTGATCACCAATGTGTCCCATGATATCAAGACTCCCCTTACATCCATCATAAACTATGTGGACCTTATAAAAAGGGAGCAGATACAGGATCCAAAGATTCAGGGATATTTGGAAGTTCTGGAACAAAAGTCCCAGAGGCTAAAGACTTTGACAGAAGACCTGGTAGAAGCCTCAAAGGCAAGTTCAGGGAATTTAAAGCTGGAGATCACCAGCATTGATTTTGTAGAACTCATCCATCAAACTAATGGAGAATTTGAAGAAAAGTTTGCCCTCCGCCACTTAGAACTGGTCTCCAGCTTACCGGCCGAATCCATCCTGATTGAGGCGGACGGCCGGTATCTGTGGAGGGTGCTTGAAAACCTTTATAATAATGCGTTTAAGTATGCCATGGAACACAGCCGGGTATACGTGGACATTACCGTGGAAGGGAATATGGCAGTCTTTACCATGAAAAACATTTCCCAAAACCCCTTAAACATCCGGGCTGATGAACTGACCGAACGCTTTGTCCGCGGCGATGTTGCCCGGACAACGGAAGGAAGCGGCCTTGGGATCTCCATCGCCAAAAGCCTGGCCGAGCTCCAGGGCGGAGATTTAAGGCTTTACATTGACGGAGATTTATTTAAGGCAGGCGTTGCCTTCCCCATTAAGAAATAAGCCTTATCCTCTCCCACTTTCCCGTCAGGTAGCGGAAAAAAGATATGATATAATTGGCCGTCCAGCCCATTGGAACCGCAAACCAAACGGCCTGGACGCCAATAACGGGGGCCAGCAAAGCAGCCACTGACACCCGGATCGCAAGGTTTACCAGATTGGCTGCAGTAAACACCACCACATCTCCTGCCCCCCTTAAAAGCCCGTCTGTGGTCGCTTTAAGACCAATGCACACGTAAAAGAATGAGATGAACCGGACATAATCCATTCCCGTCTTAAATGCCGTTTCCGCACTTCCTTCATTTAAAAAGCTTCTTATGAACCAATCTCCCCACGTTTCCATGATGATACAGATGATCACAGCAAAAACACCCACCATGAAATAACAGTAACGGTAGCCCTTTTTCACCCGGTCTGTCCTTCCTGCACCTATATTCTGGGCAGTATAGGTGGACATTGCATTTCCCAGAGCCAGCATGGGAACAATGCAGATGGATTCGATCCTGGTCCCTGCCGCAAAGCCCGCCATGACCGCAGAACCGAATACATTGACAACGGATTGTACGAGAAGCATTCCGATATGAACTATGGACTGCTGAAGGGTGGAGGGAATTGCTACCCGCATCATATGAAGCATCATATTCCAGTCATAGAGCCGGAACTGTTCCGTTGTTTCATACTTCTTTAACCTTCTCATCAGAATGAAAAATGACAGGACTGCGGAAAGCCCCTGGGCGATCAGCGTGGCGATTGCTACACCGGCTACTCCCATGAAAAACTGGACCACAAACAGCAGGTCCAATCCAACATTTAAGAGAGAAGAAAAGACCAGTAAGTACAGAGGAGTCTTTGAATCTCCCAGGGCCTGAAAAACCGAGGCCTGCACATTATACATGAATAAAAAAGGCAGCCCCATAAAATAAATGCCCAGATACACCGCAGCATCATCAAATACATTCTCAGGGGTATTCATGAAGCTTAAAATCCGGTGATTGAAAAGAAGCCCCAGACCGCCTAATATCACACCGATCAAAAGAAAATTTATAAGGGTGGTAGATATGGCGGTTTTCATGTTTCCTGTCTGTTTTGCCCCTAAAAACTGGGACACAACCACCGAGCTTCCGATTCCGCCACCTACCGCAATGGCAATAAACACGTTTGTAATGGAATAGGAAGCCCCTACCGAAGCCAACGCTTCCTCCCCTACAAACCGCCCTACCACCACGGAGTCTATGATATTATAAAACTGCTGAAATAAATTTCCAAGAATCATGGGAAGGGCAAAGAGCAAAAGTGCCCTTCCCGGTGAATCTGTTATCATATCAATTGCTTTTCTCTGTGTTTTCATACTCATTATTCTGAACCATTCCTATCCAAATATTCGCCAGCCGCAAATAAAGTTGTTCTTCCACCAGGAGCTTAAAGTACGTTCCACTACCCGTCCGTTACTGGAGGAAGCATCGATGACACTTCCGCCTCCGGCCACGATTCCCACATGGCCGCTCACCACAATGATATCCCCTGCCTTCAAACTTCCAAAGCTGGTGATTTTCGTATATTTCCCAACATTTCTCCAGCCGGAAGAAGTTAAGTAGCTCTGCCTCACTCCTGCCTGGTTGAGTGACCAGTAGACAAATCCCGAACAGTCAAAGGACTCCGATCCTTTGGCTCCCCATACATAAGGGCGTCCCAGCTTGGATCTGGCAATGGAAAGCAGACCGCTTACGCCGGAGCCTCCCTTAACGGTGCCTCCCTTGGTTGAACCGCCTGAGGAACCGGAAGAGCCTGCAGATTTTATGCTGCTTCCCGTAAGCTTGCTCATGGTAAGCTGTCCCACGGAACCATCCGCTGTCAGACCATTGTTGCTCTGAAAGGCCTTAACCGCCTTCTCTGTCACCTCACCGTAATATCCTGTCACATTGGCGGAAGCTAAGTACCCGTATTTATTTAACAGCTGCTGGATCCTGGTAACCGATTCTCCCTGTTCACCAAGGGTAAAGCCGTTTGGCTGCGCTTCTGCGCTCATTAAGGTGATCCTGGTGGAAGGCCCTAAATATCCATCCACAACCAGGTCATTCCTGGACTGGAACTGCTTCACCGCTGTCACTGTATCAGCTCCGTAAGCCCCGTCCGGAGTGGTGGTTAAATACCCAAGGTCTTTAAGGCGCTGCTGGCTGGATAAAACCACATCACTTTTTTCCCCATAAGCCAGAAAGTTGGGCTTGATCTCTTCGCTGTAAAGAAGGTTTATGGTCTGACGTCCCACTTTTCCGTCTATGTTTAAGCCGTTGACTTCCTGAAGCTTCTTGACCGCAGCCTCCGTTTCATCCCCAAAGCAGCTGGATACCTGGCCTGCGCTTGCCAGATACCCTAATTCATAAAGGCGGTTCTGGATCCGTGATATGTCCTCCCCTTCCACCCCCTTTGACACGGCGTAATATTTGGCGGATGGGGACATAATGGAATTTAAGGTCTCAGGCCCTACGATTCCGTCCTGGGTCAGACCGTTCTGGCGCTGATAGGTTTTAACAGCTGCCTCCGTCACATTTCCAAAATAATGGGTAGGTTCATCGTTATCCATAAAGCCTAAATTCATCAATCGCTCCTGAAGGCTGGCCACCACCGGATGCTCCACTCCATTGCGCAAATACTCGGGAATGGGGTTTTCCTTTTGTTCCGGCACCATAAGCAGCCTTGGCATTAAATCCCCGCCGGGCGTGAGTATCTCAATGGGCTGGATCTCCTTTTTTTGTTCCGTTACTATAGCAATGGAGGGCGTAGCATCTTTTCTAAGTTCCGTGACCGCTGACTTTTCACCGCAGCCTGCCAGCAGGGACGCTGCTGCCGCTGCCAGAAACACAGAATAGGCCGAACGCCTCTTCCATCTTATTTTTATGTTCATAAACCAAATTCCTTTCCTAATTATTGCCCACGCTTTTTGGGCATAAAGGGATACCCGAAGGGTGCTTCCTAATTATTGCCCATGTCCTTTGAGCATAAAGGGATACCCGAAGGGTGCTTTTTATGTAAAACCAGGTCTATTTTAACATAAATTTGTCGGAAAGGGAAAGGGAATTTATCTCATTGCGCCCAAACAGAGGTTATGATATAGTTAAAGCAGTGAAAATACAGTCAGAACCGCTGACTTTAAACAGAAAAGGAGGGATTTTTATGTCACCGATCTTGTGGGCTGCCGGCGGTACCGGCTTTACATTCCTCATGACCACTTTGGGAGCTTCCGTTGTATTCTTCTTTCGAAAAGAGGTAAACCAGTCTGTCCAAAGGATCTTCTTAGGTTTTGCCGCCGGTGTCATGATCGCGGCCTCTGTCTGGTCGCTGCTTATTCCGGCCATTGAAGAAGCCGAAGCAAAGGGGATTCCAGGCTGGATGCCTGCTGCCGGAGGATTTATTTTAGGAGTCGTTTTTCTCATCGTGTTGGATACCCTCCTTCCTCACCTGCATCCTGATATGAACGCTCATGGAAACAATGAAGCAGAAGGAATTTCTTCTACCTGGAAGCGGACCACCCTGCTGGTCATGGCCGTGACACTACATAACATTCCGGAGGGCATGGCCGTTGGGCTTGCTTTTGCCCTGGCAGCCCAGCACGGAAGTGATCCGGCCCTTTACACTGCTGCCATGGCCCTTGCCATTGGAATCGGTATTCAGAACTTTCCGGAAGGCGCCGCCATTTCACTGCCCCTCAGACAGGAAGGTCTTTCTACGGGAAAGGCATTTTTCCGGGGCAGCATGTCCGGCATTGTAGAGCCTGTATTCGGAATCCTTACCGTAATCGTTGCAGGCAGTATCCAGCCGCTCATGCCCTGGCTTCTGTCCTTTGCCGCAGGCGCCATGATGTACGTGGTGGTGGAAGAGCTGATACCTGAGGCCCACCTGGGAGAACATTCCAATGCAGGAACCCTTGGTGTTATGGTTGGATTTTTAATCATGATGATTTTAGATGTAGCTTTAGGGTAATAAAAAAGGATATCCGGGAGACAGACTTGTTCCTCCCGGATATCCTTTTTTATTTTACATATGTTTTCCTGTCAAAGGTTATATTTATGCTTTGTGCGCAGTCTGGCTAAGGATCTGGCTAAAGAAGCCTCAAAATGAGAATGCTCCTGAATGCTTTTACCCTGCCTTAGCTGCTCGGCCGCCCTTTCTCTGGCTTCCTCAGCCCGGCGTTCATCAATGTCCTCCGGGTGCTCTGCAGTATCAACAAGAAGCGTCACCCGGTTATTGATGATCTGGATGAAGCCATTGCCTACAACGGCATGAATCCACTGGCCGCTTTCATCCATCAGACGCATCTCCCCTATGGATACTGCAATAACCATATCCTCATGATGGGGAAGAACCGCCTTCTCACCATCCGCAAGAGGTATGATAAGCTTTTGGCACTGGCCTTTATAAAATATCTTATCACTGGCAAGAACCTGAAGGAAAAATGTTTTTGTACTCACAGGCAGCACCTCCAAGCTAAGCCTCTAATGTTCCGGCCTTTTCAATCACCTCATCAACGGTTCCCACGTTAAAGAACGCTGCTTCCGGATACCGGTCCAAACTTCCGTCTACGATTGCCTTAAAGCCGCGGACCGTTTCCTTAAGGGGAACGTATTTGCCTGCAACTCCGGTAAAATTCTCTGCTACAGAGAAGGGCTGGGATAAGAACTTCTGGATCTTTCTTGCCCGGTAAACCGTGGTCTTATCCTCATCTCCCAGTTCTTCCATGCCCAGGATCGCGATGATATCCTGAAGCTCTCTGTATTTCTGAAGAATCTCCTGAACCTTACGGGCCACTTCATAATGCTCTTCTCCCACCACATCCGGTTCCAGGATACGTGAGTTTGACGCAAGAGGGTCAACTGCCGGATAAATACCCTGTTCCACGATTTTTCTGGATAAAACGGTGGTGGCATCCAAATGGGCAAAGGTCGTTGCCGGGGCTGGATCCGTTAAGTCATCGGCAGGCACATAAACGGCCTGAACAGAGGTAACGGAACCATTTTTTGTGGAAGTGATCCTCTCCTGAAGCTCGCCCATTTCCGTAGCCAGGGTAGGCTGGTATCCAACCGCTGACGGCATACGTCCTAAAAGAGCGGAAACCTCAGAGCCTGCCTGAGTGAACCGGAAAATATTGTCAATAAATAAAAGCACATTTTTATGCTCTTCATCGCGGAAATATTCCGCCATGGTAAGTCCTGTCTCAGCCACACGCATACGTGCACCCGGCGGCTCATTCATCTGTCCGAACACCAGGGCAGTCTTAGAAATAACGCCGGATTCTCCCATTTCGGTCCAAAGGTCATTTCCCTCACGGGAACGCTCTCCCACACCGGTAAAAATAGAATATCCTCCATGCTCTGTGGCAATGTTGTGGATCAGCTCCTGGATCAGAACCGTTTTTCCAACACCTGCGCCGCCGAACAAACCAATCTTTCCGCCTTTTGCATAAGGAGCCAGAAGGTCAATAACCTTGATCCCTGTTTCCAGGATCTCTGCCACAGGACTTTGCTCCTCAAAGGCTGGAGGATCTCTGTGAATGACCCACTCCGGACCGCCCTCTAAGGCTCCCCCGTTGTCAATGGTCTCTCCGAGAACGTTAAAAAGGCGTCCCAGAGTCTGCTCGCCCACAGGGACCTTGATTCCTTCCCCTGTTGCGGTTACCTCCAGGCCTTTATACAGCCCTTCACTGGAAGCCAGCATAATGCAGCGGACTGTGCTGTTGCCCATATGCTGTGCAACTTCCATGACGCAGCGTCTCCCTTCATTATCCACCTCAATGGCGTCCTTAATGCGGGGAAGGTCGCTGCCCTCAAAAAATTCTACGTCTACTACAGGTCCAAGGACCTGAACGATCTTTCCTTTATTCATATTCTGTTACTCACAGTCGTGAGGACTCCTCCTCTCTAAAGTCAACCGGAACATCCGGTGAAACGGACATTCGCAGGCTGCATTCAAATTACGCTTTCTTCCTTTTCTTTTTCTGAGCCTTTGCACCGCTGATTACCTCGGTGATCTCCTGGGTAATGGCTGCCTGGCGGACCCTGTTGTAGGTGATTGCCAGCTCGTCAAGCATTTCCTGGGCGCTTTTTGTTGCCGCCTGCATTGCCATCATTCTGGAATTCTGTTCACTGGAATAAGATTCCACCAGACCTCCATAGATAAAGCCTGCGATGTAATTGGGCACAATGGCATCGATCACTGCCTGCGGAGACGGCTTCATGGTGATCTCCTCCAGATGCACGTTAATGGGAACGCTCTGGCTTAACCGGTGCTTGGGAAGAGGAAGAAGCTGCTCGATCTCAGCTTCCATTTTCATGGCATTCACCATTCTGGTGTAGATCATATACACCTCATCCAGCTTTCCGGACAGGAAGTAATCCACGATTTTTTCTTCAATGATCCTGGCCCGGCTCATATTGGGCTTCTGTACGGTATACCGGAAATCCTGTTCTACGGGTATGCCTTTTTTCAAAAAATACTGCTGTCCCAAATCGCCCACAACAAACAGCATGGGATTTCCGCCCTTGTCAATCTGCTCCTGAGCCAGTTTAAAAATATTATGATTATAAGAACCAGCAAGCCCTTTGTCAGCCGTTACCACGATGTATCCGATCTTTCGTTCTTCTTTTTTAATATGCGGCCTGGTATCCAGATAGGGGTCGTCAATGTCGGGCGTATGCCTTATGATCCTGCTAATGGTCCTTTGCAGCGCATAGAAATAAGGCTCCGTATCAGTCAGGGCTTTCCTTGCCCTTTTCAGCTTTGACGAGGAAATGGTATACATCGCATTGGTTATCTTCATAGTGCTTTTAATGCTGTTCATCCTGCTTTGTATCTCTCTCGCATTTGCCATATCCTACACCCGTTTCTGTTTAAATTCGGCTGTTGCATCAAGAATTTTCTGCTTCAGCTCGTCGGACAACGCCTTGCTTTCTTCGATTTCCTTTCCGATTTCCGGATGAGACTCATCAAAGAAGGCCAGCAATTCTCTCTGAAATTCTTTGATCTTAGAAGCTTCCACATCCAAAAGCAGCCGGTTATTGGCCACAACCAGACTGATCACCTGGGCATGAAGGCTTAAAGGATGGCCTAAGGGCTGCTTTAACAGCTCTGTAAGCCCCTTTCCATATTGAATCTGCTCCTTGGTAGCCGGATCTAAATCCGAGCTGAACTGGGTAAACACCTCCATCTCCCGGCACTGGGCCAGGTCGATACGAATGCTTCCAGCAGCCTTTTTCATGGCCTTGGTCTGTGCCGCGCCGCCTACACGTGATACGGAAAGACCAACATTGACCGCCGGTCTCATGCCGGCGAAAAACAGATCGCTTTCTAAGAATATCTGTCCGTCAGTAATGGAAATAACATTGGTGGGAATATAAGCGGATACATCACCGGCCTGGGTCTCAATAATGGGCAGAGCGGTAATGGAACCGCCTCCTGCTTCCTCGTTCAACCGGCTGGAACGCTCCAGAAGTCTGGAATGAAGATAAAATACATCGCCAGGATAAGCCTCACGTCCCGGAGACCGCTCCAAAAGCAGAGACAGGGAACGGTAAGCCACTGCATGCTTTGACAAATCATCATAAACGATCAGCACATCTTTTCCCTGGTACATAAAATACTCCGCCAAAGCCGTCCCTGCATAAGGAGCAATATACTGTAAGGGAGCCGGTTCACTGGCCGTGGATGACACCACAATAGTATAATCCATCGCGCCGTAATGAGTAAGGGTATTCACCAGCTTTGCAACGGTGGAAGCCTTCTGGCCAATGGCAACATAAACGCAGATCACACCCTTACCCTTCTGGTTTAAAATGGCATCAATGGCAATGGAAGTCTTACCGGTCTGACGGTCGCCGATGATCAGCTCTCTCTGCCCCCGTCCGATGGGGAACATGGAGTCAATGGCAAGAATTCCTGTTTCCATGGGAACGGATACGCTCTTACGTTCAATAATGCCAGGCGCTTCATGTTCAATGGGGCGGTAATCGTCAGAGATGATCTCTCCCTTTCCGTCAATGGGTGCACCAAGAGCATTGACCACTCTTCCAACAAATCCTTCGCCCACGGGGATTCCTGCGCGCTTCTTTGTTCTTGTTACCTTACAGCCTTCCCGGACGTCCCGGTCGGAACCAAACAGGATGCAGCCGATATCTTCTCTTCTGATATCCTGTACCATGCCCTTGATTCCGTTATCAAAAATAACAATTTCTCCGTACATTGCACGGTCAATTCCATAAACCGTCGCAATGCCATCGCCAACGCTTATAACCGTTCCCACTTCCTGGTCCCTGGCATGAGCGTCATAATCTTCAATCTCACTTCTCAATATAGAAATAATTTCATCTGAATTGATGGAAGCCACGTTTTTCACCTCCGCATTATTTTTTGTTCCAATTCTTTAAGACGTCCCTTTAAACTCCAGTCAGTCTCCACATCTCCTACGCGGATGATGAATCCGCCGATCAAACCTTGATCAAGGATCAGACGAAGCCTTACATCTTTTTTATCATATTTTTTACGCAGCATTCCCTTGATTTCCTGAAGCTGTTCTTCTTCCGGTTCTGTCACATAGTAAAGAGAAGCCTCCAGAATCCCTTCCTGTCTGCAAACACAGGCACGCCATGCCTTAAAAATGTCATCTGCAAGATCCATATCCCGGCGATCCACCAGAACCTTTAAAAAGGTCCTGATCTCAACAGGAAATACACGGTCAATGACACGGTGTTTGCTGCTCCTTGCCACCACAGGACTGTTAAGGGCGCGCTTAAGCTCCGGCACAGTCCTTAGTGCCAGAGCTGTTTCCTCAATGGCTGTTTCAGGAACAGAAAGCTCAAAGAGCACCTGCCCGTAATTAATTGCTGCCTGCATCATGGAAATCACCTGCTTCTGCTATAAATGAATCGTAAAGCGCCTGATTCGCCCTGGCGCTCACCTCCTGATTAACCACCTTGGCTGCAGCTGCGATAACCAAGCCCGCGATCTGTGCCTTGGCCTCACGCATGGCCTTTTCCTGATCAGCCTCCGCTTGTTTCCTGGCTTCGGCCATCAGACGGCCTGCATCCTCCCCCGCATCCTTTAAGATCCGGTCATACTGGGCCTTTGCCTGGGTTCTCGCCTCTTCAATAAGCCTTGATCCTTCTTCAGAGGAGGCAGCCAGCTTTTCTTCATACTGCTTTCTAAGCTCCGCTGCCTGACCTTCCTTATTCCTGGCATCCGAAATGCTCTGCTCAATCATACCCCGCCGCTTATTCATCACATCCATAACCGGCCCTATGAGGAAATGCTTAAGCAGAAGATACAGGACGATGAGGTTTACGATATTCCACACAAAGTTCATATCCAGTCTAAGCATCTGTACCGCCTGCCTTTCTTTTTATTTTTTCCGCTTTCATTCCGACCTTGCGAATTATTTGAGGAATAAAATGATGAGAAGGGCTATAACGAAACCATAGATGGCAGTTGCTTCTGCAAGTGCACATCCTAACAGAAGGGCCTTGCTGATCTTGCCTTCTGCCTCTGGCTGTCTCGCGATGGCATCCACTGCCTTGGAAGTTGCCAATCCGATTCCGACTCCTGCTCCAATACCTGTAAGAACTGCGATTCCTGCTCCAATTGCTACTAACATAATAATTCTCTCCTTTTAGTTTTTAATGACTTACTCCACTGCTTCCCTGATAAAAAGTGCAGTTAAAAATACAAATACATAAGCCTGTATCAATCCGTCAAAGATATCAAAATAACAGGTGAACGGAATTGGTACGATTGGCCCGACAAGCTGCTTAATCAGCTCCATAACTACGAATGATCCCAAAACATTACCAAACAACCGCATGCACAGGGAAAGCGGCCTGATTAATATTTCCAGAACGTTCATGGGGGCAAGAAGAGGCAACGGCTCCCCGAAGCTCTTAAAAAAACCCTTTACCCCTTTTTTGTGAAAGCCCGAATATTCTATCAGCAGAATGCTCATAACAGCAAGCGCTGCGGTGGCATTTAAATCCTTGGTAGGCGGCTTGAATCCCACCATGCCAATTAAATTGGCTACTCCGATATAAATGGCCACGGATATGAGATACGGGATATATCGTTTTCCCTCTTCTCCCACCAGGTCTTCAAAAAAATTGTAAATTCCGCCGATTGCCATTTCAAGCGCCAACTGCTTCTTCCCAGGATTCTCAACCTTAAGATTTCTCACCAGAATGATGGAAAGGAGCGTCAGAGCTGCCATGATAATCCATGATACCACTACTGATTCAGCAATGGGGATCCCACCGAATATGGGAATGGTAAAAACCGTTTCGCAGTTCAGTTCCTCTAATAACTTCTCTGCCAAATCCTCCGTAATGCTCACTTCCTTTCTTAACCGTCCTCCTCTTAAATATTACCAATTTTGTAAATTGTACTCCTAAATATACAATGTTACAGGAGGTATACCGTGTATCATACTTTCATCTTCAGGAATTGTCAACTTTTTGCAGAATTCGTAACATCCTGTTAATGCCACTACTTGTTTGAACAATTAAAACAATTTTATCCTATGAGAATCTAAAATTTTTATTAATTTTTTAATTCAAAATATAAGCAAATCATAAAGTGTTTTCTTTTCAGCCAATTTTCTGGGTTTTATGTAGAATTTTTTTCTAATAATTTGTGAATTTTGACGGCGTTTTTTTTTTGATTTTTTATTTCACCGTCATTAGTGCCTAACACAATTATAATTAGATAAGAATAGATAGGGAAAAGAGATATTCACTCAACTATCAAAACCCATAGAGCTATCAAATCCCACAAATACCTTGTAAACTTATTTTCCTTCCTTTCATGTCTTTCTTCCTATTAAAATGGACATGAATCTGGTATAATAAGGTAAATATAAATTAAAATGCATCAAAGGAGGTATTACTATGGGAGAAATGATTTCTTCATTTGACGGAACCATGCTGTTTTTAAACAGGGAGGCTCCAGAGGCTGCCAGGGGGACGGCCGTCATCGTTCATGGACTATGTGAGCATCAGGGAAGGTACGATTACGTTGCAGAGCAGTTTCACAAGGCCGGGATCGCAACCTACCGCTTTGATCACAGAGGCCACGGGCGCTCCCAAGGGGAACGGACCCACTATGAAGATTTTAACCAGCTGCTTGATGACACCAATGTGGTGGTTGACATGGCTATACGGGAAAATCCGGATATTCCCGTATTCTTAATCGGCCACAGCATGGGAGGTTTCACCGTTTCCTTATACGGCGCAAAATATACGGACAAGAAGCTTCGGGGCATCATCACCAGCGGAGCATTGACAAAGGATATCGCCGGGCTTATAAGCAGTGTTCCCAAAGGCCTGGATCCCCACACCATGCTTCCCAATGAGCTGGGAGCAGGCGTGTGCTCTGTAGCCGAAGTTGTGGACTGGTACGGCAAGGATCCCCATAACACCAAAACCTTTACCACCGGCTTATGCTACGCTCTCTGCCAGGGAATCACCTGGTTTGAGGAGGCCGTCACAAGGTTTCAGTACCCCATTCTCATGCTCCACGGAGAAAAGGATGGCCTGGTAAGCGTTCAGGATACTTATGAGTTTTTTGCAGCTGCTCCTTCAAAGGATAAGCAGATGAAAATTTACGGCGGCTTGTTCCATGAGATTTTTAATGAATACTGCAGGGATGAGGTTATCAATGATGTCCTTCACTGGATCCAGGAGCGGATTTCCAGTTAGGAGAACGAATATTATCGCATTCAGTTTCAGGCCATAGCAAAAGCAGCGTTTATCCATAAAGGAAAACGCTGCTTTCTCTTTTTTATTTTATCTTCAGGCTCTCTACCAGTGAAGGACCGTGCCTCCTACCTTCTGTTTCTCCGTATCAAACACGATGACTGTTCCAAGCCCCTTCACGCCTCCTGCCGTCAGTAAGTCACAGGAACCCCCAATATCTCTGTGGGCTAAAATGACAACATATTTCTTTCCCTTCCAGCCAATGGATATTGCTTCCGCATCAGACGGGCTTAAGGGAACGGTGGGATCAGCCCCGAATACGGGGAGCATGGAAAGTTCCGGCGCCTTGTATTTCTTCTTTTCCCCCCCTGAAACAACGGTTATGATGGAAGAAAAGCCTTCTGTTTCTTTGCCGGCCAAAAGCTGTTTTCCCGTCTCCATCTGGTTATAATTTCTGGAAATCCATCCTTCCGACAGTTTCATCTCGCACCCGTCCGTGAGAACAGTCAGTTCCCCGTCCGCCTGAATGCCGGAGTAGCGCACAGTACGCCCGGAACGGGAGATCTTTCCATGATTATTAAAATGGAAAAGCTGCTGATAGGTATGGGTTTCTCTGGAAAAGAACTCATCAGCAATCAGATAAAGATCCGTATCAATTGCCAGCACTTTTCTGGTGATCCACACATTTCCCCCGTCTCCGTTTAAATATCCGCCGTGACTTCCCTGGACATAACGGTACCCGTCCTTTGTCTTATAGCCGCCAAAATACGCTGCAGACATGTTATCTACTGCCCAGGCATCCCGGCATGTTAAATAATCACGGCCATCCACCAGGGGAACATTGTGGCCCAGAGCGCTTTTAAACCAGGTTCTTGCTTCACCGGGCACATAATGATAGCGCCCTGTATCCATAAGCATGTCCTCTCCGTTGATCACAAGATCCACATGCAGCTTGTCGGAATGGCCATGGCCTCCTCCCAGGAATCCGCAGCGGAAATGAAAATAATCCGCGTTTTCATCCCAACCGGACCGGATAAAAAGATTTCCGGTGCTTTCCATGACCCTGTCTAAAAAATCCGGTTCCTGTGAATCCAATTTCCCGTAGCCTTCGATCCCTTCTTTTAAGAAATCCCAGGCTCCGTCATAATCCATCTTGTCATAGGCACTGAATTTTAACACCGGGTCTGAAAAAAGCCAGGCGCTTTGTGCCAGTAAGTCCCTGAGATCGGTTTCATCGCTGTCCCCCTGCATGGGCTGGCAGTGGTTTGGCTTTTTCCATGCAATGTTTGCATAGGCCATCTGCCGGATCTTTTCCTTCATTTTCTTGGGAAGCTTAATGCTGTACCGTCTGGCTAACCGCATCACTTCCAGATAACAGTGGAACACTTCATTATGATACATGGGAGACTGTTCCCAGTGCACTCCGTCATCAGCGACCTGCACCCCAATCTCTTCGCTAAGGCGCATTAGGGCGGAATCCAGATACTCCCTTGTCCTGTCGCAGATAGGAAGGGCCAGGGCGATCTCCATCAGTCCCCTGTTCTCAATCACTCCCCAGTTGCTCTTGATCTGGAAATGCTTATAGGTTGTCATAAGGTACTCCCCATGAACTGTCAGGCAATCCATATAAGCCTTCAAAAGTCCGTCATTCACAGAGGGACTGTCTTTAAAATAGCCCATGGCCTTTACCCAGGTTTCGGCCCGGATCCCTGCTTCAATACTCCTCCATGTGGTATTCTTAGTTTCTTCTGTCAGAGGGTTATTTTTTATCCAGGAATCCAGCAGCTCTGCAAAAGTCTTTGCATATTTCTCATCGCCTGTTATGGCGTATGCCTGTCCCAGGCATATAAAAAACTGGTGGCGGTTAAACTGGAAGATAAATTCCGGATCATCACCCGGCATATAGTCCCATACCACTTCCCCATCAAAATGGACCGGCTCATAGGTTCGTTCCATATCCCACCTCAGATCGAACAAAAACGTGTGCTTCGCAGCATCATCTGCAATCCTCAGGATATGGCCCACTTCCTCCGGCCAGTTCTTTTGACAATACTCTGTGACCCAGGCCTTATCCTCCTGAGTGATATAATTGTTCCGGTTTTCAAAATATTGTGCCTTTGACATCTCATTCCCCCTCTTCCATGATAAATTATTTTGTTTACTTCTATTATAAAGGAAAAACCAAATGAATGGAATAAACGATTTACATGATTCTTATTCTTTTTTTAGGTTTGCAAATCAGGATATTTCACTCTCATGTGATATGTTGTCATCCCAGGCGCTTTACCATACGTTTTAAATTTATCTGTTGCTAATAAAAGCCGGTAGTCTTGTGCCGCCTTCCGGACAAGTGCTGCACTGATCATGTCCGGGATTTTCGTGAATCCGTCAGACAGATAAAGAAAGAAGGCCGTCCCTCATCTGCTTTCCACTAAAAAAAATCCTGGTTTTTTCACATTCTGGTTGACAATTTCATTTCTCAGAGCTATTATACATATAAATCCAATATGTTTAGTAGGTAATGATTCATTCTACAGGAGGAACACACTTATGAAAAAATCTGCAGCCCCAATCCATGTTACCATGTGTATGTTTAAGGACATGTCAACTGCCATGTCCCTGATGTGTTGCACTCATTTTGTTTCCTGTGCTCCCAATCCGGTAGATAAGGATCTGTCATTGCAGCGCTGATTTCACAATCAATGTGTATTTCATACATGCAAACACAGCAGACCAAAAACGGGAGCCTGAAAGCTGCCCGTTTTTTTATAGGAGGAAATGACTGTGATTCAATTAGAAAATATCTCAAAAACCTTTGGGACAGGGTCTGTCGAAGTCCATGCGGTCCATGATGTGTCGCTGTTCATTGAAAAAGGGGAAATATTCGGGATCATCGGATTCTCCGGAGCCGGAAAATCCACTCTGGTCCGATGTATCAACTTGTTGGAGGCGCCTACCAGCGGGACCGTCACCGTAGACGGACAAGTGCTCACCGGTCTGCCGCCCAAGGCCCTGCGGGCCGCCAGAAAGCGTATCGGCATGATTTTTCAGCATTTCAACCTGATGCGTTCCAGAACCGTGTTCGGGAACGTGGCCTTTCCCTTAAAGGGCAGCGGCCTTTCAAAAGAGGAGACGGTAAAAAAGGTGAGGGAGCTGCTGAAGCTTGTGGATATTGCGGATAAAGAAAATGCTTATCCGGCCCAGCTTTCCGGCGGACAGAAACAGAGAGTGGCCATTGCCAGGGCCTTAGCCAATGATCCCAAGGTCCTTTTATGCGACGAAGCAACCAGTGCCTTAGACCCACAGACCACCCAGTCCATTCTCCGGCTTCTCCAGAAGCTCAACAGGCAATTGGGCATCACTGTGGTGGTCATCACCCATGAAATGGCTGTTATCAAGGAAATCTGCAACCGTGTGGCTGTCATGGAAAATGGAAAAGTGGTGGAGGAAGGAGAAGTATTCTCCATTTTTGCAAATCCCAGAGAGAATGTGACAAGGGATTTTATCCGTACCACTTCCAACTTACAGAAGATCGAAGGGCTTTTGGCTGAAGACTCTCCGGTCACACGGCTGAAGCCGGGAGAACTGATCGTCCGTCTGACCTATGTGCAGAAAAATGTCTCAGAACCCCTTATATCTACGGTTTCACGAAAGTTTGACATCAATCTGAACATCATATTTTCAGATGTGGAAATCGTTCAGGACGCACCTATCGGAGGTACTGTTGCCATTGTAGACGGTGACAGGGACAGAATCAACCAGGCCATCAATTACCTGATTGAAAAAAATGTAGGAGTGGAGGTGATAAAAGATGCAGGAATTGTTTCTTGATATCGTGCCCAATGTGGCGGGCAAGCTGCCGGATTTTTATAAGGCCATCAGGGACACCCTGGTCATGACTTTTTGGTCCGGGTCCATTTCCTTTTTGCTGGGCTTAATTCTTGGAGTCATCATCACGGTCACCAGACCGAAAGGAATCCTGGAAAATAAAGCCGTCTTCCAGGTGCTTGATAAGGTCATCAACTTTTTTCGTTCCATTCCCTTTATCATCCTTCTGACAGGTGTCATGCCTATTTCTCGGCTCATTATGGGAACGGCTATCGGTGTGAAGGGGGCAATCGTTCCCTTGATTTTCGGAACAGTCCCGTTTTTTGCCCGTCAGATTGAGAGCGCTCTGGCAGAGGTAGACCACGGGCTGGTAGAAGCAGCCCTTTCCATGGGACTCAGCCCTCTGGAAATCATTTTCCGGGTCTATCTTCGGGAGAGCATCGCGGGAATTGCCCGCAGCACGACGATTACGGCCATCAGCCTTTTAGGCCTGACCGCCATGGCGGGAGCTGTCGGTGCAGGAGGCCTTGGAGATTTCGCCATCCGCTACGGCCATGACCGGAATCAGACCGACGTGACCTATATCACGGTCCTGGTCCTGGTACTCATGGTCAGCGTAGTTCAGATTATAGGAAATCAAGTCGTTAAAAAGAGCACCCATTAAAAATAAGGAGCTTTCCGGAGGAAATGAAAATGGAAATTCAAAAAAGAAAAATCGTAATCATCGGCGCAGGCCACGTTGGATCTCATGGAGGCTACGCTCTGTTATCCCAGGGACTTGCAGAGGAAATCGTCTACATTGATATCGACGAGAAAAAGGCAGCGGCTCAAGCCTTAGACCTTTTCGACTCCACCGTCTACTTGCCGAAACGGGCCATGGTCCGTGCCGGCAGCTATGAGGACGCCGCTGATGCGGAGCTGATCATGGTTGCAGCAGGACCTTTGCCTGACATGAGCAAGGGTCAGACCAGAATGGATACCTTAAAGCAGACCATTGAAATCGTTAAAGACATCACTGACCATATCCGCATTTCCGGCTTTAACGGGATCATCCTGAACATCTCAAACCCTGCTGATGTGGTCACCCATTATATTCAGCACGTACTGGACTATCCGGTCCAGAAAATATTTTCTACAAGCACTACCCTAGACAGCGCCAGGCTGCGGAGGGCCATTTCCCAGGCCATCGGCATTGACCAGAAATCCATTCAGGCCTACGCCTTAGGAGAGCACGGGGAAAGCCAGATGGTTCCCTGGTCATCGGTAACTGTGGCCGGAAAGCCTCTGTTCCAGCTTATGGAGGAACAGCCGGACACATACGGAAAATTGAATTTGGAAGCCATTGCGGCAGAAGGAAAGGCCGGCGGCTGGCATATATTGGCCGGAAAAGGCTCCACAGAGTTTGGAATAGGAGCCGCCATTGCCGAAGTGGTCCGGGCGGTATTCGGAGATGAGGATCGGATCCTTCCCGTTTCCACTATGCTGACAGGACAGTACGGCCAGACAGATGTTTATGCCAGTGTTCCTGCAGTACTAAACCGGCACGGAGTGTCCCAGGTAGTGGAATTGCGGCTGACAGAGGCAGAAGCAGCGCTGTTTCAGAAGTCCTGCCAGACTATGAAGGAGAATTTCCAGCTGGCGCTGACGCTTTAATATGGAGTCAATGATTCAAAGCAACCAATCATTTAAAATAATCAAAATTTCAAAACGGAGGAAACAATTATGAAAAACAGAAAACTTACCGCAATTTTATTATCCGCTTCGGCCCTGGTCTTATCCCTTACCGCCTGCGGCGCATCATCAAGCGGCAGCAGCACCCAGGCCACGGAAAGCACCAAGTCTGCAGAAAGCACTTCCCAGGCCCCGGAGAACACTGCCGCCGAAAAGACCGGAGACCCGGTTACCATAACGCTGGGCGTGGTGGGAAGCATTTATGAAGACTTATGGGCTCCCGCAAAAGAAGCATTAAAGTCAGAAGGCATCAACCTGGACATTGTTCAGTTCTCCGACTATGTGACCCCCAACAACGCTCTTGCCAACGGGGAAATCAATTTAAATGCATTCCAGCACCGCATTTATCTGGACAATGAAATTCAAAGCTACAGCTATAAAATCCAGAACATAGGCAACACCTTTATTATTCCGTTAAACCTCTATTCCAAAAAGGTCACTTCCGTTGAGGAAATCAAAGACGGAGACACCGTAGCCATTCCAAACGACGTGACCAACGGCGGCCGTGCATTAAAGGTGCTTGAGGCGGCAGGCTTAATCAAGATCAAGGCGGATGCAGGCTTTAATCCTACCACCGACGACATTGAGACCTACAATGTTCAGATTAAAATAGAAGAGCTGGCTGCCAACACCATTCCTTCTGCTCTGGCGGATGTGACAGCGGCCATCATCAACGGAAATTATGCCCTGGATTTCGGCTTAAAGACAGAAGAAGCCATATTCGCTGACACCAGCCTTGGAGAAGAAAAATACTGGAACCTGGTGGCGGCCCGCACTGACGATTTAAGTGATCCGGAAAAGGCGGAGTTATACCGGAAGGTCGTGGAAGCATTCCAGTCACCGGAAACAGAGAAGATATTCAACGATACCTACGGCGGCTATTTCATCAAGCAGGGCTGGGACGAGGATTTACTGAGCAAATAAGATATTTTACCGGAGGCAGTTATGAACATAGATAAAAATGCCCTGTGTTCCATCATTCAGGACCCAAAACGGCTGGTGTTCGAACACATAGAGCCCCGTTTCTTAAGCGACACGTTAGGACGGCTGACCGGAAATGCAGAAGCACTGGTATTTCCGGCCTCCGCCGGAGAGGTCAGCAAAATTCTCCGATACGCCCACGAAAACCGGATTCCCGTGACTCCCAGAGGTGCGGGGACCAATCTGGTGGGCTCCACCGTTCCGGTGGAAGGGGGAATTATTCTGGACCTCTCCAGGCTGAACCGCATCCTGGAACTGGATAAGGACACCTTTACTGCAACAGCAGAGCCTGGGGTTCTGCTTCAGGATTTTCAGGCATTTGTGGAAAGGGAAGGATTTTTCTATCCCCCGGATCCGGGTGAAAAGGCCTCCTCCCTGGGCGGAAACATCAGCACCAATGCAGGAGGGATGAGGGCGGTAAAATACGGAGTGACCAGAGATTACGTCAGAGGCCTGGAAATCGTCCTGGCAGACGGCACCATTTTACAGGTGGGCAGCAAAAACGTCAAGGACGCCAGCGGCCTTTCCCTTAAGAACTTAATCATTGGTTCTGAAGGAACTCTGGCCGTCATCACCAAATGCATCTTAAAGGTGATTCCGAAGCCGGAAACCTCCGTCAGCGTGCTTGTCCCATTTCCTGATTTAAGAATCGGCATGGAAAATGTCCTGTCCATCTTAAGGGCCAACGTGAACCCAACGGCAGTGGAATTTGTAGAGAGAAAGGTCATTTCCCTGGGAGAGGAATTCATGGAGTTCCGTTATCCAAGGCCGGATGCAGGCTCCTATATTCTTCTGACCTTTGACGGCAGGAAGGCGGAGGTGGATTCCTCGATAGAGCAAGTAAAACGCCTTGTGACAGAACACGGCGCCCTTGACTATGTGGTCCTGACAGACCCGGATTTAGCGGCAGGAATCTGGAAGGTACGCGGAGCTCTTGTGAATGCTGTGGAAGCTGTGTCCGAACAGGAACCGGTTGACATCGTGGTGCCTATCGATAAAAGCCATATTTTCATTCAATACATCAATGAGCTGGAACGGGATACGTCCATGCAGATGGTCAGCTTCGGCCACGCCGGAGATGGCAATGTCCACCTATGCGTGGTACGGGGAAACCGGGACGAAGAAAGGTGGCAAAAGGAACTTAAGAAGAACATGGAAAAGATCTACAAAAAGGCTTACGAGCTGGGAGGGCTGACCTCCGGCGAGCACGGCATCGGGATCAGCAAACGTCCCTATTTTCTTACGGAAACAGCAGGAGAGAACCTTTTGGTCATGAACCGGATCAAGGATGCCTTAGACCCTCTCCACATCTTGAACAACCGAAAATCCTATATCACAGAAGGAGAGAGCAATGCAGAAATTATCTGACCGGACGGCAAGCTTTACAGACTCCGTCATACGTCGCATGACCAGGATCAGCAACCAGTACGGGGCTGTTAATTTGTCCCAGGGCTTCCCTGATTTTGAACCGCCAAAGGAGATTCTGGACCGGCTTTGTGAGGTTGCCTATGGTGACTTCCATCAGTATTCCATCACCTGGGGAGCGGAGAATTTCCGGCAGGCGCTGGCCGCCAAGCAGTCAGAGCCAATGGGCCGTGATATCGATCCGGCAAAAGAAATCGTCGTTACATGCGGCAGCACGGAAGCCATGATGGCCGCCATGATGACCGTGGCAAATCCGGGAGATAAGGTCGTTGTATTTTCGCCGTTTTATGAAAATTATGGGGCGGATGCCATTCTTTCGGGGGCGGAGCCCATTTACGTGCCCCTTCACCCTCCTTTATTCAACTTTGATCCGCAAGAGCTGGAGGCTGCCTTTCAGCAGCAGCCCAAGGCCCTGATCCTCTGCAATCCGTCCAATCCCTGCGGCAAGGTTTTTACCCTGGAAGAACTGACTTATATCGCCGGGCTTGCCCAAAAATATGATGTGTACGTCATCACGGACGAGGTTTATGAGCACATCGTCTACGCGCCTCATAAGCACGTTTATTTCGCTTCCCTGCCGGGAATGTGGGAGAGGACCATTTCCTGCAGCTCCTTATCAAAGACATATTCCATCACAGGCTGGCGTTTGGGCTATATCATCGCGCCGCCGGAGATCGTAGATGTGGCGAGAAAGGTCCATGACTTTTTGACTGTAGGCGCTGCGGCTCCCTTACAGGAAGCGGTCATTCCCGGGCTTAAATTCGGTCAGGATTACTACGATTCTCTTCTTGAAAAGTATACCGGGAAGCGGGAGCTGTTCTTAAAAGGCCTTGATGACCTGGGACTGGTCCATACGGTGCCGGAAGGGGCTTATTACGTTATGATGGATATTTCTGAATTTCATTTTAAAAGTGATTTGGAGTTCTGCGAGGTACTGGCAAAAGACGTGGGCGTAGGCGCCGTACCCGGTTCCAGCTTCTTTAAGGAGCCGGTCAATCACCTGATCCGCTTCCACTTTGCAAAGCGGGACGAAACCTTAATAGAAGCCTTGAACAGGCTCTCATTGATCAGGGAAAAGATACCTGTGAGACAGGCAGACTTATAACAGTAATGGGGTGATATGGAGGAAAGCTGTAAAACAGCTGGGAATAAGGGTGAAAATCAAATAAATATGAACTGTTGTATCACATAAGACACCGCTTTAGCAGGGCTCTGTGCAGTGTAACAGCAAAAGGCTGTATGCTCCCGTAGAAGGAGTATACAGCCTTTTTGTTGTCAGCAGCCTGTTTCACTGCCTGGCCGCGTTTTCTTATAAATTTCTATGGGAATACAGTCACCGAATACTCAGCTGATTCTATTGGCAAAAATCCATAAATCCAGACAAAATAAAAGCCCCAACCCCGCAGCTCTCTGTCTGCAAAACCGGAACTTTTGATGCGCCTTCGGGGGCTCGAACCCCGGACAAATAGATTAAGAGTTCCATTACCAGGTTTTTAGAGTAATTTTTTATGCTCTTTCATTGTTTTGGATTCGATTCAGGCTTATAAATCCTTTATTTTATGTCTTAATATTTTTAATTTGCATAGACTTTGCAAAGAACGCTTGTATATTCTATCCTACATTTCCTTTAAATGCACTTTCCTAAATTTGTGTACTAGACGTATATATTTCAATAATCGTTTTTATAAGGACCTCACCAATTGGAGCTGCTAAATTGCCTAATCCTATGTAATATAAGAGGAAATAACGAATTTCTAACTGTGGAGCTTAAATTATTAAATATTATTCAGTTCTTATTTTATAACCAATCATAAACAAAGCTGCCTTATAGCTCTTAACCCATCTTTTATATCAAGTTTTCCAAATGATTCTACATCTTTCCTATATAACTCTTTTACTAACCAATTTGCTCTAATATTATTTTCTAAATGTGAATTATAATGATTTGTAATTATTGAAAATTTGTATATTCCTTTGTTTGGATTTCTTGGATTTTCACCTATTTTTGATTTAGTATTCATTCTTAAAACTCCCTAAGAAAATTTTAATTCTTCTGGAGTCATATCCAACCCACTTTCTTGACAAAATTTTCTTACCAAATAACATAAAGCAGCCCCAACCCTACTATCATATATTACAAAATCTCTAACAATCAAAGAGTATATCTTTGTAAATCCAGAACTCATAAACAAATCAATATTACGATACCATTCTAACGACTCATCTCTTTCCAAATTTTCCTTAACTTTTATAAATTCAATTGCCATTTTCAATGTTGCCGGCCTGGACCAACATCTTACCGCCCCACAGCCGTTTGTAATAATATATCCAGGCAGCCAGAGAAGAAAGCGCCCAGCCGACCGGTATTGACCAGGCTAAGGCTTCCGGACCCATACCTGCGAATAATACCAGCAGATGCGCCAATACCGCACGGACAAATAAACTCGCCACCGGAAATACCATGGCCATAACAGAATCGCCGACACCGCGGAAGAAACCGTTGAAAGCAAACAAAAACGCAAATAAGAAATAAAAGATTACCATGATATTTAAATAATTCAGCCCTACCTCTGCAATGATACCAGCGTTTATATCCTTCCGGTTTAAGAACATAGAAATCAGCCATGGCCCCAATGATATGAGCACAACGGAAATAAATATCGCCAGCACTACCATCATAACAATAGCAAACCGCAGACCTTTTCTCGCCCGGTCTTCCTGGCCCGCCCCCATATTCTGGGCCACAAAGGTGGAGAGGGCCATGCTGACATTGCTCACCGGCATAATCGCAAGTTGATCAATCTTCGCAGCAGCTGTAATGCCTGCCATCACTGCGGCTCCAAACGAGTTGATCAACTTGGTAATTGTCAAGTTAGCAAGACTTACCACTGAAAGCTGAATCGCTGCAGGGGTTCCATATTTTAAGATTTCAGTAAACAGCTTCGGATCAAAGGTAAGGCTGGTAACATGTAATAACGGCACCTTGTGCAAAGTATATAAATAGCATAAAACTGCTGAGACCGCCTGAGCAATCAGGGTAGCCACTGCCGCACCCAAAACACCCATATGAAACTGCATAACAAAAACAAGATCCAATACAGTATTGATAATGGTACATAAAATCAGAATCAGCAGCGGACTGCGCGAATCTCCCAAGGCCCGCAGATAAGCTGTGTACATATTATAAAAAACAGGAAACAGCATACCGCCCATCAAAAAGCGCAGATACAATACTGCATCATCCATAATTTCCGGCGTAGCATCCAGCCAACGCAGTAGATGCGGTGAAAACAAAATTCCGGCCACTGCCACCACAACAGAGAACACCCCCAGAAACACAACGCTGGTAGACACCATCCGTTTCATTTTATCATACTTCCTGGCACCATAATACTGGGAAATCAGAACCGAAGCACCTGTCGTTAAGCCAATCAACACAGATACAAGAAATTGCAGAATACTCATCGCCACACCGACCGCCGCCAGTGCGTTGCTGCCAACATAACGGCCGACCACCATCGCGTCAACCATACTGTATAGCTGCTGAAAGACATTGCCAATCAACATGGGAATTGAAAATGATATAATCTGTTTGGTTATACTGCCCTTTGTAAAATCATTCAACGAATTTACCTCATCCCGATATCTTTTTAGTATATTTTGTAATTAATTATAAGCCTCTTATAATCGGTTTGCAAGTGGCTCAGCTGAATCCATAATCGTAATACCATTTTCCATCCATATCCTGGAACCACCCCTTATTCATATAGCCATTTCCATCAAAGTGATACCACTTGCCATCTGCTGGATTCTTTACCCAGCAAGATATGGCATATGTATTATCATTCCGCAGATATTTCCATTCTCCACTGTCTAATAACCACTGTCCCTGAGCTAATTCCGGCGAAAGCGATCCATTGGGCGGCTACTCAGCCTGGCACTCAGCACATGGCTTACCTGCGCACTTCCGCATACCCTTCATGTTCGCTAACCTATACCAAAAACCTGATCATCACTGGAGTCATGAGAAGCACTGTCACCATTCGAATCACCTGAAAGATCGTTACAATATCTGTATCCGCCCCATATTCCATGGCCACCATGATTGTAGGAGAAAGTCCTGCCGGGCAGCAGCTTAAAATACAGGTAAGCTTATCCCAACCCGTCAGCTTCATCAGGAGATATGCCATCAAAAGTCCAAAGCCCACCACAAGCAGACTCAGCAAAATGACAGGTAACACATAGTGGGGAAATTCCATCATACTCTCCCTGGATATGGAAACCCCTGTCAAGCCACCAATCCCAATCTGCACCATAGTCTGTAATTTCCTGTTTATTTTACATTCCAGGTTCGCTTTCCTTACAGCCGCTCCCACCACCAGCATAGAGCCCAGAATATTAGCCGCCGGCATGTGAAATAGATCTAAGAGCTTAGCAGCCGCCAGGGAAATCAGAATTAGAATGCCCCACAGAAGCAAGGAGATCTTTTTTCCGCTTACTGACCTCATGTTATCTGTTCTCTCCTCCGGGCACCTCCTGTATTTTGCAGCCAAAGAGGAGAAAAATGTCATGGAGATCAGCATTCTGGAGGATTGAAGCAATACGGTCACAAAGGGGTCGGAATGATAATTGAGGGACATCAGGGTAATTTCAGCCATACCGCCGGGCATAGCTGCAAAAAAGGCTGTCTCCCTGTCAATTCCCATAGTTGTCAGAACCCAGATGCCCGCCAGGGATAACAAAATAAGCCCAGTAACATACACTAGCAGCTGCCTGTACACGCCTTTTAAACTGTGGTTCATCCGCAGCCCCAGAAACACTCCTGTGATCACCGATAAAAGTGGTTTCTGGAATGAAGGAACCGGAAGGCGAATCCCGAGAAGGGTCAGGATCATAAAACAGGCAACAGGGCCTAAAATAGCAGGGGCAGACACTTTTAAGTGTCTGCCTCCCAGATATCCCAGATAACTTACACACCAGAATAATATAAAACCAACAGCGAACTCCATCAGTCAGCCTTCCACTCATCAATTCTGGGACCAAAGGCAATGAGACCGCCGGCATCTAACATCTCCATCAGGAAAGAATCTACCGGCTGTGCCTGCAACACATCACCGGTGGTCTCATTTTTCACCTTTCCTGTTGCCATGTCCACGGACAGACAATCCCCTTCTGATACATGATCTGTAATTCCCGGACATTCTACAAGGGGTAGTCCTACTTCAAAAGCATTTCTGTAAAATAACCTGGAAGCATACTCTACCACCACGGCACCCACGCCGGTAGCCTTGATCGCCTTTGGTGCCACGGCCCTGCCTGAGGACTGGCCAAAATGCTTTCCAGCTACAAGAATATCCCCTTTCTGAACCTTCTTCGGGAATTCCGGATTATAGTTTTCCAAAACGTGTTTGGCCATCTCCGCCATATCACCCAAGGCTCGATCCACTCTTACTATCTGATCTGTGGGAATATTGTCACCAAATTTCCACACTCTTCCTTTTATCTCACTCACTATATCACCACCAAATCATTATATTTGATATTCATCAATCTTTGGTCCGAAAGCTATCAGACCTCCGGCATCCAGCATTTCCATCAGGAACGGATCAATGGGTCTGGCATGAAATTCCTTTCCTGTGGTTTTGTTGACAATCAGACCGTTTTCCATATTGACAGAAATGATATCTCCGTCACTGACTCCCTGGGTAATTCCCACACATTCCAGAAGGGGAAGTCCTATCTCAAAACTGTTCCTGTAAAACAGCCGTGATGCATACTCTACAATCACTGCGCCCACGCCTGTGGCTTTGATCGCCTTTGGTGCTACGGCGCGGCCTGAGGACTGTCCAAAATGCTTCCCTGCCACCAGGATATCACCCTTTTTTACGTTTTTAGGAAAATCAGGATTTAAGTTTTCCAACACATGTTTGGCCATCTCGTCAAGGCTGAGCAGGACTCTGTCTGCTTTCACAATCTGGTCTGTGGGAATATTGTCACCGAATTTCCAGCATCGTCCTTCTCTCTCCATTTCTCAACCCTCCAAAAACTCTCTGGGATCTGCCACACAGCCTTTTACAGCAGATGCCGCCACAGTGTATGCAGAGCTCAGATACATGATTGCCTCAGGACTGCCGTTTCTTCCCGGGAAGTTGCGGGCATGGGTGGAAATCATAGCCTCATTCTTTGACAAAGCTCCCATATTGATAGCCTGGTTGGATCCGGTACTGGCCGGGAACCAGGAAGCCCCTGCCTGATGGAAGATTTCCACGATACCTTCTTCCAGACATTGCTGGAAAGTCTCCCTGCTGCTTGGAACAGCATTGAATTTTACGCCGGAAGCCAGTTTACGTCCCTTTAAAATCTCTGCCGCCTGTCTGAAATCTTCTATACGACCACCGCCGTGGCCGCCCAGCTCTGCCCACTGAACCGGTTTTCCGGCAAAGCCACCGGCTGGCTTTACATTTCCAAGGGTGGGAGATGCTGCAACCTGGGGTTCCAGACTGCTGATGTCAAAGCTCATCACTTTCTCATACTCACAGTCAGGATCAGAGGTAATCACGTCGAAAGGCTCATCCGTATATTTCTTAATAAATTCAATGGTTTTCTCATCCGGATCGATAAAAGCACATTTGCCTCCCACATCAATCGTGATTAACGGAAACAGCCATCTGTCCCATACATCCAGATCTTTTATAAATTGGCCGGTAAAATGAATTGCACGGTAAACAGCCCCGCCCTCTCCGATCTGGCCGGTGAGCCACAATGCCACATCTCTTGGGGTCACTCCTGGCTTTGTATGGCCGGTCAGTTCAATTTTGATGGTCTTTGGCACCATAAACCAGGCTTTTCCATAAGCCATTACAGTAGCTGCGTTGGAATTATTTCCCAGTCCAGTAGCAAAGCAGCCCATAGTTCCGTGCACAGGAGTATGGCTGTCAGAGCCTACCACAATGGTTCCCGGACGTACAAAGCCAGTTCTTTCTCCTACGTTGTGGATATTACCGGAGCCACAGTCAAACAGGTTAATGTGGTACCTTCTGGCAAACTCACGATTTCTCTCCAACACCTCCGCCCTCTGCTCCGTAGGTGGTGAGAAATGATGATCAAATACCATTGCCACACGTTCCGGATAACGCATCTCCTTTTTTACTTCATTGTCAAATACATTGGCGGTAATATAACCGCTTAGGTCATGAAGCAAAAGGGTATCTACATTGGCTACCACCACGTCTCCAGGCTTTACTTCCTTTCTCCCGCTGGCCTTGGCCAGGATTTTTTCTATCATATTCATAAAACAACTGCTCCCTTCTCTGTAATACGGTACATATTGCTGCAACAAATACCACTTTTCTTTTCATGCACCGCCACATATAGAACCTGATCTGTAGTAATCTCACATGCCGCCTGGTTCAGATCTGAGATGACGTCCGACAATACCTCAACGATAATCTCAAAGCCTTCCGCCCCACAAGGTACTGCTCTTCCAGGTAACAGCTCAAGAGCCACTGCTTCCAGCTGTCTGTCCACTGCTGTCGTAACTGCACCAAAGGTCTTCGTCAGCTTGACCCAAATACCTAAGTACTGCATCAACCCGCAGACCGTCCATTTACCACCTGCATCCTCCATTGTAACAGGAAGACCAAAGGAATTCCCCTCATGGGAAACATAGAGTACGATATCCATTGCACCATTTTTCCTGGCTCCATACTCGATTTCTGCAGTCACGGTTTTGGAACTTCCGCTCCGGGCATATTCTTCTGCCCCCCGTTCAAATGCCTGGTGCAGGATTACGGCTGCTTTTGAAGCCATCTCTCTGTAGGAGTCATCTGTTGTCTGCATAAGTTTCGTTTGTATATCATCTATGGCAACCAGTTCAAATCCCTGCACTTTCAATGCATCTCCCAAATCTGCCATGATATATTTTCCTATCATTCCAATCCGTCCGCCCTGAGGGAAACGTTCCTTTAAGGACTGCGCTGTCCGGGCCGGCACCTTAAAGCCTGAGGCTAACAGCTTCTCCTCTTCAATTCCGGTCAGAGTATGTATCCAGGGATTGACACGGTTATTATGGCCTGTCACCATATAAACCTCTTTTTCAGTTATCACTGCCACACTGTTACACCAGTAAGGTGCATAATTCACATAATAGGATAGTTCATCTGCTGAATACACATCACCGTAAACCACTACTGCCTGTACATTCATCTTGGCAGCCTCTTTCATCAGTGCCTGCCTTCTTTCCTCAAGGGCAGACAGAGGCAGCAGATTTTTATCCCAATCCATATATCCACGCTTCATATAATCCTCCTTCTACACCTCAAACAGCTTACGCTCTGTAACGGAAAGCAGCTCATATCCATCCTTTGTGATCAGTACAGGATCCCCAAATACCATGTAGCCACACAGCGGACTGAAGGTATTGGGATGAATCACTACCACCATGTTTTCCTTTAACACCAAATCAGTAGACTCTAATACCAGAGGCATCTCATCTAAGTCTAGGCCATGTCCGTGGCCTCTCACTCTGGTATATTTCTCAGTACAGTATTCACCATAGCCATACTTACGGAACACATCATTTTCTGCTTTGGCCACATCACTGATATTCACGCCGGGGCGTATCATGTCAAAGCCGGCCTGTTCTGCCTCCAGGAAAATGTCAAAGGCTTTCTTCTGATTATCATTAGCCTTCCCCTTCACACAGGTACGGCAGATCTGGGCCCACCAGCCATTGACCTGGGGCGTTATCTCTGTACGCACCATCTGACCAGGCTGGGCTACACGCATCATGGGCGGCGTCATACCATACACATCTTCCCCGCCTGTGGCCAGCAGCATAAAGGAATCCTCGGCGCCATGGCGCTTGATGTAATGCTCAACCTCAGCCACAATCTGGTACTCATTAAGACCGTCGGCCACGCCCTTCATAAATACGATCCATGCCTGATCTGCCAGGCTTACGGCCTGTCTTAAATAGCCGATCTCTTCCTCTGTTTTCTGCATTCTGGCAGTCTCAAGCTTCCCTTCGCCCGGGATACAGGAGACGCCTGCCGCTTCAACAGCCTGAGCCAGATTAAGAGGCATATATCTTTTTCCTGATATTGCCATGTTCTTCACCCCAGCCTCTTTTAAAAGCCGGGTTACTGTACCGTAAGGATCTGCGCTGTAAACAGTCACTCCCTTTAATAAGGGTTCATTTTTACATTGATCCCACTCTGAGCCATAAATCACATAGGTCCTATCTGTTTTTGCCAGATACAGGACAATTCCAAATGGTCCGATAAAATTCTGTTCTGTCAGAAAACGGTAATTTTCCTTGTGCCACTGGGGGCTGTAGACGAGAAATCCATCTGCCTCTAGCTCAGAGGTTATCGTCCTGAGCAGTCCGATTTTCTGAACTTTCATTCTATTTCCCCTCCGTTTCGGCCTTCAGCTTATTCAACAAACCGCCTGCGGTCATAATATCCAGAAGGAAGTCCGGAAGCACCGTACCCTTAGTCTCTGTTTTCTGGGTTACGTTCTTGATGATTCCCTTTGAGAGATCCACTTCAAGCTCATCTCCCTCTTTACAAAAATCACAGATATTGTCACATTCAATAATTGGAAATCCTATATTAATGGCATTCCGAAAAAATATTCTTGCAAAACTGTCTGCGATTACAAGATTTACCCCTGAAAATTTAAGAGCTCTGGGAGCCCACTCACGGCTGGAGTTGCAGCCGAAATTCTGTGCGGCCACCATAATATTCCCATCCTTTAGTTTCTCATGAAACTGAGAATCAATGTCCTTCATACATGCCGCTGCCAGACCCTCAGGCGTTACTGCTGTCACATGGGTAGAAGATGCAATCTGCTCTGCCGCCACATTGGGTCCGTAAACACCAAATACTTTGTTATGTATCACCATAGTTAGTCACCTCAAATCTTTCTAGGATCTGTAATCCTGCCGCTTATAACAGACGCTGCCACAACTGCCGGGGACGTTAAGTAAACCTGAGATGTGGGATCTCCCATTCTTCCAACCATATTCCGGTTGGAGGTGCTCAGACATACTTCATTTTTTCCCAGAAGTCCGTAATGGCCGCCTGCACATGGTCCGCACTGAGGATTGCACCAGATCGCTCCCGCATCCAGAAAGTCCTGAACAATTCCTTCTTCAACACACTGCCTGAAAATGGTTCTGGATCCTGGGATCACCTGAAGGCGTACACTTGGAGAAATCTTTTTACCTTTGATGATATCACGGGCAATGTGGAAATCTTCCATTCTTCCGTTGGTACAGGTTCCAAGAAGCGCTCTTGTAAATGGCGTTCCCACCACTTCACTGACTGGAACAGAATGCTGGGAACCGCCTGGCTTCGCCACCATAGGCTCTAGCTTGCTTCCGTCAATATTGATTACCTTTTCATAGACTGCATCAGGGTCAGAGTGGACGATTTCAAAACTGCGTTCTGATCGTTCCTTGATATATTCCACTGTTTTCTCATCAGCTTCGATAATCCCATTTTTTGCTCCCGCTTCCACAGCCATATTGCAAAGAGAGGAACGGGAATCAATGCTGAGCTGGCGGATGCTGCTGCCTCTGTACTCAATGGCTTTATAGCTTGCCCCATCCGTTCCTAAAAGGGTCATCACATAAAGCGCCACATCTTTTCCACATACATATTCAGAAAGCTCTCCCTCAATATTGATGAGAATCGAACTGGGAACCTTCATCCAGATGCTGCCCTTATTAAATACCCAGGCCATCTCAGTAGCTCCAATTCCTGTGGAAAATGCGCCTAACGCGCCATAAGTCGTGGTGTGAGAATCTGTTCCCACATAGGCATAGCCTGGAAGGATATGGCCTTTCTCCGGCATGATCTGATGACAGATTCCCTCAGAGTTATAAAGGGGTAAATCATATTCTTCTGCAAAACGGATGGTGTCGGTAATTAAATCTGCATCCATAACCTTGCTGGGAGGCGTGCCATGATCCACCAGAATAATGGCCTTCTCTTTATCCCATATTTTCAAACCCAGCTTACGGAATTCTGAAAAAAACAAAGGGCCCTGCTTTTCCACCGTAAATGCCGCATCTACTTTAACCTCTATAATTTGTCCTGGCTCCACACGATCCAGTCCAGCCGCTTTGGCTAATATTTTTTCAGTTATATTCATGTTCTGCTATCCTTTCTATAACACATATGTAAATGCATCTCTCGGACATACGCCGCGGCAAAATCCACAGCCAATGCATTTATCTTCCTCAACAACACACTTTTTCGCATCGCTGTCATAAGTAATCGCATCACAATGTGCAATCGGCAAGCACTGCTTACAGCCGATACAGCGTTTCTCATCTATCAGTGCTGTAACATCTGCGTAGTCCATCTCTCCCGGAGCACACACATATTTGGATGCAATCCCTACCATCTCATCTATAGAGCTGTAGCCACACTCGTCCATGAACTGTTCCAAACCCTTTAAAATCTCTTTGCCAAGTCCAAAGCCCTTTTGCATAACAGGGACGCACATCTGAACAGCAGAAGCCCCATACATGATAGTTTCCACTACATCCTGCCACGTATATAATCCGCTGCCGCCGATGACGGCTTTTCCCGTATTAGCTCTATATACATCATTTATGAAACGGTTTGAGGCCCGTTTGGACCATACGCCGCTAATAGCGCCAAAGTTTCCTTTTTCACTTCCCGGATACAGCATCTTTCCGCCATTATAAATGTCCAGCCCGGGAGCACTACGGTAAGACGCATGAATATTCAGAATATCAGCGCCCGCTTCTGCCACGGCTTTGGATACCGGCATCAGCTTTCCGCTCTCTGTATTTAATTTGGCAATCACCGGAATCTTCACTGACTTTCTAACCTCTGACACAACAGTCCTGCAGGAATCCGGATCAGCGCCAAGATTAGCACCAAGAACCGCCTTTGTCTTTGCATCAGCTGTCAATAAATTCGGGCAGTTAAAATTCAGTTCAATTGCATCTGCTCCCGCCTGTTCCATCATATGGGACAGTTCTCCCCAGGATGCCACGTTATTGGGAGTTCCGGACAGATTCACCGCTATTTTAAGCGATGTCTGTTCCTTGGCCTTTCTAATCATATCTAAGGTGTATTCAGGATCCAAGCGCGGATCCCCACTTACAATTACCCCAATCTTGCTATCGCTGTACCATCTTGGCTTTGCTGCAAATTTTTGCCAGGTCATGGTGTGCTTTAAGCTTACGGCGGCAAATCCGTTTTCATCAGCCTGTTTTAAATGGTCAAGTTTAGAACTGATCGGACCTGAAGCAATCATTAACGGGTTTTTCATTTCAAAACCACCAACATCAATTTTTAACGAACTCATCTTTAATAACCTCCTCCATTGTTGTCCCATTATACGGTATAGCTGTCCCATTTATCAATATATCACTTTCTTTTTACTATTGCAAGATGTTTTTTAAAGTGTTAAAAAAAGACGGTTCATATAACCGTCTCAGACTGTAAACAAAGTCCAGGGCTTGCACCCTGGATTTTGTCTGTTTTAAGATAGAAAAATAGCGAAACCTTAATTAGGGATTCGGGTCATCGAACACAGGCGATAGCGAAGCTGATACTAGATGATCAAATACAGCCGTTGTTTCTGCATTAAAGACCAAAGACGAAAAGTAGATTTTTTAAGAAATATAAATATATATGATAAGTATTATGATTACTATATTTGCCCAAATGATACAAAATTTTATAATGAATAATGACAAAATGGAGTTAGGGCTTGTGCCCTAACTCCAACTTTGTCTACAGGATAAAACGGTTCATCTCTGTATTTTATTGTCACCTTTTATCTTAATAATTTAACGCTTGCCTCATCCACAGCTTCCTGAAGCATTTCTATATACATTTTTTTCACTTCTTCCGAGTAAAAAGATATCACACTGTTGATTGAAAGGGCTCCTATTATCTCTTTTGTAATCACACTAATGATTGGAACAGCAATGGACCAGCAGCCGGTATAAAGCTCCTCTTTACTAACGGCATACCCGTCCTGACGGCATTTTTCAATTTTTTCAAGGATCTCTTTTTTATTCGCTGCAGTGATGATCCCATTTTTTTCACTATATTGAAAAGCCTCCTCAAATTTTGAAGAAGAAAGTGATGCCGCAAGCATACGCCCCGTAGAACCAATGAAAAGAGGGCCTCTGTCCCCCATATGCACATTGCTGATGGCACGTTTGTGCCCCTCAGCTCTGTAAACGCAGATACGCTCTATATCATTTATAACATTCACAGAAACGGTTTCCTGGGTTTTTTCCGAAATATTCTTGACCAGCGGAATCATTACCTCCAGGAAATCTGTGTTCTGATTGTAACTTAAGCATAGGAGCTGAAGTTTCTGGGAGATGGAATAACCTTGATCCTGTACATAAACAATCATTCCCGCTTTCTCCATACTCTGAAGCGTCCTGTGAACTGTACTTCTTGGAAATCCTGTCAGCTTTTGGATCACGCTCACGCTGTTGTTCCCTTTTGTCTGTCCTACTGCCTCAAGTACTGTAAAAATCTTCTCTACCATATTAACCATCCGTTCTAAAAAGTTTTGGCACACTCTTTTGCTGTACCATCAGTTTCTATTATCATATTATTAATTTACAAAAAAAGCAATCTATTCTGATACCACTCAAAGTTTTATAATGTAACTTCTGTGTTTTGTGAAATTTGTATTTTTACACTTGCATTTTTCTAACTTTTTTGTTATGATCCCACTATACGGTATAGCAGTCCCACTATTCGGTATAGTGCAAATAACATATTTTGATAGTTTAACTATCACTTTTTGGAAAATGAGAGGAGATTACAATGAAATTAAACATTATGAAAACCATGCATAAAATCCCCAGTGGGCTATTAATTATTCCTTTACTGATATCCGCCGTATTTAACACACTCTTTCCTACATTCTGGACCACACTGGGAGGGCCCAGCGAAGGTCTTTTCAAATCTGGTACATACTGCGTCATCGGACTTATGCTGTTTTCCAGCGGTGCTACCGTTTCCTTTTCGAAAATAGGTAAGATTTTGAAATACGGTGCTACTTATGCCATATTTAAGCTGCTTATCATTTTCGGTATCGGAACTCTGTTTCTGCGCTTTTTTGGTGTGGATGGGATCTGGGGTATCTCTGCCTTCGCTTTTATTCCCGCCATCTGCTATATGAACCCCGGATTATTTATCTCACTGGCACAGCAATACGGAGAGCCTGAGGATATCGGCATGATGCTGCTCCCACAGCTTTTCTGCATGTCCGTCTGGTCCATCCTCGTATTCAACCTTTCCGGCGGCTCGGATGCTGTCAACTGGATGTCTGCCATTAATGTATTGATACCATTCTTTCTTGGTATGCTGCTGGGAAATCTGGATCCGGAATTTATTAAATTTATCAAGCCGGCTTCCACCATCTGTCTCGTGCTGATGGGCTTTGTATTTGGAGCCGCTATTAATTTAAAGACTGCTTTCCATGCTGGTATACGCGGGATTATTCTCGCACTGGTTATATTTGTTATCAATCTGGTGTTTATGTATTTTCTAGCCGACAAAGTTATCTTAAAGAGACCCGGCTGGGTTGGTGCCGGTCTGTGTGCTACCACAGGAGTCGCCTGTGTGGATCCTTCTCTCATGGCGGCAGGCAATGAGGCATACACAGCATATGTACCAGAAGCGGTTTCCTTGCTTGCTCTCACCTTTTTGATTACAACCCTGATATCCGCCGTTATGTGCAGGGTAATCTCGAACAAATCGAAAAGTACGGAAGCTGATGGGAACAAAGAGGCAGCCTAACCGATATATTTCATGAAAATAATCAAAAAGGGGCAGTCGGGTAATGGTATTTTTTAATCCATTTGTCCCCAAATAAGAACATCCTCGCAGGAATCCACACTTTTCAGGTGTTCGGTTTTCCTTCGGGGATGTTTTTATGCTTTCTTTGAGAATCACTCTTCCTGATGACTTATTTCGGTACGGATATAGGTAAGGCTTCTTCCATTATGATATTGATAATAATGTGTGTCTTCTTCTATCATGTACATCATGTTGTAATGCTTTCCGATGTCTTCCTTGTATGCCTTGATTTTCGTCTTTTCGTGCATCTGCAGCCTGATGTAGCTTTTAATTCCCTGCTCCTTTAGATAAATCATATTCTTTTCCCTGCAATAGCCACTGTCTGCAGTTGTTTGCTTTGGATCGTGCCAAAAAACCCGTTGGTGTTTTTCCAATACGGTAATCAAGGTATTGTAATTCGTTCGTTCACTGCTGATATAGCTATGAATAATAAAATAATTCTCCACTGCTATCTGTACATTATAGGCTGGCTTGAGCAGCCCGTTTTTCATGTGGTCATCCTTCATTCTCATAAAGGTGACAGCTACATCCATTTTTCAAATCTTCCACAACACCAAAGGAAAAAAATTTGCATTGAATTTGCAAAGAAATATTTTTCCCTAAAAGAAAAAAAGCGGACGCTCACCCAGCATCCGCTCTCCAACCAATTCAATTTTAACATAACAAACACCAGCAACTCCGCATAAATCCAAACAAAATAAAAGCCCCAACCCCGCAGCTCTCTGTCTGCAAAACCGGAACTTTTGATGCGCCTTCGGGGGCTCGAACCCCGGACAAATAGATTAAGAGTCTACTGCTCTACCAACTGAGCTAAAGGCGCTTGTCTTTCGTTTCTACACTGTACTCTCGTCTTGAGCACGTGTGTAATTATATAACCGTATCCAACAAAAGTCAACACCTTTTTTACAAATAATTTACAACTTTTTCGAATTTATTTATTTTTCTTATTTTTTTGTATATTTCCGCTCAGGGTTTTGTTCACATCTACAAAAGATTTGTTCCAGGTCAGCATTTTCTTATTTAATTCCGTCTTATCACTGGTAGCTTGAAGAAGCTTGCTTGTGACCTTGTCTTTCATTCCCATAACCGCTGCTCCCACAACTGATTTTGTTTTATTATATGCAAAACCGGCATTATGGTTATAGAAACCAAACACCGGTTTTAAAAAAATATTATCTTCTTCCTGCTGTCAATTTATAAATGGGATTCCCCTTGGAGGAAAATTTCTCTTCATACTCTGTCATCACGTTCCCCTCTCCCATCTGGCTGTGATGAAGGTCATAGGTAAATTCCTTAACCTGCCAGCCGGCTCTAGGAATGGATTCCAGGGAGTAATCAAACAGGCCTTTGTTGTCGGTTTTAAATTCCACAGTGCCGTCAGGCTTTAAAATCCGGTCATAAACCGCCATAAAATCCTCTGATGTGAGCCTGCGTTTAGCATGACGGTCCTTTGGCCAAGGATCAGAAAAGTTTAAGTACACCCTCTGTACCTCTCCGAGGGCAAATATATCACCCAGGTTTTTTGCATCCACGCACATAAAGAATATATTATCAAGCTCCATCTGAGCCCGCTTCTGCAAACCCCTCAAAAGAACGCTGGGATATCTCTCAATGCCCACATAATTGATTTCCGGGTTCATGGCGGCCAGCTCCATGATAAAACGGCCCTTACCCATGCCAACCTCTATTTCAATAGGATTTTCATTGCCAAACACTTCCTTCCAGCAGCCTTTTTTATCAAAAGGATTCTGGACAACATACGGACTGTTCGCAATCTCCTCTTCCGAGCCTTGTATATGACGCAACCTCATCTTAAAATTCCTCCAAATAAATTCATCTTAATGAAAACATACATTGCCTGATCGATTGTATCATACATGGTACAGGGAACGCAAGTTTGCCGTTTATTTTTCCGCCTCCAGCCTGATAATTTTACAGGCTCTGCCGCTGTCTCCGGATCATCCTGAATGTATCTGAGTAAGCACAGATCAAGCTGCTGCACTTCCCTTTCACAAACTGTTCACATCTTCCACAACTTTTCTACACAACAGCCCGGTATATTAATACTTGTTACAGGTAATATCCTTATAAATAAACTTTTTTCATATTGCCGGCAGGATTCCTCCAATCTTGCCGGCACCTCTCCTTTATGAGGAGATTAACGGTTCTTATGTCATTTATATCCCTTCTGATTTCTAATCGCTTCCGACAATGTCTGCATAAACCCTATTAATTTAACCCCACAGACCCATTTTCCTGTTTTTTTTACTTTTCTCTTACGAAGCCCATCATATTTTAGCCACGACACCCCCTGTTTTTACAGCAATTCTAAAGATAATTCGCATAAAAACAAATGTTTTATACTGTTTATATGTTTTTTTTGTATCATAATAGTATCACGACTTTATGTAATGGGCTGGCCCGAAATAACGGTTACTCGCAGCAATTTGTTGATAAAAGTAGAGTTAATGCTGACGAAACTGAAACATACTTGGGGGAATGGGGATAAAATGCAATCTGACACCTACCTATATTCTTTGCCGCAATCACCCTTATTTTTTGTAAAGATTCCTTTACTTGTAATATTTTAAAAGTAAGTATAATATAATAAAAAAGGCAATCGCCACAGGGTGGTTGGCTAATTAGAAAAGCAAAAACCTTCCCAACCGGCCAAAGTACAGGGAAGGTTTTTTGTATTTAGCGACACGTCAATAAGACGAATGTCAGCAGTGCCAGAAAGAACATGCCAAAAGACATTAAATCCTTAAAGTCAAAATACTTCATGAGCAACACCTCCATTCTATGTAGAATCGAGGCCTACCATCCTATACACGATTGCCAGCAGTTTGTACCTGCCAGTATAATTATATGTTCCAACTTAAGACTGTACTATTAATAATATCTTACAAATTCCATTGGGACCCTATTCATCCAGCCCTGGATACTGCAGCGCTCCATCCTGATCCAAGTAATACCACTTTCCGCCAGAAGATTGCAGGCCCTTCACCATGGCTCCATCAGCTCCTTGGTCAGTTCAATAGCTGCCTGCACCGTAGCCTCCTCAAAATACCAATCCCTGATTGCATCCGCCTCCAACAGTACCATAGTTTATCGTAATTTGGGCAGTTTCAAATGAAATATAAGATTCTCCTACAAAACCTGCTTTATTTGCTCCCCGGATATATAGTTCATTTGCCCCACCAACATATTCTTCCCATGTTACCGTAATCCAGGGCCTTCTGCCATTTCTTCTTGTCCCCGCAGCCGTGGTCACTTCCAGGAACTCTACCGGACCATCTCATTTTAGAAAGGTTTTATACTTCTCTGACAGAAGCAGGCGCTCATCACTCATTATCCATCACCGCGGCGCATCTGCTTAATCAAATCATCAAGCTTCGTTTTCTCAGTCTCCAGAATGCCAGACACTTCCAGCTTATCCTTAAACATACCTAAGTGCCTGCCAATCAGTTCCAGGGCTTTTTCCTTATTATTCAGTTTAATTTCTATCTCATTGGCACCTTCCTTGATTCCGGCAATGACCCCTAACTTATCCCTTAGCATTTCATCTGGGGATTTTATCTGCACTGCTTTATAGCTTCCTTTGCTTTCAATCGTCACAAAGTCAGTAATATCTGCGAAACCGATCTTAGCAAGCTCCTTTAAAACCATGTCCTGGGTGATCTCAGTACGTTTTTCCCGGTCCTTCATTCGCTTTTCAACATAAGCCGCAACGTTAACATTGGTTAACATTCTGCTTGCAGCCGCTTTGGCTGTTTCATCTTTCTTGACCTTGGTATATGCTGCCTTGTAAGGCCTGGTGACATTAAGGTCAATCAGGTACTCATCTGCAAATAATTTCTGTTTGGCTGACAACGCCATCTGGCTCACTTCCTTTCAATTTGTGCATAACAAGCGACTAAAACCCTGTAATAATTTGCAGTTTTGTGTCGTATTTTCAGATATTAACACTCAATCCACAATTGTTTCCACAACATTGTGGATAAGTGTCGTTTTGGGTATTAAAAAGAGACGGGGTTGACCGCCTCCTGTTTACTCTTCAACATGTACGTTCAAATATAACTTTCTCTAACAAGGACATTAACCTCACACTCGCGAATTATTTCTTCAGGCATACCAGACTGCCATAAGCATTCCTGGAACGCTTCCGCTACTCTTTCATCTGCCAATGCAACTGCATTTTGAATGTTTGTCATACATGCATCATTGATATTCAAAAACTTATCACCGCCATGATCAAAACGACGTTATTACATCTCCCAAAACAGCAGGCGGTACAAGACTTGTAACCATACCTCCATTTCTCACAGAATGTCTGAAAGAGTACATAGATAAGAATTATGGAGTAAAAGCTGAGGATAGGCTTTTCAATTTTCCCGGTATAAATTAGGAATTTGCTTAAAAGGCGCCTGCGCATCTTCCGGAATTAAACCAATACGCATTCATGACATCCGCCACAGCCATGTTTCCCTATTAATAGATATGGGCTTCTCTCCTTATCTTATAGCAGAGCGCATAGGTGATTCAGTGGATATGGTAAACAATATTTATGGACATTTATATCCCAATAAGCACAGCGAGGTCGCAAACAAATTACAGGATTTAGTATCAAAGTAGTATCACAGATAACTTTAAAATACAGGAATTCCTTTATTTTATAGGGAATCCCTGTATATTTTTTACTTTTCTCTTACAAATCAAAAAACGACAAAATAACAGGTGCGCAATTTACAATAATCTAGTATAATATCTGTATATTGGAATACAACCGTCTTTGCAAAGGAGGAAATATATGGGAACTACAGACAACAGTTTCTTGACCAGAATCCAGCAGGGTCTGAGGGAAGCGGAAAGGCTCATGAACCAGAAGCAGTATAACATGGCCATGATCAAAGCCCGGCAGACCCTGGAATATATGGTAAATTATCTTGGTGAAAGGGCTTTGATCGTGGAGGGTGATCTGGCGGACAGCATAGACCAGCTATTTGAGAGGCGCTTTATTTCCCAGTCAGCCAAAGACCACTATCACAGGATCCGCGTGCTGGGAAACAAGGCAGTTCATGAAGGAGACGACAGCCCTTATGATGCCAGCGAAGCCTTTCAGCTTCTGTCTCAGGAAGTCAATGCCTTTGCAAACTCTTTCAATAGAGGAAGCCAGGGGGGAGCCCCTGTCAGTAAGCGGCCCGCAGACGTCAGGACCATGTCATCATCCACGTCCAGGAATAATCCCCCCCGAAGCGGTGCCTTAAGGAATGAAGCCTATGGAACAGGAAATCCAAGAAGCACCGGTGCAAGAACCGCGCCTTTAAGAACCCAGGAGCATATCGGAGGGACAAGGAGCAGCGGGACGAGACCGGATGGCCAAAGACCCGGTCAGAGGCCGCCCCAAAGGAATGCTTCCAGAACCGGCCAAAGGCCTGCTTCACACAGCAGAAGCAGGAGGCGTACCAGGAAGAACAGCTTTGATGTCTACGGACTGCTGAAACCAGCTCTTATTTTCCTGGTTCTTCTTGTGCTCGTCTTAATCATCGTGAAGCTGATCCCGGGAAAAGACTCAAAAAACGAGCCTACCACAACCCCAACATCTGCTGAGGTCACTACCGAAGCCATGACAAGCGCCGAAACACCTACAACAGCTGCGGAGCCGGAAACAGAAGCTCCTAAGGTCTACACCACCATGAGCAAGCTTAATGTCCGTTCCGAGCCATCCACCAACGGAGCCAAGCTTGGAACCCTTGCTTCCGGTACTGTGGTGGATTATGTCAAGACCTATGATGACAAATGGACGGTCATCATGTTTGAAGGAACAGAGGCTTATGTTGCCACCGAATTCCTGACCGTAACGGAAGGCGAATCGGAAGCGGGCGCAGAGGAATCTACCTCTGCCGCTGAGGGTACCACAGCCGCTGCCCCGTAAAGAAAACGTTAAAAAAGCGAAGAATCCAGGGATAATTTTCCCTTGGTCTTCGCTTTTTCTATTGTTCATGCATAACCCCAGCTTTGGCGGCGTAACTTATATTTATGATAAAATTTCATTAATATTGTCGTTTTTCTCTAACAGACTATGGCATTTTTTTTAAATTGTAGTATCATTATAAATTAAGCACTATTTTTTTCAACGAATGCTTACGAAAAGGAGGGTACAGTATGGATACTGTAATCGAGAAAATATCCGAGATTGAATCGGCTGCGGCTTCCATTATGAATGATGCCAATGAGCGCAAAAAGGCCTTTGCAAAAGAAATGGAAGAGAGGACGGCTGCGTTCGATGCACAGCTGGAAGCGGAAACCAACAAAAAGATTGAAGAGCTGCAGGCCGCCATGGAAATCAGCATGAATAACCGTCTGGAAAAACAGCGGAGTGATGCCCAAAGGATCCTTAAAGCCATGGAACAGCATTACGAGGACCATCATACTCAATATGTGGAGGAGTTATTTAATACAATGACAAAGGAGTGATCTTATGGGAGACTTATTATCCTACAGCGGCATTACAACCAAGGTAAGAGCCATGGAAAGCCATCTGATCACCGACAGCCAGTTTCGCGAAATGGCAGCCCTTGAAACTGTTTCTGATGCAGTGGAATATTTAAGGCGCTTGCCTGCCTATGAAGGGCTGTTTGCAAACTTAGAGGGCGTGGTCCTTCACAGGGGAGCCATTGAACAGCGGCTGATCCTTTCCCTGTACCAGGATTTTGCCAAGCTCTACCGGTTCGCCAATTTGACCCAGCGTAAATTTCTGGACTTATATTTTATGCACTTTGAAATCGATATCCTGAAGAAATGCTTCCGCAATGCTATGGGGCGGAACCGGCCGGATATCGATCTCTCTGTATTCCAGGACTTTTTTGAGAAGCATTCCCGGCTGGACTTAATGAGGCTGTCTTCCTCAGGAGACTTGCATGAATTCATTACAAACCTGGAAGGCTCGGTTTACTATGACCTGCTTTCCCACTTAGACGATAAGGAACAGCCCGCCTTGTTTGATTATGAGGTCCACTTAGACCTTCTTTACTTTAAGACCATCTGGAAGGTCATGGGCAAATATCTTACCAGAAAAGAACAGGAGCTTCTTATACGCTGCTTTGGCAGCAAGCTGGATTTACTTAATGTCCAGTGGATTTACCGCTCCAAAAAATATTACCGCCTGCAGCCTGCCGATATTTATTCCCTTCTCATCCCTATTAATTACCATTTAAATAAGGAGCAGATCACAAAAATGGCAGAGGCAGCCACGTTGGAAGAGTTTTATTCTGTTCTAAGGACCACCTTTTATGGGCGGAAATCCGATTTGGAAGCCGCGGACATGCCGGACTTAGAACAACTGACTCAGGAAATGCTGGACAAAATATACCGTTCCACCAGCCGGCAGAATCCCTATTCCATTGCCACGCTGAATTCCTATCTTTATTTTAAGGAGGAAGAAATTCAAAAGATTATCACCCTCATAGAGAGCATCCGGTACAGCGTAAGCTCGGATGAAATTATCTCCTATGTTGTAAAAAAGTAAAGGGGGTTGCTTTTCCGTGATAGAAAAGATGAAATTCTTAAGTATCACCGGACCCAAGGAAGATATTGACCGGGTCATCGACACCTATTTATCCAAATATGAAATCCATTTGGAAAATGCCCTGTCGGAATTAAAAACGGTAAAAGACTTAAGACCTTATATTGAAACCAATCCATACAAGGACGCGTACCAGCGCGCCATGGAACTGGCGGAATTACTCCCGCCGGGAGATCCGGCAAACAGCCGGAAAAAAGTTTCCATTGAGCGGGCCGCTGAAATTGTTGCAGGGATCGGAGAACAGGTAAAGGAACTGACTGCAAAGGAAGAGGCCCTTGTGACCGAGCAAAATTCCTTCCGCCAATCCCTGGACCGGATCCTTCCGTTCACCGGACTTAACTATGATTTAAGCTCCATCCTCCATTTTAAGTACATTAAATTCCGTTTTGGGCGTATTTCTCATGAGTATTACAACAAATTTGAGAGCTACGTATATGATACCATTGATACTGTCCTTTATAAATGCCGGGAGGATGACGAGTATGTCTGGCTGGTTTATTTTGCACCGGAAACCATCTCAAACCAGATTGATGCCATTTTCTCTTCCATGCATTTTGAACGCTTCTTTTTGCCTGATGAATACGAGGGCACGCCCCTGGACGCCATCCATTTTCTGGAAGATAAGATCAATACCCTGCAGGCTGCTATTAACAGCATCCGAAAGCAGATGTCTGATCTTCTGGCGGCAAGGCAGGAGGACTTATCAAGCGCATATAGAAGTCTGGAAATATTTTCAACCAACTTTAATGTGAGAAAGCTGGCAGCATGTACCAAGCAGAATGTAAACACCTTTTACATTATCTGCGGTTGGATGAGTAACCGGGATGCCGCTGCTTTTCAGAAGGAGATCTCAGACGATAAAAAGACCTTCTGCTTCATGGAGGATGACCATAACAACATTATGAGCAAGCCTCCAACCAAGCTTCACAACCCAAAGCTTTTTAAGCCTTTTGAAATGTTCATACAGATGTACGGCCTTCCGGAGTACAATGAGATCGACCCCACCATATTGATCGGCATCACCTATTCCTTCCTCTTTGGTTTTATGTTTGGGGATGTGGGACAGGGAATGTGCCTTCTGTTTGGAGGGCTTCTCCTTTACCGGCTTAAGAAAATGAATCTGGCGGCCATTTTATCCTGCTGCGGCTTCTTCTCAACCATATTCGGATTCCTTTTCGGCAGCTTTTTCGGGTTCGAAGATGTTATAAGCGCCGTCTGGCTCCGCCCCATGGAGCACATGACCAGCCTGCCCTTTATCGGGAAGCTGAATACCGTATTTATCGCAGCGATTTCCATTGGCATGGGAATTATCCTGATGACCATGGTATTAAACATCATAAACAGCATCCGTTTTCATGACCCGGAAAAAACCCTGTTTGACACAAACGGTACGGCAGGACTTGTGTTCTATGCAAGCCTTGTGCTCACCATTGTCCTTTACATGACCAAAAACCCTGTTCCGGCTGCCATACTCCTTGTGATCATGTTTGGCATCCCGCTGGCTGTCATGTTCTTTAAGGAACCTCTCACAAACCTGGTGGAAAGAAAAGCCCAGATCATGCCAAAGGAAAAGGGCATGTTTGTGGTTCAGGGCTTTTTCGAACTGTTTGAAGTGCTTTTAAGCTACTTTTCCAACACCCTTTCCTTTGTCCGTGTAGGAGCCTTTGCCGTCAGCCACGCAGCCATGATGGAAGTGGTGCTCATGCTCTCCGGTGCGGAAGCAGGAAATCCCAACTGGCTGGTTGTGATTCTGGGCAACTTATTCGTTTGCGGCATGGAAGGCCTGATCGTGGGAATCCAGGTTCTGCGTCTGGAATATTATGAATTATTCAGCCGTTTCTATCGGGGAACCGGCCGGGAATTTAAACCATACGGAAAGAAAAATTAAAAACCAAAATGGAGGTAATATTATGTCAATCTTAGTAAAAATAACATTAGCAATCGCATTGACCTTAAGCATCGTTGTCCCCTTTGGTGCTTTTGCCTTGGGTGAAAAAACAAAAGGACGGTATAAAACCGCACTGGGCATTAACGCACTTTTATTTTTCGGTACCCTGATCGTTTCCAGTGTATTCATGTTTAACGGCCAGGCTGCCGCAGCAGAGGCAGCAAACCCTGGCACAGGAAGCATTGCAGGAATGGGCTACTTAGCTGCCGCACTTTCCACGGGACTTGCCTGTATCGGCGGCGGTATTGCCGTTTCCGCGGCTGCCAGCGCTGCTTTAGGCGCCATCAGCGAGGATGGCTCCATACTTGGTAAATCACTGATCTTCGTAGGGCTTGCCGAAGGCGTTTGTCTGTATGGTCTGATCATTTCTTTCATGATCTTAGGAAAGCTGTAACCCATGAAAATGTATTTGATCAGCGACAACGTGGATACCTGGACCGGAATGAGGTTAGCCGGAGTGGAAGGCGCTGTCGTTCATGAAAAGACGGAACTGAAACGTGAACTGGATAAAGTCCTGGCCGATAAAGAGATCGGGATCATTCTCCTGACGGAGAAATTCGGAAAAGAGTTTCCGGATATCATCAATGATGTGAAGCTGAACCGTAAGCTCCCATTGATCGTGGAGATCCCCGACCGCCATGGTACCGGCCGCAAGCCGAACTTTATCACGGATTACGTGAATGAAGCCATCGGATTAAAACTATAAGAAAGAGGTGGTCATCTTGACAACTGAGGAAAAATTACAGCATTTCCTGGAATTTTGTATGGAAGATGCCAGAACCCGCAGTGCAAAGATGCTTGATGAATATACGGCAGCCTTAGAGCAGACCTTTTCGGAGCATCAGGAGGATGCCAGGCGAAGGGCCGGCCAGCAGGTAAACCTGGAAAGTGAACGGATCGAACGGGAGATCAACAAAAAGCTTTCCCTGGAGCAGATCGGAATGAAGCGGGCCTTTGGAAAAAAACAGGATGAGCTGAAAGATAAGCTGTTTTCGGAGCTTCGGGATAAACTGGCCACATTCATGGAATCTCCGGGATACACAAAGCTTTTGGAAAAGCAGATCAAGGAAGCCAAGGCCCTGGCAGGAAAAGAATTCATCACCATTTACATTGATCCTGCGGATGAAGATAAGATCAATGAACTGTCAATTGCCGGCGGCTCCGATATCCGGGTGAGCGAATACTCCTTTCTGGGAGGAACCCGGGCTGTCATCCCTTCCAGGCATATTTTAATCGACAATTCCTTTCAAACAAAATTGACAGAAGCAAAACGGGACTTCCGCTTTGATGTAAAGGATCTGATTGGAGGTACGGCCAATGACTAATACAGGTACTATTTCCGGTATTAACGGCCCTGTCATTTATTTGAAGGGCGATTCCGGATTCCGAATGAATGAAATGGTCTATGTAGGCAAAGACCATTTAGTCGGCGAGGTCATCGGCCTTACGGACCGCCGCACCATTGTCCAGGTGTACGAGGAAACCAGCGGCTTAAAGCCGGGAGAAACGGTCTCCTCCTCCGGCTTCCCCGTATCGGTCACACTTGCTCCGGGCATTTTAAATAACATTTTTGACGGAATTGAACGGCCTTTAAGCGAGATCGCAAAGACCGGAGGCGCATACATTGACCGGGGTATTCATGTGGACTCCCTTGACGGTTCAAAACTATGGAAGACTCACATGACTGTAAAGAAGGGTGATCATTTATTCCCCGGAACCATCATTGCCGAGGTTCCTGAAACCCCTGCCATTGTCCATAAGGTCATGATTCCTCCTGATATGGAAGGCTATGTCCTTGACGCCGTGGAGGATGGTTCCTATACCATTTCTGATCCCCTGCTGACCCTTCAGCTGACAGACGGTTCTGAAGCCAAGATCACCATGACCCAGAAGTGGCCCATCCGCGTTCCAAGGCCCATATTGAAAAGGTACCCGGCTTCCAAGCCCCTTATCACCGGGCAGAGGATCATTGACACCCTGTTCCCTCTTGCAAAGGGTGGCACTGCCTGTATTCCCGGCGGCTTTGGCACGGGAAAAACCATGACCCAGCACCAGATCGCCAAGTGGTCTGATGCGGATATCATCATCTACATCGGCTGCGGAGAGCGGGGAAACGAGATGACCCAGGTGCTTGAGGAATTTTCCCAGCTGGTGGATCCACGTTCCGGAAATCCTCTGATGGACCGGACCACCCTCATTGCCAATACCTCCAACATGCCTGTTGCAGCCCGTGAAGCAAGCCTTTACTCCGGCCTTACCCTTGCGGAATATTACCGGGACATGGGGTATCACGTGGCCATCATGGCGGACTCCACTTCCCGTTGGGCCGAGGCCTTAAGGGAATTGTCCGGACGTCTGGAAGAAATGCCTGCGGAGGAAGGCTTCCCGGCCTATCTGGCTTCCCGCTTATCAGCCTTCTATGAAAGAGCCGGAATCATGCAGAACATGAACGGAACCGAAGGCTCAGTCACCATTATCGGGGCCGTATCTCCTCAGGGAGGCGATTTCTCCGAGCCTGTGACCCAGAACACCAAACGTTTTGTACGCTGCTTTTGGGGCCTGGACCGGAATCTGGCAAACGAACGCCATTTTCCGGCTATCCACTGGCTCAGCAGCTATTCCGAATATTTAACCGACTTAGCCCCCTGGTATGTGGAAAACGTGGATAAGAAATTCGTGGACTACAGAAACCGCCTGGTCTTTCTTCTGACCCAGGAAAGCAGCCTTATGGAGATCGTAAAACTCATCGGCGGAGACATGCTTCCCGATGACCAGAAGCTTATACTGGAAATCTCCAAGGTGATCAGGATCGGATTTTTACAGCAGAACGCATTTCACAAGGATGATACTTGTGTTCCAATGGAAAAGCAGTTTAAAATGATGGACTTAATCCTTTATTTATTCAAGAAATCCCGTTCCCTGGTTTCCATGGGAATGCCTATGTCCGTACTAAAGGAAGATCCGATTTTCGATAAGATCATTTCCATTAAATATGATGTACCTAACGACAGACTGGATATGTTTGATGACTACAAAAAGCAGGTAGATGCCTTCTATGAATCTGTCATCGAACGCAACGCATAGGGAGGAGGCAGACTATGGCAATCGAATATTTAGGACTAAGTGCGATCAACGGGCCCCTGGTGGTTTTGGAAGGCGTCCAGAATGCTGCTTTCGACGAAATCGTGGAAATGACCGTAGAAAAAAAGACAAAGAAGCTTGGACGCATCATTGAGGTTTACGAGGATAAAGCCATCATCCAGGTATTTGAAGGGACTGATGGGCTTGCCTTAAGAAATGTTCACACCCGCCTCACCGGGCACCCTATGGAGCTTGCCGTTTCCGAAGACATGTTAGGACGCACCTTTAACGGAATCGGAGAGCCTATTGACGGACTTGGAGACATCAGCTCTGACATTCGCCTGGATATTAACGGAAAACCCTTAAATCCTGTTACCAGGGAATACCCAAGGGATTATATCCGCACGGGAATCTCAGCCATTGACGGACTGATGACCTTAATCCGCGGACAAAAGCTTCCCATCTTCTCAGGAAACGGCCTTCCCCACGATGAACTGGCGGCTCAGATCGTACAGCAGGCTTCCTTAGGGGATGATGCCCTTTCCAGTGAACAATTTGCTGTGGTATTTGCAGCTATGGGGGTGAAATACGATGTGGCTGATTTTTTCCGCCGCACCTTTGAAGAAAGCGGTGTTTCCGACCACGTAGCCATGTTCATCAATCTGGCAAACGATCCTGTGGTGGAACGTCTGATCACGCCAAAGGTGGCCCTGACCCTGGCAGAATACTTAGCCTTTGAAAAGGGGATGCACATTCTGGTTATTTTGACCGATATGACCGCCTATGCAGAGGCCCTCCGTGAGGTTTCCTCCTCAAAAGGAGAAATCCCTTCCAGAAAGGGCTATCCCGGCTATTTGTACAGCGAGCTGGCTTCCCTTTATGAGCGGGCCGGCATTGTAAAGGACCGGCATGGTTCCGTGACCCAGATCCCTATCCTGACCATGCCAAACGACGACATCACCCATCCCATTCCAGACCTTACGGGATATATCACAGAGGGGCAGATCGTTCTGGACCGCAGTTTATACGGCCAGTCGGTTTATCCGCCGATCAATGTCCTCCCTTCCTTAAGCCGTCTGATGAAGGACGGCATTGGAGAAGGCTTTACAAGGGCAGACCATCAAGGTCTGGCAAACCAGCTCTTCTCCTGTTATGCAAAGGTTGGGGATGCAAGAGCACTGGCATCGGTCATCGGAGAAGATGAACTCTCTCCCATTGATAAAAAATATCTGGTGTTCGGAAAAGAATTTGAAAACCGTTTTGTAGGGCAGGGAAACCATGCCAACCGGAACATCATTGAAACCCTGACCATTGGCTGGGAGCTTCTGGGGCTTCTCCCAAGATCTGAGCTGGACCGCATCGACACCAAGGTCTTAGACCAGTATTACAAGCCAACCACCCTTGACGCACCGGAAGAATAGGAGGGATATTCATGAATCCCAATACATTTCCCACCAAGGGGAATTTGATCCTTGCCAAAAGCTCCCTGACTTTAGCCAGACAGGGCTACGAGCTGATGGATAAAAAACGGAATATCCTCATCAAGGAGCTGATGAGCCTGATCGATGAAGCAAAGGGCATCCAGTCGGAAATCGACGTCACCTTTACTTCCGCATACAAGGCCCTGCAAAAAGCCAACATTGAGCTGGGGATCAATTATGTGCAGGACATCGCCCTGGCAGTTCCCGTGGACAATTCTGTGCGAATCAAGACCAGGAGCATCATGGGAACAGAGATTCCTCTGGTCGAACATGATGAAATGCCCTTAAACCTGACTTATGCCTATTACAGCACCAGGGAATCACTGGATGAAGCACGTTACCAGTTTGAAAAGGTAAAAAAGCTGACAGTAAAGCTTTCCATGGTGGAGAACTCCGCCTACCGTCTGGCAAACAGTATTAAGAGAACTCAGAAACGGGCCAATGCCTTAAAGAACATTACGATCCCCAGGTATGAGGTTCTGACAAAGAACATCACCAATTCACTGGAAGAAAAAGACAGGGAAGAGTTTACCAGGCTTAAGGTGATCAAAAGGAATAAGAATGGAGTTTAGCGGCAGGTTCCAAAAGCCGTGCAATAAATTTAATATCAGAATTTTTATAAGCCATAAGGATCGGAGACGGAAACGGCAGCAGTCAGTTTTCCGCCCCCGGTCCTTTGTTTTCATGTTTTTAAAATAAAATCTATAAATAGTGAACCAAATAAAACTTTGATGACTCTTATTATCAGATGCATCGAAAAAAGGAAAGGAAACAGGTTATGATGGAAGAAAAGAAGGCTTTGGTGGAAAGCATGATCAATGGCAGCGAAGCAGCATTTGACGAACTATACCGTTCCTATTCCGGAAAGCTATACCGTATGGCGTATTTTATTACCGGCAACCAAAGTGACAGTGAGGACATTTTACAGGAGACCTTTGTTAAATGCTTTCTTCATAAGTCAAAACTGAAACAAGGGGAACGCTTTGAGTCTTGGCTGTATCAAATTCTTGTCAGGACTGCCTGGCGGCTTGAACGAAAGAAAAAAGGGAGGGCTGAAATCTCTTATGAAGGTATTTTAGAAAATGAGGAAGAAAAAAAGAGCGCGGAACACATCCGGGAAGATAAGAAAGCAGATGGACCTTTGGAATCTGTTTTAGAGGCAGAGACAGCAAAAGAAATCCAGGCGGCACTCATCCATCTGGATATTAAATACCGTACTGTGATTCTTCTGTACTATTATAATGAATTGAGCACCAGAGAGATTGCCCACATTACAGGAACCATGGAAGGGACGGTAAAATCCCGTCTGCATAAGGCACGGAAACTGCTGAAGGATTTATTGAAAGCTGACGGCACTGAAAAAACAGAAAGGGAAAGGGGCATTTGCCATGGATAACTTTAGGGATGACAGATTAAAACAAATCATAAAGACTGGGCTGGATCAGATAAGCCCGGATGTGCAGACAGAGAATCGTTGTCTTAGAGAAATTCATAAAAAAATAGAAATGAGGAATGGAATTATGAAATTTAATAAAAAAAGAATGGTGGCAGCATTGGCTGCAGTGTGTACAATAACGGTAATGGGAACTGTCACGGCAATTGCAGGCGGTAAAATTACAGGTCTGTTTAGCTCTGTATCCCGGGATGATATGGTCCATTCAAAAGCTGAACTGGTCCAATTAGCTGAGAACCAGATGAGAACCGCTCCAAAGCTGGTAGATACTTTTTCAAATGGCATTTCCTTTAACGAAGGTTCTATTACTAAGATAGAAGGAAGGGATTTAAACCAAAATCCAATGCTTACCTACCCGGAACTCTATGCCGGATATGGGGACAATGATCGTGTGGCACTTCACGTTCATGAACATCAGGATATGATTCCTCAGGGTTCTTCTACGGTGATAAAGCAGGAAGTCTATCAGGATATCACATTAGAAGTCCACGAAGATAATTACCTGTTTTTACCTCCAGATGCAAAACCATCAGAGGACGATTTGAAACTGGAGGAAGAAGGCCAGCTGATGATCAGCTACGGAAGCAGCGAAGAAGAGCGTAAGGTATATCGTTATGTAAACTGGAGTGAAAATGGTATGGAATATTTGCTCAGTTCCTTTGATGATTTGAGCTGCGATGATTTAATCGGTATGGCGAAGGAAGTTATAGACGTAAAGTAAAAGAGACAGCAGCTAATCTGCAAAAACTGAAGTACTAAGAGGCTGGAGATATGCTTCTCAGTACTTCAGATTTTTTTAGCCATACTGATACTGCCCTCTGAACACTGATATGTTCTCTTAAATTTCTGCCTTTCGGATACGTATAGATTCATAATCGCAGTAACCTTCCGATTCCGCATTCTCCCGGGCGCACGCCCACAAACAAGGCTTGGCTCCCGTCCAAGTGGTCCGGCAAAGCTTAAATAAAGGGTCTGTCTCCAGAAATTCTTCACCATCCCAGGAATAGGAGAAGCGATACGTCTTATCCTCCAACACATGAAGCTTCAGCCATATTCTATTTCCATTTCCTATCAGCTTTAACACGCACTCCTCGTTTGCTTTTCCTTTGAACATCTTGTCTGTAACAGTTCCTTTGTAGCATCTTAGTTCTGTCCCATCCTCCGTCTGATATAATCCCATGTAGGAATAGAAGTGCCCTATCATACCGATCCCTCCGAAATCACCTGTCGTTCTTCCGTGTAATACAAGCTTGGCCGTCATAGTAAAAGACTTGCTCTGCGGAATCTGAGTTAGCGCATTCGGTGCATACCACAAAAGATTATCTCTTGTAGGATGTTTCCGGCAATACAGCCGCAGAAAGCCCGGATTGGCAGTAAGAGAATAATGATTGGGATTTGGGTTTGCCTGCCACTGCCATTGGAGACCAAGTCTCTCAGACTCAAACTCATCCGATTGAAGGATTTCATATTCAGGCATGTACTCCACAGGCATTCGCCACTCTTCTACCGGTTCTCCAATTCCATCACCATCTTTATCCTGACCGATAAATGGCCAGCCTTTAAAAAAGCACATGGGCTCCAGATGTAAAATTCTTCCCAGCTCATTTACATCCTGGAAATGAATAAACCAATCATGCCCGTCAGGAGATGTGGTCCAGCCGCCTTGATGAGGGCCATTAATTTTAGAATTACCCTGCCGCATAACAACCCTGTACTCATAGGGGCCCCAAATATCCCTTGATCTCAGACATGACTGCCAGCCGTTTTCCACACCTCCTGAGGGCATTAGTATGTAATAATATCCATTCTTTTTATACAGCTTCGGCCCCTCAGTTGTAGGCGCTATCTGTTCCCCGTCGAAAATCATCTGAGGTTCTCCCACCAGATACTTACAGTCTGTATTAATCTCTGCCAGCATCAGACGATGTTTGATTCCAGCCCTGCTGCCTGCATATGCAAACACCATATAGGCTTTCCCAGCCTCATCCCAAAACGGACAGGGGTCTATCCAGCCCTTCCTTTCACATAACATATTTAATTGAAATTCACCATAAGGATTATCACTTCTGGCAACCAGGATACCCTCATCCACCAAAGGAATAAATACGAAAAATGTTCCTTCATGATAACGGATGGAAGGAGCCCACGTTCCTGAACCATGGGAAGGTTCCTTATATTTCTCAAATGGAAGCGCTTTTACACAGTAATTAATGATTTCCCAGTGTACCAGATCCTTAGAGTGAAGAAGCGGAACTCCCGGAACATAGGTAAATGATGATGCTACCATATAGTAATCGCTCCCGACTCGGATCACATCCGGGTCGGAATAATCTGCATATAATACTGGATTTTTATAAGTCTTCATGATTCCTCCATAGTTACGTCCTGCTATTTTTCTAACACTACCCCTTCATACCAGTTGTGGCAATCCCTTCCACGAAATATTTCTGTGCTGCAAAAAATAAAATGATCAGCGGTATTACAGAGACCAAAGCCATGGACATCACCTGATTCCATCTGATATTGGAAGTTACATCAATACTGACTCTCAGCGCCAGGGATAATGGGAATTTAGCCACCGTATTAATGTAAATATTTGTATTAAAGAAATCATTCCAGGTCCATAAAAACTGGAACAGTCCGGCAGAAAAGAGCGCCGGTTTCAAAAGAGGCAGCAAAATTCTGATAAAACACTGGAACGGTCCGCAGCCATCAATATAAGCAGATTCATCTAAGTCTCTGGGAAGTCCCCTTAAGAACTGTACCATCATAAAGACAAAGAAGGGATAGCAGCCTACGGCTGCCGGTGCAAAAAATGTCATGTAGGAATCCAGCCAGCCTAACTTATTAAACAGTGCATATCTCGGTATAATGATTACTGCATTGGGAAGCATCAGCGTCGCAATCAGTATCATGAAAAGGAACTGGTTTCCCGGAAAATCAAATCTGGCAAAGCCATAGGCCACCAGTGAACATGACACCAGAGTCAGCAGGGTGGTAGGGATAACCAGGGCAAAAGTGTTGATAAAATACTTTGCATAGGTATAGGTACCCGTTGTTTTCCAGCCCTTAATAAATGCTTCCGGGCTCCAGCTCTCCGGAAGCAGAGTCAGGCTGCCGAATATTTCATTATTGGACTTAAAGCAAGCGAAAAACATCCAGATTACCGGAAACAGCATGACAACACCAAATATTCCCAGGAGCACATATGTAATTCCATTGTTGATTTTTTTGTCTTTCATTCGGTCTCTCCTTCCTAGTTATCATAATAGACCCATTTTTTTGATGTTACAAAAAGAATCAGGGTCATAATCATAATGATGATAAACAAAATCCAGGATGTGGCACAGGCATAACCCATCTTAAAATACTTAAATGCATCCGTATATAATTTCATACCCAACACGTAGGTGGCCTTGTTAGGCCCGCCATTTGTCACTACAAAGGCCGATGTAAAATTCTGTAGAGCTGTAATCAGCTGCATGATAATATTGAAAAATGCAATGGAGGTAATCATCGGTAACGTTATCTTAATAAAGATCCTGATCTTTGTGGCTCCATCTATCCTGGCCGCTTCATAAAGCTCCCTCGGCACCTGCTTTAAGGCAGATAAAAACAGTACCATGGAAGAGCCAAACTGCCAGATCTCCAGCATACAGATAGTGATCACCGCCATACCGGGATTGCCCATCCATTTTACAGGCGGTATATGTACGACACCCAACAGGCTGTTGATAAAGCCGTCGTTCATGAAAAGCACCTTCCACAAGATCGCAACCGCTACGGAACCGCTTAAAAGGGAAGGAATATAATACACAGTTCTCATAAAGTTGATCCCTTTCAATTCCCTGTTCAGGATCATGGCGATAATCAAAGCCAGAATCACCTTTCCAGGAACTGTAATAAAGGTATATTTTAAGGTAACTGTCAGGGAATTCCAAAACTCCTTATCTTTTGTAAATAGCCTGATATAGTTATCTAAACCTATGAAGGCAGGCTTATCAAAGATATCATAGTCCGTAAAGGAATAGATCAGAGAACTGATAAAGGGGTACATCTGAAATAAAAGGAATCCAAAAATCCAGATGCATACATACATAAAACCAATCCTGTTTCTTTTGGTCCATCCGCCGCAATTGTGCTTTGCTTTGACCTTACTATTAACCATTAATTTAATCCTCCTGCCTTTTAAAAAGGACTGCCGTAAAATGAAAGTTCATTTCCCGGCAGCCCATTATGTACTCTTATTTTAAACCGCTTAAGTAATCATTGATCAAATCAATCGCATTATCGGCAGCATCTTCCGGTGTACTCTGTCCATAAGCAACACTTTCAATCATATCTTCCTGAATGGCATAAACTTCCGCACTGGTAGTATACCCCTTGTCACTCTTGCCATTTAACCCTGCTGCCAGATCTACCGCACTTACAACAACCGGATTTAACAGTTTCTTATCTGCGCAGAGGCTTCTGGCTGTAGAGGTCGGCGGCACGCTTCTGACGTCTTTTAATGTCTCCTGAGCTTCCGGATTGTTATAGAAATAATCCAGGAATCTCACTGCTTCCTCCGCATGCTTGGAGTTCTTGTTTACTGTCATGTACTGGGGCGTGTCTGCAAAGAAACCGTCATTAACCCTTTCTGCGGACAAGGGCATCTGCACTACCGTACATGTGTTATCCGGAACAGCATCAATCAGCAGATTGATACTGGAAGAAGGACCATAAGCAAATACAAATTTTCCGTCCATCCACATAGGATTGGTTTGAATCTGCCCCTTAAAGGTCGCACTGTCTTCTGCAGGTTCAAAAACACCGGCCTCATAGCAGTCTTTAATATATTGAAGCACTTCCACCAGCTGTTCTCTTGTAAAGCTTATCTTTTTTTCGCTGTCAATGATAAAGGACTGACCTGTTAACTGACGAAGATATGGTCTTAATACATATTCACACAAAATTCTGGTATCCGTATTCATATAGAAATACTCAGGGTTCTGTTCATGAAGCTTTTTCCCGTCTTCCAGCATTGATTCCCAGGTAATCTGCTTGCTTAAATCAATTCCGCAGGTTTTCGCTGCATCTTCATTAGCCACGGTGGCCAGACAGGACATCCCAGTGGGAATGGCCAGAAGCTTGCCGTCAAAGGTTCCGAACTGGCTGATAAATGATGTTTCAAAACCTGAAGTATCAAATAAATCAGGGTAATCATTAAAGTTTACGAAGAAATCGCCTCTGGATATAAAATCAGGGAGGGAGTCCACGTTCTGCTGCATGATATCCGGTGCAGTACCGTTGGCCAGCATGGTGGATACCTTATCAATATAACCCTGGTCGGAATTCATCTCTGCCTCAATCTTTACTTCCGGATGAAGGTTCTGATATTGGTCAATCACTGCCAATGTCGCCTCATTTCTGGCGTCACCGCCCCACCACATGAAGCGGAGTGTTATCTGTTCTGCAGATGACTTTCCTGCTGTTGTCTGATCCGCTGCCTTTTCTGTCTCTGCTCCGGAAGACATGGCTACCGGTTTATTCGTGCAGCCCGTCAGGGCGGTTGCTGCCATCATTCCTGTTAGAAGCAGGCATGTCAGTTTCGTCACTTTTCTCATAATCTTTACCTCCGTTTGCTTTTCACTGAATCATTAACTATGATTATTGTAACTGAAGTTTTATAAAATAGTAAGAAACTTGCATGATAGAATCGTATCATTCTTTACAAATTTTTCTGCCAAAGTATCATTATGAACTAAATTTCTTCATTTTCAACGATCCCGCCAATTCTTTAAAAATAAAAGATGCTTTTTTATTTTTTTTCTTTATAATAAAATCAGATCTTTTGTGAAGGGAGTGTTCATTATGTATCAAGTGATCATCGTTGATGATGAAGCCAAGATCCGCAGCGGCCTCGTAAACCTGTTTCCCTGGAACCAACTGGGCTTTGAAGTAGCCGGCTGCTTCGCCAATGGAAAGGAAGCCTATGAATTCATACTGGGAAATCACGTCGATCTGATTCTTTCCGACATCCGGATGCCCATTATGGATGGACTGGAACTGTCAGAAAAGCTTTCTTCAAAGAGGAAGGTCAGGATTATTTTTTTCAGCGGATACCAGGATTTCGACTATGTCAGACGGGCTCTGCGCAGCGGCGCCATTGACTATCTTTTAAAGCCGGTCAAATATGAAGATCTGGTAGATTGCCTTACAAAAATCAGAGAAAACCTCAATATAGAAAATCATCGGTCTACTGCACCGGAAGAAGAGAATTTGAGCTACTATGAAAAGCTTATCGGCATGGTTAAGAATTATCTGGATACGGATTATCAGAATGCCACGCTGGAACAAGCAGCCAGACTTGTGGAATTAAGCCCCAATTACTTATCAAAGGTCATGAAGGAACACTCCGATTTAAGCTTTTCCAATTATCTGCTGAAGACTCGTATGGATAATGCAGCCAGGATGCTGAAGGATGTCGGTTATAAGCAATATGAGATTGCTTACCGGGTGGGGTATGATAATCCTAAGAATTTCTCAAGAGCTTTTCATCAGTATTTCCATATGACGCCATCGCAGTACCGGCAGAACCACTGCCCCCCTCGCGGAGAATGACATGAGAAAACGGAATTTTATCAAGCGGTTCTTATATTATACAGGTATCATCACGCTACCCATCATTACAGTTTTTATGATCTTTCTCGCTGTCATTGTATATGGAAAGCAAAAAGATATAGAAGCCGAAGCCATCAAATCAGCCCAGGCCGTCAGAGACAGCTATTCCCTCGTTCTTGACAGTGCTGCTACCCAATATGATATGCTGGTCCGAAATCCCAGGATGTCCATTTCGCTGCGCAATTTTATATCTCATAAGCAGCTTGGTTACATGGATGTGATCCTCACTAACAGTATCTTCTCCAATTTTGCCTCTCTGACCAGTAATGCTTCTTATATATCCTCGGTATATTATTATCTGGATGGATATGATTCCCTCCTTACCTCATATACCGGAGGGATTGCCCAGTTGTCACAATTTTCCGACTTAAACTGGATGGAATCCTATAAAACCTCTGACAAAAGCGAATGGATTGAAAAACGGAATATGACTTTATATTCCTACAGCCGGCCTACCCCTGTTCTGACTTATTATAGGAAACTCAGCATGTTCCAGGGAGTCATTCTGGTCAATATCTATGAAGAGCAGTTAAGGCAGCTTCTCAATTCCGGTTCTAATCTGGACCAGTTTTTTATCATTGACTCACAGGGCAACTTTCTTTTACAGGGAAACGGAAACATGCAGGAACTAAACGACCACGACAGGGAAGCCATCGTATCTATGGTAATGGCTTCTTCTGACCAGCCCTGCCAGGACTGGATATCTTTTAACCACCAGAACTATTATGTCAGAGTCATACCGGCCGCATGCGGTACTTATATTGCCGCATGCACCAGTAAGTCTAATTACTATCTGGCGCTGTACACGCTTCTTTTCCAGTTACTTATGGTTCTGGCAGTGGTGGTATGCACAATGGTCTGGATTGCTTATACCATTACCAAGAAGAACTTTCAGCAGATCGATTACTTTGTTACTGTATTTTCCGATGCAGAACGGGGTACTTACAATCAGGAGAAACCAAGCTTCATCAAGGATGAATACGATATTATTTTAAATAATATCGTCCGGCTATTTGTTAATCAGACCTTCCTGAAAAATCAGCTGACATTAAAGAAGCAGGAACAAAAGCTGGCGGAAATGGCTGCTCTACAGCTTCAAATCAATCCTCATTTTCTCTTTAATACCTTGCAGACACTGGATTTTAAGGCCATTGAATTTACCGGTAAACCTACGTCTCTGAACAATATCATTGAAGCACTCTCCGATATTCTCAAATATTCGCTTCAAACTACCACCTCCATGGTAACCATCAGGGATGAGGTTGAATATCTGAAAAAATATGACAGTATCCAGAGATACCGGTATGAGGATAAATACATTCTGTACTACGATTATGACAAGGCAGTGGAATCTTACCCCCTCATGCGGCTCATCCTTCAGCCACTTATTGAAAACAGCCTGTATCATGGCATCAAGCCCCTTCCAGGCTCAGGCTTTATCAAACTCAAAATATCGGAGAAAGATCAATGGCTTACCATTACCGTAATCGATACAGGTGTTGGAATGAGCAAAGAAGAAGTGGCTGCCCTCAATGAGAAAATCAATCACCCCAATCAGGAAAACATCGGCCTGTCCAATGTTAACAGCCGCCTGGTAATGCAATATGGAAACACTTCTCAATTAAAAATACTTAGTAAAAAACATATGGGAACCTGTATATCATTCAAAATCCCGCTATACCGGCAAAATTAAATGGTTTATTGCAAAACTAAAACAAACAGGATCCAAGAAGGGAACAACATATGATGTGTTCCCCGTCTCCGATCCTTTCTTACATATCTCTCTTAAGCATTTAAAACCAGTCAGAACTATCCTCACCGCGCCATCAAGGTAAATACCCTGGCTTCATTGTCCGCCTTGATCACCGGCATAGGCAGTCCCGCATACATCAGCGCTGCTCCGGAAAGCTTTATGCCAAGCTCCAGAATCTCATACTTTGTCTGTTCCTCAAGCCCCTTAAGCCTTAAGTAAATAATCCCCTTATTGGCTCCGGAAACCCTCTGTACATATCCTACGACCGCCTCTTTCTTATCTTGGGAGACCGACATAAACGCCCCATACTCCCGCTCTCTTTCCGGGTTAGTCAGCCGGTAATAGTCTCCATGGGCGGACACCAGCCCGTGTTCCTGATAATATTTTACCTGCCTGCGGACCGCTTCCTGTTCTTCCTCTGATATTTCATTTAAATCCAGCTCGTACCCAAAGGTCCCAAAATAGGCAAGAGCCGCTCTTGTGTCAATGGAAACCGTTCTTCCCGTCTGCTGGTTGGGGCATTCCGAAACATGGGAACCCATGGCAAAAGGCGGATAGATCATGGAAGTTCCGTACTGAATGCGAATCCTCTCCACCGCATCTGTATCATCAGAGCACCAGATCTGGGGCATGTAGTAAAGGACACCCATATCAAACCTTCCTCCGCCTCCGCTGCAGCCCTCAAACCGCACGTTTGGAAACGCCTTTGTCATCTTATCCATCAGCTTATAAAGTCCCAGCACATACTTATGGCAAACCTCTCCCTGCCTGTGGGCCGGAAGAGCCCCTGAGAAACGGTCCGTCATGCTCCGGTTCATATCCCACTTAATGTAATCAATCTGTGCATCCTTAAATTCCTCATAAAGCTGATGAAAAATAGCATTCACCACTTCATCCCTGCTGAAATCCAGGATCAGCTGATATCTTTGGCGGGTTGGTTTTCTTCCCGGAATCTGGATACACCAGTCCGGATGCTCCTCATAAAGCCTGGAATCCTCATTGACCATTTCCGGCTCGATCCAGATGCCGAATTTTAATCCCATATCATGAATTCTTTCTGAAAATCCCGGAATTCCGCTGGGCAGTTTCTTCCGGTTGCACTGCCAGTCTCCAAGCCCCCTGTATTCATCGGTCCTTCTTCCGAACCAGCCGTCATCCATGACAAACATCTCAACGCCCAGTTCCTTTGCTTTACCTGCAATATTCACCAGCATTTCTTCATCAAAATCAATCATGGTCGCCTCCCAGTTATTGATGAGAACCGGGCATCTTTCATTGACAAACTGGCCGGGAATCAGATGATGCTTCACAGCCCGGTGGAAATTGTGGCTCATTATGGAAAGTCCCTGAAAACTATAGGTCATGACTGCTTCCGGCGTTTCAAATGCACTGCCCTTTGTAAGCTCCCAGTACAGCGTCTCCGGATTCACTCCTGCCACCAGCCTGGTCTGCTTAAAATCGTTGACCTCCGTTGTGATCGCAAAGTTTCCGCTGTAAACCAGGGCAACTCCATAGCAATCTCCCCCATCCTCTGTTGCATCCGGACTGCAGAGAATGGCCGAAGGATTCTGGTAATGGCTGGAAATGCCTCTGGCACTGTCCACCGTAATCTTCCCATGTCTCACAGATGTTCTCTCCGCACACCGCTCATGGCCCCAGCTTCCATAGAAGCTGATCATATCCATCTGATCCGTCGGGAAAGAAATGCAGGTGGAATGAGCTGCATTGACAAATACGGTCTGCTCTCCCCCATTCTCAATCCTGGCACATCTTGTAATGATGTCATACTCCTCCAGCACGCCGTAAACAAGAGTCACCTCCAACAGAGTGTAAGGGTCCCTCATCAAGACCTCCAGGGTCTGCCATGTGCCGCCGTTGTCCCGCAGGGAAGGCATTCCTTGCAGGCTGTATTTTCCATTAATCACCTTATGAGACACATATCTTAAATCAATACAGTCAGACCCATCCCCGTTAATTACGCTGACTGCGGAAACGCGGAAGTCTGAAACTCCAAACCCGGGATACTCCTGTTCCAGCACATCCAAGCAGATGGTCCTGTCCTTTTCCGACTCATAGGGATTGGCCTCGAACCCATGGCGGATTCTCACCGGGAGATAATCCGCTGTATCGGAAATCTTTCTTCCATAGTATAAATGCTCTAAAAACCCAAACTCCGCCACCCGGAACTGGTAGCTTGTATGTTTCGTGTTCAGCAAGAATACCTTTTTATCCTCAATATATTGTACACTCATAACAAACCTCAATCTTTCAATAATTTTAGAAAGAAAGCGGAATTCTCATCTGATTCCCGCTTTCCTTTTTGAATCATATTTAATTATTTTCCAATTACTTAATTGCGCTGTCCACCATGCCCTGGATAAAGTATTTCTGTAAAAACAGGAACACCACAACCATGGGAAGAATCCCGATAAAGGCAGCCGCCGCCGCACCGTTGACATTGGCCGAGTCCGCGGAAAAGAAGCCTGCAATGGCCAGGGTGATGGTTTTGATCCTGGGTGACTGGAGTAAGTATAGGGCGAACTGGTAATTGTTCCAGCAGTTTACGCCTGTGATGATGATAACAGAAGCCGTTACCGGCTTCAGCTGGGGCATGATGATCCGGAAAAATGTCTGGAACGGCCCGCAGCCGTCAATTGCCGCCGCTTCCTCAAGGGCAACAGGAATGCTGGTAATAAAGCTGGAAAACAAAAAGATGCTGGTGGGAAGCTGGAAGGTGATCAGGGTCACGATCATGCCCCAGTAGGAATTGATTCCCTGAATCTTTGCCATAAAGGAATACAGAGGAACCAAAATGCTTAAGGGGGGGATCATCATGACACCCATAATAAACCCTTTCACCAGATTATTAAGCCTGCTCTTATTTCTTGCAAGGGGATAAGCCGCCATAGCTCCCACAACCACAATGAACAGAATTGCCATGCCGCTGATGATCACCGTATTTTTAAGGGCCAGGAGCATCCCTCCCCGTTCCAGTGCGGTGTAAATGTTTTTTAAGTAAAAGTATCCCGGAAAGGCCCACCTGGAGGAATGGTCATAAGGGGATTTAAACGCAATGGCGACCACCATATAAATGGGCACAAAGTGGACTGCAATGATGATGAGAGCCAGAATATACTTCCAGGCATTGGAAACTCTTGATCCTTTCATTACGCATCCACCTCCTTCCTGTCAAAATACCCCATAACCACATTGCTGATGATCATAATCAGCAGGAATGAAAAAATCCCGATTGCAGAAGCATATCCTGCGGACTGAGCGGAGAAATACTGGTTGGTAACCAAAGTGGACAGGGAATGAGTGCTGAATCCCGGTCCGCCGCTTGTAAGCGCCATAACCAGGTCAAAGAGCTTTAATCCTCCGATCAGGTTTAAAATGGTAGAGGAAGAAATGGCCGGCATCAGCAGGGGAACGGTAATGTGCTTAAAACGTTCCCAGAAGGTAGCTCCGTCGATCATGGCTGCCTCATAATACATGTTGGGAACATTCTGAAGGCCTGCCAGGTAAATGACCATGGCAACGCCCACAAACTGCAGGGAATTCACTAGAACGATGATCCAGATGGCTGTTCCTGAATGGACCAGTAAATCCACCGGCTCCATGTGGAGGGCGGTCAGAATATCATTGACCGCACCTCCGTCATACTGAAAGAAGAAATACATGATGTAACCCATAATCAGCGGAGCAATCATAACCGGCATATAGATAATCGTTCTGACAAGGGAACGTCCCTTAAACTTTGTATTTAAAAATAACGCGTAGCCAAGACCCAGTATATTCTGGATCAGGGTACTCATAACACCGTAAATAAGTGTATTGACCAGTGCTGTCTTTACATTTGCATCCTGAAATAATCTGGCATAATTTTTAAATCCAACATATTTCATAGTCTGGGAATATCCATTCCAGTTGGTAAAGGAAAGCCGGATACCCTGGACAAAAGGATAAATTACAAAAACCAGAAACAGTATCACTGCCGGAATATAAAACAGATTGATCGCTGATTTTTTTTGAATCTTCATGTTTACTCCTGTGCTTTCTTTTCCTCATAGCTTGTCTTCATCTGATCCACTGCAACGGTAAGGGAATCTGACTGTCCGGAAACAATGGTAGCTCCTGTTACACAGAGGTCATTCCACATGCCGCTTGGAAGGTATTTTCTGTCAAAATACGGAATGTTTAAAATGGAACTGTCATTTGCATACTTATCATAGAAAGGAGCCAGTCTGCCCGTATCGCTTACCACGTTGTCAAGTCCGGAAGGCATACCGCATTTGGTTGCAAGGTAAGAACAAATGTCTTCACGGGCAAGGAAATCCATAAACTGCTTTACTTCTTCCGGATGCTTTGTGGTCTTTGACATGCCCACTGCAAAATGCTCTCCTGTCATCAGAGACCGTTTCAGCCCTGCTTCTCTTGCAGGAAGAGGCATAAAGCCCATTTTCGTATCCGGGTTCTGAACATAAGTCTCTGTGATTCCGCTGGCTGCAGTAAACATAAATGCTGACTTGTCAGCTGCAAGGGCCTTGATACCGGTCATGAAATCTGCTGTAACGGCATCTGTATTAAAGTATCCCTTCTGCCTCCAGGAGTCGATCTGGTTTACGACCACATTCCATTTGCTCCAGTCAAAGCTGCCGTCTAACAGAGCGGACTGATTAGCCTCATCCTCGTTTGTGATCAAAGTAGGCGCCACGAAATCCATCATATTACCCATGGTGTAGCTGTCTTTTCCTCCAAGCTGGATCGGGGTAAGTCCTGCTGCCTTGATCTTCTCGCAGGCTTCCTCAAAATCAGCCCAGGTTTTGATGTCATCCACATTCACGCCGGCTTCTTCCAGAACATTTTCATTGTAGATCATTCCGGTTAAATCCATGTCAATGGGAAGGGTATAAAGGTTTCCTTCACCGTCCGTGATCTGTTCCTTGATGCTTGGGGCAATGTGAGATGCAAATTCAAAATCATTTAAAGGAGATAAGTATTCCGCATATCTTGCAACTGCCCAGCCATGGGTTGTCCACACATCAGGAAGCTGGTTGGAAGCCATTCTGGTCTTCATGATATCGGAAAAATTACTGCCAGGCATGACCGCTTCCACGCCGATTCCGGTTTCCTCTGTAAACTGCTTGCAAACATCCTGAATGGCATCGCTGACAGACTCACCGTTTAAGTTATATAAAAATTCAATGGTAACACCTGTGGAAGCTGCTGCTTCCCCTTTTGATTCTGTCTCTTTTACTGCTTCCGCAGCTGTGGTCGTGGTTGTCTCCACAGGCTCTTCAGGCGCCTTGGAGCAGCCTGACATGCTGACTGCAATGAAACCTGCCATCGCAGCAAGTGCTAATTTCTTCATAAATATTCTCCCTTACATTCCTAATAGTTTTTAGCCGGCTATTTTGTAACCTTAGTTTATCATAGTCCTCTGGAATCCGTAAGATACTCAAATCTACACTTTCAGGCTCATTTCCATCATTTTCCCCATGGGGGATTGAAAAACATTGATAATATGGATACAATATAGGCCCAGGAGGTGACTCAACATGAAAAAACGCCAAAGCTTTCAAAACCGGTTTTTGGCCCTGTTTCTCATCAGTATTGTTATGCCCATCATCATCATGGCCACCATACTTGCCTTTTACTTTCAAAACAGGATATACAGGGACAATGAAAAATACTTTTCAACCTCCCTTTACTCCATTTCAACCAATTTAAGCACCTATGTATCCGACTTAAAAAGGCTGGCTCTTACCCCTTATATTTATGATGATATTCTGAACTTTTTTGCAGCTGTTGAAAATGGGAAATACACAAAGGATGGTTCCTCAGACTACCGGATCGAGCGCCACCGGCAAAATTATACCACTTCCATGCAGCGGATTTTAAATACCGCCAGGGAGGATATTCTGGCAGTATCTTTCATGCCTGTAAACCCGGACAACCATATCATCGTCACTGCAACAAAAACCAGTGATCTTATGAATACCACAGACTATCCTTACCAGCTGGAACCCTGGTATCAGCAGGTTTTACATTCAACGGACCCTTATTATTTTATGGTTTCAGAGCCTCCCCCTTATATCCGCGCTGAGACAACGGTCATCTCCGCCCTTCATACGGTCCGCAACGTGTACACCAAACGGAAGCTGGGCGTCATACGGATCGACGCCTCCGACAACATCATTAAGGATATTTTCAGCAGCGTAAGCTTAAGCGAAAATTCAGGCTTTGTGATTGCAGGCCAGGACGGAACTCCCGTCTACCAGGTTGGAAAGGTGGAGAAAGGCGTCCTTGAAACGCTTTCTTCCCCTGATAATAAAATCCCCACTGGCTCCGATACCTACCGCCTGTATAAAAGTGATATTTCAGGAATGCCCTGGCAGCTTATTTTTGTCTCCTCACAAAAGGATATATTTAAGCAAGTATCCATTGTGTGGAGCCTTGCTGCTATTTTAAGCCTTTCCTCCATTCTGGCCGCATTCTCCATTTTCCGCTCCAACTCAAAAAAGACTGCCCTTGCTTTAAATTCCATTTTAAATACAATGAAAAAGGTGGCACGGGGTGACTTGGAGGCTTCTGTCCCTGACACAGACCTTTTGCAGAACGATTCCTTTAACACGGAAGAATTGTCCCTGATTGCGGAGAATCTAAATGAGATGATCCGTAAGCTGGAGCTTTATATTGACCGGTCCTATAAATATGAGATTGACCGGCAGGAGGCAGAATACCGGGCCCTTCAAAGCCAGATCAACCCCCATTTTCTCTACAATACCTTAAACTGCTTTCTCACCATGAACCGGATCGGGATGAAAAAAGAGCTGGAGGACAGCATTATCCAGCTCACCAGAATATTCCGCTATACCTGCAGCAACGCAAAGCTGACCACGGTTGAAGAAGAATTTAAATTCTGCATCCAATACTGCAATCTCCTTAAAATACGCTATGATGAACGGCTGACCTTTATAAGCTCCATGGAGGAAGAAGCAAAGAACATCTCCATTCCAAGGCTTCTCATACAGCCGCTTGTGGAGAATGCCTTAAAGCATGGAATGGACGGGGACGGTATTTCCATTACGATCTCAATCTCCGCCTCCATTGAGAACCATACCCTGATCCTGGAAGAAAAAAACAACGGAATTCCCATTCATATTAAGGAAGTATACTCCGATGGAAAGGTTGGTATAAGAAATGTGGAAAACCGGGTAAAAATCTTTCACCCCCATGCCTCCTTTGAAATAAATCTGACTGGAGACATTACTTCCATGACAATTAAAATACCTCTGGAAGGAGGAACCTCTTTATGAAAATTCTTTTAGCTGACGATGAACGCCTGATCCGGCTGGGATTAAAAAGCATGATTGAGGAGCTTTATCCCAACGTTCACCGGTTTTTTGAAGTAGAAAACGGAGAAAAGCTTTTAGAACAACTGGAAAAGGATACGCCTGACCTGATATTCCTGGATATCCACATGCCAATGCTCACCGGTCTGCAGGCTTTTTCCCGGTTTCATGAGCAGCAGATCCCGGTGGTCATGCTGACCGGATATGCGGAGTTTTCCTATGCACAGGAAGCTTTAAGGCTGGGAGCCTTAGACTATCTATTAAAACCGGCCAGTCTTGACGAGGTCCGGGCTACCATGGAAAAAGCAGCTTCTCTTTTTGGAGAGCGGGAGCTTTTGCTGAAAAAAGATTATGAACTGGAATTTGAAAAAATTCTCGACCTCTATACATCCATCCGGTTTTTACAGACTCCAAGGTACGTTCTTCCCCCTTACACGGCTGTTCTGTTTTATGTTGACCATTACCATAAGGAAACCTTTAAAAATGACTTGGATGAGTTAAATACCATGCTCTCTTCTATCTCCTCCCGCCACGGTGCCAGGTTTACATTGACATTTCTTCCTACAGGGGAAATCTGTTATCTTACCAGCACGGCAATTCCCCCTGAGGAGTTTAAGAAAGAACTCAGCCGGTTTCACCAGACCAGCGGATGCGTTGCAACCGGATTTCACGTTTCAGCCGGAGATCTTTCTCAGCTGTTTGCACAGTTTGAGGCCGTTCAAAAGGCAGACAGCCTGCGATTTTGCGTTGGCCTTGGGTCGGTTTTATCAGAGAAAGAACGATTGGCGTTTTCCCCTCTCCTGCCTTTTTCGGATTTGATGGAAAAGCTTTTGATTGCCCGCCAGACAGATGATGTGATTGGTTTCCAGAATCTGCTCCACACACTTTCCCTTTTTCCTCATGAAAAAGAGGTCTTTGAACTTTGTGATGATTCCTTAAACCGCATTCTTACCATGGAATCCGGTACAGCGGCCGGTATTTGCTCCATCAGCCGGCTCGTAGAATTTTTTAAGCAGATGACTTACCAAAATCAGAGCATTGACTTAATTGATAAAATCAACGTTTATATGGAAGAGCATTATATGGACCAGATCGGGATCAATACCATTGCGGATATGATTGATATTTCACCCAACTACTTAAGTAAAATCTATAAGATGAAAACCGGAGAAAAATTTGTTGACCACTTGACCGGGGTCCGTATAAAAAAGGCAATGGAGCTCATGTCAGGGGGACATACTGCCACGGTACGGGATACTGCAGAGCGGGTGGGATATTTCAGCACAAGGTATTTTACCAAGGTTTTCTTAAAAAGTACGGGAATCTCACCTTCCGAATATTTAAAGGGCCATATGCTGAGCGAAGGGAAGCCCACTGCTCCATAATAGCCCGGAACTGTTTTTCATACAGCCACCATATGGATGCTGATACAAATATTTCAAAAAATGATTAAATTACTCATATTGACCGATTCGGTTCATGGTGCTATAATCAATCCATAAACCGATTCGGTCAATACTATTTCAGAAGGTGGGAACATGGAAAAATTTAAGGAACTCTCAGAAGAAAAGCAGCAGCCCATCATTGAGGCGGCATTAAAGTGTTTTGGAAGGCATGGGTATAAAAAGGCCTCCATGGGTGACATTGCCCAAAACAGCGGTGTGTCCAAACCAATGCTGTTCCATTATTTCGGCACAAAAAGGGATTTATACTTATACCTGTCGGAATATGTGAGAACTGTTATGATTGACGCATATAAGCGCAGTGAAATCAATGCATATGACGATCTGTTTGAACGCATTATTGCGGCTTCCAGAATGAAAATGGGCATACTGGAAAAGTACCCTAATATATTGAAATTTATTATCAGCATGTTTGAAGAGACCGACGATGCAGTTACGGATATTACAAAAAAGATCATGCCCGAATCCCAGCGTTTTTCCTATGACCTGGTGTTAAAGAAGGAGGATGCGGTTAAATTCAAGGAAGGCGTGAATATTGATGAAGTTATGCGCCTGATGTTTCTCATGGCCGAAGGATACGCCCACGAAATGTCCGATGAGCGTTGCGGCCTTGGGGAAATAACAGAAGAAATGGAAAGAATCATGAACATGCTGAAAAGCAATCTGTATAAGGAGGAATACCTGTGATGTATATACTGAAAATCCATGATAAAGAAGCTGCTTCCCTTAAGGTGTCAGGAGGAAAGGGCGCCAGTCTTGCAAGGCTGATCAAACGGTTCCCGGAAAGCGTGCCGGGAGGCTTTATTATTACAACAGAATTTTTTAAAGCATATATCCTTCCCGCCGTAAACCTTGCCTGGGACGATGCAAAATCCGCCGTTGCCGGTCTGACCCTGCCCGCCGAAGCCAGGGAACTGATCCGATCCGCCTATGACGGCCTGGGTGATAACATTTCCGTTGCAGTCCGTTCCTCTGCCACAGCCGAGGATCTGCCGGATGCTTCCTTTGCCGGCCAGCAGGACACTTATTTAAATGTCTCCGGTTTTGAAGCCGTAATAAAGGCGGCAGTCAACTGCTTCGCATCCTTGTATAATCAGCGGGCGGTTTCTTACCGGGCCAAAAACGGGTTTGAAGAAAAGGAAGTCCAAATGGCAGTGGTCGTACAAAAAATGGTGGATGCAAAGGCGGCTGGGGTCATGTTTACCGCCGATCCCATAACCTCAGACCGTTTTACAACTGCCATTGAAGCAGTGGAAGGCCTTGGAGAAGATCTGGTGTCCGGACGCAAGATCCCGGTTACATGGACGGTCAAAGGCGGAATTGTAAAAAAAAGAAGCGGCCCGGAGCCATGTCTGACCGAAACCCAGGTAACCGCCCTTTCTGCCATGGGAAAAAAGATTGAAAGGGAATTCGGCAGTCCCCAGGACATAGAATGGTGCTTTGACGGGAAGCGGTTCTACATCGTTCAGTCCCGGGCAATCACCACCCTTTTCCCCTGCCCCTCCTCCCCCGACGGCTTTAAACGCTGTTTTATCTCTGTCGGCCACTTACAGATGATGACCGACACCATGCTGCCCCTTGGCATGTCCTTTTGGAAATTGATGTCAAAAACCGTGAAGATCACGGAAATCGGCGGGCGGCCATATATGGAGATCACTCATAACTTAAACAGTCCCGTAGGCAAAGCTCTGGTACGGCAAAAGCTGTCCAATTCCGACGAACTGATGAACAACGCATACAATCAGGTCCTGGGAAGAAAGGATTATTTGAAATCCATTCCAAAAGGCCAGAAAAGCGATTTTGCCATTCCAAGGGATGTGGGCAAATGCATCACTGCCGGATTCAGGATCTACCGGAAAAATGATCCGGCCATCATTGACGGCTACAACCGCCGCATGGAAGCAACAGTCCAAAAGACAAAAAAAGGACTTGACCGTCTGACCGGCAAAGCTGTAATCGATTATATTGTTAACGACACGGACAATCTGATGAAAAGCCTGTTTGACCCGGAAGGCTTAGGGCCGCTTATGGTCGCCTTCTACCTCACAAAGTCCATTGATAAAGCAGGAAAGCTCCTCCTTGGACGGGACAATATAAGCGTTGATGTGTCAAAATCCATAAAGGGGAACATCACCTCAGAAATGGGATTTTACGTCAGCCGCATTGCAGACGCTGCAAGAGATTGCCCGGAAGCTGTAAAATACCTTGAAACAGCAGGGGATTCCTTTTCCACTTACGAATTGAGAAAACAGCAGGGCGGAGAGGAAGCTGCAAAAGCCTTTGAAGAATTTTTCTTACGGTACGGAATGCGCTGCCCCGGGGAAATTGACATCGCAAAGCCCCGGTTTGCAGAGGCGCCTGAAAAGATCCTTCCCACCGTGCTTGCCGACATAAGGCTCCCTGAAGGCCATGCGGAGCAAAAGCTCCTTCAGGGGAAGAAAGAAAGCGATGAAGCGGTAAAGGCCATGGTTCTGGCTGCAAAAAAGAAATGGGGAGCCAGGAAGGCCAGGAAGCTGGCAAAGCAGCTGTCCTTTTACCGGAATTTTTTAGGCCTGCGGGAATCCCCGAAATATTACTGGATGAAGCGGTATTGGGAATACAAGCAGGCGATCATCCGGGAATCTGAAAAGCTTGTGAAGGAAGGCAGGCTGAGAAAGGTAGAAGATGTATTCTATTTAAGCCTTCCGGAGCTGGCCGCCTTATTTGCCGAGAACCAGGAACCTGATTATGGGAAAATCGATGGACTGCGGGCGGATTATGATAAGTACGCCTCTTTAACACCTCCCCGCCTCATCTTCTCTGACGGAGAAGTGGTGGAAGGGGAATACAAACGAAAGGTTCCAGGTGGGGCGCTGCCAGGGCTTGCCGTATCAGGCGGCGTGGCAGAAGGCCGGGCCAGAGTCATCCTGGACATAAAGGAAGCAGGCAGAATAGAAAAGGGCGACATCCTGGTTACCAAATTTACCGACCCAAGCTGGACACCGGCCTTTATCTCTGTGAGCGGACTTGTCACGGAGGTTGGCGGAATGGCCACCCACGGCGCGGTCATCACACGGGAATACGGCCTGCCTGCAGTGGTTGGCGTGACCGATGCCACAAAACACATTAAGGATGGGGACCGGATCCGTGTAAACGGCAATATGGGGTATATTGAGTTTTTGGAATGAGAAAGGAGACTCACCGGTGAACGCAATTCATATTAAAAACCTGACCAAAAGCTATGGGGATCACAGAGGTATTGAGGATGTGAGCTTTTCCGTAGAAGAAGGAGAGATCTTCGGCTTTATCGGGCCAAATGGAGCCGGTAAATCCACCACTATCCGCACCCTTCTGGCACTGATCCATCCCACCTCCGGAAGTGCGGAAATCTTTGGCAGAGACTGCATCAAGCAGGCCGCTGAAATCGCAAAGGATGTGGGATATCTGCCCGGAGAGTCCTCCTATTATGACAATATGACGGTCCGGGAGCTGGTAACGTACGCGGCAGATTTGTACGGCGTAAAGAACGATGGCAAAATAAAAGAGCTTTCCAGGCGCCTGGGCCTGGACTTGTCCCGTAAAATTTCCGACTTGTCCCTGGGCAACAAAAAGAAAGCAGGGATCCTGTGCGCCCTGCTCCACTCTCCCAGGCTCATTATATTAGATGAACCCACCAGCGGCTTGGACCCGCTGATCCAGCAGGAATTTTTTACGATTTTAAAAGAAGAAAACAAACGTGGGGCGACGATCTTCTTTTCTTCCCACGTCCTGTCAGAGGTTCAGAAAGTCTGCGACCGGGTGGCAATTTTAAAAGAAGGCAAGATCATCAGCGTACAGAAAATCAGCGAGCTTCGGGCCAACAGCCATAAAAAAATCAGTGTTACGGCAGAGGAAATACCGGCAGGCTATTTTAACCTTGTGGGAGTTACCAATTATCATCAGGAGGGCCATACTGCCTCATTCATGTTTATGGGGGATATGGGAGAGATCCTGACAAAGCTGTCTGCCTTAAAGGTCCACGACCTGTTTATCGAAGAACCGGCGCTGGAAGAAATATTCATGCACTATTACAGGTGAGGTGAAGGGGATGACCGTATTTAAGTATGAACTGAAACAGTTAAAGAAAAATATCATTATCTGGTCCCTGTCCATGGGCGGGCTGATCTTTCTCATGCTGCCCACGTACCTTGGCTTTATCTCAGGGACAAATGCTGTGATGGTGGAGGCCATAAAGACCAATCCGATGTTTGAAGCCTTAGGACTCAGCGCCGCCTTTGTCATGACCCCCCTTGGCATGTTCAGCTTTTTAAACAGCTTTGCCATGACAGCGGCGGCAATCCACGGAATGAGCATTGCCTTTTCCTCCCACACAAAGGAATATATGAACAAATCAGCAGAATTTCTGCTGACAAAGCCCCTTTCCAGGCGCAGGGTTTTCTTTAGCAAGCTTCTTGCCTGTACAGCAGACAGCCTGATTGTGGGAGCCGCCTATATCACAGGAGCAGCACTCGCCCTTATGACCGTCAAAGGCATTTCCGTTGATTGGAGGGCATTTTTTCTCATAGGAAAATCCCTTGTGCTGCTGGAGCTGATGTTTGTGGTTTTCGGAACAGCTGCAGGGACGTTTTTCCCCAATGTAAGGACGCCTGTTCTCATATCCTCCTGCGTCATGTTTGCCCTCTTTTGCTTAAGTTCCATGTCAAAGAAGATCCAGGAACCGGTACTGGGCTATTTCACCCCCTTTGGCTTCTTTGATCCTGTCAGAATCGCTGAAACCGGATTTTACCAATGGAATTATGTGGTGTGGTATGTGATCCTGGGCGGGGGGCTGTTGTTTGTCAGCTGCAGAGTATTTCTAAAAAAAGACGTTGTATTTGGAGGCTGAGCATGAAGACGATATATTTAAAAGAGCTGAAATTGACGAGAAAGCTGTTGATCATATGGCTGGTGCTGATTGTAATGCTTACAGGATTTGCAGCAATCGAATTTGTGGTGCTGAAGGATGCAATGGGAGAAATCGCGGAACTGGCAGATAGCTTCCCAAAAATCATATTGATTTTATTCGGGCTGAACGGAGTGAGAATCGACACTCCCCTGGGGGCCTATCAGTGCATGGTATTCTGGATTGACTTACTGGCCTTCTTTTATGCGGGATTTTCAGGGGTATATGCCGTTTCCAGGGAAGAAAAGTTTGGCACAAGCGAGTTCCTGTTCTCAAAGCCTTATAAACGTTCCGCCATCATTTGGGCGAAAATCGGGGCGGCAGTAACAAATCTTGGGATATTTTCCCTCACGGTGGGGATCATGTCATATTTGTGTATCATACTTCCCCTGGGTGACAGGAGCATCGCGGGCACGCATTTGATCACAACAATGGGAATATTTATCACCCAAACTGTGCTTTTTTCCATAGGGCTTTTCATTTCGGGCCTTGGGAAAAATTATAAAGCCGCAAGTCTCATTACAATGCTAACGGTCCTGACCTTTTACGTAATCAGCTTTGCGCTGGATTATGCCGGCACCGTGGATTTTTTACACGCTCTGACACCGGTGAGCTATTTTGATGTGGTGTCGGTTTCAGAACACGGACTAAGCCCTTTCTATATCCTGCTTTCATTTGTGATCATTTTGGTTAGCTGTTCCATGGCTGGCCGGCTCTACACAAAAAAAGATTTGCTCCCTTCGTAAATAGCAAAATAGCGGAACTGGGTTTATCAATAACCCAGCTCCTCATCAACAGAAAGCCAAAATGAGTGATCCGGGATTCCTTTAATTATATCTTTTTCGTCCGCTGGCATCCGGAATCCCGGCTTCCTCACGGTATTTTGCAACCGTACGCCGTGAAATAGAGATGCCGGATTCTAAAATCTTCTCACCGAGAATCCGGTCACTGTACGGCTTTTTCTTGTCTTCCTCCTTGATAATATCCTGAAGAACCCGCTTGATATCCCCATTCGTCAGGGTCTGTGCTGCTTCATGAAGCCGGCTTTCCTCATGTTTTATTACACTTCTGGGAAAAAAGAAGCTCATGGGATAAACTCCCCAGGAACACTGAAGATACTTCTTACTGACAGCACGGCTGACGGTTGATTCATGAACTCCTATGGCTTCCGCCACATCCCCCATTCTCAAAGGGATTAAGTGATTTGGCCCGTTCATAAAAAAAGCTTCCTGGTATTCCAGGATTTTTTTTGATACCTGCATGATTGTCTTTGAGCGCTGTGCAACACAATGCCTGATCCATTCCGCCTGCCGGATTTTATTATCCAGATATGCTTTTACTTCCTCCGATTCTCTGCGCTGGTTCATCTGCTGATAATAACAGTTGATCTCAATTCCTGAACAGGAAGATTCATTCAGCAGAATATCAAAATGATCTCTAAACTTCACAATTGTTACATCAGGAACAATATAGCGCATCTGTTCGCGGTTACCAAACGAGGTGCCTGGTTTTGGATTCAGTGATCTGATGATCTGACAACATGCTGCTGCCTCTGAAGAAGACAACCGCAATTTTCTTTTTATGGCAGGAATCTTATTTTTTGCAACCATCTCCAGACAGTCATCAATGATCTGAGAAAGAACCGGAGACAGCATCTTCCGGCTTTTCAGCTGCAATTTTAAGCATTCCTCAAGGCTGCGGGCACAGATCCCCGCAGGTTCCAGCGTCTGCAGTTTTTCCAAAAGTTTTTGAACCAGGAATTCATTCACTTTGAAATAAACCGAAATATCATGAACCGATTCTGTCAGGTATCCCTTCCCATCCAGGCATTCCAGCATGAATTTGACGATTTTCGTCTCAAGTGAAGAAAAGTCCTCCATAATCAATTGTGACCATAAATAATTCTGCAGCGTTTCTCCATCATCGGCGTTATAATTCCAGCTATTCTTATAATCATCATCATCGTTCTGCTTTCGATAAAGGTAATAATTTTGTTCATTAAAGGAATCCAGCCACCGCTGCTGTTGGAAGGGTGATACAACATCTATGGTTGGATTTTCCAAAGCCAGCTCATTGATATATATATCCAGCTCCTCAGCTGTCATCTGCAGGATTTTTGCAGACTGTATCATCTGGGGCGATAAGGTTTGCCCCTGTTTCATCTGCAAATCTAAGTTCATGTTTTCCTTTCCTCCTTTCCCTGACATCAAAACAACATTAACGAAAAATCTGCTGCTCCACTGAAAAAGAAAATGCAAAGAAGAAGGCACCCACGGCACCCTCTTCTTTCTCTTTCTTAAAGATCTAAGCCTTGCGCATATAGCTTATACGTTTCCAGCTGTGATAAATCCACGTCATCAAGAGTGATCGGCTCTCCCTTTTTTACGTCCTTAAGCAAAGCCATGCCGTTCAGCAAATAGAAGGGAGCCAGGTTCTCAACGGATTTTCTTTCAAGAAGTTCAGGAATCAGGCCATCGATCGCATGATGATGTCCCTGGACTGTAAGCACAGTTCCCTTGGGTAAATCTTTTTCAGCCACACCTGCCAGAACAGATACCTGACGGCATTCGGGATGAGTACCGATTCCCATAAAATCACCTAACAAAACAGAGACTGGGGTTTCAAGTCCCATATAATGATAAGGATAATAAATACATGCATACTTGCCATTGCTGCTCATTACATGTCCCTTGCCCTTCAGAATATCCCACATCTTTTCATTTTCACATTTAATGATAATAAACTCTCCTCCGCAGAAGCTTGCCTCGTCCGTACCTCTTAAATTATAGAATACATCTACAACTCCCGTCTTTTTCAGGATACCTCCATCTTCTTCCGGAATAAAAATATTGGCAAGTTCGCTGGTCTTAGCGATGGGATAGCTTAAAAATGGGGCAGAAGGCACCAGTCCGGTGATGTTTGAAACAAGGTTCATCTCGCAGAGATCCGCTGAAATAACCCCGGTATACTTTTCCAGCATTTTGCGCCGTTGATTCAGGGTTTCCACGCCCTTATAACTCCAATGCTCAAACATCTCCGGCAAATTCTCACTGGCACTGTCTCCATCTAAGTAAGTGAATTCTCCTGTCTCCCGATCCCAGACAAAATCGTATTCACTGGATTTTCCGGCAGCTACCACTTCCAGTCCTAAAAGCATGGCCCAGGAATAAAGGTCTAAAAGATTACGTGGCTGGTCACCGTTAACAAGAGCATAAACAGCACCGTTTTCAACAGCCGTCTGGTTTAAAACCGGGCCGCACACACTGTCGGTCTCCTTGGAAACCATATAAACATTAATTCCCTTCCCAAGTGCTAAAAGAGCTGCATCAGAACTTACCGCAGTATTTCCGGTGCATTCTACAAGAGCTGTAATCCCGCTTTCCATAACAAGGCGGTAATCCCTGACAATGAGAATGGCATCTTCCGGTGCGCTCTCAATCTGGGCTTTCTCTTGGCAGAAAACAATCCTGTCTTCCTCATACCCGATTTCCTTCAGCACTTCCAGGCACTCATCCGGATGCCTGGAACAGATGACTCTCAAATCCATGAGCCTGACCTTTGGGATCTGGGCAAGCAGCGTATAGCCATAACCACGGGTAGCTCCTATGATACCTACTTTTGATTTCTTTCCGGTATTGTCATTCATTAAATTTGTATAATCCATGTTGTGCATTACTCCTTTACTGGTATTAATTAGTGATCTGCATCAGCTTTGCAGAAGTGGCTGGAAACGGAGAGAATCAAGGACGGAACACAATCTTGATCGCAGCGTCATCCTTATCAGCTAAATCAAACCCTTCCTTAATGTCAGCCAGTTTAAATTCGTTGGTAATCAACGGTTTAATCTTTACGGTACCCTGAATGATGGGGCGGAGTGTTTCTGGAACCCAGACATAACGCTGCTGCCATGTATGGTGAACCAGGCAGGTATTAACAAATTCCAGACCATCATCATGCCAGCGGCTGATGTTCAAGGTTACCGGAGTGGTCACCCAGCTGTAAAATACGAATTTCCCGTTATGGCGGATCAGCGCGCTTGCAGCGTTAAAGGATTCTGCCGTGCCCGCCGCTTCTACCACCACGTCAGCCCCCCGTCCTCCTGTCAGCGCCTTTACTCTTGCAACCGGATCCTCTTCTTTGGAATTGATTACAATATCCGCGCCCAAGGTTTTTGCCAGCTCCAGCTTTCCATCCAGAACATCGACTACGATTACCTGATAAGCCCCTTTCAGCTTGGAGCACTGAGCAATGATCTGTCCTGCATAGCCGCCGCCCATGACCACGACAATATCACCAAGCTGTACGCCGGTATTTAAGCCGGAATACATTGCACATGCAGTGGGCTCACCAAGTGATGCAATGTCCATATCCAACCCTTCCGGAACCGGCTGGAGCTGAAAGGACTTTGACTTAAAATAGTCAGCAAAATTATTGTTCCAGCCGAATGCGATGACCTTATCACCCACCTTATAATCGCTGACACGGCTTCCTACAGCAACTACCGTGCCTCCGCTCTCATGTCCCAGAAGAAATGGAAACTCCGGCGGCTGGCGGAATTCCGCTGTCTGGGGAGGCATAAATCCCCGGTAAAAGCTCTTATCAGAACCGCAGATTCCCATCATATGGTTTTTGACGATAATATCATCCTCTTCACATACTAATTCACGTTCAATCAACTCGATGTCATAAGCCTTGTTTAAGCGTGCTGCTCTTGTAATAAATTTTTCCATTGATTCCTTTCCTTTCTGTATGTAATTCCCGTCTTGTTTCAGCAGATTGATTTTAAAGATCAGATAACATGCAAGGCAACCAGGATCCAGGTCAATACTGCTCCTATAAATCCGGCTATGGTAGAGGCCCCCCCTACGGCGCGGATCCCCTGATTTACATCCATATTTGACATAGAAACCGTTACCCAGAATCCGGAGGAATTTGCATGCTTAAACATCAGAGCGCCGGTACCGCAGGCCAGAAAAGCAGCTATGGGAGAGATGCCCAGAGTTGCCAGCATCGGCTCAACCAATGCGGCTGCAGTCATTACACCCAAAGCATTGGAACCAGTAACCGCATGGATAATGGCTGCAATGATGATGGGAATTAAAATCGCCGGGAATGGAGATTGTACCACAGCACCTGCGATTTTTTCTGCAACGCCTGCATTCTTTACAAAGGTAGCCAGAGCACCGCCCATACCGGTTACAATGATCGGCATTGCAGCGGCAGTAATTCCTTCATTTACCCAGTCATTTAGTACCTTTTTACTCTTCCATTCCTTGCCTGCCAACAGCAGGGAAAGGAGGCAGCCGGTAAATAATGCCGCCAAAGGGCTTCCGATAAATGCGAAGAAGTTTGCAACAGGAGTATCCGGAACAACTACGGATGCACCGGTATTGACCAGGATCAGAAACAAGGGGAACAAAATCGGCAGCAAAGACTTGGAAAGGGTCGGCAGCTCCATATGATCGCTTTCCTTTGCCGCTGTCAAAAACTCCTCCTTTGGGGCAACAGGGGTCTTTAATGTCATACAATACAAAGTGGCGCCAATTACACTTGGAACGGCAACGATAGCTCCCCACAGGATTGCCTGCCCTAAGGGTACGTGCAGCAAAGCTGCCGCTGATACCGGACCGGGAGTCGGAGGTACTAAAGATGCGGTTACCAAAGCTCCAGCGTAAAGAGCCGTGCCGTAGCTCATCATGGATTTCTTCGTTTGAACAGCCAAAAGAGATACGATTGGAATCAGCAGAATCACTACAGTATCTGCCCAGATAGGAATACCAAGAATCGCGGAGCTGAGAGCGATCGCCCAGATTATATTTTTTTCACCGACAAGGCCAATGGCCCATTTGGTGATCCGGATCGCTGCACCGGTCTTCTCCAGTACCGTGCCCAGAGTACAGCCTAAGAAGATTACGATTGCCACGCTCTTGATTGTTCCGGCGAAACCGCTGTTTATGGTATCTTCAATTTCCTTCCATGGGGTTCCCAGTGCAATTGCCAGGATTAAGGCAGAGATCAGGATACCAAATGCTGCATTTACCTTGCACTTGGAAATCAGGATGATCATCAGTACAATGACCATTGCAAAAACGATAAGTACATAGGATGTTGACATAAGATTAACCCTCCATTATTATTTTACTGCTGTCCAATTTCACCTGATCAGGGTAGAGACGGGCGATCTGGTTCACAGATCAGGGAAAATTAGAAAACAAGCGTTTGATACTCTATTAAAAAGCAATATTTATGCCAACTTTTTAATAAACTTTAAAATTGGAGTAAAAGGATTATAAACATTGTATAAAACAAAACGTATCAAGAAATTGAAAATATACAAAATAGAGGTGTTATCGTTGCAAAACAAAAAGCGATGCAACAAATGCAGCGCATTGCATCGCTTTTGCATCATGAGATGATTAGATCTGATATTTCTGCAGTTTACGCCACAGGGTAGTACGGTCCATGCCAAGCATCTTGGCTGCCCGTGTTCTGTTGCCGCCACATTGCTTCAGGGCAAGGCGCAGCTTTTCAGGCTCACTGAGCGAGTCGCCCTCCGGAAGAAGGCAGACGGAATCCGGAGGGGAAACAGAAGCTGCTTCCAGATCCTGAGGATAGAGAGCCTCCTGCAGATTCTTTTTACTGATAAAACTTCCTGTCTTTAAGACACTGGCACGCTCCGCTATATTTTTCAGTTCCCGGATATTTCCGGTGAACGGATACCGGCGAAGGAGGGGCAGGGCATCGGGATCCAGTTTTGGGAGCGGAGTCCGGGTTTCCTGGCTATGAACCTCCAGGAGATGAAGGAACAGCAGCTCTGCATCATTTTCCCGGCTGCGGAGAGGAGGAAGGAACAGCCGCAGCACATCCAGACGGTACATTAAATCTCTTCGGAACTCACCCTGCTGGGAAAGCTGGAGTATGCTTTTATTTGTTGCGGAAATGATGCGCACATTGACAGCAATAACCTTGTTATCGCCAACCCGCCTCACCTGCCTCTCCTGGAGGACCCTCAGCAGCTTGCTCTGGGTGGACAGAGAGATTTCACCGATTTCATCAAGAAACAGGGTGCCTCCGTGAGCCTGTTCAAAAAGCCCCATTTTACCGCCTTTGCTGGTTCCGGTAAAAGCACCTTCCACATAGCCGAACAACTCACTTTCCAGAAGATTTTCCGGGAGTGCCGCACAATTAATGGCTACAAACGGACCGTTTTTCCGATTGCTGCTGTTGTGTATACTCTGGGCAAACAGCTCTTTGCCCGTACCGGTCTCGCCTACAATAATTACATTGGAATCGGACGCAGCATAACGTCTGGCTGTCTCAATGGTATTGTCAATGATACTGCTTTGATGGATGATATCCTGAAAGGTATATTTGGCCTGGAGCCCACGTTCGCTCAGCTTCCGACGGATCTGGCTTTCTAGATCCTGGATCATGGTAATGTCAGTAAGATTAATAATGACTCCTGAAATCTCTTTATTGGCAATTACCGGAGTGCAGCTTACAGAAACCGTAGTTTTGGTTCCGGGAATCGTAAGGATTCTTCCTGTCTCCTGCTGGCCGCTGGCAATCACAGAACGGAAAATTTTATAAAGATATGGAAGCGCCTGCTTTAAAGGACGGTTCATCAGGCTGACGTCTCCGTTCATCCGGCGGATGGCATGGTTGCGGACCTGAATCCGCCCTGCTGTATCTACATAAAGTAAACCATCCTTGGAGGAATAGATAATTGTTTTATACATCTGGGAAGTAATCCGTTCATGGCGGATCCGGTCTACCGTATTGATTGCTTCATCGATTGCCTGAAGAAGCGTATCTTCCCCTGTCCTGATTATGACGGAAGGCAGTCCGTACTGACGGGCCAGAATATTAGCGGAATATCCGCCAATCAAGGCATCACATCCAGCAGCAAGTGCCTTTTCCAACGTTTTCGGCAAATCTTCGTGATGGACAGGAGCATAGATCTCTGCGCTGATATGGAAAAACTGACAGATATTCTTTGCTTCATACATCTGTCCGCTAAATCCGCAGACAGCAATCTTTTTGGGATGATAGGCCTCGCAGCATTCAGAAATTGCCCTTACCATATCATATCCTGAGATTGACAGCCCTATGGTTGGAATCTGTGTATACATGGATGACGTTTTCCGGGCAGTATATCCTCTGGCAATTATAGCATCATACTCATCTGTGGGGACATCCGGTGTTTCTTCAACCGTCATGACCTGGATATTCGCATTGAGACGATTTTTTTCCGTATGATGAGAAAGGACATGTTCAACTTTTTCTTTTAATTCAGGATATGGAACGATAAATAAAAGACGAATCATAAGATACCTCCTGGTATGGGTAAGAAAAGCAATTAGTGATGCAGGATGTGTTGCATTGCTACAATTGTACAACATTGCAACATTGGTGGTCAATACTTCATAGAGCCCTTAATTCACATTTCTTTCCGTGTAAAAGGCAAGCAATATGATATGTCTGTGGGATTTGTCAAGAAGATGGAAACCTTTGAATATTAAACATAATTATTATGATAAATTGGCATGAAAATTGCTGTATAATATATTTAAACGGAGGAAATTCAAAGAAAGGGAGGATGACTATGGCTGTATTTGGATGCATTGCCGATGATTTTACCGGCGCCAGTGATGCGGCTTCGTTTCTGGTAAAGGGAGGAATGAGCGTTCAGCTTTATAATGGGATTCCGGATAACCATGTGACGAAAATAAATGCCGGCGAATCGTCTGTCATTCATTTGGCAAAAGCTCAGGCAATCGTCATCGCATTAAAATCCAGGACTCAGGAAACAGACCAGGCAGTGGCAGACAGCCTTAAGGCCGCCCGTTTTCTGCTATCTCAGGGCGTGGAACAAATTTATTTTAAATACTGTTCCACCTTTGATTCCACACCAAAAGGCAATATCGGGCCGGTAGCAGATGCATTAATAGACCTTTTGAAAGCTCCTTATACACTGCTGTGTCCCGCTCTTCCGGTTAACGGGAGAACGGTGGAACATGGGAACCTTATGGTAAATGGGGTTTTTCTTCATGAAAGCCACATGAAAAACCACCCTCTTACTCCCATGTGGGACAGCAGGATCCAAAAACTGATGGAGCCCCAGAGCCGGTATTCATGCCGTAATATGACATTGGAAGAATGGAACGGCCTTTCACTGGACACTCTGCTTAAGAAACCGTTTTATCTCATTCCTGACTATAAAAATACAGAGGATGGGGAAAAAATCGCATCTGTATTTGGACAGCTTTCTCTCTTAACAGGGGGAAGCGGACTTTTGGAGCCCCTGGCAAGAATCTGGACAAGGAAGCTTTCCGCAAAAGGAAAAATCCCGGAAAGCGGTACTAGGGGTAAGGCACTTCTGTTAGCAGGAAGCTGTTCCAAAGCAACTCTGGAACAAATTGCATGGTATCAGGGCCAGGGAAAACCCTGTTATAAGCTTGATCCAAAAGCAATGATGGAGGGCCGGCAGACAGCAGAGGAGGCCTGGAAATTTATTGAGGCACACAGCAGCGAATCAGATGCTGTTCTGGTGTACAGTTCTGATACGCCGGAAAAGGTAAAAGAATTCCAGAAGCTTGGAAAAGAAAAAGTAGCGGATATGCTGGAAGGTACAACCGCTGCATTGGCTGTTCATGCATTAAATTCCGGGTATACCAGAATCATATCCGCCGGAGGAGAGACCTCGGGTGCTGTTACAAAGGAACTTGGATTTTCTTCCTACTGGATCGGAGAAAGTGTCGCTCCCGGAGTACCGGTTATGGTTCCTGCAGAAAAGCCCAATGTTCGTCTGATTCTTAAAAGCGGAAACTTTGGGCAGGAAGATTTTTTTGGACGGGCTTTGACTATGACATTAAAATAAAATCAGAAAGCGAAACGTGGATTCGCTTCAGACTTGGAGGAAAAGATGGACTCTGTTTTAGAAGAAAAATTAAAAGCAGCAGTATGGACGGCTCACAGCTTGTTTGACCGGGGAAAAGCCACCGGTTCTTCCGCAAATATGAGCTTTCGCCATAATGATCAGATTTATATCAGTGCCGGCGGCTCTTGTTTTGGAACCATGAGGGAAGAGGACTTTACAGCAATTGGCCCGGACGGAACGTTCGGATCCTCCAAAAAACCCAGTAAGGAATGGCCGCTTCATTTGGCACTTTATGAAAAGTCAACGGAAATAGGAGCAGTTATCCATACCCATAGTACTTACTCTGTACTTTGGAGCTTTGTCCCTTCCTCTTCAGAGCATGACTGCATCCCGGACCATACTCCGTACCTGAAGATGAAACTTGGTTCTGTAGGCCTGATTCCTTATGAAAAACCAGGCTCTGAGGCACTTTTTTCTGTATTTCGGGAACGGGTAAATAAAAGTGACGGCTTCCTGCTAAAAAATCATGGCCCAGTGGTGCCGGGCAAGACAATAATGGAGGCTTTCTACTGTCTGGAAGAACTGGAGGAAACTGCACGTATAGCCTGGGAATTATACCGGGCAGGACTGAAATAAAGGCACTTTAACAGTTTCCTTTATTAAAACATAAAAAATCACAACGGCCTTTCAAAAACCGTTGTGATTTTTAATATCCCAATTCCTCATTTACGATAATTACCTTGATCCGATCCTTCACAAATTGTCCTGCAATTAAAACAAAATCATTGCAGATCCTCTCCTTGTGTCTGCAGTCAATGCAGCGGTCAAGAGCCGTACAGGGAGTTGCCTTATTAAGCCGCTTTGCATCCAGGGGAGCAGCAATCTGCCTGGCTCTCTTCACTGCCGCCTGAGCATCTTCTGTTATCTTATTCGTTCCCACAACAACAAGTACCTGCTTTGGTCCATACAGCATGGGGGCGACCCGGCTCCCATTGCCGTCAATGTTAAAAATCTTTCCGTCCATGGTGACGGCATTGGCCCCGGTAACAAATGTATCTGCAGAAAAATTTTTTAAGTATATCTCACGTTTTTCTTCCCGGGTAAGGGCCGGATCAAATTTGTCCAGAAAGTTGATCTTACGTTTTCTCAGATCATCAAATACTCCCGTCTGCTCAAGGGTAACCGAATCCCCGCAGCCTACGGTGGTTCCATCTGCTATAAACGTCCTCAAAAGACTCAGAAGCTCCTTTTTATCCCTGACATGGAAACCTGTCATGTTATTCTGATGAAGGCTTTTTATCAATGACGGAATGTCCACCCCTTTTTGGGGCAAAGAAAGACTCATAAATTTTTCCTCCAAAGTTAAATATAAGGATCCCTGATAAAATAATGGTCCCGCCGGTCAGAGTAGCCTTGTCCGGGACCTCATTTGCCATAAGAAAACCAAAAATGCTTGTTAAAAAGGGAGTTACAAACATATAATTGCTGACCTGTGACGTTTGCTTTGCCTTTGCAAATGCTTTTGACCAGGATACATAGGCGATAGCGCTGGAGCCTATGCCCAGGGTCACAACATAAAATATCTGAATTCCGGGAGCATACAGCACCTCATTGACAGATGACGGAAGAAATACGGCGAGAAACAGGGTGCCAAAGAAAATACTGAAGGCGCTGGACTGGAGGGCCTGATAAGTTTTCGTCAGTTTTCTCTGCAAAAGGTTGTAAATGCTGACCAGCAAAGCCGCCAGAAACAGCCAGAACAGGCCTGGGTTAATAGAAAATATCCCATTCATCAACGTCAGGACCAATACCCCGGCAAACTGGATCCCAATGGCCGCCCACTGGAAGCCCCGCAGCCTTTCCCCGTAAATGGAACGGGCAAGAAGCGCGGTTATGAGCGGAACCGTGGCAAGCACAACGCTGCCGGTGGAAGCCGTTACCATTCCCTGCCCTTTGTTAAAAGCAATCATGTAAAGGAAAAAACCGGTTGCCCCGGAAGCCATGAACCACAAAACATCCCTCTTCCCCGGCAGCTTCATCTTTGTAAAGACAGCCACTGCCAGCAGTGCCAGGGAGGCCACCCCATACCGGAGAAATCCCAGGGAAAACGGGGAAAAATATCCAAGCGCCAGCTTTGTAAACACATAGGCCAGTGACCAGAAAACTATGGTTGTGGCCGCATAAGGGTGAAAGCTATCTTTCCATTTCATATTTGTACCTGCCTTTAAACTGTTTATTACGGTTGTCTTCCTGCCTCCCTATCATTTACCACGGAAATGCTGTAAAGAAAAGAAACAATCCTTTCCGCTGCTCTTTCATGCCCAGAGTCTTACAACAACAGAGAAAACGGAAACACCAGAACCAGCGCCGGAAGAATGTTAAGCACCCTGGTCTTCTTAATATTGGATATCTTCAGCCCCACGGCAAGGGTGATGATCCCGCCGCAGGCCTTGAAATTCGCCAGCATAATATCTGTCACCAGGGGCAGGATAAAGGAGGCCCCGTAAAACAGCAAGGTCCCTATTATAAGCTGGGGAACCGCAATAAATCCCACCAGATACCCGGCTGTTGTGCCGAAGATCATTGCCGTAAAGAAATCCATGACAGACTTTGCATAAAGAATGGAGTGATCCCCTGTCATACCGGAATTCATGGCTCCAAATATTCCCGTCCCGCTGAAACAAAACAGAATAATCAGGCTGATGAGAACGTCAAGCTGATCCTCGTTTAATTGGACCGGAAGTCTGGCCTCCAGCCTCCGAAGTCCGGTCAGCAGACGGTCTTCCAGACTCAGAAGTTCACCGATTACCGTTCCAATAATCACGGCAAGGACCACCGCTGTCAGACTTTCCAGCCGGATGATCAGGTAAATCCCCATGGTGATCGCCGACAGCCCGAATATATTGGGAAGAGCTTCGGCCAGCTTTTGCGGAAAATGATTCTTTAAAAAGGCCCCCAGGATCCCTCCAAGAAAAACAACAATGCAATTAATTATGACTCCCTGCGGCATATCTTTTGTCTCCTTTAACAATTCATTCTGATGGTACCATGTTTCTGTGTATTTTAGAAAACAGTTCCAGAAATTCTTTTCTTTTTTCTTGTGAAATGCCTTCAAAAGTCTCTTCTTCCAGCTTAAGGAAGATTTCATGTACCCTTTGCTCCAGTTTTTGCCCCTTACCTGTCATAAACACATGAAAGGAACGCATGTTTCCGTTCAGCCGTTTTCTTTCAATAAGGCCCTTTGCTTCCATCCCGTTCAAAACGCTTGTAATGGTCGCGGCTTCGATGTAACAGGCTGCTGCGATCTCCTTCTGGGTTGCTCCATCGTGGTCTCTTAAATAATCCAGGACCTTGGGCTGGCCCGTGGTCAGTTCCGTATCCTTCAGGACTTCCATGAGCCTCCTCTGATAAATCGCCTGATTTGCCATCAGCAGATAGTGAAATGTCATGATTCGTCATCCTTTGAATAGTTAGATTTCTAACTATTATATTTCTAATCTTTTTTATTGTCAATTGATTTCATCAAATCAGATTCCGAAAACAACAATACCAGGAAAAACGTGCTTTCCTGGTATTGCCAATATAAAGTCTTATTTCATTTTTCTGCCCACTGACTCAAACTCCTGATAAATCTCTTTGGAAGGCGGAGATGTTACCAGTGATACGATGATTATAGCCGCACATGCTGTGGTAAAGGCTGGAAGCAGCTCATAGATATTCCATATGCCGCCCAATGGACGTACTGCATATTTCCAGATAAATACCATAACGCCTCCTGACACCATACCGGCAATGGCCCCCCATAAATTGCTCCGCTTCCAGAACAGGGCAAAAAGCATCACCGGCCCAAAGGAGGCACCAAACCCCGCCCATGCAAAGGATACTATGGTGAACACCGAGCTGTCAGGATCCCAGGCCAGGATCATACCCACCAGTGCGACTCCAATAACCGTAAGCCTTGCAACTATCATAGAAGCTTTTGTGCTTACCTTAATCTTTAAAAAGTCCTGCATAAGATTCTGGGATACACCGGAAGCAGCAGTCAGAAGCTGGGAATCTGCGGTTGACATGGTACATGCCAGGATTCCCGCCAGAACCACACCGGCAACAATGGCTAATAAAAATCCGCTTTTCCCTAAAAGATCTGCCAGCCTGATAATAACGGTTTCTGCCTCAGACCCGGTGGACAGCATGGGAATATGGCCGGCAACTGAAACACTGTATCCGATGATTCCAATGAGAACCGCAACAAACATGGAGATAACCACCCATACAGTAGCAATCCGGCGGGAAGTCTTAAGCTTATCTTCATCATTGATAGCCATAAACCGCAGCAGGATATGGGGCATCCCAAAATAACCAAGTCCCCAGGCCAGAGTGGAGATGATGGAAAGAAATCCGTAGGGAGAGGCGCTGCCATCTGACAAGTCGTGAACCTGAACCATGCTTAAGTAGCCCTCAAGTGACCGGGCATTCTCCATAACATTGTTCCAGCCGCCAGATACCAGTATTCCGAAAAAGACAATGATAACCAGTGCAATGCTCATGACAATGCTTTGGATTAAGTCTGTGGTCGACACGGCCATAAATCCGCCCATTACAGTATAGCCCACAATCACGGCTGCACCTGCAATCATGGCTCCATGATAATCAATCTGAAACAGGCTGTTAAACAGCGTACCTATTGCCTTGAATCCGGATGCGGTATAAGGAATGAAAAAGATCAGAATAATAACAGCAGAAATGCACATCAAAATGTTTTTTTCATCCCGGTAACGCCTTGAAAAAAAATCCGGAATGGTAATGGAATTACACACCATCGAATACCGGCGAAGGCGTTTTGCGACAAGCAGCCAGTTTAAATAGGTACCCACAGCCAGACCAATGGCGGTCCATCCTGCATCTGCGATCCCGGTTAAATAAGCAACTCCCGGAAGTCCCATAAGCAGCCAGCTGCTCATATCGGAAGCTTCCGCACTCATGGCAGTAACCAGCGGCCCCAGCTTCCTTCCTCCCAGGTAGAACTCGTCGGCAGAATCACCGCCCCCCTTTTTGCTGTAATAAAATCCTATGTAGACCATACTGACCAGATAAATGATGATGGATAATAAAATCCCCGCCTGCCCTATGCTCATAACTTCCCTCCTGTTGTGGAAATGTTCAGACAGCTTTTTACGTAAACCAAAAAAGCCATAATGAGGGTATTATAGCATGGGTGGAAATAGAACGCAACGCAGAACGAAGTATAGACTATATACTAGACGTTTTATATAAAATATTCAATAATCTCTTATTTTAAAAGGGTTTAATACAATACGGTATCTTATAATAAATCAAAGACAGGCCTTGTTATCAGTCATGATTCCGGTAGAAAGCCGCTTAAAAATGAAGGCAAAACAGAGGCACTGTACTGGCGAAGAGAATATTCTCCGCCGCATAAACACCAGTCATACATGAGGGACCTCTCACACAGGGCATAAAGCTTGACCATTTCACTGACACTGAAACGGGTACCTATCTCCCCCTTTTCCTGTCCCTGTGCAATGATCTTTCGAAGGAGCTTATAATAAGTCCTGTTATGGTCCAGGAGGTGTTTCTCTCCGTTGGTAACAAGCTGGGTAGATAGAAGCCTTGCCAGCAGATCAATGGAGATACTGTTTTCAATCATACCAAACAGCTCGCTGTTGAGCAGCAGCAGCTTTTCCATTGCCGGCAATTCCGGTTCAATGATATTGGTCAGTTCTTCATATTTATCGTCAAACAGGACGCTCAGAGTGCTTAGCAGCGCATCCTTTCCGTCAAAGTAATGATAAAAAGATCCTTTGGAAGTCTGGGACAGTTCAATGATTTCTTCTACAGTAGTATCCTCATATCCCTGTTCATAAAATAATTTCCAGGCCGCATTTACGATCTTCCCCCTGGTATTCCGAACATTCTTTTTTGCCATGCCCGGCCCTCCTTGCATTCAAACATTTTGATCTTCGGTTCTTCAGCAAGTATACCACAGGATAGGAGATGCTGTCCATTTTTCTATGACAGCTTAAGGCTCATTTTGCTGCTTCCATCTTCTCCCGCTTTCCAGCGGCAGCAATAAAGGAAGCAATAAAGGACACAATGGGAACCGTCATCACCACGCCCAGACTGCCTGATATCCCCTGCATGATCTCGATTACAATATGATTGGAATTAATGACCTGAAGGTAAGGCAGCTCATAGGCATAGTTTAACAGCAAGGTGCTGGCTCCGCTCCCTACAAATGCCAGGATCAGGGTATTGACCATGGTTCCCATGGCATCCCGTCCCACATTCATTCCCGATCGGAACAGCTCCTTCCGATCCAGTTTAGGATTCTGGATATGGATCTCAAAAACAGTGGAGGAAATGGACATCCCCACATCCATCACTGCACCCAGAGCCGAGATCAGCAGGCCGGAAAACAACAGCTCTCCCACCCGGATGCCCCGTATATTTTCCAGCACCATCAGGGATTCAATATTTGACACATTGTATCCCGATATATGAGCTGCCTCTCCAAATAAATAGGCCGATATTCCTGCTATCACCACGCCGCTGACCGTTCCAAGGACAGCACATGCCGTCTTCCCTGACCAGCCGCCCAGAAGATACATGGTTGCAAAGGTGGTGACTGCGGCCACCAGAACTGCCGCCAGAAAAGGAGAATATCCTTTGTATATCATGGGAATGTAAAGCCAGATAATGCAGATAAAAGTAAACAGAAGCCCGACACAGGCCTGCACCCCTTTTTTTCCTCCAATGAGACAGACCACAGCAAAAAATATCAGTACAAACCCCACCACGGCCCATTCTCTGTCCATGCTGTAAACCGTGTGAATGGAGATCTCCCCGGAAATGCTCTGTATCACCACAACGTTCATTCCCGGCTTACAAGCTGCCCCGAACAGATACCCATTGTTGCTGGTGGCCTCCACCCGTTCCCCTTTCATGGGCCCGGATTTCATTTCAATCAGGACTTCCTGCTGCCCGACCCTGCTTCCATCTTCCTGTACATTGTCCTTGAGAACCTCCAGGACCTTTGCCCGCTCAAAGGTTCTTCCTTCTGTTGCGATCAGGCCGGCAATGTCCACCTGATTAAACCGGATCAAAAAAATGGCAAATGCAGCCATCAGTGCGGCTGCCAAAAGCCACTGCGCCGGTTTCTGTAATGTTCTGTTTTGCTCCATGCTCCTGTTTTAACCTCCATAGGGAGAGACGCTGTCTTTGCACCGCCTCCCCCTGTATTCTGTATGATTTCATAAAGGTTATCTTTTGTTATCTTCTGGCCGCGCTGGTCTTTTTCAGTTCAAATGTTTTATCGATATTTTGTGGCTGGCCGTTTACGATTTCATAGGTATCAATGGAAAAGGAGTTGTGGTTGACCTTGATCACCGAATAGGTGGGATTCCAGTTCTGGCTTCTGGCCGCAATGTAATCCTGCTGATTAGGGATCAGTTCATAATACTTGCTGCCGGTAGAGGAATTGGCTTCCATGTACAAGGTCCCATCCGCATTGGTTACACTGTCCGGCATGGTATTTGCAATGGTGTAACAATTATTCTCAGCCTGGTAAGCGGCATCGGAGTAGGGAAATACGTTTCCTGCCTCATCCTTTACATTGTCCCAGTCATAAAAGTCATAGTTGGAATGGGTCCTGGAATCGGATTTCAGCAGATAACTTCTGGAATAGGTATGGTCATGTCCCTGAAGCACTACATCCACGTCATACCGGTCCATCAGAGGAGTCAGCTGTGTCCGAAGCACAATACCGTCTGAATCGGAGTGGTCAAGGCCGCTTCCGTAAATATCCTGATGGAACATTACGATCCTCCAAGGGGTCTTGGGATAAGCAGCAACTGCCTGCTTCATCACCTGTTCATGCTCGGCGCAGTTATAGTTATTCGTATTCAGAATCACATAGAGGGCCGGACCATATTTGTAAAAATAGTCGCCTCCGGCAACGGTCTTTCCCAGCTGTGTATCATTGGGATTGTTAAAGTGAAAGCTGTAGCTTTCATTGGTGGCATCATGGTTTCCGATGGTGGTCGCAACAGGAAGGGACTTGATCCAGTCTGCATTTAAAAATCCTGCATACTCTACCTCATTGCCCGGATCTCTGCCTTCCACGTTCTTATTGATCTGGTCCCCTGCCGACAGGACAAAGCTGACATCCGGGTTGGCTGCCATTGCCGTGTTTAAAGTTTTGTTCCAGCTGAAGGCATCATTGCGGGCCGCCGTATTGATGTCCGATTTATTCTCAAGGGTATCTCCTCTGGAAGTGGTCTGGCCTTTGGAAGCTCCGATCTGGGGATCTCCAACGTAGAGCATGGAATAACTGTTAAAGCCATGGGTCTGGAAGGAAGCGATCTGGCTTGGTTCTCCATTTTTATAATAACGGTAATAATAGGTGGTGTTTTCTGCCAGAGACGTGGCAGTGACCTTATTGCTCATATATCCGTCAACCGCGGTCGACGAACTTCCTTCAAAGGTGACCGGCTGGCTCATATCGCTGTGTTCAGACAGTTCGATCCTTGGGGTAGGGGTTCCGTCATTTTGGGAATACCATGCAAAGTTCATCTTTGTCTCATCAGAACCCGGTGTCAGTGCGATTTTTTCATAGTCCTTACTTACCTGGTCCGCCCACTGCTGCACCCAGCTGTCCCATGCTCCATCGGTTGTGGAATCCGCAAAATGTTCCGTAGCCGCAAATACATATCCTCCTGCCAGAGTTATGGAAAGAGCAGCCGAAATAACAGCAGCCGCATACTTCTTCCTGACTTTCATACGTCAATCCTCCTTGTTTCCGCGTAAAGCTCCTGCGTGATTTGTTGTTTTTAAATGGTAGAAGCACTTCTCGCTTTTTAGAATAAGGCTACCTTAATCACAAATCAATAGACTTTGCAAAGGCTTTACAAACTATATCTGAACTTTACAAAAAGAAGGCCCCACGATTTGAAGCATATGTCAAGTCTCCAAACCGCGGGGCTGTTTTCCCACAACTGTCTATTATTCTCATCATTTGCTTTCGCCGGCCACCCACTCTTTTTTTATACACCAAAGCCCGGCCTGCATATCTTCAAATTCCGGGAGCCCTTCACTTTTGACCACACGGTCAAACCGAAACAAATTGTTCCAGCTTGCAGCCAGTTCACCCTTTAACTGAGGATAAAAGGGAGTTTCATAAACATCCCCTTCATACTTTATCCCGTATTTCTCAAGCTTCTCAGTATACTGATTTTCCTCTTCCTTTGTCCTGCCAATGTACCTTAAATTCAACACCTTATTCCAGTCGGACATCCGGAAAAATACGGCCTCCTCCACCGGCACCTTAAGCTTCATCACCGTATATCCCGGATGCCGGTCCGCATATTTTTCATTAACAAACGTCCACACGGCAGATTCCGCCTGTTCCGGTTTTTCAACGATCACGGCCGCCTGACGGACATACCACCGGTAGGCATTTATAAAAACGCCCTTTACTTCTCTATATTTATCCTCAATGTATTTCATCTTTACATAATGGCAATGGCCGCCTTTTATAGAATCTGCAATCTCATTCAGCTGAACAGTATAAAGCTCTATGAATCCATCTTTACAATCCATTCCTTTTTCACCTCCCAGATAATTCCTACCCTGGCAGGGCTCAGTTCGATCTCTGCATCAAAAAGCCTGTCCCAGCTTTTTCTGATCTTATTTTTCACGCTGGGATAAAATGGAGACATGTATGCTGTGCTGTCATCAATGCCGTATCTTTTTAACAGCGCGTCATGCTCCCTGGCATCCTCCGGGTCTTTTGGAATGTACATATAATTTACGATATACCCCCACTTGTCCAGGTCCATGATAAACAGTTTCTCAGGATCCACCAGTATTTCCAGAAGTACATTTCCTTCGCTGTTTTGTATTTTTGATTCTTCTGTAACAGATACCCATATGGGATATTTCGCATCGTTTGGTATTTCCATGAATTTAGAGGCAGAATGATACAGCCAGTTGTAAGTATCCAGATATATCCCAGCATGCTCTTCCATCTTATTGACGATGTACTCTTTTTTTACAAGGTATCTTCCATTTTGATCCAGATCATTTCGTATATTTTCATGCTGCTTTGTCCACACTTTTATTTTCTCAGTCAAATTCATTCCTCCTTCCGATCAACTGATCATTAAGAGTACAGGCCGTTTTCTTTCGCTTTTAAAGCTTTGAAACCGCCTTTAAATAAGAATCCATATGAGCCTGAAATGCAGATAAGGTCTTTTCAAGAGATCCGGTTCGGCATGCCTCAATAATCGCTTTATGCTCGGCAAATTTCTCTTTCATGGAACCCAAGGTGGAAAGGTCCTGATTCATGGCTATCAGCAGTTGAAAATACTGATTTTCCAGGATTTCAGCCCTTCGGAAGCTTTCTGATTTTTCCCAGAAAAATTTATGAAAAGCCAGATCGCTGGTATTTAATACAAAGGTCTTTTCCTTATCTTCAATGTCGCTGTCACGTTCCGGCTTTATCATGTTTTCATTTAAAGCCTCCAGATAATCCAGATCCCGCTCCTCCAGCAGAGATTTTTCAAAAATAATGGTAAGGGTTTGCATTTCAAGGGGAATCCGGATGGAGAAAACCTCCATTATATCCTCATAACCCATTTCAAGGATCTGACTGCCCTTTTTGGGAGAAAAAGTCAGGATCCCCCGCATATTTAGTTCTCTTAGAGCCTCTCTTATAGGAGCTCTGCTGATCTGCAGCTCTTCCGACATATCTGTTTCCACTAACCGGTCTCCACTTTTCAGTTCTCCTGTCAGGATCTTATTTTTTACATAGGAAACTACAATTTCACTTAGATTTGCCTTTGAATATGTAATCATATGGCTTAATTTATCGTAAGAATCAATGACCATAATATCCACCTTTCAATATAAACTCTATCTAACAGAATATTATACTATAGATGGAAGACAAATCATATGAACAATTAAATATTCTGATAACAATTCTTTGCATAGTTAATAAATAATTCCTGGGCAGGTGTTAATATCATGTCTTTTTTCTGAACATAAAAGATATTTCTGCTTAACAGTTCCGATTCAATTTCCACCACATTGATCAGATCCAGCCGGGTATAAATCTGTGCTGCTGCCTTTGAAACAAAGGAAATGCCCATTCCCTGAGAAACAGCTTCCACAATTCCCTGAGTATTGCCAAAGTATGCAACCGCTTTTAATTCTTTTTCCGAAATGCCATGCCTGGTTAAGAAGGATTCCATTTCTGCTCTGGTACCTGAGCCCTGTTCTCTCATAATAAAATTTTTATCCGCGATGAACTTTATGACTTCAGACGCCTCCCGGCTTCCCTCATACTTCATATCCTTAGGAAGTATCAAAACCAGCTGATCCTTACACAAAATGGTCAGAGTATAACGGCAATTCTCGCTTTCCGTACCTACAAATCCGATATCATACTGATATTTAATCAGCTCTTCAAATACTCCGCCGCTGTCCTTCTGATACAGACGAAAGACAATATTGGGGTATTCCTTATTAAAATCAGCGATCAGCTGAGGTAAAATATACTGAGCAGGAACACTGGAAGCCAGAATGTTGACTTCTCCTGTACATTCCTTGGAATACTTGCCCATTTCATACAGAGATTGATCCCTTAAAGCCAGCATCTTCTGCGCATACTCATAAAAATCAATCCCTGCCTTAGTGGGAAATACCCTCTTTGTGGAACGGACAAACAACTGGGTTCCAATGTCTTTTTCCAGCGCATTGATCTGACTGCTCAGTGCCGGCTGAGTTAAGAATAAGGATTCGGAGGCTTTTGAAAAACTTTGAAGCTTGGAAATCTGTACAAATGCTTCTAACTGTTTAAATTCCATATGATCTCTACTTTCTTATGAACATAGCCAGACAGCGCCTGCCGTTTTATAAAAAACAAAAATGCAGGCGCCTTAAGCTGTAAGGATGAAAGAAAATCAGCTTTCAGCCTTGAGTTTGTGAATCAAAGGATATGAAATCATATCCTCTGATTCATTAGCATACAAACAAGAAAAAATTTTTATTCTTTTTTAGGAGCTTTGGGCTTTTCCTTCATCAGTTCCTTGATCAGGCACACACAGCATAAAAGCATGATAATAGCCAGAGGGAAAGCTGCCACGATGGAGCATGTCTGAAGCGCTCCAAGGCCTCCAGTCATTAACAGTACCAGAGCCAGCAGAGCCTGGATCACTCCCCAGAATATCTTTTTACCGTTGGCAGGCTCCATGTCACCTTCAGAGGAAAACATGGATAAAACAAAGATCCCTGAGTTTGCCGATGTGATAAAAAATGTTCCCAAAAGGCAAATTGCTATGATGGAGAAAATGCTTCCAAGAGGATACTGGCGGAAGACCACAAACAATGCGGTTTCCGTTGTTTCGATTGCCTTTGAAATAATGCCTTTATCCAGATTTAAGCCAAGGCTTCCGAAAACGGAGAACCAGATAAAGGATACTAAGGATGGAGCCAGTATTACTCCGAAAACAAATTCCCGGATGGTCCTTCCCTTTGAAATTCTGGCGATAAATGTACCTACAAAGGGGCCCCATGCGATCCACCATGCCCAGTAGAAAATAGTCCATGAACCAAGCCATGATTTATCTCCGAAAGGATTTATGGCAAAGCTGTCCTTTACAAAGTCATTCACATAACTGCCGATGGAGTTTGTGAAAACATTTAAAGTCAGAAGCTTGGGACCTACAAGAAAGGCACCGGCCAGAATAGCAATTGCCAGTACAAGGTTAATGTCAGACAGGAGCTTAATGCCTTTGTCAATTCCGCTTACAGCTGTCCAGGTATAGATGACCATCAGAATAATGATAATAACGATCTGAACCAAACGTGTTGTTGGAACATGGAACAGGAAATTCAGTCCGGAATTGATCTGCATGGTTCCCTGTCCAAGGGAAGTTGCGATTCCGGCTACCGTAGCAAAAACCGCACAAATATCGATCAGCTTTCCAATCGGTCCTCTGACTCCCTTTTCACCCAGTATGGGAAGAAAGATGCTGCTGATCAGGCCGGGAGCATTTTTCCTGAACTGGAAATACCCCAGTGCCATACCGATGATCGCATAGGCTGCCCAGGGATGAAATCCCCAGTGCATAAAGGATTTTTTCATTGCAAAGTTTGCTGCTTCTTCTGTTGCCCCAAATGTCATATAGTGATTCAGTGGTTCCGCAACGCCCCAGAAAACCAACCCAATTCCCATTCCTGCCCCAAAAAGCATGGCAAACCATGACCGGTTGCTGAATTCCGGAACGGAATCATCCGGCCCCAGTTTAATATTTCCGTATTTGCTGAATGCAATAATCAAAGAAAATGCAACAAATACAAACATGGAAATCAAGTAAAACCAGCCAAAATTATTGACAAGAAAATCATTTGCCGCTGTTGTGGCCTTTGCAAATGGCTGTGGAGCTATCAGACCAAATGCAACAATTGCCATGGTAATAAGAAACGATATGTAAAAAACCTGATTCTTCTTCATGTAATACCCTCCTCTTTAAAATATAATCGTTTGCTGTTTTTTTGCAATCCGATTTTTGCATGACAGGATAAAAATTTATCCTGTCATGTAAAAATTCTTCTTTCAGAATAACGTTTAATCATGTATTTTACGCTGACGGCCTGCGGCGTTTAGGGGAAGGTAATGATTTACGCCGGCCTTCAGACTCTGTTATAATGAAATTTAAATTTTAACTTTAAAGAGATAAGGTTCTTTTATATCCGTTGTCAACGCATCCAGAGCAACTCCCACTCTGTGATAACGAAGCTTGAACTGCTCTTCCTTCGGTGTGGCAGGATCTCCAAGGGGATATGGTATGGATATGGTGGGAACAAGTCTGTTCACTCCAACTGTTTTAGCTACAGGAATCAGGTTCGCCATCTGAACGATGGTGATGCCTTCTCTTTCAATTTCTCTTGTCATCGTTGCACCGCAACGTGTACAGGTCCCTCATGTGGAGGTCAGAATTGCAGCTCTGATTCCATCCTTTTTCAGTTCTCTTGCGATTTCTTTTCCCATTCTCGCAGCTTCGGCCTGGGTCGTTCCAGTACCAACGGTGGAGAAGAAGTATTTGTATACTCCGCCGATCTTTCCTTCTTTCTGATACCGCCTCATGGCATCTAAGGGAACGATTACGTCAGAGTCGTTGTTGGCTGCTGCCGGATCAAACCCAGCGTGAATGGTCATATATTCACCCTTCACAAGGTCATCGGTTTGGGAAATGTCATATTTCCCCCACTTGGTTGCTGAGGCTGACTGAATGCGGTCCGGATTTCCTACCGGAACGATTCCTCCAGAAGTAATGAGGGCAACCTCCAGCTTGCTCAGTTCTTCCGGAGTGATGGCCGGAGCAATTGCCACCCTGTCAGACTTTGGAATGGCAAGCTCTGTCTCATACGGCTCTCCATGAACTTTCTTAAGGAGCATATCAATAACACGGTCAGCTGCCGTTACCGGAGGATCCAGCCAGATCTGATCCCTGACTCCTCTTCCAAAATAACCTTCCTCTGCTGCCGGAAGTAATTTCTCTCCCTTTAACAGCTTAAGGGCAAACTTTGCCATAGCCTTTACATCCTTTTTCATGGCTGCGGCGCTGGCTCCACCCTTAAATACATACATGTCTTTTCTGAACATTTCAACCCCAGGGTTTTCATCGTTCATAGAGGTGAGAACGGGCACTCCGAACTCCTTTTTAACCGCGTTGCAGATATGACCGCAGGCTGATCCGTAACGTCCTGCACGGAAAGCCGGTCCTGCAAAAAATACATCCATCTCTTTTCCCTTCAGCATGGAAAGGATGATTTCTACGGCTTCCTCTGTGTTGGAACCCATAAAGTTGTCGCCGCAGATAATGGTATGTGTGATTTCAACATCATTGCCTAATTCCTGCTGCAATGCCAGGGCCGGACCAACAAGGCCTTCTCTGATTTCCGGTTTGAAATCAGCCAGTTCTTCTCCGCCGATCTGCCCAAAAAACTGATTTAAGTATAAAATACCTTTCATTTCGTCCCTCCTTTTAGAATTCTACCATCCTCTTGGTTGACCAGCCTACTACCTGATCCCCGCAGAACATGGCGTTGTTTTCCATAATAATAGAACCGTCTTCTTTTACGGAAGCCCCTAAAATCTCATCATTGGACCAGCCTCCGGACATTCCGTCCCTTGCAAGGGCCTCTAGCTCTCCAAGGACCGTTTCCATCTTTGGAAGCCTGATGAGTGTGGATACGTTTCCGCAGGAAACAATGGCATCCTCTTTCTCATCTAAGGAAACCAGCGGCTGACTGGCACCGTCTCTTCCCGTGCACTCGTTTGTAAGTCCTACGGTTTTCACGCCTGCATTTTCCAGGGCAACGATACAAGCTGTAAAATCTGCATCCGGATTGCCGTATCCTTCTTCCGCAACAATGGCGGAATCCGCTCCCAGGCTCTTTGCCATCTGTGCCACGAATAAGGCGGCTCTTTCCTTCTGATCCAGGGCCACATTTAAGTTGGACATGATCACTCCAAGGAAATTAATGGTCTTTCCATGCTCCTTATAAAGCCTTCGGATCATGGGAAGGTTCTGGAAATCATAGGTAGCCCACTTGGAAGAGCATGGCATAAAGGATCCGCTGATCATTGCACCATCAAGCACCTCATTGGGATGCATGAAGGTGGGAAGCATCCGGTTGGTATCCCAGCCGTAATTTAAGTCATTATAGCCGCCTTCTTCCATCTGAGACTGAGGCTGAAGCACCAGTACCACGCTTGGAAGCTTGTTTACTTCCTCGCTTCTTTTTGTAACCGGCTCCAGCTCAAAGGTCTCTACCTCATCCGGAGTCAAATCCTTTGCTGCAGCTCCGATGTATTCGGCAAGGCGCATACCTGCCCATCTTAAAGCCCTGTTCTTTTTCTGCTGTTCCTTCTGCTCAAAAACCTCATCTGAATCAGCAACCAATACCAGATTTTTTAACTGTGAGAAGTAGGTGTATTTGGCTCCTTCTCCGCTCATATCGATCAGCCCATCCTGGAAACCGCCGTAGTGTTTTCCTACCACCAGAACGCTCATATCCTTCAGTGCATAGGTGGTTCCGTTTCCTGCCTGCAACAGTTCGCCGGTCACTCCCGGAAATACCGGGCCTCCCCCTACGCGGTAGCGGGGCTCAATGGCCTCTTTTACAGGAACAAGCCTGACATGATCCCCAGGCGATACAATATAGAGTTCTGCTTCCGTGATATGTTCGTCTTCTTTTATTACTGCAAGAGCTTCTTCTTTATTCACTGTAAGAAGTCCGTCTTTTAAGGAAGTCTGATCGCCGAAGCAAATATCTTTGACATAAAAATTTCCCAATTCCAGCTTCATTCCATATCTCCTTTCAAATTAATACTGAATTACCGTCTTGGTCAAGCGGTTAAAAAAATCCGCCGCCTCCAAAAGGTCTTCTTCACTCATGGTCCTTACATCAAGCAGCACCTTGTTTTTCCAGATCCTTGCTATAATGGGAACGGAATTATTTCGAAGCATGCTTTCCAGCATATCTGCAGATACCCGTTCCACGCTTATTCCCACTGCATAAGATGCAAGATTAACACCCGGCATGGTTCCTCCGCCGATCTGCCCTTCTGTTTCCAACACCTCAACCTGTACCCCCGGCTGTTTCACCAGAAGACTGTGTAAATGCTCTGCTTTTTCCCTTAAACGTTCCAAAGGCTCTGTGATCATTTTCAGGGTAGGGATCTGTTCCATTGCCGTTTCCGGGGACAAATACTGCCTGAGAGTTAATTCCAGGGCGTTTAAGGTCAGCTTATCAATCCTCAGTGCCCGGAGCAGATGATTTTTCTTCATCTGGTTGATATAACAGGCTTTGCCTACTATAATGCCGGCCTGAGGTCCGCCAAGTAGCTTATCTCCGCTGAAGCATACGATATCGGCCCTTTGTTCCAGACAGTCTTTGACCGTTGGTTCATCACCGATCCCATACGCTTTTAAGTCGGCCAGCAGCCCTGATCCCAGATCGTATATCACCGGAAGCCCGTGCCTTTCCCCCACCGCCTTCATCTGTTCCAGAGAAACCTCCTCTGTAAAGCCGATGATCTTATAATTGCTGGTGTGGACCTTTAATAATGCTCCGGTATTCTCACTGATGTTATCTTCATAATCTCTTTCATGGGTCTTGTTGGTGGTTCCCACCTCTGTAAGCCTGCATCCGCTGGCTGTCATAATTTCAGGAACCCGGAATGCTCCGCCTATCTCCACCAGCTCTCCCCTTGAAACGATGACCTCTTTTCCCTTTGCCATGGAATTCAGCACCAGATACACGGCTGCCGCATTGTTGTTGACAACAAGGGCTGCCTCTGCTCCGGTCAAAAAGGTAAGAAGCTGCTCCACATGGTCGTACCTGGAGCCTCTTTCCCCCGTTTCCAGATGATACTCCAGGTTGGAGTAAGATCCGCTGATTTCCTTCATGCTTTCTGAAACCGTCTGAGAAAGCCTTGCTCTCCCCAGATTGGTATGAAGCACGATGCCGGTCCCGTTGACCACCCTTCTCAGATGGGGCTGGTTCTGCCTTTCGATTTCAGCCTTGATCCGTCTGATTAACTCATCCTTTGAGAGCTGACAGGATTCTCCGGATAATATTTTTTGCCGTTCCAGCTGGATTTCCTTTTGACAGGCAAGTTTTATCAAAACCGCCGGAGCATCAGTGATTCCTTCTAAAGCCATGGAACGCATCATTTCATCCACTTTAGGCAGCTGCCTCATGAGACTGTTTTTATCTGTCATTTTTCCGAACCTCTCAAATTATTTTTCAAACCTTCAAAGCTGTCCTCCGGCTGGGTCAGCCGATAAACTGATTGCCGGAAAGGATCTCCCTGGCCTTTTTAAGATTGTGTTCTGCAATGAGAACCACAGGCCCTGTACAGCCCATTCCGCTCTCCGCATAAATACCGGCAGCCCATAAACAGGAAACCGCTGCTTCCAGATCCATGATCTCAATTCCAAGGATCTCCTCTGTTACCACTTCCTTTGGAGGCGCTTTTATTTCTTCTGCCGGCCCTGAATCCTTACCTGGCTTTATTTCCTCCAGAATCTCAGCAAGGCCTGCCTTCTTTGCCTTTGCAAACTCCTCTGCCATAACCTTCTGATAATTGCCGTCAAGGAGTTCTTTTGCAAATTCAATGGCCCCTGTGACCAGAGGAGTTCCCGATGCCCTTGATACAATGAGGATCAGCTTATCAAACCCTTCACCGATTCCCGGACCGTATCCAAAACCAACCGACTCATAGCTGCCTCCTGTGGTATAGGCGGAAAACACCTTTGTAAGGACATTTCCGGTGAGAGAATCCATGACCATTACATCAGCTGAGCCTGTCAGTAAGTCATTGCCTCTCATGACAATGCCTCCATCAGCTCTCTGGGAAAGAGCAAACCGGATATCATATCCATTTTTCTTAAGCTTTTGCAGTGCAATCTCTGCCTGACGGGCTCCATCCACATTTAAAATACCTACAGTGGGGTTTTCCACCCCGCTTGCCTTTGCGGCTATGATCCCGTATACGGCATTCTTTACCATGCTCTCCACCCGGTTCACGGATGACGTTCCAGTTGTGGATGCAATATACATCTGTTTGCCGGCCGCTGGCGTGATCACCCGGCCAACCGTAGAGACTCCGATCGGGAAAGGATAGTGCATGGTTACTGCCCCGTAAGCTTCCTGGTTCTTAAGCATGTCATCCATTTTTTTATGGGCCTCTTCTTCCGAGGCAACCGGTATGACCTCCAGGTTTTCCGCTTCCATTGGTTTGGTTCCGATTACTTTCACAGATATCCCTTTTTTAGCCGCTGCACGGGCTGCCTGATAAATGGCCTCTTCCCCGTGCTCACTGCCCATGGCGGTAACTGCAATAGGCATCTTTTTGCCGGCCTGGCCTGTCTCAAGCATGTGAGCCATATCCAAAAAGGTCTCTGCGATTATACGTTTCATCTTACCCTCTGACATACACTCACCCCTCGTCTTCCTGAAGATGCTCTGCAAAATCCTTTAAGGCGGCTGCGATCAGCTTTTTGATCCTTTCCTCTGACACGGTTTCCTCCTGGCCTGCACCGCTGTTCTGCTGCAGGATAAAGGACACTCCGTCAAAGAGATTGGTCATCCTTCCAAGGAACAGGCTTCCCTTTCCAATAAACATAGCTTTGGTGATTTTCTTATCCATCAGCTCCTGTCTGGCGAAACCAAGGTAAGGAACCGCTGAGGGGATATGTCCCTGAGTAGGCGCCCAGCCCACCATGCCGTGCTTTGATACGAAATCTGCCAGCTGGGATTTTTCAATCTCTTTGCGCATGGCGGCAAGAGCCCCTATCATTTTATAATTTGCCTCCGGCACGTTGCCGGCACCTGCAGGCTTGGTAATATCCGGATTCTGCATTTCCACGGAATACTTATCAATATCTGTCAGTTTCAGCCCTGCTCTTTCAAGAGCCGACGCTGTCAAAGAAGAAATGACATTCTGAGGAGAGGATCCGGTTCCCACCGTATGCCTGCCCACAATATCCGTATTGATCTCCGGGCTGATGCCGTCGTTGGCACTGATGAGCACGGCAAAGCCGGCCACACAGTCTTCCAGAATGGGCATCCCCTTGTTTACGTGATCTTTTCCATTCATTCCAAGCTTTGCGGTAGAGCCTCCGGCAGCAACGATCACATGTTTAAAGGTTCCCGCTTTTACCAAAGCCGCCGCATGGATCAGGGCGTGGGCCGGACCTGCACAAAAGCCCCTTACATCAGAGCCTGTGGCATTGGTAAGACCTGCGATTTCAGCCGCTGCCTTTGCAAAGTTTCCTCCGCCTCTCTGGTTCATATCACCGCACGCTTCTTCCGAACACTCAATCACATATTCAATTTCTTCCTTTTTGATATCATTCTTATCCATCAAATGCAGTAACGATAAAACACAGGAAGCTTTTGAAACGAGATTTTCAAAAATGACGTGGGCCGAAAGGGAATGGTCAATATCATGTGCTGCTTTGATGCAGCCGACAGTAGTTCCCTGGTAATACAAAGGCTCCCCGTGTTCGTCTGCGATCAAATGGTTGATTTCTGATAATTCAAAGCTTTTATCAAAGACTTTTAAAAGCGATGGATCAATAAGGCTGTGAGATTCTAATTTTTTCTTTACGGAATCAGCAAACTGAACTTCCAGTTTTACAAGATCAAACACATCGCAGATTGCGATCAGACCGATGAATTCATCCTCAGGCATAATTTCTCCAAACCTGCCTTCTCTCTGATCGTAATCGGATTTCTGCTGATACCATGGCTGCGCATAACCGGCCAGTTCATCAGGCGTAACATTTCCTATGTAAGTCTGGTTCGGCAGATATGCCTTACACTCTTCATAAGAACGCAGACTTTTATCCAGATTTTTTAAATATTCCGAATTCGGATCAATGGTTCTCTGGGTCGTCTGTGTTGTGCCATTATGAATTACCATATCCGGCGTATGGGCAAGGATGTAGCTTGCCCCTTTTAAGACGCTGTACATATTTTGCCTCCTACTGAATCAAATTGACAGGAAGCCCTGTTCATTTGATTTTCAAATTCAAGGTTGAAAAATGTTTTCACCCCTGCACCTCATATTAGGTCCTAATAATAAATCAATTCCTGCAAAATGCGGTGCCAATATACCATTTTTATTCAAACGGAAAAACTGGGTCACCATTTCACAAGAATTGATCTGTGAAGGGATGAATGTTAATATTTACAATGCTCGTCCCTTATTGTTGACATTTCTTTTCGGATATCATCAACATCCAATACCATTTCCATCATACTGATCTGCTCGTCATAGACATCGCTGTCCACTTCATTTTTGATTTCCGGCTCACAAGCATGGTATACTTTTAGTCCCAACTGGACTCCTGCCAATGGTCCTGCATAAGTAGGGTCTCCTGCCGTAACAGTTTCAGCAGCAAGGCCTGCGGCCTCACCTTCTGCAGCTCCTAAAACAACGATAATGTTTTCAGGGCCGTACTGCTCCGCCAAAGTTTTTACCCTCTTTTGATTCTCCAGGTCCATAGCACCCGCAGCCGTTCAGACAAAGCATTCTGTTGACGAAAATACTACTTCCGCTCCGGCTGTTTTAATACATTGTTCAATTGCCGGACCAGGAATGCCGTCTCTGTCACCAATAATGATGACTTTCTTGTCTTTCAGCATTTTATTACCTCCTTTTTTTATATTATAACGTGTGTCCCCAAGGCAGATTGCTCCGCTTTGCAGACTGAAAACATCATGTGTTCCACGCTATGTTCCAAATGATTTTCAAAAATCTTAAACCGGTGAGGACAATGCATATTTTTTTATCATTTCTTCGATTCTGTCAGGCGTTGCATCGTCTTTTACCAGTTCTTCCACCTTTTCACCGTTTCTATAGATCGCCATGACCGGAAGCCCCAGGATCTTCTGGGATATGGCGAGCCTTCTGGCCTTTGTGGTATTCAGCTTTGTGAATTTGATCTTATCACTGTACTCCTCGGCAAATTTCTCCACATGAGGAAGCAGAGCCTTGCATGGCTCACACCCGTCACCGAAAAAGTCTACAAATACCACCCCTTCCGCTTCCAGCACTTCTGGTACAAAGGTATCCTTATCTACAACCAGCATCTTAATCTCCTCCTTTAATTTTCTATATATTTCTCAGCCATAACGGCTGCGATAGCCCCATCCGCACATGCGGTGACAACCTGTCTTAAGCTCTTCACCCTGATATCTCCGGCAGCAAAAACACCTGGTATATTGGTTTCCATGTTTTCATTTGTTTTGATATAGCCGTATTCCATATCCAGAATGCCCTCAAAGCACTTGGACTGAGGCAGGTATCCGATAAATCCGAAGATTCCGAAGGTACCGTCCTCCTCATCGGCAGCCACCTCCGTCACTTCTCCTGTCTTTACGTTTTCCACGGACATACTCTGGACCATTCCGTCTCCGTTTATTTCCTTTACCACGGAATCCCACATAAAACCGATTTTAGGATTTTCAAAAGCCTTTTCCTGAATGGATTTAGCGGCCCGAAGCTCATCTCTTCTGTGGATTATGGTCACCTTCCGGCCAAATTTCGTTAAGTAAAGGGCCTCTTCAACGGCTGTATCTCCCCCGCCGACCACATAGATCTCAAAATCCTCGAAAAAGTTTCCATCACAAGTAGCACAGTAAGATACCCCTTTTCCGATCAATTCCTTTTCCCCGGGACAGCCGATGGGCTTTGGAAAAGCTCCTGTGGCAATGATCACGGTTTTTGCATGGTATTCTTTTTCTTTTCCTTTTAATACCTTGATATCTCCTGAAAAATCCACTTCCTGAATGCAGTCGGCAGTCCGGTCGATCCCGAATTTCTCCACCTGCTTTGTCATCCTCTGCACCAGAGAACTGCCTGATTCCTCGGGAAGGCATCCCGGATAATTCTCGATCTCTGAAGTAATGACGATCTGTCCCCCATCCTTTTCCTTCTCGATCAGCAGGGCATTCAGCCTGGCTCTTCCTGCATAAAGTCCTGCGGACAATCCGGCAGGCCCCCCACCTATTATTACAACATCGTAAATCTTCAAGGCGCACCTCCATTTATTTTTTAGTATTTAATACCCTGTCATCTCCCTGGCGTCTGGTAAACTTCTCCTGGTCAAACCGCTCCAGAAGCATTAAGGCAAACTTCCTGCTGGTTCCAATGGAATCCCTGAAGTCCGGAAGCTTTAACACACTGTTTTCATGAAAAAGCCTTTCTGCCCTTTCCTTTGCCTTTTTATACTGGTCTTCCGCCAAAATATACTGTCCGGGGAGGACCATAAAGCCGTCCTGCAGCATGAATTCAAGCACCTGCTGCTTTTCCCTGGCGTTTTCCGTAAGTTCTCCGGCCGTAAGAAATGTATAACCGCTTTCCAGAATCTTTTCAGCCAATTCAGCCTTTACTTTCTTTTGGCCTTCCGTAAGCGCAGGCTCAAAGTCATAACAAGAAACCAGATTCTGCTCCAGCCTCACCAGATTTTTCCCTGCCAGATATTTCAGCATGGTTTCACATTGCTTTTTATGGGATAAATCCAGCTTTTCCAGAAGTTCCGCCTTTGGAATTCCTCTCCGCAGCCGGTTCTTCTTATGATAATCGTTTAAAATGTCCTCCACCATATATCTGTAATGCATCAGGTACTCTGCATGTATGTACTGCTTTTCTATGAATAGTATGGTTTCATCCGCTTCCAGCTCCTTTAATTCCTCTTCCTTAATATCCTTATTTAAAAAGGCAGCGATCTGATCATGGGTGGAAAATGGATTATTTTTAATATATTCTTCTATGATCTCCTTGGTAGATGCCGAGTCCTTCATTTGAAGGGACTTTAGCCGTTCCTCAGGATTATTTTTATATTTCCCGGCCTTTGGATCGATAATGACCCCTCCGCCAATGGTTGTAACCGGAGAAATGGTTCTGAGCACAAAACGGTCGCCCTTTAAAACGGCTATTTCATGATCCAGAAGAATCTGACCATAACCATCATCCCCTGCCTTTACCTTTTTATGGGTGATTGGCACAAACCTGGCCACTTCCTCCGCAGCTCCCACATAGAGCTTTAACTTATAAAACCTTCCCATTTCAAGCTTTGCCGTCTTTACGATGGAAAACTTTACATCGATCCTGTCTGTTACGAACACGCCGTCCTTTGTTGCAACCGTATTTCCTCTCTTTAATTCATCCACTGCAACATTGGATAAGTTGATGGCCGTCCGCTGCCCCGCATAGGCTGATTCTACATTATGTTCATGAACCTGAAGGTTCCTTACCTTGGTCACAATACCCTGAGGATAAACCACCAATTCATCCTCAGCCTTTAATACCCCTTCCATCAGGGTTCCGGTGACTACGGTTCCATACCCTTTAACAGAAAAAACCCGGTCAATGTTCATCCGGGGTTTCTTCGTAAAGCTCCGCTCCCGGATATTGGATGTCAGGATCTCAAGCTCCCTTATCAAGTCGTTAAAACCCTTTCTGCTGACAGAATCCACCTCAACGATCTTGCTCCCTTCTAAAAAGGTCCCCTTTATAAAGGATTGGATATCTTCGATCACCAGTTCTTTAAATTCCTCATCCACCAGGTCGATTTTTGTGAGCACGATTAAAAATTTTTGTATTCCCAGGTAACTGAGAATGTCCATATGTTCCCTGGTCTGAGGCATGATGCCCTCATTTGCCGCAATGATGATGAGAGCGGCGTCAATGCCTGTGGCTCCGGCCAGCATGTTCTTAATAAATCTTTCATGCCCCGGAACATCAACAATGCCAAGAGTACGCCCATTGGGAAGCTGAAAACCGGTAAATCCAAGATTAATGGAAATCCCTCTTTTCTTTTCCTCTGCCAGGGTGTCCGTATCATGGCCTGTGAGAGCTTTTACCAATGCCGTTTTTCCATGGTCAATATGCCCTGCCGTTCCTACAATTATGCTGTCCATTCATCCCTCACCCAGATCCCATGTTTGATAAATTTTTAACAATATGGTCGCAATTTATGTTAATGGAAATTATTTTTGGCGGAAGCATATGGGAATCGAACCCACCCACGACGATTAGCCGCAACACGGTTTTGAAGACCGGTAGGCACACCAGTTACCTGTCTGCTTCCATAAATATTCAGATTGTAGATTGTCTACAATCTACTTTTATATTATACCATTTTTTCCTTTCATATCAAGAAAGTGTTTTTTATATTATCAATACCCTTTATTTCATTTTTTTATAGGTCAGAAAAATTTATAGGTGAAAACTTATAAAATACGGAATTATCAAAAACATTTTTAGATTAATTTTTATAATAAAAAAAACACAAGCTTAAAATCACTTGTGTTTTTGCATATTCATTAATTCAATTTTTTTATCTGCTTCATCCTTGACAAGTCCTATGATATATCCCATGGTCCCGGCAGCCTCAAGCCTTTTTAATAGGAAGCCGGCCTCTTCTTCAGGCAGGGAAATACACAGACCTCCTGAGGTTTGGGCATCAGAAGCAATATCAATCAATGCCTGTTCCACATCTGGCATAATTTTAACAAATGATTTGATATAATCAAAATTCCGGTAAGCGCCGGCAGGCACCAGCCCGGTAAGTGCCATTTCCTCTGCCAAAGGAAACAGGGGAAGTTTATCTGCAAAAACAGATATGGTAACTTCACTGCCTGCCGCCATTTCGTAGAGGTGGCCCAGAAGTCCAAAGCCTGTGATATCGGTGCATGCGTGAATGGAAAGTCCCTCCATGGCTGCCCCTGCCTCCTGATTCAATGCGGCCATGCTCTCAAACATGATCTCACAGTCCTTTGGTTCTATAAATTCCGCTTTCAGGGCGGTTAAGAGGATCCCTGAACCAATAGGCTTGGTCAGAACCAGCACATCACCAGGTTTTGCTCCCACATTCTTCCGCACCTTTCCCGGATGGACGAATCCCGTAACGCTTAACCCGTATTTGGGAACCTTGTCCTCAATGGTATGACCCCCGGTTATGATGCATCCTGCCTTTATAGCCTGATCTGATCCTCCCCGCAGGATTTCCTTTACCACCTCATCTCCCAGACAGGGGTTTACGCAAAGGAGATTTAAGGCTAACTTAGGTACCCCTCCCATGGCATAGACATCTGAAAAGGCGTTGGCAGCCGCAATTTTGCCGAATAAATAAGGATCATCCACCATGGGCGGAAAAAAGTCCGCCGTCTGTATGATTGCCATATCCTCACTGATCTGATAGACACAGGCATCATCCGCCGTATCAAATCCGACGATCAATGCAGGATCTGACAGCTTCGGTAAATCGCCGATAATATTTGAAAGAGCTCCCGGCCCTAATTTGGCCGCTCAGCCCCCGCCTGATACGAACTTTGTGAGCAGTCCTTTCTGCTCCATATAGAACACCGCCTTTCTGAAACCCAATGACCTTTATCATTTTGTACCGGCTCCCTGGCTTCCTATCTGTCTCCCAGGGGCATATAATCTTCTTCCTGCATCACGCTGATGTAGGCCGGACGGATGATCTTATCCATGTTGATCAGCTCTTCGATCCGGTGGGCGCTCCAGCCCACGATCCTTGCAATGGCAAAGATTGGGGTGAACAATTCATTGGGAATATCCAGCATGCTGTACACAAAACCGCTGTAAAAGTCCACGTTGGCGCTTACGCCCTTGTAAATCTTTCTTTCATCCGCAATTACCTGAGGCGCCAGGCGCTCGATCATGGAATAGAGGTTAAAATCCTCCAGACGCCCCTTTTCCTCTGATAACTGCTTCACAAAGCCTTTGAATATTTCTGCACGGGGATCGGATTTGGAATAAACAGCATGTCCCATACCGTAAATAAGCCCTTTCTTGTCAAAGGCTTCCTTATGAAGAAGCTTTCTTAAGTAATTCTCCACTTCCTCCTCATCATTCCAGTCCCGGACTTCCTTTCGCAAGTCATCCATCATCTCCACGACCTTAATGTTGGCGCCGCCATGCTTGGGCCCCTTTAAAGAAGCAAGGGCAGCCGCAACCACGCTGTATGTGTCCGTACCGGAGGAAGTGACCACGTGGGTCGTAAAGGTAGAGTTGTTTCCGCCACCATGCTCCATATGAAGGATCAGTGCCAGGTCGAGAACATGGGCTTCCACCTTGGAGTACTTCATGTCCGGCCTTAAAAGCCTTAAGATATTTTCTGCCGTGGACAGGTTTTCATCCGGCCTGTGGATATACATGCTTTCTCCTCTGTCATAGTGGTTGAATGCATGGTATCCGTAAACCGCCAGCATGGGCATAACGCTGATAAGCATCAGGCTCTGACGAAGCACATTGGGAACGGATATGTCGCTGGCCTTTTCATCATAAGAGGCCAAAGTCAGGATGCTTCTTGCAAGACAGGACATCATATCCTGGCTGGGCGCTTTCATGACAACATCTCTGACAAAGTTGGTGGGCAGGGTCCGGCTGTAGCCTAAGGTCTTGGTAAACCGTTCCAACTGGCTCTTGTCCGGCAGATCTCCAAAAAGAAGGAGATAGGCGATTTCCTCAAAACCAAAACGCGCTTCTCTCACAACGCCGTTTACCAGATCATGAATGTTATATCCCCGGTAAAACAGCTGGCCTTCACATGGGACCTTTTGTCCGTCTTCGATCTTGTTTGATAAAATCTTTGATACCTTGGTTAAGCCTGCCACAACACCGGCTCCGCTTTTATCTCTAAGTCCCCGTTTTACCTCAAATTTCTCATAGGCTTCCAGGTCAATCTTCTCATCATTCAAACAGATATCAGACCACTCTTCCACATTTTTCAAAAATTCTTTCTGGTTCATCATGCAACACCTCTTTCTGAAATCAGGTCATCGAGTTCCACTGCTCTCCTCCCATTGGGCTTTCTAAGCCTGCTTCATCCCCTTTCCTTCCTTACAAAATTCTCCAATCATTCATGTTAGAACTTTTCAATATAATATATAATTTTATTTAAAAAAGCAAGTAAATTTTTAAGCATAGTGATCATCCCTGTGTTTCCGGCTCCGTCATATATTGACAAACTCCCCTCTAAATCTTATACTTGCCTTAATTTCCTTTAGAGGAATGTATCGGAGGTTATCCATGAAAATTGAACTTTCCCTGTTTTTCTTTGTAGAAGCCATCGGAACCATCGCATTTGCATCTTCCGGAGCCATGGTTGCCATAAAAAAACGGCTGGATCTTCTTGGTGTTATTGTACTTGGTGTTACCACCGCCGTGGGAGGCGGTATGTTAAGGGATATTATCATAGGAAATGTACCTCCTGCCCTTTTTAAGGACCCCATCTATGTATTGCTGGCCTTTATAACGGTTATGCTTTTATTTATCATCGTAAGGCAAAACCAGAAGATCCTGGCCGGGCGTTCCATAGAAACCTATGAAAAGGTCATGAACATATTTGATGCCATCGGACTTGGTGCCTTTACTGTAGTGGGAATTGATACGGCGGTGCTGTCCGGCTATGGGGATTACCATTTCCTCATCATCTTTTTAGGCGTCATCACAGGAGTGGGCGGCGGCATTCTGCGGGACATTATGGCCGGACAAACTCCTTATGTACTCAGAAAACATATTTATGCCTGTGCTTCCATTGCAGGGGCGGTCATATATGCAACGCTTATGAGCTGTATAAATGGCGACATCGCCATGCTGATCGGCGCCTGCTCTGTGGTTCTGATCCGCCTTTTAGCAACCCGCTTTTGCTGGAATCTGCCTACCGCAACAAAAAATTAATTTCCTTAAGGAGGACCCTTATGAACCGTTTTCTGCAATATACTGCTGGAATCATTTTTTCCTTCTGCCTTATGATCGTGCTTTTATTCACCTCCGTGGAGGCAGCCGTTTACTGGTTGCCGGGATATTTTGAAAAAGAATATGCCAAATATAATGTGACCCAGTCAGTTTCCATGACAATGGAGGATCTTCTTGACGTCACCGGTGAAATGATGTCCTATCTGAGGGGTGACAGAGATGACCTTCACGTGGAAACCACCATGGGAGGCGTAGAACGGGAGTTTTTCAACGCCAGGGAAATCGCCCATATGGAGGATGTCCGGGGACTGTTTTTAGGCGCCCTTTCCATACGAAGAGGTTGTCTCATGATCATGGCCTTATGCCTGATCCTTCTCCTTTTACTAAAAACCAGCTTTAAGAAGACCTTTCCCCGGGCCGTGTGCGCTGGAACCGGAATCTTTTTTTTCCTGACCGCTGTCATAGCCTTCATTATCTCAACAGATTTTACAAGATATTTTATCCTCTTCCACCATATATTCTTTAAAAATGACTTGTGGATGCTGGATCCTTCCACTGATATGCTCATTAACATCGTTCCGGAAGGCTTTTTCCGGGACACGGTCTTTCTCATCGGCTTTATCTACCTTTTCTCCATCCTGCTTATTTTCGCCGCCTGTCTTTTTCTTATGCGCAGGGAAAAAAATAAAGATCTTTAATTCCTGGGTTCGTGATCAAGGGGATATGTCCGCGTATCCCCTTGATTTACCGGCACGTAAATGGGGAAAAATACTAAATAATCTTTACTTGTTACGGTAAATAACCTATACTGTAGATTGAAGTATTGTCTGAAACTGAATCAAAGCCTATGGAGAGATTACTCAATATGACTCAATTTACGAAAAAGATTTCTATATTTTTTCTGTGCCTGCTTTTTTTTATCTCCTCCTTTACAAGGATTTCTCTGGCTGCAGCAGATTGGCCTTCCAACCTTTCAGTCCAGGCCCAGGGAGCCATTTTGATGGATGCGGATACAGGGACCGTCCTTTGGGGCCAGAACATACACAGTGAATATTTTCCAGCCAGCATTACCAAGGTCATGACCGCACTGATTGTTATCGAAAAATGCAGTCTGGACGAAATCGTAACCTTTTCCCATAACGCCGTATACAATGTGGAATCCGGAAGCAGCAACGCCGGAATCAATGAAGGGGACAAGCTGTCTGTGAAGGACTGCCTTTATGCCCTGCTGCTTAAATCAGCCAATGAATCAGCCAACGCCCTTGCAGAGCATGTGGCAGGAAGCACGGAAGCCTTTGCTGACATGATGAATGCCAAGGCAAAGGAACTGGGATGCACAAACACTCATTTTGCCAATCCCAGCGGATTAAATAACCCGGAGCATTATACTTCTCCTTACGACATGGCTCTCATTGCAAGGGCAGCATTTAACAATCCTGTTTTTGAAGAGATTGATTCCACAACCTATTATAAGCTTCCGCCCAACTCCATCAATAAAGAAGGGCTTACCATCTATCCTGGCCACAAGATGATGCGCAAAAGCACGCCTTACTACTATCCGGGCATTGTAGGAGGCAAAACCGGCTACACCACGCTGGCCGGCAACACCCTCATAACCTGTGCGGAAAAAAAGGGATTAAAGCTGATTACCATCATCTTAAAAGGATCGACTCCCCAGTATTGGACTGACACCAAAAATCTTCTGGATTTTGGTTTTGAAAATTTTGTTTCCTTAAAAGCTGCGGAATACGAAAAAACCTACAGCTCCATTACCAGCGACTTAAATTTCAGCGGATTGTCCATCACCAAACCGGAGGCCCTGATCCTGGACCCTGACAGCCGGATCATCCTGCCTAAAACAGCAAATTTTTCCGATGCAAAGCCGGAGCTCAGCTATGATATTTCATCCGGGGACCCGCCAAATGCCATCGCAAAGATAAACTACCGTTATAATGACCGTGTGGTTGGCTGCACTTTCCTGGAGGTGAATGAAGCCTTATTCCAGAACAAGACACAGGAAGCCGGGGCAGCCACGGTACCTCAGGCCGAAACCCTCTCCGATTCCATGGAGGATTTGGATCCGTCCGCCACCCAGACTTCCACCAAGCCTACCGGAAGGAATCTGGAAAAAGAAGCGGAAGATTACCGGGAAAAGGCTTTAAGACCCTTTGAGATCCCATTAGCAGCCTGGCTTATTTTAGGAAGTGTGGGCGCTGTGGCAGTGATCGGAGGGGCAGTCACCTTCTTTCTGTACCGGAAACACAGAGAGGAGCAGGATTTCCTTATACGGCGGGAACAGCGTATGAAACGCCTCCAGGACTCCGGGGTCTCTGCCGATGAATTCAACAGCATTCTGGAACAAAGGCGCAGTTCCTATTCATCAAAGCGGAAAGGACGGCGGGGCGGCCGTTTCAAATTCCGTTAGCTGCAAAAGGAGATTTCATGAATAAACAGAAAATCATATCCAAAAAGGACTTGCTTCGGAATTTCATTGTCACCTTTGTCTGCCTTTTATTTGCCACCGCCCTCTCCTACATGATGCACATACTGGGCGGGTATACTAACAACGTGGGAATCATTTATATGATGGCAGTTGTATTGATCTCCCGCTATTCCAGCGGTTATATACCGGGAGTCATTGCCTCTTTTATCAGTGTGATCTGTGTAAACTTTGTGTTTACTTACCCATATATGGCGTTTAACTTTGTAATGGAAGGATATCCTGTTACTTTCATTGCACTGCTGATCATTTCAACTATTACAAGCACCACTACCACTCACTTAAAAGAACAAAGCCGTATCATAAACGAGCGGGAAAAGATGTTAATGGAGGCGGAAAAGGAAGCCTTACGGGCAAACCTCTTGCGGGCCATTTCCCATGACCTTCGGACCCCTCTCACAGGGATCATCGGCGCAAGCAACACATATCTGGAAAACTCCGTCAACATGCAGGAGTCAGAAAAGACCAGCCTGGTTTCCAATATCCGCGAAGACGCCAACTGGCTCTTAAATATGGTGGAAAACCTGCTTAGCGTTACCAGGATACGGGATACGGGAGCTCATGTTTCAAAGCGTCCGGAACCATTGGAAGAGGTTGCTTCCGAAGCCATTGAGCGTTTTCACAAAAGACTGCCCAAATCCGTTGTCCATGTGACCGTACCAGATGAGTTTATCATGGTTCCCATGGATGCCACTTTGATCGAACAGGTCATCATCAACCTTCTGGAAAATGCTGTTTACCATTCCAATTCAAAGGAACCCATCAGCCTGTCCATATTCGTTGAGGATGGTTATGCCTGGTTTGAGGTGCGGGACCAGGGTGTGGGAATTTCCCCGGAACGGCTGGACACCTTATTTGACGGTTATACCTCATCGCCCAACAGCAGCTATGATTCCCATAAGGGAATGGGGATCGGGCTTTCCATCTGCAAGGCCATTGTTACTGCCCACGACGGAAAAATCACAGCAGCCAATGAAGATCATGGCGCAGTTTTTACATTTACACTACCATTAGGGGAGAATGCTTATGAGTAAGTTTACAATCGTCATGATTGAAGACGAAAAGAATATCTGCAACTTTATTGAAAGCGCTTTAGAAAGACATGATTATAAAGTAAATACGGCCTATAACGGGCGGGATGGACTGGCCCTGATCAATTCCCTCTGCCCGGATGTGATTCTTTTGGACTTAGGACTTCCTGACCTGGACGGAATTGATATTATAAAAAGCGTCCGAAGCTGGACTTCCATTCCGATTATAGTCATTTCCGCCAGGACCCAGGAACACGAAAAGGTAGCCGCCCTTGATTTCGGCGCCGATGATTATATCACCAAGCCCTTTGGAACCAGCGAGCTGCTGGCCAGGATCCGCACTGCCCTTCGCCATGGAAGGCCTACCGTCAGCACCATGGATGGAGCTGTCATACCCACCCCCTACAGCAGCGACGGCCTGTTTATTGATTTTGCCAAGCGTCTGGTCACACTTGAAGGGCGCAAAATCCATTTGACTCAGATCGAATACAAGCTGGTCTCCCTTCTTGCGGAAAATTCCGGCAAGGTCCTGACTTATGACTATATCATAAGCCACATCTGGGGGCCTTACGCGGATAACAATAACCAGATCCTCCGGGTCAATATGGCCCACATCCGCAGAAAAATAGAAAACAATCCGGCGGAACCAAAATATATTTTCACGGAAATCGGAGTCGGATACCGGATGAAGGAAAGCGAAACTTAGGAAAGGGGGGCATCCCCCTTCTTTTTATTCTGCTTTCGTATCTTGGTCTTTTCCACCCGTTTTTTTCTGGTTTCTTCCTTTTTCTCGTAGATCTCCCGGATGTCTTCCTCTCCCACCAGCCTCATAGTCTTCACCACATAGACCCTGCCGTCATCGGTGCGCCTCATGCGGATCTTTCCCTTTACATTTCCATGTTCAGGACAGATACCAAGAGCCGTATAAAACTTCTGGTTCACGGAAAACCATCTGATTTTCTTTCTCAGCATCCGGTTGCACTTGCAGCAAATGACATCAGTGACGGTTTTGTCCCCAATGGCATCCTGCTTTGACTCAAAGGGCCTTGAAATGTATTTGGAGTACCTTGGAAACACCAGATATACTTCCTCCTCCTTATTTTCCGGCAGGCGGTAATAATCCGTTGACCAGTATTCCCGGACCTTATCAAAGTCCATTTTATGCATAACACGCCCGGTGTAATGGGCATCGTCAAGGGCTCGGTGAAAGGGCCTCTCTTCCATGATCTGCATCTCTAAAACCGCAATATCAAGGGACTGCCGGTCTTTGCCATCCCCATAAAGGAGGCTGTAAAGCTTCTGTACATCATAGTAGAGAAAGGGCTTTGGAAAGGGGTTTATGATTCCATAAAACGCCATATTCCTCTGCAGCTCGGTTAAGTCCATGGAACCCCAGGTACAGAATACGGCTTCCTCTCCGCACCACTTTAAAAACTCCTTTATGGCTTCCTCAAAGTCCCTGCCTTCTTCCATCAGGGTTTTTTCATCCATGTGGGTTACTTCCAATATCTTTTCATGAAGTTCCGGATAGATCCTGGGCCGTATCAGTCTCTTAAATTCACCCACTTCTTCCAGCCCTTCATTAAGCTTCACAGCCCCGATCTCTATGATTTCAAAGGGAAGGCGCTCTACCGCCTCTTCCTTCCCTCCGGCACTCTGGTTCCATTCCAGATCCAGTACAATATAATTCTTCATATTCTAATCCTTTATTCTGTCAGACCTCTCAGCTTGTCACGAATCCTCTGCCTGCGCCTTTCCGTCTCTTCCCTCTCAAATGTCCATGTCCCGTCTTCCTCTGTGAGAATGTCTCCTTCCTTTACGCCTTCCGGCAGCGCAGAGGCCCGGACCTTTACCATGTCCCCGTTTTCATCCTCGCAGATGACAAGGGTTTCTCCTATCCTGTCTATGGTAACCTTCATAACCTTTCCTCTTCCTTTCTCCCCCAGATTAAGGATTGCAGCTTTGGCACGGTTCATACCCCATTCCGATCAATTCCTCTCTGGCCCCCTGATAAGCCTTCCGGTTCTCTTTTTTCATGGAGGCTGCTGACTTGCAGTCCGGTCTGTGAAATTTCTTCGTGTTGGTATTTATCACATAATCCTGGACAGCTGCCGTACTTTGCGCCCTGTCCTCACCTGCATCTTCCCCAATTGCCGGAAAGGTGACCTTTGATCCGTCGCTCACCGCCACAATGGTCCCAAGCTGATCCGTGCGCAAAGCTTTGATGTTCCGCTTCTTTAGCATCTCCAGGATCTCCCTGTGAGGATGCCCATAATCATTATTTTTACCGCAGGAGATCACCGCATATTCCGGATCCACCTTATCCATAAAGCCCGGAGCGGATGAGGTGGAGCTTCCATGATGGGAAAGCTTCAGCACATCGGCCTTTAAGGGGAGACCGCCTGCTGCCATATCCTCTTCCGCTTCCTTTTCCGCATCTCCGCATAAAACAAAGCTGTTCTTTCCATAAACCAGCCGCAGGCCTATGGACCAGTTATTCAAATTATCTCCATAGTCCCTGACGGGAGCTATGATCTGAAATGAAGCCTCCCCAAGGGAATAACCATCCCCCGGCTTTGGAATGGTGACTTTTAAACCTTTATCCGCTATGGCATCTAACAATCGCTCATAAACCTTCGTAGTGTGTTCTTTTTCCGGCAAAAGGACCTTCTGAACGCCGAATTTCCGGATAACCGTCTCCAGGCCGCCGATGTGGTCTGAATGGGGATGGGTTCCGATCACATAGTCCAGCGTCTTCACTCCCTGTTTCTCCAGATAGGAGGCAACAATCTCTCCCTGATCCCGCTCTCCTGCGTCTATGAGCATGAAATGCCCGTCTTTTTCAATTAATGTGCTGTCTCCCTGGCCCACGTCAATAAAATGTACCTTTAAATCCGCGCCTGCCTCATTTCCCTGAGGGAATGGGGAAGGATCTGCGGCTGCCGGGCTGCAGCCTGCCAAGAAAAGAGTTAATAGGACAACGGCTGCCGCCAGTACCCGTTGGTAACGCTTTCCCGTCTTTTTTTCTGTCATTCTTATCTGCCTCCGCCCTGTTATTATATGATATAATCCTTAATCCTACAAGTTTTTTTAAAAGCAGGGGCCCTCAGACGGCAAAAAAGCGGACCGCAAAAAGCAGCCCGCCAATTCATCTTTAAATCCTTAAGGAAGCTTTGCTCCGTCGGCTCCGACCCTGACTCCGTCAGGGGTTGTGGTGTTTGAAAGCATCTGTCCTCCTGCAAGATCGCAGTAATACTGCTTTCCGTTCCACTCAACCCACCCTGTAGCCATATAGCCCCTTGCGTTGAAGAAATACCACTGTCCATCGATACTCTGCCAGATTTCTGCCGGATAGGTTCCGTCGTTGTTGGCATACCACCAGCCGGTTCCATCCTGCTTCCATCCCCCACTGTTCCCGGAAGAGGTGCGGTTTTGTTCAGCTGCCGCCGCATCCACGTAGTTGGCGGAAGACTCCACCCAATCACCTTTATTCTCAGAGTTCTGCTTACTCACCGGGCGCACCTTAAAGGTGTAGTTCCCCACCTTTCCCATTGACCCGGAAAGATCCAGACTCGTTCCCACGGAGGTCTTAACCCCTCCCGTATGCTTTCCGTCACGGTACAGCTTCACTTCATAGCTTCCGGCTCCTGCTGCAGGACTCCATACTGCCATGGTTTTAGAACCCCACTCTGCACTTGTTATGTCCTGGGTAAATTCTCCCACCCTGGGAAGATCAATGGTCAATGTCAGCGTCTGGCTGAAATCTTCCCTTGCCTGCTTTACGAAGGTTCCCCCACTAATGGTGAAACCAGACTCAGAAACTGAAAAATAATATCCTTCCTGTGCATACAGCTTTACTTCCAGCCTTGGCACATCATGCTCATACCACTGAAATCCGCTGTTGGTAAATTCATATTCTCCCACATCAATTTTGCCGTTTTTTACTGTGAGCTCAGCCTGCTGGTCAAAAACGGAACCTCCCGGCACCACATCCGCAGACACGGACAAGTTCACCGTAGTGATCTTCTTTCTGGTGGCAGCCATAGAAGTCATGCTGTTAAGCCCTGCTGCCATTGTAACAGCAAGTACCAGTGATAAGATTCTTTTACCATTCATAAACGATCCCCCGTCTTTCTTTCTTAAATTTCAAATTACTGCGCAATAGAATTATTATACCCTATTCCCGGACGTTTGTGAATACCATTCTCTTTTCCGGAGGCTTTCCCGGATATTCCAGAACGCAAATACCTGATTAAAGGCCTGGTATCTGTTTCCAATTGTGGATGAGCAGTGTGTTACAAGATTTTTGTTGTTTATAAAGTATATTTTTATTCATATTTTAATCTACTTTTTATAGAAGTTAATTCATATCTTTTTGTATTTGTTAATAATATATCAAAAATTAACCAAATTTATAATGCTTTATCGCAAATATATATTGCATTATAACCATTAATATGATAAACTAACGTCAATGAAACATTTGCTAGAGAAAAAGAGAGAGCAGACGTTACATTTCCGCCATTATCTCTAAGGCGGAGTGTAATGCTGGTTCTCTTTTTCTTTTTAGGAAAAGGAGGATAAGTTTTTCATGAAAAAGAAGCGATTTTTCCGGGTGATTGAGCCATATCTGTATCTATTGCCCGCCATGTTTTTCTTTACGGCATTCCTGTTTTGGCCGTTCTTTAAAACCATTTGGCTCAGTTTTGCCATGACAACTCCCCTTGGGGCGGTTTCCTCCCTTGTGGGCCTTGGGAATTATCTTACCATCTTCACCTCCCAGGCCTTCCAAAACAGTCTTCTGGTTTCCTTTCAATACGCAGTTATGACCGTGGTCTGTTCTATTGTCATCGGGTTTGTCCTGGCAATCATAAGCAATGAGGATATTAAAGGAAAAAACCTGTTCAGGACCATTTATGCTCTTCCCATGGCAATTTCCGCTGCGGCTGCTTCCGTTGTTTTTATGTTCATTTTTCACAGCAGTCTTGGAATTATAAACAAGATCCTGGGTACCCACATCGGCTGGCTGACGGATCCCAAGTACGCCCTGGGCGCTGTCACCCTTGTGACCGTATGGATGAACATCGGATTAAACTTTATATTCCTTACCGCCGCCTTGCAAAGCGTTCCCTTAGACTTATATGAATGCGCGGCCATTGAAGGAGCCGGCTTTTATGCCAAGCACAGGCACATTACTATTCCATGCATATCGCCTACCCTGTTTTTCCTTTTGATCATCAATGTCATCAATGCCCTTCAGGCTTACGCTCAGGTTAAGATGATGACACAGGGCGGGCCTTCCGGAAGCACCAATGTCATTGTGTATCAGATCTATCAGGAGGCCTTTATAAACAGCCGGTTCGGTATGGCCTGCGCGGAATCCATCGTCTTGTTTGTAATTCTGATGGTTCTCACTTTGCTTCAATTTAAACTGGAAAAGAAGGTGACCTACTGATGAAAAACAAACTGGTTAAATATTTGCTTTATGCTTTAAATATCCTTTTTGCAATCATCATCATATCGCCTGTTGTCTACTGCTTTAACGTGAGCATGATGACCATGAAGGAGGTATTTTCCGGCGGCTTCTGGCCAAAGCAGCTGATCCCTGATAATTACATAAAAGCCCTGCAGCTGGCTCCTTTTTTTACCTTTATAAAAAACTCCTTAATCGTGTCCGGTACAGTTACTTTTGGACAGATCGCCACAGGAGCGCTGGCTGCCTATGCTTTTTCCATGATGAAATTCCGCGGCCGTAATGTTCTGTTTTTGCTGATGCTTGCAACCATGATGATCCCCAGCCAGGCCATCATCATTGCAAATTACTTAATCATCTGCGACTTAGGCCTTAAGAACACCTATACGGCCCTGATCCTTCCAAACGTTGCTTCTGCTTTTGCAGTGTTTAACATGAGGCAGGCGTTCCTCCAGCTTCCCATGGAGATCAAAGAGGCTGCGGATATTGACGGCTGCAGCAACTTCCGGTTCTTCTGCTTTATCGCCCTTCCGCTTGTAAAGCCCTCCATGGGCGCACTGGGTATTTACATATTCCTTCAAAGCTGGAATCACTATTTATGGCCCCTGCTTGTAACGGATTCAGTGAACATGAGAACCGTTCAGATCGGCCTTGGTATGCTTCAGGGCGCGGAATCCACGGACTTCCGTCCGGTCATGGCCGGTTCCATGATCATCCTGATTCCCTCCATCCTGGCGTTCGTATTAGGTCAGAAGCAATTGATTTCCGGCCTCACCTCAGGTTCTGTAAAAGGGTAAGTATTTTATGCAGGCCCAACAGGGACTGTGTATAGATAAAACTATATAATTAAAGACTAACTATTAAAAGTCAAGTCTAAAAAAGAAAGTTTATGAATGAATTGCAGAAATGCATTTCAAGTAAATCAGTACCTTGAAAACCGCATGACAAACAGAGCATCTTTACAGGTGCTCAAAAAGAAAATTATTAAACAGAAAAGTTAAGAGACTTTGTTGTATGCCTGTCCCGATTTTTCTAACCGATAAATGACTCTGACCAGCTTCTTCGCAGCATGAGAAACAGCAACGTTATAATGCTTACCCTCCGCCCTCTTTTTTGCAAGATAGGCGGCAAATACCGGATCCCACTTACAGACAAATTTAGCAGCATTAAAAAGTGCGTAGCGCAGATACCTGGAACCACGCTTTTCCATATGTGAATGAGAAGATTCCAACTGTCCGGATTGGTAGGTAGAGGGAGATAATCCAGCATAGGCAAGAATCTTATCAGGAGAGTCAAAACGGGAAAAATCACCGATTTCAGCTAGAATCATGGCGCCCATCCGGTAACTGATTCCAGGAATCGTAAGAATAGGGGAATGGAGTTCATCCATGATACGTTTTATTTCCTGTTCGATTTCATCAATTTCGGCATCTAATTCACCTATCAGCTTTAGGGTGTGTTTCAGTTCCAGAGATTTTACAGGCATATTCGAACCGATAGAGGCTCTGGCTGTTTCCCTGAACAGGATGGCGTTGTCTCTGCCGTAACGACCCTTAGAGGTTTCGTAAAGCAGATTGGTCAGTCTGGTAAGATGAGCAGAAGCAATCTGAAAAGCACCGGGGAATTCGCTTAGTAAAGCGGAAATGGAAGGCATATGAAGAGTGGGAACCAGCTTTTCCAGTTCAGGAAAAAGAATCGTAACCAGACGGGAAACAGAAGTTTTAAGCTTGGCGCGCTCCCTGACTTTATCAAAACGGTAACGGGTTAGTGACTTTAATTCCTCGTTGTGGTAAGATATGTCTGAGTAGGACTTTAAGTTCACATCAGACATAAGCATTGTAGCAATCGTATGGGAATCAACTTTATCCGTTTTCGTCTTTCTAAGGCTTAGACTTTTTCTGAAAAGACTGGTATGTAACGGATTGATAACAAAGGTGGTCAGACCTTTATCAAGAAGAAAGCCCAAGATGTTATAACTGTAGTGTCCAGTGGCTTCAAGGCCTACTTTTACATTGGTTAAATCATCTGTAGTGGAAGTGATCTTCTGATAGAGGACCTCAAAACCTTCCCGGTTGTTGGGAATGGTAAAGGATTTAAAGAGAATCTTCCCATCTGAGTTGATGATAAAACAATCATGCTTATCCTTGGAAACATCAATCCCTGCGTATATCATAGCGAAACTCCTATTAAATGAATTTGATACTGTTTTAGACCACGGTGGCTCTCTGCGATTGTAACCTTGTTCTAAATAAACCGTCATGCGGTATCTAACTGATTAACAAGTGAACAAAGAGACTGTGGTTAGAGCCTTTACTAAACCATCAAGTGGTAGGAGAAATGAACTAATCCACAGTATCTAAAACAGCATAGCTCATACCTAAGAAAAGGTAAAGAAAAGCTATGACTATATAATACAAGGAGGATTTATATGAAAAGAAGAAAAAGATGGCTTGCGGCAGCTATGGCCGCAGTCATGTCCATGACTCTGGCTGCTTGCGGAGGAAGTGCTTCCACTTCCGGGGGAACCACAGCGGCAGGTTCTACAGAAGCCGCTACAACAAAAGCTGCGGCTGACACAAAAGCTCCGGCTGAAGGCGGAAAGACGGTCATCACCCTCTGGCATGCCATGGGAGGCGTAAACGGAGAGGCGACCGAAGCCCTTGTCAAGGCCTTTAACGAATCCCAGAGTGAGGTGGAGGTAAAAAGTGAGTACCAGGGAACATATGACGACTTAATCACCAAGCTGAAAGCTGCCATGCAGAGCGGCAACATGCCGGACGTCTGCCAAATGTACGACATCGGTACAAAGTTCATGACTGACAGCGGCTATGCCGTTCCGGTACAGGATATGTTTTCCACCACAAACTTTGATCCTTCCACCGTTATGGACATCATTACCAGCTATTACACCGTAAACGGAAAACAGATGTCCATGCCGTTTAACGTTTCCACTCCAATGCTGTACTACAACAAGGATGTTTTCAAGGCTGCCGGTTTAGATCCCGACACCCCGCCTAAGACATTTGACGAGGTTTTGGAATTCTCCAAGAAAATCGTGGAAAGCAAGGCTGCCCCGGTAGGCTATGCCCAGGCCATTTACGGCTGGTTCTTTGAGCAGCAGATCGCGGGACAGGGAAAATTCTATGCAAACAATGAGAACGGGCGGAAAGATCCTGCCACGGAAGTGGATTTCTTAAACAACGGAGCAGGACTTAAGATTTTTGAAACCTGGAAAAAACTCATGGATTCCGGATATGCGGCAAACTACGGAAGCACCACCGCAGATACCCAGACCGCATTCTTTTCCGGTCAGACTGCCATGATCATTGAGTCCACGGCAATCCTTAAAAATGCTACGGCCAGCAGCGATTTTGAGATCGGTACCGGATATCTTCCAAAGATCGATGCAAGTGCTGCCGACGGCGGCGTAATCATCGGAGGCGCCTCCTTATGGATGATGGATAACAAGGATGAAGCGAAAAAGAACGCCGCCTGGAAGTTCATTGAATTCACCACCACACCGGAATCCCAGGCCACTTGGAGCATGTCCACCGGTTACTTTGCAGTTAACCCCAAGGCTTATGAAACTCCTGCCATGAAGGATTTCATTGCCCAGAATCCAAACTTCACCACAGCTATCAACCAGTTAAAGGATACTCCTGTCAACGGATACACCGCAGGCGTATTATCCGGAGTCGCTACCGAATCCAGAACACTCTTTAACGAAGCAATGGAAAAAACCTATGACGGCACCTACACACCGGATCAGGCGGTAAATTTCCTGGCTGAAAAGGTAAATGCAGCCATTACAAACTACAATTCATCCATAAAATAATGATAAAAAAGATCTGGGGACCGGCTGATTATCATCAGCCGGTCCCCAGATCTTTTTTATGCTTTCAGAATTTAACAATAGGGTTCAAGAAACGCCCCGCCGGCCTTTAATGTTTCCCTAAGCTGTACCACGTCAATAGCAGCCACGCTGATTCCCTGTCCAGCTGCAAGAGCAGCCGCAGTGCCGGCCCCTTCACTGATGGCCATAAGTATGGGAGTCACTCGGACGGCCGCACAGGCTTCGTGTGTTGCACTCATGCAGCGTCCGGTCACCAGTAAGTTATCCAGCTCATTGGTATACAGGCAGCGGTAAGGAATGGAATACCAGCTTCCCTCTTTTAAATAATGATGCTCCATCGTCCCCCCGTCAGGCGAATGGATATCAATGGGGTAGCCGCCCATGGCGATTGCGTCCTCAAACATCTTATTTTGAAGCAGATCGGTAGCAGTCAGCTTATATGCGCCGTTGATCTTGCGGCTTTCTCTGACGCCGATATGAGGTCCTGTGGAAACAATCACTGCCTGTTCAAATCCAGGTATATATTTTTTCATGAAATTCACAATGATATGAGCCTGTCTTCTTCCCTCTATCTCCGCCTCTGTTAAATCAAAGGAATCCACTGCGCTTCTTCTCACGATACGGGACATGTTAAGGATGTATTCTCCCAGATTATTTGTCTCAAAGCACAGCACCATATCCCTGTCAATGGGAAATTCCCCTGCTTCCCTGGCCTTTCTTACAACGGAATATGCTCCCTGCACGCCGCTTCTTGGGATCAGCTCCAGACGGTCAAAGGGAATGGTTGAAAGCATGTCATCCGAATGCCCTTTTACATATTCAATGACCCGTTCCCGATCCACGTTCCGCACCTTGATGTTCATGGTCATTGGCTGGGCGAGATGATCCTCTTCCCTTCCGTAGACGCTTTCAACTCCGACATGGGTCGCAAGATCTCCGTCTGCCGAAGCGTCAATGAAAACCGATCCGGTCACGGTAAAGAACCCCTGTTTCCCATACAAATGCACGCCGGTGATTTTCCGGCCTTCCCGCTCACAGCCTGTGTAAACGGTGTGATACAAAAGATCGGCCCCGGATTCCCGGACCATGGTCTCTAAAACCAGTTTCATTCCTTCCGCATCAAAAGGGGTTATAGAACTGGCATACCCCACAAAATCCTCCATATGGCCCGGAGAAAAGCCCTCTTTTACCATTCGTTCCACGATCTCCTCTGCAACTCCCCTCACAACCTGTGTGCTGCCTGCATGAAAGGTCATCTGTGGGCCAGTGCCTGCCATGGTAAGCATCCCTCCCAGACAACCGTTCTGCTCCACAAGAAGCGTTCTGGCCCCGTTTCTGGCGCTGGCAATGGCCGCGGCAGTTCCTGCCGGACCGCCGCCGATGATCACCACATCATAATTCAAGTCCTGTTTCATATACCTTCTCCTCTCTTCTTTTCTTCCTTTTTTATCAAGGTATCCCGGGTGTTTTCTCTTTCCTGCCCCTTATTGGGAGTATGAAGCTAATCCTGAGGGGTGTTTGCCAGCTGGTAATAGCGGCAGGCAAACCCATGAGCCCCGATCTCCGACAAGGCCCTGATTCCGGTCCGCCCGATTTTTAAACCGCCCAGCTTCAACATAGGCACCTGGTAATCCTTGCTGGTCAGTCCCAGCTCATTCCATTCCAGAAAATGATAGTATTCATGGCTCAATATCAGGTTTACTGCCTCATCTGTCTCCATTCCGTTTTCCTCTGCCCAGAGTGAAATGGATTTCATATAGAGGTGGATCAGCTTCTGCCCTGTTAAATAATCGCTGAAGTATCTCTGATTTCCCATGACATAATCCGTATCGATCTTTTCATAAGTAAGGCCGCTTTCTTCAACAATTTTCGTAAAATCCTTTTCTCCCCGGTAACGCTTAAAAACCAGTTCAGCCGCCTTCATTCCTTTTAACCAGGCTTTGTCTGTGATGACCGGTCTGTCACATTCAGGAACCTTGCTGCAGCAGCTGTCACGGCTCAGCTCTTCTTCCGCCAGCTCCCTGCCGGGAAAAGGCATGGAAATTTTATTCAAGGTCTTTCACCGCCTATCTGTTCTTCCTCATTTTCCTCGCAGCTTTATGAATCTGCCCTTTTCGTTGCCACAATCAGAATCTTTTCCTCTTTGTCAAAGCCCGTAAGCTCTGCATTTCCCAGGCCGCAGATCTGCTCTCTGTTCTGAAGGCCGGACAGATCAATGATGCGTTTTCCTGATACCAGATAAATATTGGGAAGATTGGCGCCGCCGTCATTAAACACGGTCAGTTCTTCCAGAAACCAGTCAGCCTTTGCCTCCCAATCTTTTATCTTCGTCTCAGCAGCCATTGCATTGTTTTTCTGCAGGCGGATGACCCCTTCTTCATCGATCAGGCGCAAAGGAGTGGTGGTGGTCTTCACCAGACCCAGTAATTTTCTTTCCACCTTTTTATACTGAACCGCATACATGCGGCCGTTCTCAGCCGTTACGGACAGTTCATCAGGAGCCACTGACAGATTTTCCGCAGACAGCTTTAAAAGCTCTTTCACTGACAGCTTTGCACTGCCCAGGGTTTTGCTTCTCATTTCCGTAGCCCCAACAGCAATCGCCCTTACAAGATTTTTCTGGGTATCAACGTCCACATGAATCTCAATAGTACCAGGCGCGGCGCCGCTTTGTATGGCTTTCTGCTCCGCTTCCCTGCGGATGCTTAAAATATCTTCCTGGGTGGGATTTGAAACCGTTCGTTCCACCATATCCCGGACCATGGCCAAAGCCACGCCAATGGTGGAAATGACCGCCGCATTGCCAGCGATCCGGCATTTATGCTTCAGGGTTTCGGCCAGATGAGGCACTACGCCGGCCGCCCCTCCGCCTCCGCCTACAAAAACCGTCTGCTCTGGCTGCATTTTATAATCCTTCATCAGCTGCTCCGCCACTTTTGCATTTTTTGCCGCTGCAAAAGCCATTACCTTTTTTGCAGCTTCCTCCACGGTGCAGCCCATGTTTTCGGCCAGAGGCTTCCAGGCCTTTCTGGCAGCTTCCACATTCCCATAGGCGTAATCCTCCGGCTTCACATAACCGGCAATGTTGGCTGCCCCGGCCATGGTCAGGGTGACCCTCACTCCGTTGTCGCATACGATCACCGCGTAATCCGGATCGGTTGGCACCGGCCTGATGGTCTCAAGCCTTGGATTCCGGATCAGGCCGGCATCCGTATAGACTTCATAATCCAGTCCTGCTATATGGGCGCTTCTGGGCCCCATATCCACCGGCTTTCCATCCTTTATCTGGACCATGCTTCCGCCTCCGATTCCCACGGTCCTCACATCCAGGCTGTTTAAATAGGTTTTATGTCCCCCTACCTCGGCGTACTGGATCATGACCTTGCCATCCTTCACACAAGAAATATCCGTTGATGTACCGCCGACTTCAAAAAACAGGCCATCAGTCAGCTTTTCATACATAAGCGCTCCGGCAACACCGGCTGCCGGCCCTGAAAGAATTGTCATAATGGGTCGGTTTCTCACCTCATCTACAGTCATAACCCCGCCGTCGCAGCGCATGACCATAAGCGGGCTTTTGATCCCTGCGTCCTTAATGCTTTTTTCCGTCATAGTGGCAGCTTCCAGCATTTTAGGCATAATGCTGGCATTCACCACGGCAGTCCTGGTCCTTATTTTTAAACCGTACAGCTTGGAGATCTCATTGGTAGCGGTCCCCGGAATTTCCATCCTCCTGCACATTTCCAGAGCCATGTTTTCATTGCCCGGATCATCCACGCTGAACGCTTCTGCCGCAACAATGCTTGAAGCGCCCCGCTCCAATAAGGAATTGATGGCGTTTTCAATGGTGCTTTCCAGTTTTTCCGCCTCTGATGTATCCGCATAAACATTCTGGCTCACCAGAAATTTACCCGCTGCCAGTTCAATGTTTCCGATGTTTGTATCTGATTTGCTCTTTACTCCCTGCAAGCCGCTTCCAAGGGTTACAATGCCCACAGAAGCCACATCCCCTTCCAGCAGGGCATTGGTCGCCTGGGTCGTGCCGTGAGCGATAAAAACCACGTCCTCCGGACTGATGCTGCAATCTTCCATGATTTTCTGCAGCGCCTGTACAATTCCTTCCGCCACGCCCCTGGAAGAATTGTGGGTGGTCGGCGTTTTTACAACGCCGACCAGCTCAAAAGTTTCATTATCAATGGCAACTGCATCCGTAAATGTGCCGCCGACATCAATTCCGATACGTACTTTCATAAAATAAAATCTCCTGTCTGAATGCTTAGAAGTATATAAATGCTGAAATAATAACGCCCATCACCGAAACTGTCCAAAGGTATGGAAGCAGCTTTTTTGTTATGGTGTTCACATCCACCTCGGCGAAATTTGCGGTCCAGACGTTCTGGGTATTGGTAGGATCTCCGCAGCCCTGTATTCTTTCCGCTGACAGAAACGCGCCCATGACTGCCTGGGGATTTAATGTTCCAAGGCCAATGACTAAGGCAGCAATTCCAGAACCAAGTCCGAATAAGTTCATGGGACCTCTGTATAAAGATAAGGGAGCCAGGATGCTGAAAAAGATGATGTATCCGACTTTCGATGAAGGAACTACCGCAATCAGAAACGGATTCAGCACTTCTTTTACCATGGCATGGGTCACCGCAAGATATAAGATACCAATGCCGATCATTAAAATGATTGCAGGAGCTCCATCCGTGATCCCGTCATAGCAGGTTTTTACCAGAAGATTCATTGCCTTTGAAAAGCTCTTGGAGGTAAATACCAGGATCCATAATATACCGGCCAGAAAGGATGGAACTACAGGAACCTTAAAAAACGCCACCAGAACAATCGGTATAAGAGGGGTGATCATGGCAAGCCCTCCGGACATTCCTCTGAGCTGCTTGGTCTGTGCCTGATCGGAGACTGGTGCGGAAAAAGCAAACTTGACACCGTTTTTCTTAAATTCAACAAAGATCAGAACAATGGTGGCTGCCAGGGTAAGTACCAGCATATAGATCTCAAACCCTTTTATCTGGGCGATCTCCAGACCGAATATGCTGGAAAAGGAGGTCCAGTTGGCAATGTTAAAGCAGAGCCCTACGGCAAATGCCATCAAAAATATGCTTGCTGCGCTGACTGCCGGGACACCCACGGAAATCAGAATAGGCAGCACAATGGTTCCCACCATGATGACGGAGCCCAGACCGCTTAAAGTTGTAAACAAAAGCGCTACCGCCGTTACCATGATCAGGGTTACAATCAGAGGTCTGTCGCCTCCCAGCTCCGCACTCTTTTTAATGATATTCTCAGTTACCCCTGTCTTGTTCATCAGCTGGCCCAGCCATGCGCCGAAAATAACGGCCATGATAGCTGATCCCATTCGAACCGTACCGGCCTCCAAAACAGTGGAAAGCCAGCCGATCTGAGCCCCTTCCCCATTCACACCCACGGCAGGAACTCCTGCGATCACGCAAATGACAACAGCCAAAAGCGGCAGAGCCAGCAGGGTGGGCAATTTCTTTGCCATCATGAATGCTGCAATAATAAGAAAAGCAATGATGATTAATGTTCCCTGTAACATATGTTTTTCCTCCATATTCCCCAAAATAATATTTATAATTTATCGACTGCATTTTTAAATTGTATTGTTGCAGCTTTTACCTGATCCGCTGTGGGATCTTTTCCCATAACTATTGCTCCGATCATGACGGCTTTGCAGCCGGCTTCATAAAGATGTCTGACTTCCTCAGGACGGATTTTTTTCTGGGTGGGAATCAGCGTTGGCTTCCCTGCCTTGGCAGATATATCCGTATAACGGAGAATATCACCGTAATTTAACGGAGTTCCGTAAAGCTCCCCCGGCTGGATGCTGCATTCCAGTATATCAATGCCGGATAAACGCACCCCATCCAGCGTATTTTGATTATAAGTGCAGTCAATCGCAGCCATTTTGGTCAGTACCTTGCTTTCCATCATATAACACGGCAGATGGTGTATGTAAGAAGAAAAGAAACAAAGCCCCATTTCTTCCGCTTCCAGCCTTTCCTCATTGGTAATAAATGCTTCTTCCCCTCCCGGAACCAGCCCTACAGGCACCTCCCCGCAGAGTTCTATTAAATCTTTTAAAAACCGGCGGTTTTCTTCATATGTCCCGAAAGTATGACCGCTGGCCCGGTGCCATACATTTGCATGAACCTTGATTGCCTGCGCTCCTCCTTCCAGCGCAGCTCTGGCCAGCTCCAGATTATTTTCCGGAAGGCTTACAACCAGAGTGAATTTGTTTTCATTTACCATTGACTTAAAATCCATTGACTTCTCCTTTCCAGGTCGCAGCTGACGGTTGGCCGTCCGGCAGCTACATTTCATAAATCACTTTTTTCAGCACTCGCTTGCCTAAATCTGTTTCCATATGGTTAATCACGGGCTTTATTGCCCTGACTTCAACAGCGTGTTTTAATAAACGTTTTTTCTTCAGCTGACCGCTTACGCGCTTTGCAAGGTCATCTCCTTCTGTCAGCCTGCCTGATAAGTATACATTTTCAATAGGAAACAGCATGCAGATCATCTGCAGTATATTGACAATTCCTTCTGTCAGTCTGTCACCGGTTATTTTCTTATCTTCTGTTTCCACAAACGGAGTCATATCCGCCTTTTTTCCTGAAGTCATATCCAGAAGCGTCCCATTGGCAGTTATGGATACAAATACCTTTTTTCCGATTTCAATATGGGCGCTGTTGGCGCTCTCTTCTCTTTCCAGTATCTGCCGGAAGGAATAGACCTGGGAATATTCCTCTATAACAGGCACCTTAAACTGGGTCTTGACCGCTTCACAGAACGAAATGGTGTCAGAAGACAAGGATGTGGAATACATGACATTAAAATCACTGGGATTCATGTCTTCCTGAAAAAGCAGGCCGATTCCGGCCAGCTGGCCATTGCAGAGATTTCCCGCATCCTCCTTTAAATACTGAATGACTTTTTCCAGCAGCTCATTGCCCGTAATATAATAATCCGACAGAAGAACACTGTCGCTTTTTTCCAGGGAAAGATCCATAAAATGAAGCACAGCCCTTCTCCAACCGATTTCCAGAACAGCAATATACCCTTTGTTTTTATTAATTGACAGTTCCGTCCTCTTTCTGCCTCCCGTGGAAGCGGCAATACCGCTTTCTTCGATCCAGCCCTTTTCCATCAATTCTGAAGTCAGAGAGGATACCGTGCTGGGTGAAAGCCCTATGATCTCGGATAATTCAATGCGGGAAACTGATTCCTTTTCCAGTATCACGCTCATGATCAACCGCAGATTTTCCCTTTTCATGTCCTGTAAACCACTTTTTTTCATGTTAAGACAGCACCCTCCTTCTTTTTTCGGTCTCCGAAATAAGTATGTAATTTAAAAATATTCCATTTGCACGAAAATGTCAATCGATTATTTTTTTTCTCTGGTATTTTAGGCATAATGCATAGATTTTATTTTTTATTTTGTAAAAAACCTCCAAGTACTCAGCTGTTGTTTTCCCTCACTTTTCTGCCTAAAATCGATCTTCCGGGACAAAAAATATTCCAAATAGTCTGTATAGTTAAAAAAATAACCGAAAGATTCTTATTGATTTCCTAAAATTTTCCGATATATATGGTAGAATACAAAGCATTCTCCGGCCTGTATATTTCATAGGCTGAAAAATCGGGAAAGGAACGATAAAATGAAAAAACAGAATACAAATGCTGAGGATAGCCGCAGAGAAACAGGTTCTCTGATTAAAAACCTATCTATCAGCAAAAAGCTGATTTTAGGCTTCGGTGTCATGCTCCTGATCATTATAGCATCCACCGCTCTGTCTGCCTGGGACACGAAAAAGATCGGGTTTCAGGTTGAACGCTATTACCGCTACACCGTACCAAATACCAACAGCACATGGACCATGAGGTCCGGCCTTGCCTCAGCGCAAAAATATCTTTTGCAGGCGATTCTTGATGATGATGCACAGGCCGTACAGGACAACCTGACCAAGGCTCAGGAACAGGAAGACAGCGTTTCCGCCGCACTGGAGGCCTTTGCAGGCAACCAGTCATCCAACGCAAGGGATAACGACATTGCGCAGCTAAGAGATTTGTTATCAACGGCCAAGGCGGCAAGAGAAGAGATTTCAGGACTGGTTACCGCTTCTTCCAGCGGAAACGGCAGCAAAGCCTATGAATCCTATAAAATCACTTATTCAGCCGCAATTGATCAGGCCGGTGAGATCCTGACGAACTTTTCAAATATCCAGCTGCAGTTTGCCACCGCCCAAAAACAGGAAGCACAAAACTTCATGAAAACAGCCTGGTTCGCCCTTTCCTTATCCCTTTTAATCTCCCTGCTGTTTACTCTTTTCATTACAGTGATCCTCAGAAAATCCATTCTGGATCCTGTAAAGGAAATCGAGCTTGTTTACAGGGAAATGGCAAAAGGCAATTTACAGGCTCAGATTACATATGAAGGCCAGGATGAGCTTGGAAGCATGGCTGAAAATATCAGAAATACAAATGCAACCATCACCTCCTATATCAGGGACATTACGGAGAAGCTGAATCTTCTGTCACAGGGAGATATGCGTTTTTCCATGGACCTGGACTATGTAGGAGATTTTGAAGCAATTAAAAAAGCAATTTTAAAGACCGTTTCCTCTTTGAACCACACCCTCATCATGATTGATGTTGCCGCAGAGCAGGTTAATACAGGAACAGAACAGGTGTCCGCAGGAGCCCAGCAGCTGGCAGCCGGTTCCACAGAGCAGGCCGCTTCCGTAGAGGAACTGTCCTCCTCCATTGCCAGTATCACGGAACAGGCCGCGGAGAATTCAAAAAATGTTATAAAAGCCACCGAGTATGTAAAGCAGACAAGTGATAATGTGAAAAACGGCGGCACTCATATGAAGCAGCTCACAAAGGCAATGGACAACATCAGCGTCTTTTCCGATCAGATCACCAATATAACAAAGGTCATCGAGGACATTGCATTCCAGACCAACATCCTTTCCCTTAACGCCGCCATTGAGGCTGCCCGGGCTGGAACCGCAGGAAAAGGCTTTTCCGTGGTAGCTGACGAGGTCCGCAACCTTGCATCCAAATCCGCAGAGGCCGCCAAGCAGACGGCAGAGCTCATACAAAATTCCGTCCATGCTGTAGAGGAGGGCACTGAAATTACCCAAAAAACCGCACAGATCCTGGCGGATATTGACCGGACCACCGGTTCTATCAACGATATCGTCAATAAGATCAACGTATCAGCCTCTGAACAGGCTTCTTCCATTGAGCAGATCCGTATAGGGCTGGAGCAGGTATCCGCTGTCATACAGGCCAATGCAGCAACTGCAGAGGAAAACTCAGCCTCCAGCGAGGAAATGAGCGCCCAGGCCAATACCCTGCGGGAAGAAGTAGGCAAATTCCACCTGGAAACAGAACAAAAACAAGAAAAAGAAACCATACAAAATACCCCAAAGCACGAATTTGACACCGTGACAGATCCGGTCTATCAAAAGTATTAAGGAAAGCAAACGGTCAGGCAAATATATTGGTTATAAAATAATCAAGGGCAGCCGCAAAACAGATGATTATTATCTGTTTTGCGGCTGCCCTCATTTTCACGTTCTAACATCCGCCGCCGGCGAATTCAGCCAGAACCTTATTGAACTCATCCTTTTGGTCATAGAAAGCCCCATGGCCGCTGAATTCAAAGGGTACCAGCCTGGAATTTTTAATGTATTGATGCTGGATCTCACCCAATGAATAAGGCACTATCTGATCATGGATTCCGTGGATGATCAGGGTCGGAACACTGATCGCATCCAGATCCGAGAATAATACCTCCCGGAGCCAGGTATTTGCAACAGCCGCAGTTGCCCAGCCTGCCGCCTGTAAGCCTAATTGGAAGAACCATTGGGAAAAAGGCTCGGTAATATGCTGGAAAAAGAACATATTTCCAAAATCATTCAGCATGCTGGGACGGTCTGCGTAGGTACCGTCTATGATCTGAATCACTGCCTCCTTATCAAGCCCATAAGGAAAATCAGGGCGCTTAATAAGGCTTGGAGCTGCTGCCGCAAACAAGGCAAGCCTTGAGACTCCGTAACCCCTGTGCCTTGCCATGTACCGAACAGCGATCGCCCCTCCTGTGGAATGGCCTGCCAGGGTAATGTCCTTTAGATTCAGCACATCAATGACCGCTCTTACATCATCTGCCAGGCGGTCATAATCATACCCGCAAAATGGCTTATCGGAATTTCCAAATCCCCTTGTATCTATGCCGATGCAGCGAAAGCCCATCTTTGGAAGGACATCAAACTGATATTCAAAAAGCTTATGGCTTCCCGGCCATCCATGGAGAAATAAAATTGTTTTTTTGCAGTCCGGATTAAGATCTTCCACGTATATGTTCACATTCTTTTCAACGGTTATATAGTATCCCATGATCTCACTTCTGCACATTATGTTTAATCTATGCTATTCCCTCTAAAAAGCCATGGTTCCGTTTTTTTAAATTTTAGTTAAAAAATCATCCCCGGCCAGATGGCGGAAGAAAAATGAGCCGTTTCATAATAGGCATCGCTTTCTCAAAATCACTCATAATTTCCTCCTTTTATCTGCTGCATCTTCCTGTTCCTTTTCCTGAAAAAGAAGATGAAGGTTACAGTGCCTTTGTAAAGAATTCAGGCCCTGCATGATAAAATTCCATGTTTCATGAAAGTCCCCCGAAACTGCAAACCCGCCGTTTGAAAGAAATGCCTGAAACCCCTTCTGATCCGAACCATACCGGTCTGCAAAGGCATCTGCATAGCTTATCTTTTCATCATCAGTCAGATCCTCACTACTATTATGAAGCACATGCTCAAGATTCCGGGAAAAATAATAAATGGAATAGGGAATTCTGCCAACCGCATCAGCCGCGAAGAGACGGTGCAGCACCTGAGACTTTCTCTTATTCCGGTCAATGATCCGGTCAGGGTCCGGGGACTCGATCCTGTCATCAAAGTACTTAACAACTCCCGCCTTGCCGCCAAGGACCCGGTCCTCCGGAATAAAGGCTCCGTCAAGGTCCACAAGATGGATCACCTTCATAATGTCTCTTTTCTCAATTCCGTACCGCTTTCGTTCCACCTCAATATGTTCATAAACGGTTTTTAAGGCATTGGCTCCTGATACAGACCAGTTGCTTGTCATATCACCGTGAACCACATGAAAGCGGACATCTTCCCTTTGAAATATCTTTTTAAAAACCGGGCTGAGGGTCTCCTCGTCCGTGGGTCCTTCCACCACAAACAGGATCACCTTCCTAGTTTTGGCCCCCATCTCCCACCGCCTTTCCGGCGCGCCGGAACGCACGGCCAATTTCTACGCTGTCGGTTTCCTCATAAACAGTTTCCTTTTGACCGCCTAATATAATGCTCCGCAAATACATATCCCGCAAATTGTGATTGCTCTTGATATTCTGCAGACGGATATACCGGTTGGAAGGGTTTGTGGTGGAAAAGACAATGCTGTTTTTATTGAGCATTTCCAGTGCACGCAGATTATGAGATGTAAAAATCAGCTGTCCCTTTGCCCCTTTTTCAAAAACAGAAAGCAGTTCTCCTAACAGATACTCATATACGCCGGAATCCAATTCGTCAATAATTAAACACATGGAGGCATTATTATAAACGCACATGAGGGCATTTAAAACGGAAACGATCTTAATGATCCCCTCTGACTCATATTTTAAGGGAATTATGATGTCTCCCCGTTTTGAAATCAGTTCAACCTTATGGCCTGTCTCTCCCCATTCAAGAAGCTGCCGGCCAAGGTCGTAAATCCCGATGGAAAGGCCGGGGATTATGGTATCAAGGACCACATTCATCTCATGGATGATCTGCTGCGCCATTTGAAAGTGCTCCTTGCTGATTACTGACGGCTCATCAAGCCTTATGAGCAAGTCTCCCTTTGCGATCCTCTCCCCAAGGTCTAAGCGGAAGGCAAAGGGGATCATGAAATCCATGCTGATGGCTCCGGCATGGGCACTGGAAATCACAAACAGATTCATGCCTGCGTATTGATAAAGAGCTTCAATGATAAAAGCATAATCCTCAGACGCACCGTCTGCAGCGGATAAAAATACCGGCCTGCCTTCCGGACCGAAGATAAAGGAAACAAGGTCTTTCCGGGCAATTTTTTTTGCAACACTTAAGTTGACTTTATTTTCGTCATTTTCCCGCACTAAAGCTTCCAGACGGTATTTGGGCGTAAATATGATCCCATCCGAATGCAGATCATAATCGATCACGGTTTTTTTGCTCTCAAACCTCTCTCCGTTCCAGGCCGCCCCGGAGAGAATCTCGCGGATGATTTCAAACTCATTTTTTGAATTTCTCTTTAATTGGACGGAATACTCTGCCATGGCTTTTTTGCTGTCTGTCTGAATGACAAACTTAACCGTAATTGTGCAGGTCTCCTCTTCTTTGGAAATATAGTGGACCGTTTCCTTTGATAAGGGCAGCCCCGTCAGCAAAGCCTGGATAAACCCCATGGCCTCGATCACCGCTGTTTTTCCCGAACCATTCTGGCCGTAAATGCCCAGAATATCCGCTGTCTTTGAAAAAAAATCCTTATTTCCGGCAGACGGCATGACAATCCGTCCGTATTGGGTATTCTTAAATCCCTTTAATTCAATTTCACTTATGCGAACCGCAGCCTGAATCACTTTTTCATCAGCTCCTTTCCTGATCAAAGATTAACATGACCCATAAAAAATGTAAATATTTTCGAATAACGATACATTTTATTTCGATATGGGGTATTATGATCCATAAAAAGGCATAATATTCAAAGCATCTTTAATCTTCCCCCTCAATTGTCACCACCACCCGGTTGGGCAGGCAGACAATCAGTTCCCCGCTCTTGTGGATCTTTCCCGTTCGGACACACACCTTATCAGGGCAGGAAGCATCCGTAATGCTGGCGTAGCCGTCCTTGATGACAAGATGATCCGTACCTCCATATCCCTCAATGATCATATCCACGTCCTTATGAAGATCCAGGGTTTCCACAGTCTTGCCGTCTACGGTAACTACCACCTGCTCCGCCGGTTTTCTGTTTCCGGCATAAAATACTGCAGAAAGCAATCCCGCTATGACCAAAATAGCGGCAATAAGGATCAGCTCTCTTTTTTGTATGATTGTCAGTTTCTTTAAATGATTCAAATTCGTCACCTCATATTTCTCTTAAATGTCCTGAACTTTTATTATAGCATGTCCGTTCTGTTTATAAAATAAGAAAAGAGGAAATAGATATATCAGAGGTATATTTTTAACAAAGTTTACGAAGTAAGGGAAACGGCCGGAATGATCACAGAAAATCATGACAAAACCGCCTTATTCCGTCATTTTTAATGCTTAGAAAAAAAGATGGAACAGCAAAACGGTTACAGGAAAAGAACCCATCAGAAATTGATGTGGGAAAAATTATCGTTTTGTGATAAAATTCTGGTAAAAATAATGCTCATATGTTATAATAATGTCAAAGTGGCGTTTTGTGAGCCGCTATCACACAAGGAGGGGAAGACTTGAAGAAAATAGTAGTGCTGGGTGCCGGTTATGCCGGTATTTTAACTGCCAAAAAACTGGAAAAAAAGTTCCGCAAGATGAAAATGGACAATGAGGTAAGTATTTCCATCATTGACAGGCATCCATTCCATACCATGCTCACGGAGCTTCACGAGGTGGCCGCTGGAAGGGTGGAAGAAGACAGTATCCGCATCAGCTTGAAAAAAGTATTTGCAGGCAGGAATGTGGAGATCATCACAGACACCATCAGCCAGATTTCCGTTGAGGAGAAAAAACTGAAGGGAAGCCAGGGCGAATATGATTACGACTATCTGATCCTGGCCGCCGGCTCCAAACCCACCTTTTTCGGTGTGGAGGGCGCAGAGGAGTATTCTTATAAGCTTTGGTCCTATGAAGATGCTATGTTATTAAAAGAGCGGATCCAGCAGGTGTTCCGCAAAGCGGCCTGTGAGCCGGACGAGGCGGAAAAGCGCCGCCTTTTGACGTTCTACGTGGTAGGCGCCGGTTTTACCGGTGTGGAAATGGCTGGAGAACTGGCAGAATACGTGCCCTTCCTCTGTGAAGAGTATGAGATCGATCCGTCTCTTGTTTCCATGTTTGACGTGGATATTTTAAGCCGCACAGTGCCCATCCTTCCGGAGAAGCTGTCCGGCAAGGTAGAAAGACGCCTTGAGAAAATGGGCGTTAAGGTAATGATGGAAACCGGTGTGACCGCCATTGGCGAGGATTACATCGAGCTGAACCAGAACGGCAGGAAGAACCGTTATCCGGCAGGAACTGTAATCTGGACAGCAGGTATTGAAAGTGCGGACATCACCGGGGAAGCTGCAAAAATCCTGGAATCCGTGGGACGCGGAAGAATCCAGGTTGATTCTTACCTTCGGGCCAAGGATCATGAAGAGGTATATGTAGTCGGTGACAACATGATGTATGTGCCTCAGGGAGAGAATGAACCTGTTCCCCAGATGGTGGAAAACTGTGAGCAGAGCGCTCATACCGCCGCCCATAACCTGGTCTGCGCCTTGACTGGCACAGGAGCCATGGAGGAGTATAAACCATCCTTCCACGGCGTCATGGTCTCTGTAGGCGGCCGTTATGGAGTTGCACGGGTAGGACTTCCCAATCACATGTTTAACCTGTGTTCCTTCTTTGCCATGCTTTCCAAGCATTTTATCAATGTTGTTTACTTTATTCAGGTATTAGGCTGGAATAAGGTATGGAGTTATGTTTGCCACGAGTTCTTTACCATGAGAAACTGCAGAAGCTTCTTGGGAGGCCATTTCTCCAACAGAACCCCAAGCTTTTTGCTGGCGCCTCTGCGCGTATGGCTGGGAGCCGTATGGGTGTTTGAAGGCGCTATGAAGATTGTGGAAGGCTGGATGGGCCAGCCAATGCTGAGCGGATTCTTTGGAGGCGCCAATCAGTTCTTTAACAGCATCCTGGCTCCTTACGGAATCACGGGCATCGGAGGGGCAGCACCTTCGGCTGATGCAGTTTCCAGCGCAACTTCGGCTGCGGCTGACGCAGTAGCCAGTGCCACCGGAGCTGCGGCTGATGCAGTTTCCAGCGGTGTACCGGTTTTCTCCTATCATATATTGGGATTGATAGACGCTACCCTTGTCAGCTCCGTGGGCTTATCCCATGCCACTCTGTCTGATTATGCCTTTAAACTGGATTTTGCTCCCATGAACTGGTTTGTGAACAACGTGATCCTGCCTAACGGCGGACTGCAGCTGTTCATGCAGCGCGGTATCGTGATCGCGGAGATCCTGATCGGCCTTGCTTTGATGGGAGGTTTGTTCAACTTCCTTTCCTCTGCAGCCTCTCTGGTGCTTCAGTTCATGTTCGTCTGTACTACAGGCCTTTACTTAAATACGTTCTGGATGATTTTCGCCGGCATAGCAGTCTTAATCGGCGGCGGCAGAACCCTTGGCCTTGACTACTACGCAATGCCGTGGCTTAAGAAAAAATGGAGAAAACTTCCCTTTATAAGGAAGTGGTATTTATACAATGACTAATAGAGAATTGTTGGAGGATGCCGGCAAACTGCGGTATGAGTTTGAAGAAGCTTTTGAATTGATGGCATTAGCTGTGGAAAAGCATTTATCTTCAGCACCTCCTGTCATCAGGAATTATACGGCTCATCTGGCTAAATCCACCGGCAAATTCATCCGTGCTTACGGGCTGATGGCCTGCTCCATGGATGAGGAGGATAAAGTCCCGGCTGAAGCCGTCTCTCTGGCATCTGCGGTAGAACTGCTGCACCTGGCTACGTTAGTTCATGATGATGTGATTGATGACGCTGATACAAGGCGGGGAATCGAAACACTTCAAAAGAGATTTGGAAAAAAAGCGGCAGTCATCTGCGGAGACTATTTATTGTCTCTGGCCCTTAAGCTGGCGGCTTCCATCCCTGAGAGAAATGAATATAACGCTTTGGATATGCCCAATTACCTGTGCAGGATCTGCATGGGCGAGCTTCGTCAGGAAATTAACAATGGGAACCTGGATTTATCGGTTTACCGCTACTTAAGCATCATCAAAGGAAAGACAGCAGCACTTTTTGAAGCCTCCTTTCACGGAGGCGCCATGCTGTCCACAAAGGATGTGAGAAAGCTTCGCATGTACCGGAAGGCCGGGAACGATGTGGGCATGATCTTCCAGCTCATGGATGACTGCATTGATTATGAGATGGAGGAAACGGAAGCAAAGAAAAATGTCCGATCTGATTATGAAGAAGGAGTTGTCACCCTCCCTCTCATCCATGCCATGAAACAGGATGAAAACTTTTTAGGACAGGTGAAAAACGGTCTGGTCTCAGCCAAGGAACTTTATGATAAAGTTTTAGAAGCAGGCGGAACCGCTTATACAAAGACCGTAGCCGGCAGATACTATGCGAAAGCTTCAAACACCATCGGGAATCTGGAATTATCCGAGGCAAAAAAGGCCAGGATCATGACCGTGGTGGATAAATCTTATTATGGTATTAAAAAATAATACAATATAAAGCAACATAAGGAGGAGTAATTTCTATGAAAAAACGAGTATTAGCTTTAGGCTGCGGCCTCATGGCAGCAGCATCCATTCTGGCAGGGTGTTCTTCTAACTTACAGCAGGCACCAACCACTGCTGCGCCTACAGAGGCTGCAACAACTGCCGCACCTACCACACAGGCGGAGACCACCACAGAAGCTGCAAAAACAGATGCTGCAGGCGGCGCCCTGTCCACCGGTTATTCAGTACTTTCTTCCATCGGTAAATCCACAGATGCCGGCGAAAAAGATGGTCTTGCAGAAGTAGATACCATGTTCGCAGCCGTACTGGTAGACGAAAGCGGAAAGATCGTAGATTGTAAGATCGATTCCGTTCAGACAAAGGTGAACTTCTCTAAAGAAGGAAAGCTGCTTACAGATCTTGGAACCGTTGTAGAATCCAAAAATGAGCTGGGAGAGAAATACGGCATGAAAAAAGCTTCCGGCATCAGCAAGGAATGGAACGAGCAGGCTGAAGGTTTTGCACAGTATGTGATCGGAAAAACAGCTGATGAAGTAAAGGGAATCGCAGTTTCTTCCGAAGGTGTTGCAGATGATGCAGACTTAAAGGCAACCATTACCGTTCATATCGGAGACTTTATCACTGTTGTTGAGCAGGCTGTGGCAAATGCCAAGAGCGCAGGTGCTTTAGCCGGCGACAAACTGGGCTATGGCATCGTTACAGGTATCAGCAAGTCCAAGGATGCTGCCGCAGATGCTGAAGGCGTAGCACAGGCTTATTCTACCTACACGATCGCCAGCTTTGGCGCAGACGGAAAGATCACAAGCTGCCTTCTTGACGCTTCTCAGGTCAATGTAAACTTTGACGCTACCGGTAAGATCACCAGCGACTTAAAGTCTGCTGATTTCAAGACCAAGAATCAGTTAGGTGAAGCTTATGGTATGAAGAAGGCTTCCGGAATCGGTAAAGAGTGGAACGAACAGGCAGCCAGCTTCGCAGAATATGCAGTTGGCAAGACAGCTGCTGATATCACTGGGCTTGCAATTGATGAAGCAGAAGGCGCACCAACTGATGCCGACTTAAAAGCCAGTGTAACCGTTGGTATTGGTGATTTCCAGGCGGGCATCTCCAAGGCTGAAGCAAATGCAAAGTAAAAAAGCAGTAAAATTTATTATAATTGCCGGAACTCTGGCAGCGCTTACTATGGCGGCGGTTAATACCGCCGCCATAGGAGCGAAAAAGGAGCAAAGATTCCATGCCGAATTTTTGAATCTCTTTGATACCGTTACCCAGATCGTGGGATATGCAAAAAATAAAGAGGAATTCACCCAAATAGCTACGGACGTTCATGACCAGCTGGAAACGTACCACAAGCTGTATGATATCTATAACGATTACGAAGGAATTGCCAATATTAAGACCATCAATGACAATGCCGGCAAAGGCCCTGTGAAGGTGGACCAGAAGATCATTGATATGCTGAAGCGGGCAGAAGAAGCCTATGAAAAAACAGATGGAACGGTGAATGTTGCCATGGGAAGTGTCCTGTCCATCTGGCACGACTACCGTACCTGGGGCATCGATGATCCGGAAACCGCCAAGATCCCTCCTATGGAAGAGCTGAAAGCGGCGGCCCTACATACGGATTTTTCAAAAGTCATCATAGATGAAGCAGCCTCCACCGTATATCTGGAGGATCCTGATATGAGGCTGGATGTGGGGGCCATCGCAAAAGGTTACGCCACGGAGCAGGCGGCGGAATTCCTGGAGTCAAAGGGTGTCGGCCATGTCCTTCTCAGCGTAGGAGGCAATATCCGCGCCATAGGGAAGCGGGCAGACGGGAAACCATGGAAGCTGGACATTCAAAACCCGGATACTGACAGTGAAAAAACCGCCATCGATACCTTGGCCTTAGACGGACTTTCCCTTGTCAGCAGCGGTGATTATGAAAGATTCTATATGGTAGATGGAGTGAAGTACCACCATATCATTGATCCTGCTACATTGATGCCTGCCGCATACTTTCGGGCAGTTTCCATTGTGTGCAGGGATTCCGGCTGGGGAGACGCTCTTTCCACTGCCGTATTTAATATGCCTTATGAAAGAGGACTTGCCCTGGTTGAAAGCATGGAGGGTGTGGAAGCAATGTGGGTCATGCCGGATGAAAGCATACGGACCAGCAGCGGATATGAGGCATACCGCAGCCATGACAACTAGGCTGGAGGCCAAAAATCGTGAGTGAGACAGAGGAAGGAGGCCATATGTCATATAGAGGACTGCAGGATTTTATTCATAAATTGGAAGAGAGAGGGGAGCTGATCCGGGTAACCGAGAAAGTATCCCCTCTCCTGGAAATAACGGAGATCACAGACAGAGTCTGCAAGGAGGAAAATTCCGGCAACAAGGCGCTTTTGTTTGAACATGTGGAGGGTTCCCCCTATCCGGTGCTGATGAATGCCTTTGGCACAGACAGCAGAATGGCTCTTTCTCTTGGAGCGGACAAGCTGGACGATATCGCGGCAGACATTGGAGCCTATCTGGACTTTAGCAATTATTCATCTATTTTAAAGCTGGTCTCCTTTGCTCCCAGGCTGCTGCGCCTGTTGTGCTGTTTTCCTCTCCGGAGCAAATTTCATTTAAAACGGCCAAGCTGCCAGCAGGTGATCGAGAGAGACCCGGACTTAAGCCAGCTGCCGGTTTTGCAGTGCTGGCCTCTTGACGGAGGACGTTTCTTCACCCTTCCCCTTGTCTTTACAAAATATCCTGATACAAAGCTCCAGAACATAGGCATGTACCGGATGCAGGTACTGGATTCCAGGACAACTGCCATGCACTGGCAAAAGCATAAGGACGGAGCCGGCATTTACGAAGCTTACCGGAAAAAGGGCTGTCCAATGCCCGTATCGGTTGCTCTTGGAGGCGATCCGGCCGTCACCTACGCTTCCACTGCTCCCCTTCCTCCCAGGTTAGATGAGATGATGCTGGCCGGATTTCTTAAGAAATGGCCTGTAAAAATGGTAAAATGCATCACCAACGATCTCTATGTACCGGAGGATGCGGAATTTGTACTGGAAGGGTATGTGGACCCTCAGGAAGATCTGGTCTGGGAAGGGCCATTCGGAGACCATACCGGATATTATTCCCTGGCAGACTGGTATCCGAAATTCCATGTCACAACCATCACCCATAAAAAGCATCCGGTCTATCCCGCCACCGTAGTTGGAAAACCTCCCATGGAAGACTGCTACATGGCAAAGGCTACGGAACGGATATTCCTTCCCATTTTAAAAATGACGATTTCAGAGCTGCTGGATATCCACCTGCCCTTTGAAGGAGTTTTCCATAACTGCGCGGTGGTATCAGTAAAGCATTCCTATCCGGGAGCCGCCAGAACCGTTATGAACGCCATCTGGGGAATGGGACAGATGAGATCCGCCAAGATGATCGTTGCGGTTGACGAAACCATAGATCCCCAGGATACGGCCGCAGTCTGGCAGGAAGTCTTACGCTATGCCGATCCAAAGGAAGATTTTGTGGTCAGCAAGGGACCGTTGGATGCCCTGGATCACTCTTCCGATTATCCCTTGTATGGAGGACGGCTTGGCATAGATGCCACCAGAAGGGGAAAGGAAGCATTCACAGAAGGCTCCCTTGAAGTCGTGCCTGTACGCAAGGAACAGCCCTGGGACGGCAGGCGAAAAGCCCTTGCAATGCTGGAGGAGAAAAACGCCTCCCTCATCCTGGTTGTGGATGAGGATGTAGACCCCGCCGATCATTCCACGGTCATGTGGCGTGTATTCAATAACATTGATGTTGCCAGAGATATGTTCATTGATGGCAGGCGGGCAGCTTTTGATGCCACGAGAAAGCGTCTGGAAGAAGGGCTTACCCGTCCCTGGCCGGAGGATATTATGATGACGGATGAGATTAAAAAAAAGGTATCAGAGAAATGGAGTACTTATGGGATGGATCATTGGAAAAATAGTAAATAAATTAAATGAATACGGGAAGCTGGTCATGTTCAGCCATACCGTCTTCTCCCTGGCCTTTGCCGCAGTGTCCCTCCTTGCCGTGTCCGGCGGACGGCCTGATCCAAAGGCAGTGTTCTGGGCTGCCCTTGCCTTTTTAAGCGCCAGAACAGGGGCCAACGCACTAAACCGGGTGGTAGATGCCAGGATCGATGCAAAAAACCCCAGAACAGCAGGCCGCCAGATTCCCCAGGGACAGATCGGAAAAAAGGAAACCCTGGCTCTGGTGGCTGTCTGCTTTCTGGTGATGGTGTTCAGCGCCTCCCGTTTAAACCTGCTGTGCCTCCTCCTGTCCCCTGTGGCCCTGTTCCTGATGACGATCTATTCTTACACGAAACGCTTTACCTGGATGTGCCATCTGGTTCTGGGTGTCACATGCGCCTGCGCTCCTGTGGGAGCCTGGCTGGCGGTAACGGGAAAATTTTCCCTTATTCCCCTTTTCTTCGGTGCGGCCAACTGCCTCTGGACTGCTGGCTTTGATATTATCTACGGCTCCCAGGATTATGAATTTGACAAGGCAAACGGCCTTCACTCCATTCCGGTGCAGTTTGGCGTGAAAGGCGGATTGCTGATCAGCACTCTGTTCCATGGAGCTGCGCTGCTTAGCCTGTGTATCGCCGGGGTGCTGCTTTATCCGCAGTTTGGTGTCCTTTACGGAACAGGTTTAGGAATTATCGTAATCCTCATGGTGATCCAGCACCGGCTGGTATCACCGGATCACTTAGAAAATGTCAATATCGCGTCATACAGCATCAGCCAGATCACCAGTATCGTGCTTCTGGTTTTCGGGACTCTGGATGTATATTTATAATGCAATGAAAAGAGGCGGACTATGAAACAATATGTTGTTGGAATTACAGGCGCAAGCGGCAGCATTTACGGTCTTCGGACAATAGAAGCCCTGCTTGAGGCCGGAGCCAGGGTACGGCTCATCCTGACGGAAACCGGAGAAAAGGTCATTGCTTACGAGACCGGACGGGAGCCAGGAGAATGGATCGCAGAATTTAAGGCGCGTTTCTCAGACCTGCTTATACTGGAGGATAACAAGGACCTGTTTTCTGCGGCCGCCAGCGGTTCCCATCTGGCGGATGGAATGGTCATTGCGCCCTGCTCCATGTCAAAGCTGGCCCACATTGCGGCCGGCATTACCCCGGACTTACTTACACGGGCCGCTGATGTGGCATTAAAGCAGCGCCGGCCTCTGGTGGTGATGCCCAGAGAAACGCCCCTGTCCCAGATTCATTTAAAAAACATGCTGACTCTGGCAGAGTGCGGTGCATTCATCGTTCCCGCCATGCCTGCCTTTTATCAGAAACCCAAATGCCTTGATGACATGGCGGATTTCATGGCCGGTCGGGTACTGGACTGCTTAGGAGTAGAAAACCACCGGTATGCCAGATGGAAAGAAAAATGTTAGAAACGAAATATGAAAACGAAATATGGGAACAAAATAAAATAAATGGAAAACCTTAAAAGGATTGCAGGAAAACATATGAATAAAACAGGAAAAAAAGCGATAAATCATTCCCTCTTGGGAAACAGAAAAATCCTCACTCTGCTGCTGTGCGGCGCAGCAGCTGCCCTTCTTGGCGGCTGTACCGGTAAGGCAAAGGCTCCGGTTGACACCACCGTTCATTTAGGCGTTATGTACTCTTCCGACATTGTGCCCCTTACCATCATCACGGAACAGGGACTTGATAAAAAATACGGATTTCAGCTGGATATGCAGGTATTTTCTTCTGCAAAAGACCGGGATGCAGCACTTCAGGCAGGGAAATTAGACGGGGTATTTACAGATTTTATCGGCCTTTGCATGTATCAGAATGCCGAACTGGACGTAAAGGCCACCGGATGCACGGACGGGGATTATGTGCTGCTGGCCGGAAAAGATACTGGGATCACCTCCCTGGAAGATGCATCAGGAAAAAGCATTGCAATTTCGGAAAACACGCTGATCGAATATTCTCTTGACTATATTTTAAATAATGCAGGGTTGGATGACACGTACCTGGACAAGCAGGTTGTGCCGCGGATTCCTGACAGGCTTGAAATGCTGCGAAACGGCAAGATAGACCTGGTTCTTCTGCCTGAACCATTTTCCACCCTGGCCATCAAGGATGGTGCCGTGGTCCTGGGAAGCGCCAACACCGATGGACTGTATCCGGCCGTATCTGCATTTACAAAGAAAGCCATCGACGAGAAGTCCGATACCCTCCAAAAGATGTATCAGGCATACGACGAGGCGGTTGATTATCTTAACAACATACCCCTTAAAGAATATGAAGCCGTTATCATCAAGGGTGCCGGCTATCCTGAAGAGCTTACCGGAGCTATCAAGCTTCCGGTATACCGGAAAAACGAATTGCCAAAAGCAACTGACTTACAGGCTGCTGTGGAGTGGGCGGCAAAGAAAGGGCTGTGCAGCCCTGAGTTAAAGCCTGATCAGCTGATCGGAGAACTGAAATAAAAAGATAAAGCCAGAGGAGGGAACCAGATGCTGGAAATGAAAGACATTTCCGTCATATATGAAAAAGGCGGGATACATAAGGTAATTGACCAGATGTCCTGGAAGCTGGAGACAGGAACAGTCCTGGCTGTAGCGGGTCCCTCCGGCTGCGGAAAATCCACCATGATCCACTCCCTGGCCGGAATCCTGCCCTATGAGGGTTCCATCACCCTGGATGGAACCGGCCTTGATCCCAAAACATGTTCGATTGGACTGATCCCGCAGAATTACGGTCTTCTTCCCTGGAAAACAGTAAGGGAAAACTGCCTTTTCACTGCGAAAATCAGAGGAAACATAAGGGACATGGAAACACGGCTTTCCGGCCTGTGCAAGGAACTGGGAATTGACGGACTATCAGACCGGTACCCTGGCACATTAAGCGGCGGCCAGGCGCAGCGTGTGGCCCTGGCAAGGGCCTTTCTCATGGATCCGAAGCTTCTCCTGATGGACGAACCCTTCGCAGCCCTGGATATTGGGGCCTCTTTGGCCGCAAGAGAGCTGTTTCTGCGCATCTGGAAGGAAAAAAAGCCTACAACAGTGATCGTCACCCACCGGGTAGAGGACGCCCTTTATCTTGCTCATAAAATCGCAGTTATGGAACGGGGCGGCGGCTTCAATTTCTTCGGCACCAATCCATGGCAAGGCATAATTCGTCCTTCAGAAGCAGCCTATGGGGAACTAGCACAGCATATCACGGAGAAAATCATAAAGGCGGATGAGATATGAGAAAGAAAATGTGGGTCTTTTTAAAGGGATTTTTACTTGTAAATCTGCTCTGGTTCTTTCTTGCAGCCTTTCTGTCCACTTCGGTGCTGCCCGGCCCTCTCACGGTTTACGGCAGATTTGACCAGGTGATGAGCGGAAAGCTCTGGCTTCATGTGGGGGCCAGCTTAGGCCGTGTGGGAGCGGGTTTGTCCATTGCCCTTCTCACCGGCATTCCTTTAGGCCTTGTCATGGCATCTTCCACCATTGCCAACCGCCTCCTTCATCCTTTGGTTTACTTTTCCTATCCGATTCCAAAGACAGCTCTGCTGCCTGTCTGTATGCTGCTTTTAGGCCTTGGTAACGGCTCTAAGATCCTCATCATCGTTCTGACCACAGTATTCCAGGTCATTGTAGCTGTCCGGGATGCCGCAGACCATATTGATCAGGGAATTTATTATGTGGCAAAAAGCGCCGGCGCCAATAAGAGAAGCATCTTAAAAGATATCACCCTGCCTGCGGTACTTCCGGAGCTGTTCACCAGCATCCGGATCGGGACAGGAACCTCTTTAGCCATTCTTTTAATTGTAGAAGCCTACGGAACCCGGTGGGGAATGGGTTACTACATCCTGGATGCGTGGTCCAGAATTAACTATATTCAGATGTACGGCGGCATAGTTGTCATGTCAGTGGTTGGATCAGCATTATTCTGGATATTGGACGGGCTTCAGTGGACCTTGTGCAAAAGCACAAGGTAACTGGCGTCTGATTCTCACATATCAATAGCTAACGCAGCCGGCTTTTACAGCCGGCTTTTTTCATGAAGATTATGCATATGTTGTGTATTTTACACCTTTGTGTGATATTGTCGGATTTACATTCCCAGCCCCCACAGCTAAAATAATATTATCAGATTAATCAGTGAAACACCCATAGGGAGGAGAGAATCACATGAAGAAAACAGCACTATTATCAGCAGTCATATTAGCCATGACACTGACAGCCACCGCCTGCAGCTCCGGGAAACAGGCAGATACAAAAGCACCGGCTGACACCGGAAAAACCGAAGCCGCCGCTCAGACACCAGAAGAGGAAGAACCGGTTTTAGTAGTCTATACCGCCCGCGGCGAATCATTAAACAATGCCGTGATTCCGGAATTTGAAAAGGATACCGGCATAAAAGTCGAGGTGGTAGTAGCCGGCACCGGAGAGCTTTTAAAGAGAGCTCAGTCAGAAAAGGCCAATCCTCTTGGGGATATCTTCTGGGTTGCTGACCAGACCATGTTATCCGCTTCCAAAGACTTATTCATGGAATATGTATCATCCGAAGACAGCAACATGATCGATGCATTCAAAAATACCACCGGTTACTTTACCCCTGCATTTGCAGATCCTACGGTTATGATCGTAAACAAAGACTTAAAGGGCGACATGAAGATCGAGGGATTCGAAGATTTATTAAATCCGGAATTAAAAGGAAAAATTGCCTTTGGCGATCCTGTAAACTCCAGTTCCGCATTCCAGTCATTGCTGGCTATACTTTACGGCATGGGCAAAGACGGCGATCCCCTTTCAGACGAAGCGTGGGCTTATGTAGACAAGTTCATCACCAACTTAGACGGAAAGATGAGCAACAGCTCCAGCCAGGTATATAAAGGCGTTGCTGAGGGCGAATATGTGGTTGGCTTAACCTGGGAAGATCCTGCTGCCAACTATGTCAAGGAAGGTGCCGCAGTAGAAGTTGTATTCCCGGTTGAAGGAGCCATATTCCCCGGTGAGTCTGTACAGATTTTAAAAGACTGCAAACATCCGGAAAATGCAAAGAAATTTGTAGATTACATGCTGTCTGAAAAGATCCAGAATGCAGTCGGTTCCACACTTACCGTACGGCCGCTGAGAAAAGATGCCACTCTGGCTGACTATATGAAACCTCAAAACGAAATAAAATTATTTGATAATTACGATGAGGGCTGGGTGGCAGAACACAAATTAGAAATCACCAATCGGTTCAGCGAGCACTTGGAAACATCCATGGATTAATAAACTGCATCAATCTAAATAAAAGACTGCCTGAGACTCAGTCAGGGGCAGTCTTTTTGTACAAAAAAATATGGAGTATGTTAGGAGATATGAACTATGGGAGTTGCGATCAGTATAGAAAATACAGTAAAACGTTTTGGAAAAGATACCATTATCAATGGATTATCACTGGATATTAAACCAGGGGAGTTCTTCACCCTGCTGGGACCATCCGGCTGCGGCAAGACAACCCTGCTTCGTATGATCATCGGCTTTAACAGCATCGAGGGCGGTGAAATCAAGGTAGACGAAAAAGTAATCAATAACATCCCCACCAACAAACGAAACATGGGTATGGTATTCCAGAACTATGCCATTTTTCCTCACATGACAGTCAGGGATAATGTGGCTTTTGGACTGAAAAACAGAAAAATGCCTGCATCACAAATCGAGGCCCAAGTGGATGAAATCTTAAAGATCGTAAAAATCGACCATTTAAAAAACCGTATGCCAGCCAAACTGTCAGGCGGTCAGCAGCAGCGTGTCGCCCTCGCACGTGCAATCGTCATCCATCCCGAAGTTCTCCTCATGGATGAGCCGCTGTCAAACCTGGATGCAAAGCTTCGTGTGGAAATGAGAAATGCCATTAAACGCATTCAGCAGCAGATCGGCATCACCACGGTTTATGTAACTCATGACCAGGAGGAGGCTCTTGCCGTATCGGACCGCATTGCTGTCATGAACGGCGGTGTCATCCAACAGATCGATACGCCTAAGAACATCTATCAGCGTCCCGCAAACTTATTTGTATCCACCTTTATCGGCTTATCCAATATCCTGTCCGGTAAAATATCGAAAAAAAACGGCCATACCTCCATTCAAATTCAGGATTATGCCGTGCCCATGGATCAGTTAAGCCAGGATGTAAAAGACGGACAGAATATCAAGGTATCCATCCGCCCCGAAGAATTCATCATCAACCAGGCAGACGGCGCCGGCATTCCTGCAACAGTAAAAAGCAGTGTATTTCTCGGCATTACCACCCATTATTTTGTTGTCCTGGCTGACGGTCAGGAAATCGAAGTCATTCAGAATTCTGATATCTGGGATATCATTCCGGAAGGTTCTCAGATCCGCCTTGCTGTGCAGCCTCAAAAGATCAACATTTATACGGAAGACGGAAATAGAAATCTTGTGATAAGGAGGGACCAGTTATGAGATATGCAGGCGAAAAAAAGTTCAATATCTGGATTGCTATGGCACTGGGGATTCTCTGCCTTTTTCTCATCTTCGTAGTTTACCCCTTGATTCTCATATTATATAAGAGTGTGCTTTCCGAAGATGGCTCCTTCAGTCTTGCATATTTCGGTAAATTCTTTGCCAGAAAATATTACCGGAGCACACTGGTAAACAGTTTTAAGGTCACCATTGTTTCCACCCTGCTGGCGGCTGCTCTAGGTCTGGTCATGGCATATATCCTGCGAAGTGTGCGGATCAAAGGAAGTAAGTTTTTAAATATCCTGATCGTCATGTCCTATCTTTCTCCGCCGTTTATCGGAGCTTATGCCTGGATCCAGTTATTGGGACGCAATGGCTTTATCACCAGGATCTTAAACGACCTGTTTCAGGTGAAGTTAAACGGTATTTATGGATTTACAGGAATTGTTCTGGTTTTTTCTCTTCAATCCTTTCCACTGGTTTATATGTATATCTCCGGTGCTCTTAAAAACCTGGATAACTCCTTAAATGAAGCCGCCGAAAGCCTTGGCTGCAGTGCCGTTCAGAGAGTGCTGCAAGTGATCGTGCCGCTGGTCATGCCCACCTTGCTTGCCAGCTCCCTTCTGGTATTTATGAGAGTGTTCTCGGACTTTGGTACCCCTATGCTGATCGGTGAAGGTTATAAGACATTTCCGGTTCTGATGTACAGCCAGTTTATGGGCGAAGTCAGTACGGATGACCATTTTGCTGCTGCACTCTGTGTGATTATCATCGGCATCACACTGGTGTTATTCTTCTTCCAGCGCTATCTTGGAAACCGTTATACCTATTCCATGACAGCATTAAAGCCCATGGAAGCAGAACATTGCTCTGGTCTTAAAAATATATTATCCCACCTGTTTGTATACCTGGTTGTCCTCATCGCCACCCTTCCCCAGCTTACCGTTATTTTTACCTCCTTCCTGGCTACCGGAGGCGGAAGCGTGTATACCGGCGGATTCTCTCTTGATAACTACCGGAACACACTGTTTTCCAAGAATAACAACGGCGCTATTTTCAACACTTATTTATTCGGGCTGTGTGCCATTGCTGTCGTTGTGGTCCTGGGAATTTTGATCTCGTACTTAACTGTACGGAAAAAATCATTTTTAACTAATATCCTTGATACGGTCACCATGTTCCCATACATTATACCAGGCTCTGTACTGGGTATCTCATTTTTATATGCATTTAACACAAAACCGTTTCTCCTCAGCGGTACTGCCCTCATTATCGTCATCTCACTGTCCATCCGGCGTATGCCCTACACCATCCGTTCCAGTACTGCCATTATCGGCCAGATCAGCCCCAGTGTGGAGGAAGCCGCCATCAGTCTGGGCTGTTCAGAGACGAAATCTTTTATAAAAATCACAGTTCCAATGATGATGTCCGGTGTATTATCCGGTGCCATCATGAGCTGGATCACCTTAATCAGTGAGCTGAGTTCCTCTATCATCCTCTATACCAGCAAGACCCAGACACTGACCGTAGCCATTTACGCAGAGGTCATCAGAAGCAACTTCGGAAATGCAGCTGCTTACTCCACCATCTTAACCCTGACCAGCATCCTATCGCTTCTTTTATTCTTCAAAATAACAGGCAGCAATGACATCAGCATATAGCGTAAGCAATGAGCAGTGGGAAATAAGTCATGAAAGGATTTTCGTTGTGCTTGCACATAAGAAAATCCTTTCATGACTTATTTCATAGGGCGAATGCCCGTTAGCTCATAAAACCGCAGGTTTTATGAGCTACACTGCGGACTTATGTTATAATAGACACAAGCACCTATCCCCCCCATACAACGATACCATTGGAGGCCTCCTCAATGAAAAGTAACCAATACAAAGACTACATTAAAAAATCCTTTATCAAATACGCCCTTTCCATCATATCACTGCTGTTTGTGCTGGTGCTTTTATTCCTATTAGTCAATGTACATTGGCTGATCTCCGGCTTTAACAAAAAAAATCATTCCCAGTTATCCGGTATCTTAGATCAGCAGTTCCTGCTCTACCAGCAAGGCCTTACCAATCTTTCCCAAGATCCGGATCTATTAACCGCACTGGACAGCACAGACCCTGCCGCCATCACTGCAAATAACCGGCTACTTTATGACTTTTCCAATGCCCAGACAATCCGTTCATCCTTTGTGCTCCTAAACCAGAGCGGACGCATCACCAGCAGCAATCTGTTTGCCGGAAATCAGGAAATATTCCTTGACAGTGATATCTTTCGCCGCATGACCAGTCAGATGCAGGAACAGCCTGAAAAGATCTTCGCCCTGCCAAGCAGATTAAACTATGCCCATGGGCAGGCAGGAGATCTGATCCTTGGCAAAGCAGTAATAAAAGAGGGCAAACTTACCGGCTATCTGTTTTTTGATTTGCTGGATTCTTATCTTTACGAGATCATCCGCAAATATCCCCTGGATGATGTTATCATCACGGACCGGTATGATAACCTCATCTTTTCCATCAGCCGCCAGCAGACCGACCCCATGGACAAATACCCTTCCGGAAAATACCGGATGGACTGGCAGGAAGGAAATGTGGTAAAAGTAAATGGAAAACATTATCACATTCAAAAAAGTTCACTTCCCGGGAGCTCACTGATCTTATATTCACTTGTCTCCACTGAATACCAGAAGAATCTTTTATATTACGGTTTTATATTCATGCTTACCGTAGGAATCCTTCTGGTGATCATTTCGCTGCCTGTAACCGAACACATTACCCAGAAAAACCTGCTGGCCATCAATGAGCTTCAGAAATCCATTGAACAGATGGGAAAGGGCAACATGGACTATCAGCTCCGTACTCAGGTCTTTGATGAATTCCAGAAGCTGGATGATGCATACCGCCATATGGTAATGCAGCGGGAAGAATTGCTGACTTATAACAATGAGCTGTCCGAACGAAAGCGGATCATGGAAATCAAACAATTAGAAGAACAATTTAACCCTCACTTTATTTTCAATGTTATGGAGACCCTCCGTTATGAGATTATGATAGATGCTGCAAAAGCTTCTGATATGGTTCAGTCTTTCGCCAGCCTCATGCGCTACAGCATCCATTATGGCAGTACCATTGTCTCACTCAGAACCGATATTGAATATATCAATGATTATCTCCTGTTACAGAAAATGCGCTATAACCGGCGTTTGAAATATCATATTGACATTCCTGAAGAACTTCTGGAATACCGGATTCCCAAGCTGCTGCTCCAGCCGGTTGTGGAGAATTCCCTTGTTCACGGCATGAAAAATACCCACTCCATCTCCATTACGATCACAGGACGTGTGCATGGTGATCTGCTGGAGCTGTGTGTGGAGGACGACGGAAGCGGCATAGATGGGGAACGCCTTGCCAGTCTGCGGGCCGGGCTGGAGTCTGAAGACGAATATAAGGAGCATATCGGTCTTTATAATTCCCATCGTGTTGTCCGGCTGTTATATGGCCCTGGATACGGCCTGACAATCGAAAGCCAGCCAGGTTCCGGCACACGGGTCACTGTAACCATGCCGGCAGATATGGAGGATTATTATGTATAAGGTTTTACTTGTAGAAGATGAAGATATCATCAGAAAAGGCTTGATGTTCATGGTAAATTGGCAGGAGCTTAACTGCGTGGTCGTTGGCGAAGCCATAGACGGAGTTGATGGCATTCAAAAGATCAAAGACAATGAACCTGACATTGTCATTGTAGATATTAACATGCCCGTAATGAACGGCCTGCAGATGCTGGAAGAAAGCATTAAAGAACACGGCTATGAAGCCATTATCGTGTCCGGATACGGGGAATTTGAATTTGCCAAAAAAGCGATCCGCCTTGGCGTCACTGAATATCTTTTAAAACCCGTGGATTTCACAGAACTATATGATGCAATTCATAAAATAACCGAAAAGCTGGAAGCAAACACACGGATGAAGGGATACATCCGGCAAATCGATATGGAAAAGAAAAAGCTGGGCATTTTAGAAACAGATATTTCAGAAACCGTCACCTTCAAAAACAAACATGTGAGTGCCATGGTAAAGTTCATTAAAGAGCATTACTCTTCCCGCCTTTCCTTGACCGATTTAAGCGAAGAATATAATCTTTCCTGTACCTACTTAAATACGAAATTCAAAAGCGAGACCGGCTATACCTTCAACGACTTTTTGAACCGCTACCGGATGCAGAAGGCTGTGGAACTTCTGAAATCAGATCAGTATAAAGTTTATGAAATCGCAGAAATGGTGGGATTTTCCGAATATAAGTATTTTATTAAGGTGTTCAAGAAGTATATTGGCTGCTCTCCGGCAAAATTTATGGAGGCAGGGGATGGGAAGCAGATATTATAACCCCCGGCCTGCAGGGAAAAAACAGGCAACTTAATGAGAAATAACAGGATAGAAGTGAGAATAAAAGAAGACGCTGATCCACTAAAAATGAATCAGCGCCTTCTTTTATTGTGTCCTTGACAAAGGTATTGTTTATCCCTTTCAACCCACTTACCGCTTCAGAACCCTTACAGAAAGCTGATATCACTGTTTCCCTTTAAGGTGAACTGATTTGCCAGACTGCTGAGCATTCTTGCCTGTGCGGACAGTTCTTCACTTGCAGCGGCACTTTCCTGGGCGGTGGCCGAATTGGACTGCACCACTGAAGTGATCTTTTCCACGCTGTCGGTAATGTGGGAAACAGAAAGGCTCTGCTCCTGTGAGGCTGACCGGATCTTCCCGATGCCGGAAGCGATCTCTCTGGCATCCATTAAAACGGTATTGAGTATCCGGGCCATGGAATCGCTTAAATCCTTTCCTGTCTCAACAGACCTGACAGAAACATCGATCAGTTCAGAAGTATTTTTTGCAGCAAGTGCACTCTTTGCTGCCAGGTTCCGGACCTCATCTGCCACTACGGCGAAACCCTTTCCAGCTTCACCTGCCCTGGCCGCTTCAACAGCCGCATTTAATGCCAGGATATTGGTCTGAAATGCGATATCCTCAATGGTTTTGTTGATCTTTATAATTTCCTCTGAATTCCTTTGGATGTCATCCATTGCCTGAAGCAAAAGCCGCATCTGCTGCTCACTCTCATCAAGGCTTACCCCCATTGTCTGCGCTTTGGTGTTAAAAATACCGGCGTTTGACTTCGTATAATCTATTTTTGTTACAATGGTCTCTACCGCATGAGACAGGTCATCAATTGCGCTGTTCTGCTCCGCAGCCCCCACAGCCAGCAGCTGGGAGCTTGCCGCAACATGCTCCGCGCCTGCGGATACCTGTTCAGAGGTCTGGTGCAGCTGGCCAAGCGTCTCTGATATCTGCGCAGAAAAATTCTCAATGGAATGTCCGATATTGATAAAATCTCCGATATACTGCTGGGAGGGTAAGTCAAAATTCCCCTGTTCCATCTGCTTCATGGAATCTCCGATACGGGAAATGTAATCGGAAAGGGTGTTAATGGACACCCGCATGCTGTTTGCCAGCATTCCCAGCTCATTACTGGAAGAATAATCGATCTCGCTCTGCAAATCTCCCTGAGAAAGGCGTTCCATTCCGCTTTCCAGGGTTTTCACCGGAATCAGGATCTTTCTGCGGATGATCATCAGAATAAAGGCGATGGAGATCAAATTAATTCCTAAGGTAAAAAGACTCACAATTTTAAGCATTGTGATTCCCTGAGCGGAGTACTTCTCAGCCTGGGATACAGCGTCGTTGCTTTTGTTAAAAAGCTCTTCACTGTTTTCCAGCAGCTTGTCATTTTGTTTGTCGTTTAAAAGGGGCAGGATCTGATCTTTCCAATATGTACGGATCTGCTGCATCTGTTCAACCAGTTCTTTGTCCCTTGGAACGGGAAGACCCAGTTCCTTGTCGCCTGCAATGATTCCATCCATGGCCTTCTCTGCCTTCGCGATCTGCTCTTCCACCGGCTGCTCAAGCAAGTGGAGCTTCATAATACGCTGTGTTGCACCTCTTACGACACCGCAATAGTTCACGATCTTTCCGTTGCTCTGGTTCTGGTTTAAAAGCCAAAACATCAAACCGGCATTTAACACGCTTAGAAGAGCAAGGCAGGCCATTGTGCTGTAAATAATTTTCTTAATACTCACGTTTTGATCTCCTTTAGGAATTTGTGGTGGGATTACTCTTCAGTCAATAACACGGCATATTTTAAGTGGCTGCGGCAAAAAATATGTCGTATATTGTCAATATATGGTGATATCTTACTTCAAAATCAAGAGCTAGTCAATAAAGCCTTATGACCATTTCCGGAATTTATTGAAACTTTTTTTCTTCAGCTTCACACCGCACTGCTTCATGATAAACATTCTCACATCCGCAGCAAGATAATTTCTCTCATCTGCTGCCGTTTCTGTAATAAAACAGACCAGGGAAAATCCTCCCATGGTCTGTCTTCCTAAAAAATATAAACGTTTTTATTCCCTACGATGCCTGGGCTCCATGGAGACGGGCAAAAATTCCTCCTTTTGCAATCAGCTCATCATGAGTACCCATCTCCGCTATACCTGTCCCCTCAAGCACTACAATCAAATCGGCCTCACGGGTCGTAGAAAGCCTGTGCGCAATCATTATGGTGGTGCGCTCCTTTGATATCTCATTCAAAGCCGCCTGTATTTCCTTTTCTGTTTTCGTATCCAGAGCAGAAGTTGCCTCATCCAGGATCAGGATTGGAGAATCTCTTAAAATTGCGCGGGCAATGGCAATTCTCTGCCTTTGTCCCCCGGACAGCAAAACACCACGTTCTCCTATATACGTATCATATCCGTTTTCCATCTTTTCAATGAAATCATGGGCATTTGCTGCCTTTGCTGCTGCGATGACATCTTCTCTTTTGGCATCCTTCCAGCCATATTCAATATTTTCATACACGGTTCCATTAAAAAGGAATGTGTCCTGCAGCACCATGGAGATATTATCCCGTAAACTGGATAGGGTCACATCCCGGATATCAACCCCATCGATAATAACAGCCCCTTCCTGTGGGTCATAAAACCGGTTGATCAGGTTTGCTATGGTGCTTTTTCCCACACCGGTTGTCCCCACCAAAGCCACTGTCTGCCCCTTCTTAATGGTCAGGTTCATACGTTTCATCACCGGAATATCTTCCTGATAAAAAAAAGAAAGATCTTTCAGCACGATTTCACCTTCAACCCTTTTAAGGACTTTTGCATTTTTCTTTTCCTTTACCTCCGGGATTTCATCAAAAACATCAAAAACCCGTCTGCATCCGGCTCCTGCTTCTCCCGCCCTTTCTGCAAGGCCGGAAAAACTTTTTACAGGACCATAAAACATGGACAGATACATGACAAATCCAACAATGTCTGCAATTTCCACTTCTCCTGTTCCCACTAAGTACCCGCCATAAACGACCACAATCACCGTTCCCAGAGCAGTGACAAAGGCAAGCAAAGGATAGGTTGTCTCAAAAAAGAAGCTTGCACGGAGATACGCCAGACTGTGGCGGAGAGAAAGCTTTGCAACCGTTTGTTCCTCATGGCTCTGCTGATTAAAAATCTGAATTTCTTTAATGCCGGAAAGATTGTCCTGCACCTTTCCTGCAAGCTCCCCTCTTACCCTGGAATTTTCTTTCCATGTGGGAGATACATGGCGGCTCTGCCACAAGGTAATCCCCAGCAAAAACGGTATGGTAACCAGACTCATCATGGCAAGCTTCCCATTGATCGTAAACAGCAAAACACCTACTCCTGTAAATGTAAGAACATTGACTGCAAAATCCGGAATCACATGTGCCAAAAGTACCTCAGCATCCAGCGCATCATTTACTACACGGCTGGTGAGATCACCTGTCCTGCTCTTGTGAAAATAGCTTAAGCTCATATGCTGCAGTTTCCCGTATAGCCGTTTACGTAAATCGGCCACATAATGAAGAGCCGCATAATGATTTAGATACCCGGCTGCAGAAGTTCCTGCCGCCTGAATTGTAGCTGCGCACAGAAGCAATAACCCGATACGCAGGGCCTGTACCTGAAAATCACTGATTCCTTCTGTAGCAAGTGCGGTTAATTCCCTTAACGCCCACGGCGTATAAAATCCGGCTGCCGTAGATACCACAAGGGCAAAAAGTGCAAGTATCAGATGAATCCGGTACATTTTTGCCTCCCGAAATATCCGCAGTGCTGTTCTCATACAGAAATCGCCTCCTTTGGGTACAAATGTTCCTGATGTAAAAGAGCGTAGGTCAGGCACACAGGCCGCCCGGTTCTTGGTTCCCTGACAATTTCAGCATCAATGGAAAATGTCTCCTTTAAAACACCAGGCACCATTACTTCTTCCGGACTGCCGTGCTGAATAACTTTTCCGCCGCGGACCGCAATCATATAATCAGAAAAACGGGCCGCCAGATTTAAATCATGAAGAACCATGGCAATGGTACAGCCCTGGCTGCGGTTCAGTCCATGCAAAAGCTCCAGCACTTCCAGCTGATGAGCCAGATCCAGATAAGTGGTGGGTTCGTCAAGCAAAATCAGATCTGTCTGCTGGGCAAGCGCCATGGCAATCCAGACTCTTTGACGCTGTCCTCCTGACAAGGTATTTACTTCCCTATGCTCTAAATCCATAAGCTTGGTTGCTGAGATTGCCCACCTCACAATTTTTTTATCCTCAGGGGTCAGTTTTCCAAACCCGTTTTGGTGGGGAAACCGTCCATATGCAACCAGTTCACTTACTGTCAGCCCGCTGGGAGCGGAAGGAGATTGGGGCAAAATCGCCATTTTTTTTGCAATTTCTTTGGTGGGAAGTGTTGAGATATCGCCTCCATTTAAATAAACCATTCCGTTTTTCGGCTTCAGAATACGCCCCACCGCTTTCAGCACTGTGGATTTTCCGCATCCGTTAGGGCCAATAATGGAAGTGATTTTTTTATGAGGAATTACCATATCTAAATTCTCCACAATCAGAGCGTTGTCATAGGCAATGTCTAATTCTTTTGTCGCGATACTGTTCATACCGTCCTCCTTAATTTGCTTTCGCCAATAGATATAAAAAGTACGGTGTGCTAAGCGCCGTAATTACGATGCCCGTAGGCACATCCGCCCCAAGGCTGATGGTTCTTGTTATGGTATCTGCAAGCAGTACAATAATTGCACCGCAAAGCCCGGAGGCAGGAAGGAACAATTTATGGTTTGGCCCCATTAATTTTCTTGCCATGTGAGGAGAAATCATTCCTACGAAAAAGAAGTTCCCACCCAGGGATACGCTTCCCGAAGAAAGTGCTACTGCTGCTACGGTCAAGCCGATAAATTCCGGTTTCACAGCTACCCCAAGACCAGAAGCTGTTTCATTTCCAAGGTTAAGAATGTTTAAAATATGGGCTTTAGAAAATACATAACCGCATAAAATCAATGTCCATGGAATCAGTATGGCAAGATACCTCCATTCATCTCCCCATAAGCTGCCGGCGCTCCAGCGCTGTATAAAGTCCATCTGATTCTGATCCAGCTTAAGAGTCAGCAGTGTGGTTAAGGCCCCATACCCGCTTCCCAGCGCAACGCCTGTTAAAATCAGCCCTGTAGGAGAGATATCTCTCTCCCTTCTGTAGGAAAGCAGAAAAATCAAGCCTGCGGCAGTCATTCCTCCAAAAAAAGAAAGCAATGGCATTAAAATTGCAGATGACACCGTCTTTGCGGAAAACAATACCACAAAAATCAGTACAAACAGCCCTGAACCAGAGCTGATTCCTAAGGTACCGGGACTTGCCATATCATTTCGCAGAAGGCTCTGCATAATACAGCCGGAAATGCCCATTCCCACTCCCACAAGAATTGACAGAATAATGCGGGGAAGGCGGAATTCTAAAACAATTAAATTTTGCTGCGGGGTGCCTTTTCCTATGATCACATGAAAAACTTCTCCGGGAGTGAGATTCATTTTTCCGGAGTTCATGCTGATCACTGCCACTGCTGCCATTAAGATCAACATCATCAGAAAAAGAAATCTTCCCCGTTCTGCCGGATAACCATGTTTTTTCATTCAAATTCCCTCCTTTGCTTTCTTGCAAGATAAAGGAAATAAGGAACACCGATCACAGCAAATATGATACCAATGGGCGTTTCATAAGGTTTATTGATCAGCCGTCCTATTAAATCGGCAAAAACCGTAAGCAAGGCCCCGTAAAGCCCTGAGGCCGGAATGATATACCGGTAATCCACTCCTACCATATATCGGACAATATGAGGCGTGATAAGCCCAACAAAACCAACCGGCCCCACGATAATGACTGAAAGCCCGGTAAGAACCAGCACAATCAGTGAAGAAACCCCTTTGACCAATCTGGTCTTTAACCCCAGTCCGGTTGCAACGTCCTCTCCTAAACTCAGCACAGTGACAGAAGGGGAAAGCCAGAACGCTGCAAGCACTCCTGCTGCAAAAAGAGGCAGGATGATCATGAGCTCACTCCATTTAGCACCCGCAGTTCCTCCTGCTGTCCAATAAGCAAGGGCATGACCCAGATGGTATTTAATGGACAGAAACTGGCTGAAAGCCCCAAACAGCATGGAAATAGAAATCCCTGCCAATACAAGCCGCTGAGGCGTCATCCCTCCTTTTCCAAGGGAAGCAATAAAATAAGTCATTGCCGTTGCAGCCGCAGCCCCTGTACATGAAAACAAAATGGTCTGGCCATAGGTGCGTCCCGGCAGAAATGCCATACAAAACGCCATGGCAAAGGTAGCTCCGGAGCTGATCCCCATAAGGCCGGAGTCAGCAAGGGGATTCCTTGTTGTTCCCTGCATGATGGCCCCGCAAATTGCCAGACTGCAGCCCACCATTAAATCTGCCACAGTACGGGGAAGGCGGAGTGTCTGAATGATCTGATGCTCCGTCATATTTGGATCAAACCGGAAAACCGCTTCCCAGGCAGTAACAAGGCGCATGTCGGCAGCACCAAAAGAAATGGATGCAGCCGACATGAAAAGCAAAAGCCCAAAACCAAGAATCATATAAATAGCAAAGCCGGCGGAGCCCTTCCACCGCCGCTTTATTGATGTAATTTTCATTATAGCCTGTTCCTTTCCGTGGAAACTTTCAAGTTACTCAGGCATATTTAGCATCCCAGCCAAAAGATAATCCAACTGTGCAGTTAAGCTGGCTACATCAGAATAGTAAAACAGTCCCTGATACTTTCCCGGAATCTCTGCGATCCGCCCGTCTGCAACAGCAGGAATGCTGTTCCAAATATCTGTTTTTGCATATTCGGAATCTTTACCTTCCTGCTGGAACCATAATATATAATCTCCGAAATATTCATGAGCAACCTCATAGCTTAGGGTCCCTCTGCTGTTACCGGATTCTTTAATCAGTTTCTCCAGCTTCTCCGGTTTTTTAAGCTCAAGATAGTTGTAAACCAAAGTTCCGCCTCTGGAACCAGTCTCATAGGCAACACCGTTCCAATCCCCCGATGGCCCCCAGTCTTCCAGAATGCTGAATGTTTTCCCCTGGTATTTATCGCTTTGCAGCTCTTCCTTTGCTGCGGCAAGCTTTTCCTCAAAGGATTCGGTCAAGACTTCTGCTTCTTTTGTTTTTCCTGCAGCCTCTCCAATTATGCTCAGACGCTCAACAGAGCTTACGCTTTCCTCCGGAATGACAAGTACCGGAGCAATTTTTCCAAACTTTTCAAAATCCTCTGCCTGATAAGTAATAATCAGATCCGGTTCAGCCGCCATGATATCTTCTGCAGCCCAGTTCTCCAGCTTGGCATCAGAAGAAAACTTATCATAAAACGGCATGGTTTCCTGCTCCCAGGCATTGTATCCCACCACATTCAAATCTAAGGAAAGCACATCTCCTATGTACCAATTCACAACTACCCGCTGGGGCTCTTTCGGCACTTGTATTTCTCCCATAACTGTATTGATTGTGTGCATGTCCGGCACTTCAGAACCTTCCCGGCTTGCATTGCTGCATCCGGTCAACGTAAATAAAAGCGCAAACATGAAACAACATATGGATCCTATTTTCTTCATATCAATTCTCCTCAAAATTGTGATAATGTTCCCCTTTTCAGCATAAGAGCTTACTTTCTTTTGCTTTATGTTAGTTTTAACTAACTAAGCAGAATACTAGCATAATAAAAAATATACGTCAATATGGCCTGTGCCCATTGCCAGGAAGTTACCTTTTTCATTTAACCGCTCAAACATGCTGTTTTCGGCCGATTTTTAACGTATTTCGTTTTTACGGTCAGCAATATGGAGTATAAATAAATCAAATTGGAGCACTGTCTCATTGTATTCTTTTTTGCTTTCATGTATAATTGGGAGAATAGAAATCAGAAAGTGAGCCCTTATTCAATGAATGAATATCAAGCCGCCTCATGGGGAGCCATGGGAGAAAAATATAACCTGGATCAGCGGACCTACGGACCGGGAATGGGATATTACTTTCCGCCTCACTGGTCCAATGGCTGGATTGTTGAAGCATGTCCTGCAGAAGGCCTGTTTGTTTCCAGTGCATGGTTTACTCCGGATAAAAAGGTTGTTCACACCTTAGATGTGAAAAAACCATGTATGTGGATCTTTTGTATTGACTGCGGCAGTATGATATATTCCCGGCAAGGCAAAGCATCAACCACGTTTACGCCCATGACCCATGTTCTGGTTAATCCCCAGAGTCCATTTCATTTGACCTTTCCAAAAGGAATCCACAACTGCTTTACCAGCGTTTTAATTTTTGATGATTTTTTACAGCTCTTTTTACAAACAAGAAACAATCCTCCGAAAATCAGCATTGCAGATGCAAAAGCATGGGAATCGGAACATTACAACTCACCAAATACCATGATGGTATTAGAACAAATCCGCTGGGCAGTGCGCAATGCGGATATGCCCCTCCTTGCATTTGAAGGAATGGTGCTTCATCTGCTATGTTCAATCGCCAGAAACTATCCTGTAACTCCAGATCGGAGGAGCAGCCGCAGAAATTATGTGACGTGGGAAAATGAGAAAAAGGTTTACTCAGTAAAATTGAAAATTGACGAAAACATTCTCCAGGTTCCGCCAATGGAAGAATTGACAAAAATAGCAGACATGAGTGAGAGCAAATTACGCCTCAGCTTTAAAAACATTTATCAGATTCCCCTTTATGATTATATCCGCAGGGAAAAAATGAAACGTGCCATGCAGCTTTTATCTGCAGACCATTTGAGTATCCGGTATATTTCGGAGTTGTGCGGCTATAAAAATGCATCTAAATTTGCTGCTGCCTTTCAGGATGTTCATGGGATTACACCCAGCGAGTTTAGGAAGACTTTTAATTTATAGGAGGCGGCCCAATGACCATTGGAATGATACCTGCTATTAAAAACAGCTCTTAATACAAGAATGGGACGGGGGTGTTTGACCCCTGCTCCATTTTTGCATTAAGAGCTGCTTTAATTGTTGATTCTATTATATATCTAACTATTTTCCCCGGTTTATTTTATCTGAAACCCATCCCAGGATTTGCTTATGAGTTTTCGGACTGCTTCTCCACTAATTTCAGCAATCGTCTTATCTCCAGCCTCAGAAATATCATCAGCTTCTATCCAGAAGAGGGAGGCCTGCCGCTTTTCCAGATCTCCATAAAAGGTATCTGCAATCACATTGTACTGGTCTTCCGTAATAGAATGGCCGTCAGCATCCTCAGAAGTGATCACCGGCTTGTCACTCCCATCCGAAAAAATCATGCTCTGAGAAGCAAGATATTGCTGTTTCATGGATCCATTCTCCAGCCAGACAGCCCGCTTGTTGTAATAATACGCAGCTCCTCCGGCTCGTACTACATCATCGAAAATAAAATAGTAACGGCTTGCCGCCGCATCATAGTAGACAGGCACTGATTCTGTGATAATATCTGCCTCCGAGTCGCCCTCGGATATATTATTTTCAACCGGTAACAATCCATCCATGGACTCATTTACCTCCCAGATAGAACTGCGTGTATAAAGGCCGCTTCCCTGGCAGGTGGATGCAATAATTTCCAATCGGCCATTCTGATTAAAATCCGTAACGGAATAACCATAGCGGCCATAAAGAATATCATCATCTCCCCACCAGAGCGCAACGTTTTCAGAAATAAGATCCAGCTGCTTTTCAATGGGTTCGGAATGATTTTCAGAAGCTGTTTCCAAAGCTTGATTTTCCTGCTCCTGTTTTAGATCGTTATCATCTGTTTTCTCGCTTCTGGTATCATTCTGACCTGAAGATGATTCCTCCGGTGCCACTGTTTCCCCGGCAGTTGCTTGGGAATCCGCCGAGATTCCCCCTTTACCGGAACAAGCAGTCAAGGCTGCCATCATTCCTACCACACACATCAGAACGGCGATCCGCCGGTTCCATAGCCGTTTTTTTCTTTTTTTCATCCTATATGATCGTCCTTTCGTTAATTACAGCCAATTCTGGCACTGCCGATTCCTAATGCCTCCAAGATTTCCTTGTGCGGCCGGTCCGCATCTGCATGAAATACATCAATATGATTCAGATCCCCGCTTCTGTCAGTAAATGCTGGGAATAAGAATCCACACTCCGGTTTCCCCGGCTCATACTCCCCTGCTAACGGGCAGATGGCACAAATCATATATTCAAACACTTCTTCCGATTCCCACAATCTCTCCTTATCTGATGCCTTTGCCGGAATATCATATCGATCATGGAAAAGTAAAATGGCATACTCCAAATCCGTATGGTAGTTTTCCATAACAATGTCATAAAACGTATCCATCAGAGCATCATTTTTTAATCCGCATTCATTCATCGCCATAAGCAGCTGCCACATGCTCCCCGGTTTTCGCACGCTTTGTGGAAATTCATATTTCTTTAAGTTTACATTCGTGGCAGAAAAGGGGATCTCCTTTGCCAGCTTCAGTTTTTTGGTTCTCTCAGATGGGGATAATTTTAAGAAATTTGTATTAAAGCTCCCGTCAAACTCTCCATCCTTATCTACATAGCATCCTGCAATTCTTGTAAAGGAGGTCCGGGCAAGGGTCATCCGCCTTGTCAGCTCCAGCATATCTTCTCTGTTTATCATTGTCTGTCTATTCCTTTTCTGTCATTTTATCCAATTTTTCCTTTGCTTCTTTTGCAACCAGGATTATTCAATACCTTTACATTCAACTAAGTGATTATATTTTTTGTGAAAATACCATTAATTGCATATATTTAGGTGATGATTCCGTGCCGTAATAATCAGAGAACGTTGCTTCCATTTTCATATTTCGAGTCTCAAGAATATTTTTCAGCTCTTCAATCGAATAAAGCCGAGTCGGTTCGCTATTTCCTAATTCCGGCTTATGTATTACCTGGCCATAAGGTAATTGATATCCGTTAAAGCGCATTTTGCGTGTTTCTTGATCCCATGTAAATTCTGATAATGACAATTCTTTTTCCCCCGCTGCCCAGGCTCTTTTGGGAAAGTATTGTTCTGCGTGTTCTGCATTACATACATCCATAAAATGCTTGCCGCCACGCTTTAATGCGTGACCTATCACATCAAATATTTTGAGATTCTCCTCATCGGTATTCAAATATCCAATTGCGCCGTCTGCCAAATTCAACACCACATCAAATTCCTCGGAAAAGTGAACATCCCTGATATCAGACAGGATAAATTCCGCCGACAGACCAGATGCGGCGGCATGTATTTTTGCGTCTTTTATATAAGCATCAGTAAAATCTACACCAACAACAGAAAATCCCCTTTTGGCAAAAGACAGCGCATGCCTGCCATAACCGCATGCCAAATCTAAAATCCGCTCTTTTCCGGTTAAACTCATGGTTCGGATAAGAAAATCCACCTGATTCTCCGTATCTTCAACCCACGCCATGTTTTTAATATCTAGCGTCCAGCCAGTATTCATAATTGTTTTCCTCCCATATAATTCAATGATTGAACTATAACATGAGAAAAATAAAAAGAGTAGACTTATAATTTTGTTTGTGATATTATATTGCATAAGGTGCGTCCTCAGGGATGCACTTTTTTATTTGATCACAATGGAACTTATTAAATCACGAAATCATGACCACCAATTTGCCGGGTGGCCATGATTCACTGGAAATGTGGTTTACCATTTATATCGTTTTGCGAAGATGTGAGACAGGATACTGCGAATTACTAGAAGTTCATAGTATTCCCTGTCTTGCATTTATCTGAAATAATCCCCTTGTTCTGAAACAAATTCCATGGTTTTTTGCAGATCAGACTCCTTCATCTTCTGAATGGCAAGTACAATATATAACACGGAAAGTCCAAAATTAATGATCCCGAACATTGGTATGGAAAACGGCAGAAAGGACATAATTGCCTTAATCAATAAAGGCAGCGTTCTGGCATAGACCCCCATTTGATACAACTGTCCAAAGGTCAGACGGTATTTCATGCAGGAGGCAACTATCATCCCAATAAGGGCAACGACCAGTACTCCAAAGAAAAACAACGCCGTCATGAATATAAATGCCAGAACCATAAAAGCTGTTACAATCAGATAAGCATTCGGTACCCATTGCTGAAGCGTCTCCCTGCTGAAATCCATGTCAAATTCGGAAAAGTATCTTCCCATAATTTCACCTTTATTCTTTACAATAACCTTTTCCGAATCCATCAGGACTACCTGATAATAATCTGAAATATATTCCCCGATCTCATCCACATCATAAAAAGAGGTATCCGGAGCCGTATCTATATAAATATATGTACCGTCTGTTTCGTATTCGATAGGCTTCTCAACCCAAAGAGTGCCGTCCTTCAACTCAAAATCAGGAATATAATCATCTATGATTTTTACAAATCCGCCTGTTTTAAACTGAAATCTTATAAAGGGAACAATCATGGTCAGGGAAAAATATATGACCATAAGAACAACTCCTGCAAAAAAAACCTTGCTGCGTTTATTTTTTATAAATTCCTTAAAGCTTTTAAAATCGTAAAGAGATAATATAAGTTCCTTAAATATGTTCATTTTTATCTTTCCTTCCTTATAACTGTGCTAATGCAAATCCAATTCCAAAGACCAAAACATAAGTCAAAATCAGCACCACAATATCCAGGGCCACTCTTGCGGCTATATGGATTTTTTTGTTGGAAGAAATAGAAACAGTAGCAGAACAGCCGATTATACCGATCAATGCTCCCAAAAGACCATTTATAAGATTTATCGAGTGCAATGCCATAAAAATATATGCCCATTTAGGGATATTAACAGGAACATATGCTTCACCGGTTGCACAGTCTTTCCCGTCAATGACCAGCTTAGTTCCCCCAATCAGGGAACTTACAATCAACGAAGCCTTTTTAGTGCCAACATCTATGGCATAAGCAGTCTGAAACCACTCTCGCTTAACAAGGAAGTCCTTCAGCTTTTTTTCTTCATTATTCACAAGAACCTTACTCCCCTTCAGCTTGATCTCATAATTCTTTTCATCAACCTTTACTTTCCATACTTTACTCATACTCATGTATCCTTTCTCTTAAGTGTTTTTATACATGATTATCTTATCATGTGATGAATGAAAGGAAAAGACTTTCCTTAATGTGCTGGTTTAAATCCTGAACCGGTGCAACTAATTCCGCCGTTTTCTGGGTAAATACCTCATCATGCTTTCATAACTTCAGATTTTTTAAAATAGCGCCGGTAATAACTACCGGCGCCCAGACTGTAGGCAAAAGCAAAAAGATTATGTTTCTGATTGAATACTGATTAATAATAATTCATTGTGTTATCTGTACTTCAATTCGAATTTACCTGTGTGAAGTACGATAAATCGACAATTATAAGATATCTTGCTGTAAAAAAGACATAGCTTCCCCTTAAAAGGAAAACCATGTCTTTTTTTATGTTCCCGAGCGGATTTGAACCGCTGGCCTTCCGCTTAGGAGGCGGACGCTCTATCCTGCTGAGCTACGGAAACGCCTATATGAAACGGTAAAGAGACGGCAGAATCGCTGTTCTCCTCTGCATTCCTTTACGGTCCGTCTACTATTATATTCATAATCCGACGTTTCGTCAAGACAATTTTGTACTTATTCCACCTGCTCCGCAAAATTCACGGTTCCCTGCATCCATATCTGTCCCTTGAATCTGCGTCCGATTTCAGGAGTTCCAGTCAGATCCTTTTTGGCAATTGCCACATGGAAAGTAAGGTCACTGCATTCCAAGGTGAAATCGTAAACCTCTTCATCGGTGATCTGGTTCTTCTTTTCTTCTATCTTAATGATCTCTCCGATAATGGAGTACTGGTCACATTCCACACCGCAGGGCATAAAGCAGGAATCAATGATAGAGTATAAATCCTCCTTCATCACCCTTCTGGAAGCCTGGGAATATAAATCAATATCCTCAATGGTAAGGGTCTCCATGGCGTCTTCATCGCCGTTCTTTGCCGCTTCCAAAAGCGTATTACGGTCCTTTGCCGCCACTCTGGCCTTTTCTCTCTGTGTTTCTGTCTTCTGAATGGGAAGCAGAACCTTTCCGCTTACCGCAAGCCCGGTAAGGCAGACGTCCTTAGTATCCATAGGGTGATGATCAATGATCCGTTCCCTGCACTCAAAGGAATTGTCTATATAGAATATGAGTGAAATCCCTACCTTATATTCATCCATAAGGCCGGCGTAAGTCTCTCGTTCCGTATGGCGCTGGATGGAACAGGCTACGTCTGATGTCATATCATTGCTTTTCAAATACGGATAATAGTAACTTCTTTGAAAGTTTCCTTCCCGGTCCATCTCTCCAAAGATAGCAATCCCCATACCTGGAGCCACTTCCCTGCGAAGCTCGCAAAGATTGGATTCCTCGTCAATCTGAATCCGTTTCAAGCCTGACAAATCTTCACAGAGCTTATCCAATAACTTATCTATTTCCTTGTCTTTCTGATATAGGCTGAAACCAATGGTTCTTAAGAATTTATGCATAGGATCATCACCTGCTTTCTAATAATATAAAAGAAGTTCGATTCGCCCTGGCTCATCGAACGGCTGATTTACTAAACTCAAGCTGCGCTATGCCTGCCTTCATTAAGTAAATAATACCGAGAAAACAATAAGGCGAAGATTACTCCGCCTCAAGCCTTATCGTTTATTATATACCATAAATCATGATAATGCCAGCACAATTTTCTTATTTTAAAAATTGGGGCCCGTTCCCTCTTAATGGGCACAGACCCCTGATTTTCTTATACGATTCCCTGTGCCGTCATGGCTTCAACAACCTTTTCAAAGCCGGCGATGTTTGCACCCGTCACATAATTACCTTTTACGCCGTAACGCTCTGCAGCTGAAGCTGCCTTTGCGTAAATGTCCACCATGATTCTGTGAAGCCTTTCATCTACCTCATCAAAGGTCCAGGAAAGCCTCTGGCTGTTCTGGCTCATCTCCAGGGCAGAAGTTGCAACTCCGCCTGCGTTAGCTGCCTTGCCCGGCATGAAGAGCATTCCGCTTTCCAGGAAGAAATCCGTTGCTTCTCTGGTAGACGGCATGTTAGCGCCCTCAGCAACCGCAAAACATCCGTTTGCTCTCAGCATTTTTGCATCATCAAGGTTTAATTCATTCTGTGTTGCGCATGGAAGAGCGATGTCACATGGAATACTCCAGATGCCCGTTCCTTCTGTATAAACAGCCGTTGGAAGCGCATTGGCATATTCCCTGATGCGTCCCCGGCGTACTTCCTTAATTTCCTTAACCAGGTTAAGATCAATGCCGTCTTTGTCATAGATATAACCGTTGGAATCACTTAATGCGATAACCTTACCGCCTAATTGGTGCACCTTCTCTGTAGCATAGATGGCTACGTTTCCGGAACCGGAAATGACCACATTCTTACCAGCCAGCTCCTTGCCGTTATGCTTTAACATCTCATCAAGAATATATACAAGACCATATCCGGTAGCCTGGGTGCGTGCCAGAGAACCGCCATAGGTTAAGCCCTTGCCCGTAAGAACTCCTTCATATAAGCCTGTCAGCCTCTTATACTGACCGTATAAAAATCCGATTTCCCTTGCTCCCACACCGATATCACCGGCAGGAACATCCTGATCTGCACCAATGTATCTGGACAGCTCAGTCATAAAGCTCTGGCAGAAAGCCATAACCTCTCTGTCTGATTTTCCTTTGGGATCAAAGTTGGAACCACCTTTACCGCCGCCGATAGGAAGACCTGTCAGAGAATTTTTGAATACCTGCTCAAAGCCCAGGAATTTTAAGATTCCCTGGTTTACAGAAGGATGAAGGCGCAGACCTCCCTTATACGGTCCGATGGCGCTGTTAAACTGGACACGGTATGCTTTGTTCACCTGTACCTGCCCATTGTCATCCACCCACGGCACGCGGAAGGAAATGATTCTTTCCGGCTCCACAAGACGCTCTAAAAGACCCATCTTGCGGTATTTCTCTTCATTGGCATCAATGACAAGCCTTAAAGAATCAAGAACCTCTTTTACGGCCTGATGAAATTCGGCTTCCCCTGGGTTCTGGCTTACGACTCTGTCATAGACTTCATCCACATATGACATAATTTTTTCCTCCTTAGATTGGTTTATACATATTTCCCTTATATGAGTAAGTTGCTTAAAGGGCAAAAAGGGGCCAGAACTTTTGTGAGTTCCGGCCCCTTTGCCTTGTCATAACTTCTAAAAAATTATAACAAGTTAATTTAATAAAGTCAATAAACACTTTTCCTTTATTTTCTTAATTTTCCTTTTTCTTTTTGCTAAGTGCTGCATAAAGAGCCATCATGAATCCTGACAGGGCCACCATTACCTTACCCGCAGCCTTTTGCCGGTCGCCGGTCTTAGGCAGATTGGCAAGAGGTACGTTTCCATCGTCAACATTCAGCAGATCAATGGAACCGTCACCAGGCAGGTTGGCAAGGGGCACCGGGTCCGGCACAATCGTCACCGCAGCACCCGGACCGCCTGGGTTATCCCTTCCGGAAGGTCCTCCCGATGAACCGCCGCCGCCTCTGATTCTCTCATCCTGAATGGTAATGGTAAAGCTGTTGACGCCATCCAGGGTCACCGGCGGGATATTGCTGTTAATATAATACCCGGTCGGCGCTTTTGTTTCAATGAAAGTATAGGTGTCTTTTGGCAGTCTTTTTATTACAAACTGCCCGTCGTTGCCGGTCACAAAAATTCCTGCAGCTGCCCTGTCGTCCGTATATCCGGCAAAAGAGCCGCTATCCAGCTTCACATACTTTCCATCGGAAGCTTTCAGAATGAACTCAGCACCTTTCAGCTTCACATCCGCATAGACCGCATTGGTTTTTACCACAGTAATTTTTGAAGGCATATTGGCAATAGCACCATTGGTCTTTTCAAACAGCCCCGGTGTTGTATACCGGATTTCCTTATTGGCTTCATTAATGGTAAATTCTGCAGTCCATGGAGCCGTTCCAAGAAGATATCCATCGGGCGACATTATCTCCGTCAGACGGTAGGTGCCGTAGGGCAGGTTTGTTATAACTCCTTTTCCGTTTAACACAAAGGTTATGGTATTTCCTACCACCTGATCGGCCGTCCAGGCAGCGCCATCTGCTGCCGCCTGATTGCGGTAGCTGTCCCAGGCTCCCGGAACCAGGGTCGAAAGGTTCGACAGCACAAATTCTGCTCCCTCAAGCCTCTTTCCGGTGTTTTCACCGTCAACCTTTTCCATTTCCAGATTTCCGGTGCTGATCTTATTGGTCACGGTAACTGTAACAAGAGCGTCATTTGAAACCACTGCTGCTTTGCTGTTATCCTTTAAGATGCTTACCTTGCCTTCCCCGTCAATTCTGATATAGAACGGATCAATGGAATCGTACCGGTCGGAAGAAGCCTCCCTGATCTGGTAATCGCCATGTTTCAGCCCCAGGTGAATCAAACCGTCAGCTCCGGTGGTAAATAATCCCGTATCAGAATCCCCGTCAGTCTTAAACCGGTTTGCTCCAAAAATTGATAAAACTCCATTTTCTTCATACCGGCCCGGTCCTAATATTTCAAACTGGATTCCGCTTATACTGTTTCCAAGATTATCCGCCTTCTTAAGCTGAAGCTCAAACTGAGCCCGTTCATTAACTACCTCATTGCCGTTTCCTAAGTCTGCTTCCCTTTGGTCCTCTGTAATAGTAAACTCAAATTCTGCCTTTCCATTCAGGCTTAAATAGCCCTTTGGCGCCTTTTCTTCCTTAAGAATATAGGTTCCGTATGGGATTTCCTTTATATCCACATGGCCGTTTACTGCTGTAAAACGGATTTTTCCGCCTTCTGTCTCAACGTCCATAATTCCCATTGCCTCCAGCTCAGCCTGGCTCTTATTACCTATATCCTCTAAAAACCGCTCATAGGCTCCGTCTACATTCGTATCCTTCCTGTTTATGGAGAACTGGGCAGAAGCAATTTTTTCACCTGTGGAACTGTCTACCTTGTCAAATACCAGAGATCCGGTTCCATAATCGTCGGTAACGAACTCGTTTCCGTCTGCAAGGACCGTATAAGCCTCTTTGTCGCTCAGCAAAGTCACTTCATAGACTCTGTCGCTTAATTCATAGCCGGCGGGGGCCTTCTGTTCCTTCACATAGTAGGTTCCCAATGGGAGCATTTCAGATTCCCCAATGCCGCCATTTCCTGTTGTCATGGTACCTGCAAGTGCTGTTAAGTCTTTATCGGAGTAAATCTCAAATACCGCTCCGTCAAGCCTCATCTCATGGTTGTGGGATGCAGCCTTGTTAATCCGTATTTTGGCCATATTCCTTAAATCATATACTACAACAGTCTCGGAGTTGCCGGATCGCAGTACGGTTATTTCCGTATCAGCAGTTACGCCATAATTGGCAGGTGCCTGTGTTTCCTTTAAAATATAATTTCCTGCCGGGAGACGTTTTACAGTAACTCTTCCGTCGCTTCCGGTGGTAAATGCAGAACCTTCCTCCTGGCTTTCCTTTAATCCGGTATAGGAGTTGTTTCCATCAAGAGCCACATATTTTCCGTCTGCGGTCATGAGCATAAATACTGCGCCGGACAGTACCTCCTCCGTCTTCTGATCCCGTTTTTCAATGTTAAGCTCATGAGGCGTATTGACGATTCCATTGCCTCCTGTCAGCTTCACACCTTCAGCACTTTCAATGGTAAAAGCTTTGGTCCATTTGCTTCCGCTGTTGAATAAATATCCGTCAGGAGCCTTGATCTCCGTCAAGGTATAGGTTCCATATGGGATCTGGGTCAAAAGACCTGTCTTGGAATCTCCGGTTCCGTCTACCTGGAATCTGATCCAAAGCCTTCCGTTCTCATTACCTGTTGATACTCCGGAAACGCCCAGACCTAATACATAATTCTGATAAGCCTCAAACGCTCCGTTGATCACAGAAGTTCCGCTTAACTCAAACTGTGCTCCTGCAATGGCTTTCCCGGTTTCTCCGTCAATCTTTTCTACGGAAAGGGAACCGGTCTTGATCACATTCTTTATGATCAGGTTGATCTGGTTCTGTTCTTCGCTGTCTAAGATAAGCTCGCCGCGCCCCTCTCCATTTAAGAGAGATACTTTTCCATTCACATCAATTCTTACATAGAATGGCTCTACAGGTTCATACCCCGCTGCATCCAGTTCTTCTATTTTGTAATCCCCATAAGGCAGATTCCATTTAATAAGGCCCTCCCCGTCGGTTTGTTTTACTTCATATCCGCTTTCCGACGGATCATTCAGCTTAAAGTCTGCCTTGGCAAACGGGATCCATGAACTGCTTTCATACTTTCCAGGACCTGTTATGGCAAAGCTGATTCCGGCCACCTTATCGTTACCGGCATTATCTGCCTTCTTAAGGCTTAAGCTGTAATCGGTTCTGGTATTCTTAATGAGGTTATCCTCAAGGCCTGAAAGCACTGCCTTCTGCCCGTCAGTCTCGATCTGGAAATCAATATCAGCCTGTTTCTTTGTAATATCATATCCGTCTGGTACCCGGATTTCCGACAAGGTATAGGTTCCATATGGGATTCCGGTCAATGTCACCTTTCCGGATACCACTTCAAACTCTATTCCATTGCTGGTTTCCGTTACCTTTGTCACTCCCATGGATCCCGGATCTGCCTTCATGGCCTCTGTAAATGCCTTCCAGGCATCTTCCAGCACAGCACCCTTTTTCTCGATCTTAAATGCTGCTCCGCCAAGTTCTTTTCCCGTTAACCCGTCAAGCTTTGTAAATTCCAGAGATCCGGACACATAGCTGTTCTTAACCGTTATGGTGCTTGGCACGGGATTTCCAGACGTCTTAAATTCCTTGCTGAGCAGCTCCCAGGCTTTATGGCCGTTTACCTGATAAGAAGTCATTGGAACCATATCATCGGTCTGTGCATTGGCAATCTCATATCCTGCAGGCGCGCCATCCTCTACAACAATATAATTCCGGTAATAGAGAAGCTCTCCTGCACTCCAGACTGCCTCATTGTTATCCAGAACCGTATTGCCCTGAGCAACCGGACTTCCAAGGTCTGCCGCATTCTTGATTCCATTTTGCCGGAACCCTTCCATCTCCTCGTTGGTATATGGACCATATACGCTGAAATGGGCACCTTCTACCGGATTTCCGGCTTCATTTGTCTTCTTAATGGTTACATTTCTAAATGGTACAAAACCAATATCCTTTGTCTTATCATAATCATCTCCTGCCGACCATAAGAAGAAGTCTTCCGATGCATAAGAATCATTGGTCTCTTTAAAGTTGCTGTCAAGGCTCTCTTCGTAATTCTTTCCTCCCTCTGCCAGGGTATCAGGAAACCTTGATCTTCCTGCCTCCGCATTTTGCCCTGTGGAAAGCATAGTTGGTTTTGTCAGTTTAAGCACCAGGTCTTCATAGCCTGCAGGCATTGTCCCTGTTGTCACATAAATCCGGTAATGAGCAGGATCCTCCCCCTTTAGCTTTGACACGATCAGGGACTGGTTGCTGTACCAGCTGTTTTCCTGTTCCTGGGTGAATTCTGATCCTGTGATGCCAAAAGGCTTCGCCGGCGTCAATCCGTCAAACAGGAATCTGGCATCGCTTAAGTTTACTGTACCCGATACTTCATCATCGCCGCTCTTTCCGTATTTCAGCAGATTGACCTTAAAATACTTAGACTGAAGCACTGGAAGCAAATCTGTAAGAAGATGATCATCTGTAGTGCTTTCATCCTGTATTCCATTGTTATTGTCGTCAATCCATATCCGTCCGGATACTTTTACATTTCCCGGCACCAGAAGTACCTGAACCGCATTGCTGGTCTGTGCCTGGGGGAACATTATCTCAGATGTATCTGTTAAGCTCTTCTTATAGCTGTAAGAGGTAGCGAAATCATTAACCGCATATCCATAAGCTACATCATCCAACTCCTTCTTATCTGTATAAGGAACAACCGTCTTATAGGTCACCACCAGATTCTCTCCCGGAGCCAGATAGAACTCAGGATCAATGATCTTGATGCGGATGGCCGTGGGATCACTGAGGCTTTCGGACCAGAACCCGTCATTGTTATCGTTCAGCATGGATTCTTTTCCTTGCTGGGCCGTTGCTTTGTTGTTAAATACTGTGCCCGAATAGGTCACCTGATTGCTGAAGTCTTCAACCTTTCTGCCTTCCTTGTGATCCGTCCTGTTCTCAATTGCAATGGATACAATTTCCTCATACTTCAGCTGGTAATCACTGTAACGTTCAAAATTGCCGGTACTGTAATCACCTTTTACCGGAAGGATATCCATGAGCTGCAGCTTGGTGATAATATCACTGGCAGAGGCATTGTTCACCGTGAGCCGGTACAGTACGGTACCGTCATAATTAGTAAGCTCCGTATCATCTGCGCTCTTTGCCACTTTTCCTACCGTTGTTCCTGACACGAACCTGGTATCTAAGTTTCCTTTTACCTCCTTATAGAGGACCAGCCCCGTACCGGTGCTCATGGTGTTCTCCGCAGAATCCGAAGCGTATCCATAATCCCGGTATTTTTCATCCGGCAGCTGCACATCCTTTGGCAGGTCAGCGCTGGGCCATTTGCTGCCTGAATCTGTTTTGATCATAAAGGAAGCGCCAGTCTGGTTTAATGAAAATGCAGGCTGCAGAACATCACTTGTAACATAAAGCTCATTGAGAATGTTCTTTCCGTAATTGATAATGCTTCCCGCGATCTGTGCTTTTACTTCAACCGTAACAGATTCGCCCTTATCTAAGTTTCCGCTGAGCTGAATGAATAAAGTCTCCCGCCCGGTCGTTGGATCAACCTTTTTAACAGTCTTTTCAATAGCAACACCCTGCGGCGAATCCTTTAAGGTAACAGCCTTTAACAGACGGTCCTCTCCAGCTGATTCTCCTGACACGGTAACTCCAAGAGGTACGTAATCAATAAGGATAGGCTCTTTCATCGGCACGATATCAGAATCATTGCTTGTGGTATCATTCTTTACATAAAGGGTATAAGTCAGGATATCACTAGGCTGTATTCCTTTAATAGGATCAACGCTCTTTTTCACCGAGATAATCGGTGCCTGGCTCTGAACAACCTGAATATCACATTCCGTCTTTGCCTGGCTCTTTTCCTGGCTCTGCACCAATGTTCCGTTAATATCCCACCTTCTAAAGTCCATGGACACTTCGGCCTCATTGCGAATATACTTGATTTCTTTCTTATAGGTTCCGTTGGACAGCTTCGCATCCTGGTGATCCAGCTTAACCGTAACCTCAATGCTTCCCGGTACAAAATCATTTCCAAGTACATATTGGTTTTCCGTGGAGGCCTCCAGAGTGTCATCCCGATAGCTGATCTGGAAGGATTTCACCTTTTTACCGTTTACCGGCTTGATCAGACCGATCTCTCCGTCACCGGATACCGCAACGCTCTGTACCGCTCCCACCTGGTTTCCGTTAAAATCATAGAAAGTTACATCCGCCATAATGGTTCCGGTCCTTGCCCCCTGAATGTGGTTCTGTTCCGTGGCCTTTCCCGGTTTTATTGAAACAATGGTGTATTTTTCATAGGTGTACTCAGCCTCTGGAAGTTCCGATTTTCCCGTATCCAGCATCTTTAAGCCTGTATCCGTTACTACAAACCGGTCTAAAGGTATGCTGTTTGCTGCGTTAGGCGTTAAGGTATAGGTCACTGTCTGGCCTTCATTCCACCATAAGTCCTTTAAAGTGGTTGTGAGAGATGTCTTATCCAGTGTTACTCCTGTCTTCTGTTTTACATTTGTAAACTCGCAGGGATCTGGAATCACACCCTTCTTAACTTCCACCTCTTTCCTGTAAACGGTTCTTGCATCATCCTTGTTAATGATATAACCCTGGCTGTTCTGAGTTACTGCCGTCTCTTCAATAATATAAGTTCCAGGCAGAAGCTGTACTGTAGTTCCGGTCTCCCCGTATGGTACGTTAACCGTATTTCCAATCTGCTTTCCTGTTTCTTTTTCCGTGACCTTCATGGAAACAGCAATGGAGCTGCCAGGATTATCTGTCTTATTTACATCATTCTTAATAAGCTTTAATGGCAGCGCTTCCTGGTTATGAGCCTCAAAGCTATGGACTCCCGGTGTAACGGTATTGCTTCCTGTGAGAACATAAAGTTCAAGACCTGTTTTAGTTTCCCCGTTCTTTATCACATCAGCGGTTGTGGGAAGGATGGTCCCTTCCGCCCCGTTAAAGGAATCCATACGGAATGTTTCAAAGCCATTCTCATTCTTCGTCACCTCATAAACTCCATAGGAATCGCCCGCCGGAAGTTCAAGTCCACGGAAGGAAAGCTTTCCTTGAGAATCACTGGTACCTTCTGTAACATAATTCCAGGTACCACCTGGGGATCTTCTGTAAAGCTCAAAGGTGATTCCTGACTTAAGAGATTTTGAACCTCCGTTACCGCTGTATTTGGTAATCTGTAAATCAATACCGCCCTGATTCTGCACGGTAATTTCTGTTGTTTTTCCTGTTTCTGCTGCCAGACCTTCCTCGGGTATGGCTGTTGTGATTGCAATGTAGCCTGCCGGAGCGTTCACTTCTTTAATATAGTAGGTTCCAGGGCTGTAGACCTTGGTGGAAAATACGATTTCATATACTCCGCTCTGGCCTATCTCTGTGAAGCTTCCTACTTCATTTGTCAGCTGCTGATCGGAATACAGCTTAAAGGCTGCTCCTGACAGCTTCTTTGAATGATTTGCTCCGTCTGCCTTGGTAAGAAGTATTCTGGCCTTTGCATATTCGTTGTTCACCGTAATGGATACCGGGTTTTTAGAGGTAAAATCAGTCTCTACGCCCACCTTAATGTATCCGTCCTCCTGAAGAGTTCCGTTTTCCACCGCGCCTGATGGCGAAAGCATCCAGTCAGGATTCTCCTGCTCTTTCAGATAGTAGGCGCCTCCCTCCGGATTCTGAGGAAGATGCACAGTTCCGCCTGCCGTGTAATAACCAGCCTGAGCTTCAAAGTTCCGGATCTTTACCTGTACCGGACTGCCGGATTCATCTGATACCCTCTTATAGGTGTTATTGGAATAGGTGTAAATATCAAAAACAATTTCAGAAGGAAGCTTATCAGCAATATTCTCATCATTTTTGAATCCATCGCCAAAGAAAAGCTTCTTTGTTATGGTCAGTTCCGCCTTCTGTCTGTTTTCAAATTCGACCGTAAGTGTATCTTCATATCCACCTGCCATATCTGCTACGACTGGCACAATGATTGGCTGGGCATCAATGGTATATCCTGACGGGGCTTTCTGTTCCGTAATCCGGTACCAGCCAGGTTCACAGTTCTTCAGCGTATAGGTGCCGTCTTTGTTATCTGTCAAAGTTCTTGTGACGGAATTAAAGCCCTGATCTGGCTTTGCATAGCCTGCATCTCTAACATTCTGCAGAACCCCTCCGATTAAATCCGTGTCTGAGCGGAACTTCAAGTATTCCACTTTAAAGGTAGCACCTGCCATACCAGTACCGCTGTCCTTTGTTTCTGCATCAATTTTATGAATGATTAATTCCGCCAGACGTGGATTCTTAACCACAGCGGTTGCCAGCTTTCCTGTTGCGCTTCCTATGAGAACCAAGGATACCCTTCCATCAATGGCTTTCGCTTCATATCCGACATCCACCGTTATTGTTTCAAAATATCGGTCAGTTACAGTTTTTGCCGCTTCGCTTCCCAATACTTCTGCCTTTATGGTGTAAACGCCGCTGACCAGATTATTAAAGCTGGCCACATATTTTCCATTCTCAGGTTTGGTAGTTTTATGAATCTCGCTGCCGCCTGATTTTTGGATGGTAAAAGTGATTCCGTCAAGGTTTACCGATGGATCTCCAGTCCAGGTGGTTTTTTCAATTACCAGATCCGGCTTCTCCGGGTTATATACGTTCACAGTGGAAGGATTGCTTCCTACGGTAAAATATCTCCAAAGATCATCTTCTCCCGTATACATGGTAATATATTTCTGCTGCTGGATCTCTGTCATGGTTTCCTTTAACCGGTATCGTCCGGCTTGTAAGCCCTTTGGTACTTTTACCTGGCCATTGATGTCCGTGGTATAAGTTCCGATACTTACATAGCTGTAACTGCCGTTTTCCCATTGATACTGGTAAATTTCAAACTCTACGCCGCTTAAAGGAGTCTTTGGAATGTTTAAAGCATCCAGTTCTTCATCCGTTTTACCAAATGTACTGGAATCCGGTACATATCCATATTTTTCAATGGTCACCGGATACTGTTCCAATACCGTGTTCATCAGACGGTACTCCTCATCTTTTCCCGTTACCCAGAAATAATGGGAATCAATGGAATCCTGATTTTTGGGTATTTCTGCCTCAAGATAGTGAAGCGTTGGGTCCATTTGTACCTTGGAAGGCGCATATACCTCCTCCAGTCCAAAGAGGGCCTTTACAACATTATCATTCTCAACCTTTAAAATTCTGTTTACTTCATCTCCAAGTCCCTTATTTTCAAGCGCATCTTTAAGCTTACCCATGTTGATCATCTTAGAAAGGGCATAGCCGGTTTTGTTACTGTCATCGGATTCCAGACCGGTTTCAACCACTTCAATTGGAAGCAGCTTTTCTTTACTGTCAGGCTCTAACAGCCATATCTGGAATTTGGCTCCTCCTAAAAGAGTTGGCTCCTCACTGGGCTTTAAGGCATCTTTCAGCCATTTGTTTAATTTAATCTGGAAATAGTATGCATCATAGCCTCCCGGGCCATCCTCATGCTGGTTTTTCACCACAACAGGCTCTTTGCTGCGCCCGTTTTCATACTCATGAAGCATACCGTCATATCCGGTGTGGCCGGATCCTTTTGGCACAAAGACCGCTACGATTTGGGGTCCGCCGGGAAGCTGATAGCCCGGCGCCGGCGCTTCCTCCACCAGCCAGTATACCTTACCGGGTTCCAAAACCGCTGTATCAAATTCTCCGTTCACCCTGCTGCCTGTTTTTGGATCACCCCTGGTGCCGCTCTCATAACTGTCTACCTTTTCAAACCGGCTTTCATCCGCCAGATCTGCCAACTGGATTCCCGAGAGATTTTTTACATCTCCTGTCATCTTATAGAGGGTAAACTGGGCTCCATTAATATTTTCCGGCTGATGGGTAGTTCCATCAACTGCGTTACCATCACAGGTTTTTAATACGTTAAACTGAACCCAAGGCTTGTAGTTTAAAAGATCATCGGTCTTCTGAATTAAAGAGTCCGCGTCTTTGGGAAGATCTTTGCCCGAATATTCCACTGCATTGTACTTGCCTTCTCTTAATTCTGAAACTGAAAGGGTTTTAGGAGGTTCTTCGTCTCCATTTGCCAAAGGTGTCTTATTACCCATATTCAGCTCAAAATCAAAACCAGTTTCGTCCTTGGTGGGCACCCGCACTTCAACTACAAAGTAGGTATCATTCCGGTTAATGTTATAGAAGGTCGCAATGCCGTCATAAGCATTAGTGGTTACTGTTTCTACGTAGTCAGCCTTAGTAATATCATCTGTATTTACCCTATAGAGGGCCAGTTTTACGTTTCCAAGGACATGATCTACCTTATAGAATTGATAATTCCATTCATCCCTCCAGTACTTCTGAGTGCGGATGGTCAGCTTGGGTTCATTCTTAATAACAAGCTGGCTGCCATTTTCTTCCCCATTAACCGTTGTAATGACCTTGCCTTCCTTTAAAGTGGTCGTCAAAATTTCATAGGAAGGCAGATAGCCGTTTGGAGGTGTTATCTCAGCAATGACATAGGAAATTCTGTTTCCGTTGGTATCAAAAATCTTAAGTTCTGTGCTGCTAAAGGTTGCCTGGCCAGCTGTTGGTTCGGTTCCACTGGTTGTCACCGTCTCAATTGGATTGCTGATGCTTGCTTCCCAATTATTTACATCAAACTTATCAGCTTCGAAAATACCGAAAACTGCACCATTAACAGAACGATCCCTCAGCGCATCTTTTTTAGTGACTGTAACTTTTCCGTTATCCTTATAATTCACTAACGGCTTATCAGGTCCTGCCAGATAAATTTCCTGCTTTGTATTGCCTGCAGACGCTGCAGTTATGTCGACTGGTCCATAATATATATTTTTTTCAAATATCTTATAACCAGGATGGTATCCTTCTGTTTTGTCATCATCTGAGAGCAGGTAATAAGGATTGATATTGCCGTCTGGGACCTTTTCTTTAAAATAATAGTTTCCAGGAGCAAGAGGAATCGGTGTATTGGAATTCAAACTGCCTGTTTCCTCAAAACCACTTCCCACCTCATTCTCAACATAAATTTCAAATATTATTGTGTCTATTTTGGAATCTTTATTTCCATCTGCATCGTATTGTGTCTTTTTGATAGTAACCAATTTATATGGTTCATTTTTAAAGGTCTTATGGTTCTCTGTGTTATCTTTGGCAAACCATCTTTCTAAGTCTGTTTTTCTCACAGGCCCATCGGGAGTGATTAACTCAGCCTTTTCCCCTTTTACAAAATTATCCGGTGCCACTGTCTCTTCAATGATATATGTTGTTCCAGGATCAAGGGTAATATAGGTTCCTTCAGTGGATACCCAATCATCGAAAGCCACTTTCTCAGGATTACTATCTTTTACCGTTATTTTAAAACGTGCTGAAATAGAATTATCCTCATCTGTAATATCAACCTTATAAAACCAGTAAGGAACCTTTTGAGGAATGTTATAGGCCTCTACAATAGTATCGCTTTTTCTGCTTACTGCGTAAGGACCGATAAAAATCTGGTCACCTGAGGTTTCCACCTTTGTAAAATTCTCTGCTTCCAATCTTCCGGTACCGTTAATCTCTGACCAGTAGTATTGTTTTGTTACATCAAGGCCCTTTACCAGAATTTCTCCCTTACTGTCTGTCGTATAGGTCGTTGCTGGCAACACTTCGGTGAAATTACCCTCGTTTTTATAATAAAGCTTAAACTGAAATCCACTTTTGGAAGCGTTCTTATCCAGGGTTCCATCCTCAGTGTCAACAGACCATGCCTCCTTCTGAAGCTTTAAGGTTCCACCCTTATTATTTTTTAAATTTACCTCAGCAATTTCTAAAGGCTTTAGAGAAAAGGTCTTATATATATAAGTCCCATCCTCCTTTTCCTCTTGTGAAAAACCGGCTTCATTCCCATTTCCGTCGGAATATCCTTCCGGTACTTTTTCAGCTACCCTGTACTCGATCTCATTGCCGCTTCCATCATAAACAGGCAGAGTCACCGTAAACTGACTTTCACTTCCTAGAGAGTAGGTGATTCTAACTTCTTTGGTGATTTTGTCTTTTATGCTCACCTGTTCCCATGTACCAGCTACCTTCTTCTCAATCCAGAACCTATCATTAAAATCCTCTCTGTAAGCCTCTGGTACATTTATATAATTATCATTGTCATCCTGCATCAGCTTCGTAACTCTTACTTTTGCTTGATTTAACGTGTTGACAAGAAAATTATCCCCGTCTTTTACAGGCGACGTCACATCAGCGTATACAGTTACCTCATACTCATGATTATCAATAATATAACCATTAGCGCTTTTCTCTTTTACAACGTATTGTCCTGGCGTAAGAGGCTTAAACAGCACATATCCTTTATTGTCTGACTCTACAGTTTTAACCTCTGTGAGACTTCCATCTTCATTTTTCTGATAAAGAGTAAATTCGGCCTCTTTCAAGACATTTAATTCCGTCTCGCTAACAGTTACACTATCCCAGGTACGAGCCTTTTTGTAAAACTCAATAGCTCCTTTTCCAATAACTTCATTTACAACCGTAACCTCGGCGTTTTCACCTGCCTTTAAGGTGACCTTAATATCCTCCCCATTGGCAACAGGTTTTGTTCCCACCTTTGCGGAATTGAATTGGGTCCCAACAGGTTTTTCAGTTTCCTTCTCTTTAATCACATAGGTTCCCGGATCTACCTGAATCTGAATGTAACCATCATCTTCTGTTGCGTAAAATCCGCTTTCCGTTTCATCATTTGAAGGATTTACCACAATGTTCCGATTGTTAATTTTTTGACCTTTACTGTCAATGACTGTATAATTGTCATAAGGTATTTGATTATTGTCAGCATCCACAGAATAAATCTCAAAACCGGCCAATCCCGGATACTCCTTCTCCATATCCAAACCATATTTCTGAGTAACTCCCAGGCCTTCGTCAATTTCCTTCTTTATCTTAATGACTGCCGGCTTGTTAAACTCATGGACCGCAACATTCACATCAGAAGCTTCCGTCACCGTCTGATCCGTTCCCAGCTTTACATATTCCAGATAAGCCTTATTATTAACCGTAAAAACATCATTGTTCTCAACACGTTCATCATTGTACTTCAGTAAAAACGGTTCATAGGGATAGCGGGCCGTTACTAAATAGGAACTGTAGGTGGGCGCTGATTCTGATACATAAATATGATCCTCTCCACTCTGTCCCTTGGTTTTGAATTCATCAATTGTAATTGATCCGTCTTCATTTTGGATCATGTGAACATCGGATCCATCTCCCCACTTCGCTGTTACGGAAACCGGCATCATGGCCTCCGGAGCATTTTCCGTGACAATCTTAAGAGAGTCCGTTATTTTAAAAGATCCCTCCTGAAAACCGGTTCTCCCATACGTTTGATAAACAACTCCGTCCGGCTGACGGGATATGGTATTTGAGCTTCCGTACATACCGACTTCAATCAAATAGGTAATATCCACAAACTCAGGATTTCTCTCTCCGTCTCTTACCACTGTATAAGGATCACCAGTTGAATTTAAACTCTTTTTAATATGCCAAACGTCATCAGACACAAGGGTCAGTGTGGTTTCCCCCGGCTGATTTGCATAAGTAACTGTTTCAATATTTCCCGGATATTCCACATGTTCCGTATCTGTCTTATCCGCCACCTTAACATCGGCATAGAAAGCAACGCTGTTCTCAGACAAATTAAACTGCTCGCCAACCGCTCTTTTTCCGTTTCCGTCAATATAGGCATTCATGGTTATGCTGTCTGATTTGCCCGGTCGGATCACATTCTGCTCATCTCCCACGCTGATTTCGTAAACCTTGCCATCATCGTCAGAGGAGATCAGTTCTACTTTACCAGGCTGCTCTTCTATGATAATGCCGGCAGGCACGGTAAACCGGATTTTTGCGTTCTCATAAGCATCAAACAGAGAAAGCTTTCCGCCTGCTGCATATTCATAAAGAGGTGCTGCCTGCATGGTATAAGTGATGGTATAGGTATATAAAACGCCTGCCTTAATGGAACCTGTTTGACTTTGAGAAAGGCTTACTTCTACGGTTTCCTTCTCATCCGTGGCATCAGGCCCATAATAAGTTAAAGCCGTTTCATAAGGACTAAGCTTACCTTCACCGCTTATCTCCGTATTCAACAGGGTGATTCCATAGCTTCGTACGACCATACCAAAGGACGGCTTGCTGAGAAAAGAAAACAAGCTGGTCTTCTTTTCCTCTCCATTGAGGGCGGCCACATCCGTTCCCATAAGGGCGGCCCGTTCGTCTTCTGAAAGGACCTTCGTATCCCCTACAAAAACAAGATCAGCCTCTTCTCCAAGAGAGTCATCAATCTCTGCTTCAGAAGCCGTTGCCAATGAACCTTCAGAACTGAAAAGTACCGGAACCTTATGCCTTGTTACTGAAATCCCATTGATTCCTATGCTGCTTACAGAAAGGGCAGCCCCGGATTTTTCAGAATCAGAATCTCCGCTTTTTTCTTCCTGCCCGGCATGATCCTGATTTTCTTTTCCAGCTTCTTCCTTAACTGCTTCCTTAGCATCTTCCTTAGCTGCTTCCTTAGCCGTATCATTTTCCGTATCCTTTGGCTCTTCCACAGCTTCCCTTGAATTCTCTTCCTTTTGGGCCTCAGTCACTTCACCGGCCTGGTCTTGTGTTTCTTCATCCGGTTCGGAAAGATTCTTATCAGCCTCACCGGTTTCCTGAGTCTCGGTTTCCTGGGTCTCAGTTTCCTGAGCCTCAGTTTCCTGGTCATTGGTTTCTTCTTCTGTTCCATCCGTTGTTTCCTGGCTTACTGAACTTCCGGTATTTCCTGAACCACTTGTGCTTCCCGAATTCACAGAATTCCCCGATCGAGTCCCGGCTGAGGATGGCTGTGCAGCCTTTTCTTCCTGAGAATTTTCTCCAATGACTGCAAACTCCTCCATATGGGCATCTGTTATCATCAAATCATCCCCGACGATCCGCAAACGGAATTCGCAATCCCGGTCCTTATAGCCGTTCACACCTATGACCTGGATATTTTTAAGGATCGAATCCTGTTTGATCCTTTCAGACTTATGGGATTCGAAAAAAGGTTCTCCATCCAAAGTATCGGAAACCACCACCAGATACATGGCTTTTCCAACTTTTTTCTGGAGCACCAGAGTCTTTCCCTCCAGTTCTTCATACAATTTTCCTATAACCAGATCCTTTTGATCCCCTTCAAAAGGAACCAGATCTTCGTTTAATTCCGGCCTTCTGTCAAAATCCTTTTTAAGAACCTTCTCAATGGAAGACTGGGTTACCTGAACATCGATAATCCTCGCCGCCTCTGATGGTGACGCCTCTGACGGAGATGCTTTCCCCACATTGGAAGTAGATTCGCTCCTGCTTTCAGCAAGCTCTGAAGCATATGCGGTGGTTATGGAAAGCTGTGATATATTTCCTGCAACAATCGCAGCCGTCAATAACCAGGCAATAGCCCTTCTTAAGCGATGCACTTTCTTCACTGCACCTTTCATACTTTTATCCTCCTTTATTTGTTCCATCTTAAGGTTAAAATCTATTAATAGACAAAAAGCTGTATTTTCTTTTTATTCAGTATATATACCGTTGGTTACAGATTGGTTATTTTTTCCTCATTTTATCTATTTTGTTTTGAAACCATTTTTCAATTGTTAACCTAATATTAATTATAGGTTGACAATTGTTTTTGCATGTGTTACCATTCCAGTAGAATTTATATTACAATAAGGGAGCATGATCTTATGAATACAGCGAAAACCTTTGAAACCAAGACCTCATCCCCTGCCAGACGCCGGATTTCAACAAAGGAACTGGTTCTGGCCGGAATGTTTGCGGCTGTCCTTGCCGTGATTTCCCAGATATCCATTCCCTTACCAACCGGTGTTCCCATTACCATTCAGATATTTGGAGTCGCTCTTATAGGGACCGTACTTGGATGGCGGCTGGGATTTTTAGCAACTCTTATTTACATCCTTTTAGGAGCCGTTGGCCTGCCGGTCTTTTCAAACTTTCGGGGAGGAATCCAAGCCTTGGCGGGACTTACCGGCGGTTACATATGGGGCTGGCTTATTATGGTCATCCTATGCGGAATCAGGCCGAAAACAGGCAGTAAGCCCTTAAACACAGTCCTTATGTTTCTTCTTCCCATCCTGGGAACTCTCGTGGATGAAACCATCGGAGGACTTCAATGGGCGGCATTATCCGGAGAGATGTCGGTCTTAGGCGTATTTTCCTACTCCATGGTGGCATTCGTGCCCAAGGACATCATCCTTACGGTAATTGCTGTCATCACCGGAATCCCTGTCCGAAAAGCCATTTTACGGCAATAACAAAGATTCTGACCGGCCGGCGCCTGCAAAGGCGCCGGCTCTTCTATTTTTAACCATATTCTTAAGGCTTGACAGAAACGGCTTTGGAACTTAAAATAATTTCATATGTCTTAATAACAAATAATCCAAAAGAAGGTTTTCCACATATGATTCAGGATATTTTCCCCTATGTATTTCATAACGAATTTGAAATAAAAACACCTGAAACAGACAGCTATTTCCTGTATTTCCTGGATGGCCGTCTCCTCCTTAACAAAAAAAAATCAGCAAAAATTCCCCAATTTGAAGACTTAAAAAGCCTGGGTGAGGAAGCCATGTCCCACTCGGACTACCTTTTTTCCATTGATCAGATGGATTTTTTCCTTACCGATGAAGCCATGGTCACCCTGACAGAAACAGATTCCCTGGCATTTTACCAGACCGGCAGAATAAGAGACCTAGAGCCCATGTGGGTATCCTTTGCAGCTGTTTCCGCCATGCAGCTTCACCGTTTCTACGGCTCCAGCCGGTTTTGCGGCTGTTGCGGTTCTCCCATGATGAAAAGCAAAAAGGAGCGGTCCATGGTCTGCTCCTCCTGCGGAAATACTGTTTACCCGAAAATTTCCCCGGCTGTTATCGTGGCCGTCACTCACAACGGAAAACTTTTGCTGACCAAATATGCAGGAAGAGAATACACCCGGTATGCTCTGATCGCAGGCTATACGGAATTCGGTGAAACCCTGGAAGAAACCGTAAGCCGGGAGGTGATGGAGGAAGTAGGTCTTCGGGTCAAAAATATACGCTACTATAAAAACCAGCCCTGGGGCTTCAGCGATTCCATTTTAGTTGGATATTGGGCTGAGCTGGATGGTTCTCCACAAGTCTGCCTGGATGAAACAGAGTTATCCACAGCAGAATGGATGGCTCCTGAGGATATCCCTGACGACTTCACCAACTTAAGCCTGACTCATGAGATGATTCTTCTCTTTAAAAACAGGAAAGTAACTTAAAAAGTAATATTTCAACAAAAAAACACCGCGGTACGGCGGTCAATCAGCTGCCGTGCTGCGGTGTCCTTTTTCTATGGTACCCATCTATTTCCTCAGATATGTTTATGCTTCAATTCCAAATGCAAATACAAAAGGCCGACCCGCAATTGGGAACGGCCTTTTGCCACCTATTTAAACTTATTTACCGTAGTAAGCCTTTAAATACATTTCCTTGATCTCACTCATAAGAGGATATCTTGGATTTGCGCCTGTACACTGGTCATCAAATGCATTTTCAACCATTTCATCCAGAGTATCCAGGAAGTGTTTCTCGTCAATGCCATATTCCTTAATGCTTGCCTTGATTCCCACTGCTTTCTTTAATTCCTCAATCTTTACAATGAGTTTCTTAAGCAGTTCAGCATCATCCTTGCCTTCCACGCCGCAGAAACGCGCGCACTCTGCATATCTTGCAAGGGTATGAGGATACTCATACTGTGGGAAAGTTCCCATTTTAGTCGGAACTTCACAAGCATTGAACTCCATGACCAAGGTGATCAGAAGGGCATTTGCAACACCATGGGGAAGGTGATGATAAGCGCCTAATTTATGAGCCATAGAATGGCATACACCTAAAAATGCATTGTTAAATGCCATACCAGCCATACAGGAAGCATCTGCCATCTTACATCTTGCCTCTACGTTGGTTCCGTCGTTGTATGCTGTTGGCAGATAGTCGAATACATTTTTCATTGCCTTAAGTGCAAGGCCATCGGTGTAATCGGAAGCCATTACAGAAGCATAAGCCTCTAATGCATGAGTCATAACGTCGATACCGGAAGCGCTTGTAAGACCTCTGGGCTGGCTCATCATGTTGTCTGCATCAACGATCGCCATATCCGGCATTAATTCATAGTCTGCAAGAGGATATTTCACCCCTGTTTCCTGATCGGTAATAACTGCAAATGAAGTTACCTCGGAACCTGTACCGGAAGAAGTTGGGATTGCCACAAAGTAAGCCTTTTCACCCATTTTAGGGAATGTGTAAACTCTCTTGCGGATATCCATAAAACGCATGGCCATATCCTGGAAATCCACTTCCGGATGCTCATACATAACCCACATGATCTTGGCCGCGTCCATAGCGGAACCGCCGCCCAAAGCGATAATGGTATCCGGCTGGAATGCCTTCATAGCTGCCGCACCTGCCTGGGCATTTGCCAGAGTCGGATCTGGCTGGACGTCGGAAAATACCGTATAAACAATGCCCATTTCATCTAATTTATCTGTAATCGGTTTGGTATAACCGTTCATGTAAAGGAAGGAATCCGTTACAACGAATGCTCTCTTTTTATTATATACATCCTTTAATTCGCTAAGTGCGACAGGCATACAGCCTTTTTTAAAGTAAACCTTCTCCGGATTTCTGAACCACAGCATGTTCTCTCTCCTCTCAGCAACGGTCTTAATGTTCAGCAAATGCTTTACCCCAACGTTTTCAGAAACAGAGTTTCCGCCCCAGGAACCGCAGCCTAAGGTCAGGGATGGCTGCAGCTTGAAGTTATAAATATCACCGATGCCGCCGTGGGAGGATGGGGTATTCACTAAGATACGGCAGGTCTTCATAGCCGCAGCGTGCTTTGCCATCTTCTCCTTTTCATTTACATTTACATAGAGAGAGGATGTATGTCCGTAACCGCCGTCAGCAACCAGCTGCTCCGCCTTCTCAATGGCCTCATCAAAGGTCTTGGCCTTATACATTGCCAGAACCGGAGACAGTTTTTCATGTGCAAACTCTTCCTCAATGTGAACGTTCTCAACCTCACCGATCAGAATCTTTGCATCTTCCGGAACCTGAACTCCTGCAAGCTTTGCAATTGTGCAGGCTTTCTGGCCTACGATCTTGGCGTTTAACGCGCCGTTGATGATGATGGTCTTACGAACCTTATCCAGTTCATCACCCTTTAAGAAATAACATCCTCTGGCCGCAAATTCTTTTTTAACTGCATCATAAATAGTTTCAAGAACGGTTACAGACTGCTCGGAAGCACAGATCATACCGTTGTCAAAGGTTTTAGAATGAATGATGGAGCTGACTGCCATCTTAATATCAGCCGTATCATCAATGATAACAGGGGTATTTCCTGCACCAACGCCAAGGGCTGGTTTTCCGGAAGAATAAGCAGCCTTCACCATTCCGGGGCCGCCGGTTGCCAGGATTATATCAGCACTTCTCATGACCTCATTGGTCAGTTCTAAGGAAGGAACGTCGATCCAGCCGATGATCCCTTCCGGTGCGCCTGCCTTGACAGCAGCATCAAGAACCACTTTTGCAGCCGCAATGGTAGAATTCTTTGCACGGGGATGAGGGGAAATCATGATGGCATTTCTGGTCTTTAAGCTGATAAGGGTTTTGAAAATAGCAGTTGAAGTCGGGTTCGTGGTAGGGATTACCGCTGCAACCAGACCGATCGGCTCTGCAATCTTCTTAATGCCATATGCCTGATCTTCTTCGATTACACCGCAGGTCTTGGTTTCTTTAAATGTATTATAAATATATTCTGCAGCATAGTTGTTCTTAATGACCTTGTCTTCCACAACACCCATGCCGGTCTCTTCTACAGCCATTTTTGCAAGAGGAATTCTCAGTTTATTGGCAGCACTTGCTGCCTCATAAAAGATCTTATCTACCTGTTCCTGGGTGAAGGTAGCAAATACTCTCTGAGCCTCTCTCATGGCTTCCATTTTTGCGATCAAGGCATCTACGCTGTCAATGATCTGGGGAACCTTTACCTGTTCTTCTTTCTTTGCCATAATAACTTTCCTCCAATTTTCAAATAAGTTAAATAGGTATTTTTATATCGATATATTTTTAACAATCTGTTATGGTTTCATTATATGATATCGTTATTTTTTTGTCAATGTTGAATCTCACAAAAATATACATAGTTCCGGTTAATTTTTATTCATATCTCATATTTTTAAAATAAATACAAAGATTCCTTCCTCCTCCCTGATCTTTCTCATATAAAATATATTTTGAACATCTCATTAGAGCTATATTATTATAGAAAAAGCTGTTTTTTTGTCGATTTTTTATGCTTAACAGGCTGAATAAAGCTTTTGAACGGATTTAAAAACTTGGCAATACGAATCAGGTATGGTATAGTATGCCTTAGAACCATAAGATCATTTAGTGCTTAAATGTGATTATGTCACCTCATACGCTGCTCTATTACAGGTCAGATGAGATTGTTTTATATATAAGAATAAGGGGATTTGAGAATTATGAAAATTACGATAGGGATTGATCTTGGAGGAAGCACCACTAAAATTGTAGGATTTCAGAACAATAAATTAAAAATTCCTACTTTTGTCAAAGCTGATAACCCCATTGCTTCTCTCTTTGGAGCTCTTGGAAAATTCATATATGAAAATAACATTCAGTTAAGCGAAATTGAAAAAATCATGATCACAGGAGTTGGCAGCGCTTACGTGGAGCAGCCTTTGTATGGGATTCCTACTTATAAAGTAAACGAATTTACCTGCAATGGTCTGGGAGGACAATACTTTACAGGGCTTAATGATTTGATCGTCGTAAGCATGGGAACAGGAACCTCTCTCGTTCAGGTAAACGGAGATAAAATCATTCACACCGGCGGGATCGGCATTGGCGGAGGGACCATCCTGGGCCTTTCAAGCCTCCTGCTAAAGACCCAGGATATTTCCCAGATCATGGAGCTGGCAAGCCGGGGAAACATAAGCAACATTGACTTACAGATACAGGATATTTCTAAAGCGCCTCTTCCCGGCCTTCCTCTCTCTGCCACAGCCTCTAATTTCGGCAAGGTACGAAATCTTGTGTCTGATGAAGACATTGCCGTGGGAATTATTAATATGGTGCTTCAGGTCATTGGTAAATCTGCTATTTTATCTTCCTTAAACAGCAATATCACCAACTTTGTCATGACAGGAAATCTTGCAAAATTTCCTCAGTGCAAAGGTATTTTCCAGTCCCTTGAAACCATGTTTCACGTCCATTTCATCATACCGGACCAGGCGGAATACGGTACTGCAATCGGAGCTGCCCTAACAGAAGAACACCATATGGAAATGAGACAGATTTTATATCCAGAGGAAAAAACACAATCATAAGATTATTGTAAACTAATTTTAAAAAACTTTTTCTGCTATATACTTAGTTAAGGGGATATTTCTTATCCTCTACACTATTTGATTACAGCGTGCCACGCTTCACCTGAAATGACCAAAAAGCAACTTCCATCCATCACTTAAAGCCTTTCTTATTTGATGCAAAGACTTACATGATTCGGCGGTCATTCTCAGTATCCGAGAAGTTATGCAACCTGACAAAGTTTTTTCATTCACAGTATGTCACTTCCTATTTATAAAAAAACAGGTACAGCAAAAGCCGCACCTGTTTTTTTATGAATGATAACCTAATGCCTGCTCCAAAGCATCCTTTTCTTCGCTTCCCAGCAAGACATCTGTTTCTCCTCTTTCCACTTCCTTGATGTATACATAACAGCCTTCCCGGCTGTGCACGGAATTCAATACAAAACCTGAATTTGTATAATCAAGGATTGCCATTGCAAAACTTAGGTTTCCGCCCATCCCTTTAAACGCATTATATTTTATAAGTCCGAATTTCTGGAAAGCGCTTCTGTAATTTTTGTTGGTATTGCGAAGAGAATCCTTATTGGCCCGGTCTTCTGACTTTAATTCCGCAATATCCTCCATTTGCTCCATAATAATGTCTTCCAGAGTTTCCGCATCTTTTCCCCTCATAAAATAGTCGTATCTGCGATACAGCTTTCTCATCTGAACCAGACATATGATTACAACGATCAGCAATATGATGGTAAGCACAGCTAATCCAATAATCAAATAAGCAGGATCAACCGATAACTGATTCAATATACTGTTGTCCATTCTTTCGTCCTCGCTTCCATGATGTTATCTTATGGATTCTATCAACTCTACTATTCTTTCCAATTCTGCCTCAGAATAGTACTCAATTTCCACTCTTCCTTTGTTTCTATCTTTCCGATTAATGCTTACCTTTGTTCCCATGGCAGTTTTCATGCGGTTTTCCAATTCTCTGAAAATCAGGAAAATGCTCTCATCCTCTTCCTTTTTTTCCTTTGGCTCTTTTTTCTTTGATATGGATTTAACAAGCTTTTCCACTTCACGGACGCTTAAATTTTCAGCAACAATTCTTCCTGCAATCTGGAATTGTAATTCCGGATCATCAACAGCCAGAAGTGCCCTGGCATGTCCTCCTGTGATCTGATTTTCAATCAGCATATCCTGGACTCTTTTTTCCAGCTTTAATAAACGCATGCTGTTAGTGATGGTCACCCTGTTTTTCGCCACCCTGGCTGCGATTTCTTCCTGCTTTAATCCAAATTCCTGCATCAGCCTTTGATAAGCCTTGGCTTCTTCAATGGGATTTAAATCCTCTCTCTGCACGTTTTCAATCAATGCGATCTCCATTGATTGCTGTTTCGTATATTCCCGAATCACCACAGGCACTTCCTTCAGACCTGCCAGCTTTGCCGCTCTCCATCTTCGCTCACCTGCGATGATTTCATAGAAATCCCCCTTTTTTTGTACTAAAAGGGGCTGTAAAACACCGTATTCCTTCATGGATTCCGCTAATTCCATGAGGGATTCCTCACGAAAGTCCATTCTGGGCTGATGTTGATTCGGTTCAATTGAAGATATTTTAAGGAACATCCCTTTTCCTGTTTCCAGTTCCTCTTCACCTGATTCTTTTTTTTCCATTGTTTTTTCCGGCTTCGAACGGTTTTTCATCTCCTGTTCCTCTGCCGCAGACTCCATTACTTCATCTCCAAAAATTGCTCCAAGGCCTTTTCCTAAACCCGTTCTCTTTGCCATAATTATATTTCTTCTCCTCTGCTTATTACTTCTGCCGCCAGTAACCGGTAGCTTTCCGCTCCTGCTGATCTGGAATCATATAAATTAATCGGCATTCCATGGCTGGGAGCCTCTGCCAGTCTGACATTTCTGGGTATAATGGTTTTATAGATATTCTGGTTTAAATTATTTTTAACACTTTCTACAACTTCCAGGGAAAGGTTTGTCCTGGCATCGTACATGGTGAAAACTACACCCTCCATTTCCAGAGCAGGATTCAGCTTCTTTTTCACCAGATTTACGGTCTTCAATACCTGGCTTAATCCCTCTAATGCATAATATTCACATTGAATTGGCACCAATACGGTGTTTGCGGCTGTTAAGGCATTAATTGTCAATAGATTCAATGACGGAGGACAATCTATGATAATAAAATCATAGTGTTTCTTGATTTTTTCAAGATATGTTTTGAGGAGTGTTTCCTTGTTTTCAATTTCCAATAATTCAATCTCTGCTCCCGCTAAATCCACGTTAGAAGGAAGTAAATCCAGATTTTCCTGAACATTGGTAATCAGACATTCTTCAATTTCACACTCTCCTACCAGCAAATCGTAAACCGTTCGTTCAATGGAGCTTTTTTCAATTCCCAGTCCGCTGGTTTCATTTCCCTGTGGATCAAAATCCACAGCCAATACCCGTTGTCTGGATTCCGCAAGACAAGCAGATAGATTGATCGCAGTTGTCGTTTTACCGACTCCGCCCTTCTGGTTTGCTATCGCAATGATTCTTCCCATTTTTAATTTTGCCTCCTGATGAATCAAAGGAATATTCTATCCAGTTGATTCATAAATTCAAGGTTGAAAGACACCTTCTTTCAACCTTTTCCTGTTACTACATCCGAAACTTGCAGTTCAAAGTAGAGTATAGCATATTTTATTTTTTTTTCCTATGGTTTCCTGTAAAAAAAATCTATAAATTACAAAAAATGTTTCACGTGAAACATTTTGCTATTTTTATATCAGTGAATCAAGCGGATTTATACACACATCCAATCAATCCACAAGCTTAAAGTTAATAAATGCTTTTCTTTCAACCTTTACTCCATGATTCCTGGGTATAAAGGCCAAGTTTTAAGAATAAATTAATATGTTAGGCGTTGTAAGTCCATATTGATTATATTATAATAGGAAGAGATCAACCTATTTCAGGAGGTAAAGTATGAAAACAAAGAACAAACTATTGACCCTGCTTATTTTATCAGCCAGTACAGCAGTCACCACTGCTATCATTAATAAGTGCATTAAATATTCCGCCACCTCCAAAAACATATTATCGGATTCAAAATCCTTGTGCTATAAATGGCGTTTTGGCAACATTCATTATACAAAGACAGGAACTGGAAAACCTCTTTTACTGATTCATGATTTAACTACATGCTCCAGCGGATACGAATGGAGCCAGATGATCAACCATTTAAAAGAACAGTATACCGTATACACGGTAGATCTTTTGGGATGCGGACGTTCTGAGAAACCAGATCTCACCTATACCAATTATTTATATGTTCAAATGATATCTGACTTTATTAAATCAGAAATCGGCCACCGCACCAATGTGATTGCATCCGGTTCCTCATCAGCTCTTGCTGTCATGGCCTGCAATCAGTCACCGGAATTATTTGATCAGGTCATGCTGATCAATCCGGATACTTTACTGGCATGCAGCCAGATACCGAATAAGCATGGAAAGGTGTATAAGTTTATTTTGGACTTGCCTGTATTAGGAACACTGCTCTACCATATAGCTACCAGTAAAAAAGCAATAATGGAAGAATTTGCTTCTAATTATTTTTATAATCCATATTCAGTAAAAACATCATTGGTGGATGCCTACTATGAATCAGCCCATTTAGGAGATTCTCCAAAATCTTTATATGCCAGTGTGAAATGCAATTACACTAAATGTAACATTGTAAATGCTCTGAAGAAAATCAATAACAGTATTTATATTATTGGTGGATGTGAAATGGAAAACGTCAGTGAAATGATACGGGAATATCAGATTTACAATCCAGCTATTGAAAGCTCCCTGATCAGCAACTCCAAATATCTTCCTCAATTGGAAAATCCTTCTGAATTGCATCGCATTATTCAAATGTTCTTTGTTTAACTAGTTCAATAAAAATAATAATAAAATGGTAAAAAAATAATGTTTCACGTGAAACATCCTTAAGCTATCAGCTCAGTAATCATACATAGGATGTTTCACGTGAAACATTTTATTTTAAAGGTTCCTTAGATGGCAATCCGGCCTTTCTAGGATATTTTTTTGAAGTACCATTACTCTTAACTATTTTAACCAATGACCTTTCCGCATCCGTTCCTGGCAGTAAAAAGGTTTTCACCTCTTCAATATTTCCCCCTAATAAAAATACGGCGTGTTTTGCTGCTCCCAGCTCTTCCTCAATCTTCCCTGATTTATATGGAATAAAATAGCCCCCTATCTTTACAAAAGGCATACAATATTCGGATAAAGTGCTAAGATTGGCTACTGCTCTGGAAACACAAAAATCATACTGCTCTCTATGAGATGGATCTCTTCCCAGATCCTCTGCTCTTCCATGAATGGCTTCTATCTTTTCAAGCCCCATACTGCTGATCACTTCATTCAAAAAATTTATCCTTTTGTTTAAGGAATCCATTAATGTTATCTTCAAATCAGGAAATACGATCTTTAATGGTATTCCAGGAAATCCCGCTCCGGTACCCACATCAATAATCTTATAATCCTTTGTACCTATCTCCCTGACTGCTTTTACAAGGGATAAGCTATCCACAAAATGTTTTGTGATCACCTCAGCCTCTTCTATAATTGCAGTTAAATTCATATATTTATTCCACTCCACCAATAATTGAAAATAATCATAGAATTGCTTCATTTTATTTTCTTCTAACTCTATAGATAATAAATTTAATTCCTTCCGGAGATTCTCTTCAAACGCTTCTGTCATACAAAGTCCCTCACTCTTTCTTTTCCAGGCTCTTCTGGTACCGAAGCTGTTCCAGAAAAACAAGCAGCACAGATATGTCTGCCGGTGATACGCCGGATATTCTGGATGCCTGTCCAATGGACATGGGCTTATATAGATTCAGCTTCTGGATGGCCTCTCTTCTTAGACCTTTTACCGTGGAATAGTCAAATTCCACATCCAGCTTTTTATTCTCCAGCTTTTTATACTGGTTTACCTGCTGTTTCTGCCTGCGGATATATCCGTCATATTTAATATTTATATTGACCTGTTCTATGACATCCTCTGAAAGTTCAGGTCTGTTTCTATCTATTTTAGTTAACATAATATAATCCAGCTCCGGCCGTCTCACCAGCTCCGCTACAGTCGTACCTGTTTTTAAAGGAGTGCTTCCATTTTCCTCTAAAAACTCCTGGACTTCTTTGGATGCCCCTATATTAGTGGTTTCCAACCGCCTGATCTCTTCTTCAATCAGCCGTTCCTTTTCAAGCAGCTTTTCATACTGCTCCTTGCTTATTAATCCAATGTCATGGCCTATTTTCATTAAACGGATATCCGCATTGTCCTGGCGAAGCAAAAGCCTGTATTCCGCTCTTGAGGTCATCATACGGTATGGCTCATGATTCTCCTTTGTAACAAGATCATCAATGAGAACACCGATATAAGCCTGGGAGCGGTCAAGCACCACCTGCTCTCTTCCCAGTATCTTCATGGCAGCATTTACACCGGCCATAAAGCCCTGAACAGCAGCCTCCTCATATCCGGAGCTTCCATTAAACTGGCCACCGCAGAACAATCCGCTGATAACCATGGTTTCCATAGTTGACTTAAGCTGTCTGGAATTGATGCAGTCGTATTCAATGGCATAAGCATTTCTGACGATCTTCACCTTTTCCAATCCCGGAACTGTCCGGTACATGGCATACTGCACATCTTCGGGCAAGGAGCTGGACATGCCGGCTAAGTACATTTCATTGGTATAAAGGCCCTCCGGCTCCACAAAAACCTGATGGCGGTCCTTGTCCGGAAATTTAACCACCTTATCCTCAATGGATGGACAGTATCTTGGCCCTGTTCCCTCAATGGCCCCGGAATATAAGGGAGAACGGTCTATATTATCCCGGATGATCTGGTGAGTATTTTCATTGGTGTAAGTAAGCCAGCAGGATATCTGGTCCTTTTGCAGGGCTTCCTTATGGGTTGAAAAAGAAAACGGAACCACTTTTTCATCACCAAACTGCTCTTCCATCCTGGAAAAATCAATACTTCTCTTATCCACTCTGGCAGGAGTACCTGTCTTAAAGCGCAGCATTTCGATTCCATGCTCCTTTAAGGAATCCGTCAGATGATTGGCCGCCTTAAGGCCGTTAGGCCCTGTATATTCGCTTACATCCCCGTAAATGCACCTTGCTCTTAAATAAGTACCTGTAGCCAATACTGCCGCCTTACAGCGGTAGACTGCCCCGGAAAGGGTCTTTACTCCTGTAAGGGTCCCATCCTCTGCAATGATCTCAGAAACCTCAGCCTGCCTTATGGTCAGATGATCCGTATTTTCCAGGGTCATTCTCATGGCTCTGGAATATTCCTGTTTATCTGCCTGAGCTCTTAAGGAATGAACGGCCGGCCCTTTGGACTGATTCAGCATTTTGGACTGGATAAAGGTTTTATCAATATTTTTACCCATTTCCCCGCCTAAAGCATCCAGCTCCCTTACCAAATGGCCTTTGGAGCTTCCGCCGATATTGGGGTTACAGGGCATCAGCGCAATGCTGTCCACGCTGACTGTAAACATAATGGTCTCAAGCCCCAGCCTTGCACAGGCCAGAGCCGCCTCACAGCCTGCATGGCCTGCGCCGACTATGACAACGTCATAAGACTCTTCTAAATGCTGCATTTCGTTCTCCTCTCCTATCTATTGCCCACGTTTCTGAGCAAAAAAATCCACTGTCAATTCTTATTGGCATTGAAATAAACCTGTATGGTTATTTCCCGGACATTCCCAACCACAACTTTTTACTTACCCATACAGAACTTACGGAATATCTCATTCACCAGATCATCTTCCACCGATTCTCCCAGGATGGTTCCCAGCTGCTCATAGGCATCCATTAAATCTATGGAATAAAAATCCTCAGGCATCTCATTTTTCACGCTTTCTTCCACCATGAAAAGGCTCTTAAGCGCTTCCTGAAGGGCATTCTTATGTCTTACATTGGTGATGTAGACCTGATCATTAAAATCAATCTCACCATGATAAAACATGGCCTTAATCTCATTCTCCAGGTTCCCGATCCCAATCTGTTCCTTTGCGGAAATGGGAATCACCCGATGCCCTGTCCTTGAGTTTATCATATCCTCTGTAACAACCGGTATGAGGTCGGTTTTATTTAAAAGAACAACTGCCTTCCTGTTTTCAATGAACCTTAAGATCTCCTCATCATTTTCATCAAGAGGACAGGACCCATCCACCACATAAATGATTAAATCCGCTTCCTGGGCCGCGCTTCTGGCCTTCTCAACGCCGATTCTTTCAACCACATCCTGTGTATCCCGGATTCCTGCAGTATCAATGATATTAAGGCTTAAATCCTCCAACCTGATCTGTTCCTTTAAGGTATCTCTGGTGGTTCCTGCAATATCCGTCACAATTGCCCGCTCCTCTCCCACCAGAACATTTAAAAGAGAGGATTTTCCTGCATTGGGTTTTCCTAAAATAACGGTTTCAATTCCTTCTGAAAGGACTCTGCCATTATCTGAAGACTTAATAAGAAGATCCAGCTCCTTCTTTAAAGGTTCCAAAGTCTGCAAAAGAAGCTCCCGGTACCCATCCAGGGAAATGTGTTCCGGATCATCAAGAGCCGATTCAATAAAAGCGATATGATAAATAATTTTATCTCTCATGTCCCGTATCTTCCTGGAAACAGCTCCCTCTAACTGGCTGACAGAAGACTTTAAGGCATAATTATTTTTTGCATGAATGACATCAATCACTGCTTCTGCCTGGGATAAATCCACCCTGCCGTTTAAAAAAGCCCTCTTGGTAAATTCCCCTGGCTCCGCAGGCCTGGCTCCGTATTTTAACACTGTCTCCAGAATCCTCTTGGTCACCAGGACTCCTCCATGGCAATCAATCTCAACCGTATCTTCCGCCGTATAGCTGCGTGGCCCCCTCATAATAAGAACAAGAACCTCATCAATAACCTCATCCCCGTCACAAATGCAGCCGTAATGAATGGTATGAGACGGCTCCATGGAAAGCTTTTTCTCTCCTTTTCCCTTTGTCTTAAAAATCCGATCTATAATTTGAAATGACTCTTCGCCGCTGATCCTTACGATCCCGATTCCGGAACTGGACATAGCTGTGGCGATAGCCGCTATTGTATTCATTTTCATATTTTGTCTCCTAATGAATCAAGCGGATAAGTCTGTATATCCTGTTGATTCACAAATTTAAGGTTAAAAAACACCTTCCCGTGAATAGCCGCTTTCCAAAGAAAAGGGGGTGAGGTGCCTTCCGACAGCCCCAACCCCTCATTGTTATTTGTCTATTTATCTTTTTCCTGATACCGGTCCTTTTTGGAATAATCTTTTTTTAAAGAAATAACAACATGCCTGAATGGCTCTTCTCCCTCACTTCTTGTAACCACAAATTTGTCATTCTGAAGTGCGGAGTGGATGATCCTTCTTTCATAAGGATTCATCGGTTCCAGAGAAACAGAACGTCTTGTCCGCTTCACCTTGTAAGCGATATTTTTTGCAAGAGTTTCCAGAGTTTCTTTTCTCCGCTCCCTGTAATTCTCCGTATCAAGCTTTACCCTGATATAATCGTCATTTTCCTTATTAATAACAAGGCTGACCAGGTACTGCAGGGAATCCAGAGTCTGTCCTCTCTTGCCAATTAAAATTCCCATGTCATCTCCTGACATGTTAATGGAAAGCTCTTTTTCCTTTTCATTATAGGAAACTTCCATATGAACTCCTAAATTCATAGCGCCGAACACATCGGAAAGAAAAGTCACAGCCTTATCTTCCAAGGTTTCTTTCTTCTTTGCACGGATGATAGCCGGTTTGAAACCGATAATTCCCAGAATACCATTACTGCCCTTATCAACAATTTCATACTCCAGCTTATCACTGGTTGTCCCTAATTCGATTAATGCCTTTGTAATTGCTTCATCAACGGTCTTTGCTGAAACTGTAATCATATCCATAGGTCACCCCTCCTATTTATTATTGTGCTTTTCGTTGTACTTCTCAACCATCCTCGCCTTTGATGCAATGCTGCCCGGATTTGAGGCTCCGCTGTTATAATAATCATTGGAAGCCTTAACCTGTTCCTTTGTCTTTTCAGCCTTGGCATTCATCTCAGCTTCCGCCTTTTCATTGGAAGTCTGAAGATTCTTTAAATTAGCTGTGGCATTCTGGGCAACACGCTGAGGCGGAAGCCCCTTCTTAGCACGCTTTTTATTAGCCTTTTCCACATTCTTCTTAATCATATCATCCATATCAATCTGGTTTAAATAACGGTTTACCGCAACCTGCTGAATGATCTGGAACACACTGGAAGCGATCCAGTAAATACCGATACCTGATGCAAAAGTGAAACAGAAAAATACGGACATTAAAGGCATAACGGTATTCATGCTCTTCATGGACTGAGCCATTGCACCGCCTTCATCATTTGTATTCTGAGGCTGATTTACTGTCATCAGCTTGGTACTGAACCACTGGCTGAGACCGGCCAGAATAGGGATGAGGATCGCAAGGCTGAACTGGAAACCGCCTCCTGGCGGAAACATCACGCTGGATGGCGTAGAAGCCAGATTGATTCCCAGGAAAGAATTCATGTGGGAAATCTGGGTTGCATTGGCAGCAATGGTATCCTTGATGGTTGGAAATAATTCCTGCATAGAACTCCACTGGCTGGGATTTAGCTGATACAGAAAATCTACCATTCCATTGCTGGTTGTAAGGCTTCCGATTCTTGATACATTGATTTTATTATCCGTGGCAAACTGTGTCAGCATCCCTACGTGATCTACTCCAAGGGAATTAATGGCAGTCACCACATTTTCAAATACTGCCTTTACGCTCTGTACATAGGCAGGAATATGATAAATGACCTGATACAAGGCAAAAAGAATTGGCATCTGAATGACAAGCTGCACACAGCCTCCTGTCATGGAAGTTCCGTATTTCTCGTAAACCGCCTGAACCTCCACATTCTGCTTTCTCATGGATTCCTGATCGGTTTTTCCTTTATATTTTGCCTGAATCGCAGAAATTTCCGGCTGCATAACGCTCATAAGCTTTGATGATCTCTGCTGCTTTAAAGTCAGCGGAAACATGAGAAGCTTTGTTACAAGAGTAAATAAAATAATACATAAACCAATATTCTGAATACCAAATGTGCTGGTCAGCTTAAACAGCCAATCCATAATAACACCCAGAACGGTTGCAAACGGCCCCAGGATGCCTCCTACCTTAGTCAATACTAAGAATTCCAATGAACTACCTCCTCATCTGTTACGGAACTGGATCATAACCGCCTTTTGCAAAGGGATTACACCGAAGTATCCTCTTGCAAGCCAAAAATGTACCCTTTAACACGCCGTACTTTGTAAGCGCCTCAATGGCGTATTGAGAACACGTAGGCGTGTAAATGCAGTGAGTTCTTATTTTCAGAGGAGAAAGATATTTCTGATATCCTCTGATCAACAAAATCATGACTTTTTTCACCATAAGATCACTTCGATTCTTTTTTTAAAATGTTATGAAGTCCGCACAAGTGCAGATATGCACTTTCGATTGTTTTGTAATTTTCTTCCTTTGCCGCTGTTCTTACAACGACTACGATGTCTAATCCTGTCTCCACCATTTCCTCATGAAGCCTGAAGCTTTCTCTGATCAATCTGGTTATGTGATGCCTCACAACGCTGTTTCCTACCTTCTTGCTGACGGATATGCCGATTCTGGTTTCCGGCCTGTCCGTTTTTTTAACATACATCACAAGAAGTCTGTTGGCAAGGGACTTTCCGTTTTGATAAACTTCCTGAAAATCCCGGCTTTTTTTAATCGAATTAAAATGTTTCATGAAACTTTTTCCTATCTCCTGTCCACGTCTTTTGGACAAAAAAGTATACCTGGAAGGTATTTTCCTGTTTCCCCGGAATTTGAGAAAAGAAAAGGCCACAATTACTTGCGGCCTGGTCCATTAAGCTGATAATTTTGCTCTTCCCTTTGCTCTTCTTGCGGCTAAAACTTTTCTTCCGCCTGGAGTGCTCATTCTGGCTCTGAAACCATGAACTTTGGATCTCTGTCTCTTTTTTGGCTGAAACGTCATCTTCATAATCTACGGACACCTCCTCTTGTTACAATAGCTTATCATAGGCAATATGATGAAACATATTGAGACTATCTTAATTAAACATCGTTTCAATTATATAGAACAAAAGGTGGTTCGTCAAGGGAAAAATGTATTTTTTCTTTTGAAACCAGCACTCTTCCGGCTTTTTTGCAGAGCATTCCTGATACCGGATTAAATACTTAACTGACTTTCCTTCCCATATACCGGAAAAATCCCATAATGTCCGTCCCCAGCCTATCAATCAAATCATTTATACAGTATAATTAGATATGGAAAATATTTCTATTTATTAATTGGATAGACATGGAAAAAACGCTCTTATGAAAGGATGGTTTGCAAATGAATCGTGAAAAAATCAATATCAGGGATCCCTTTGTTCTGGTTAATGAGGGGAAATACTATATGTATGGAACAAGGGCTGAAACATGCTGGACATCTGCCACAGGATTTGACTGCTACATCAGTGAAGATTTAGAAAACTGGAGCGGTCCTTACGAAGTATTTTGTAAGCCAAAGGATTTTTGGGCCGATTTAAATTGCTGGGCCCCGGAAGTACATAAATACAACGGTTCTTATTATATGTTTGCAACCTTTAAAGACAGTCAATGCCATGGGGGAACTGCAATTTTAAAAGCAGACCATCCTTTAGGACCGTTTATCCCACACAGTGAAAAACAAATCACGCCAAAAGACTGGGAATGCATTGACGGAACCTTTTATGTAGACCCGGAAGGAAAACCCTATATGGTTTTCGTTCATGAATGGGTCCAGATTTCAGATGGTTCCATCTGTGCCGTTGAACTTAGCCCTGATTTAAAACAGGCAGTGTCCCATCCCATACTGCTTTTTCACGCTTCCGAAGCAAAAAACTGGGTCGTCCCAGTAAAAAACAAAAGACCCGGTACAAATTATGTAACAGATGGTCCCTTCCTCTACCGGACCAAAAGCGGCCGCCTGATTCTTTTATGGTCAAGTTTTGGAAAGGAAGGATATACAGAGGCCCTTGCTTATTCCGACAACAATGATATTACAGGAAAATGGATTCAGGATGGCAGGCTTCTGTTTGAAAAAGACGGAGGTCATGGCATGATATTTAAGAACTTATCCGGTGAACTTTATCTCACTCTCCATACCCCCAATGAACATTTAAAAGAGCATCCAGTTTTTTATAAACTGGAAGAAACAGACGGCACGCTTTGGGTCAGTGAAACGTAATACTCTTCGGGCATACCTTTATGCCCGATAAAGGGGGACGGGCTTTGCCCATGAGAAAGAAAGAGGAAATATGAAAGAAGTGATTTTTACAGGAAAATGCGGGGGAATCGGAATCAGCCACGTGGCCAGAGACTGTGACCTGTCTGAAACCATTGGGTTTTATAAAAATGAATATCAGATTTATTATATCCTGGATGGAGAACGTTTTTTCTATTCAAATAATAAAAGCTACAGGATGTCAAAAGGCACCCTGTCTTTTATTGATAAAAAAATGATTCCTTTTACCAATGTAATCGGCGGAAAGTACCACGAAAGGATATTAATAGAAATTGAAGAAACATGGCTGATCTCTGCAGGAAGTGTCATGGAACTGGACTTAAAGGGATTTTTCACTGATTTACACGGCGTTCTTCAGATGAATTCCCAGCATCAGGAAGTAATTGAAAAGAAGCTTAAGAAAATAGAACATATTTTGCAGGAAAAAAGACCTTATGCTGCAGCGGAAGTAAAAGAACTGCTTCTTTCCATCATCATAATGATTCTAAACGGAGCCGGAACCAGGCCGGATGAATACCATACTCCAGGCGGTAAAATGATGCGCTATGCCAAAGTGAAAGAAATTATGTACTATATCATGGAGCATTATTCTGAAATCTATGGTCTGGAGGATCTGGCAGGCATATTTTACCTTGATAAAAGTTATTTAAGCCGCATCTTTAAAGAAGTGACCAATTTTACAGTAAATGAATTCATCAACCTTCAGAAAGTAGACCGTGCCAGAAAACTGCTCTTAGACGAGTCTCTTTCCATAGAGGATATATCGAAAAAGTTAGGATATGAAAGACATTCTTACTTTGACCGTGTTTTCAAAAAATACACAGGGATGTCTCCCCTTCAATATAGAAAATCCAGGAAAACCACATAACTCCAGTCAATTTAGTGAAAATACGAAAGTTTTTTTGATGTATTGGCGTATTGCCCAACATATGTTGTTATTTCCTATTAAAAACAGTAAAATATATCCATATAAAATCAAATCCGGATTTCATTATTGTATCATTTAAGCATCTTTTCAAAACGTAAAGGAGGTTAGATTGATTGAAAAAGATGAAAAAATTCTGTGGGGACAATTTTATCCCCTATATGTTCCTGCTTCCCTGGCTTATAGGAATTCTGGGACTGACGGTTTATCCCATGTTCATGTCACTCCGCATGAGTTTTACGGATTACGATTTCACAAAGCCTGATTCGGCCCTTTGGATCGGTTTCGGCAATTACATAAGAATGTTTGGTTCTTTATTTGGCATCACCGATTTTACGGCGCCGTCAGGAAAAATAATGAGGGTTGACCCATACTATTTAAAATCACTGTCAGTGACATTTACCTATGTATTTACGTCAGTTCCCTTAAAGCTGATATTTGCTCTTCTGGTGGCTGTACTGATGAATCAAAAACTGCGGTTCGTATCTTTTTACCGTGCTGTATACTACATTCCCACACTGTTAGGCGGTTCTGTGGCTATAGCGGTTTTATGGCGAAAGCTCTTTGAAAAAGAAGGTCTGATAAACGGAATCCTTTCTTCAATTGGGTTTACGGATCTGCCAGGCTGGATCACCAATCCAAAATATGCACTGGGAACTCTGGTGCTTCTTACGGTATGGCAGTTCGGCTCATCAATGATCATTTTTCTGGCAGGCTTAAAACAGATTCCAATGGATTACTATGAAGCAGCCAGCGTGGATGGTGCCAGTAAAGTCCAGCAGTTTTTCTCAATAACCATACCATCGCTTACGCCTGTCATACTGTTTAACCTTGTCATGCAAATGATCTCGGCATTCCAGACATTTACTCAGGCATACATCATCGGCGGCGGCAAAGGCGGAGTCTTAAATTCAACCCTTTTCTATACCCTTCATTTATATATTCAAGGATGGACCTACCATGAAATGGGTTATGCATCAGCAATGGCGTGGATGCTTCTGATTATTATAGGCTCATTTACGGCAGTCATATTCGGATCGTCAAAACTATGGGTCTCCTATGGAAACGGGGAATAATTTATGAGAGCGAAAAAACAATTCCATATCATACTGACACATATTTTTATCGTAACACTGGGAATTACTATGCTTTATCCGGTCATCTGGATGATCGTCAGTTCGTTTAAGCCCAACAATATGATATTCAGCGACACCGGCCTGATTCCAAAAGCAATTACCATTGAAAATTATATCAGCGGCTGGAAGGGCTATGCAGGTGTATCATTTGGCAGGTTTTTTTTAAACTCCACGCTTCTGTGCATAACAGCAGTTGCCGCAAATCTCGTTTCATGCACCATGGCAGCTTATGCTTTTGGAAGGCTTAAGTTTTTCGGGAAGAACTTCTGGTTCGGTATCATGATGATAACGCTTATGCTTCCGGCACATGTCACCCTGGTGCCCCGTTATATCCTTTTTAACACCTTTGGCTGGGTAGGCACCTACCTGCCCATCCTGATCCCTAAATTTTTAGCCACTGACGCGTTTTTTGTATTTCTGCTGGTACAGTTTATAAGAGGACTTCCAAAAGATTTAGATGAAGCAGCCATCATAGACGGCTGCGGAAAGGTGGGAATATTTTTTAGGATCGTAATACCTCTTGCAGGGCCGGCCATGGTAACCACCGCACTCTTTACCTTCCTCTGGACATGGGACGATTTTTTCAATCACCTTCTCTACCTTACGTCTCCGGAAAGCTATACGGTATCCCGTGCCTTAAGAACCTTTGTAGGCGATGCGGGAGCCGTATCAAACTGGGGCGGCGCACTTGCCATGTCCACTCTCGCCATGCTGCCAAGCTTTATTTTATTCTTTTCACTTCAAAAATATTTTGTTCAGGGCATCGCCACATCCGGAATTAAGGGATAAAGCCCTTTTAATCAAATAACAGGAAAAGGAGAATATTATGAAAAAATCGTTTCAACTGCTGTTAGCTGCCTGCACAGTTCTTTCCTTATGGGGATGCAGTTCCAATACTGCTTCAGAAACAACACAAGCACCGGCCTCAGCTCCCACAGAATCACAAAAAACGGAAAGTGAACCGGCTGACACAGAAGGTTTTCCCGCCTATACCGGCGAAGCCGCTGAACTGCGTTTCAGCTGGTGGGGCAATGACGAACGGGCTGCCCTCACCAATCAGGTAATAGACCGGTTTATGGCAGCCTATCCCAATATCAAAATTACAGGAGAGCCTAACGGCGGTACTGCCGATCACTTTCAGATCATCGATACCCAGCTGCAGGGGAATAACGCTCCTGATCTGATTCAATTCGGAGGCAATTACCCGGATTACATACAGTATCTCACGCCTCTTAACGATTTTCTCGGTAAGCAGCTTCTCATCAACACTGCCGGACAGTTTGACCAGGTGGCCCTTGAAACAGGCACTTCAGATGGAAATCTTTATGCCGTCAGCCTGGGAACCAATACTCCTGTTCTTGCCTATAACAAAACACTGATCGAATCCGCAGGTGCTTCTGTCCCAGAATACAATTTAACCTGGGATGAACTGATTGACTACGGCAGAGAGTTAAAGACCAAGCTTCCCAATGGAGTGTTTCCCTTTGTTGACAACAGCACAAATCAGGCGAATTACTTAAGCTACTACTGCCAGCAGGAAGGAACACCCTTATGGACCTCTGATCAGGGCGGCAAAAGCTATATGACACTGGAAACCTCAAAAAAATGGATCCAGTTATGGGCCGATTTGCGGTCCGAAGGACTGATCCCGGATTCCGATACTACTGCAACCTATGCGGAAACAGGGGCTGACAGCTCTGCTCTTGTGGCAGGCAAGGCTGCGATCGGAATGATATGGAGCAATCAGGTAGCCGGTTATCAGGCAGCGATGACTGATCAGCTTGGGGCTACCACACTTCCGGCAGGCGGAGAAAAAGCATATGCCATCCAAATGAGCCAGTATCTTGGAATCAACAAAAACAGTGCAAATCCGGAAGCAGCGGCCATCTTCATTAATTATTTTGTGACAAGTCCAGAAGCCGGAGAGATTCTTGGCACCAACCGCGGCATTCCCTGTTCACCTGTTGTACGTGAAGCAATCTCCGAAAAAGCCACTTCCGCTGATGCGGCTGTCTATGCTATTTATGATGCCATCAGCGACCGTTCCATTCCCCAGGGGCCCAATCTGCCCAATGATCAGGAATTCATCAATGAATTACACTTAATCGGCCAGAATGTGTCCTATGGCAGCATTTCCCCGGACCAGGGTGCCGCAGATCTTTTTGATCTGATACAAAGACTTATTGTAAAATAAAAACTTAATCAGCAGGAGAAACCGCTTGGCTTCTCCTGTTTCTATAAAAAAGCTTTTTCTACTGGAGGCAAAATTTGAATATCCAAACAAGTGTATCATTTCAGACTTCTTATGAACTTTTGCAAAAGCTTATGGACTCAGCCGAAAAAAAAACATGGAATAATTTAAAATATTTCAATTCCAGGCTTGTACTGATCGAAGGCGGGGGGTACGAAAAAATATGGCTGGAAACCCAGCCCATGGGCGGAGAAATGTACGCAAAAAGAAATATGGAAGCCGGACTGAATAACCATCTTTTGTTCATGGAAACTCAACGGGAGGATGGAAGATTTCCCGGAAGCATTGCTTTTATGAATGGAAAAATCACTCCTCAGTTTGATAAATTTCAGGGATTCTGCTTCCCCTCTTCTGCTCTTAATATGTATTATCTAATAGGGAAAGATCCGGAATATTTAAATCTTCTCTATACTACCCTGGAAAAATTCGACGCTTATCTCTGGAATGTAAGAGATTCTGACGGAGATGGATGTCTGGAAAGCTGGTGCAAATACGATACAGGGGAAGACCATGCTCTCCGTTATGGGGATTCACCGGATTCCTGGAGTAAAGAAGTTCCCCCAAAAAGCTCTCAGATCGTACCCATGGCCTCCATGGACATTATGAGCTTTTCTTATTCCTCAAGGGAAACTCTGTCAAAAATATCCACCATACAGGGAAATGAAAAAAGAGCGGATTCCTGGAAAAAAAAATCATTATCAATTCAGAAAAAAATCAAAAATTACCTGTGGGATGAAACAAAAGGTGCCTGCTTTGACAGGGACCGGAATCACAATATCATGAATGTTATGACCCATAACAATTTAAGAGCCATGTACTGGAACAGCCTGACCCAGGACATGGCTGAGAACTTTGTTATAAAGCACCTGCTGAATCCGGAAGAATTCTGGACCTATATGCCGCTTCCATCCATTGCAGTAAATGATCCCCTATTCCGTAACATTCCCACCAATGACTGGAGCGGACAATCTGAGGCACTTACCTTTCAGCGGGCAATCCGCGCTCTTGAGAATTATGGCTTCGATCATCTGGTTCCATATCTGGGAGAAAAGCTGTTCCAGGCAATTGGAGATACATGCATATTTGTTCAGCAGTACGATCCTTTTACCGGCAAACCATCCATAGAATCCCTGGAAGGCATACAGGACTCCTATGGGCCTGCCATGCTTTCTGTCATGGAATACGCAGCCCGCATGTACGGAATACATATCGAGCACGAACGGATTTACTGGGGAACCACAGGCGGACACGAAAATATTTATGAGCAGGTCTGGGGAAACCACACATTTAAAATAAAAAACTCAGGATCCAAAGCAGAAGCCTTTGTCAATGGAAAAAAAGTTTTTGAAGCCGGAAAAGACTTAAAGATCATTACAGATATAAAAGGAAATCCATTGAATTTAAGACAGTTGAATACATGCGCTGATATCAGAAATATAAAAACTTTTTTATAATTCACTATATATATAGTAAGAGCCATTGCTCCTCGAAATGATTCATTCGAGAAGCAATGGCTCTGTTTTTAACAGTAATTACCCTTTCATTGCCTTAAATAGGGCCTGTGTAACCGCTACCGTAAGAATTCCAGCCACAATGGCCTCAGGAATTCCATTGATGCATATAATTCCAATAATTACGGAATAAATTCCTTCTGTCAGTCCCTTTGCCGCCTGACCGTATTCTTTTCCAAAAAATAAGTAAATCAGATTCATTACCAAAAGAGTATTGGTTAATGATCCGGCTACTCCTGCGGCCGCCAAAGCGATGGTCCTCTTTCCGTTTTTCTCACCCAAAGCTTTTAACACCGCCCGAAAAACATAATAGGCTACGATTCCAACGAGAATTCTGGGAACCATGCAAATGATCAGGCTTCCTATATTTCCGCCGTACTCTCCCACTTTAATAAAAGGTGAAAATACAAAGGACGTAGGATTGGGCATGTTGGTATTTTTCCACAAACTGGTAAGTCCAAATACCATTCCTAAAAATCCGCCATATTTTGGTCCAAGAATAATGGCTCCAATTATGACCGGAACGTGAATGATGGTGGCGTTCATAAATCCCAAGGGTATGTACCCAAAGGGCGTAAACGCCATGATGACGATAATGGCAACAAATACGGCTGCCAGTACCAGGCTACGGGTTTTGTTTTCAATATTCATTTTTTTCCTCCTGTGCTACTGTTCTTTTATAAAGATACAATGCATCTGGTTACATGTGCATTATATTATAGAAAGCTTTCATCCGTCAATCCACGTCAGTAAATTCACGCCCATTTTGTTAATTTACATAAACTTATCAACATTATGGGGATAACTTGTGGAAAACTCTATGGATATCATCTTGATAATCGTCGTTTTATTCACAGGCCTGTCCTGAGAGCCCATATAAATTCCACTTTTCCGGACTGTGAATATCCAAACTTATAAAACACACCTTTTTTGTGGACAACTATTTCTCTGGATGATTATCAACATATGATTCACATGCAATACACATCCTCTGCACACACTTATCCACAATTTTTTACTATTATCATTGAAAATTATTTCAAAATAGTATAGAATGAACTGTAGATTGGGTAAATGCGCATATTTGCATTTTTATAAATGTAGGAGACTTACGATGTTAGAAAAGTTAAAGGAAAAATGGGATGAAATCTTATTGAATTTAAAAGAAGAGCACGAAATTACGGACGTGTCTTTTAAAACCTGGCTTCTTCCCCTGAAGGTTCATTCCGTGAATGGCGAAAAAGTCATTGTCACGGTACCGGATGTGGAATTCTTAGGATACATCCGCAAAAAATACGGGTTTCTTCTGAAAATCACCATAGAAGAAGTGACCGGCTTTGAATGCAGCGTGGATTTCGTTGTTGAAAGTCAGATTCAACAGGAGACTGTTTCATCTCCTGCAGGCAACACTCTTATTAATAATACCATGAATTCGGTCAGCCAGACGGCTATCACAAATGCAAACCTGAATCCAAAATACATTTTTGATACCTTTGTGGTAGGTGCCAACAACAACTTAGCCCATGCCGCCTCCCTGGCTGTTGCGGAATCTCCTGGTGAAATTTATAACCCTCTGTTCATTTACGGAGGCGTTGGTCTGGGAAAGACCCACCTGATGCATTCCATTGGCCATTTCATCTTAAAAAATAATCCCAGGGCAAAGGTCCTCTACGTGACCAGCGAAAAGTTCACCAATGAGCTGATCGACGCCATCCGTAATAAAAACAACTTCTCTCCTACGGAATTCCGTGAGAAGTACCGCAACAATGACGTTCTGCTCATCGACGATATCCAGTTCATCATTGGTAAGGAAAGTACTCAGGAAGAATTCTTCCACACCTTCAACGCATTATACGAAGCTAAAAAACAGATCATCATTTCCTCGGACAAACCACCCAAGGAAATCGAAACGCTGGAGGAGAGGCTTCGTTCCCGGTTTGAATGGGGCTTAACAGTGGACATACAGTCCCCTGATTATGAGACCAGGATGGCCATCCTCAGAAAAAAAGAGGAAATGGAAGGCTACAACATTGATAATGAGGTCATCAAATACATAGCCACCAACATCAAGTCCAACATACGTGAACTGGAAGGCGCCCTGACAAAAATCGTGGCCCTCTCCCGCCTTGACAATAAGGAGATCACCGTAGAACTGGCGGAAGAAGCCTTAAAAGACATCATCTCTCCCAACGGCAAACGGGAAGTTACTCCGGAGCTTGTCATACAGGTAGTTGCAGATCACTACGGCCTCACTCCTCTTGATATTTGTTCCCAGAAACGGAACAAGGAAATCGTTTATCCACGTCAGATCGTCATGTATCTCTGCCGAGAAATGGTTGGAACCCCCTTACAAATGATTGGAAAATTCCTGGGAGGAAGGGACCATACCACCATCATCCATGGAATAGAAAAAATAACTGCAAACGTGGATAAAAACGAATCTTTAAATAACACCATTGAGATCCTGAAAAAGAAGATTAATCCACAATAAGGTGTGTATTAGCTGTTAATTCCCTGTGGATAATTAAGGTCCTAAAACTGTTTCTCATGTTCCTGTGGATAACTTCAATGTTTTCCTTAACTTTTGTGGACGTTATTCACACCCTTATGAACATGGAAACATCAGCCTTTATAAAGGTTATCAGGGCTTTTACACAAACCCACAGCCCCTACTACTAATACGACGGAATTTAACTATATCATCCATCTATTTATTGCAATTTCTAGAGCAAAGGAGTTATCAACAATTATGAAACTGACATTTAAACAGGATGAGATCCTAAACGGCATTAATATCGTATTAAAAGCAGTTCCAAGTAAAACAACCATGTCCATCCTGGAGTGTATCTTTATTGATGCCAGCGGATCAGAGATCAAACTGACAGCCAATGACATGGAGCTTGGAATTGAAACAAAGGTAGAAGGTACCATCCTGGAAAGGGGCAAAATCGCCCTGGAAGCAAAACTGCTTTCCGAGATCGTAAGAAAACTTTCTTCTGCAGGAGATTCCCTGGTTACCATTGAAAGCGATGAAAAACTCACCACCACCATTTCCTGTGAAAACTCCGTATTCCATATTCAGGGACGGGATGGAGAGGAATTTGCTTATCTTCCGTATATTGAACGGGATCATTATATCTGCTTGTCCCAGTTCTCTTTAAAAGAAGTGATCCGCCAGACCATCTTTTCCATTGCTCCCAATGACAGCAATAAAATGATGACAGGAGAGCTTTTCCAGGTTACAGGAAACCAGTTAAAGGTGGTTTCTCTGGATGGCCACAGGATTTCCATCCGGAATATTGAATTAAAAGATACGTATCATGATATAAAAGTCATTGTTCCTGGCAAGACTTTAAACGAAGTCAGCAAGATTCTGGGCGGAGACAATGAAAAAGAAGTACTTATTTTCTTCAGTACTAACCACATTTTATTTGAATTTGACGATACTATCGTTGTTTCCCGTTTGATCGAAGGAGAATATTTTCGGATCGATCAGATGCTTTCCAGCGATTATGAGACAAAGACATCGGTCAATAAAAGAGAGCTTTTGGACTGTCTTGACCGGGCCACCATCCTGGTGAGGGAAAATGATAAGAAACCCCTGATCATGAACATTGAAGATCAGGAAATGCAGCTTAAGATGAATTCCAGCTTTGGATCCATGAACGCTAAAGTCCCCATCCATAAAACGGGAAGCGACATTATGATCGGCTTTAATCCAAAGTTTTTGATCGATGCCTTAAGGATCATTGATGATGAAGAAGTGACCCTTTATATGCTGAATCCCAAATCTCCCTGCTTTATCCGGGATGAAGAAGGAAAATATATTTATCTGATCCTTCCTGTCAACTTTAATGCGGCAGCAGTTTAAACCGTCCTTATGGCAGGAAAACGGCAGGATATAAGAAAATCCTGATTTATGGCGTGCAGTCCGCGCCTCTGGATAGAGAGGAACGCCCTATGGGCGGCAGAGAGGAAACTATGGAAACGATCAAGTTAAGGGATGAGTATATCAAGCTGGGACAGGCCTTAAAGGCCGCCGGTATGGTAGGATCAGGTGTTGACGCCAAATTTGTCATTGAGGATGGCCTTGTGAAAGTCAACGGCCAGGTGGAATACCAGAGAGGAAAGAAATTAAGAGCTGGAGACGTAGTCACATTTGATGGCAATACCATTAAGATCGAGGAATAACACCATCCATGATAATTGAATCGATAGAGCTTAAGAATTACCGCAACTATGATGAATTACATATGGATTTTAGTCAGGGAACCAATATACTCTATGGGGACAATGCCCAGGGGAAAACAAATGTCTTAGAAGCAATCTATGTCTGTGCTACGACAAAATCCCACAGAGGGAGCAAGGATAAGGAAATTATACAATTTGACAGGGATGAGTCGCATATCAAGCTAAATGTCAGAAAGAAAGATATTCCATACAGGATCGACATGCATTTGAAAAAGAATAAAGCCAAAGGTGTGGCGGTAAACGGCGTTCCCATAAAGAAGGCCAGTGAATTGTTTGGAATTGTCAACGTTGTATTTTTTTCTCCGGAAGACTTAAATCTCATAAAAAATGGGCCGGCCGAAAGGCGCCGGTTCGTTGATTTGGAATTATGTCAACTAAACAGGCTTTACGTCCATTCCCTTGTGCAATACAACCGGATCGTGACGCAGCGCAATAAACTGTTGAAAGATATGGCTTTTCGGCCTGATTATGAAGAAACCCTGGACATATGGGATATGCAGCTGGTCCAGTACGGAAAGGAAATGATAGGTTATCGGAAAGAATTTATAGAACAACTGGATGGAATCATTGGATCCATCCACCGGAAGCTTTCCGGGGAAAAGGAACACTTACACATCCTCTATGAACCAAACGTAGAGGCTGATGAGTTTGAGGATACCATAAGGCGAAGCAGGCAGCAGGATATGAGGCAGAAAACAACGCTTACCGGTCCCCACCGGGATGATTTAAGTTTCATCATCAACGGAATCGACATTCGCCGGTTCGGTTCCCAGGGGCAACAGAGGACAGCTGCGTTGTCCTTAAAGCTTGCAGAAATAGAACTGGTAGAAAAAACAGTATATGATTACCCCATCCTTTTACTGGATGACGTATTATCGGAGCTGGATAACAGCAGGCAAAATCAATTACTTGCCGGAATTGATCATATACAGACCGTGATCACCTGTACGGGACTGGAAGAATTTGTGAAAAACCGGTTTCCTGTTGATAAAATATTTAAGGTGGTAAACGGTACCGTAGGCAATGAAAATTAGTTACAGTTTGGCCATGCTGCCAAATTATAACGCAAATAACGATTCAGGAGGAAGCGTGCAAATATGAGTCAAGAATATGGTGCAGATCAAATCCAGATATTAGAGGGTCTTGAAGCAGTAAGAAAAAGGCCTGGTATGTATATCGGCAGTACTTCCACAAGGGGACTTCATCATTTGGTTTACGAGATCGTGGACAATGCGGTGGATGAGGCTCTGGCAGGATATTGCGACAGCATAGAGGTAATTGTCCATCCTGACAATTCCGTGACCGTTGTGGATGATGGACGGGGGATCCCCGTAGGAATCCAGAAGAAAGCAGGGATACCGGCAGTAGAGGTAGCTTTTACCATCCTCCATGCAGGCGGTAAATTCGGCGGCGGGGGATATAAAGTTTCCGGCGGCCTTCACGGCGTGGGCGCTTCTGTAGTCAATGCTCTTTCCCAGTGGCTGGAGGTAGAGATCCGCCAGGATGGAAAGATTTATAAACAGCGTTATGAAAAAGGAAAGACCATGTACCCCTTAAAGGTGACAGGAGAATGCGGCCCTGATGAGCATGGAACAACGGTTACCTTCCTTCCCGACGGGGATATTTTTGAAGAAACGGTTTTTGATTACGATACCTTAAAGATCCGTCTCCGTGAGACAGCATTCTTAACCAAAAATTTAAGGATTATCCTTAAGGATGAGAGAGAGGAAAGCCATGAGCACGTGTTCCATTATGAAGGCGGCATCAGGGAATTCGTCACTTATTTAAACAAGGGAAAGACCCCGCTTTATGATCAGGTATTTTACTGTGAAGGAATAAAAGATGGCGTTTATGTTGAGATCGCCATGCAGCACAATGATTCCTATACGGAAAATATTTACAGCTTTGTCAATAACATCAATACTCCTGAAGGAGGAACTCATCTGGCAGGCTTTAAAAACGCTTTGACAACAACCTTAAATGATTATGCCAGAAAGACCAAGCTGTTAAAGGAAAGCGAAACGAACCTTTCCGGTGAAGACATCAGGGAAGGTCTGACGGCTATTATCAGCGTCAAAATCGAGGAGCCCCAGTTTGAGGGACAGACAAAGCAGAAATTAGGAAACAGCGAAGCAAGAGGAGCGGTGGATAATCTCTTAAGAGAGCAGTTCACCTATTATTTAGAGCAGAATCCAAGTATTTCAAAGACTATCTGTGACAAATCCATCCTGGCTCAGAGAGCAAGAGCAGCGGCCAGAAAAGCCAGGGATTTGACAAGGAGAAAGACCGCACTTGAGGGGATGGCCCTTCCTGGAAAGCTTGCGGACTGTTCTGATAAAAACCCGGAAAACTGCGAGATCTACATCGTAGAGGGAGACAGTGCAGGCGGCTCTGCAAAGACGGCCCGTTCCAGGAATACCCAGGCTATCCTTCCTTTGAGAGGAAAGATCTTAAACGTGGAGAAGGCAAGGCTTGACAAGATCTATGCCAATGCGGAGATCAAGGCCATGATCACAGCATTTGGAACAGGCATCCATGAGGACTTTGACTTAAGTAAATTAAGATATCATAAAATCATCATCATGACTGATGCCGATGTGGATGGTGCCCATATCAGCACCTTGCTTCTCACCTTTTTATACCGCTTTATGCCGGAGCTGATCCGGGAAGGTTATGTATATCTGGCACAGCCTCCCTTATACAAGGTGGAGAAGGGGAAAAAGGTATGGTATGCCTATACCGATGAGGAGCTTAACTCCATTCTGAGGGAAATCGGCCGTGACAATAACAATAAGATCCAGCGTTACAAAGGTTTGGGAGAGATGGATGCAGAGCAGCTTTGGGAAACTACCATGGATCCGGAGCGAAGAGTCCTTCTGCGGGTTACCATGAATGAGGATACCACTTCCGAGATGGATTTGACCTTTACCACCTTAATGGGCGATCAGGTAGAGCCAAGACGTGAATTTATCGAAACCAACGCCAAATACGTACAGAATCTTGATGTTTAATAAAAAGCGAGTGTTGAAGTACAAAGGCACTTTTCGTATCTAAAGGGATACGTGGATTGAAATAATTGGAGGAAATAAAATGGAACCAAATATCTTTGATAAAGTTCATGATGTGGACTTAAAAAAGACCATGGAAAAATCGTATATCGAGTATGCCATGAGTGTCATTGTTTCCAGAGCTCTGCCTGATGTAAGAGACGGTTTGAAGCCGGTTCAGCGTAGAGTCCTGTATTCCATGATTGAGCTCAACAACGGTCCGGATAAGCCACACCGTAAATGTGCCCGTATCGTGGGTGATACCATGGGTAAATACCACCCTCACGGTGACAGCTCTATTTACGGAGCTCTGGTGAATATGGCACAGGAATGGTCTACCAGATATCCGCTGGTGGATGGTCACGGAAACTTCGGTTCCGTTGATGGAGACGGGGCGGCTGCCATGCGATATACAGAAGCCCGCTTAAGTAAGATTTCCATGGAAATGCTTGCAGATATCAGCAAAGATACCGTTGATTTCAGCCCCAATTTTGATGAGACGGAGAGAGAGCCGGATGTACTTCCGTCCCGTTATCCCAATCTTCTGGTAAATGGCACCTCCGGAATAGCCGTTGGTATGGCTACCAACATCCCTCCTCATAACTTAAGAGAGGTTATTAATGCGGTCATTCATATTATTGACAACCAGGTGGAAGAAAACAGGGAAACCACCATGGAGGAGATCTTAGAAATCATCAAAGGGCCGGATTTCCCAACAGGAGCAACCATCCTGGGAAAACGGGGAATCGAAGAAGCATATCGTACGGGAAGAGGAAAGATTCGTGTCAGGGCTGTCAGCGATATTGAAACCATGGCAAACGGAAAAAGCCGGATCATAGTGACCGAGCTTCCCTATATGGTCAATAAGGCCCGCCTTATTGAAAAGATCGCAGAGCTTGTAAAAGATAAAAAGGTGGATGGAATTACCGACTTAAGGGATGAGTCAGACCGTTCCGGTATGAGGATCTGCATTGAGCTTCGCCGTGATGCCAACGCCAATGTAATCCTTAACCAGCTGATCAAGCATACCCAGCTTCAGGATACCTTTGGTGTGATCATGCTCGCTCTTGTTAAAAACAGTTCCGGCGTTTTAGAGCCAAAGGTCTTAAATATCCTTCAGATGTTAAATTATTATCTGGAGCATCAAAAGGAAGTTGTGACCAGAAGGATCCGTTATGACTTAAACAAGGCGGAAGAAAGAGCACACATTTTGCAGGGCTTGCTCATTGCCTTAGATAACATTGACGAAGTCATCAGGATCATCCGTGGCTCTGAAAATGTCCAGGCAGCTAAGGCAGAACTCATGAGCCGCTTTGGCTTAAGCGATGTCCAGTCCCAGGCAATTGTTGATATGCGTCTGAGAGCTCTTACCGGTTTGGAAAGAGAAAAGCTTGAGAACGAATACAAGGAGCTGGAAGCCAGGATCGAAGAATTAAAGGCCATCCTTGCTGATGAAAAAAAGCTTTTAGCAGTGATCAAAGAGGAAATATCCATCATTTCCGCAAAATTCGGAGATGACAGAAGAACCTCCATCGGCTTTGATGAGTATGATATGTCCATGGAAGATTTGATTCCCGATGAAAGTACCATTGTAGCCATGACAAAGCTGGGATATATTAAGAGGATGTCTATTGATAACTTCAAGAATCAGAACCGGGGCGGCAGGGGAATCAAGGGAATGCAGACCATTGATCAGGATTACATCGAAGACCTGATGATGACAACCACCCATCATTACCTGATGTTCTTTACCAATACAGGCCGTGTTTACCGGTTAAAAACGTATATGATCCCGGAAGGAAGCAGAACCTCCAGAGGAACCGCCATTGTAAACCTTTTGCAGATGCTTCCCGGCGAGAGCATTACGGCCATCATCCCCATGAAGGAATACGATGATGACAAGTTCTTATTTATGGCAACCAAAAACGGAATGGTGAAGAAAACACCTATGAAGGAATATGCCAATGTCCGCAGGAACGGTCTTCAGGCTATTGTCCTTCGGGAAAATGATGAACTGATCGAGGTTAAGGCCACGGATGATACAAAGGACATCTTCCTGGTGACGAAGAAAGGCCAGTGCATCAGGTTCCATGAAAAGGATGTCCGTATTACAGGCCGTGTATCCATAGGTGTTATCGGCATGAAGCTCAATGAGGATGACCAGGTTGTAGGAATGCAGAAGGAATCCCAGGGGCCGAAGCTGCTGATCGTATCGGCTAATGGTATGGGCAAGCGAACTCCTATTGAGGAATTCACACCTCAGAGAAGAGGCGGAAAGGGTGTTCTGTGCTATAAGATCACGGAAAAGACAGGAGACATCGTAGGGGCTAAGTTAGTACAGGATGACCATGATCTTCTTCTGATCACCACCGAAGGAATCGTTATCCGAATTTCTGTCAATGACATTTCCGTCATCGGAAGAAACACTTCCGGAGTAAAACTGATGAACATTGACCAGGATTCCGATATTACCGTTGCCAGCATTGCAAAGGTACGGGATGACGGAAGCAAATCCGATGGAGAAGGTCTGGAAGAACTGGACATCGTGGATGTAGAACTTCCAGAGGTACTGGACGATGGGAATGAAGAATTCCCGGAAGAGATAACCGGTATAGATGAAGCCTCTGATGAGGAATAAAAAAATTAACACAAAGGATATGGTAATATTTTAATTTTTATATTATAATATTAACCATCAATAATCAGCAGTAAAAGACTTTGAATGCAGCAATATTAACTTTACTGCGGTCAAAGTCTTTTATTTATTGAAATTTAGCAGGAAAACCTGCATGGACAAATATGTCCTAAAAAAAGGAGGAATACCAGCTTGGACAGTGACCCAGGCGCGGCGCAGATAGCCGCACAGATTTTATTATTAATTGCTTTAACCTTAATGAATGCGTTTTTTGCAGGAGCGGAAATGGCTGTTGTATCAGTCAACAAAAACAGGATCCGGATGCTGGCTGATAACGGAAATAAGAAGGCAGCTCTGATTCAAAAGCTTTCAGAGGACTCCACCGGTTTCCTTTCAACCATCCAGGTAGCCATAACCTTTGCCGGTTTCTTCTCCAGTGCATCGGCTGCAACAGGAATTTCACAAATACTGGGAGACAAAATGCAGGTCTTAGGCGTTCCCTACAGCCGGAGCATCTCCATGGTAATAGTGACCATTATTCTGTCTTACTTTAACCTGGTATTGGGAGAACTGGTTCCCAAACGGATTGCATTGCAAAAGGCAGAACGGTTCAGCTTGTTTGCCGTACGCCCCATTTATATGGTATCAAAAGTCATGGCGCCGTTCATTAGGCTTCTTTCCATGTCAACCAATGGAATTTTAAAGCTTCTTGGAATGAAGACGGAAAATTTAGAAGAAGAAGTGTCTGAGGAAGAAATCCGTTCCATGCTCCAGACAGGGCGGGAAAGCGGTGTGTTCAACAAGATCGAAGAGGATATGATCACTTCTATTTTTCTCTTTGACGATAAAAGGGCCAGAGAAATCATGACCCCCAGACAGGATATGGTGGCAGTTGATATCAAAACTCCCATGGAGCTTTTCATTAATGAGATATTTGACAGCCGTCATTCCAGGATTCCGGTTTATGAAGAAGAAATTGATAATATTATCGGTATTTTATCCATAAAGGACTTTATCATTGAATTGAATAGGAATGAGTGGGCGGATATTGATATCCGTACCATTATGCAGAAACCTTATTTTATCCCGGAAAATAAAAAGACAGATGACTTATTTCTGGATATGAAGAATGGTAAGATCAGAATGGCCATCCTGGTGGATGAATACGGTGGAGTATCCGGTCTTATCACCATGGAAGATTTGATTAAAGAAATTGTGGGAGATATTCCGGAAGAGTATGAAGATGAAGAGCCGGAGCTGGTCGAAGTAGAACCTAACGTTTATAAAGCAGCAGGAAGTATTTCCTTGTATGATTTGGATGAGGTTCTTCATGAAGAAATTGAAAGCTCCTGTGATACGCTGTCAGGATATCTGATCGAAATACTTGGTTTTATCCCGAAGGAATCTCAGCTTCCATTGGAAATGGAGGATGATAAAAATCAATATTCCATATTGGAAATGGATGATAAGGTGATAAAGAGTGTGATTGTTCGTATAAAGGAAAAATAATTTATATCCAATATAAAAAGTTGTCCGGCTTTCAATACCCGGACAACTTTTTTAGTTCATCAAGTAACGAAGAGGAAGGTCCACCCGATGATGCGGGGGGCGCTGTGACCCTTGGTCATTGGGAATATCCGATTGACTTCATAGGGAATCAAAACCTTTAGGCATGAATACCCACAACGCTGTACTAAAAAGTTACTTCCAGGTTATCGGTCAGCATTTGAATGAATGTTTCATGATCTCTCACCTGAATCAGTTTTTTAATGAACTCCCGGTCCGTCAGCATCATGGTAAGCGGTTCAAAGATTTCATTGAAAATGTGACGGTCATTTTTGTTAAAGCACATCATAATGACAAGATAAACAGGCTTTCCATCCCATGAAACAGGCGAATCAGAAATCAGGATATTCAGTCCTGTTTTTTCCGCATGCATTTTCATTGCATGGGGAATTGCAAAATCGTGGAAAGCAGTGGAAGAAAGTTTTTCACGCACATAGATATCTTCCCGGAACGTCTCGTCTACATAACCCATCCGGTGCATTTTACGGGTCAGATATTCGATTGCTTCTTTCTCTGTTTTTAAATCATTTCTTCTTTCAAAGAATTCAGGTATGATCAGGGTTTCCAGATAATTTTTAAAGGTTGTTTTTTTCTTATTAATTCTCACGGATGTAATCTTATTTCTGATTACGGAAATATCCTTATCCGTAAAAAACATTCCGATATGGACAATATCCACGCCATAAAAGTCATGGAGCGGTACAGTTGACATAATAAAATCAAATTTAGGAACCTGTTCCAGACCATTCTCATCCGTTAAGATGTTGGTTATTAACATTTCACAGGAAAAATGATGGTTAATGGTATCTGTCAGACGTATATTCAAATCATAATAGTTAGGGCAGTATAAAACGGCAGTCACTTTTTTATTTAAACTTTTCTGGGCTTCCAGAGTGCTTCCTAAGTGAAAGGTGATATAGGCAATTTCATCGTCATTGATGATGATCCCCGTACGGTCTTTGATGATTCCGGACAAATATACGGAGACATCATAAATCAGAGGGCAGGAAGTTTTAATTTCTTCGGTTAAAGGATTTTTTGAAAATTGCTGATTTTTTGATCGTTGAAGCAGATTCCTGATATGAATGGCAAACCGAATCAGAAATTCAGGCTCTGTTAAATCAATATAATAATAAGCATTAACCGACCGGATCATTTCTTCTACCAGATCAAAGCATTCTTTCCCGATAAAGTCCACCAGATTTGCAGTGGTTATGCTTTTATAATCTATGGTGGTAGCCCTGGAAATCAGCAGCAGGGCAAGTTCATAGATCTCCGCTTTGCTGTAGGTAATATGAAAATGGTGTTCCAGCTGCTTTATGACCTGACTTGCCAACTCATATTCGTGATACCGTATCTGAGTCAGTTCCTGGACATCCTGAGTATTAATATTGTGATTTTTGATTCTGTCAATGGCTATGGTGATGTGGAGAACAATATTGATAAGGGAATAATCATTGACAAAATAATGGTATTGATCAAAAATATTCAGCAATGTGTTTTTGATATACTCAATTTCAATATCAGGAAACACATGTTGAATGGTTTTAAGGCTTACAAAGTTAATATTGGATTCATCGTATAAAATAGAGCTTAGCAAGCGGCGTTTATTTTTTTCCAGCCCTTCAATGGATAAATTATCCTTTTGATTGAGAAGTTTTAAATCAAACTGACTCAGCTTCCTTTTTACTGCTCCCAGCTCATTCTTTAAAGTGGAGTAGCTGATGTATATGGTATCGCATAGATCGTATGCGTGAATGCCGGCTTCCTGTTTGATCAGAAGATTGATAATATAAACCAGCCTTTCCTGAGAGGACTGGGGGATGTGGGTGCCGGAATCATTTAAGATTTTTCTTCCGGCCTCTGGGTCAATGGAATATCCCTTTCTGGAAGAACGGATTGTCTGAGGATCGTGGATGTTGATCTCAGAAATATAACTTTTTATACTACGTTCCGATACCCCCATTTCAGCAGCTAAAGCAGAAGCTGTCATTTCGTTTGTGTGCATCAGCAGAATGCGTATTAATTTCAGTAATTTTGTCCCCATAGTAAAACCCTCCTTCTGTCTATTATAGGAGTATGGAAAGAATTTTTCCACCAGAGATTTGCACAGGAAGCGTGCAAATCTCTGGTGGAATTTTAAGATAAAAAAAGTCATAATGAGTGCATCAACTATTATGCAGATTAAGGAGGATTTTATTTATGTTAAAGGTTTTGCTGGTTTGCGGATCCGGTGCAAGTTCCGGGTTTATGGCGGCTAATATAAGAAAGGCAGCAACTGCAAAAAAAGTAGAGGTCAGTATAACAGCCAGAGGGGAAAGTGAGATTGAAAACTATATTGATGAAATCGATGCCCTTATGGTAGGACCTCACCTGGCCTATATTCTGGATGAAATTGAGGAATATACAGGCGGAAAGGATGTGAAAGTCATTTTAATGAAGCCGGAATACTACTCAACATTAAATGGAGAGATGGCATTGGAGCATTTATTAAGTGAAATGAGCTGAGTGAATAAGGAGGAGGAGGAGAAAGATGAAACAGTTAATTCATTGGTTAGAACACAGTTTTGCACCGAAAATGAACAAAATTAATAACAATGTCTGGGTTACCACCTTAAAAGATTCCATTATGCAGGTGCTTCCGTTTATTTTGTTAGGATCAATCTTTTGCTTTTTAACTGTTCCGGGGGATGTGTTTGGCTGGCAATGGTGGCCCAATTTCTGGACTCCCTTTGGCTGGACAATGGGATTGTTATCATTATTTGTTGCATTTTTAATACCATTTAACTTAATGGAAAAAAAGCGTCTGCGCAAACAAAGAATCATTGCAGCACTTTCCGGCGTGGTAGCATTTTTGATTATTATTTCTCCTCAGGTGATTAAGGATGGTGTCCCTGGGTTTGGGCATGCGTCTTTAGGGGCCGGAGGGATGTTCGTAGCGATTACCGCAGGTGTTTTTTCAGGTTTGATCATGGGTCTATTCGGAAAGTTCTCATTCTTTAAAGAGACTTCTGTAATCCCTGACTTTGTAAGAGCCTGGTTTGATTCCATGCTGCCGGCAGGGATCATTGTTTGTTCCCTCTGGGTTTTGGTGGATTTACTTGGGATCGATATCTATAATATTGTGCTGTCATTGTTTATGCCGATTTCCAATGTTATGCAGACTCCCTGGGGATTTGCCCTTTCTCTTTTACTTGTTTGCTTTTTATATTCCCTGGGGATTTCAAGCTGGGTTCTCACACCGGTTTATAAACCGGCCATGCTTATGGCTATTACTGCAAATGTGAGCATGGCAGCCGCCGGAACAGCTACTCACGAAACATTGAACCTGGTTACTGATCCTACCGTATACTCTGCATATATCTGGATCGGCGGAATCGGATGTACCTTGCCCCTGGTCATTATGCTTATATTTGCAAAAAGCAATAAATTGAGAGCATTAGGGCGTGCCAGCTTTGTACCTGCAGTTTTTAATATCAATGAGCCGGTTGTGTTCGGATGCATCGCATGGAATCCCATTATGATGATCCCTATGTGGCTGATGGGAATCATCCTTCCCACAGTAGTCTGGATTTTTACAAAGGTCATTCCATTTGCACCTATTCCCACCAGGGTTTTTGATATGTGGTATTGTCCTTTCCCCATTTCAACATGGCTGACAACGGGAAGCATCAAAGGCATTATTTTAATGGCTGTTTGTGCATTGCTTTCAACCGTAATCTGGTATCCATTTTTCCGTATATATGACAGCCAGGAGGCTGAGGCAGAGAGAAAAGCTGAAGAAAAGAAATAGAGTGATCAGAAGGGTGATAAAAATGGATGAAAAAACATTAGAATCTGCAATGAGCATTATTATGAATGCGGGAGATGCACGCTTACTGTGCAAAGAAGCATTGACAGCCATTGCCGATCAGGATTTTATTTTGGCCAACGAAAAAATGAAAGAAGCGCAGAAAAAAATTACAGAGGCCCACCGGATCCAGACGGATGCCATTCAGGGAGAAACCAGAGGAGAAAAAGCGGAGTATTCATTGATTTTCGCCCATGCACAGGATACCCTGATGACCATATACAGTGAAATCAATATTGCAAAACAAATGATCAAAATCTTTGAAAATTGGGAAAAACGTTTGAAACGCCTGGAAGATCAGGAATAGACCGGTAATATCAGGAAGGAAAGGAGAACATCATGAGAAAAGTACCAAAAGGTTTTCCATCGGATTTCATGTGGGGAGGCGCTGTGGCGGCAAATCAGCTGGAGGGGGCTTATGACCTGGATGGCAAGGGGCTTTGCCTTGCAGATATTAATGAATTTCAAAAGGATCTGCCCATTGAAAAGCGTTCCAATGGGGAAGTGACCAGAGCATATATAGAAGAGGCCCTGCAAAGCAGTGATAAAAATTTCCCAAAAAGGAGAGGCATTGATTTTTACCATACCTATCCTGAAGATTTAAAGCTGCTGGCTGAGCTGGGACTGAAAACATTCAGAACTTCCATTAACTGGGCCAGAATTTATCCAAATGGTGATGACGCACAGCCAAATGAGAAAGGGCTTGAATTTTATGATAAATTATTTGATGAGATCATTAAAAACGGCATGGAGCCTATGATCACCATTTCCCATTATGAGATGCCGCTTCATCTGACCACTTCATACAAAGGCTGGTATTCCAGGGAGACCATTGATTTTTTCGTAAACTATTGCAAAACAGTATTTGACCGGTATGCTGGTAAGGTAAAGTACTGGATCATTGTGAATCAAATCAATTTGATCGGTCATGAATCATTTAACCACCTTGGAATCGCAGAAGATGTGGTTGACGATCTGCGCTCTGCAAAATATCAGGCAGTTCATCATGAGATGGTGGCATGTGCCAGGGCAACAAAATACGCTCACGAAAAATATCCTGAAATGCAGATCGGCATGATGCTGTGCGGAGGGCCGGAATACCCGGCCACATGTAAACCAGAGGATGTTTTGGCAGCATTAAAGCACAATCAAATGGAGTATTTCTTTGCCGACGTATTGCTTAGGGGATATTATCCCGGTTATGCATTCCGATTTTTTGAGGACTGGAATATTGATATTACCTTTGAAGACGATGATGAAGAGGATTTAAAAAATACCGCAGACTTTTTCTCATTTTCTTATTACTACACCCAGATATGTTCCAAGGAAAGCTATGACAAAGGGAATGAGGCATACAGGAACAAAGAACTGCCGGCAAATCCCTGGGGCTGGAGCATTGATCCCATTGGGCTGAGGATTTTGTTGAATGAATTTTATGACAGATATCAGAAACCTGTTTATATAACTGAAAACGGAGTTGGCTATTATGATGAGGTAGAAAATGGCGAAATCCATGATTCCTACAGAGTGGAATATCTCCGGGCACATATTGAGCAGATGAAGGAAGCCATTGGTGACGGGGTGGATCTAAGAGGTTATTATGCATGGGGACCCATTGATATTGTTTCCTGCTCTTCCTGTGAAATGAGTAAACGTTATGGTTTTATTTATGTAGATTATGACGACTATGGAAATGGAACAGGCAAAAGGATCAAGAAGGACAGTTATGCATGGATGAAAAAAGTGATTGCATCGGGCGGTGAGGATCTGGATTAACAGGAGGTGCTTTGTGAAGCAGTTTGAATTTGTAGTTCAGGATGCAATGGGGATACATGCCAGGTCAGCAGGAGACATGGCTGCGGCAGCCAAACAGTTTACATCCCTTATAAAATTAAAAAAAGAAGAGAAGGAAGCCGATTTAAAAGATCCCCTTGCTATTATGAGATTGGCAATCAAGCAGGAAGAGCGGGTGATAATATCAGCAGCAGGGGAGGATGAAAACCAGGCAATCCAGCAGTTAAAGGATTTAATAGAAAAAATTGGATTAAATAAAAGCCGCTGAATTCCACGAAGTAAATGAAGTCCGCTTGACAATGATCCGGCAAATTGATAAAATATAAACTGAAACTATATCAATTACAGATCAAGGATGTTCGATTTGCCAGGCGGCTCATCGAACGGTTGATTTTCTGAGTCCGGTCAGCACTGTGTTTGGCTTCACGAAGAAGATCATGCCTATGAAATAGGGGATTCGTATGACAAGTGAGTTTGCAGTAGCGGTTCATGGAGTAGTTTATTTAAACCAGAGGAAAGCCACCATTTCCAGTGAAGAACTGGCTTCCAATGTATGCACCAATCCCGCCCGGGTTAGAAAAGTGATGGCAAAATTAAAAAAGGCCGGAATTATTACAACAAAGGAAGGGCTGGAGGGCGGCTATCATTTTGCAAAAGATTCCTCTGAAGTAAATTTAAGAAGCATTTGTGATGCTTTGGATGTTACCTTTGTATCTTCTTCCTGGAAATCCGGAAATGTAGATACTCCCTGTATGGTTGCTTCGGGAATGTCAGGGATCATGGATGAAATCTATGGAGATTTAGATGAGCTTTGCAGAAAAAGAATGGAAGAGCTTACGATAAAAGATATTCAGGAAAAATTGATCCGGAATCGTCTTGGTTCTGAAAATAAGGCAGGGAATGATAAATAAGACATCCCCTGCCTTATTTTATGTTTGAACTTGATTTCATAATGAGAATCATTTATGATGAAATAAAATAAAGGGGTTTGTTTATCTGGAGGAATATATGATCAGAACGGTTAATATTGAAGAAGTAACGAAGAACATAAAGGAAATGTGTATAGAAGCCAATCATGTGCTTTCAGATGATATGGAAAGCGTATTTCTTAAGGCAGTGGACAAAGAAAACTCCGCTCTTGGCAGACAGGTGCTTTGCCAGTTGAAGGAAAATTTGAAAATTGCCAGAGAAGATATGATTCCCATCTGCCAGGATACAGGGATGGCCGTCATTTTTATGAAAATAGGGCAGGATGTGCATATAGAAGGCGGAAATCTCACAGATGCAGTCAACCAGGGTGTAAGAAAAGGGTATGAAGAAGGATATTTAAGAAAATCAGTGGTGGAGCCGGTGGAGCGGGTGAATACAAAGGATAATACTCCTGCGGTCATTCATTATGAAATTGTGAGCGGAGATAAAATTGATATCACAGTTGCCCCTAAGGGGTTTGGAAGTGAAAATATGAGCCGCATTTTCATGTTAAAGCCTGCAGATGGGCTGGAAGGGATTAAGGAAGCTATTTTGACTTCCGTTAAAGAAGCCGGCCCCAATGCCTGCCCTCCCATGGTCATAGGAGTGGGAATCGGCGGAACCTTTGAAAAATGCGCCCAGATGGCAAAGCACGCCTTGACCAGAGATCTTGAGGAAAAGCCTTTGGTACCTTATGTAAAGGAACTGGAAAAGGAAATGCTGGAGAAGATAAACAAGCTGGGAATCGGGCCAGGAGGCTTGGGAGGAAGTATAACCGCTTTAGCTGTAAATATTGAAACCTATCCGACTCATATCGCAGGGCTTCCGGTAGCCGTCAATATTTGCTGTCATGTGAACAGACATGCCCACCGCATCATATAATCATTGCAGCAAAGGTTAAAAAACATTTTTTAACCTTGGGACAGTGAACAACGTGTATTGTTTTACCGGGCACAGTGCGCCCCGCCTGATCGGGCGTCAATTGGATACGCAGGCATATCCGATTGATTCATAAATACGCAAAATGGAGGAGACCATGGATTATCATATAAAAGCACCCATAGAAAAAAAGGATGCCCAGTGTTTAAAGGCAGGGGATTACGTTTATCTTACAGGAACCATTTATACGGCCAGGGATGCCGCTCACAAACGGATGAAGGAAGCTTTGGACAGAAATGAGCCGCTTCCCTTTGACATAAAAGGAAATATGATTTATTATATGGGGCCGTCACCTGCAAGAGAAGGACGTCCCATAGGTTCTGCCGGACCGACAACCGCCAGCCGCATGGATAAATATACGCCCCAGCTTCTTGATATGGGTATGGGCGGCATGATCGGAAAAGGAAAGCGAAGCAAAGATGTGATAGAAGCCATGGTAAGAAACGGAGCCGTTTATTTTGCCGCGGTGGGAGGAGCCGGCGCCCTTCTTTCCAAATGCATCGTCTCATCGGAGGTAATTGCTTATGAAGATCTTGGAACCGAGGCCATCAGACGTCTGGAGGTGAAGGACTTTCCTGTTATTGTAGTAATTGATTGTAAGGGGAATGATTTGTATGAAACGGCTATTAGAAATTACAGAGAGGAATCATAAAAACTATGAACCGTATTTTCTATATAATAGTCAAAAATCTTTTTCGCGTTCCTGTGTGGTTTTACCGTATCTGGAAGCTTGGCCTTCCGGAAGATTCTCATACAGATGAACAGCGTTATGATTATATCCGGAATGTTGTGAAAAAAGTAAATAAATCAGGGCGGGTGGAGATTTGCGTCCATGGGACCGAAAATCTTCCGTCTGAAAATGGGTTTATCCTTTTTCCAAACCATCAGGGCCTGTTCGATGTTCTTGCTCTGATGGATGCCTGTCCCAACCCATTCACGGTGGTGGTAAAGAAAGAAGCTTCCAATCTTATTCTTGTAAAGCAGGTAATAAAAGCCTTGAATGGATTTTCTATAGACCGCCAGGATATCAGGGCTTCCATGGAAATCATAGCAAAGATGGCGGAGGGTGTAAAAAACGGAAGGAATTATGTGATCTTCCCGGAGGGGACCCGTAGCCGTGAAGGAAATAAACTTCTGGCTTTTAAGGGAGGAACCTTTAAGAGTGCCATAAATGCCAAATGTCCCATTGTACCGGTTGCACTGATCGACAGTTTTAAACCCTTTGACGAGAAGTCTTCCAAGAAGCAGATCGTTCAGGTTTGCTTCTTAAAACCCCTTTATGCAGAGGATTATCAGAAGCTGAAAACCATGCAGATTGCAGAAATCGTACACGACAAAATACAGGAAGAAATAAATCGAAAAATAGGTTGACAAGTAGAAATATATCTTGTATAATTGTCAATGCGTCTGGAAAAGATTTTATTTGAAAGACCAATCATATGGAAATTATGAACTACGGAGAAATACTCAAGAGGCCGAAGAGGCGCCCCTGCTAAGGGTGTAGGTCGGGCAACCGGCGCGAGGGTTCAAATCCCTCTTTCTCCGCTCATTTCCAAATGATTATTTTTTACTCTTAGGCAGTGAAAAAAGTAGTTGACATGGAAATGAAGATGTGATACTATATACCAGCTGTCGAAAAGCAGTGAAAAATAAATAAAGAAAAGTGTTGACAAGACAGAAACGCTGTGATAGAATAAATGAGTTGCTGTTAAGACAAAAACAACACAAAGCACTTTGAAAACAGAAGATTGAACAGTATGTAAAACCCTGAAAATTCTAATAAAATAAGCCATTGTTTGATGGCTTTGAATGAGAAAATTCAGAACGAATACAAGTAATTGTATACGAACCAAACAACAAGTAAAACGGGAAAAAAATTAGCTAGTTAGTTGATTTTGACCCCGGATTGAACCGAATGGCAGGTCTAAGCGGTATGCTCATGAAGCTTTGCTTCATTCGCTACCATTTGCTTCGCAAATGTTCGTTGATTTCCCCTAAACCCCTTATGGAAGTAAACTTCCAACGGGCTTTTGTGCAAATCACCGACCGCTTTCAAAGACTATCTGCTTAAATTTGAGAGTTCGATCCTGGCTCAGGATGAACGCTGGCGGCGTGCTTAACACATGCAAGTCGAGCGAAGCGATTTAAATGAAGTTTTCGGATGGAATTTAAATTGACTGAGCGGCGGACGGGTGAGTAACGCGTGGGTAACCTGCCTCATACAGGGGGATAACAGTTGGAAACGACTGCTAATACCGCATAAGCACACAGTGCCGCATGGTACGGTGTGAAAAACTCCGGTGGTATGAGATGGACCCGCGTCTGATTAGGTAGTTGGTGAGGTAACGGCCCACCAAGCCGACGATCAGTAGCCGACCTGAGAGGGTGACCGGCCACATTGGGACTGAGACACGGCCCAAACTCCTACGGGAGGCAGCAGTGGGGAATATTGGACAATGGGGGAAACCCTGATCCAGCGACGCCGCGTGAGTGAAGAAGTGTTTCGGCATGTAAAGCTCTATCAGCAGGGAAGAAAATGACGGTACCTGACTAAGAAGCCCCGGCTAACTACGTGCCAGCAGCCGCGGTAATACGTAGGGGGCAAGCGTTATCCGGATTTACTGGGTGTAAAGGGAGCGTAGACGGCGATGCAAGTCTGGAGTGAAAGCCCGGGGCTCAACCCCGGGACTGCTTTGGAAACTGTGTTGCTGGAGTGCAGGAGAGGTAAGTGGAATTCCTAGTGTAGCGGTGAAATGCGTAGATATTAGGAGGAACACCAGTGGCGAAGGCGGCTTACTGGACTGTAACTGACGTTGAGGCTCGAAAGCGTGGGGAGCAAACAGGATTAGATACCCTGGTAGTCCACGCCGTAAACGATGAATACTAGGTGTTGGGGAGCAAAGCTCTTCGGTGCCGCCGCTAACGCAATAAGTATTCCACCTGGGGAGTACGTTCGCAAGAATGAAACTCAAAGGAATTGACGGGGACCCGCACAAGCGGTGGAGCATGTGGTTTAATTCGAAGCAACGCGAAGAACCTTACCAAGTCTTGACATCGGAATGACCGGTCCGTAACGGGGCCTTCCCTTCGGGGCATTCCAGACAGGTGGTGCATGGTTGTCGTCAGCTCGTGTCGTGAGATGTTGGGTTAAGTCCCGCAACGAGCGCAACCCTTATCCTTAGTAGCCAGCAAGTCAAGTTGGGCACTCTGGGGAGACTGCCAGGGATAACCTGGAGGAAGGTGGGGATGACGTCAAATCATCATGCCCCTTATGATTTGGGCTACACACGTGCTACAATGGCGTAAACAAAGGGAAGCAAAGGAGTGATCTGGAGCAAACCCCAAAAATAACGTCTCAGTTCGGATTGTAGTCTGCAACTCGACTACATGAAGCTGGAATCGCTAGTAATCGCGGATCAGAATGCCGCGGTGAATACGTTCCCGGGTCTTGTACACACCGCCCGTCACACCATGGGAGTTGGTAACGCCCGAAGTCAGTGACCCAACCGCAAGGAGGGAGCTGCCGAAGGCGGGACTGATAACTGGGGTGAAGTCGTAACAAGGTAGCCGTATCGGAAGGTGCGGCTGGATCACCTCCTTTCTAAGGAAGAAGAAGTAAGGGTTTTATATACTGTTGAGTCTTTGGTTTTCAAAAGAAGTAAAAAAGAATAATAAGGAAACACTAAGAAAGACGTAAAATTTCTGGTGCCGATGCGCTTAGGGGAGACACCCGTTCCCATCCCGAACACGATGGTTAAGACTTAAGCGGCCGATGGTACTATGCTGGAGACGGCATGGGAGAGCAGGTGGGTGCCAGATTCCTTTAAAAAAATCACTTGAAAGAGTGTTTTATATAGAACGGACACGTTCCAATGGGCGGAGGGAAAAGCGAAGCCTGTGTTAAAGAATGTGTTAACCTGATTCAGCAGGGCAGTGCTGTTTTATATAGCTGGTTTTTACCAGTGATCCGTGAGTTTGAGTTGATCAAGCTTTCGAATGACTGATAAACTTCAGTCACAGTGATGCGGTTACGAAGGTGCACTTCGAAAAGCTGACGCTTTTCTCAGTCACGGCGTTCCACGCCTATACAATCACATAAAAAACTGCTTATGAACACAAGTGTTCAACACAGTTTTCCATATGATTGTGCACGCTTCTGATTGCATCGCGCATGTACCTTGAAAACCACATATTGAAATATATCTAGATTAGTTTTTATATGTCAAAGTATAAAAACAAAATCAAGACATCCGAGGTGTTACATCTTATGATGTAACCAAACAAAACTCGTTAAAGTAACCGTGTAACGTACGGTGAAATAACAAACCTAAGACCAGAGATACAACGCTATGTATCTTAGATGAGTCACCCGCACCCGCAGGTGAACATCGAATTGGTTAAGCTAATAAGAGCGCAGGGTGGATGCCTTGGCACTAAGAGCCGATGAAAGACGTGATAAGCTGCGAAAAGCTTCGGGGAGGAGCAAATATCCTTTGATCCGGAGATATCTGAATGGGGAAACCCAGCTGAGCAAACCTCAGTTGTCGTATGGTGAATCCATAGCCATACGTCGGGAACCCGGGGAACTGAAACATCTAAGTACCCGGAGGAAAAGAAAGAAAACTCGATTTCCAAAGTAGCGGCGAGCGAAATGGAAAGAGCCTAAACCGGTATGCGTGCATACCGGGGTTATGGACTGCAATAAGTGAGACGATTTGTTACCAGAACGGTCCTGGAAAGACCGGCCATAGAAAGTGAAAGCCTTGTATGGGAAAGCAATAGTCAGCGAGCAGGATCCAAAGTACCACGAGACACGAGAAACCTTGTGGGAATTCGGGGGGACCACCCCCCAAGGCTAAATACTACTTAGTGACCGATAGCGCATAGTACTGTGAAGGAAAGGTGAAAAGGACCCCGGGAGGGGAGTGAAAGAGAACCTGAAACCCTGTGTTTACAAGCTGTGGAACCACATTTTAAGTGGAACCGCGTACTTTTTGTAGAACGGTCCGGCGAGTTACCGTTACTGGCAAGGTTAAGCACTTAAGGTGCGGAGCCGAAGGGAAACCAAGTCTTAATAGGGCGAATGAGTCAGTAAAGGTAGACCCGAAACCGGGTGATCTACCCATGTCCAGGTTGAAGTTTCCGTAAAAGGAAATGGAGGACCGAACGCACATCCGTTGAAAAGGGTGGCGATGAGGTGTGGGTAGGGGAGAAATTCCAATCGAACCCGGAGATAGCTGGTTCTCCTCGAAATAGCTTTAGGGCTAGCCTCGTATTAGTCTGCCGGAGGTAGAGCACTGAATTTCCTAGGGGGCGTCAAAGCTTACCAAAGAATATCAAACTCCGAATGCCGGTCAGATGATGTACGGGAGTCAGACTGCACGAGATAAGTTGGGCAGTCAAAAGGGAAAGAGCCCAGACCACCAGCTAAGGTCCCAAAGTGCGTGTTAAGTGGAAAAGGATGTGGGATTTCAGAGACAACTAGGATGTTGGCTTAGAAGCAGCCACACATTCAAAGAGTGCGTAATAGCTCACTAGTCGAGAGGTCCTGCGCCGAAAATGTCCGGGGCTAAAACACGACACCGAAGCTGTGGAATGTGTATTCATACACATTGGTAGAGGAGCATTCTTAACGCACAGAAGCATTACCGTAAGGAGATGTGGAGTGTTAAGAAGAGAGAATGCCGGAATGAGTAGCGAGATGGAGGTGAGAATCCTCCAGGCCGAATATCTAAGGTTTCCAGAGTAAAGCTGATCTGCTCTGGGTAAGTCGGGGCCTAAGGCGAGGTCGAAAGACGTAGTCGATGGACAACAGGTTGAAATTCCTGTACCGCATATCATCAGAACTGTGGGGACACAGAACCGAGGAAGAACCCGGGAATGAAAAGACCGGGGCAAGCATTTTACTGGCTGAGATGGAAAATCCGCTCAGCAACAGGAAGGTGTGACGCGTACCGAACACAAGTAGGGAAGTCTTCGTAGGGGCTGTCAAGAAAAGCCGCTATTGTGTGATATGTGCCCGTACCGTAAACCGACACAGGTGGATGAGGAGAGAATCCTAAGGCCGGCGGGAGAAGCATTGTTAAGGAACTCGGCAAAATGACCCCGTAACTTCGGGATAAGGGGTGCCTGAGAAATCAGGCCGCAGAGAATAGGCTCAAGCAACTGTTTAGCAAAAACACAGGTCTATGCAAAACCGAAAGGTGAGGTATATGGGCTGACGCCTGCCCGGTGCTGGAAGGTTACGAGGAGGGGTTAGCGGCAACGCGAAGCTCTGAATTTAAGCCCCAGTAAACGGCGGCCGTAACTATAACGGTCCTAAGGTAGCGAAATTCCTTGTCGGGTAAGTTCCGACCCGCACGAAAGGCGTAATGATTTGAGCGCTGTCTCGACAATGCACCCGGTGAAATTGAAGTACCAGTGAAGATGCTGGTTACCTGCGCCAGGACGGAAAGACCCCATGGAGCTTTACTCCAGCTTGATACTGGGATTCGGTACTGCATGTACAGGATAGGTGGGAGGCAGTGAAGATAGGACGCCAGTCTTATCAGAGCCGATGTTGGGATACCACCCTTGCGGTATTGGGTTTCTAACCTGCAGCCATGACCTGGCTGGGGGACAATGTCAGGCGGGGAGTTTGACTGGGGCGGTCGCCTCCGAAAGGGTATCGGAGGCGCTCAAAGGTTCCCTCAGAATGGACGGAAACCATTCGAAGAGTGCAAAGGCATAAGGGAGCTTGACTGCGACACCGACGGGTGGAGCAGGTAGGAAACTAGGACTTAGTGATCCGGTGGTATAAAGTGGGATTGCCATCGCTCAACGGATAAAAGCTACCCTGGGGATAACAGGCTTATCACTCCCAAGAGTTCACATCGACGGAGTGGTTTGGCACCTCGATGTCGGCTCATCGCATCCTGGGGCTGTAGTAGGTCCCAAGGGTTGGGCTGTTCGCCCATTAAAGCGGTACGCGAGCTGGGTTCAGAACGTCGTGAGACAGTTCGGTCCCTATCCGGCGTGGGCGTAGGATATTTGAGAGGAGCTGTCCTTAGTACGAGAGGACCGGGATGGACTGACCTCTGGTGTATCTGTTGGTGATCAACACCATGGCAGAGTAGCCAAGTCGGGAAGGGATAAACGCTGAAGGCATCTAAGCGTGAAGCCCCCCTCAAGATGAGATATCCCATCGCAAGAGTAAGACCCCTTGAAGACGACGAGGTAGATAGGGCAGAGGTGGAAGCATGGCAACATGTGTAGCTGACTGTCACTAATAGGTCGAGGGCTTAACCAGGTTGGTTTAGGTAAGAGGAAAAAAAACGGATGAAAATAGATATGTAACAATGTGTGGTTTTGAGGGTATATGCAATAGCCTTCAATAAGTTTTGGCCTGGTGGCTCAGTTGGTTAGAGCGCCGCCCTGTCACGGCGGAGGTCGTGGGTTCGAGTCCCATCCGGGTCGTTTAAAACTAAATTTTGATCATGGGATCTTAGCTCAGCTGGGAGAGCATCTGCCTTACAAGCAGAGGGTCATAGGTTCGAGCCCTATAGGTCCCATTCGGTATGCAAAGCAACACGCATGAGAAGATTTGTGCCGATGTGGCTCAATTGGCAGAGCAGCTGATTTGTAATCAGCAGGTTATCGGTTCGAGTCCGATCATCGGCTTGCATCACTTTAATAAAATATGGATGGGTTCCCGAGTGGCCAAAGGGGGCAGACTGTAAATCTGTTGCGACACGCTTCGATGGTTCGAATCCATCTCCATCCATTTGGTGATTAAAATCTTAATCACTGCATATAATATAATTAAATAACGCGGGGTGGAGCAGTCTGGAAGCTCGTCGGGCTCATAACCCGAAGGTCGCAGGTTCAAATCCTGCCCCCGCAATTTTTTTTGAGTAATTTTAGGAAAATGTGTACGAATGAAAGTACATAGGCCCAGATAGCTCAGTTGGTAGAGCAGAGGACTGAAAATCCTCGTGTCGCTGGTTCGATTCCGGCTTTGGGCATATGGGATACTAGCTCAGGTGGTAGAGCACTTGACTTTTAATCAAGTTGTCCGGGGTTCGAGTCCCCGGTGTCTCAGGACAAGCCTTGAAACAGAGATGTTTCAAGGCTTTTTGTTTTATAGAAAATTTTGCAGATATAGAGATTTATGAAGGTAGAGTTACTCATCAAAATGGGATCATTCATCAAATTCTACAATTACATAATAACCACGATCATTGTGCTTGATCTCTTTGACAATTCCATGATCGGATTTGATACGATCCCTTCCCATGTAGCAGCCGGACATGGCCACAGCAGGGTCTATGATATAGCTGTAGCTGCTGGTTCCTTCCCGTTCTATGATCTGAACGTCATCTCCGGCTTTTACCAGGCCAGGGCGTTCCATTTTAAATTCAATTAATCTCATGATAACCATCTCCTTTTTTCTTTCCGAAGTTATATTATAGCGCTGTGAGAAAAAATTGTAAAGAGAGGATAAGGATGCTATACTAAAGGGGTCGAATTATAAAGAAGAATGGAAAAAGAGCAGGGAAATGGGCCAGTGGTTTATGGAGGCAGAAGGCGGTTCATACTATGAATGATACACCTGATTTATTAAAGAAACTAAAGGAATATGGGAAATCGGATTTTTATCCCTTTCATATGCCGGGTCATAAAAGGCAGTATAAAGAATCTTTTGCGGCTGATTTTCCAAATCCTTTTTCCTTAGATATTACGGAAATAGAAGGTTTTGATAATTTACACCATCCGGAAGGTATTTTAAAGGAGTCTATGGAATGGGCTTCAGGGATTTATGGGAGCAGCAGGACATATTATCTGATCAATGGGAGCAGCAGCGGAATACTCAGCGCCATAAGCGGAACTGTATCAAGGGGCGGAACCATTCTTATGAGCAGGAATTGCCATAAGTCAGCATTTCATGGAGTTTTCCTCAATCAGTTGAAAGTGGAATATATTTATCCACAAATCATACCGGAATTCGGTATTCAAGGTGGATTAATTCCAGGAAAAATAGAAGAAATGTTGATGAACCATCGTGAAATTCAGGCTGTATTTGTAGTATCCCCAACCTATGATGGAATTGTATCTGATGTTAAAGCTATTGCAGAGATCGTTCATAGGTTTCACCTGCCTCTTATTGTGGATGAAGCTCATGGAGCGCATTTTTCCTTTGGGCGAGAGGGAAAATTTCCGGTTTCCGCATTAGAGCTTGGAGCGGATGTGGTAATTCAAAGCCTTCATAAGACTCTTCCTTCCTTTACTCAGACGGCTGTTATGCATGTCAGGGAAGGATATGTGGATATGGGGAGATTAGACCGCTATGTGCATATATATCAAACCAGCAGCCCTTCCTACGTGCTGATGGCGGGGATCGAGAGCTGTATACGGTATATGGCCGGGGAAGGGGTGAAGCAGATGAAGCTCTTCTCCGATAAAATAGATTGGATCCGAATGGTTTTGTCTGGCTTGAATCATCTGAAACTTCTTACGGATCAGGAGAAGGGGATGCATGGAATCTATGACATGGACCGCTCCAAGATCATCATTTCCACAAGGGGTACGGGAAAATCGGGTACCTGGCTGGATGACAGGTTGAGAAAAGAATATCATCTGGAAATGGAAATGTGCGGTCCAGACTATGTGACTGCCATAACGACTCTGGCTGATACCCAGGAAGGTCTTGAACGGCTATGCAATGCCCTTCTTTCTATTGATTCTATGCTTTCCACGGAGGCTGGTTATGAAGGTGGTGAGATCGGCTTATGTCAGGAGCTGGATAGAACACCGGAATGTCGTCTGACCATTGCTCAGGCTATGGATGAACCCAGGCACAGAATCGCTATTCCCCACGGAGAAGGAATGATATCGGCGGAATTTGTTTACGTGTACCCGCCAGGAATTCCTATCGTTGTACCAGGGGAGGTTTTAAATAAAACATCTATTGACCTGATCATGAAGTATAAGGAACTGGGGCTTGCGGTGCAGGGTATGGAGGATGAGGATTCCAGAGAACTTTATGTGGTTGATGAAGTATGAGTGGTTGGAAAGAAAAATAAAGACAAAATTAAGGATAAGATAAAGGTAAGTCAAAAGATAAAATAAAAGATAAGATAAAAGGTAAGTCAAAAGATAAAATAAAAGATAAGATAAAAGGTAAGTCAAAAGATAAGATAAAAGGTAAGTCAAAAGATAAGATAAAAGGTAAGTCAAAAGATAAGATAAAAGATAAGGCAAAAGATGAGATAAAAGATAAAAAAGAGATACAGGATAAAATAAAAGATAGAATAAAAGATGGAGCAGAAAAAATGGGCAAAATATTCTATGTAATGGGAAAGAGCGCTTCCGGAAAGGATTCGATTTATAAAAGACTTTTAAAGAGGCTTCCTCAATTAAAGAGAGTTGTTTTATATACCACCAGACCGATCCGGGATGGAGAACGGGATGGGGTGGAATATCATTTTACTACCATGGATAAACTGGAGGAATTCAGGAAAGAAAACAGGCTTATTGAGGAGAGGACGTATGAAACCATTTATGGGCCGTGGAGTTATTTTACTGTTGATGACGGTCAGATTAATTTAGAAGAGAAAAATGGGTATTTAATGATCGGAACTTTGGAATCTTATGAAAAGACCAGGGATTACTTTGGAAAGGACAGGCTGTTTCCTATTTATGTTGAGGTTGATGACGGGGACCGGCTTTTGAGAGCAATCAGACGGGAAAGGGGACAGAAGACACCAAAATATAAGGAGCTTTGCAGAAGGTTTCTGGCCGATGAAGAGGACTTTAAAGAAGAGAATCTGGTTCGATGCGGAATACATAGGCGGTTCTGCAATCAGGAGCTGGAAACGTGCCTGGATGAGATCGTAAAAGCTGTGACTGCTGAGATATAAATGATTAAAATAAGCATGAAAGGGATATGGGATTCCATAGCGACTTTCATGCTTATTTTAAAGTTGATTTTTATTTAGCGGCAAGCCGTTTGGCCTTTGCTTCCATACGGGTTCTTGTTACGTCGATAAATACGGCGGCGATTATTACAAGGCCGATAACAACGTACTGTACGGAGCTTGAAGTATTTAAGAGTGTTAAACCATTTCGAATGGTAGAGATCATCAGGGCGCCGATCAGGGTTCCCCAGATGGTTCCTTTTCCACCCATAAAGGAGGCACCGCCAATGATACATGCCGCAATGGCATCGGTATCATATGGTGAGATAGCTGCGGAAGGATTGGCTACTGCGGAGCGCCCTACAATAACCAGACCGGCAATGGCGCACATAAATCCGGATAAGCTGTAAACAAATATCAGTACATTATCGGAATTGATTCCGGAAAGGCGGGCAGCTTCCGGATTGCCGCCTACACAGTAAATCATTCTTCCAAGAGCAGTTTTATTTAAGAAGAAATGATAAACCACATAGATCAATATCAAAATAATAAAGCATAATGGAATCCCGGAGAATCCGCCGGACACCTTAAATAAGTTGCTGGAACCTAAAAATGTAACGGCAGCCGGAAAGTCGGAAATTGTTTTTGTTGAAACCACCAGCAGTGCAAGTCCGCAGAGCACATTTTTCATACCAAGGGTTGAAACGAACGGATGGGGAAGGTGCATTTTTGTGAGCAGTATGCCATTTAAGAAGCCCACGCAAACACCGGTTATGATGCAGACCAGGATCAATACCAAAGAGTTTGTAATGCCAAAGGAGTTTTTCAGCATACCCATCATGCATGCGCACAGAATTGCATTGGCGCCTACAGATAAGTCGATGCCTGCTGTAATCAGCACCACCAGCATGGCTGCGGAAATCAGCCCGTTAACAGCTGTTTGCCTTAGAATATTCATCATATTATTGAGCGTAAAAAATTTATCTGTTGCCAAAGATAAAACAATGAATAAAAGAACCAAGGCCAGCAATGGAGCCACCTTTCCTAAAATATCTTTTAACTTCTTTTTTTTCATCAAATTTTACCTCCCCAAGCTGCTTTCATGATAATTTCCTGATTCAGTACATCTGTTTTTTTCGAAAGTTCTCCCATGACTCTTCCTTCCCTCATGATGATCACCCGGTCACTCATTCCTATGATCTCCGGTAATTCGGAAGAAATCATGATAACACATTTTCCGGCAAGAACCAAACGGTTCATGATGTTGTACACTTCCACTTTGGCACCTACATCAATTCCTCTTGTTGGCTCGTCAAATATAAAGATATCCGCGTCTGTATTGATCCATTTTCCGATGACCACTTTTTGTTGATTGCCGCCTGATAACTGCCCCACTACCTCATCGGCAGTGGGAGTTTTTATTTTTAAGTCACTGATGGTTTCTTCCGCCAGCTGATCGATCTGTTTCTCATCAAAGAACAGGCCCTTCACACAGTTTCTCATATTGCTTAAGATCAGGTTCGTCCGGACTGATTGGGAAAGAACCAGTCCCTGGCCTTTGCGGTCTTCTGTTAAAAATGCCATTCCGCAGCGGATGCCGTCTTTGGGTGATTTTATGGTTACCTTTTTTTCGTTTACATAAATTTCCCCGCTGTCATAGGGGTCAGCGCCGAACACGGCGCGGAATGTTTCAGTTCTGCCGGCTCCTACTAAGCCTGCAAAACCAAGGATTTCTCCATGGTTTGCATGAAAGCTTACATCCCGTAAAACACCTGCGGAGTTTAAATGTTCTACCCGAAGTGCTTCCGTGCCGGTTTCTGATTCTACTTTCGGGTATTGATTATCCAATGTTCTGCCTACCATTGCGGAGATTAAAGAATCGTTATCCAATTCATCCGTATTTTTTGTCAGGATGTGTTCTCCGTCTCTCATGACCGTTACCCGGTCGCATAGCTCGAAAAGCTCTTCCAGCTTATGGGATACGAACAAAATCGCAATGCCTTTTTCCTTTAAGGAGCGGACTGTTTTCATTAACTGTTCCACTTCCTTTTCCCCAAGGCTTGAGGTAGGTTCATCCATGATAATAAGTTTTGCATCGATCAGAACTGCTTTTGCGATTTCCACCATCTGCTGGATTCCCATGCCATAGGAACCGCATTCCTTTTTTACATCAATATCCTGACCGAGAGAAAGCATTACTTCATGGGCCATCTCATGCATTTTTGTATATTCCAGAAACGGGCTGCCTTTCTTTTTTAAGGCTTTGTTAATAAAAATATTGTCTGTGACTGAAAGTAGCTTTACAATGTTTAATTCCTGATATACACAGGCAATTCCGGCAGCGGCAGCATCATTGGGATTCTTAAATGAAACTTTGTTACCTTCTATAAAAATGGTGCCTTCTTCCGGAATATGTACGCCGGTCAGAACCTTGATCAGGGTGGATTTTCCTGCACCGTTTTCACCGATCAGTCCGTGGATCTCGCCGGGTCTGATCTGCAAGGACATGTTCCGCATTGCTACTACACCGGGGAAGCGTTTTGTCACACCTTTCAGCTCAACCAAATAATTACTCATAATGCCGCCAAACCTTTCCTTACGTGCTCAAGTTGATTATTTTAAGTAGCCTTTCAGTTTTTCTAAGTATGTTTCTGCATTTTCTGCTGTGATGACTTCACATCCCGTATCTACGAAGGTTTCAACGGTTTCCCCTTTTACAGCCTGAAGGGCTGTTTCAACTGCCTTGTAGCCCATGGTATAAGCGGCCTGTGCGCAGGTAGCGGTTATGTTGCCGTCAATGATATTCTGAACACCGCTTTGGTTTCCGTCAAAGCCGACAATGATGACATCCTTTAAACCAAGCTGCTTTACGGCATTGGATGCGCCGGCTGCTGTATCATCGTTGTGGCAGCAGACGATCTGAATGTCCCCGTTCTGAGCGGTAATGATATTTTCCATTACATTTGCAGCAGTATCCGGATTGGACTGGGCATACTGTACGGAAACAATTTCAACGCCGTTTTCTTCCAGAGCCTTGGTATATCCTGCCTGGCGGGCATCGCTGGTGGCATTGCCTTCAACGCCTCCGATAATAACAGCTTTTGCGCCTTTTCCGGCTTTTTTAGCGGCAAATGTACCGCCTTGGTATGCTGCATTGTCGTTACCGGTTCCCACAAAGGAGACTTTTCCTGCTATTTCCGCATCCGTGTCTACGGTTATGATGGGTATATTCACATCCCCGATTACGCTTGCCACGGAGTCAGACTGCAGAGGAGAGATGACAAATGCATCAACTCCGCCGGAGAGCATGGTTTCAATCATATTGTTCTGTTCATCATAAGCTGTTTCAGAAGCAGGACCCTGTAAATCAACCTTAACCCCCAGATCTTTTGAGGCTGCCTGGACACCTGCCGCAACATAACCCCAGTATTCGCTGGACAGTGTTTTTAAAATGACACCTATGGTGACATTCTCAGAAGCAGCCTTTTCTGCTGTACTGGATTCTGAAACAGTCTTTTGGTCCCCGCAGCCAGTCATGGAAGCCAGCATTGCAGATGCTAACAGCATGGATAAAATTTTTCTTTTCATTACTTTTTAATCTCCCTTCTTAACTTTCTATCGTTTTGATAGTATGAATGAATGCTATGTATTTGTTATTTTAACAGTGAAAGGGGGAGGGGACAATGGTATATTTTGTGCAATATGGGGGTGTATTTTTCGAAACTAGTCTATAAATAAGAAAAAAAGCCTTATTAAACAGGATAATAAGACTTTTTTATGGTTTAATTATACAAAAAATGTGAAAAGAGTTAATCGATAGCAATGGTTCCGTTGTGAAAGGTGATATTCTTGCCTTCCATTGTGTAAGCCTCTGCAATCTGGTTTGTGATAATTATCACAGCGATCCCTGACTTTAAGACTTCCTTCAGCAGATTGATGGTAATCTGGCGCATTTGAAAATCAACAGATGAAAAAGGTTTTATGCATACCAGGACCTTTGGCCGGACAAAGATCCAGCGATAGTACAGAAGCTTTAGTTTGCATTCTTCACTGATCATATATGTTTTTTTCATCAATTCTTCTTCTGTAAATATTCCTTCCATCAGATGCCAGGTCATCTTTTTGTATTTTTTTCTTAAAAGGTATTTTTTCTTTTTTCGCTGGATCATAAAAGTCATATGATCCAGAACGGTCATATCGGCAAACAGCATTTCTTCCATTGGCCTAGCTTCAATAAAGGCGATGCCATCCCGAATGGATTGGTGAACAGACTGGAAGGAGTATTCACTTCCGCCTAATAAAATTTTTCCGGCTTCAAATCCACATTCTCCCTGAAGGATGGGAAGGATATTTCTGCATTCCGTAGAATCTAAGTCTAATATGTTTAAAACATCTCCTGCACTTAATGAGAGATTCAATACAGGGAGGTCAGGCAGCTTCACATCCCGGAATTCTAAAACCGTTTTTTTATCAATCTGTTTTTGTGCCAGATTATTTTTTTTTAAGGTGTTTTTTTTGGTCTTTTCAAACAGTTCCATATAAGTCTGGAATTTGGAAAAATTCTCCTGATTCATATGGCCGATGGTCCTGCCGTTTTTGATGATGGTTATTTCATCTGCATGTTCGTATAATTTGGTGGAGCTGTTAACAATGAAAAGGAAAGTCATTCCCCGGGCCTTTAACTTTTTCACAAGAATAAAGAAATTTTTGAGCTGCTCTTCCGTCATGATCATTTCCATATCCGTTATGACGGCCAGATGACACCCGGAGACATAAGCGCGCATTAATTCTGCCTGTTTCTGCATGCCGGGATCCAGCAGGTGAGCCTTATCCAGAAGGGGAATGGAACTATCCAGATCATCAAGAAGACCGGGAGCTTGCCGGCAGAGAGGATTCACCCGCTTCCAGAATGAGACCCTGCCGCTGGCCACGAAAATGTTCTCAGCCACGCTTAAGGCAGAAAAGATCCCTTTGTTGCGGCCGATAAATGCAATCTGTTTCTGCATCTGCTCCTGCATTTTGGGAGATGTTATTTTCTTTCCTTTATAATAGGTCCAGCCATAGCCTGGTGTTAAATTTCCGTACAGTAGCTGCAGGAAATATTCTTTTTCAATGGCATTATTAACGATGACACAGCAGATTTCTCCTTCAAAAGCCCGAAAATAGAGTCCGTTAAAACAGGTCTGGCCCTCCATGGAACAGTGGATATTTTCATAGCGGATCAGTTCAGTTTTCATGATTTTCTCCCTTCTTGCGGCTCAAACATATAAGGAAGGATGAGGCATACTTCCGTTCCGATTCCGGGAGTACTGAGGATGTGGAGGCCATATTCGTCACCCATGAGAAGGCGGATTCTTGAGTTCACATTTATGAGGGCGATTCCTCCCTTTCCTCCTTCATTGGCGGAGCCGTCTCCGGCATCCATTCGGGAAAGCTTTTCATTAAGGCTTCCAAGCCTGGCTTCTTCAATGCCAATGCCGTCATCAATCACGGAAAGGTAAAGGATGGTGTCGCTGTGTTCTATGTCGATGACAACAGTCCCCCCTGAAACCTTGGGTTCCAATCCATGTTTAATGGCATTTTCCACGATTGGCTGAAGGGTGAGCTTGGGGATTCTGGTTTTTAAAATTTCATCATCATCCCGTGGCAGCTTGATCTTTAATTCCAGCTTATCATCAAAGCGGTATTTCTGAATTAAAAAATAGTTCTCTACATTGGCCAGTTCTTCCTGAAGGGTGCTCAGCCTCTCCATTTTAGAAGTTGTATAGCGGAAGAATACGGCAAGGGCTTCTGTGATCTTTCCGATTTCCGGGACGCCCGCCATAAGCGCATCGGAACGTATGGATTCCAGTACATTATAGAGAAAATGAGGATTGATCTGATTTTGAAGAGCTAAATATCTGGCTTGCTGCTTGGCGTTTTCCATTATTTTATCTTTATCCAGGATGGTATCCACCTTTAAAAGCAGGGCATCTGTGTCAGGCGAAATTCCTTCCAGGCTTTTGAATATTTCTGTGAAAATGATCCCGTCATTAAAAAGCTCTACTTTTTTTTTCATGGTTCCCAGGGGCTCTAAGATCCTGATCCTGCCAATAACCAGCAGCAGGAGAAAGGAAAGCAGCATACTCCATACCATAATTCCATATAGAATGGATTCCGTCAGTTCCGGCTTCAGCAGAATCAAAAAAAACAGAATCAGGGCAAGACAGCTCCAAGAGATCATGGCCCTGATCCAGATCAGAATTCGTTTTTTCAACCATTGTTTTTTCAAAGGACATCCTCCCCGTTTCAGCGTTCCAGAAACATTTTGCGGTATTCATTAGGAGAGACACCCAGCGTTTTTTTAAACTGTTTGGTAAAAAATTTGATATCGCTGTAGCCTACCAGTTCCGCTATTTCACTCACATTCCGTTCTTTTTCTACCAGAAGCTTTTTGGCGGTCTCAATTCTTACCATCTGTATATATTCAGTGAGTGTTTTCCCTGTCTCTTTTTTAAATAGATATGAAAAGTAGGAATAGCTGAATCCCGCATTTTTGGCCAGCTCTTCCAGCTTTATATCAATGCCCTTGTTTTTTTCTATATAATGTTTGGCATAGGCAACCGGTTTTATTTCCCTGCTTTTTAAATGGTTCAGAACTTCAAGTAAGGTTTTAATAATGGTTTCTTCCAGGAGTTCAAATGCCTGGTCAAGGTTGATACAATGCTCATACATTTCAGAAAAGTAAGCAGCTTTTCCGCTTTTGTCCAGAGATGTGTCAAGCAGCTCGAACCAGTCCATATAATTGTGGGCCAGCCGAAGCAGCTCCGTCTTAACATCAAGGCCGGATATATTTTTTGTTTCGTGCATGATCCGTTTGGCATCATTTAAGCACTTTTTTATTTCTTCCGGTTCAAAGGATTCCGGCCTGTTTTCTAACAGACTTGAAATCTTTGAAGTTAAGGTGTGATTCTCTTCTGATTCAGCAGCAGGTGCATTTAATTCTGAGACCGTATTGGTATCAGTAAGGAGCCGGTTGTACATGGCGATCCGGCTGTGCTGTATCTGCCGGATCAGATCCTCATCTGAATCTACCGGCTCTGTAATGATTGCCGTAAAATATAGCTTTGGAAATAAGTCCTGAAGTCCCATGACCCGGTCTTTCACATGGTTTAAGGCTTTGATCAGTTCTTCCTTGTCATGAGGTTCATGGCAGAGCAACAAAAATATGCCCTCTTCCGAGGACTCAATGGTTAATTCTCCTTCATCAGAAGCAAATTCCACCTGCAGGATCTCAATGGTTTTATCAATTAAAAGCTCATAGGCATCTTTTGTAAAATCCTTATATTCAATGTCCGGCTTTACAATCAGGCAGCGGCCGGTCTGGTCTATAACCTGGGAGGTATTGATTTTCCGGACTTCTTTTAATACTTTCTCAGGCCTTTGCTCCGGTTTTTGTTCCAGTACTATTTTTAAAAATACCCGTTTAAACTCACCGGAATAGTTTTTGATGGTTTTCTCTAAATGAATACGGGCTTCCTGGCTGTTTTTCTGCTCCATGGTTTCATTAACAAGCTTTTTTAACGTGCGGGTTAAATCATCCTGATTAATGGGTTTTAATAAATAGTCCCGTACTCCGTATCTGATCCCCTGTTGTGCATATTGAAAGTCCTTATAGCCGCTTATGATTATGCACTTAAGGGAAGCATTCTGTTTTTTGGCCTCTTCAATCAGCTGGAGACCATCCATGCCCGGCATTCTGATATCCGTAAGCAGAACGTCAGGTTTCTTTTCCTGAATCAGCTGAAAGGCAGATAAACCGTCATAAGCAACACCCAGAAGCTTAGCCCCAATTTCATCCCAGTCGATCAGATATTCCAAAAGCCTGCATATCTTTTTTTCGTCGTCTGCAATTATTATTCCTAAAATTAAAATCATCCCCTATTGTTTTAATTTTGATACAAATGATACCTTCTCTTTTCAGTATACTTCACCGGGTCTATAATCTCAACTCAAAAAGTTTCAAGCGCTGCAAAATATTGGCAGAAAGTGTGCAGAATAAAGAGAAATGATAAAGGTTTGCCAATACTTCTTTCTTGTGATGATAAAAGTTCTATGCTATAATTAGTTAAATTCGTTTTTACGTCTTTACAGACAGGAAAGACGGATCAGACAACAGCGACAGGGGGTGCCTCTATGCCAGGGTTTAAGGATATCATCGGCCATGAGAGAATTAAAGAACATTTGCAAAAGGCCATTGAATCAAATCATGTTTCCCATGCGTACATTCTTACAGGTGAAGCAGGGATGGGGCGTAAGTCCCTGGCCAATGCATTTGCAATGACCCTGCTCTGTGAAAAGGGAAAAAGTGAGCCATGTATGCAGTGCCATGCCTGCAAGCAGGTCATGAGCGGAAACCATCCGGATCTGATTTATCTGACCCATGAAAAAACGGGAAGCATTGGCGTTGACGATATCAGAGATCAGATTCATGACACCATCATGATACGCCCTTACAGCAGTTACTATAAGATCTACATTGTGGATGAAGCGGAGAAGATGACGGTCCAGGCACAGAATGCACTGTTAAAGACAATAGAGGAACCGCCGTCTTATGCGATCATCATGCTGCTTACCACCAATCAGGAATCATTTCTGCCCACCATTCTTTCCAGATGCATACAGTTAAAGCTGAAACCATTGCAGGATACGGTGGTGAAATCCTATTTAACAGGATCTTTGGGCATTGGAGAGAGCAAGGCGGAGGTTTATGCGGCGTTTGCCAGAGGAAATCTAGGAAGGGCGATTCATTTGGCTTCCTCTGAGGAGTTTCAGCTGATGTATACGGAGTTGCTCCATATGCTGAAGCATATAAAGGATATGGATATTGTGGAGCTGCTTTTTTACATTAAGCGGATGAAGGATGAAAAGCTGGATATTTACGACTGCCTTGATTTTATGCAGCTGTGGTACCGGGATGTTTTAATGTATAAGGTGACTCAGGATATCAATCTTCTGGTTTTCAGGGAAGAATATAATACAATGAAAGAGATGAGCGCTGCCAGCGCTTATGACGGCATTGAGATGATATTACAGGCCATTGACAAGGCCAGGATCCGTCTGGATGCCAATGTGAATATGGAGTTGGCTATGGAGCTCATGCTGCTTGTAATGAAGGAGAATTAATAGATGATAAAAGTAATAGGCGTTCGTTTCCGCAATGCAGGGAAAATATATTACTTTGATCCCATGAGCCTGGAGGTTCATACAGGGGATCACGTAATTGTGGAAACTGCACGGGGAATTGAATATGGTTACGTTGTCCTGGGGTGCCGGGAAGTGGAAGATGATAAGGTTGTTCAGCCCTTAAAGCCTGTGATCCGCATGGCTACCAAGGGTGATGATGAAGTAGAAAAGAAAAATCATGAGAAGGAAAAGGAAGCATTTAAGATCTGCAAGGAGAAGATCAGAAAGCACGGTCTTCAGATGAAGCTGATTGATGCGGAATATACCTTTGATAACAATAAGGTGTTGTTTTATTTTACTGCGGACGGAAGAATTGATTTCAGGGAGCTTGTGAAGGATCTGGCTTCTGTTTTCAAAACCAGGATCGAGCTCCGCCAGGTGGGAGTCCGGGATGAGACGAAAATCGTGGGAGGGATCGGCATCTGCGGAAGGACCTTATGCTGCCATTCTTACCTTTCTGAATTCATACCTGTGTCCATTAAGATGGCAAAGGAGCAAAACCTTTCCTTAAATCCCACGAAAATATCCGGGGTTTGCGGAAGGCTCATGTGCTGCTTAAAGAATGAAGAGGAAACTTATGAAGAACTTAACAGCAAGCTTCCCAATGTAGGTGATTTTGTGACAACAGATGACGGACTGAAAGGAGAGGTTCATTCCGTAAGCGTGTTAAGGCAGCTGGTAAAGGTTGTTGTCACCATTAAGGATGAAAAGGAAATCCGGGAATATAAGGTGGAACAGCTGAAATTCAAACCAAGGCGCCGCCGGGAAAAGGCCCAGGTGACTGATGCAGAGTTAAAGGCATTGGAAGCCCTTGAAAAAAGAGAAGGAAAGTCCAAGTTAGATGACAATTGATTTAAAGGAAAATGAACGTATTGATGATCTGCAGAGAAATGGGTATAAGATCATTCAGAACCGGGATGGGTTCTGCTTTGGCATGGATGCGGTCCTTCTTTCCGGATTTGCCCTGGTAAAGCCGGGGGAAAAGGCGGTGGACTTAGGGACAGGCACTGGAATCATTCCCATTCTGCTGGAGGCTAAAAATCAGGGCCTTCATTATACCGGTCTGGAGATTCAGGAGGAGATGGCGGAAATGGCCAGAAGAAGCGTGGCCTTAAACCATCTGCAAGAAAAAATTTCCATTGTGACAGGAGATATAAAGGAAGCCAGCCGTTTATTTGGCGGGGCTTCCTTTGACGTAGTGACCTCAAATCCTCCGTATATGAATGATTCCCATGGCCTTAAAAACCCGGAACTGCCAAAGGCCATTGCCCGCCATGAGGTGTTATGCACCCTTAATGATGTGACAAGGGAGGCGGCAAGGCTTCTGCGCCCGGGAGGGCGGTTTTATATGGTGCACCGGCCTCACCGTTTAGCTGAGATCATAACGGCTTTAAAAGACTGCCGGCTGGAGCCAAAGCGGATGAAAATGGTTCATCCCTTTGTGGACAAGGAGGCGAACATGGTTTTAATAGAAGCGGTGCGGGGAGGAAGATCCATGATCAAGGTGGAGGCCCCTGTGATTGTATATAAAGAGCCGGGTGTGTATACGGATGAGATTTATACTATTTATGGATATTAAATTTTGCTGGGAGCAGGAACATTGGAAGAGAAAACGGGAAAGTTATTTTTGTGTGCAACGCCTATAGGGAATCTTGACGATATTACCTTAAGGGTTTTAAACACGTTAAAGGAAGTGGATCTGATCGCTGCGGAGGATACCCGCCACAGCATTAAGCTTTTAAATCATTTTGAGATCAAAACACCTATGACCAGTTATCATGAGTATAATAAGGTGGAAAAGGCCAGATACCTGGTGGAACAGATGAAGCAGGGGGTGAGGATCGCCCTGATCACGGATGCCGGAACTCCTGGCATCTCAGATCCTGGAGAGGAACTGGTAAAGCAGTGCTATGAGGCAGGAATTGAGCTGACTTCTCTTCCCGGTCCGGCGGCTTGTATTACGGCTCTGACCCTTTCCGGACTTGGTACCAGGCGTTTCTGTTTCGAAGCCTTTTTACCTTCTGATAAGAAGGAAAAGCAGTGGATCCTGGAAGAGCTTAAGGAAGAATCCAGGACCATAGTCATTTACGAGGCGCCTCACCGGCTTGTCAAAACCTTAAAGGAGCTTTATGAGGCTTTGGGTGACCGGAGAATCACCATTTGCAGGGAGCTTACAAAACGGTTTGAAACAGCGTTTCGTACAACCTTTTTCAATGCTTTAAAGACCTATGAGGCTGAAGATCCTAAGGGAGAGTGTGTCATCGTCATCGAAGGAAAGAGCATCAGGGAGAAGATAGAGGAAAAATCCATGGCCTCCCGGGAGATGTCCATGGAGGAACACATGGAACTTTATGTAAACCAGGGGCTGGACAGGAAGGAAGCTATGCGCATGGTTGCAAAGGACAGGGGAATCAGTAAACGGGAGGTTTATCAGTATTTCATAAAAAATGAATGAGAAAATTTCTCTTGACAATCCGCGTTTCTTTTTATAAAATTACTTTGATATTCAAAATATTTGATAAATAAAACAATCCAACGCGGCATGGATCCCGTAATCCTAAAGGGGAGAGGGGACATGGATGGGGGAATTTAATTTATGACAACAAGAATAATAGGAACAGGATCTGCTGTCCCGGAGCAGGTGGTAACCAATGAAGATCTGGCAAAATTTGTGGATACCAGTGATGAATGGATAAGGACCAGGACCGGAATAAGGGAGAGGCGGATCGCATCGGCGGAGTCGGGAACTTCTGACCTGGCCATTCAGGCGGCAGAAGAAGCGCTTAAAAATGCCGGTGTTTCGGCAAAAGAGCTGGATATCATCATTTTAGCCACGTCTTCTGCGGATTGCTGTTTCCCCAGCGGCGCCTGTGAGGTACAGGCGGCCATCGGAGCTGACCATGCGGCTGCATTTGATATCAGCGCGGCCTGCTCCGGATTTGTTTATGCTTTAAATACGGTCCACAGCTTTTTTAAAGCAGGGATCTATCAGACAGGGCTTGTGATCGGAGCGGATACATTAAGTAAGCTCATTGACTGGAATGACAGAAGCACCTGCGTCTTGTTCGGTGACGGGGCCGGAGCAGCTGTGGTACGGGCGGAAGAAAAGGGAATCCTTCACATGACCATGGGAGCGGACGGAACCAGAGGAAAGGCCCTGGAATGCGGAGGGCGGACTACGGGAAATTTCCTCACAGGAAAAAAGCCGGAGCTTGGATACATGACCATGGACGGCCAGGAAGTGTTCAAATTCGCAGCCAAAACGGTGCCCGAATCCATTAGAAGGGTAGTGGAAGAGAGCGGGACCGAAATGGAAGAAATTAAATATTTTATCTTGCATCAGGCAAATTACCGGATTTTTGAATCCATCGCAAAAAGGTTGAAGATACCCATGGAGAAATTCCCCACCAATCTGGAACGGTATGGGAATACATCGGGGGCGACCATTCCCATACTTTTGGATGAGATGAACCGGGAAGGAAAATTACAGCGGGGAGATAAGCTTGTACTTGCTGGCTTTGGGGCAGGATTGACCTGGGGAGCCACTCTTTTGGAGTGGTAATGATTTTGACTAATACTTTGAAACTCAAAGTAATAGCATAAAATTAAATATAAATGAAAATGAAAGAGGAGATTAAAATTATGTTGGAGAAAATGCAGGAAATTATTGCGGAGCAGTTAAACGTGGAGGCAGGTACAATCACTGCTGAATCCTCCTTCAAAGAGGACTTGGGAGCAGATTCTTTGGATTTGTTTGAGCTTGTTATGGCACTTGAAGATGAGTACTCTGTGGAGATCCCGTCTGAGGACTTAGAGAAACTGACCACAGTTCAGCAGGTTATGGACTATTTAAAAGCAAAGGGCGTGGAAGCGTAATGAAAACCAGAATTACCGAACTTTTGGGAGTGGAACATCCGATTATCCAGGGAGGCATGGCCTGGGTTGCTGAGCATCATCTGGCGGCGGCCGTATCGGAAGCCGGAGGCCTTGGGCTGATCGGCGGGGCAAATGCTCCCGGCGAGGTGGTACGGGCGGAGATCCGCAAGGCAAAGGAACTGACGGGAAAACCCATCGGCGTCAATGTCATGCTGTTAAGTCCTCATGCAGAGGATGTGGCAAAGGTGGTAGTGGAAGAAGGCATTAAGGTGGTGACCACCGGAGCCGGAAACCCGGAAAAGTATATGGATATGTGGAAGGCAGCAGGCATTAAGGTAATTCCGGTGGTGGCTTCCGTTGCTCTGGCAAAGAGGATGGAAAAATACGGCGCGGACGCAGTGGTGGCGGAAGGCAGTGAGTCAGGCGGACATATCGGCGAGCAGACCACCATGACGTTAGTTCCGCAGATCGTGGATGCAGTATCCATCCCGGTGATTGCAGCCGGCGGCATTGGAGACGGACGGGGAATTGCGGCAGCATTCATGCTGGGAGCAGAGGCTGTCCAGATCGGGACCAGGTTTGTGGTTGCAAAGGAATCCATTGTCCATGACAACTACAAGCAGCGGATCATTAAGGCAAAGGACATTGATTCCGCTGTAACAGGGCGCAGCCACGGCCATCCGGTCAGATCCTTAAGAAACCAGATGACCAGAGACTATGCAAGACTGGAACAGGAAGGCAAGTCTTTTGAGGAATTGGAGTACATGACTCTTGGAACCTTGAGAAAGGCTGTCCAGGAGGGGGATATCACAAACGGCACGGTTATGGCCGGACAGATTGCAGGTATGATTTTCAAAGAACAGACCTGCAAGGAAATGATTGATGAGATGATAGAGCAGGCTGAGAAATTGCTTGGCCGATAAAGAGGAGTTTATTATTATGAGCAAGATTGCATTTATTTTCCCAGGCCAGGGTGCGCAGTACTGTGGTATGGGCCAGGATTTTTATGAGCAGACAAGGATTGGAAAAGAAACATATGATATGGCTTCGGACCTGCTTGGTTTTTCCCTACCGGAACTTTGCTTTGAAAAGAATGACCGGCTGGATATTACAGAATATACCCAGGCAGCTATGGTAACCACCAGCATCGCCATGATGCGGGTGCTGGAAGCTGAAAAAGGGATAAGGCCGCAGGTGTCTGCCGGCTTAAGCCTGGGAGAATATTGTGCGCTTGCAGCCGCAGGCGTCATGAGCGATAAGGATGCCATACGCACAGTCAGGCAGAGGGGAATCCTCATGCAGGAGGCTGTTCCTGCGGGGCTGGGAGCCATGGCGGCCATTCTGGCACTGGATGCCTTAAAAATTGAAGAGGTATTAAGCGGTATGGAGGGAGTCCAGATCGCCAATTACAACTGCCCAGGGCAGATTGTTATATCAGGAAAAAAAGAAGCTGTGGAAGCTGCTAATGAAAAGCTTCTGGCAGCAGGCGCAAAACGGGCGCTGATGTTGAATGTAAGCGGGCCTTTCCATTCCACCATGCTCAAAGGTGCGGGGGAAAAGCTGGGAGAGGTGTTAGAGGGTGTGGAAATAAAAACCCCTGAAATCCCTTATGCTGCTAATGTAACTGCCCGGTATGTGACGGACAGTGAGATGGTAAAGCCTTTGCTTAAGGAGCAGGTGTATTCTTCCGTGCGATGGCAGCAGAGCGTGGAAACTATGCTGGCTGACGGGGTGGATACCTTTATTGAAATCGGTCCGGGCAAGACTTTAGCCGGATTTATCAAGAAGATTACGAAAGACGTAAGAGTCTTTAACATAGAGAAGCTGGAAGACATGGAGGCACATTTTTCTTAGGGCGTTCCTGATAAAAGAAAGGGTAAGCGCAGCTTGAATTTTACCCTAAAGGGCACTTAGAAAAATAGCCGTTCGATGAACCGTAAGGTGAATGGAACTTCATTATGAATGCAGGAGGTAAGAAACATGTTAGATGGTAAGATAGCAGTAGTGACCGGAGCAGCCAGAGGAATTGGCAGGGCGATTGCCGTAAAGCTGGCAGGCCAGGGAGCAACAGTGGTTATAAATTATAACGGTTCTGATACCAAGGCAATGGAAGTGGTGAAGGAGATCGAAGAAAAGGGCGGCAAGGCAGAGGCCATCCAGTGCAATGTGGCGGATTATGAGAGCGTGGGTTCCTTTTTAGAGGGCGTCATAAAGAAATACGGAAAGCTGGATATTCTTGTGAACAATGCGGGAATCACACGGGATAATCTGCTGATGAAGATGTCTGAGGAAGATTTTGACGCGGTGATCAATACCAATTTAAAGGGAGTATTCAACTGCATGAAGCATGTGGCCCGCCAGATGATCAAGCAGAAGAGCGGAAGGATCATAAACATTTCTTCGGTTTCCGGCGTGTTAGGTAATGCCGGGCAGGCAAATTACTGCGCAGCAAAGGCCGGTGTCATCGGCATTACCAAGTCTTTTGCCAGGGAGGTTGCAAGCAGGGGAATTACCGTGAATGCGGTGGCTCCCGGTTTCATCCATACTGCCATGACTGAGGTTCTGTCGGAATCCATAAAGGCGGCGTCCTTAGAGCAGATTCCCATGAAGCGTTTTGGAGCAGCGGAGGATATTGCCGGTGCGGTGGCATTTCTGGCATCAGAGGAAGCCGGATATATCACCGGTCAGGTGATCAGCGTAGATGGCGGCATGGCAATGTAGGAAGGCATACCTTTATGTCCAAAAAGCATGGACAGGAAAGAGGAACGCCTTACAGGCATACCTTTATGCCCAAAAAGCATGGGCAGGAAAGAGGAAAGGAGAGACGGGATGAAGAGAAGAGTCGTAGTAACCGGCATGGGTGCCATTACTCCCATTGGAAAAGATGTGGAAAGCTTCTGGAATGGATTAAAAGAAAAAAAGGTGGGGATCGGACCGATTACCCAGTTTGATACTACAGATTATAAGGCAAAGCTGGCTGCAGAGGTAAAGGATTTTGATCCTAAGGAGTACATGGATGTTAAGGCGGCAAAGAGAATGGAGCGCTTTGCCCAGTTTGCTGTGGCAGCGTCCAGGGAAGCCCTTGAGAACTCCGGCATTGATATAGAGAAGGAAGATCCTTACCGGGTAGGCGTAAGCGTTGGTTCCGGAATCGGAAGCCTGCAGGCCCTGGAGAGAGAGAATAAAAAGCTTTTGGAAAAGGGACCGGGCAGGGTGAATCCCCTTCTGGTACCTCTCATGATATCCAATATGGCAGCCGGTAATGTAGGAATTCAGTTTGGATTAAAAGGTAAATGCATCAATGTGGTGACTGCCTGTGCTACCGGAACCCATTCCATTGGGGAAGCATTCCGTTCTATTCAGTACGGAGAGGCGGATGTAATGGTGGCAGGAGGTGCAGAAGCCAGCATCACTCCTATCGGCGTGGCTGGATTTACAGCTCTTACGGCACTTACCACCTCCGATGATCCTCTTTGTGCCTCCATCCCATTTGATAAGGACAGAAGCGGCTTTGTTATGGGAGAAGGGGCCGGTGTAGTTGTCTTAGAAGAGCTGGAGCATGCTCTTTCCAGGAATGCGGTGATTTACGGCGAGGTAGTTGGTTACGGGTCAACCTGTGATGCATATCACATCACTTCTCCGGCAGAGGATGGAAGCGGTGCGGCAAGGGCCATGACTGATGCAATAAAGGATGCAGGTATTACCCCGGATCAGCTTGATTATGTCAATGCCCACGGAACCAGCACTCATCACAATGACTTATTTGAGACCATGGCCATCAAAACTGCCCTGGGCGATCATGCAAAGAATGTGAAGATCAATTCCACCAAGTCCATGGTGGGCCATCTCTTAGGTGCAGCAGGAGGCGTGGAGTTCATTGCCTGTGTAAAATCCATTCTGGATGGATTTGTTCATGCAACTGCCGGCCTTCAGGAAGAAGGAGAAGGCTGTGATCTGGATTATACCAAAGGGGAAGGTGTTGCCTTGGATGTAACATATGCCATCAGCAATTCCCTGGGATTTGGCGGACACAATGCCAGCATTCTTGTGAAGAAGTTCGAACAATAGGAGGCAGTCTATGGAGATCAATGATATTATCAGGCTGATGCAGGCTGTGAAAGAAAATGATTTAACCGGCTTTAGGATGGAAGAGGGAGACTTAAAGCTTTGCATTAAGAAAGAAAAAGAAAGAGAAATCGTGACAATATCCGGAAGCTCTGCGGCACCCGCAGAAACGGCAGCAGGTGTTTTCACCCAGCAGGCGCCTTTTGCTGCGGCCAGTTCAGGGAATGTGACGGAAGTGCCGGGAAATGATATCTGTTCCGACAAAATCGTATCCTCTCCCCTGGTTGGAACCTTTTATAATGCCCCTTCTCCGGACAGTGAACCGTTTGCAAAGGTGGGAGATCAGGTGAAAAAGGGGCAGGTTCTGGGAATCATCGAAGCCATGAAGCTTATGAATGAGATTGAATGTGAATACGATGGTGTTGTGGATGCAGTTATGGTAGGCAATGAAGATGTGGTGGAGTACGGTCAGCCTCTGTTCCGTATCCGGTAAGACGTTGTGATAGCTATGAGAGGCCCAGAGGCTGGGCCTCTCTTTTAAAAATAGGAGGGCGCATGATGTTAGATATTAAGGAGATTCAGGAAATCATTCCTCACAGACACCCATTTTTGCTGGTGGACTGCATTGAAGAGTTTGAACCAGGAGTAAAAGCGGTGGGATATAAATGTGTGACTTATGATGAGCCTTTTTTTCAGGGACATTTTCCGGCAGAGCCGGTAATGCCGGGGGTTTTAATCATAGAGGCCCTTGCCCAGGTCGGTGCGGTTGCCATCTTAAGCCTGGAAGATAACAAGGGAAAGATTGCTTATTTCGGCGGCATTGACAAGGCAAAATTCAAGCATAAGGTCATTCCGGGAGAAAGGCTTAAGCTGGAATGTGAAATCATTAAGCGTAAAGGCCCGGTTGGGGTGGGGAAGGCCACAGCAACCGTGGACGGCAAGCTGGCCGCCAGCGCGGAACTGACATTTATGATTGGATAGGTGAGCTTATGTTTGATAAGATTTTAATTGCCAACCGCGGAGAAATTGCGGTGCGTATCATAAGAGCCTGCAGGGAAATGGGGATCAAAACGGTTGCCGTTTATTCGGAAGCTGACCGGGAGAGCCTTCATACCTTATTGGCTGACGAGGCTATCTGCATTGGTCCGGCACCTTCGACCCAGAGCTACTTAAACATGGAGAGGATCATTACGGCTACCGTGGCCATGAAGGCGGATGCAATTCATCCGGGATTTGGTTTTCTTTCAGAAAATGCAAGGTTTGCGGAACTTTGTGAAAAATGTAACATTGCCTTTATCGGTCCCTCTGCGGGAATCATCGGGAAGATGGGAAATAAGTCCGAAGCCAGAAAGACCATGATGGAAGCAGGAGTTCCTGTGATTCCAGGGGGAAAGGAAGCTGTCCGTCAGGTGGGAGAGGCAAAGTCCATGGCGGAAAGGATCGGTTTTCCTGTGATGATCAAGGCTTCTTCCGGAGGCGGCGGAAAGGGTATGAGAATATCCAGAAGCTTAGAAGATTTTGAGGCTAATTTTAAGAATGCCCAGATGGAATCTGTAAAGGGATTTTCCGATGATACTATGTATATTGAAAAATACATTGAAAAGCCAAGGCACATTGAATTTCAGATCATGGCGGATAAGTTTGGGAATGTGGTGCATTTGGGAGAGCGTGACTGTTCCATTCAAAGACGCCACCAGAAGGTTCTGGAGGAATCCCCCTCAGCAGCTATTTCTCAGGAGCTGAGAGACCGAATGGGAGAGATCGCTGTCCGTGCGGCAAAAGCAGTTGGATATGAGAATGCGGGAACCATTGAATTCCTTCTGGATAAACATAAGAATTTTTATTTTATGGAAATGAACACCCGTATCCAGGTAGAGCATCCGGTGACGGAAATGGTGACCGGATTGGATCTGATCAAGGAACAGATCCGGATCGCAGCAGGAGAGCCTTTGAGCATAAGTCAGGAGGACGTGATGATCAAAGGCCACGCCATTGAATGCAGGATCAATGCGGAAAATCCGGCGAAAAACTTCATGCCCTGTCCCGGACTTATAAAAAACGTTCATGTGCCGGGAGGCAATGGAGTCCGCATTGACACCCACATTTACAATGATTATAAGGTTCCGGCCAATTATGATTCCATGTTAATGAAGATGATCGTCCACGGAAAAGACCGGGAAGAGGCCATCTTAAAGATGAGAAGCGCTCTTGGGGAGCTGATCATTGAGGGAATTGAGACAAATGTGGATTTTCAGTTTGATATCCTGAGTCATGAAGCTTACCGGGACGGAGACGTGGATACGGATTTTATCCCGAAATATTTCCCGGATTATGTCCGGTAGGCAGGTAAAGGAGCAATCTTATGTTAAAAAGCATGTTTAAGAAAACCTATACATTAATAGACAGCAAATACAAGGCTCCTGAAAAGTCAGAGGAACCCAATATTCCTGCGGGTTTATGGAGGAAATGTAATAAATGCAGCCAGCCCGTTTACGGGGAAGATGTGAAAAACAACCATTTTATCTGCCCCAAATGCAAGGGTTATTTCCGCATTCATGCTTACCGCAGAATTGAAATGGTTGCAGATGAGGGAACCTTTGAAGAATGGGATAAGGAGATGGAATTTAAAAATCCTCTTGATTTCCCGGGCTATGATAAAAAGGTTGCGGCAGCCAGGGAAAAGACAGGGCTTAATGAAGCCATTGTCACGGGCAGCTGCGCAATAAACGGCCAGAAGGCAGTGATCGGTGTCTGTGATGCCCGCTTCATCATGAGCAGCATGGGCCAGGTCATGGGAGAGAAGATCGCAAGAGCTGTGGAACGGGCTACAAAAGAGAAGCTTCCGGTGATTCTTTTTGCATGCTCCGGCGGAGCCAGGATGCAGGAGGGAATCGTGTCCCTGATGCAGATGGCAAAGACCTCAGCAGCCTTAAAGCGCCATCACGAGGCAGGCCAGCTTTATATCAGCGTTCTTACGGACCCAACCACAGGAGGAGTGACAGCCAGCTTTGCCATGCTAGGTGATATTATTCTGGCAGAGCCTTTTGCCCTCATCGGATTTGCAGGTCCCCGGGTGATCGAACAGACCATTGGGCAGAAGCTTCCGGAAGGGTTCCAGAGGTCGGAGTTTTTGCTTGAACATGGCTTCATAGATAAGATTGTGCCAAGGGAAGAGATGAAGGAAACCCTGGCAGATATCTTAAAGCTCCACAATCCCCGGACCAGTCAGGCATTTTCTGTGGATAACCGGACAAAAGGGGAAGCTATCGGTGGAAAAAGGAAATCCTTCCGGTTGAGAAAGAATAAAAGAAGCGCCTGGGATACGGTGCTGTTATCCAGAAGCTCGGACCGGCCGGTGGCGTCGGATTACATCCATGAACTGTTTGATGATTTTCTAGAGTTTGCAGGAGACCGCTATTATAAAGATGACGGAGCCATCATAGGCGGGATCGCCTCCTTCCATGGAATTCCTGTTACGGTCATCGGACAGGAAAAAGGGAAGAATACAAAGGATAACATTAAGCGCAATTTTGGAATGCCGTCACCTGACGGCTACCGGAAGGCCCTGCGCCTGATGAAGCAGGCGGAGACCTTTGGCCGTCCCATTGTCTGTTTTGTGGATACGCCGGGAGCCTTCTGCGGCCTGGAGGCCGAGGAAAGGGGCCAGGGGGAAGCCATAGCCAGAAACTTATTTGAAATGGCGGATTTAACGGTTCCGGTTCTTTCTATCGTCATAGGAGAAGGCGGCAGCGGCGGTGCACTTGCCATGGCAGTTGGCAATGAAGTCTGGATGATGGAAAATTCCATCTACTCCATCCTCTCTCCGGAGGGTTTTGCTTCCATCCTTTATAAGGACAGCAAAAAGGCAAATGATGCGGCCAGGGTCATGAAGATCACGGCCAGGGATTTAATGGATTTAGGTCTCATAGAGCGGGTGATTCAGGAGGAAGAGCCGGCCAATGGGGATAATCTTTCCGCAATTGCGGAAGAAATGGATAAGGCCATGGAAGAATTTTTTGCCACTTACCTTGCCATGACAAAGGAAGAACTAGCAAATCAAAGATATGAAAGATTTAGGAGAATGTAATGGGAACATTAAAACCTTTGGTAATAGGAGACCTGTCAGCAAAGCATCCGGTGATCCAGGGCGGCATGGGAGTTGGGATCAGCCTTTCCTCCTTAGCCGGAGCAGTGGCAAAGGCCGGAGGGATCGGTATTATTTCTACGGCACAGATCGGCTTTCGGGAGCCGGATTTTAAGCAGAATCCTCTGGAAGCAAATTTACGGGCCATTGGACAGGAAATGAAAAAGGCAAGGGAAATCGCGCCGGAAGGCATCATAGGCTTTAACATCATGGTTGCGACGAAAAACTATGCCAGTTATGTGAAAAAGGCGGTAAAGGCCGGAGCGGATTTAATCATATCAGGAGCCGGGCTTCCAGTCAGCCTGCCGGAATATGTGGCAGAGGCTGCAGAAGAAGCAGGGATCGTGTTAAAGACCAAGATTGCTCCCATTGTATCAACGGTAAAATCTGCTATGGTCATCTGCAAACTGTGGGATAGGAAATACCATCGGGCGCCTGATCTTGTAGTAGTGGAAGGACCTTTGGCAGGAGGTCACCTGGGATTTTCCAGAGAGGAACTGGAAAACCTTGGGGTGGATACGGACGATGTGGACCACACCTATAAGCAGGCTGATTACGATGAAGAGGTGAGAGGCATCATCCGGCTTGTAAAAGAATACGGGGATAAGTATAATAAGGTGATTCCCGTGGTGACCGCAGGCGGAATTTACTCTCATGAAGATGTCATGCACCAGCTTTCCCTGGGAGCCGACGGAGTCCAGGTGGCTACCAGGTTTGTGACTACTGTGGAATGCGATGCGCCGGAAGAATTTAAGCAGGCTTATCTTCAGGCCAGGAAAGAAGATATCGTCATTACCAAAAGTCCGGTAGGAATGCCGGGAAGGGCCATCATGAATCCTTTTCTAAAAGGCGTGGGAAATAATCCCTTCCGTTTAAAGCATTGCTACCAATGTCTGGAAAAGTGCGACAGAACTACAATTCCTTACTGTATAACTGAGGCTTTGGTAAACTCTGCGGAAGGCCGGACTGACGAAGGTCTGGTGTTCTGCGGAAGCAATGCATACCGGGCAGAACGGATGGAAACGGTGGAAGAGGTCATAAAAGATCTGGTTGGTTAGATTTTGCTAAAAGGGACTGCAAGGCTGCAGGTTTGAAGAAACCGGAGCTGCAGTCCTTTTTTCCGGCGAACCGGCAGATAAGACTGTTTAACAAGGTGAAGTGAATCAGCTGTATAAATTTACCAGAAAAAGTCATTTTTTATGTTGTTGCATGAAAATTAAGGGAATGCTATAATGGGAAAGATAAAAATTTTTTAGAAAACTAGAGAGAAATGGAGAGCTGTATGGAAAGCAAGAAAATCATTCAGGTGGAAGAAAAAGTGCCATTTAATATGTTGGTGCCTTTAAGCATTCAGCATATGTTCGCAATGTTCGGGGCGTCAGTCCTGGTTCCTTTTATATTTGGAATCAACCCGGCAGTTGTACTGTTCATGAATGGAATTGGAACATTATTTTTTATTTTCATAACAAAGGGAAAAGCACCGGCATACCTTGGCTCCAGTTTTGCATTCCTGGCACCGGCAGGAATTGTTATCAGCAAATGGGGCTATAATTATGCCCTGGGCGGGTTCGTTGCCGTGGGAATCGGCGGATGTATTCTGGCAATAATTATTTATAAATTCGGTTCGGACTGGATTGATATTGTTCTTCCTCCGGCGGCTATGGGACCGGTTGTGGCCCTGATTGGCCTGGAACTGGCGGGAACAGCGGCATCCAATGCAGGTCTGAAGGATGAAATGATTGATATGAAGAATGTCATTGTTTTTCTGGTAACTCTGCTGACCGCAGTGCTTGGCTCTGTGGTATTCAAGAAATTCCTGTCCGTTATTCCCATTCTGATTGCGATTATAGTAGGATATGTGGCAGCGCTTTTATGCGGCATTGTAAACTTTAGTGAGGTCAGCACCGCTGCATGGCTGTCCCTTCCTAATTTTACAGCGCCAAAGTTCAAATGGGAAGCAATTGTCATTATTCTTCCGGTGCTTCTGGTGGTTACGTCGGAGCATATCGGTCACCAGATTGTAACCAGTAAAATCGTGGGGAGAGATTTAATCAAGGATCCCGGGCTTCACCGCTCCTTGCTGGGAGATTATATATCAACCACACTTTCCGGACTTGTGGGTTCCGTGCCTACCACCACATATGGGGAAAATATCGGCGTTATGGCAATGACAAAGGTATACAGCATCTATGTGATCGGAGGAGCGGCGGTCCTCTCCGTTGTCTGCTCTTTTATCGGAAAGATGACTACACTGATCAACACAATTCCAGGTCCGGTAATCGGCGGAATTTCATTCTTACTGTATGGTATGATCGGAGCCTCAGGCATTCGGATTCTGGTTGATGCACAGGTAGATTATGGAAAGTCCAGAAATATGGCCATGACTTCAGTCATTTTTGTAACAGGCCTTTCCGGTGTTGCCGTAAAGTTTGGAAGTATTCAGCTGTCAGGTATGGTTCTTGCATGTGTGGTGGGAATGCTCATGGGCCTCATGTTCTTTGTGCTGGATAAACTGAATCTGACAAACGACAGGGACAAGGCGTAACTGATTAAAGGAAAGACCTGGGTGTGTCAACAACCGGGAAATGTAAATAGAAGATCGGAATGAATATGATACCGCAAAGCAACGGAATATCAGCTGCTTTGCGGTATTTTTTGTTTTGATGTAAATGCTCCCTGATTATAATTCTGAAGAAGGAGGCTTTATTTTACTCTGAATTTGCACCAGGGAAAACTCATAAGGTCATCTCGGGGGGAATAAGATGGATTAAGAAGGAATTGAAAGATATTAAGAAGAGGAAAGAGGAATGCTGAATTATTTATGGGCCTTTATGATGCTGGTGGGAGTCCTTTGGGGAGCTTTTCATGGGAATTTAAACGGGGTGACAGAAGGAGCGCTGACCTCTGCAAAGGAAGCTGTTATGCTGTGCATTACCATGCTGGGGATCATGTCCTTTTGGAGCGGAATCATGGAGATTGGGCGGAAATCCGGGCTGATCGAACGGATGTCGCATAAAATGGGCCCCATACTCCGCTTTCTGTTTCCAAAGATTCCCAGAGACCATGGAGCGTTTGAATATATTTCTACCAATATCATCGCCAATATCCTTGGGCTTGGCTGGGCGGCAACGCCGGCTGGGCTTAAGGCTATGGAGGCCTTAAAGGAGCTGGAAGAGGAGAGGAGAAAGGGGGAGGTTCCTGAAAGATATTCGGTTAAACCGGTTCCCGAGGGAACTGCAAATAATGAGATGTGCACCTTTCTCATCATTAATATTTCTTCCCTGCAGTTAATACCTGTTAATATGATTGCCTACAGGAGCCAGTACGGCAGCCTAAACCCAATGGCAGTGGTGGGCCCAGCGCTTATTGCCACTCTTGTGTCGACCATTGTAGGCGTGGCGGTCTGCAAGCTGATGGACCGTTAGGCTCTTCCTATAAGATTGTCTTGCAATAAATCCCTTACTTATTTCGAGTGCGGGATTTATTTTTATGTCAGGTTAAAAAAGCATCAATGCCATTGTGATTTAGATGATATGCACAATATTTTTCTGAGTTATTAAGCATATTGGTTATTTACAACACTTCCAGAATATGTTAAATTATTATCGTAAGATAGATAAGAGGTAATACCTTATATGATAGGAGGTCTGATATGGACTACGAAATTGATAAGAAAAACCTGAAGCGGTGCGCAGAAATTTCCCGCCAGTCAAGAGAGGCGGGCAACACGCCTTTTGGTGCACTCCTTGCTGGAAAAGATGGAAGCATTCTTCTGGAGCAGCCCAACATTGAGATCACCGAAGGGAAATGTACCGGCCATGCGGAAACACAGGTAGCTGAGAGAGCATCCCAATTATATTCCAAGGATTTTTTGGCAGAATGTACTCTTTATACCACCGCAGAGCCATGCGCCATGTGTGCGGGGGCTATTTACTGGGCAGGCATCGGACGGGTGGTGTACGGCATGTCTGAAAAAGATCTGCTGGCCCATACAGGTGGGGATCCTCAAAATCCTACTTTTGATCTGCCCTGCCGTGAAGTTTTTGCAAGGGGACAGAAAAAGATTGAAGTTGTGGGACCTTTTCCAGAGCTGGTAGAAGAGATTGCAGAGGTCCACAAGGGGTATTGGAACAATTAATGAATTGAATGAATCGTCAGGAGGGTTTCGAGATGGAACAGAAAAATCAGAGTCAACAGACGGATACGGAGTATTCCCGCAGTGCCGTGCCGTTAAGCCAGCGGAAAAGCTATTTCAGTCTTACGATTATTTGGACCGGGTTTGTCTTTGTTATCACCAGCATGATGGCAGGAGGGGGACTTGCAGCCGGTCTGGATTTTAAAGGGATTATCATTGCAACCCTGGGCGGAAATATTTTCTTGAGCATCATTGCTGTGCTGATCAGCATCATTGCCTGTAAGACAGGGCTTACCTTTGCCCTCCTCACCCGCTACAGCTTTGGTTCCAGCGGCTCCAAGGCGGCGTCGATTTTCGTACCTATCGTAAACTTTGGCTGGTATACCATTCAGGCGGCTACCTACGGACATTTTGTGGCCCAGGTATTCCATTTTGGCTGGGTGGGAGAAGGGATCTGTATGGCAGCCAGCGCCATTGTCATGGGGATCTTTGCAATGTTCGGCATACAGGCAATCGCTATTCTGGGCTATATTGCTATCCCTGCAATCGTATTCTTGTCCATTGCAACAGCCATCCGCTCACTGGGCGTCATTGGCGGCGCTGAGGCCCTGTTTTCCTACATTCCAAGCGGAAGCATATCCCTGTATTCCGGAATTACGGCAGTAATTGGTACCTGGGTGCTTTCCACCGCTACCTGCATTGCAGATATCATGCGCTATGCAAAGGATACGAAAACAGCCGTATCCGCCACTCTTACCGGCCTTCTTGGAGGCAACATCCTCATGATCGTCTGTGGAGCGATTGCGGCCATTGCCATGCAGAACAGCGACTTAACTGTCATTCTTTTAAGCTTTGGCCTGGTTATTCCCAGCCTGATCCTCATGACCACAAACATTTTTACAACCAATGCGGCGAACCTTTATTCCACCTCCTTAAACTTATCCAATGCGTTTAAGATGGAAAGAAAGAAGATGCTGGGGATCCTTTTGGCCCTGTCCGCTCTTGCAACCCTTACAAGGCCATATGAAATCGGTTTCCTGTTCAGTTTCTTAAATATCCTTGGAACAGTGGTTCCCCCATTGTCCGGCATCATACTTTCCGACTATTTCCTGGTTCACAAAGGCAATTACCTGGAATATGACAAGGCTTCCTTCCGGAAATGGACTCCCATTCCCTGGGTCACCTGGGGTGTCTGCATCGCAGCAGTATACATAATTCCCTTTGGACTTCCGTCACTGAACGGTATTATTCTGGGAGCTGTCATTTACACGGCATTGATGGCCGTGACCAGCAGGCAGGCGGCAGGAAAACTGGCTGAAGAAGCGTAAAAGGAGGGATTGATATGGACAGATATAAATTAAGCGCCCTGGTGGGAACCGTCATTATGGGGATAGGATCATTCATGGCCTGTCTGGCTGAAAAAGGGCCATATATCATTACAGGAAATGTGCTGCTTGTTGTGAGCATTTTCATCATGATCTATGGTTATGCCAAATGGCAGCCATAAATAGGGGGTAACAAAAAGATCTGGAATTATGGAATCCCTTATATAGAAAAAACAAAGCGTCCCGGAACGAAAGCTTTTAGAGCCTTCGTTCCGGGACGCTTTTAATGTCAGCTCCGGCGCGGGAGCCTGCAATGCAGGCTCTTTTATGTGCCGTAATTTTTAAATTTCTTCGTAGTGGAGAAGCCTTTTTCGTATCTGGCTGTATTTTAGTATGGTAGTATCCACGTACTCCCAGGTGTAAACGGCAGCGGTGCCATCCTCGTCATAGTTCATGGCTTTCAGAAGGAGAAATGCCTTAGGAGGGATGTGAGAGCGTTCCAGCAATCCGTTTAACAGTTCTACCTCCTTGCTGTAAACAGCATTCAGTTCTACCTTATCCCACTCCAGTTTTTTTCCGGTGGCCTTGTACATGAAGTAAAAAACGGATTCAACGAAATTGTCCAGCTCCGCCATATTCACTCCGTTAAGATAGGAGAAGGGGATGTAATCCCTTGTGACGGCGCATATCTGTTTATCTGCGTAGAAGATCTTGTCACAAATAAGAACCAGGCCGCCTTCTGCCATTTCAAGATGAGCGGCAACATCCCTGTCCGCCTTGATGATATCATGGTGGATCATTTCCACCCTGGGCTTATAGCCGCTGCTGGTTATCATGTCCACAAAATGCATGACAGGGTTAAAGCTGGCTTTCATTTCAAAAAAGCTGTTATTGATGAAAGTCCCCTTACCATGCCTGCGGAATATCATTCCCTTGGCTGATAAGTCGTCCAGGACGCTTCGAAGCGTGATGCGGCTGACCCCCAGCATTCTGGACAGTTCTTCTTCCCGGGGCAGCTTGTTATTTACCGATAGATCCATCTGCTTGATAAAATGCAGCAGCTCTGTTTCTACCTGTGTTTTTAAATCTGTTTTTTGTATACGCCGTGGTTTTGGCTCCTTGTTTTCTTCGGTCATGTAATCCCCCCATCATATCTTAGGTTAAGAGCAGGAATATCGTTGATTACATTTTATCATGAGAGAATTATATTGTAAACAGACGTCTGAGTTTTAAGATTTATGGCAGCTTTTCTTTAAATTATTTACGTACAAAATTAAAAACAACATACCAATTGGTATGATAAGTGTGTGAAAGGTATGATGAATTGTTTCTAATATTTGTGATATATGCATAAAATTTTTGAGTATAAATTGTGGTTTTATAATAATAATTCAAATAAACATAAAAATACTATTTACATACATCATATGTTATGCTAGTATTAGGACAGATGAAATGGAAAAATAACTAAATGGAAACAGTAAAAAGATTTATTTGTATACAATTTATACAAGCTGATTTGCGGAGAGGAGGAGATATGAGAAGGAACATGGATAAGATGCAGAATGTGGATGTTCTTCCAATGGCTACGGCTCAAAAGGTAAAAACCATGATTATCCAAAGGGAGATGAAGCCGGGTGACCGGCTGCCTACGGAGAAGGAACTGACAGAGGTTTTTGGAGTCAGCCGTTCTACCTTGAGAGAAGCCATGAAGTATTTAAGGGCTGAAAATGTAGTTGTCATCCGCCAGGGGAGCGGAACCTTTGTCAGTGCTGGAACAGGGATCGGGGAGGATCCCCTTGGGCTGCATTTTACGGATCAGAAGTATCTTATTCAGAATCTGTTTGAAACCCGGATGTTAATTGAACCTCAGATTGCGGGACTGGCGGTACAAAGGGCCACGCCTCAGGATATTAAGAATCTTGAGAGACTGGTAGCGGAGATGGACCAGATTCAGATCAACAGCACCGCTACGGCAGAGATGGATGTTCAGTTCCATACGGCTGTAGCAGAATGCACCCATAATGAAGTACTCATTCGGGTGGTCCCAATAATCAATGAATCCATCCGGCGGAGCCACGTAGAAACCCATAATGACCTTGAGAGCTTCAAACGGGCAAAACGAAGCCATAAAGGTATTTATAAAGCAATTGCCGACGGCAATTATATGGAAGCTAAATTTCTTGCCGAGCGGCATGTGTGGGAAACACTAAATGATGTAAGGGAAAGGGAAGGGAAAAAATGAAAAAAGGATTGATTGGAAAGAAAACAATGGCAGTGGTTCTGGCAGTTCTTATGGCCGGGGGAGCGATGGCAGGCTGTTCTTCAGGCAGCAAAGAGGCCACGGCGGCAGGTACACAGACCACAGCAGCTGGTGAACAAACCACGGCAGCAGGTACACAGACCACATCTGCAAAGGAAGGACAGGCTCCTTCCGGGGATATAAAACCATGTACCATAAAATTTCGCTATTGGGCCGATAATACGGATTATTCCCAGCTCATGCAGGATATTATCAAAAAGTTTAATGAGGAAAACGGTAAGGGAATTACCGTTGTGGGAGAAGAAAGCCCGTGGGATGGGGGCGCATATTCAGAGAATCTGTTTAACGCTAAGATGGGAGGCGGAGATATTGACTGTGCCACATGGAAGCTTACCTCCACGCCGTTATTTGTAAACAACGATCTGCTGGCTGACTTAACACCAATGATCAATGTGTGGGACAAAAAGGCTGAAATTGATGATAACATTTATGAAATTATGAAAAAGGCCGGAGACATGGAGCGTATCTATGTAATGCCATGGAACATCCAGGTTCTGTATGTATATTACAGGCCCTCCATCTTTAAACAGGCAGGGATAGAGGTACCCAAGACTTATGAAGAATTCTTACAGGCCATAGAAAAGTGCACCATGGATACCAATGGGGATGGAAAGACAGATGTATACGGCTTTGGCATGAGAGGCGCAAAAGGCGGTCAGGAGCCATGGGGCAGCTTTGTATATGGACGGGGCGGCACCTTTGAGGACTTAACAACACCTGAGGCAATACAGGGCATGCAGGATTTCATTGATATTTATAATAAAGGCTATGTGCCTCCCACAGCCACCAGTGACGGATTCAGTGAGATCATTGCCAATTTCCAGTCAGGGCTGACGGCCATGACCATTCACCATACAGGATCCAGCAAGGATATGGAAAAGCTTCTGGGAGATGATGTATCTGCATTCGCGTTCCCGGCAGGTAAGGGGCAATGGACATCAATGGGAGATACGGAAACAGTTATATTTGAATCCTGTGAAAACAAAGAGGCAGCCTTTGAGTGGGTATCCTATCTGGCAGCAGGAGAAGGCCAGAAAATGTGGTGTGAGGGAACTGGAAATGTTCCGGTAAGTAAGAGCGTCCAGGAGACTGACTTTTTCCAGAACAACCGCTTTATGAAAGCCTCCATTGATGGCCAGAAGTTTGCAGGTATCATTCCGATCCTTGATACAACTACAGAATGGATTTCCACGCTGTGGCCCAATACCGTTTCTCAGGCACTGACCGGCGGAATTTCTGCCGAGGAGTGCATGAAGGCTTTACAGGCCGGATTATATCAATAAGGAATCAAAAGGTGAGGGGGCTGCAAAAAAGGCGGCCCCTTCCGGTTGGGAGGGAGAACTATCGATGGTTAAAAAACGGACCATATGGCCGTATGTACTGGTGGCTCCGGCAGTGATTATCATTTTGTGTGTGGTGTTTATACCGGTTATGAATGCAATTCTTATGAGCTTTCAGAACTATGATCTTCGAAGACCGAAAGAGATTGCGTTTCATGGGCTGACCAATTATGTCTCTGCTTTTAAAGACCCGCTGTTCTGGGGGGCTCTTGTTCGAACCATTTTATGGGTGGTATGCGGAGTTGGCTTTCAGTTTTTGTTCGGATTCATTCTGGCCCTCCTCTTAAATCAGGAGTTTTTCGGAAGGGGAATGGTGAGAGCGGTCAGTATGATACCCTGGGTTACGCCCGGAGTATTGATCGGGTTGATGTGGAGATGGATTTATGACGGCAACTTTGGTGTTCTGAATGATCTGCTTTTAAAGCTTCATGTTATTTCAGATAAGATACCTTTTCTGTCCCAGGTGCCGACCGCATTTCCCAGTGTCATTGTGACCATCATCTGGCAGGGAATACCGTTTTTTGCGCTTATGCTTCTGGCAGCCCTGCAGGGCGTATCCTCGGAAATATATGAAGCTTCCAGCATAGACGGAGCAGCGGCGTGGCAGAAACTTTTTTATATAACCATTCCATCCATTAAGAATACGATTTTTGTTACGGCACTGCTTCGTGTCATCTGGGTTGCTAATTCAGTGGATGTAATTTTTAACATGACGGAAGGCGGGCCGGCCTATTCCACCCAGACGCTCAGCGTTTATATATTCAGCAAGGGAAATGCACTGAATCTGGGCTATGCTTCTGCAATGGCGTTATTACTGGCAGTATTGCTTTTGTTTGCTGCAATCCCGTACTTAAAAATGAACTTTAAAGGAGAGGAGTAAAGGATGAAGAAACAACCTGATATCAAACGGATTTTATGTGTGTATCTGCCGCTGACTGCAATGCTTATCTTTATTTTGTTCCCGTTTTATTGGACACTTGTCACATCCTTGAAACCCCAGGATGAACTGTACGGCATGGTAGTTACCTACTTACCGAAATCCATCACCCTTGAATCCTACCGGAAGCTTTTTACCACTACGGTTAATTTCCTGGCAGCAATAAAGAACAGCTTTGTGGTGGCAGCAGCAACGACTCTTGTATCCTTAACTGCATCCACACTTGCCGCCTATGCCTTTTCCAGATACCAGTTTGCCGGCAGAAAGCTTCTCATGTGCACATTCCTCTGCAACAATATGTTTCCTACGGTATTGCTGCTGATTCCGCTGTATTCCATTATGCGGAAGATGGGGCTGTTGTTCACGCCTGCTTCCCTTGTATTATCTTATACCACCTTTACCATACCATTTTCCGTATGGCTGCTGTTAGGGTTCTTAAATGACCTTCCCATGTCTCTGGAAGAAGCGGCTCTGGTAGATGGCTGCAACCGGGGCATTGCCTTTGTGAAGATCATTCTTCCCATACTGGGACCTTGCCTGGTGGCCACAGGGGTTTATATTTTTATGACATCATGGAATGAATACACATTTGCAGTGATGTTTACCAATACAGAGACGCGTACCATTCCGGTGGCCTTAAAAAGTCTGATCGGGCAATTAGGGGTTCAGTGGGATTTGCTGACAGCAGGAGGCATCATAACCATTATTCCGGTATGCATCATGTTCTTTTTTGCACAGAAGCGGTTAGTGGAAGGGTTAACAGCAGGAGCCGTAAAAGGCTGAGTTATATAATAAGGAGGAAAACAAATGCAGTACAGTAAGAAAGCAAAAGAACTGCGGGCCGAAATTCTTAAAATGTTATTTGCCTGTCAGTCCGGGCATCCGGGAGGATCCTTATCCTGTGTTGAGATGCTGATGGCACTTTATTATGAAGTGATGAATGTGGATCCAAAGGATCCGGAAAAACCGGACAGGGATCGTCTGGTCCTGAGCAAAGGCCATGCATGTCCTGCATTGTATGCGGTACTGGCGGATTTGGGATATTTCCCCAAGGAGGATTTGGCCGGATTAAGACAGATTGACAGCCACTTGCAGGGACATCCGGATTGTACAAAGACTCCGGGAGTTGATATGAACACCGGTTCTTTGGGCCAGGGGGCATCTCTGGCAATGGGCCTGGCCCTGGCTGCCAAACATGGAGGCGAATCCTATCGCGTATATGCAGTCCTTGGGGATGGAGAGTGCCAGGAAGGGCTTGTATGGGAGGCAGCCATGGCTGCGGCTCATTATAAGCTTGATAATCTTACGTTTCTGCTGGATTATAACAAGCTGCAGATTGATGGCTGCAATGCAGAAGTCATGAGCCTGGGAGACATTGTGAAAAAATATGAAGCTTTCGGATTTGAATGCTTTGAAGTGGATGGACACGATATTTCTGCCATAACAGCAGCCTTAAAGGCGCCGGTAAGAGGGAAACCGAAGTTTATCTGCTGTAATACCATAAAGGGAAAAGGGGTTTCCTTTATGGAAGACCAGTCCGGCTGGCACGGAAGACCGATGAATGGGGAAGAATTTGCCCAGGCAATGAAAGAGCAGGAGGTAGAGTAATGGGGAAATCACTGAGAGTTGCTTATGGAGAATCTCTTGTAAAGTTAGGTGCGGAGAATGAGAAGGTAGTGGTGCTGGATGCAGATTTGGCACATGCCACCCAGACCTGTATGTTTCAGGAAAAGTATCCGGAGCGTTTCTATAACATGGGAATTGCAGAGGCAAATATGATGTGTGCTGCAGCAGGTTTTGCAAACACCGGATACATACCCTTTGCCAGTACTTTCGCATTATTTGGGGCAGGACGGGCCTATGAGCAGATCCGTAATTCCATCTGCTATACCAATGCAAATGTGAAGTTCGGTTTTTCCCATTCCGGCCTTTCCGTAGGAGAAGACGGCGGAAGCCACCAGTCTTTTGAAGACATTGCCCTTATGAGGGAAATGCCTCATATGACCATCTTTGTGCCCTGTGATCCGGCGGAAACGGAGAAAGCCGTGATGGCTGCGGCTGAAATAAACGGACCGGTATACATCCGGGTGGCAAGACCGGTCTGCAAGGATATTACAACTGCAGAGACGCCGTTTATACCGGGAAAGGCCAATGTGATGAAAGAAGGGAATGATGTCTGCATCATATCCTGCGGCCTGATGATCCCTGAGGCATTAAAGGCAGCCGAAGAGCTTGAGAAGGAAGGCATTCATGCAGCAGTTGTGAATATGCATACCATCAAACCGATTGATAAAGACATCATTTTAAAAATGAATGATATCTGCAAAGGCATTGTGACCATAGAGGAACATTCTGTGATCGGCGGGCTTGGGTCAGCGGTGGCAGAAGTCCTGGCCGGGCATATGGGCGCTAAATTTGCGTCATTGGGAATACAGGATAAGTTTGGAAAATCCGGAAAGCCGGAAGAACTGTTTGAGGCTTATGGACTTACCGCCGGACATGTAGTAAAAGCCTGCAGAAATATACTGGGTTAATGGGAGGATAAAATCATGAATATTGCCGTTTACGAGTTTGCGGGCGAAGGAATGCAGAGAGTATTTGAGAATGAAAAATGGACCGTTGGCATCAAAAACTGGAAACCCGCCAATGATGTGTCAGGAATTGACTGCCTGGAGAGGCACAACAAAACAGACGAACTCTTTGTGCTTGTGGAAGGATCGTGCACCCTTGTTTATGCCAATGAATCAGAAAAAGGCCTGGAATTTGCCACGGTTCACATGCAGCCTGATAAGGTATATAACATTCCGGCAACCTTGTGGCATAACACCATTACCCAAAAGGATACTAAAATGATTTTAATTGAAGATTCCAATACTTCTATGGATAACAGTGATATTTTGGAACTGGATGAGGAGCAGATCGCCAAGTTCCAGGCGGATTATAGGGCTGTATTCGGAGAATCGTAAAAGTATAGAAGGAGCGTGCTGTCTGCAGACAGCACGCTCTTCATTAAGATATGACCACTATTTCCTGTTGTTCCACCACATCTCCGGTAATGCCGAATGCTTTTAACACAGGTGTATCTTCTGCCAGGGAGAGGATCAAATAGCTTGCAAAAGGATCATAGGCCAGCCGGATATCCTCTTGTGAGGGTCTGGCAGGAGTAGATGGGTGAGAATGGAAATTCCCAAGGGGTGACCAGCCGTTCCCCCGCATATCCTTGATTGCGGAGAGATGCTCTTTGGGGTCAATGGAGAAATGCTCCGGGCTTTGGTCGGGATTGGAAAGCAGATAGACCTTTTGAACCGTCTTACTGTGGCCCTCCACAGTACCTGCGATCAATCCGCAGACTTCGTTGGGAAGGCCTTCCCTGGCGTGTTCCACAATTAATTTAATATCAGTTTCTTTTATTGTAAGCTTCATTTTAAATCACACACCGCCTGTTCATAATCAAAGGGAGCCAAAATAGAGGGGGATTCTCCGCATACCTGGCAGTCTGAGGGCTTTGGAAGTTTGACTTTACGAAATGTCATGGTTAATGCGTCATAGGTCAGGAGTGAGCCGGTCAGGAGTTCCCCCTTACCGATGATATATTTGATCGCCTCCATTGCCTGAAGGGAGCCGATGACTCCGCCCATGGCACCGATCACACCGGCCTGTTTGCAGGTTGGAACTGCATCCGGCGGAGGCGGATCCTTAAAAACGCAGCGATAGCAGGGGCCCTGCCCCGGTACATAAGTCATCAGCTGCCCTTTGAACCGGATAATGCCGGCATGAGAAAAAGACTTCTTCGCCAGTACACAGGCATCATTAATCAGGAACTTTGCCGGGAAATTATCGGTACCATCAATGATAAAATCATAATCGGCAATCAGATCCATAATATTGTCTGCCGTCACAAAAGTACGGTAGGTTTTGACAGTCACGTCAGGGTTGATGGCCTCGATGCTTTCTTTGGCTGATTCCACCTTGGCTTTGCCCACGTCGGGCGTGCTGTGAATGACCTGACGCTGGAGGTTGGAAAGATCCACTTCGTCAGCATCGGCTACCCCGATGGTTCCTACACCCGCAGCGGCCAGGTACAGCGCACAGGGAGCGCCCAGTCCGCCGGCTCCGATGATCAGTACCCTGGCATCCAGAAGCTTTTTCTGTCCCTTTACACCTACCTCGGAAAGAAGGATGTGCCGGGAATACCGTTCCAACTGCTCATTGGTAAATGCCATATCACTGCCCTCCGCCCATAAAGTATAAAAACTCCACGCTGGCACCGTCGTGCAGCTGTGTTTCGCCGAAAGCATCTCCGGAAATAAACTCATCGTCAACAGATACAGTGGCATATTGGGGTGTTTCTATCTGCTCTATTTCTATCAGCTGCGCTACGGTCAGGCCGTCAGCGTATTCTTTTTTATTTCCTGCTACAGTTAGTATCATTTCGATTCCTCCGTCATTTAATTGATGTGCTAAAAGGGAAGATAATTGCTGACATTTATCTTACAGATTTTAAATCTGCTATTCTCCGGCCTTTCGCACGATCAGGTTATAGGTTCCGTCTTCATTCTCTGTTAAGCGCAGAATTTGATGTCCCTCGTCCTTTACACTGCGGGGAACATTTTGTACCGGTTCGCCGTCGTTTAAACGAATGGACAGGATTTGTCCTTCATCTAACTCCTCAAGTGCCACTTTTACTTTGACAAAGGTGACCGGACAGACCACGTCTGTGATATCCAGTGTTTCATTTATATTAAAATCAGCCATAGTAAGCAACCTCCATTTCGCGTTTGAATTCATCCCAGCCGGTGCGTTCAATGGCGACCCGGAACCGCTCGCTGGGTTTTGCATTCCTGTTGAAATAATCAAGTGCCGCATCGGTTACACGAAATAAGGTTTCTTTGTCGCGGATGATGGGCAAAAATTGTTGTCCTTTGGCAATTAAGTTGCCGAAGGTCCCCCCGAAGGAGATCAGATATCCCGGTTCGCTTTTCCAGGCGTCAAAGGGGCAGGATTTGGCGCAGCGGCCGCAGTTGCTGCATTTATCGCGATCCATGAGAATTTTGCCGTCTGTCTGGGTGAGAGCACCATCCCGGCAGGCTTTGGTGCATACACCGCATAAGGTGCAGGCCTCTTGAATCCATTCCACTGTATAGCCGCCCTTTATGCCCAGATCATTTTCCTCTGCCTTGAGGCAGTTGTTCATGCAGCCGGTCACCCCAAATTTGAATTTATGAGGCAGTTCCCGTCCAAAATAGCGGTCGGAAATTTCTACCGCAAGGGGATAAGTATCAATGCAGCCGGAGGGGCAAATGGCGTTGCCCTGGCAGGCGGTGACGGTTCGAACCCGGGGACCGCAGACGCCGGTGTTCACGCCGCCGTCTTCCAGTTCCGCTTTGACTGCATCCACATCCTCCAGCTTAATAAAAGGAATCTCTATGCCTTGACGGGAAGTAAGATGGACATGGCCGTCGCCGTATTTCTGGCTGATTTCGGCAATCACGGCCAGCTGTTCAGCGGCCAGATTGCCGCCAACTACCTTCAGCCGCAAGGAGAAATGGTTTTTCTGTACCTGACGCATAAATCCGCCGTTTTTCAATTCTTTGTAGTTAACCGCCATAATGATCCCCGCTTTCCTATATTTTTGAAATTGCCTGTGCAAAGTCTTCTTTTAAATCTTCAATATCTTCCAGCCCAACGCTGACACGGATCAGGTCGTCATATACGCCCGCGTTTTGTTTTGTCTCTTCGCTTGCATGATTGTAAATGGTGGAGGCGGGATGAATCACCAGAGTGCGTACATCCCCGATGTTGGTTGCGATGCGAACGTATTTCAGCGCATTAATCAAAATAAACGCGTTTTCTTTTGACCCTGCACGGAGCGTCAGAATGGCCCCGCCTGCGCCGCCTTCCATCTGGCTGTCGATGAGCGGCTTATAATTGCTGCTCTTTAAGCCGGGATAATTCACATGGACTCCAGGTGAGTTTTCCAGAAATTCTGCAAGTTTCAGCGCGTTTTGGCAAAGCCGCTCCATACGCAGTCCCAGGGTTTCCAGCCCGATACAGTTTAAATATGCGTTTTGCGGAGCCAGACAGGAGCCGAAGTTACGCCAGATATCCTGCCTTAACCGGGCCGTATAGGCAAAACCGGCAAACTTCCTGTATTTTGCAAGCATCGGAAATTTATCAAAATCCCAGGTGAATCTGCCGCTGTCTACTATAACTCCGGAAATGGCGTCGCCGCTGCCATTGATGTATTTGGAAGAGGAGTGCACCACAATCTGTGCTCCGTGATCAAGAGGCCGGATGAGAGCAGGGCTGGCGGTAGTGCTGTCGATGATCAGCGGTATTCCATGGCTTTCAGTAACATCGGCAACTGCCCGGATATCTACCACATCCAGCTTTGGATTTCCGATCAGTTCCGCAAAGACTGCGCGGGTGTGTGGGGTAATGGCGCTTTCAATTTCCTCTGCCGTCACATTCTGAACAAAACGTGTAGTGATTCCGAAAGCCTCCAGGTCAGAGAGAAGATCCAGAGTTCCGCCAAACAGACCGCTTCCTGCTATAATTTCATCTCCTGCTTTTAAAATATTTAAAAGCGCCATGCTGACAGCCGCCATACCGGAGGAACAGGAGACCGCATCCAGGCCGCCTTCTAAAACTGCAATTCTCTTTTCAAAAGCTGAAATTGTGGGGTTGGATATACGCGTATAGGCAAATCCAGAGGCCGTATTGGCAAAAACCTTTTCCAGTTTTTCGGCCGATTCCTGGGAAAAGGCTGATACCTGATATACAGGAGGAAGTGTTGCGCCCTGGAAATCAGGAGGAAATGTTCCGTGTAAAAGCCTGGTGTTAAATTTCATAAGAATCCTCCCAAATCAGCACACGGCGGTATTTTCCAAAATTCCGGGGCAGTTCATCTTCTGTCGGAATGCCGTTGGTATCGATCAGCGGCGTCTTTTCATCACGGCTGCCGAATCCGGCAAAAACTCCCTGACGAATATGTGCGAACTCCTGGGCATAGGGCAGGTCAAAATCAAGAGGATAATCAAACAGATCGGTTTTTAAAGGAAGGGCATCTCCCACTTTATAAACCGCTGGATCAGGGCTATGACGCAGCACAGCATGAATGCCCGGATGGTAATAAAAGTTATCAAACAGCCGAATGGACAGTTTTTTCTCTCCATCCTGCAGGAGGACATCCTCTTGTTTTTGTTCGTCTGTCTCTTCAATGACGCCGCAGGCGGTCGTAGAGTGCCGCACTCTGTCGATTAATATCAACTCGCCCAGGCTTTTATGCCGTTTGAATTGATCCAATACAATAGGCTCGGACAATGAGATTTCACAGCGCAGTATTTCGTTCTTACCCACTGATTCGGCGGGCAGCAGTGCCCCGCTGTTTATATCCACTTTATGCTGGATGCCAGTCACAACGGCCGGACATAGCTTTGTACCCAGTTTGAGTAAATATTCCTTTCCGGGAATCAGATTTTCTTCATCCATCCATAGAAGTGTGGCAACAAAGGTCCTTTCCAGCTTGAGGCAGGCGTCTTTAACCAGCACACATCCCCGGGACACATCCACTTCCCGGTCAAGCTGAATGGTGACCGACTGCCCCACAGACGATTCGGCCGCATTTTTCCCGGCAATGGAAATGGATTTTACAAGAGCATGTTCTCCGCTTGGCAAGGCGGTCAGCTGATCGCCGACTGATACCCGGCCTGCCTCTATCTGCCCCTGAAACCCTCGAAAGCTATGGTCGGGACGGCAAACCCGCTGCACTGGCATATAAAAGCCTGCTTCCGGCTGTTCACCGGAAATATCCACTGTTTCCAGATGGGAGAGCAGTGTTTCCCCCTGGTACCACGGCATGTTTTCAGAATGTCTGGTGACATTGTCTCCTTCTGTGGCCGAAACCGGGATGATAACCACATGTTCCAGTGACAATTCCTCGCACAGAGTCACGATATCTTCTGATATCTCGTTGAATTTTTCCCTGCTATAGGAAATTAAATCCATTTTGTTGACGGCAAAAATGAAAAAGCGTATCCCCATCAAAGAACAGATCCTGGTATGCCGGCGGGTTTGCGCCAGCACGCCCTGGGATGCATCTACCAGAATGACCGAAAGCTCCGCAAAAGAGGCACCCACCGCCATATTCCGGGTATATTCTTCGTGGCCCGGCGTGTCGGCTACGATAAAGCTTCGGGCATTGGTTGTGAAGTAACGATAAGCAACATCAATTGTGATCCCCTGTTCACGTTCAGCCATGAGACCATCTAGCAGGAGAGAATAGTCGATTGCGCCGCCCCTGCTTCCCACCTGGCTATCCAGAATCAGTGCCTGTTCCTGATCCGCATAAAGCAGCTTTGAGTCATATAGAATATGTCCGATCAAGGTGGATTTACCGTCGTCCACACTGCCGCAGGTAATAAATTTCAAAAGTCCGTTTTCTGTACTGCCCATTAAAAATACCCCTCCCGTTTCCGACGTTCCATGCTGCCGGCCGCCTCCTTATCAATGACCCGGCTGGTGCGTTCACTTGTGGCCGAGGCCAGTGTCTCCTTGATTACTGCATCCAGTGTATCTGCTTCGGATTCCACTCCGCCGGTGAGCGGGTAGCAGCCCAGTGTGCGAAAGCGGACTTTTTTGAGCTGCGGAACTTCCCCTGGACTTAAACGCATCCGGTCATCGTCTGCCATGATGATGTTTCCATCCCGATAAACCACAGGACGTTCCTTCGCAAAATACAAGGGCACGATGTCGATATTTTCCCTTCGGATATATTGCCAGATATCCTTTTCTGTCCAATTGGAAATAGGGAAGACGCGCATGCTTTCCCCTTTATTAATCTGCGTATTGTATAATTTCCACATCTCAGGACGCTGATTTTTGGGATCCCATGCGTGGTATTCGTTCCGGAAAGAAAAGATCCGCTCCTTTGCACGGGATTTTTCCTCGTCCCGCCGCCCGCCGCCAAAGGCTGCCGTGAACTGATACTTGGTAAGCGCGTCTTTGAGCGCCTGCGTCTTCATAATATCGGTGTATGCGGCGCCGTGGTCAAAGGGATTAATTCCTTGCGCGATGGCCTCTTCGTTTCGGTAGACCAGCATGTTGATGCCCAGCTCCTTTGCGCGACGGTCACGAAATGTAATCATTTCATGAAATTTCCAGCTGGTGTCAATATGCAGAAAAGGGAAAGGCGGCTTTTCCGGGTAGAAAGCTTTCAGGGCCAGATGAAGCATTACCGACGAATCCTTTCCAATAGAGTATAGCATCACCGGACGTTCGCACTCGGCGGCTACCTCACGAAAAATATAGATCGCCTCAGCTTCCAATTGATCTAAATGTGTCAGAGACATGGGGATCTCTCCTCTCTTGATATAATCTGTTTTTTACGGATTAATTCTGCGCCTGCCTGTGTCACTGAATACAGGTAAAGGCGTTTAGTATTTGTTGGCGCTGCGGCTGTCTACCGTTAGGGTTTTTGTGCTGCCATCCGGATTTGTGAGTGTCCAGTGCAGCTGTGTACCGGTTCGACGGATAGTAAACCGGCCGCCCAGTCCCCCGATGTCCTCGCCTAAATAGAGCGCAATGGCCTGTACCGGACATTCCTTGAGGCAGGAAGCGCAGCCCCAGCAACGCTCCGGCCGTAAAATTTCAGCCTTTCCCCGTTGTAAGCGAATCAGGCTGCCTGGACAGATGCTTCGGCACCTGCCGCATCCAATACATTGCTTTGATCTTATTTCAATGCTCATATGCTTCTCCTTCCCCAACAAGCGGCCGGAAGAGAATCTTTAAATTGCCGTTCTCAAGCCTGGAATTGACATAGCATTCCATTTCGGAACTGATATCCGGGTAATCGGTGTTCTCTGCAAAGCTGTGCCAGCGGGTTTCCCGGCGGGCCGCCAAGTGGGTGATCACTGACCGGCAGAGGATTAATCGTTCACGCAGCTCCAGTAAGTATACAAGTTCTTGCATATCCGACGCAGCCAAAGCATTTGCCAGCCTTTGAATCTCCTGAATCTTTTTATCGGCAATGCGGAGGGAGTCTTCAGAAAAACGGTAGTCGGAGCCAATACCTCCGGCGTATTGATCCATGACGGACTGCATTTTTTCTTCCAATTCATCTGTGGTAACACTGGCTTTATCATTATTTAGAAATTGCTCCAGCCAGAGCTTTTTTTCAGGGACTTGCCCTGCGTCCGGCAGCTCCGCCCCTTGGCTTATGTAGAAAATAGCTGCATTGGCTGCGATTTCCCCCTCTGCAAACGCGCCGGTCACATACTTTTGGGGGCACCCTCCGGCCACATCTCCGGCAGCAAACAGACCCTTTATGGTGGTTTCCCGATTGGTATCCACCCAATAGCCGCTGGCCGTGTGTCCTCCCACGATATATGGTTCGGTTCCTTCAATTTCCACATTCTTGACGCGGGGTGTTTCACCGCTTTCCAGCCATCTTAGGGTTTGGCTTGGCGCCATGTTGAGATATGCCTTCTGTAAATCCTCATCCTGTTCTGCAGTGATCCCAATGGTGCGCAGGGTGCAGGGACCCCGGCCTTCACGGTTTTCTGTCACCGTTCCATGGAGACGCTGGGAGGTGGTCAATCCATATTTCTGTTCATAAATCTCTCCCCGGGAATTGATCTGCTTTGCACCAACACCCTGAGCCAGCGTTCCTGTAGGTGCAATGGTATCCTTGCAGCGCAGGGCGATAAAGCGCATTTCCAAAGTGGTCATCTCAGCACCTGCCAGAATGCCCATGGCATACCCGGCGCCGGTATTGAAGGGAGGATACCACATTTTGTGCCGGGAAAATCCGGGGTGGTTGGGGCGGTACAAGCCCGCCGCGCCGCCGGTGGCGCAGAGTACTGCTTTGGCTGTAAGGACGTACAGCACCGGTTCATCTATGCTGATTGCATAGGCCCCCTGAATGCGATTATCCTTAACAATATACTCAAACACGTTGACGCGGTTCATCACTGTAATTTCCGGTTTCTTTGACACGGCATCGGCTAAAATCGGTTTTATGTTTTCTCCGTTTATTTTAATATTTCGATTGCCGCGTATGGTATATCCGCCTTGTTTATCCTTGAGAATCGTAAGTCCCAATCCTTCCAGTTTTTGTGCTGTCCGGTTCAGTCTCTCAGCCATTGTCAGAAGTAAGTCACCGCGCACAATCCCTTGTGCATCGTTACGGGCGTAATCCACATAATCCTGAGGAGTTTTTCCCGGAACAATGTATGCGTTGATTGCGTTGACTCCCGCGGCCAGGCAGCCGCTGCGCCGTATATCCGCCTTATCGGCAATCAGTATGCGGCCGCAGCTTTGTTCACTGAATGTCAAAGCAGCATAACACCCTGCGGTGCCGCCGCCAATGATTAAAAAATCTGTTTCTAAATATTCCGTACGAAGCATCTTATTTACCTGTTCCATGAAATCACCTACTTTATATATGGGAAATGTATGATATGACTCATTTTACCTGTTCTAAAGATGGAAATCCAGAGTAAATTACGCAATCGTTACACAAGAAAAACGCAAGATCATGGCAAAAACTGGCGCAAACGTTACACAAGATTTATCTTGCTTTTTCATATTTAATTGTATATCATACTAAACATATAGATATAATATGAGTTATCCGAATATGCAGAGCAAGTGAGGAGAAAGGGGCGCTCTTTGCCCCGTCCATCCGATTATGGGAGGTGCTATTTACTTCCCATAATATGTTAAGAGGGGAGGGTAACAGCATGACATTAAAAGAAGTTGCAGCGCGGGCCGGAGTTTCTGTGTCCACCGTTTCCAGAATTATCAATTCAACGGACGGGAGTTTCGCCCGCAAGGAAACCCAGGACCGGGTATGGGCTGTCATCAAGGAAACCGGTTATATGCCGAACCAAAGTGCACGGAATTTGAAAAGGGGAAAAAACGGAGTGCAGCAAGCTCCGGCCGGAACCTTTGCCTGCATTTTAGGGAGAGCCAAGACTTTGGATGATAATCCCTTTTTTGCTCAGCTTGCGCAGGTAATTGAGCAGCAGGCCATGGAACGAAACTATCCTGTGCGGCTTTCTTATTCAGTTTTTGATATTAAAATGATCCCTACCCTTGAAAAAATTGAATCGGCAAAAGTGGATGGCGCAATTGTGTTGGGACGGTTCAGTGAGGCAGCAACAGCATTCCTGGAGTGTCATTACAAAAATATCGTTTATGTAGGACGAAATTTAATTCATGCTGAGTGGGATCAGGTAATTTGCGATGGGTATGAGGCGACACAAATGGCCATAGAACACCTTGTGTCCTATGGTCACCGGCGGATTGGCTATATTGGTGAAACAGACGATGAAATACGGTACCAGGCGTATCGTGACATGATTTGTAAATGCGGACTGGAAGACAACCGGCGTTTTGTTTGCAATGTTCCCCACACTGGCGAGGGGGGATACCGGGGGGCGGATCTGCTTTTGCGCACGGGAGCTGGATTGCCCACCGCAGTCTTTTGCGCAGCCGATGTGTCGGCTATTGCTGCCTTGCGCCGTTTCAGGGAGGCGAGAATCAAGGTCCCGGAGCAGCTTTCCATAATCAGTATGGACAATATTGAATTGTCCAGCTATGTTACTCCCATGCTGACAACAGTAGGCATGCCAATTGCTGAAATTGGAAGCATGGCGGTGCAGCTGCTCATCGGACGGATTCACAAACAACACCGGCTTCCGCTGAAACTGTACCTGCCAAATAAGTTGATGCGGCGGGAAAGCGTATTCAATATAAACGAAGGAATGTATATATGAAAGACAAAATGCGATGGGATATCCTGCTGGTCGGTTTTGGCGATCTGGCGGTTTTAGAGGGTGAGGTGAGATTTCTGTTTCCCGGCTGCCGGGTCTTTTCTGCACGAACGGTACAGGCAGGGCTGGAACAGTGGGAATCAGACAATATTTTTGTTCAGCCGGTACATTTACTGCCGGGTTTTGAATATGAAAAGCTGCTTGCTGCAATTTCCTTTTACACGAAAAATATTGAGGTTGGTAAGCCTCTTCTGCATTCAGAGGAGGCGATTACATGTTTTGCAGAGATTCTCCATAATGAATACGGGGGGAAGCCAACACTGTTTGTGGGGCATGGCTCCGGTCATCCTTTGGGTAAAACTATGTATATGCGTCTATCGGAAGCATTGCAAAAGGTGGGATTTTCACAGGCATCGGTTGCTGTTTTAGAGGGCCAGCCGGATCTGGGCATATCGGTGCGGTTCTTCCGGCAAAACGCGCACTCAAATATTACGCTTGTCCCTCTGACTTTAACGGCCGGCAAGCATATGCGGGAGGATATTCTGGGGAACCATGAGGCAAGCATGGAAAGACGGCTTATTTCCAATGGTTTTATGGTAAAGCCCGTCCATCGCTGCTTGCTTACGCTTTCCCCTATCCGGCAGATGTTCCTGCAAAATATTGCTGAATGATTTGAACAGAGTGAGGATTGATGAAGTTGACACAAGAGATATCAATTAAGGAAACACAATAAAAGAGAACACCCTTGTGATGCGGAACGATGAAATAGAAATACGAATTTCTAAAAATAAATTTATATATACAGCATAAAGGATTGGTTATCGCCCTGCTGCACGATAGCATCCTGCAAATTCTGCAGTGTTACACTTACAAGGCAGTCTGCAACGGCCTTATCCAACGGGTTGAAAATCAATTCTTCCAGCACAAGTACATTAGCCGGCGACTGTTTCAGCCCTGTTGTTTCTGTCTTTTCAAAGAGCCCGCCCTCTACCGCAAACAGAATATCCAGTGCGGTAATGCTGTCCGCTGCCCGGGCCAGACGATAGCCTCCATTTTTTCCTTTTGTGGAAAGCAAAAGGTTGTTTTTCTTTAAAAGCGTGATGGTTTGTTCCAAAAATATTTTAGAAACGCCAAGCTTTTCCGCAATGTTATAGGTGGAAACTGGTTTCCCCAATGCGGTTTGATTCGCAATTTCAATGAGCGCGGCTATTGCATAGCTGCCTTTGGCTGATATTCTCAAACAAAATTCCTCCATAAGTTGTGTGATTACTTCCATATCAAATGAAAAATTAATTAAATACATACTAAACATATCTATAATCTTGACATTCCAGATCTAACGGAATATGATAGATATCATAACAATTTACTATATTGTACTGGGAGGTTATAAAGATGTCAAGAATTGCATACAGTTTAACTGAGTTAATCGGAAAAACTCCGCTGTTGAAGCTGAACCGGTATATGCAGCAGAAGGAGCTTTCAGCTGTGCTGCTCGGCAAACTTGAATATTATAATCCGGCAGGGAGTGTAAAAGACCGTATTGCCTGGGCTATGATTCGTGATGCAGAGGAGAGCGGCAAATTAAAGCCTGATTCTGTTATTATTGAACCAACCAGCGGCAATACCGGCATTGGACTGGCCGCTGTTGCGGCAGCCAGCGGATACCGTATCATTCTGACGATGCCGGAGATTATGAGTATAGAGCGCCGTAAGCTGCTGGCCGCATATGGCGCTGAGGTAGTGCTGACCGAGGGTGCGAAGGGCATGAGGGGAGCAATCGTTAAGGCCCAGGAATTGGCGGAAAAGACGCCAAATTCCTTTATTCCAGGGCAGTTTGTCAACCCTGCAAATCCACAGGTGCATCGGGAAACCACCGGACCGGAAATCTGGGAAGATACTGATGGTCAGGTTGATATTGTGGTAGCAGGTATCGGCACTGGCGGTACCATCACCGGAGTGGGTGAATATCTGAAGAAAAAGAATTCCGCCTTGCAGGTGATTGCGGTAGAACCGGCAGATTCCCCAGTTCTTTCCGAAGGCCGTCCCGGCCCGCACAAAATTCAGGGCATTGGCGCAGGCTTTGTACCGGAGACACTGGATACCTCCGTCTATGATGAAGTAATTACAGTGAAAAACGAAGACGCTTTTCTGGCGGGACGGGAAATCGCACATACCGATGGACTTCTGGTAGGTATCTCCTCTGGTGCCGCATTATGGGCGGCAACAGAAGTTGCCAGACGTCCGGAAAACGCAGATAAGGTTATTGTAGTTATTCTCCCGGATAATGGTGAGCGGTATCTTTCCACAGCTCTCTTTGAAAATTAAAAATTGCCTTTAAAAGGAACCGTCGATTATGATGGTTCCTTTTTAAATTTATGAAGCAAAAACCGCTGGTATATGTACAGATGACCACTGCTTAAAGCAATAAAAGCAAACGTTTGCTTAATTTCCCGTTGCAAAAATTGAATCAGATTCGTATAATGCATAGTAAACATATTTGTTTTATATGTAATAGGGATTGGGGGTGAACCGAATGCGGAAAAAACCTACTCTTCGCATGATTTCGTATTGCCGATGTTATATGCTTAGTCATTTTGCTGCTGGAAAAACCTGCGGCATGAAAGATCTGAGGCATAAAAATATCGTGATGAAATGAGGGATTTCTATTATGAAACGTACAAATATTTTTTCCAAGAGAGTCTTAGCGCCGGCCATCGTATTAGTTTCTGTCCTTGGTGTTTTGACGGGCTGCTCAGGCAAGGCTGTCTCTCCTGACGCTGACCGTGGGGCCCCTGAAACTGTATCTATTACAAATGTTTCCTACGACCCTACCCGTGAGTTGTATGAGCAATATAACAAACTCTTCCAAACCTATTGGGAGCAGGAAAAAGGGCAAACAGTGGAAGTCACCCAGTCCCACGGCGGATCAGGCAAGCAGGCACGTTCCGTATTGGAAGGCAACGAAGCTGACGTAGTAACACTGGCCCTGGAGGGCGATGTAGATGAACTGCGCACAGGCGGGCTGATTGAAGATGGCTGGGTAGACGAATTTCCAAAGAGCAGTGCCCCTTATACGTCCACAATTGTTTTCCTGGTGCGCCAAGGAAATCCGAAAAACATTAAGGATTGGGATGACCTTGTGGGGACTGGTGTTGAAGTCATCACCCCTGATCCTAAAAGCTCCGGCGGTGCCCGGTGGAACTTTTTAGCTGCCTGGGCCTTCTCCGATAAAACATATGGCGGGGACGAAACAAAAAACAAAGAGTTTTTACAAGCGCTATACGCCAATGTATCTGTACTGGATTCCGGCGCGCGCGGAGCAACCACTACATTTGTAGAAAACAAAAAAGGGGATGTGCTGTTAGCCTGGGAGAATGAGGCGTTTCTTTCGGTGGAAGAGCATCCCGGTGAATTTGAGATCATAACTCCCAGCTTAAGTATTCTGGCGCAGCCGTCAGTTGCCGTGGTTGACGCCAATGCCGAAAAACATGGAACCACGGAGATCGCAAAGGCTTATCTTGACTACCTTTATTCAGACGAGGCACAGCGGTTGGAAGGAGAAAATTATTATCGTCCTTCGAATCCTGACATCCTAAAAGAATTTGGAGATACCTTTGATCTCAATATCCAGCTGGTCAATATCAACGATGACTTTGGAGGGTGGGCCTCTGCCAGAGAGAAATTTTTTGCCGACGGAGCGATTTTTGATCAGATTTATCAGAAGTGACACGGTTGTAATCGCCGGGTACAGGGGGAATCATGCATAATTTTGAAAAACCTATTTTAAAACGGAAAAGCAGAGTGATACCAGGATTTGGCCTTTCCATCGGCATCACGATCACAATGCTCAGTTTGGTTGTGCTGATCCCTCTGTTTTCTGTATTCTTACTTCTTTCCGATTCTACGTTCAGCGACTTTTTGAGAGTGATTACTGATAAACAAACCGTAGCGGCCTATAAGGTCAGTCTCAGCTGCGCTGCGATTGCAGCTGTTGTTAATGTAGTATTCGGCATTTTGCTGGCCTGGATTTTAACTCGTTATCAATTTCCTATGCAACGGATATTGGATGGCCTGATCGAACTGCCTTTTGCGCTGCCCACCGCTGTGGCAGGAATTGCGCTGACCACGTTATATTCTGAACAGGGCTGGATCGGCAGATTGTTTGCGAAAATTGGAGTGGAAATTTCTTATTCGAAAATTGGAATCATGATTGCTATGATTTTTATCGGAATTCCATTTGTGGTACGCTCCATTCAGCCGGTTCTGGAAAAGCTGGACCCACAGTATGAGGAAGCGGCACAGGCTTTAGGAGCCAGCCGCTCCCGTACTTTTTTTAAAGTAGTACTTCCAGAGATTCTGCCGGCTGCCCTGACTGGTTTCGGCCTTGCGTTTGCCAGGTCCATCGGTGAATACGGCAGCGTGGTGTTTATCGCGGGAAATATTCCCTATGAAACACAGATCGTACCGCTGATCATCATGAACAAGCTGGAACAGTTCAACTATCCGGCTGCAACATCAATTGCTTTCATAATGGTGGTATTTGCGTTCCTGCTCCTGTTCGGTATCAACCTGATTCAGGCGCGCATCCAAAAAATTGCAAGGGGGTAAGGGCGAATGAAAGAGAAAATCATAAAATGGCTTTTGATTTTACTTGGAGCGGCGTTTCTGGGCATCATGCTTGTACTGCCTCTTGCCACTGTTCTGGTATATGCATTGCGTCAAGGCTTTGAGGTTTTCTTCCAGGCCGTCACAGATGACTATACGGTGAAAGCATTAAAGCTGACCCTGTTTACGACTGTCATTTCTGTTGCTGTGAATACACTGTTTGGTGTCTTTGCTGCCTGGGCTATTTCTAAATTTCAGTTCCGGGGAAAGCAGGCGCTGACTACGCTGATCGATATCCCATTCTCTATTTCCCCTATCATCGCAGGATTGGTGTTCATTCTGGTATTCGGGCGAATCGGCTGGGCATATCCTCTGCTGGAGGCATGGGATATTAAAATTGTATTTGCCGTACCTGGAATAGTATTAGCAACAATTTTTGTTACCTTCCCCTTTGTTTCCCGTGAGCTGATTCCCTTGATGCAGGCACAGGGCAGCGACGAGGAAGAAGCCGCTGCCCTGATGGGTGCCAAGGGGCTGAGAATCTTTCGCAAGGTTACCTTTCCCCATATTAAGTGGGGGCTTTTATACGGCATCATACTCTGCACAGCACGGGCTCTGGGCGAGTTTGGGGCGGTGTCGGTGGTATCCGGTCACCTGCGGGGTAAGACAAACACATTGCCGCTGCACGTGGAAATTCTGTTTAATGAATTTAAACTGACTGCGGCTTTTGCCGTTTCCTCCATTTTGGTGTTGATTGCGATATTGATCCTGATTCTGCGCAATATTGTAGAGTACCGTGTCAAACGGGAAGAGAGGTAGAGCCTATGTATGTACAGCTAAAAAATATCAATAAAAAGTTCGGTTCTTATCAGGCAGCGGAAAACATCAGTTTTTCCATTGAAAAAGGAAAGCTGATTGGGCTGCTGGGGCCCTCAGGGAGCGGGAAAACAACTATTTTACGTATGATTGCAGGACTGGAGGCACCGGACAGCGGTGATATCTTTATTGATGGTCAGTGTGTTAACGATCTTCCTGCCAGCAAACGCGGTATCGGTTTTGTATTTCAAAACTACGCCCTTTTTCGTTATATGACGGTTTTTGATAACATTGCATTTGGTCTGGAGGTACAGAAAAAGGATAAGGCATATACCAAACAGAGAGTAAACGAACTCATCGAACTCATCGGTCTGAAAGGACTGGAAAACCGCCGGCCTCACCAGCTTTCAGGCGGGCAGAAGCAGCGTGTGGCTTTTGCCAGGGCGCTTGCACCGAAACCTCATGTGCTGCTGCTTGACGAGCCCTTTGCCGCTATTGATGCCAAGGTGCGCAAAGAATTGCGTACATGGCTGAGAGAGACGATAAACAAGGTTGGAATTACCAGTATCTTTGTTACCCACGATCAGGAGGAAGCAGTTGAGGTGGCGGATGAAATCATCATCACCAATACAGGCCATATTGAACAAATCGGGTCACCGGTGGAGATTTATAAAAATCCGGCTACGCCTTTTGCTGCGAGATTTATTGGTGAATCCATTATTGTAGAGGATTACAGCCGGCTCAGCGGTTTTGAATTTGAAAAAGGCTATGAAAAGGCTGTTCTTCGTCCTGAGTTCATAAGGGTCACAAGAAAGGACAAAGAGGTTTATCCACACGCTTCTCAACGTGCAATCGTAGAAGACAGCTTTTTTCGCGGCAATATGTTAGAGCTGAGATTGAATGTGGGTGGGATAAAGCTTGTTGCATACAGGTCCTTAGAAGATGAATTTCTCGCTGTGGGGGAAGAAGTCAGTGTGCTGATTTACCGTCTGTATCTTTACAATGACACACAGGTGCGCCTGGCGGAAAACAGGTCTTTTCAGCCCAGTGATATATTTACCATCTGACAGTTCAGCATTTATAACGCTGTTTATTTATGAATTCTGTTTTTGTCATGGCTGCATCGGTGATATGTGTCTTTTCTGTTATCAGCTCATTTTGGAGGCGATAAGATGAACCTTCTTTTAAAGTCAGGCACCCTGTACCGGATGGACAATAAGGCTTCCGGTCCGGCATTGGCCAACATTCACAACCATATGTTCGGTTTGGAAAAGCAAATCATTGCAGGAGAAAAGCAGTTCCTTACCCAAATCCGGACGGAGATACCAACAGGAGAGCGAATCCTTGGTGTCTGCTCCAGGCAATACCTGCTGAAAAATTCTGACGGCGAGATTCTGTTATCCGGTGTTCCCAAATATGCGGACGAAAACGACCCCTCCATTGTTGGGCAGTTCAGCTATAGGATGCCACGGGTAAATTCCGCTGAACTCGTGTTTCAGGACCGGAGCGGACTTCTCCGAATGATCAACAGCCAAAACTACCGTTTGACCGACCCTTCCGGCAGAGTGATTCTCACTCTCCTGCGCAGGGGTATCTTTTCCGGTGGCTGGAATCTTGACGCAGCAGAGGAGCTTCGTCCCGAGTTTTTGTGTGCCATCTTTATATTTTGCCGGTATATGGAGCAGGAGAACGAATTACCTATTGTATAACTGCAGGGACAGCAGCACCTTTAGAAGGACAATGGCAATTGCCCCATAAATTAACCTTGGAATGTCTATTTCAGAAAAAGTTTCCATTTATAATAACTCTATATATGGTTGAATAAGTGGATATGAAGAATAGGGAGAAAGTGCGTTTCCAGGACCTGGGACCGCGCTTTATTCGTATTAGTATGAGATAGAAAAACTAAGGCAAGAAGACCTGGAGCTTCATAAGAAACCCGGACTATTAAAGAGAGCTTATTGAAGAGACCTGTTATAAGACTCTTAAATAAGCTCAAGCTGCTATTCGGTTATGAGCAAGTAGCGAAGCGGATTGCGAATATCCGCTTGACTACATTGAATTATATTATAATGTCGGGCAGATTCATTCTGCTCCCGGATATATAACCCCGGCTCCATTCAAAGAATAAAATTCATAAAATCCGCTTAACTTTGTGTCTGCAAAATCTAGGCAGTTTCAGGATAAGCTTTTTTCAATTGTCCACTTGGCGGTACGCACACCACCGCCATTTCTGCGCCGTTCTATTATTTACTGTAAGCCTTCTTTGTATTGCTTTAAAGCTTCCGCAAGCTGGTCCGGACAGGAAGTGGGCCTGTAGCCGCACTGGATTCCTTCCAGCCTTCTTATGGCTTCATCTACATCCATTCCTTCCACCAGGCGTGACACGCCCTGGGTATTGCCGGAGCATCCCCCTACAAACTGGACTTGTACCAGTTTATTGTCTTCCACCTCAAAATTGATTTCCCGGGAACAGACTCCGTGTGTTTTATATTTCATTTCTGATTCCTCCAATTTGTAAACCGTTTCTTGTTACGAACTTTAAAATTATAGCCAAATTCCGGTGGGGTTGTCAATAGTTCTTTGCAAACTGGCTTCTAACCGCTATAATAGAAGGAAATACTTATAAAAACAATGCATGGAAAAGGAGAAAACTATGTTAGGAATTATTGGAGCCATGGATGTAGAGGTGGCGGAAGTAAAAAAAGCCATGGAGAATGTTACGGTAGAAACCATAGCTGCAATGGATTTTTATAGAGGAAAATTAAAAGGAAAGGAAGCGGTGGTGGTCCGCTCCGGCATTGGCAAGGTAAATGCAGCAATCTGCACTCAGATCCTGGCAGATCATTACCATGTGACCGCAGTCATCAATACCGGGATCGCCGGTTCTTTAAAGAATGAGATCAACATCGGGGATGTGGTGCTGTCTACGGATACGGTGCACCATGACATGGATGCAACAGGCTTTGGATATCCTGCGGGACAGATCCCTCAGATGAAAGAATTTGCTTTCCGGGCCGATGAAAGGCTTCGGAATCTGGCTGAAGAATGGTGTAAAAAGGTTAATCCTGAGATCGGAGTTTTTACTGGAAGAGTGGTTTCGGGGGACCAGTTTATTTCTGATAGGGTTAAAAAACAGTGGATATCCGAAACTTTCGGGGGGTACTGCACGGAAATGGAAGGGGCTGCCATCGCACAGGCGGCATACTTAAACCATATCCCGTTTCTTATCATCAGAGCTATTTCAGATAAGGCGGATGACAGCGCAAACATGGACTATGGCGAGTTTGAAGAGAAGGCGGTAAGGCACTCCGTAAACCTTATTTTAGCCTTGGCTGAACAGTATTCATATTAAGTTGAGAATCGAATCCTGACGGGATTTGACGAACGATTCTAGGCTTTCTCATCTTCCCAAAGCCGGACAGGGTGATTATAATAAACCTATCACCGGTCGAAACCGGGAAGAAAGGGGAGCTACTATTATGCTGGAATTTTTACAGACAGGCAAAGCGCTGTACGTGCTTGCAGCCCTATGCGGCATTGGCATTATCACCAGATGGCTGACACGTAACCTCTACAAAAGATTGATCAAAGAATCGGACAACCTTACACTGACCAAAAACAAAAATCTTCGGGCGTTTAAGCAGAAGACAGAAACCACGTACCAGATGAACCAGGGAATCCCAAAGGTAAAGCCGTATCTGGAACGGCAGATGTATGATTTTAAACATATGGGAATTACACTCCACGGATGGAATATGTTTTCCAACCAGATGACGCTATGGTGCTTTCTTATAGGAGGTGCGGCAGCATTCGCATCCTACTGGTACCGCACCGATTCTTATTACATAGTCTTGTATGGCTCTGCGGGAATCATGGCCGGACTGTTTACCATACTGGTAGACCACGGCGCAGGAATTACGGAGAAACGGCAGCAGCTGTTTGCGTCTCTGGACAATTATCTGGAAAATACGTTGATTTACCGGTTAGATATGGAAAGAGAAGAAATACAGGCAATATCGGGGCCTCATATGGAAACCCGTGAAAATATAAGATCCATTTATCCCGGTACCACAAAGAGCGTGGTGGAAAGTGAGCCGGAGCAGGACAAGAAGGCTGACAGGAGAAGTGCTAGGCAGAGAAACGGATCCTTGGAAAAGGCAATAAGGAACCGGCCGCAAAAGCAGTCCATGGAGGCATTCCCTGAAGGCGGGGAGGCCGGAGCAGAAAGAGGGGAAATCCAGAGTCAGCCGGATGTGAAAAGTTCCAGGCGTGATGTGGATTACTTAAAACGAAGCTTAGAACAGATTGCCGCCAGCAGGGAAAGAGAGCGGGGAAACAGGCAGGGAGAGGACTGGCTTAAGGATCTAAGCCCTGATGAGCTAAAGCTGATCAGTGAAATTCTCCAGGAGTATTTAACATGAACATTTGGAAGGCATAAAGAAAATCATGTCGCATTTAAGACTATTCTGTGGTATAATTTTCCTAAGCAGGGGGTCAGAAACCTGAAGTCAAATAAGCCATAGCAACCTATGGACTGTTTGGTTTTGCAGGCAGTTGCCAAGGTCAAGCTCGCTTGACTTCGGCTCGTTGCCTTTGCCAGAATAAAAGGAAAAGGAGAATATTAGCAATGGGAAATGTAATTTTTGATTATTCCAGGGCAGCAGGCTTTGTGTCAGCAGAGGAAATGGAGAACATGAAGGCCACAGTTATGTGTGCGAAGAACGTGCTGATGGACAAATCCGGTGCAGGCAGTGATTTCTTAGGTTGGATCGACCTTCCGGTGGATTATGATAAGGAAGAATTCCAGAGAATAAAGATGGCAGCAGAGAAGATTCAAAATGATTCTGATGTTCTGCTGGTCGTCGGTATCGGCGGTTCCTATCTTGGAGCCAGGGCAGCCATTGAATTTTTATCCCACAGCTTTTACAATGTATTGCCAAAAGGAAAACGCAAAACTCCGGAGATCTATTTTGTTGGAAACAGCATCAGCAGCAAATACATCCAGGATTTAAAGGATGTGCTGGATGGAAAGGATTTCTCCGTTAATATTATATCAAAGTCCGGGACAACCACAGAGCCGGCAATCGCCTTTCGGGTATTTAAGGATATGCTGATTGAGAAATATGGCCGTGAGGAGGCAAATAAAAGGATTTATGCCACTACGGATAAGGCAAGGGGCGCACTGAAGAATCTGGCTGATGAGGAAGGATATGAATCCTTTGTAGTTCCTGATGACGTAGGAGGACGTTTCTCAGTGCTTACGGCAGTCGGCCTTCTTCCGATTGCGGTGTCCGGTGCTGATATTGATAAATTGATGGAAGGCGCGGAGGCGGCCAGGCAGGAAGCCCTGGAAACAGCCTATGAGTCAAACGGTGCCCTCCAGTATGCGGCTGTGCGCAATATCCTGCTTCGAAAGGGGAAAACAGTGGAGATCGTGGCAAACTATGAGCCAAGCCTTCATTATGTTTCCGAGTGGTGGAAGCAGCTGTTCGGTGAAAGCGAAGGAAAGGATCAGCGGGGGATCTTTCCGGCAGCAGTGGATTTGACCACAGACTTACACTCTATGGGACAGTTTATTCAGGATGGGGCCAGAATTATGTTTGAAACGGTCCTGGAGGTTGAGGAATCTCCTGCAGAAATTCTTCTTAAAGAAGAAAAGGTAGATACCGACGGAATGAATTATCTGGCGGGAAAGAGTGTTGACTTTGTCAATAAGAGCGCCATGAACGGAACCATTCTGGCTCATACCGACGGGAACGTGCCCAATTTAATGGTCAGGATCCCGAAGCAGGATGAATACAGTCTGGGACAGCTGTTCTACTTCTTTGAATATGCATGCGGCATCAGCGGATATATTTTGGGCGTGAATCCGTTTAACCAGCCGGGAGTGGAAAGCTATAAGAAGAATATGTTTGCACTCCTTGGAAAGCCGGGATATGAGAAGGAAAGGGAGGAGCTTTTAAAGAGATTATAGGACGTTGGCAAACAGCGCCGGTGTTCTGGTTTGGACCTTCATAAAAGGCCGGACCAGGGCACCGGTTTTTTAATATTTGGATTTTTTGGAAATAATAAAGAGTTTTTTAAGAAAATCTTTGATATGAAATGGCAATGCAGTATAGTATACTTAAAGTGCGTGACTAAAAACAATTCATTCAAGGAGGAAGATATGAAAAAATGTTTAATGCTTTTCCTTACTTTGGCAACAGTGCTGTCATTGGCTGCCTGCAAGGGGGAAAAGGATCCAAAGGTGCTCTATGATGAGGCTTCCAAGAAAACGTCGGAGCTGGCGTCCATGGATGTGACCTCAGTGGTCAACATGCAGATGACGCAGGGAGAAAACACCACGGATATCAAAATGGACCTGGATATGAAAATGGCGGATATAAACACAGAGAACATGAGGTATCTGGCACAGGGGACCACCTCCCTCATGGGCCAGAGTATAGATATACTTATGTATTATGAGAATGGATATTATTATATGGATTCCATGGGCCAGAAGGTGAAATACGCCATGGATTTAAATTCCATGATGGATCAGATCAAGCAGAGCACAGAGGGCGCAAGTGTAAATTCCTCTTATTTGAAGGAAATCACAGCAAAGAAGGATGGGAATAACCAGATTCTCACCTTTACCGTTGATGCTGAAAAGATGGATGCTTACGTACAGGATTTAATGGGCCAGCTGGGAACCAATATGGAAGGGGTAACCTATACCATTAAGGAGGCCAGCGGAGAAGCCACAGTTAATAAAGATGGGTATTTTACCAACTCAAAGATTAAGATGTCCCTTGAAATGAATGCTCAGGATCAGACGGTAGCCATGGTTATGGATACGGATTCCACCTACAACAATCCCGGTCAGACCGTTGAGGTCACGGCTCCGGATCTGGAAGGGTATACGGAAATCGACGCAGGAGCACTGGAGAATCAGTAAGAATAATTAAAAAGCATTCAGGCAGGGGAGCCGGCAAAGGGTTTTCCTGCCTGATGCTGCATATGAAAGCTTCTGCTCTTGTTATCCAAAGGATATACCGGGTTTACTTTAATGTGGAAGCAACATACATCCGTTCAGAATTTCCATCATCGCCTGTTACCGTTGTGAGGAATTCCCAGCCGCACCTTTCATAAAATTCCCTATGGCCTGTAATTAAATATAACTTTTCAAATCCCATATCACCAAGATCTTTTCTGGCAAAATCTAAAATATACTTTGCGATTCCCTGATTGCGGTGTTTTTCTTCTACAAATAAAGCGCATAAATTAGGGCTTAAGTCTTTCCGGTCATGGAAGTCATTATCTATAATTCCCGCTCCCGCGATAATTTCCTGATTTTCGTCTAAAACAATATACCATTGAGGTATTCCTGACTTTTTGTCAATGCATTCCTGAATGCTTTCTTTGTATGCTTCAAGAGGAATGACCCATTTTTGAAAGAACCAGGAGGCCGCGGCTTCCAAAAGTTCAGGATTTTTGCATAATTTCTTTAATGTCATGGTTTCCATTTTTATAGTTCCTCTTCCTTCAAAGTCCGGATCAGCCTGTTAAGATAGAATATCATTATCAGAAGCAGAAAGATATAAGGGAAATTCCATAAAGGGCTAAAGCTTATTTGATAATATAATCTCAAACGGTTCCTTCTCCAGTATAAATCCGCCAATAGCCTGGTATCCTAATTTTACATAGAAATGCTGGCTGTATTCATCTGATCGGGCAGAGGTCATAACCGAGTGATATCCCAATGACTTCATCTCTTTTTCCCAATACTCCGTAAGCTGTTTCCTATTTTAAGTGGATTGCAGTTCACGGCCTCCTATTCTTCAATTACCTGGATTTCCAGAAAATCAAATTCAATGTGCTCGATAAAATTATCCTGGGTAAACCGGACTTTGGAATGCTTTTGAAATTCATGAATGGTAGCATCCAGCCATATGGGTTTTCCGAGATCGAACTGGAGACAGATATCATCTAGTGCCTGAAAGATCATGGAGGTCCTGGAAAGACTGTAGTCAGAGATGGAGATGACTGTGTCTTTCATGATTTTGGTGTCTTTCATTAATTTTGCCCACATGCGAAACATAAGCGAATTTTCCTTTCTGAAATTGGCAGCTTTATCAGCCGTTTTTATGATGCAACGATTATAGCATTACCTTGCAGAAAAAGGCAAGAAGGAAAATGACGGACGTTGTAAAACCTTGAAAAATATGGTAGAATCTTTGTAGGAAAAACCGAAGGAGGAAGACTTAAGATGGCGCAACCCATAACGGATCAGGTTGGTTTTCTTGGAGAGGCCTGCAGGGCTGTACAGGAATTATCTGCAAGCAGAAATTTATTGGAAAAGTTCCGCCTGGAAGAAAAACGTCTGGACAAGGAACTGGAAGCAGAGAGAAAGGCTGTGACAGATGCCATCAGCCTTACGGTGAAGAAACGGATCGAGGAAATTAACGACACCTATGACAAAGAGATTGCCAGGGAACAGGACCGCTTAAAGCGGGTGAGAGGAAAGCGTGAAAAGGCCAAGACCCAGGGCGTCAAGGAACGGATCGAAGAGGAGACGGCAGAGCTTAAGGAAAACAACCGGGAATTAATGCTCCAGATGAAGTCTGTTTTTCAGCAGGACCGGGTTCCTGGTTTTTGCAAAAAGGGCTGGTATTATGCTCTGTATTTTCCCAGGGGATTTTCTGAGTTTTTTGTGCTGCTTTTGAACGTATTTCTGTTCTTTCTGGTCATTCCCTGCGGGGTTTATCTGCTGCTTCCTGAAAAATCCCCGTTCTACTTAATGGGGATCTACTTTGCTGCCATTTTGTTTTTCGGTGGGATTTACATTCTCATCAATAACTTTACCAAGGTGAAACACCAGAGCGCATTGAGAAAAGGAAGGTCCATCAGGGATCTGATAAAGACCAACAAGAGAAAGATCCGGGTGATCATCCGCTCCATAAAGCGGGACCGTGACGAAGCCGTATATAACTTAGAAAAATATGATGATGAGATTGCCAGAATCGAACAGGATTTAGCAGATATTGCGGATAAGAAAAGGGAAGCCTTAAATACCTTTGACAGGGTGACACGAACCATTCTGTCCGATGAGATCGCCGGCAACAGCAGGGAAAAGATCGCAAAGCTTGAGAATGACTTTGAAGCGGCGGCGGCCAATGCTAAGGAGGCAGAAGTCAGGGTTAAGGAGCAGACCTTGTTTATTAACGACAATTATGCGTCCTATGTTGGGAAGGAATTTATGGTTCCGGAGAGGCTGGATGAACTGGCTGATATGATCCGGATGGGCAAGGCTTCCACTATCAGTGAAGCAATAACTCTTTATAAAAGTCTTAAGGAGTAAGGTTAAGGTGCAGGAAATGGGCATATATGTGCTCTCAGCCTGCACCTGTTTTTTTCGTAATTTTCCCCAGGGGTGTGGTGAATAATTCCATAAACGGCGGCTTATAATAGAACATGGAAAGTCAAATACCCCACAGCCGGCTATAGGGCATTTGACTCCTGCAGCATTCGTCAAATTCGGAGATACTTGTATCTCTGCTCTTGGCTCATTGCCTGCAGAAATAAGGACAGCAAGGCAGGATATTATGAAATTATGGGAAAGAATTGCGATCCGCGGAAACCGGGACGTTTTTTACTACGATACAAGGCAGACTTTTGAGGCAGAGGATTTTGCCTCCAGGCTTTACGATATGATATGTGCGGAGCAGGAAAACGGAAAGGTGGCCGGGGTGCTGTTTTTATGCATTGGAACCGACCGTTCAACTGGGGACAGCTTAGGGCCGCTTATCGGATACAAGTTAAAGGAAAGAGGGCTTGAATATCTGGAGATCCTGGGAACTCTGGAACGTCCGGTCCATGCCATGAATCTGGAGACTTACCAGGCAATTTTAAAGCTTCGTTATCCGGATCATGTGGTGGTGGCAGTTGACGCTTCTGTAGGAAGTATGGAACACATCGGCTATGTGACTTTGGGAAAAGGCGCACTAAAGCCCGGCCTTGGAGTCAGCAAGGAGCTTCGGGCCGTGGGGGATATTTTTATTACCGGGATCGTAGGCAGCTGTGGAAATTATGACCCTCTAATGCTGCAGAGCATCCGTCTTTCCGTTGTCATGAGAATGGCTGACTGCATCAGCTACAGCATTTATCTTGTCGAAAAGTTATGGGAAAATACCGCCCCGCTTTGACACGATTTTCACCCATTGTATGCTATGATTCATTGGATTAAAAAGAATAGCGGGGTGAGCCAATGGGTGAATTATATAATCCGTTCCCAAAGCTGCCGAAGAATATCAGGCAGATTGGGGAAAGGGATCAGATTGTAAAACTTTATGTGGAAGATTATGTAAATACTTATTTGAAACGTCTGTATCCTGCGGGTGGACAGGAACTGCGGGTTGGTCTTCTCTTAGGCGGCATGGAATTCAATGACGGAACGCCGTATATCTTCATTGACGGAGCTATGGAAATGGAGGATGTGACGGAGGCCGGCCGGAGAGTGATATTTTCCGAGATGTCATGGAAAAGAGCCTACCGGAACATGGAGCAGCTTTTTCCAAAGAGGTCTATTCAGGGCTGGTTTATATGCGGCAGGCCTGGAGATGATTTGAGCCCCATCAATTATTGGAAACAGCATATCCAGTATTTTGGGGAACCGAACAAGCTGATGTATTTGTGCAATGGAACAGACGGAGAGGAGACAATTTACATAACATCTGAGGACGGGTTTTACAAGCTGCAGGGATACAGCATTTTCTATGAACGAAATCAGATGATGCAGGACTATATGGTACTGCGAAAAGATGTAAAACGTATCGAAACAGATACAAATGATAAGGTGATCGAGGAATTCCGCAAGCGGATGGACGAGCATAAGGTGGAAGTTACGGACCGGCATCAGACGGTTGGGCTACTCCGGGGCATGTGTATGGCCATGTCAGTCGTCATATTAGCTGGCGGAATTGTTATGTTTAACAACTATGAACGAATGCGGGATATGGAGAGCGTGATCGCGTCGGCCATTCCGGCAAAGGCGGAACAGCTCCTGATTGGGAAAAAGGGTGAAGAACAGGGAAACAAGGGCGAATCCAAAGTAGTTGTGGAAGAGGCCGAGGGAGGCGTCTATCCCACCACCGCGGTGAGTAAGGAGACCATGTCTGAAACATTGCCTGCACAATCCCAGGCGGAGACAATGGCTGAGAGCAAGGCAGCAGAGACGCTGCCTCCGGAGACGGAAGCGGCAACCCAGGCAGCGACAGAAGCGGCAACCCAGCCTGCCAGCCAGGAAACAGAGGCAGCAGCCAAGGCCAGTCCGCGTGTTTATGTGGTACAAGAGGGAGAGACTCTTTACGGGATCTGCATCGCTCAGTACCAAACGGTGAACAAACTGAAGGAAATTTGTGAGCTTAATGGGCTGGACGATGAAAATAAGATTGTTGCGGGCCAGAAATTACTTCTTCCATAGAAAAATATAATGCGTTTCTTCCTGAAATGATGTATACTACCTATATATATGGGCATTTTTGGGAGAAAAGAGCATGAGTGACAGGGACTCTATGAACAGAGAGATTAAGAAGAACCAGCTTCGGAGGCAGATTGTTTCATCTTCTCCTCAAGCGGGCGAAGACAGCCAGGAGGTCATTAAAAAGGCTCTCACCAAGGTGAGGAAAAGAAAAATCAGGATAGCTCTGGTTCTGTTTTTGGTGCTTTTGGCAGGCGGCATAGGGGTATATGAATATTTTACTCTTTATCAGTATACCCAATACGGCGTAGTCTGGGATAAGCAGATAAATGAGGGAAGCTATGTTGGATATCTTAGCTTTGGCTCCAATGTGTTAAAATACAGCAAGGACGGCGCCTCCTATCTGGATTCCCAGGGGAAAGAAGTGTGGATAGAAAGCTATGAGATGAAATCTCCCAAGGCATGGGTAAACGGGAATTATGCGGCCATTGCGGACCAGCAGGGAAATTCCATCTATATCTTTGACAAAACGGGAAACACGGGCATAGCGACTACGGTTCTTCCCATTGTGAAGGCGACGGTGTCCTCTTACGGAGTGGTGGCAGCGATCCTGGAGGACTCATCGTCCAATTATATTTATTTCTTTAAGAGGGATGGAAGTGCTCTGGATGTGAAGATTAAGGCGCTGTTAGGCGGTGATTCCGGTTATCCTGTGGATATCAGCTTATCCCCCGACGGAACTCAGCTGATAGGAGCTTATTCATATTTGAAAAACGGGACGTTAAACGGCAGAGTGGCGTTCCACAATTTTGCGGAAATCGGCAAGAGTATTCCGGACAGGCTGGTAGGCGGTTTTGACGAGCCTTATGACGCCTCTTTGGTTGCACAGGTCCAATTTCTTGACAATACATACTCCTGCGCCTTTGCAGATAACAGCGTATCCTTTTACTCCACAAAAAATGAACTCTCTCCGGAGCTGATCCGGCAGGTGGCAGTGGAGGAGGAGATAAAGAGTGTGTTCTATTCGGAGAAATATGTAGGGCTTATTGTGGACAATGGGGAAGGAGAAAATCCTTACCGGCTGGATATATACAAGCCCAGTGGAAATCTGGTGTTTACCAAAGGTTTCCAATATCAGTACACCCATGCTGATATTGACGGGGACCACGTAATTTTGTATAATGAAGATTCTTGCAGAGTCTATAATATGTCAGGAAGGCTTAAATTTGCCGGGACATTTGATTTTCCGATATCTAAGATCCGAAACGGCAGGTTCCCAAATACTCTGATCGTAACCGGCCCCCAAAACATGAAAGAAATAAGATTACAAATAGGAGGACAATACCAATGAGCAACATCCATACCATGTCAGTCAATGCAATCCGTGTCCTATCTGCGGATGCCATCCAAAAAGCGAATTCCGGTCATCCGGGACTTCCATTAGGCTGTGCTTCTGCAGCTTATGAATTATGGGCGAACCATATGAACCACAATCCGGCAGATCCAGACTGGACCAACAGGGACCGCTTTGTCTTATCAGGAGGCCATGGTTCCATGCTTTTGTATTCCCTGCTTCATTTATTCGGCTATGGGAATTTATCAAAAGAGGATTTGATGAATTTCCGCCAGCATGGCTCCAAGACTCCCGGACATCCGGAGTACGGTCATACAATCGGTGTGGAAGCAACCACAGGACCTTTAGGTGCAGGTATGGGTATGGCAGTTGGAATGGCCATTGCCGAGAAACATCTGTCATCCGTATTCAACAAAGAGAATTATCCGGTTGTTGACCACTACACCTATGCGCTGGGCGGGGATGGCTGTATGATGGAAGGCATTTCCTCCGAGGTTTTTTCCCTGGCAGGCACCCTTGGTCTTGGGAAATTGATCGTTTTATATGATTCAAACCAGATTTCCATTGAAGGAAGCACTGAGATTGCATTTACCGAGGATGTGCAAAAGCGCATGGAAGCCTTCCATTTCCAGACCATTACCGTTGAGGACGGAAATGACTTGGAAGCAATCGGACGGGCCATTGAGGAAGCGAAAGCAGATACAGAGCATCCTTCCTTCATTACCATCAAAACCCAGATCGGCTACGGCTGTCCTGCAAAGCAGGGGAAAGCCAGCGCCCACGGAGAGCCTTTGGGTGCTGATAATGTGACCGCTTTAAAGGAAAACTTAGGCTGGCCTTCCACAGAGCCGTTCTACGTTCCGGAAGAGGTGTACAGCCATTATCGTCAGATCGCAGAGGAAAAAGCGGAGACAGAAGCAGCATGGAATGTGATGTTTGCCGCATATTGCCAGGAATATCCAGACATGGAAGATCTTTGGAATGCATACCATGATCCGGATGCAGGAGAAAAGGCCATTGAAAAATGCGAAGACTTCTGGAAGCGGTCTGAAAAGGCAGATGCCACCAGGAATTTATCCGGACAGGTATTAAACCGGATAAAGACTTATATGCCCAACTTAATCGGAGGTTCTGCGGACCTGGCTCCTTCCAATAAGACCAACATGACCGACATGGGTGATTTTTCAAGGACAGACGGCAGCGGCCGCAATCTGCACTTTGGCGTCAGAGAGCTTGGTATGACGGCAATCGGAAACGGAATGATGCTTCACGGCGGTCTCCGCACCTATGTGGCAACCTTCTTCGTATTCAGCGATTATACAAAACCAATGGCACGCTTATCCGCATTAATGGGCGTTCCCCTGACCTATATATTCACTCATGACAGCATCGGTGTAGGAGAAGACGGACCTACCCATGAACCCATTGAGCAGCTTGCCATGTTAAGGGCAATGCCGAATTTCCATGTGTTCCGTCCCTGCGATGAGACAGAGACAGAAGCAGCATGGTATTCTGCACTGACCTCTAAGAAAACTCCTACCGCCCTTGTGCTCACAAGGCAGAACTTAACTCCAATGCCGGGAAGCAGCAAAGAGGCCTTAAAGGGTGGCTATGTGATTGACGATTGCGAAGGCACCCCCGAAATCATTCTCATGGCCAGCGGTTCCGAGGTGGAACTGGCAGTCAAGGCGAAAACCCTTCTTGCCGATAAAAAGGTACGAGTGGTTTCCATGCCCTGTATGGATTTATTTGAGGAGCAGACAGAGGAGTATAAGGAATCCGTTCTTCCCAAGGCAGTCCGCAAGCGCGTGGCAGTAGAAGCATTAAGCGATTTCGGCTGGGGCAAATACGTTGGCCTTGACGGCACATATGTGACCATGACCGGCTTTGGCGCCAGCGGCCCGGCAAATCTTTTATTTGAACATTTCGGATTCGCGGCAGAACGCGTAGCAGAGGCTGCAAAATCCATCTAAGCAATGAGCAGTGAGAAATAGGACAGGAGAAAATTTTCGTTGTGCTTGCACATAAGAAAATCTTCTCGTGGCCTATTTCATAGGGCGAATGCCCGTGAGCTGGCAAAACCTACGGTTTTGCCAGCTCCACTGCGGACTTGCGTTACGACAGTTAAAAAGGAGTGTATACAAAATGGGAATGAAATGTGTTGGCGTTGATGTAGGAGGTACATCCGTAAAGATCGGAATATTTGAAGTGACGGGGGAACTCATCCAGAAGTGGGAGGTGCCCACCAGAAAGGAAGAAGGCGGGAAATATATCCTTGAGGACACCGCCGCTTCCATACTGAAAACCTTAGAAGAGCTTAATATTCCCTTAGATGAAGTAAAAGGGGTAGGCTTAGGAGTTCCCGGGCCAGTCATGCCCAGCGGATATGTGGAGGTCTGTGTGAACTTAGGCTGGCGTGACATGTATCCGGAAAGGACACTGAGTGAAAAACTTCACGGCTTGCCCGTAAGAAGCGGCAATGATGCAAATGTGGCAGCCCTTGGCGAGATGTGGCAGGGAGGCGGAAAAGGCTATGATGATATTGTCATGGTCACTCTGGGCACAGGAGTCGGCGGAGGCGTAATCATTGATCAAAGAATCGTTGCCGGAAAGCATGGCCTGGCCGGTGAGATCGGACATATGCATATCCGTGACGATGAAACGGAAAGCTGCAACTGCGGAGGCGTGGGCTGTGTGGAACAGATCGCCAGCGCAACAGGCATTGCAAGAGAGGCCAGAAGAAAAATGGCTGCAACGGATACCCCCTCCGCTCTCAGAACATTTGGCGACAACGTAACGGCAAAGGATGTTCTGGATGCAGCAAAGGAAGGGGATGCCCTGGCTTGTGAGGTCATGGAAGTAGTAGGCCATTATCTTGGCCTTGCCCTGGCTCAGATTTCCATGGTAACAGACCCTGAGGTCTTTGTTATCGGAGGCGGTGTATCAAAAGCAGGAGCCTTCCTGATTGACAACCTCTTTAAGCATTATGATAAATATACTCCCATTTCTAAAAATAAGAGCGGGATCGTTCTTGCGAAGCTGGGAAATGACGCAGGAATCTATGGTGCGGCCAGGCTGATTCTGGATTAAATAAAAGGGCGGATTCTTAAGAATCCACCCTTTTACTTATAAAGCTGTTCAGCTGATCATCCAATTTCAAACACCAATTTAACCGGTATTCTGTCCGTAAGCTCTTCTACCGGCAAAGCGCCCCGGCAATCTCCGCAGCCTTGTTAAAGTCTTCTTCCTCCGGGTTCCAAAGGCATTTGGCCTCCTCCTCCACCACAGAGAATCCGGCTTCAGTCAACCGTTCCCGAAGGACTTTTGTTCCCTCTCCGCTCCATCCGTAGCATCCGAACACTGCCGCCTTTTTCCCCTTATATTTCAATTCCTTCAGGAAATCAAGCCATCCCCCCACAGAAGAAAGGATGTTCCCTCCCACGGTTGGAGATCCAAGGGCAATCGCTTTTGATTTAAACACTTCTGTCATGATATCGTTCTTATTTGTCTTGGAAATGTTATAAATCTTCACCCTGGTATCCGGTGAAATCCGCGCGATTTCGGCGCTGATCTTATGGGCCAGCTGCTTGGTTCCATCCCACATGGTATCATAAACAACAGTGATCTGATCCTCTTGATAGTTCTGGGACCATTCATAATATTTTTCCACGATCTGTAACGGATTTTCCCTCCAGATGGAGCCATGGCTGGTAGCGATGATATCGATGGGAAGGTTCAGTCCCTGTATTTCTTCAATTTTCTTTTTCACAAGAGGAGAAAACGGAGTCAGAATATTAGCGTAATACTTGATGGCCTCTTCCCAAAGCCTGCACTGGTCGGCCTTGTCATTAAACAATTCCTCCACGGCATAATGCTGTCCAAAGGCATCGTTGGAAAAGAGGATATTGTCTCCTGTTAAATAAGTGGCCATGCTGTCCGGCCAGTGAAGCATTTTCATTTCCACAAAAACCAACTTTTTCCCATTGCCGATGTCAATGGAATCCCCTGTTTTCACCACCTGGTAATTCCATTCCGGATGGTGATACTGTCCTGTAATGGATTTCACCCCGTTTGCGGTGCAGTAGATGGGGGTGCCAGGTATCTTCTCCATTAATGCGGGAAGAGAACCGCTGTGATCCACCTCTCCGTGATTGGCAACAATAAAATCAATTTCCTTTAAGTCGATCTCTTTTTCCAGATTGTCGATGAACTCCGTGGAATGAGGCTTCCAGACCGTGTCAATGAGGACCGTTTTTTCTTCCTTTATTAAATAGGCATTCTGACTTGAGCCGTGGTTAATGGAATAATCTGCCCCATGGAAGGATTCCAGCTCCCAGTCCATGAATCCCACCCAGTAAACATTATTTTTCACAAGTTTTTTCATTGTTCCATTCCTCCTTCATATTTTGGAAACAGCAGTGAGTTTTCTGTAAATATATGAATATACACGTCCTTAACCAGTTCCTCCAGCTTCTGAAAGACCATGCTGTAAGAAGAGCAGCCGTCTTCCGGAGGGGTAAAATCATTGGTGCAGACTGTGATCTCTTTTATCAGGTTTCCGGCTCCTTCATGCTCATCCTCCAGCTCCTTTACATATCCGGCGCTTTTATCCCATGTAAAGCTCTCTTTCATATAGGGAAATATAAGCCTTTCTTCCTTGGCAAAATGTTCCTGCAGCTCTTTTCTCAAGTCTGAAAAAAGTCCGTGTAAGGGAACCAGCTGCTCCTGATGATGTTCGTAATGAACCAGCAGGACCTTGTTGATCAGCTCATCGATTTCTGCCAGGAGGATTCTCTCCTTTGAATGATGGGTGTCGATGATATAATCGATCAGCTCCGGGACATCCATTTCCATCAGCCGTTCCACTGCCAGCACCTGTCCCTTATTTGATTTCTGGGGTTTATTCACAAGCTTTTTATTCAGCAGTTCAATAAAGCTTTTTGATTCGATTCCCAGCCCTTGTAAGGCAGCTTCTAAATGATCTTTCCCGCCGCAGCAATAATCAATATGAAAATCATTGAAAATTTCAACTGCTTCCGGATAGGCTTTCACCACATCGGTTATTTTCATGTTACCTGTAATCATAATTCTCCTCCTCTTACCTGAATTCTTTGCCTTTTCTAAAACAATTGCTCTGTCTGTAAGGCTAGTATAACCGGGAAAGAGAAGGAAAAATGTGATTTGAATCATTATTTGAAAACTTTTTAATCAATTTATTAATTTTCACTTTTAAAGGCATCTCTTAAAATATCCTTGTTTCGAACGCGGATTCTGCGGTTTCCTTCCAGCTCGATCGCGCCGTCCCTGCGCAGTTCCCCCAGCTTTCTGCTGATGGTTTCTCTTCTGACATTGATAAAGGCAGATATATCATCCCTGGTCAATTCAATGGTTTCCCCCTTGATCCGGCTGCTTCTGAATAATAGAAAACCGGCGACCCGTGCCTTGGCATCGTTTACGGATAATAGCTGTACCAGTTCATTTGCCGCCGACAGCTTCTGCCCTACTACGTTTAATAATTTAACTCCGATTTCAGGTCTTTTTAATATCAGCGCCTGAATATCTGACAGGGAAATGAGACATACTCCGCATTCCCCCAGGGCAACGGCATTTGATTCAAAGACTTTTCCGCCGAATATATTCTGCTCCCCGTAAATATCGCCTTCTACCAGGATATCAAGTACATATTCCTTTCCTTCCAGGGAATAGCGGTTGATTTTGGCTTTTCCGTAACGGATGACCAGAATTTTATCCGCCGGATCATACTCGTGGAAAACCGTTTCTCCTCTTTTAAAATCCAGATGCCGGGCGTTAGAAACAAGTTCTTTCTGTTCTTCTAAGGAGAGGGGCTCAAAAAGAGGGATCTTTGAGGTGCATAATTTGCTGCAGTGGTTACATGTAAGCTCCATTCCTGTCTCCTTTCGGGGGTTTGACTGTTTTATGGATAATTGTATTATATCAAACAGCAGGAAGATGGCAAGAGGGGTCTTATTTCTGCAGTTTTTTTGTTTCTGGCAAAGGTCCGGCCGCCGGGATTATGAAATATGGTACCGGATAGTCCTGTAAAAAGGATTATCAGGGGTGGTAAGCCGGTAATTGCCGGGCAGCAAGTGCATCACATCGGGAATGTCCTGTGCTTCCAGTGCAACGGCACAGGAGGGGAAAGAGGAGGCTCCGCCGGACAAGGCTATTCCATGGGGTAAAAACCCGCCTGAGTATAAGACAAGGGCAGGTGCATCCGTCATCATTTTCAAGGTCCGGCCGGTCTTCTTATCCCGCAGGATACAGGCCCGTTTAAGCTCGCCTGGCCGCTTTGCAAACCGCAGAGGCCGGAAGGTCTGGTTTTTGTTAAGAATATAAGCGTTATTATATCCGCGTCCAATGGAAAGCTGCTCCTTACAGGCTAGCGCTTTTGCAGACCGGATCCGGGAAAGAAGCTGCTTTGAGGAACGGAAATCAAAGACAGTGTCTGCTGCGGGAATGATATCTGCAGGAAGATGGTCCTTATTATTGATGCATACGTTATTGGCAAAAACCTGGATCTCCTGTTCCAAACCGGAGACAGAAAAGTCCCCGGAAAGATTCCAGTAGGTGTGGTTGGACATATTGATATAAGTTGAAACGTCTGTCACGGCAGTGTATTCTATGGTAAGCCAGTTGGTGTCCTCCAGGGTATACTTAGCGTGGTAGGTTCTGTTGCCCGGATAGCCGTCAAGGCCGTCTGGCTGGCTGGCGGACAGAAGGATAGAAGCCGATTCCAGGCCGGATGTCACAGATGTCACCTCCCAGAGCCGGGAAGATAAATTCTTCACTCCTCCGTGGAGCTGGTTTTGCCCGTCGTTTTTTGAAAGCTGGTATAGCTGGGTTCCCACAGGAAGCAGGGCGTTCCCAATTCTTCCGGCATTGGGCCCAAGGGTGGCTCCTGCATAGTAAATACAGCTTTCGTACTGCCCCATATCCTCAAAGCCTAAGGTGAGGGGCTGCTCCCTGCCGGTTTCCTCCCTTATGGCAACTTTTTGAATGGCAGCGCCCAGCGCCGTTACGGAAACCGTCATGCCCCGGCCGGTGGTCATATCATAAACCGTATAAACAGTTCCCTTCTGATTCCGTAATTCTCTGGTCTTGATTTTCATAAGCATGTCCTCCATTTAAAGCCAGTATAAGGATTTGCCGCGGGAAGGAGAAGTGCAAACATTAAGAAGAGCAATTTTTCAAAATGACAGAGCAAGAGAAAGCAACGGCAGTCTGAAAATTAACATCCCTGCAGAAAAAACAGGTACGAAGGGAGGACTCTGAGGCCAGTTTGCGGTAAAAAAGAAAATTTATGGCAAATTTTTGAACTGGCGATGGCTCTTTTATTATAATGGCAGGATAGAGGGTATAATATGAGAGCAATTTTTAACAATGATAGAGCAAACCTGCATAATGATGGATTTTGATTAAATGATATAATTAGCTTATTAAAACGTAAAGCTGGAATAAAAAAGGAGGGGTTAGGCATGGGGAGTGTATTGGAATTCCAGAACATATCCAAATATTTTCCCGGAGTAAAGGCGTTGGACCAGGTATCCTTTCAGGCGCATTCCGGAGAGGTTCTGGCGTTTTTAGGGGAAAACGGGGCAGGCAAGTCCACTCTGTTAAAGGTGCTTAATGGGGATTACCAGCCTACCGGGGGAAAATATCTTCTGGATGGGGTGGAAAAGCACTTTCAGTCCCCTCATGAGGCCATTGAGGAAGGGATTTCCGTCATATACCAGGAGCGGCAGATCCTTCTGGAATTGTCTGTGGCGGAAAACATTTATCTGGGGAGAATGCCTGTAAACAGGCTGGGGTTTATTGATACCCGGAAAGCAAATGAAATGACGGAGAAAATCATAGAAGATTTTGGTCTTCCAATCAGTCCTACCGTAAAGGTGAAGGATTTAAGCATCGCCTATCAGCAAATGGTGGAAATTATGAAGGCCTATTCCAGGGAAAACTTAAAGGTGATCTGCTTTGACGAGCCCACAGCCTCCCTGTCGGACTCGGAGATTGAATCCCTGTTTAAGATCATAGGAAAACTGAAGGAAGAAGGAAAGATCATCATTTATGTGTCCCACCGCATGGACGAGCTTCGGAGAATTACGGATAAGGCTGTAATTTTCAAGGACGGGCGCTACGTGGCAACAGTGGAAACGGGAAAGGTGCCGGAAGCGGAGCTGATCCGTATGATGGTTGGCCGGGATCTGGGTGATATTTACAGAAACTTAGACAGGAACAAGGTGATTGGTGATGTGCTTCTGGAGGTGAAAAATTTATCTTCAGACTATGTAAAAGAGAATTCCTTTGTGCTGCGGAAGGGAGAAGTGCTGGGATTTTCCGGCCTTGTAGGGGCGGGAAGGACCGAGCTTATGCGTGCCATCATCGGAGCAGATGAGGCGAAAAGCGGAGAGATTTATCTGGAAGGGAAGAAAATACACAACCGTTCTCCCCACGAAGCCATGGAGCAGGGAATCGTCCTGGTGCCGGAGGACCGGAAGCTCCAGGGGATCCTTTCCAATTTAAGCGTCAGCGACAACATGAACATTGCAATGCTGGATACCAATTCCAATAAGCTGGGGTTTGTCAGCCGGGAAAAGGAAGAGAAACTGGCCCTTGACGGTATCCGGGATTTTAAGATCAAGACCCCGTCTCCAGACAAAAAAATTGTGGAGCTTTCCGGAGGAAACCAGCAGAAGTGCATTGTGGCCCGCTGGATCAGCACGAATCCGAAGGTGCTCATCCTGGATGAGCCTACAAAGGGAATTGACGTAGGAGCAAAATCGGAATTTTATCATATGATCTGTAAATTTGCCAAGGAAGGGCTGGGAATCATTCTGATATCCTCCGAGCTTCCTGAGGTGATCGGCCTTTCGGACCGGATCATAGTCATGAAATCATTGAGAATCACAGGAGAAATAGCGGCATCGGAAGCAACGGAAAGCAAGCTTCTGAGCCTGGGTATGATTGGGGAGGTACAGGAATAATGGGAACAAATAAGAAAAGCAGAATCAGGATAAACGGAGACAAGATCGTACTGCTGGCGGCAATTGCAGTGGTATTCGGGCTTTTTACCTCTCTGAACAGGAACTTTCTTTCGGTTACGAATTTAATCAATATTCTGGTAGCGGCTTCCCTTGTGGGGCTGGTGGCTGTGGGACATACATATTTAATCATTGCAGGGCAGAATGATTTGTCCCCCGGCTCTGTGGCGGCCTTTTCCGGTGTTGTGGCGGCCCTGCTTGTGGGGAAGGGAGTTCCTTTCGGCGCAGCAGTGCTTCTGACTATTGCCGGAGGCGTCCTCATCGGAATTTTCAATGCCTTTATGGTAAACCGGATTCATCTGGAGGCCTTTATTGCAACTCTGGTGACCCAGTCCATTATCAGGGGCTTTGCCTATATCATATGCGGCGGAAAGCCGGTTTCCATCAGCAATAAGACCTTTCTCATCCTGGGAAAAGCCAGGATAATGAACATTCCCCTTTCCGTATGGATCATGGTGATCTGCATTATCATTTTCGGCATCATCCTGTCCAAAACCAAATTCGGAAGAAGTGTTTATGCCATTGGCGGCAGCATGGAAGCAGCCAGACTTGCCGGATTAAATCCCAAAAGGATCATCACCACCTGCTATGTGATGATGGGAGTCCTCTGCTCCATCGGCGGGATCATTTTTGCGGCCCGCATGAATTCCGGCCAGCCGGCGGCCAATGTGAACCTGGAATTTGACGCAATTACAGCGGTTATTCTGGGCGGCGTATCCTTTATCGGAGGAGTGGGAAATATGGGGGGAACCATCCTTGGAATTATCTTGATCCAGTCTTTTAACACGGGTCTTACCATGGTAAACGTTCCCAGCTTCTGGCAGTTTGTGGCAAAGGGAGGCCTTCTCTTATTCGCCTTGGCAACGGACTATTTGAGAAAGCAGAAGAGAGAGCGGGATTTACTGGCAGCATCCATGAAAAATTTATAGCGTCCACGGAAAACCGGCAGGTTTTCTTAAGATAGAGCAAAAACTAAAACAGGAGGGTTTCAAATCATGAAAAAAACAGCAGCAATTATTTTGGCGGCAGCAATGGCAATGGGGTTGACAGCCTGCAGCGGATTTTCCGATGAAAAGGCGGAGGCAACCACAACAGCGGGTACGGCAGAGACAACGGCAGGCGGTACCCAGACAGAAGAAAAAACCCAGGCTCAGGCAGAGGGAAAGGGTGTTGTTTACGGGATTTACAAGGCTGGGGATCAGACCTGGTTCATTGACGAAGGAGCAGCGGCTCAGAAGGCAGTGGAAGAAAAGGGCGATGAATTTATCTATGTGGATGCAAAGATGAGTCCGGAAGAATACTTAAAGGCAATTGACAATGCCATTGCCAATAAAGCAAAGGGAATCGTTACCTGCATCCCGGACCAGACCATGTCCCAGGCGGTGGTTGATAAATGCGAGGAAGCAGGAATTCCTATTGTAGCAGCCGATGACGCGCTTCAGACAGAGGCGGGAGAAAAGATCGCTCCATGGGTGGGCATTAACGCTTATGTGATCGGAGAGGCCAACGGCCAGTGGCTGGCGGATTATGCCAATGAGAATAATCTGGCAGGGGACCCGGAATGCGGACTGCTGATTCTGACCATGGATACCGTTTCCTCCTGTGTTCCCAGGGCGGAAGGCGAATACGATAAGTTTACGGAAGTAAGTCCTGATTTTGCAAAAGAGCGGATCTATAAGGCCGATTATGACGGAACCACGGACAAAGGAAATGTGGCAGCTACCTCAGTGATTACCGCTCATCCGGAAATCAAGAAATGGCTGGTAACCGGAGCCAATGAGGAAGGCACCATCGGTGCGGTACGCGCCCTGGAGAGTGCAGGTCTGGATGCCGATGCAACAGTAGTGGGCCTGGGAGCTTATATGGCAAAGGATGAATGGAACAACAAGGGAGCTGACGGGACTTGTATGAAAGCAGCGGCCTACTTTTCTTCTGATTCCGTTGGAGCAGGTTCAGTCAATGTTTTATACGATGTGATCAGCGGAAAAGAGGTTCCAAAGGAGACAGCCGTAGATGCGGTGATCGTTACCCCCGAAAATTACAAGGAAGTAATGGGCAAAGCAGCGGAATAAACCGATTGCCTGGTGATGAAAAAAAGCAGCCTCTGCAATGCAGGGGCGCTTTTTTCAGTTCCTGATAGAAAAACGGTATTCGGAAGGCGTGATTCCCGTCACCTTTTTAAATGTGGTGCAAAAGCTGCTTTCACTGGTAAAGCCTGTGCTGAAGCAGATGTCCTTGATGGAGATGTCCAGGGACTTTAAAAGGAACTTGGCATTGTTGACTCTGGCAGCGATCACATATTCGTGAGGTGAGAATCCGGATTCCTTTTTAAACAGCCGGCTGAAATAAAAAGGGCTTAAGGAAGCCTGGTCCGCCAAATCCTTCAGGGTAAGAGGATCAGTCAAATGTTCGTTGATGTAGGCAATGGTGTCCTCAATGATGCTGGAAGAAACGTTTTCTGAATGCTCAAAGTCCCTGTTGACCAAAAGCTCCGTTAGAATATTAACAATGTAATTGTTCAGCCAGGCCTCTTTGACGGAAATACATTCCCGAAACTGCAGATAAATTTTGTGCAGATATTTTTCCAGACGGTAGGTATCCCTCAGGGAAATGACAGGAGGGCCGCCATCCAGGATTGCATCATAATATCCTGCCGCACCTATGCCGTCAAAATGGAGCCATTCCGCTTCCCAGCCCGTTGTTGTCCAGTAGGCATGAGGCTCAAAGCAGTTTAACATCACTACCTGCCCTCCGCCTGCATGATAGACCCGTCCACCTGTTTCCACCTGGCATTCTCCTCTTCGGATAAACATGATGAGGAAGCTGTCATAGGAATTCCGATGAAGGGAATAGCCGGGTTCGTACCGGAAAAGTCCCATGTTGATGGGATATAAGAAGATTTTTTTTGCCTGGGCGCTGGGCGTGTAAACATAATAATCTGACCCTGAGATGACCCCCCGTTCTGTAGACAGCATATATAGGCCCTCCTTTCTTTTTATGAAACCATTATAGAGAAAAAACGGTGATTCGTCAATTGTATTAGAGCAATTTTTATAAACTAGTAAGCAACTAAAGGTAATGAAAACCATGATAAAAGATTATATAGTATAGGCAAGAACTTAAAAGGAGGTCTAAGAATGGAAGCAGTAAAAATATGGGAGGAATCCATCGTCATTCCCACTTATGAGGTGGGGGAAGCAGATAAAAACCCGATGTTTCTGGAAAGCCGTGTTTATCAGGGAAGCTCCGGAAAGATTTATCCTTATCCTACTGTCGAGAAGATCCATGATACCAGGACGGACAAAACCTATCAGGCGGTCTGGCTGGAAAATGAATACTTAAAGGTAATGATACTCCCGGAGCTTGGCGGAAGGATCCAACGGGCCTTTGACAAAACCAATCAATATGATTTCGTTTATTATAACCACGTTATAAAGCCTGCCCTGGTAGGACTCTGCGGCCCCTGGATCAGCGGCGGAATCGAATTTAACTGGCCCCAGCACCACCGGCCGACCACCTATTCCCCTGTGGATTATATGTTGCTGGAACATGAGGATGGTTCCAAAACCTGCCGGGTCTGTGATGTGGATCAGATGTATGGAACCAAGGGGGAGGCCAGCTTCACCCTGTATCCCGGAAAGGCTTATATAGAGATAAAGGGCCAGCTTTACAACCCCACGCCAATGCCCCAGACCTTTTTATGGTGGGCCAACCCGGCGGTCCCGGTCAACGATCATACCCAGTCTGTTTTTCCTCCGGATGTCCACGCCGTCATGGATCATGGAAAACGGGATGTATCCCGTTTCCCCATTGCAACGGGAGTTTATTATAAGCATGACTACAGCGAAGGCGTAGATATTTCCCGCTATAAGAACATTCCGGTTCCCACCTCCTACATGGCGGAAAAGAGTGAGTTTAACTTTGTAGGAGGCTATGATTACCAGGTGAGGGCAGGAATCCTTCATGTGGCCGACCATCACATTTCCCCTGGCAAGAAACAGTGGACCTGGGGCTGCGGCGATTTCGGAAAGGCCTGGGACCGGAATTTAACCGATGAGGATGGCCCCTACATTGAGCTGATGACCGGTGTTTACACAGATAACCAGCCGGATTTTACCTGGTTAAAGCCTATGGAGGAAAAAACCTTTACCCAGTATTTCATGCCTTATAAAGCCGTTGGTCCCGTGAAAAACGCCTCCATTCACGCCGTCATAAACTTAGAGACAAGGGAAAATGAGATCCATGTTGCCGCATACGGAACCCAGAAGTACCCTGATGCACGGATCCTGCTGACTTACGGCACGGAAACGCTGTTAGATGAAACCACCCTTCTTTCTCCGGTTCATATTTATGAAAAGACGCTGCATACGGGGGTGGAGGATGAGACAAGGCTGACTCTTAAAGTCCTTTCCGGAGAAAGGGAGCTGGTTTCCTATACTCCTTTAAAGAAGGAGATTCCAAAGCTTCCCGACCCGGCCAAAGCGGCCGATGATCCGGAAAAGATCATGACAAATGAAGAATTGTATCTGACTGGGCTTCACATTGAGCAGTACCGTCACGCCACTTATAAGCCGGATCCTTATTACATAGAAGGCTTAAAAAGGGATCCAGGGGATATTCGCATCAATAACGCCTACGGCTCCCTGCTCATGCGCAGAGGCTGTTTTAAGGAAGGAGAGGAGCATTTTAGGAAGGCGCTGAAACGGGCAGTCTGGAAAAATCCCAACCCTTACGATTCCGAGCCCTACTACAATCTGGGCCTGGCGCTTTGGTATCAGGGAAAGATTGAAGAAGCTTTTGAAGCCTTCTATAAGGCCACATGGTCGGTTGAGCAGCAGGAAATGGGCTTTTATTATCTTTCCTGCATCGAATCCATGAGAGGTAATTATGAAAGCGCCCTGGAATTCGCAGATAAGGGACTGGTAAGGAATACTCATAATGTAAAGGCCAGAGCCTTAAAAGCCTATCTTTTGCGCAGGCTTGGCAGAACGGAAGAGGCCAAAGCCCTCATTGCAAGGAATTTAGAGGTGGATCCCTTTGATTATGTATCATGGCTGGAATCCTCATATCTGGAGCCGGACCGCCAGGAAGAAATCAGGGCAAAGACCAGCCGGCTGGCCAGAGGCTTTCATGAAAATTACTTAATGGCAGCCAGGCATTATGGGGAGTTCGGCGCATATGAAGCTGCTGTAGAGACCCTGGACCAGTGTTCCCGGAAATGGCCCATGCTCTATTACTATAAGGCCTTTTATCAGGATCTTATGGGAATAGACGGGGCAGAAGCCTTAAAGCAGGCCGAAGGCTGCACCACAGATTACTGCTTCCCCAATAAGCTGGAGGACATTTTGGTGTTAAAGTTTGCTGCAAAAAAGAACCCGGAAGGAGCCAATGCCTATTATTATCTGGGAAATTTATTTTACGACAAGCTTCAGTACCGTACCGCCCTTTCTTACTGGGAGCATTCTGCCCGGCTGAATCCCCGGTTTCCAACTGTGTGGAGAAATTTATCACTGGCCTATTACAACAAGGAAAAGGACAGGGAAAGTGCCGGAAAGGCCATGGAAAAAGCCTATAGCTTAAACCCGGCCGATGCCAGAGTATTCCTGGAACTGGACCAGCTTTACAAAAAGCTGGATATGCCGGTATGGGAACGTCTGAAAAGATATGAAGCCGCAAGAGATGTATTTATGAAGCGGGACGACTTAATGATTGAATATGCAACCCTTTTAAATCTTCTGGGCCGTTACAATGAGGCTTATGAATTCATTATGAACCACAAATTCCATCCGTGGGAAGGCGGGGAAGGAAAGGTAACCGCCCAGTATGTGGTTTCCCTTGTGGAGCTGGCCCGGCAGGCCATGGAAACAAAGGAATGGGGCAGGGCGGAAGAATACTTAACAAAAGCCCTGAAATATCCGGAAAATCTGGGAGAAGGGAAGCTGGAAGGAACAAAGGACAATCATATCAATTATTATCTGGGTGTGGTCATGGAGAATCTGGGAAAGGCGGAGGAAGCAACGGCCTACTATGAAGCGGCCGGCGTGGGAACGGATGAACCGGCAGGCATGATGTATTACAATGACCAGCCTGCGGATATGATCTATTACCAGGGGCTGGCAAAGGAAAAGCTGGGAAAACCGGTGGAGGCCAGAGCCAGATTCTATAAGCTGCTGGACTATGGGGAGCAGCATATGTCTGACAGCATGAAGATCGAATATTTTGCCGTATCCCTGCCTGATTTCCTGATTTATGAAGAAGACCTGAATAAGAAGAATAAGGCGCATTGCAGCTATCTTACAGGGCTTGGGAAAATGGGGCTTGGAGATACAGAAGGGGCAAAGGCGGCTTTCATGGAGACCATAAGGCTGGATAACGCTCATTTAAACGCAATCAGGTATTTGAATATGATATAAGCCTTGGCCATAACAATATAAAAGTAAAAGCGGTCCCTGTGATTTTGCAGGGGCCGTTTTATCAAAGGCAGAGGTTTCCTTTCCTGCTTTCGTTTTTGGTTTCATACTGATACGAAGAAAGTGCGTCACCATGTCTGGAAACGCACTTTTTTCGTATTCTCCATCTTCAAGAACCAGTTTTACCGCAGCTATTTCATTTTCCTTGTAATAAGCTTTGCAAGCTCGCCGCCCAGGGTAGGAACTACCGCAAAGCCCAGTGCCTCGCTTAACTGTGTGAGGGTAAGAGGCGCTGTACTAAAAATTGTATTTAAAAGCGGCACATAAACCACAACAACTAAAAGTGCAAAGGAAGCGATTACACATTTATTCAGGAAGGAGTTTGACAAAAGCCGGATTCCGAATATGGACCTCTTTTCGCTTCTGTTTGAGTAGGCACGGAAGAGCTCACCTAAAATAAGGGCTACAAAGCACATGGTACGGGCAATGGTTTCCCCGTTTTCGACGCCTCTGTAGTTTACATGACCGATATAGAATGCGGTCAAAGCGCCGATGCCCAGGAAAAGGCTCTGCAGGGTAACTGTTACACGCATCTTCTTATCAATAATGGATTCGTTGGGATCTCTTGGCTTCTGGTCCATAATGCCAGGTTCCTTTTCCTCCATTCCCAGGGCAAAGGCCGGAAAGGCATCAGTGATAAGGTTGATGGAAAGCAAGTGAATGGGCATTAACGGCATAGGCAGGTTAAAGAGCATGGCTAAAAATATAAGAAGTATCTCACCGATGTTGCAGGAAAGAAGGTAACCCACCACCTTTCTGATGTTGTTATAGATGGTTCTTCCTTCCTCAACAGCTTTAACAATGCTTACAAAGTTGTCGTCCGTAAGGATCATATCGGCTGCTTCCTTGGAAACATCCGTTCCGGTAATTCCCATGGCAACGCCGATATCAGCTCTTTTAAGGCTTGGCGCATCGTTTACGCCGTCCCCTGTCATGGCAACGATCTCCCCGTTTGCTTTGCATGCGGTCACAAGCCGTACCTTGTGCTCCGGTGAAACGCGGGCAAATACGTTAACGGTTTTGACCTTTTCTCTCAGTTCTTCATCGGACAGAAGCTGTATTTCAGCTCCTTCCAAAGCCTCTTGTCCAGGGGACATGATTCCCAGATCTGCAGCAATGGCGCTGGCTGTAATCTTATGGTCTCCTGTGATCATCTTCACGCGGATTCCGGCTCTCCTGCATTCGTCGACCGCCGGCTTTACTTCTTCTCTCGGCGGATCAATCATGCACATGAGACCCAGGTAGGTAAGAGAGTGTTCCTGACTGTCAAAGTCATCAAGAGTTTCCAATGTCTTGTTGGCCACGCCCAGCACGCGCAAAGCGCTTTTTGCAAATCCGGAATTGGCTTCCAGGATTTTTTTCCGGTCAGCCTCCGTAATTTCCGAAACCTCACTATCTTTATAAATGCGGGTGCACCGTTTTAAAATTTCATCCGGAGCGCCCTTTGTATAAATGGTCAGTTCTCCGTCTTTTTCATGGAATGTGGACATAAGCTTTCTGTCGGAATCAAAGGGAATTTCCTGAACCCGCCGGTATTCTTCGTTTAGCCGGTCTTTGCTTAGGCCTGTTTTTTCTCCCAAAACCAGCATGGCGCCTTCCGTAGGATCTCCGATGATCTGGCTTTTTTCTATATCATAGGTTGCGTCATTGCACAGTACAGCGCCCTTTATAAGTTCCATAATGTTGGATGTTAACCTGCCGCCTTCTTCTACGGTGACGGAGCCTTCCCTGCTGTAGCCTGTACCGGTCACATCATAAGCTCTTTCATAGTCAAATACCTTGACTACGGTCATTTTATTCTGAGTAAGAGTGCCTGTTTTATCTGAGCAAATGACCGTTGTGCTTCCCAGAGTTTCCACGGCGGAAAGCTTCTTTATGATGGCGTGGGATTTTACCATCTGCTGCATGCCCATTGCAAGGATTACGGTAACTACCACCGTAAGTCCTTCCGGTATGGCGGCCACAGCAAGAGAAACGGAAACCATGAAGATTTCCATAAGCTTATCCCCCTGGATCAGTCCCAGGATAAAAATCATGGCGCATACGGCAATGCAGACAATACCCAAAACCTTGCCCAGGCTGTCAAGCTTCTTTTGAAGCGGGGTTGTCTCCTCTTCGGATTCATTGAGCATGGCTGCAATATTGCCCATTTGGGTTTCCATGCCGGTTGCGGATACGATGCCCTTGCCTCTTCCATAGGTGACCACAGTTCCCATAAAGGCAGAATTGACACGGTCTCCCAGGGGCGCATCCTCAGGAAGGATGCTCTCACAGTTCTTTTCCACGGGAACTGATTCACCGGTAAGAGCCGCTTCATCGATTTTTAAGTTAAAGCTTTCCACTAGCCTTACGTCCGCCGGAATATAATCTCCTGCGTCAAGGATCACCACATCGCCCAATACCAGTTCCTCGGAAGGAGTCTTTACGATGTTTCCGCTGCGGATCACCTTTGCCTGAGGGCTGGACATTTCCTTAAGGGCTTTCAGTGCACTGCTTGCCTTTGTTTCCTGGTTCACACCGATAATAGCGTTGATGATTACGATGGCAATGATTACGAGGCTGTCAAAAAATCCTTCGTCCTCAACAATTCCCACGACCATGGAAACGATGGCCGCTATAATCAGGATGATCACAAGAAAATCCTTGAATTGTTCAGCAAACAGCTGCAGCAGGGTCCTTTCCGTTGCTCCCTGCAACCGGTTGTAACCGTTTTCCTCAAGCCGTTTTTTTGCCTCCTGCGGGGATAATCCCTGAAGGGGGTCAGTTTTTAGCTCACTGACTGTTTCCGGAATAGCCTTGTTATAAAATTTTTTCATACATAATCCTCCATTTAAATTTGCTATGTAGCGCCTTGTTTTCTGGCGGACCGCCTGGAAGAAAGTGAAACAATATATTCATGTTAAGTCTTTTTGATGATTCTGTCAATAAAGTCAAGGCGGGTATTATAATTGTGTCAGTATAATTGTATTATTTCATAATTTATGGGATTTATTCTGAACATGAAAGGTTATGGAGATAGCATGAAAGGCAGAACGTCATAATACCCTGCTTGTGCCTTTATGCCCAAAGAGCAAGGGCAGAGAAGATGGAGTTTGTAATCCGGACAAAAAGTTGGAGCAAGCTTGCTGTTGAAGCGGCGGATGTTTTAGGGAAGTAAATGAGAGGAAGGGATGTTTATATGACATCCTTTCCTCCTGTCCTCTTATTTACAATTTACTAAATTATGATATAATGGGAATACTTAACAAAGAAAAACCTCGTGAAATGAGGAGACCCCGGTTGACAGGCAACCGGGGCAATTATGAAAAATCTATGTGCAATTTGACGATTTAATCAATTTGACTCATATATTTTCTATGTATTTAGTATAAAAAATATATGTGAACGGAATATGAACGGCCTGTAAACACATTATGAAAAAAGGGAGGAAAGTATGGGAGAAACTTATAAGAACAGAAAGACCATCGTAATAGGACATAAAAATCCGGACACAGATTCCATCTGTTCTGCCATCTGTTATGCAAATTTAAAAAGTGCACTGACCGGAGAGGAATATCAGCCGGGCAGGGCGGGCCACGTCAATGAAGAAACACAATTCGTGCTCCATTACTTTGGTGTGGAAGCTCCGGAGCTTGTGGAAAATGTGAAGACCCAGGTCCGTGACATTGATATCCGTAAAACAAAGGGAGTAAAGAAAAATTTATCCTTAAAAAAGGCCTGGAACCTGATGCAGGAAGCCAATGTGGTCACCATTCCGGCAGTGACTGAGGACGGGATGCTGGAAGGGCTGATCACGGTAGGCGATGTTGCAAGATCCTACATGAACGTGTATGACAGCAGCATTTTATCAAAGGCAAATACCCAATATGAAAATATCGTGGAAACCCTGGAAGGGGCTATGGTAGTGGGCGGAAAGAATGAATATTTCAACCATGGCAAGGTGCTGATAGCGGCGGCAAATCCGGATATGATGGAATATTACATTTCCAAGGGCGATCTTGTGATCCTGGGAAACCGCTATGAGTCCCAGCTTTGCGCCATTGAGATGGAGGCGGCCTGTATCATTGTATGTGAGGGCGCGGCGGTATCCATGACCATTAAAAAGCTGGCCCAGGAACGGGGCTGTACAGTCATGACCACACCTTATGATACTTATACGGCAGCCCGTCTGGTGAACCAGAGCATTCCCATAAGCTATTTTATGACCACCGAAGGCCTGATTTCCTTTGAGGTGGATGATTATATTGATGACATAAAAGATGTGATGGCAAGCAAACGCCACAGGGATTTTCCTATTCTTGATAAGGACGGGAAGTACATGGGAATGATCTCCCGCCGGAACTTGCTGGGCGCAAAGGGAAAGCGCCTGATCCTGGTGGACCATAATGAGAAAACCCAGGCAGTGGAAGGCATGTCAAGTGCGGAGATCCTGGAGATCATCGATCACCACAGGCTTGGAACCGTGGAAACCATTGCCCCGGTATTTTTCCGCAACCAGCCGGTAGGATGTACGGCCACCATCGTATACCAGATGTATCAGGAAAACAAGGTGGCAATTGAACCGAAGATCGCGGGTCTGCTGTGCAGCGCCATTATCTCCGATACCCTCTTATTCCGTTCTCCCACCTGTACGGAGTCAGACAAACAGGCGGCCCTTACCCTTGCGGATATTGCTGGCATTGAGGTGGAAAAATACGCTTCTTCCATGTTTGCGGCAGGAAGCAATTTAAGGGGAAAGACCGATGCAGAAATCTTTTATCAGGATTTTAAGAAATTCACGGTTGGGAAGGTGTCCTTTGGAGTCGGACAGATCAGCTCCTTAAATGCCAAGGAACTGGAGGAGTTAAAAGACCGGATGCTGCCTTACATGAAAAAATCGAGAGAAGAACATGGCATGGATATGATGTTCTTTATGCTTACCAACATTCTGACGGAATCCACCGTACTGCTGTGCGAGGGTTCGGGAGCAAAACAGCTGGTTATAGGGGCCTTCCGGGCCGAGGAAGAGGAATCCAAGGCAGAAGATCATGTTGTAAGCCTTCCCGGTGTTGTATCCAGAAAAAAACAGCTGATACCCGGCATTATGCTGGCAGTTCAGGAATAGGGGGCTGCCGGATCGATGAAGAAACAGGAAACCAGTGAAAATAAAAAAGAAATGAAACGCTCCAGGGTCACCTGGAAGCCGGGAAACATGCTATATCCGGTTCCAGCGGTCATGGTGAGCTGCCAGAGGGAAGGGGAAAACCCGAATATCATTACTGTGGCATGGGCAGGGACCATATGCTCTTCCCCGGCCATGCTGTCCATATCCATCCGCCCGGAGCGCCATTCCTATGGGATCATAAAGGAAACCAGAGAGTTTGTTGTAAACCTGGTAACAAAGGATCTGGTACGGGCTGCCGATTACTGCGGAGTGAAGTCAGGCAGGGAGGTGGATAAATTTGCGGAAATGAAGCTGACTCCCTGTTCTCAGGAACATATCAAAGCACCTGGAATAGAGGAAAGCCCGGTGAATTTAGCCTGCCGGGTGGTGGAGATCAAGGCTTTGGGAAGCCATGACCTGTTTTTGGCAGAGGTGGTTGGTGTGACCGTAGACAGCCGGTACATGGATGAAAAGGGAAAATTCCGTCTCAATGAGGCAGGACTTATATCTTATTCCCACGGGGAATACTTTGAATTGGGGAAAAAGCTTGGAAGTTTCGGCTATTCTGTGAAAAAAGCAGGAAAAAAGCCGTCAGGCAGGAGGAAAAACAAATGATGAGTAAGCTTGATAACATTACACTGATCGGCATGCCGGCTTCCGGCAAGAGTACGGTGGGTGTTCTGCTGGCAAAACGCCTTGGATATTCCTTTGTGGATGTGGACATTGTGATTCAGGAGCAGGAGGGGCGTCTGTTAAAGGAAATCATCGAGGCGGAAGGTCAGGAAGGCTTCATGGCTGTAGAAAACAGGATCAATGCCGGTCTTTCGGTCCACCACAGCGTCATTGCTCCGGGCGGAAGCGTGATTTACGGAAAAGAGGCTATGGAGCATTTAAAAGAGATCAGCACAGTGGTTTATTTAAAGCTTAGCTATGAAAGTGTGGAAGAAAGGCTTGGGAATCTGGTAGACCGTGGCGTCGTGTTAAAGGATGGGATGACCTTAAGGGATTTATATGAGGAACGGGTCCCCTATTATGAGAAATATGCGGACATAACCATTGATGAAAACGGCCTTGATGCCGGAAAGACGGTGGACATGCTCAGAGCTGTCATGGAGGAGAGGTTTGGCCTGAAAACATGATGGCAGCCTGTGCCAAAAAAGGAAAGAGTATTTGTGACAAAAAGTCAGCCTTGATTGGTTTTAATAACCATTCAAGGCTGACCTTTTTTATACACTGTTTCACAGAAAAGCCATATTACGGCAGTCCCCTCTGTTTAGCCCTTTAATTGGAACCTGTCCATTAAGAGCTTCAGCATCTGGGCCTGTCCGGCCATTTCCTGGCTGGCAGCAGCACTTTCTTCCGATGTGGCGGAATTGGTCTGGATCACGCTGGATATCTGGTCAATTCCCTGGGTTACCTGGGCGACTGCAAGGGCCTGATCCTCGGAGGCGGTGGATATCTGATATACTAAATCCGCCGCCATTTTGGAGGAAAGGACAATGCGGTCCATGGATTGTGCAGTCTCCTTTGCGATGTGATTTCCTGCATCAATGGAAGATAAGGCCCGTTCAATCAATACGGCCGTGTTCTTGGAAGCTTCCTGGCTCTTATTGGCAAGATTCCGTACTTCATCAGCCACAACTGCAAAGCCCTTTCCTGCCTCTCCTGCTCTTGCCGCTTCCACGGCAGCATTAAGGGCCAGAATGTTGGTCTGGAAGGCAATGTCTTCTATGGTTTTAATGACCTTTCCGATTTCTGATGATGCACTGCTGATGTTTTCCATGGCATTGGTCAGTTCCTGCATCTGCGTTTTTCCGAATTCCAGTTCTTCTGCGGTATTATTCACCTGCTTGTTGGTTTCCTTTGCATTTTCCGCGTTCTGGTTTATGTTGTTGGATATATCATTGATGGTAGCAGCCAGCTCTTCAATGGAAGAGGCCTGCTCAGTCGCACCCTGGCTTAAGGCCTGGGCACTGCTTGCCACCTGATCGGCACCGGAAGCCACCTGGTCAGAAGACTGGGTTATTTTTGCCATGACATCATTTAAGGAGTCCGTAAGATTCTGTATGGAGATCTGAACAAAACGGAATTCCCCTTTAAATTCTTCCGATTCATGAGGAATGTCAAAATCTCCCTGGGCCATGCGGCCTGTAGTAGAGGAGATATAATCCATATAATAGGATAAACGCCCCATCATCGTCCTCATGCTGTCGGCAAGATGTCCCAGTTCATCCGCTGAACTGTATTCCAGCCGGCATTTTAAATCTCCTTGGGCCATTCGGTCTGCAACATGTCTCAGCTCATCAATGGGACGGGTGATTCCCCTTGTAATCACGATTGCGATGATTACGGATGTAACGATGGAAATAAAGATAATGGCCCCCATAATCCCAATGAATATGGAAGTCTGGCGGGAGAGCTGGGCAGATTTTATGTCACCGGCTGTTGACTTATCCGACAGCATGGTATTGATCGTATCAGCGATTTCCGCAGCAAGGGGAGCAGCGTAGCTGCGGAAAAAGGCCATGGACTCCTGAGACGATTTTGACGCAAGCTCAATGGTCTGGCTGCGGATATCCTCATAGGATTTCATTTTCTCCAAAAGCTGGCTGTAAAGCTCTTTTTCTGAGGCAGTCTTCATCCTTGCCTGTACAAGCTGCATTTTCTCGTTTATAACGTCGATCTGTTTGTTTAAATTTTCCTTCTGCTTGGCGGTTTCAGCAGCATCTTCCGAAAAAATTATGTATAAGACTGTTGCCCGGTGAGCCTGAAACGCCTGACCCAGGCTTCCGATATCGCCCTGGGCAAATCCATAATCCTGAAGCTCGGCATGATATTCCTTATTAACAGTCCGGATGAGCAGGATCCCGATGGTTCCGGCCAGACCTGAAAATAGTACAACGATGAGAAATGCAGCAAGCAGCCGGTTTTTTACCTTTAGTTTTTTTAACATAGAATTTCCTCCCTGGGATTAAAGTTTATATTGCCGTAAAATGTTTGTTTCCATGAACTTCTGGATAATTGTCAAATTTGGTATTTTATTACTTTATTATATAATACTCAAATCCTTTATGAAATTCCAAAATATGGATTCACTAATAATTATAGTTATTTTTCCTAATTTAGTCAATATGGTAGATGATTCCGTTGAAAATTCCCTTGAAAGGGGAATAAGAAGGGGGAGGCGGGTGGTTGAACGGTCCCAGGGAAGCAATATTTTTCCAGCATTATTATGTTCTTCCCATCCACCAATCACCTTGCCGACAAAGGTTGACATAATTTTCACCAACGTATATTATAAGCATACTTTAACTTTATAAGCTGAAATTGATTATGGCGGAAACGGGTGCTGAGATGAATCAGACGGAAAAACACAGCGTTGTACTGATCCCTTCACTTGAACCTGATGACAGACTTCCGGTTTATGTAAGGAAGCTGGGAGAGTACGGATTATCTCATATTGTGATCGTGGACGACGGTTCCGGAAATGATTACCAGGATATTTTCAAAGAGTTGGAGGAGGGCGGCTGCACTGTGCTCCGGCATAAGGTAAACATGGGAAAGGGACTTGCCCTTAAGACGGGATACAGGCATATTAAGGAACATGTCCCAGGTTATATGTGTATTATAACTGCGGATTCCGACGGACAGCATGCCCCGGAGGATGTGTATAAGCTGGCAAAGGAAGCTGAGCTCCATCCCCATGCATTGATACTGGGAGTGAGGGACTTTAAAAAGGCTGGAATACCGGTTAAGTCCCTCATTGGAAACCGGATCACTTCCGCAGTATTTGCTGGGCTGTACGGAAAATACCTTCCTGATACCCAGACAGGGTTAAGGGCCTTTGGCTCCAGCCTTACCGATAAAATGACCGGCATAAAAGGAGAAGGGTTTGAGTATGAGACTCAGGTTCTGGTCACCTGTATCCGTTCCCGGATCCAGGTCCTTACAGTACCCATCCAAACCATTTATGAGGACGAAAACAGGAGAACCCATTTTAAGGCTGTTAGAGACAGCTTAAAAATCATCCGTACCCTTGGTGCTGATTTTATGAAATTCCTTTCATCCTCCTTTGTCTGCTCCTTTGTTGACATAGGCCTGGCCTGGGTGCTTCTGGACCTTCTGAGGCCTTATGTGCAGGGGAAGGACTTCTTAAGGATCATGATTGCCACGGCAGCCGCCAGAACGGTTTCCATTGCTGTAAATTATCTGTTGAATAAAACGGTGGTGTTTAAGGACAGGCACGGCCCGGGAAACAGCCTTATCCGCTATCTGGCTCTTTGTGTCTGCAATATACTGCTGTCTGCAGGCGGTGTATATCTTCTTCACCAAGCCCTGGGCGTCCATGAAAGGCTGGCAAAGCTCCTTTGTGATGGGTGTCTGTTTCTTATTGGTTATCAAATACAGCAACGCTGGGTATTTTCCCGGGAAGAGGGCTGGTTCCATGAATAAAGAAGAGAAAAAACGAAATGTAATTTTCATCATAGCAATGGTCCTGATGACCATTTATCTGGGTTGGCGTCTGATATTCACCCTGCCGTTTCATGAGGGTGCAATGAGTCTGGTGTTTGGGCTGCTATTGGCCGGTGCGGAAACTGTTACGGTATTTACCACCTTTGAGCTTTTCTATCAAAAGATGCAGATGAATAAATTCCATCTGGAATGCCCGGAAATACCGGATGAAGATTATCCTCATGTGGACGTTTTCATTGCGACCCATAACGAACCCTCTGATGTCCTGTACAAAACGGTCAATGCCTGTACGTTTATGGCCTATCCGGATAAAAGCAAGGTACATATTTATATTTGTGATGACGGAAACCGGGAGGAGATCGCAGGGCTTGCCAAAGAGTTTGGGGTCGGGTATCTGGGGCTTGCAGACAATAAGGATGCAAAATCAGGCAATTATAATAACGCTTTAAGGAAAACTTCCTCTCCCCTGATTGCCACCTTTGATGCGGATATGATTCCCCAGCATACGTTTCTCATGAAGACGGTTCCTTATTTCCTCCTTTCCAGATTCATAAAGGAAAATGGGAAGTGGAGGCTGAGAACGGAAGAGGAAATCGAAAAAAAATTCAGGCTTGGATTAGTTCAGACGCCTCAGAGCTTTTATAATCCCGATCTCTTTCAGTTCAACCTGTATGCGGAGGGAAACATTCCAAATGAACAGGATTTCTTTTCCAGGGAAGTCAATGCCATGAGAAATGCTTCCAATGCGGTCGCCTATACAGGCAGCAACACCGTTATTTTAAGGGAAGCCATGGAGGAAATAGGCGGTTTTCCGTTAAACACCATTACAGAGGATTTTGAGACAAGCATACGGATACAGAAAGCCGGATACATCACCTATGCAACGGATGAGATACAGGCGGCCGGACTTACCACAACAACGGTAAAAAGCATGATCAGGCAGAGGGTGCGCTGGGCAAGAGGTATCATTCAGAGCCTCCAGAACACCCGTGCCATTTTTTCTTCCAAGCTTTCCCCGCTGGCAAGGCTTACCTATCTGAACACTTTTTTATACTGGTGGTCTTTTTTTAGCAGGCTGATATTCATTATGTCTCCCATTCTGTTCGCTCTGTTTGATTATAAGATCGTAAACAGCCATTTTTGGGATGTAATCGTGCTTTGGGTACCCGCATACTTTTTTTACAGCATATCCATGCGTTATTTGTCGAGCAATATCAGAAACCACAGATGGAGTCAGATCATTGACACCATATTCATGCCCTATTTGATTCTCCCGGTCCTCCTTGAGACCCTTCACATCCATCAAAGGGAATTTAAGGTCACTGATAAAAGGAGAGAAGGGAACGGCTTTGGCTTTGCCATGTTTGCCATTCCTCATGTGGTTTTACTGGCCCTGTCCGCAGCGGCCATGGTGCGCTTTGTGCATGGAAAGTACGGCTGGGCATTATTCTACAGCAGCATTATCCTCTTCTGGATCACTTATAATATGATCTCCTTATTCTATGCCATATTTTTTATGCTGGGAAGACGGGCTTACAGAAGCAGCGAGAGGATCCGGGCAGAGGAACTTATCACCATACAGTATAAGAATTTAGGCTATGAAGCGAAGACTGTGGATGTTTCGGAAAACGGCCTGGCCTTCTGGTCGGAAAAGCCCATTTATCTTCCGGAAAATGAAACTGTAAAATTTCAGGTCACCACACCTTTCTATAAAGCCGGGCTTGAGGGAAAGATTGTTTATGTGAAAGAGCAAAGCGGCGGCTGGCGGTATTCCGCAGCTGTTCAGCCTGTTGATGATGAAAACAAACGCCAGTACATGCAGGTGATATACGACAGGACCCATTCTCTCCCGATGCAGATGGATTTATGGGTCACTGCCTATGATGATATGCTGAGAAACATGAAAAGACGGCTGAGGCGGCCGTTTTCAGACAAAAGAAAGATGCCCAGGATCCGGCTGGAGAAAGAAGTTATTTTTGCAAACGGAGCCACCTGCAGGCTGGTGGATTTTAATTACCATTATTTTTCGGTTTCCGGTTTTAATGATAACGGGAGCCAGGAGGATCAGTTCATCTACAGGACAGAAAGCGGGATCCCTCTGGTCTTAAAACGGACAGGTATATACATACGGCGTTCATCAGAGGAGCTTTTGTCTCTTGTGAATTTAAATGAACTTATAGGGGAAGTCCAGATCGATCAGGTTTTGGCTGACATAACAAATACAGGCGAAAAAGAGGGGTAAGGGATGAGCGTTATAGTCCATAGTGTCATGGCAATGGTGCTTTTGTGTTCTTTATGCGGCTATATGATGTTTACAAGGGCAAGGCTGAGGCTTCAGGCGGAATTTGTTCCTGTTTTTGTCTGCTCGGCCATTGCCTGTGCCGTTTATCTTTGCGGACTGGCCGGATTTTTGCTGCAAGGGTCATCGGTTGTATTAGCGGCAGGGATTCTTTTGTTTCTCTTCTATTTATCAAGGCTTGTCAGGGAAAAGTCCTATAGAAATTTCCGCTTTTCCCTGTTTCAGGCAGGATTTGCCCTTGGGAGCCTGTTCTTTTTCCAGCTTTTACTGGCCAGCAGGCTGATCCATTACGACAATTTTTCCCACTGGGCCATAGTGGTCAAGCAGATGCTAAGTACCAATGCATTTCCGGATGCGGCATCTGCTCTGATCGATTTTAAAAATTATCCGCTGGGTTCTTCCTCATTTCTGTACTTTGTCTGCCGTTTTGCAGGAAATTCCCAGGGCATTATGCTGGCAGCTCAGGGGATCCTGATCTTTTCCTGCTTTTATGCCTTGTTTGGGGTGATTGGAGAAAAGAAGAGGTTTTTGCTGTTCGCTTTTCTGGCTGCAGGCTGTTCCCTGTTGTCCGTATTTAACATTACCATACGGATCACCAACCTGCTGGTAGATTTTCTTCTTCCTGTTTATGCCCTTGTGTTATTTGTGATGATATACAGATATAAGAAGAAAATAGAAAAGGCCTGTATCAGTATGATTCCTGCAGCAGGACTTTTAATGATCATAAAAAATACGGGAATCATATTTGCGGGAATCGGGTTTTTGTATCTGATCTATGCCTGGCTAAAAAACAGGGACAAGCTTTTTTGGAAAAGCGGGCTGGAAGTGTTTCTTTCAGCCGGAGCGGCCTTTCTTCCATATTTGTTATGGAACATACATATGGCGGAGGGATTTAAGGGGACAGAGAACAAGTTTGAAGTTTCCGCCCATAACATCCGAAACGTTTCCGGCGGGAAAAGCCCGGAAGAGATCCGGCAGATCATGGGACTGTTCGTCAAATCCGTGTTTGACATCACCAGCCGCCCTGCTATGGGGATTCTGGGTTTTAATATTGCTGCAATAATTGCCAGTGTGTTTGTTGCCGTCATATTAAAAAAGAGCTGGAATCTGTGGAAGGCACTGATCGCATTAAACCTGGTTTTGATGGGCTATTATCTTGGCATACTTGCCCTTTATATTTTTTCCATGCCTCTTGACGAGGCTCTTCGGCTGGCTGGGTTTGAGCGTTATGCATCAAGTATTGTGATTTTGTTTGCAGGAGGGCTGGTGCTGTGCGCGGCCGTTGATATTGAAAAATCCTTTTACTACAGATACGGAGAGCTTCCGGACTACCGGGCTTTTAAGACCGTAGAGAGCAAGGGGCGGTATCAGAAGGGCATTATCTTTTTTACGGCCATGGCAATCGCCCTGCTGATGTCGGAATACAATGGCATGCAGACCATCAGGAGTTCCTACAATGCCACTCTGCCTTACAAGGTATCCCGCGTTACGGGGGATCGCTGGTATTCAAGCGGAAAGGTGGATGAAAGCAGGTATTTGTTTTATGCATCAGATGCGGATGGCCAGGTGACGGATTATTACCTGCAATACATAGGGAAATATATGCTTTATGCCTCCAATGTAGATGGGATTTGTGCGTTTTATGAGGATAACCTGATCCATTTGTTAAGCAACTATAATTATCTGGTTGTTGTTGAAAGCGATGGGGACGCAAAATATCTGCTGAAAAAGTATTTCGGCGTCTCCGGAAAAGAGGGAGTCTATCGGATCGTTCACTCCCGGAAGGGGCTGGAAGTGAAACTGACGGGGTGAAAGGCTGTATACAAAAATAGCCGCTTCATAAAAGAATGGTGATGATCATTTCTTTATGAAGCGGCTGTGTTTTATTTAAAATTTAAACTGTTCCATAAGTCCCTTTAATATCTGAGCCTGACCGGAAAGTTCTTCGCTTGTGGCCGCGCTCTCTTCTGCTGTGGCGGAGTTAGTCTGAACCACACTGGATATCTGGTCGATCCCCAGGGCTACCTGGGCAATGGAACTGGCCTGTTCCTGGGACGCTGCGGCAATTCCATATATCAGAGAAGCCATTTTTTCAGAGGAGGAGGCGATCTGTTCCAGAGAATTTGCTGTTTCCCCTGCGATATCCGTACCCTTCTGCACAGAATAGGCAGAGCTTTCGATGAGGGAGGCGGTATTCCTTGAAGCCTCTGCACTCTTTGATGCAAGATTGCGCACTTCATCGGCAACGACGGCAAACCCTTTTCCGGCTTCCCCGGCACGGGCGGCTTCAACAGCGGCATTTAAAGCCAGGATATTGGTCTGGAATGCGATATCCTCAATTGTCTTTATGATCTTTCCGATTTCCCCGGAGGTCTGATTGATCTCGTTCATGGCATCGGTCATCCTCTTCATCTGCTCTTTCCCGTTTTCCAGATGGGAGGAGGCTTCTTTAGCCTGGAGAGTGGCCTCTTCTGCGTTTTTGGCATTTAGATCTACATGAGAGGATATGAGGCTTATGGTGGCGCCCAGCTCTTCCACGGAACTGGCCTGTTCCGTAGCTCCCTGGGAGAGGGCCTGTGCACCTGCGGAAACTTGTTCCGCACCGGAGGCTACTTCCTCCGCAGAATGGCTGATCTGTAAAAGTGTCTCACTAAGCCTAGACCGCAGCTGGGTCATGGCCTGAAGGATTCCGCCGAAACCTCCTGCATAGGCGGATTCACAGTTGGAAGAAACCGTTAATCTGCCATCTGCCATCTCGTTGAGAATATGATCCACATCTCCGATGATCATTTTCAATCCGTCCACCAGCTCTCTGGTGGCGCCTGCCAGCACGCCGGTTTCGTCCTTGGTATTGATTACAGGAACAGGAGAATCTAAGTCGCCCTGTACCAGTTTCTTTAGGCGTTCAGCACAGGCAGTTATGGGATTTCCGATTTTTCCTGCCAGAACAACGGATATGATTCCGGCTACAATCAGTGCCGCAATAAGCAGTACCGCTGAAATGACGATTCCGGTCATGGTGGCGCCCATAAAGTCTGTCATGGGCGCTTTAAGACCAAAGCTCCAGCCGTCAGTCCCTTCAATGGGCGCATAGGCCAGGAATTCCTTTACACTTCCCCTGTTGTAACGTCCAAATCCGCTTTTTCCTTCTGTCATTCCCTTTTCAAGAGCTGCCAGGGCGGCCAGCCCGGGATCTGTCTTTGCAATGTCCTGGGTATTTGTCCCATTGATTACATTCTCCATATCCACATCAGCGATGACCCCGCCGTTTTTGTTCAGTATGTAAGAGTTGCTTCCCTTGCTTATCTTTATGCTGGCAACGATATCATTTAAAAAGGTTTCAGTGGGGACAAAATATACAACACCTACTACTTTGGTATCCGGAACGCCCTTATCCCACAATGGGGCGGATATGATAATGGTAAGCTCTCCTGTGACCTTGCTGATCAAGGGATCGGAAACCGCTGTCTCACCCTTTATGGACCTTTGGAAATAATCCCGGTCAGAATAGTCCTTTCCATCGAATATGCTGACCCCGTCTGTTCCCAGTATGTTTCCCCGCTGAAAACCGTGAGACTTTGCTTTCTGGTCCATGAGGATCTTTTTATCTTCCACACTGGTTTCACTGCTGGAAAGACGGTTGGTGCTGCCGACTTCATAGGCAATGTTTTTATAAATATCCAGCTCTTTGGAAACCCGCTGGGAAGCGGTGAGGGCAAGTTCCGTCATGGTCTGGTTCATGGTCCCGATCATGCTGGAATAGTTTAAATAAATGCTGGTACCTCCCACTGCGCATAAAGAAATAAATACTGTCAAAGCCATGCTGAGCAATATTTTTGTTTTAATACTCTTCATAATCATTTCTCCTTTGTACTTTGCTTAAGCCTGAAATAACAGGAACGGAAAGCAGAGCTTCTATATCATTAAGTATACTTTATGATGGTAAAAATGTCTAATTTCTTTTTCTGTATTCTATAGAATATCATGGAGAAATCATTATGAAAGGTGTGGAGCATCTTTTATACGCAGTGCCTGGAAGGAACCTGTATTCCGGTCCTGCACCACATGCCGGGGAACCTCCGTTCATATGATATTAATATCGTTTATCCGGATTCATCGGAAAGCTTTTCCTATGGATTTTTGGTGCAGGAAAAAAGGCTGCATTTACTTACCGCTATTAGAGGGCTGCCTGTGCGGAAATATTCGATAAAACGCTGACGAAATAAAACAAAATATATGGGAAACAGTAAATAATGGTTATTAAGGGCTATGCCCGGAAGAGTTTTATATATTCTTCCGGGCTTATTGTTGTATGGTAATAAGGAAAGTTCCGGAACGGTTTCCATGCATGTAACAGGCTCTGTTTCCCTTAGGGGTCACCTCCGTTCAAATGATTGTGCCAATAATTTAGGAGTAATCTATCAAATGTTGCAGAAAAGTTGACGCGCACAAAAAATACGTGCTGCTATAATGTGTATAACAGACAATGAAATACAGAAAAGAGAGGGGTATTAAGCGATATGACCGGTCGGCAAATGAATATTCTAAACTACCTGCGGGAACAGAAAGATTTTGTAACTGTTTCAGAAATCTCCCGTGTGATTCAAGTGTCTGTAACAACCATAAGAAATGAATTAAACGTGATTCAGGATACCATTGACCAAGCGAACCTGGGAAAGATCTGCAAAAAACCCCATAAAGGCATTAAGCTCGAGATGGCCGAGGAAGCATGGAACCAATTATTGTTCCTATCGGAGGAATCACAGCTGAACAGTGATATTCCTGAAGCAAAATATCAAATTATTTATTATTTACTGACAGATTGTAATTTGAGCCTGTCTTATATTCAGAAAAAGTTTTATATAAGCCGTTCCTTCGTGGAAAAGCTGCTTCCTGATTTAAAAAAATGGTTTCAGATATATGGAATCAATTTTGATAAGAAAAGAGGAAAAGGGTTTCAAATCAAATATGAAGAATTCCAATGGCGCCTTGCTATGTGGAATCTCTTCTTAAGTGTGAAGCAGGAAAACAGTAAGGACTATCTGCCCGGAAAACAGATGGAATACCAGGCAATTGAATATTCTTTCATGGAAAGCTTCCTAAAGGGGTTTGATACTTCCGGAGTCAACAGGGCCATATATCATCTGGAGGAAGCTTATGGTTTTTCTTATGGGTATGAAGCACATATTCAGATGTTTTTCCTGCTGTCCCTTTGTATTATTCGTTCCAGGCAAAAACATATGATACGGCTTCCGGCAGCCCCTCCCGTTAAAATATCAGGTGAATTTTCCGGAATGATAAAAGAAGAGCTTATCAAAATGCTGGAAACCTGTTATCAGATGAAATTGGACTCAAATGAAAAGGATTATGTAGGGTTTGTTGTAGAGATCTCAGATATACAAAAGTTTCACAGTATGAATGGAATGTGTGTGTGCCAGGCGGAGAATCTGGAATTGTGTTATTTTACGTTTCGTATGGTGTCCTTAATGAGCGATATTGTAAACGTAAATCTGAGGTCAGATACATTTTTTCTGGAAAGCCTGTTTCTGCAGCTCCATTCAATGATACCAAGATTAAGATACAATATAAGAACTGAAAATCCGCTCCTTAAGCAGGTAAAACAGCGGTATCCCAATATTTTCACAGCAATATCCGCTGTCAGCGTTTATTTTCAAAAGGAGCTTGGACTGGATATCAATGAACATGAGATGTGCACATTAGCGCTGCTGCTTGGAGGCGCAATCGAAAGAAGCTTATCAACAGTTGCTGCCTGCGTTGTGTGTGATTACGGTTTAGGCATATCCCAGTTGCTGAAAGAACAATTGGAACGTACCATTAGTGACATAAAAATTGTGGATGTTCTTTCCGTCAGGGATCTTAAAAAGATCATCCATATACCTTGTGACTTAATCATCACCACCATTCAGTTAAAAAACATCTGCTATGGAAAAACGGTGGTTGCCGTAGAGCATCTTTTAACAGCTAATGATATTAAAAATATTGAGGATGCCATGAAACTGGTTCGCAGGAGGAACATAAAAAACAGGCAGCATTGCAGTAAGTTAAGTATCTGTAAAAACCTGTTTTATGAGGAATTTATGTTTCTCCACATGGATGTCATGGATAAACAAAGCCTTATGAGTCTTTTATGTAAAAAGCTGACTGAAGCGGGATATGTGACGGATCAGTTTCTTCCGTCGGTCATGGAGCATGAAGTAACGGCTCCCACCGCACTTGGAAAAGGGATCGCATTGCCCCACGGATTTGCAAAGTATGTCATGCGGCCTACAGTAGCCATTGCAACACTTGCAGCTCCTATTTTGTGGCAGGGTAAGGAAAAGGTTGATGTCATTTTCCTTTTGGCCTTTAACCTTGATGAAGCAGTTGGTATGAAGGAAGAAACCATAAAGTTCTACAGTGTTTTTTTGGACCTTCTCGACGAAACGGAGAATATCAACAAAATCAGACAGGCCGGTGATCCGGAGGCGTTGGCAGAATTGATGAATCAAAAAATCATGAATGCAGTTGTATTAGAGGAATAAAAACAGAGGAGGAGCCTAAGTATGGCGGCACATGTAACACATATGACAATAGAGGATGTGATTCAGCGCTCATGTATTAACCTGCACTTAACCGGCAGGACAAAAGAGGAAATCATAATGGAAATGACGGATATGTTTTTTAATTCCGGAGCCCTTTCTTCGAAAGAACTTTTCTTAAGGGATGTGTATCAGAGGGAAATGGAGGGGCCAACCGGAATCGGCAATCAGGTAGCCATTCCCCATGGGAAATCAGATGCGGTTATTCGTACTTCCATGGCAGTTGGCAGGGCAGATCATGAGATTGAATGGGAAACACTGGGCGATGGAAACAGCAGGGTATTTGTTATGTTTGCTGTTAACAGCGCAGACAAATCGGAACTGGTTTCACTATTATCACAGGTGGCAGTTGCATTATGTGATGATAAGGTTATAGAAACATTATTGTTGACAGAAGATGCGGAAGAAATCTTCACACTATTCAATCACAAGGAGGGAAGCAAGTGAAAATTGTCGGTGTAGCAGCCTGTACGGCGGGGATCGCCCATACCTATATGGCGCGGGAAAAACTGATGAAAGGGGCAAAAGCGAGGGGGCATGAAGCCAAAATTGAAACTCAGGGTACCATAGGTACAGAACATAAGCTTACAGATCAGGATATATTGGAAGCTGATGTGGTAATTCTGGCAGTGGATGTAAAGATCTCAGGGGAGGATCGGTTTAAGGGGAAACCGGTCATCCGCGTAGGAACAGCCGTTGTAATTAAAAATGCAATTGGATTCATAGAAAAGGTGGAGAAGGCAATCTCAAACAAAAAGTAAAGGAGGAGATAAAAAATGAAAGAGCATGGAGTGATAGCATTCATTAAAAAACATGTATTGACGGCAATTGGTTACATGATTCCTTTAGTAGTAGCGGCCGGATTGTGCATGGCACTGGGACAGTTTATTGACGGGGATGTCCGTAATTCCACATCTGGTATCGGTTACTTCTTATATAAGGCAGGCGGATTTGGTATGTCAGCCGTAGTGCCTGTAATCACTGCCGGTGTGGCCTATTCCATGGCAGACAAACCAGGAATCGCGCCTGGACTTATATTGGGCTTTATTTGCACGGAGATCAAAGCCGGTTTTATCGGAGGCATTGTAGCCGGTTTTTTAGTCGGGTATCTGGTTCTGACTATTAAGAAATACATAAAACTTCCTCAGAATATGCAGGGGTTAATGCCTGTCATGGTAATACCCGTACTGACCACTGCCGTTGCCGGAATATTAATGTTCACAGTTGTGGGTCAGCCGTTTGCCTGGCTTCAGGTAACGCTCACTTCTGCAATCTCAAGTCTTCAAAGCGGTTCAAAGTTTGTATTTGGAGCTGTACTGGGAGGGATGGCCTGCTTTGACTTCGGAGGGCCTGTAAACAAGACCATGTCTACATTTGTCAATGGACTGATGATAGACGGTGTCATTGAGCCGGAAGCCGTGAAGTTTGTTGGCTCCATGATTCCTCCTTTTGGCATCGCCATCTCCTGCCTGCTTACCAGGAATAAATATACCAGGGCTGAAAAAGAAGCTTTGAAGGCCGCTGTTCCTATGGGCTTTTGTATGATTACAGAAGGTGTTATCCCAATCGCTGCAAGAGATCTGGTCAGGGTAGTTTTTGCATGTGTCTGCGGTTCTGCGGTAGCAGGTGGTTTATCCATGACCTGGGGCTGTGGTTCTCCGGTACCGCATGGGGGCATGCTCTCGGTACCTCTGTTCACCAATCCGGTGAAATTCTGTCTGGCGCTGGCTATCGGCAGTGTGATTACAGGAGTGATATTATCCGCAATCAAGAAAAAGGTGACAGAAGAGGATGAAGATTTTGAAGATCTGGGAACTGTCACCGCTGATATGGAAGATATTAAAATAGAAATGATTTGACAAGGGGAGAAGAAAATGCTGATTAATATGAATGAAATGCTGAAAATCGCAGAAAAATACCAATTTGCAGTTGGAGCTTTTAATGCCACGGAAAGTTCTCTGTTCCGGGCTGTCGTCGAGGAAGCAGAGGACAGCAATTCTCCTGCGATTATTCAGGTGGCACCGGGGGAGTTTGATTTTGCCACTAGGGAATTCTATACATATGTAAGGGAACGGCTGGCAGAAAGCAGAGTACCGTTTGTGCTCCATCTGGATCACGGTAAATCCCTGGAGCACTGTATGAAGGCGGTTCAGGCCGGTTTTACTTCTGTCATGATCGATGGTTCCGAACTTTCGTATGAAGAAAACATCCGGATTTCAAAGGAAGTATCAGAACTTGCACATATGATAAATGTATCAGTAGAAGGAGAAATAGGGACCATTGGGGTCATGGATAATTCCGATGAGGGGGGAGTCAGAAATGTGACTTATACAAATCCGGAAGATGTTACGGAATTTGTTTCCCAAACCAATGTAGACTGCCTTGCCATTGCAATTGGCACGGCACATGGAATATATCCCAAGGAATTTAAACCACAGCTGCGGCTTCAGCTGTTGAGAGAGATAAAGAATGTATCTCCTGTTCCTCTGGTTCTTCACGGTGGAAGCAATAATCCTGATGAAGAAATACGTGAAGCGTGTAAAATCGGAATACGGAAAGTAAATATATCCAGTGATTTTAAATATGCCTTTTTTAAAAAAGTAAATGAAGTAATTGAAGAGACCGGAGGCTTTATACCTGCTAAAGTATTTACACCTGGAATTCTTGAGGCGCGTAAGGTGATTCGGCAAAAAATGGAATTATTTGGTTCCCTGGGAAAAGCGGAATGCTACAGGTAGAGGAGTATATGTATGATAAATTTTAGGTTTTCCAATACAACCGAAATTGTATTTGGAAGAAATACGCAGAATTTGATAGGGGAGAATATCAGAAAATACAGCGATTGTAAAAAGGTCCTGATCGTATATGGCTCTGACCGGATAAAAAAGAACGGGCTTTTCAACACCGTTGTCAAAGCGCTGAAAAAAGAGGGTTTCTGTTACTGCGAATTGGGAGGAGTCCGGCCAAATCCCAGGCTCGGTCTTGTGAAACAGGGAATCGAACTGTGCAGAAGTGAAACAGTGGGCTTTATCCTTGCAATCGGAGGCGGCAGCTGCATTGATACTGCAAAAGCCATTGGCGTAGGAGTACCCTATGAAGGAGATGTATGGGATTTTTATCTTGGGAAAGAAGTTCCCCAAAAAACGCTGCCAACTGCGGCAATATTGACAATCCCTGCGGCAGGAAGTGAAGCAAGCCTGAGCTCAGTCATTACAAATGAGGATGGCTGGTACAAAAAAAGCATTAATCTGGACTTGATCCGCCCAGTCTTTTCTATTATTAATCCGGAATTAACTTTTAGTTTACCTCCCTATCAGATCAGCTGCGGAGTTGTGGATATGATGACTCATATCATGGAACGGTATTTCACTAATACTGCTGAAGTGGATTTAACAGACAGATTATGTGAGGCTGCCTTGAAAAGCATTATTGTAAATGGACTGGCAACGCTAAAGGAGCCTGATCATTATGATACAAGGGCTGAAATTGTATGGGCGGGAACATTAGCTCACAATGGGCTGTTAAATACCGGGCGGGAACAGGACTGGGCTTCTCACAGAATTGCATTGGAAATGAGCGGAAAATACGATATTGCTCATGGGGCAAGTCTGTCCATTGTTTATCCTGCCTGGATGGAATATGTATACAGCCACGATAAAAACAGGTTCGTCCAATTTGCAGTAAAGGTATGGGATGTAGACATGTCCTATGGAAAAACGGATGAAATCTGCCTGGAAGGTATTCGGAGGATGCGTGAATACTTTAAAAAGCTGGGTATGCCTCTTACTTTTTCTGATGCAGGACTTCCTGCCGATGCTTTTGAGGAAATGGCAGATAAAGCCACCTTCAAGGATACAATTCCTGTAGGGAATTTCGTTAAAATAGGGAAAAAGCAAATGATTGATATCTATGAGCTTTGTACAAAGGAAATCAAACTATAGTACATAGAATATAATTAGAATCTGATCGGTACGTTGCTTGGAGAGGGTCCTGATGAACCGCCTTAATGAAGCAGAACAGATACTTCCAAAATAACAAAAAAATGAATTTTAATATCTAAGAAATGGGAGAGCCTTGTTTGAATACAGGCTGCTCCCATTTTTGTGTTGAAAGGAGTGAGTTTTATAAAGAGACTGGTACTGAAAGAACTATAACAGATTTATTGAAATGCCTTGGCCGGAAAAATGGAGATAATTCATTTTCAGATGGTCACAGAGAGAATCGAAGGCAGCGGGAAACTGACGGGTTCCTGGGGCCTGATGTGGTCAGAATGTATAAGGCTTATTTAAGAAGCAGAATATTTAAAAAAGTGAAGAGATTTCTTTTGGCAAAAAAAGGACTTGTTATTAAAATTATTATTACTAAAAATGTATTGACTAAAATTATTTTATATAATATAATGAAGATACCTAAATAATATAAAAAGTTTCAATGTTAATTGTGCAATATGCACGTAAAAAAGGGGGTATTATTTATGTTTAAACAACTGCAAAAATTGGGTAAGGCATTTATGCTGCCTATTGCCATTCTCCCGGCAGCAGGTCTTCTTCTGGGAATTGGTGGAGCACTGTCTAATCCAAACACTGTGGCAGCCTATCCATTCCTGAACATTTTTGCTCTCCAGGCCATATTCACGGTTATGAGCAAAGCGGGCGAGGTAGTGTTCGGAAATCTGTCACTGATCATGTGTATTGGTCTGGCTGTGGGCCTTGCAAAGAAAGACAAGGGTACGGCAGGACTGGCGGCTGCGGTTGCGTTTCTGGTTATGAACGCATCCATCGGCGCATTGCTTTCCGTCTTTAATCCTGAAGGCAGCGCCATTGACACCGGAGTTGTGGGATCTATTGTAATTGGCTGTATGGTCACTTATTTCCATAACAGGTACCGGAATATCCAGCTTCCGGCTTTTCTGGGATTTTTCGGCGGCTCCCGTTTTATTCCGATCATATCTTCCTTTGCGGCAATTTTCGTTGGTACCGTATTCTTCCTGATCTGGCCAACCTTTCAGAGATTGCTGATTTCCAGCGGGCAGGCCATTGCAGGAATGGGAGTGTTTGGGACCTTTTTGTATGGATTTTTAATGAGGCTTTGCGGAGCGGTGGGACTTCATCATATGATCTATCCCATGTTCTGGTATACGGAATTAGGCGGAGTTGCCACTGTGGCAGGCCAGCAGATTGCAGGCGCTCAGAAGATTTTCTTTGCACAGCTGGCTGATCCTAATTTTACAGGAATGTATACCGAGGGCACACGGTTTTTTGCTGGCCGTTTTGATACCATGATTTTTGGATTGCCTGCAGCCTGCCTTGCCATGTATCACTGTGTTCCGGCAAAGCGCCGCAAAATGGTATTTGGTTTGTTCTTCTCAGCGGCCCTCACATCGTTTTTAACAGGAATTACCGAACCCATTGAATTTATGTTCCTGTTTGTAGCGCCGTGGCTGTATGTGGTTCATGCACTTTTGGATGGCCTTTCCTTCGCAATTGCGGACCTCTTAAGCGTGCGCATCGGAAATACTTTTTCCGGCGGGATCATCGACTTCACCTTGTTTGGAATATTACAGGGCAATGCAAAAACCCACTGGATCTATGTGGTGGTGGTAGGCATTTTCTGGGCGGCTCTTTACTATGTGCTGTTCCGTTTTCTGATCACAAAGTTTAATATACCCACTCCAGGCCGGGAAGAAGGCGAGGATGACGAGATCAATGTGGAAACAAAGGGCACTATAGCCGAAACCGCGGTTCGTGTGCTTGCTGCTTTGGGCGGTAAGGAAAATATTGAGGATTGTGATGCCTGCATCACTCGTCTGCGTGTGGCTGTAAAGGATATAAGCAAGGTTGACAAAGACGCAATCAAGCGGGAAGGAGCGACGGCCGTACTGGAGGTGAAGGGAGGAATTCAGGCGATATTCGGAGCGAAAGCAGATTTAATAAAATCAAAAATAAATGAGATAATCGGTGAGGACTAAGGAGATGTGTTGCTTATGAATAGAGGTTTAATTGTATCCTGTCAGGCGCTTCCACAGGAGCCCCTGCACAGTTCATTTATCATGGGACGTATGGCAGTGGCGGCAAAGGAAGGCGGCGCAATCGGTATCCGTGCTAACAGCGTTGAAGATATCGAAGAAATCAAAAAAAATGTGGATCTTCCGATCATTGGAATAATCAAAAAAGTATACGCAGAGGGCAAACCTTATATAACGCCCACATTGACAGAGGTGGACGCTTTGGTCCGTACCGGCGTGGATGTGATTGCGGTGGATGCTACCATAAACCAGGATGTGGATTTTCTCCATAAGCTTCACGAAAGGTACCCCAACCAGAAATTTATGGCTGATATTTCAACGGAAGAGGAGGGCCTGCGTGCAGATGAAATAGGATTTGATTTTGTGGGCCTGACCCTGCTGGGATATACGCCTCAGTCTTTGGGACTGGATAAATTTCAGGTGCTTCAGTCCCTGATTGCAAAGTGTAAGCATCCGGTCATTGCAGAAGGAAATTTCAACACGCCGGAGCAGGCAGCAAAGGCTATTGAGCTAGGCGCTTACGCCGTTGTGGTGGGAACTGCGATCACACGCCCCCAGTGCATCACTCAAAGATTTGCCGAGGCGGTGTCAAAGGTTTCTAAATAAATTTATGCAGCCCTTCCTGCAGCTTTCTATAGGAAAGCGGGGGAAGGGCTTTTTTTTGTCTTTTTGATGGAACCTTTTTGTTTTTTTATTGTGACTATGATATAATATGAACATTTAGTGAGATATTTATCGGGTTTCGTGTCATGGAGAAAACAACAAAAGTACAAGGGGTACCAATATGGACATTCTAACATCAATTCAAAAAGAATATCAGACTTTTACAGATAAAGAACGAAGAATTGCAGATTATATCCTACAGGAAGGCAACAATATCCGGAACATGAATATCTCTGTGCTGGCCGCTACCGTGGGAGTTTCTGACGGTACCATTACCCGGTTCTGCAAGAAGGTAGGGAGCAAATCCTTTGCAGAGCTGAAAATCCAGCTTGGGAGCGCAGGGGCAGGCAACAAAATTGCCCACTCCGACGATCTCGTGACCCAGGTGTATGATTTTTACAAAACAGTAATTGAACATTCTAACAAGATGATGGATATGAAGGCACTGGGAGACCTGGCAGACCAGATCGTTAAAGCGGGAAATATCTATGTCTTTGGAGTCGGGTCATCAGGGCTGACTGCTGATGAAACCATGCTCCGCTTATCACGGATGGGATTTCATGTGCAAAGCGTGACGGATTCCCATTTGATGCTGATTTACAGCTCTATTTTGGGGGCCGGGGATCTGATCATAGCCATCTCCATATCCGGTGAAACCGCTGAAGTCGCCAATGCGGTCAGAGTGGCGAAGCAGAATGGGGCAACGGCCATCTGTCTTACCAGCTTCACTAACAGCACCATTGCACAATGTGCGGATTTTTGCTTTCCCGTAGTCAATCCTCTGTTTGTTGACCAGGAACGGTTTGTGAACAGCCAATTATCAGCTCTTTATATGATTGATCTACTTTGTCTGGTTCTGTTAACCGATGAAAACAGGAAGAAAAAGATGAATATTACGGTAGAAACCATTGTTAAGCAGTCTCATTTGAAGTAGATTGTTTTAGATGATTCCTTTATCAGGGTAGTGTAGATTAAAAAATGATTGGGTAAAAGGCGGAGCGGGCAAGTGCCTTCCCAGCTGGCGTATCCCACTGAAAGAAAGGATTTCATGAAATTTGATGTTTATAAACTGGCAGACAAATACAAACTGACAGACACGGAAACCCAGATATTAAATTATATCCTGGAAAATAATCAACAGGTACTTCATATGGCGGTACGTGAAGTGGCAAACTTAAACTTTGTGTCTGCCGCAACCATAATTAAATTATCAAAAAAGATGGGATATACCGGATATACGGATATGATATACCGTCTTAATTTCATGATGACAAGCCATCGGAAAAATAAAGAAAGGCTGTCGGACATCACCAGCTTTATCAACGATATACCGGATGAAATTTTAAGTGATTTCATGAACCAGTTAAAGAGCCATAGAAATGATATTATTTTAGTATCAGCCACCGGCTTTTCTTCTACCCTGGCGGAATATATAGAGCGCAAGCTTCTGGTAACCGGTTTCCGGGTCATTAAGACCAACGCCTATGCGGTCTATGATAAGAACCGGCTTGGGGCATCCCTGGTTCTTGTGGTTTCAAAGAGCGGTGAAACGGATACCATTGCAAAGCTTGTTGATTATGCGAATGAAAATCAGGTGGACGTCATTTCCTTTACCGGGGAACAGAGCAATCACATTGGGCGAAAGTCTGCGGTAAATATTCCCATTCTGGATGACAAGACGCTGGATGACCGGAATCTTCAGTCCAACTATTTTTATGCACGGGTGATTGTGGTATTTGAATATTTAATGAGTCAGGTAATGGAAGAACTGGATTAGTCCGGTTCTTCTTTTTATTTTCCCGTATTGGAACATATTAGTAACAAAAGTAAATATGTTCACTATATGGTCAACATGTTGTGAATAACGGGGAATATATTTTGGTTTGTGTGCAAGTGTGATAAAATTCCATAGCAAGGTAATTACCAGTGAAAACAAAAATGTATGGAGGAATACGAAATGAAGGATAAAGCAGTAAAAGCGATGCAAAGCTTTTCCAAGGCTATGATCGGGCCGGTGTTATTTTTACCTGTGGTAGGTATGATGATTGCCCTGACCGCGATCATGACCAATACCGCATTTGTTTCTGAAGGAGGACCGGTGTGGACCATCGGCAAATTTTTTAACAGCATGCTGAATTCCATTATGGGGAATTTAAGCATTCTGTTCTGTGTGGGAATTGCAAACGGCATGGCAAAGAAGAAAAAGGCAGATGCATCATTCGTGGCATTGCTGGCATATATCATGTTTTTAGGTGCCAACAGCAAGTGGCTGGAGCTTTCCGGGAAGATGGTGGAAGGGGCAACTGCCGGGGCCTTATATGGCACGGGACAGACCATTCAGTTAGGATTCCATGTGACGGATATGGGCGTGTTTCTTGGCATGATCATCGGCGTTTTGGTGGCTCTGGTTCACAACAAACACTGTGATACCGAGTTTAAGGGCGGATTCGCTCCTTACGGCAACAGCAAGCTTGTTTACATGATCATGATTCCCATTATTGCAGTATTGAGCATTGGCGTGACTTATGTGTGGCCGGGAGTTGCAAGCGGAATCTCCGCATTAACCGGTTTTATGAGCACGGCCGGGGCAGCAGGCGTATTTGTATACGGATTCTTAAACCGGTTCCTGATCCCGACGGGATTGCATCACTTGATCTGGTCTCCCTTCCTTTATTCGGCGGTGGGCGGACAGGCGGTGATCGGCGGGGAAAACGTTATCGGTGCAAAGCCCATCTTCCTGGCATTGCTGAGTGATCCGGCAGCAGGAATGATGCCGGATACCTGTCGTTTCCTGACTTATGGTCTGGTGAAGACCTTTGGTATCATCGGCGTGGCACTTGCTTTCTATGTAACCGCCAAGAAGGTGAAAAAGGCAAACTTAAAAGCCCAGATGATCCCGGCCACCTTAACCGCAGTGATCGCCGGCATTACAGAACCGCTGGAATTTACTTTTATTTTTGCAGCACCTTTGTTATGGCTTGTATATTCTGTTCTGGATGGCTTTTTCCAGATGGTGGTTTATTTGATCGGTGTCCGCGTCTGTGCCACCAATGGGATCCTGGACTTCCTGGTGCTGAATCTTCCGGCAGGAGCCGGCAGAACCTTATGGCCCTTATACGTACTGGTGGGTCTGGTGGAGATTCTTGTGATCTTTGTGGTGTTTAAGTTTATGATCGAAAAGCTGAACTTAAAGACACCTGGACGAGAGGATGATGATACGGAAGCGGCTTTGGATTTAAATGCCAATGCAGCAAGCGTTAAAAAGGAATTAAAGGCAAAACAGTCCGGAAGCGGAGAGACTGAGGAAGAAAGACTGACCCAGGGCAGGACCATCATAGAAGCATTAGGCGGAAAAGATAATATCTTAAGTCTGGAAAACTGTTTTTCCAGGTTAAGAGTGGAAGTTGCAGACAGTTCAAAGATCGATGAAGCGGCTTTAAAAGGGACCGGAGCGGCCGGCATTATGAAGAAAGGAAATGCTGTTCAGGTGGTATACGGTCTCAGCGTTTCCAAAATGAGAACCTTGGTGGATGATGCGTTAGAAAAGATGGAATCAAACAAATAAGGAGGAAAAGACATGAACAAGACGTTTAAATTAGTCATTGTAGGCGGAGGCAGCACTTATACACCGGGAATTGTTAAAAGCCTGCTGGATCAGAAGGATCAATTTAAGCTTTCTGAATTAAGACTTTATGATACTTTCAAAGAACGCCAGGACAAAGTTGGAGTTTTGGTAAAAAAGGTCATTGAACTGTTTGATCCTGAGGTGAAGCTGGTTCTTACCACAGATCCGAAGGAAGCGTTTGAGGATGCAGATTTTATTTTTGCCCAGATGCGGGTGGGATTATATCACATGAGAGAGCTTGATGAGAAAATCCCTTTAAAATATGATGTGGTAGGCCAGGAAACCTGCGGACCAGGCGGCCTTGCATATGGCTTAAGAACCATTTATCCAATGGTGGAAGTCATTGATTACTGTGAAAAATATGCAAGCAGGGATTACTGGATCGTAAACTATTCCAACCCGGCCGCCATTGTTGCAAAGGCAATGTATAAGCTCCGTCCAAATGCCAGAATCTTAAATATTTGCGATATGCCCGTGGCAATCATGAGAAACATGGCAAACATTTTAGATTGTGACAGAAAAGACATTGTGCCGGATTACTTTGGATTGAATCATTTTGGCTGGTTTACAAAGATCCGTGTAGGGGATGAGGACCGTACGGAAGAATTAAAGGCTTATGTAAGAGAGCATGGCTATATGCCTCCTGATGAAAGAAGCGAAGTGCGTCATAATGACGCTTCCTGGAAGCATACCTTTGACAATGCAAAGAATTTAATGAGAATGTTTCCGGATTATCTGCCCAATACCTATCTGCAGTATTATCTGTTAGGGGATGAGATCGTAAAGCATTCGGACAAGAATTATACGAGAGCCAATGAAGTCATGGACGGCAGGGAAAAACGGATCTTCCAGGCAGTGGAACAGTATGAAACCACAGGGGAAATTGACATGACTCCATTCTTTACCGGCGTTCACGGAGAATTCATCGTGGAAGTGGCCATGAGCCTGGCGTTTAATTTAAAGAAACGCCATCTGGTTATGGTCATGAACAATGGCGCTGTCAAGAACTTGCCGGACGATGCCATGGTGGAAATTCCCTGCTACATTACCAAGGAAGGACCGGAAGCTACCAGAGTAGGGGAAATTCCCACCTTCTTTAAAGGGATGGTCGAGCAGCAGGAGGCTTGTGAAAAGCTGATCGTAGAAGCAGCAATAGAAGGAAGCTATGACAAGGCTTTGGCGGCATTTACATTGAATAAGACCATACCGTCAGCCATGGTGGCAAAACAGATTTTGGATGAAATGATTGAAGCCAATAAGGAATATTGGCCGGAATTAAAATAAACCAATCAATTACAGGAACAGTGTCAGATGGATCTGATTCCGGTGTTTGAAAATAGGGGAGTTTTTAACACGCCGGGGAAATACTGCATATTCAGTATTTCCCCGGCGCTTTGTATTGTTTCCGGTTATTTTATCTCGCATATTTTTCAAAAAGACAGAACATTGTGATACAATATTGACACTAAAGCAAAAAAAGAATACAATCTATATAATTGTGAATTTGATTCGTATATATAAACTTTCGGAGGTATGAGATGAATCGGACCGTGGAACGCACATTTATGATTTTGCAGTTGATAGCGAGCAGAAAAAGAGGGATCACCTTACAGGAGATTACAAATGAAATGGGAATGGCTAAGAGCAGTGTTTTTGTCATCGTTCAGTCATTGCTGGAGTTGAATTATATTACAACCCTTCGTGATAATGATAAAAAGTATTGTTTGGGAATAGAGACCTTTTCTTTGGGTATGAAGTATGTGGATGATATGAGCCTTATAAAAGAGTGCACCGTAAATTTACAGCCAATAGCTGAAAAATATAATAAAACGGCTTTTGTGGCAGTTTTAAACGGAACCAAGATCGTATACGTTCATAAATACGTGGCTCAGAATGCCAGACTGGCTTCATGCGCCATTGGAACCAGAAAGGATGCCTATGCCACTTCCCTTGGAAAGGCGATTCTTGCATTTTTGCCGAAAGAGGAACAAAGCGCAATTATCGATAAGATTGATTTTAAGCCATTGACAGACTACACCATCACTTCCAAAGAGCAGCTGCTGGAAGAGCTTAGGAAAACAAAAGAGCGGGGATATTCCTTGGATCAGAGAGAACTGGAGGATATTACCAGCTGCTGCGGAGCCCCTATTTTTGACTATTCAGGAAGAGTGGCAGCGGCTGTTTCCTTATCGGATATCTACAACGAATCCATTGATGACGAGCAGGTTGCCCAGGAGTTAAAAGAAGTGGCTATGAACATATCAAAAAATTTAGGATATCATCCCAATCCGTGATGTCTTCTTTTTTATTTCACAAACAATGTCAGCTATGCGAGAAAACCGCCTTTTGCTTTTCATGATGAAATGCAATGCAAAAGGCATTCTCGCATTTATTATTTGTCCTGTTTTGAGAAGAAATATTGCTAATATGTAGCAGAACAATATAAAGTGCACATTTATATTGACAAAAATAGAAATGAAATGTATAATATGCTCATGTTAAAAACTTAGTTCTTATATATGAACTTTTTCGGTTTTAAGATCTCTTTTATAGAGATCTCATTTATTAAACAATATCGTGAACGGAGTTCTTAATTATGAACAATACAAAAGGAATTGTTTCTTTCCGTTATCTGGACTTATTGTTTTTTTCCATACTTGCGGCTGTTTCAGAGATTATGAGCTATGAGACTCTGAAATTTTGGAGCAGCAGCTTTTATTTCAGCTTTTCCATGGCCCTCTGTCTCATATCCATGATCCGCTGGGGAGCGGCCGGAGTGGCAGTAGCCATGATCGGAGGCATACCCGGCATCCTGTTTTCTGATATGCCGTTTTGGTCCGGATTTTTATTTTATGTCTTGTCAAATGCATTTATAGGAATTCCCATGCTGGTTTATGGACACAGAAACAGGGATACCATTGCCAACGGGCATGTTTTTCTGCTGCTTTATATCTTTCTTTCTCACTGCAGCCTGTCTGCGGGAAAGGGAATGATTATATTTTTACTGACCGGAGAATTAACAGGAGCCATGGATTATTTTGGGGCGACATTTTTTCCTTTGATGATCAATATCATTGTGTGCTGTGTGCTGCAAATGCGGAAAGGGCTTATCTGTGATATGAGATATTATTTTACTGAGATGGAAGGAGAAGGGAATGGAAACGGAAGAAGTTAAGATGCGAAAACCGCAGACAAAAAAGATATGGAAGGCGGTGAGAAAGGATTGGCGTTTGTATGTGCTCCTGCTTCCGCTGGTGATCTGGTTTGTTTTGTGGGCCTATAAGCCAATGGGAGGGCTTCTCATTGCATTTAAGCGGTTTGACCCTCAGTTTGGAGTCTGGGGAAGTGAATTTAAGGGGATCGACAATTTTATCAACCTGGTTGCAGGTGTCAATCAGGTTGAGTTCTGGCAGGCATTCAGAAATACTTTTATCATCAGTGCCTACAGCCTTATATTCGGATTCCCCGTCCCCATTATCATGGCTTTGTTATTTGCTGAAATCGGAAATGATACGGTCAGAAAATTGACGCAGACAGCCACCTATCTGCCTCATTTTCTCTCAGAAGTTACGATTACAGGCATTGCCCTTATGCTGGTATACAGCGGTGTCCGCTCAAGCGGAATCATTGCCTCTTTGTTCCAGCACATAGGACTGATTGAGCCGGGAATGTCCATCATGCAGAAATCCAATTATTTCAGGCCTCTCTATATTATGGTGGGGATCTGGAAGGAAAGCGGATACAATTCCATCGTTTATTTTGCAGCGATTATGGGAATTTCCCCTTCTCTGTACGAGGCGTTAAAAGTAGACGGCGGCAATAAATTTCAGGAAATCCGCTTTATCACATTTCCGGGAATGGCTCCGACTCTGATCATCATGATCATTATGAGGATCGGAAGCATGCTGACCATTGGTTATGAAAGGGTTTTGCTTTTATACAATGCGAACATTTATGTGACAGCAGATGTGCTTTCCACCTTTGAACAAAGAATCGGTATTTTGTCAGGCAATTATGGAATTGGAGCCGCAGTAAGCCTGTTCAATTCACTGATCGCGTTTGCACTGGTGATCGGTGCCAATACGATCAGCAGAAATATATCGGAAACATCCCTGTGGTAGATTAGGAAAGGCGGAAACGATGGAGCGCTTAAACAGAAGTGAAAAGATATTTAAGGTATTTTCCTATACGATGATCATCATCTTTGCATTGCTTGCCCTGTATCCGGTTTTGTACGCGTTCAGCGTGTCGATCAGCGGAAAGGTGGCGTATGAAAGCGGCCAGATTGTACTCCTGCCAAAGGAAGTGACATTTCAGGCTTACGACATGGTGCTGCACAATAAAGGCTTTTGGATCGCATACACCAATACCCTGTTCTACACCGTACTTGGTACTGCCTGGAGCATGGCCATTTCCATTACAGGTGCTTATGCGCTGCAGAAAACAAAGCTGATGTTCAGAAGGCAGTGGAACTTTTTGCTGGTATTTACCATGTGGTTCAGTGCTGGAATGATTCCCCTGTATTTAAATTATAAGACCATGCACGTGGATAACCGGTGGGGAATGATTATAGCCTTTGGTGTTCAGGCATATAACATCATTCTTCTCAGAAATTATTTCAGCAGCATTCCCAAGGAGATAGAAGAAGCTGCAATCATGGATGGGGCCAATGAGTTCCAGATGCTTGGAAAAGTTTACATACCCATGTCAACAGCCAGCATTGCAACAGTAACCTTGTTTTATGCCATTTCAAGATGGAATGGTTATTACTGGTCAAGGATGCTGCTGGCAAACCCCTATGAGCAGCCGCTGCAGGTATACTTACGGCAGCTGATTGAAAACTATCAAAAATTATACGATGAATCACCGGTCAATCTTGCATATTCCGCAGACAGCCTGGCTTATGCCATCATTATATGCTCGATCATCCCAGTGTTAGTTATTTACCCTTATATTCAAAAGTACTTTGCAAAAGGCGTGAATATGGGGGGAGTAAAAGGATAAATGATTTATTCGCCATAAGGCAGAAGGAGGATTTTTATGAGAAACAAAGTAGCAGGGGGTATTCTGTGTGCCGTTATGCTTGCATCGGCATTGACCGGATGCGGTTCTTCCGTTGTGGATCAGGCATCGACCCGGGCAGCAGAAGAAACACAGCCGGAAACCAGCGAGGAAGCAGGCGATCAGACTGATTTAACAGATATGGTTGAATTAAAGTTTAATATTGCCAATGGAAATAAGTCCAGGACCATGACTTACAACCAGGAGTCTCCATTGACTCTGCCGGATGGCACCGTTGTCACAGCCGGTATGTTAAAACCAATGTGGTCTTATATGGAAAAGGAATTAAACAGCAAGTTTTCAGATGTGACGGTACAGGATGTGAAGGCAACTGATATGATCCAGACAGAATCCACATCAAATTTCTCCGGGGCCAATATCTATGGAGGCGAATCCATTGCAGAACGCCTTATGTTTTATGGAACCGAAGGAAAATTCGTGAACTTAAGCGAAATGATGAAAACCGGCTATATGCCTAATTTTAAAGAATATTTATCTAAAAATCCTGACGTAAAGTCTGCGATCACCGCTTACGACGGAAATATTTATCACGTGCCTTATATTGCGGAACTGAATCAGATAGCAAGGACCTTTGTTATCCGTGAATCCTGGGTCACCGGGCTTTTGGATGCAGAAGGCGCCGCCTATGATAAGAATTCCTTTGATGTGCATTATAAAGGCTTTTATGTGGAAAACAACCGCAGAACAGGAGAAAATGGTGGAACAGTTACTCCAAAAGAAGGAATCGACATTGTAAAGAAAACGGACCAGGATATTATTGAAATTCAGAATGCCCTGGAAGTAAAAAATGGCGAAACCTTGACCAATGCGCTGATCCAGTACATTAAGGATAATTACGATTATGAAAACCCGTCGGAATTATTTCTGGGGGAAAAGGCTGCCTATGACATTGATGAGATGATCGCCCTGATGCGCTGCATTAAGGCAAATCCCACTCTGCTGACCAATGGAAAAGCAAACGTGGTATGGCCTCTTTTTGTCAGGCAGTCCAACTACCGGGAGGATTTGCTCCGGTTATCTACATATTTTGACGGTGTGAAGGTCCATGGTGCAGACTCCTACGGCGCAAGATGGTACATTGATGAGAACGGACATATCCAGTATACCTACTCAAAAGAAGGCGTGTACAATGTCCTGCAGTATTTATCCATGATGGAGGCGGAAGGGCTGATCTATTCCGATGCATATGATCTGACTGAAAAGACCAATTACCGTTCTACCTTATGGGGGACCGATGAGGGAGAAGCTCCATCCTTTGGATTTATGACATACGACTGGATTGCTTCCTCCACTTCTGATTCTTTAAATCCGGATACCGTTGTGATTCTGCCTCCGGTTGCCAAGGTAAACGGCGCATGGCAGTATTATCTGGATAACGGAAGAGCCATTAAGCCGGACGGCTGGGCAATTTCCGCAGCAGGTTCTACGGAAGCTCAGATCCAAAGGGCATGTGCAGTTATGGACTACCTTTTTACAGAAGATGGAAGCAGATTGCAGAATTATGGCTTGCCGATGAACCTGGAAGAAGGAAAGACATATACAGGACCTGATGGATTACAGTATCCGTTATTTACCAGCTGGGTATATGAAACCTCAGGCAAAGTGGCAAAAGGAGATTTATCCACGTTCTTAAGAGACTGGATGGGCTGTCTGATCCCAATTGGATATCAGAAAGAAATCGGTTTTGAGTACCAGTATACATCTGAACGGGGATTTGAAGGCTGGGCTCTTCTGCAAAATTCAACAACCAATTTTGCAACTTATGCGGGAAAAGGAATGAGCGGGGATAATGCCAATTATTATAAAATGGTGCCGCCGGTCTTCTCCCTGACTTCCAGGCAGAAAGAAACGATTTCAGATACAACATCCCTTGATACAGAGGACATTGTAGAATACATGTTTAATATCGTCCGTTACCAGGCAAAAGGCAATGCGCCTCAGGGTGCGGTAGTGGCTAAAAACTATGAAGAATATGCGGCAGAATTTAAGAAGCGGGGACTTGAGATTTATGAAGAAACCTATCAGGCTGCCTATGACGTCATGACATTGGATAAACAGTAGTTAAACCGGGGGAGGGGCTTTCCCCTCCCTTATAAAAAGGTGGGAGCTGATGATGCAGAAGTGTTTAAAAACTCAAAGATTAGCAGCAGGATTATATACCGGGATCGTGATCCTTGTATTCATTTATACTCTTTGTTTTATGACAGAGTATAAGGACTTGTTCGGACTGAAATTAAAGCAGAATGATCAGATTTCCTTTTTTCATGATTACATTCTGCAGGTATTTAATAAACAGATTTTTGCCTTTGCGGTATTTGGAGTTCTCGTGATTTTACTTTCCTTTCTGCTGGAGATTTTCGGTAAAATACCGGACAAATTTGCTTTAATTATCATGGAGCTGTCACTGTTTCTCTGCTGCGCATGTTCCGCCTATGCCTTGTTTAACCTTCAGGCCATAGAAACCTATTATGGGGGACTGGATTTCCAATATCTGCGGTTGGAGAGCGCGGGTGATTATGAGCCCCATTTTACCACATTCCGAATCGGACTGGGAATCTACATTTCCTATATTCTCTGCTGTGTTTATTACAGCGCTGCCATTGGCAGAAGCCATTTTAAATTCCGGAAGAATCAGAAGAAGGGGAGTACAAGGAATGGATAATCGGTTGCTTGAAAAAGAAAAAAAGGCATACGTGTCATTATATAAAAAGGATGTGCTGCCATATTCACTGATCCTTTGTGCCATATTGGCTGAACTCATCTATGATATTATGGTTCTGGATGTTATGCCTGTGAGCTACTTAATGGGAATCACGGTAATGATTAATATTGTGATATTGTTTCTACTTTTTACCTGTGCCGTGAAGGTCAGTATCTATCACAAAAAATGGGCCGTCATTGCTGTCTTTCTGGGTATATACATGCTGGTCAGAATGTCTGTGCTGGTCCCCCTTGTGCTGAAGCCATATGCCAGGCACACGGAAATTGCAGCAGCAAATATTTTCGGAGGAATCATACTTCTGGCAGCCGGCTTTATCAGCTTGAAGCATGGGAACAGAAGACAAAGGCTTCAGGAACAGCTAAAGCAGTCAGAAGCCAGCTAGGACGAGGTGAAAGGTATGGGAAAACTCCGGTTTAATAATATAAGTAAAGCATATGCAAATGGATTTTGTGCGGTCAGCAGCTTCAATTTAGAAATTGAGGATGGAGAATTTATTGTCCTTGTAGGGCCGTCAGGCTGCGGAAAGTCAACCATCCTGCGCATGATTGCCGGACTGGAAAAAATATCGGATGGAGATCTGATTCTGGATGATAAGGTCATTAATAAATGCCCTCCGGTGGAACGGGATATTGCGGTGGTGTTCCAGGACTATGCGCTGTATGGCAATATGACGGTTTATGACAACGTGGGGATGAGCCTGCGGGTCAGACATGAAAAAGACACGGTTATTTATGACAAGGTACAGGAAGCTTCCGGAATATTAGGGATCGGAAGCCTGTTAAAACGCTTGCCAGGACAATTGTCCGGAGGGCAGAAACAAAGAGTGGCTTTGGCCAGATCGGTGGTAAGAAAGCCAAAGGTATTTCTCATGGATGAGCCCCTGTCAAACCTGGATGCAAAGCTTAGAACAAGTACAAGGGCTGAGATTGTAAGGCTTCAGAGAGAACTAAAGGTTACGACCATCTATGTGACTCATGACCAGACGGAGGCCATGACAATGGCAGACCGTATGGTGGTCTTAAAAGACGGGGTGATCCAGCAGGTGGGGACCCCCAATGAAATTTATTATGAGCCCTGCAATTTATTTGTAGCCGGTTTTATTGGAGCGCCTCAGATGAATTTCATCGAAGGCAGGGTTGAAGGCAGCCGGTTTGTATTTGGTTCCCATGAGCTTTCCTTTCCCCAGAAGATTGCGGATGCCTTAAAAACGTATTCCGGCAGGGAGCTCATATTAGGAATCAGGCCGGAGCAGTTTTCCATTTCCCATGGGGAAGATAACAATACGGTTGCAGGAGAGTTGGAGAACAAAGAATTTTTAGGAAACTGCTATATTTTGTATGTAAAAATCGGAGAATCGGTCCTGGCATGCCAGATTGAAACCCTGGAGGACAAATTTGACCATCGGGTCAATATCCACTTTGGAATGGAACATCTCTATTTTTTTGATAAGGAGACAACAGAATTAGTAATGCATGCAAAGGCGGAGGAGAAGGATGAGTAAACAGTTAACCGGTATAGCAAAAGCGATTATTATAATTTCTTCTTTGGTGCATCTGATTTTTACCAATATTCATGTAAAGGCCCTGCTTCTCCTGGAACATGAGATGTGCGGCTTTGTGATGTTTCTGTTTGTTCTCATGGGGCTGGTTGCCCTGTTTGAAACAACCCGTATCAAGAAACGGGAAGTAGCGGAACGAATCTTTACAGCATTGATATGTTTTGTAACAGCAGGCATAGGATTCTATCTGGTCACTATTTACCGGAATGCAATTTCTGTACAGCACTCCCTTAATGTGAGCGTGGTAAATCATGGGGTATTGTTCAGTATGGCAATCCTTTTGGCTTATGTAATTTCCGGTATCCTGATTATTGTTGATTTAATAAAGAACGGGTGAAGATCATGACGGGCAGAGAAAAGAAATATGGAAAAAAGAAAGTCTCGGACAATGTGAAAGCAGGAATATTCAGGTGGTGGATCGCAGGCATGTGCTACTTTTTTATTGGATTTGGAACACAGTCCGGCATCTTTGCCGATCCGCTGGATATGATTTTTTTCCTTGGACTGGGATTGGGGCTTGCAACATTGTTTCTTTATAATCCGGTCGCTTACCGGATGTTTGATATAGTGAGAAAAGGGAGGATTTACAATCAATCCTATTTTGAGCGGAGCGGCTGGCAGAATGCAGGTTTAAAACTGGCTGAAATTTTTAAAAATCTGGTTCTTGTGTTTTTGGTTTACATGACCTATCAAAACGTAAATATGCTGTTGGAGGAACTGTTTCACCTTCCGGAAGGCACGGTCACCATACCGGGAGAACCCATTGGCTTTGCCGCGGTTTACACCATCTATTATTACCTGCTGACCGGATTGATGGATACAGCGGCCGAAGCGAGGAAGAAAGAGGAGAAATAGAGACATGAGCAGTCTTGTATTTATTGGTGATTTAAGGCCTTATAAAGAACAGGCCAAAGGAGTAAGAAAAAAGCAGTATGAAAGACTGCTTTTGCAGGCAGACCGGTATGAGTCATATCAATTGCCTGCACAGCATCCAAAAGAGAGCACCACGTATATGGGGATTGCAATTATGAATCTTGCCCTTGCATACCGCTTAAGCGGAGAGGATAAATATCTGTTTGAAGCAAAGCGGTTTATTGGAGCTGTTTTGTCCTATGAGCAATGGGGAAACGCCCATCTGGTTAATGTGGATTTGTCTGCTTCCTGGATCTTATTTGGACTGTCTTTGGGATACGACTGGCTGAAGCCGTTTTTCGAAGAAGAAGAAAAAGAGAAAATCCTGGCCAAGATCAGGCATCACGCGGATATCATGTATCAGTACAAACTGGATACTTATGGTCACGGCTGGTCAACCAATTATTATCAGAATCACAACTGGATCAATATGACCGGTCTGGCAGCGGCAGGATATGTGCTTTCAGAGACTTGTGACAAGGCCATTCAATATATAGAGGAAGCAAAGAAGAATTTTTCCAGAGTATTTTCGCTCCTAGCAGATGACGGATCAAATTATGAAGGCGTTCCCTATTGGAGATACGGGGGAATGTGGCTCTTTGTATATGCCCATCTCCTTAAGGTAGAAGAAGGCGTGGATTATTTTCATACAAGCAATTATCTGAAGAATACCTTTTATTACCGGTTATATCAATCCTGCGGTGATTTTGAGCAGCAGATGAATTTTGGAGACAGCCATGACCGCCACAGCGGACATGCTCCCTGTGTCTATTATAAGACGGCCGCTGAGTACGGGGATGGCTTTGCCCAGACCTTTGGAAATCTTGTTCTGGATGAATTCCTCATGGCGGAAGCAAAAATAAGTAAAATTAAGCCGGGCATTTTACCGGAGGCTGTATTTGAATTTTTATGGTATGATCCCGGAGTTTCAGAAAAGCCTCTTTCCCTCCTGCCAAGAGTAAGGTTTTTTGAGGATTTAGGCTTGCTGTCCATCAGGGAAGACTGGAGCAGAAGCAGTAAGGTCCTGACCATAAAATGCGGCTGTCCCGGGGGCAGAAAGCAGTGGATGAACGGCTGGGATTTATACCGCAAGGAAGGTGTGGAATGCCTTTCCCTTTCCCACCATCATCCGGACAATCTTTCTTATATTTTCGCAAGGGGAAGTGAATATCTGACCTGCGAAGACGGATATAACCGGAATATCATGCCGGATAACCACAATGTAATTCTGGTAGACGACCGGTATACGGATGCAGTGGATGTCAATGACGTATATGTGAGCAGCGCCAGAAAAAGGCTGGAAAAAGATTCTTCTTATCCCATTGAGGAAAAATACCGGGGAGAAGTGGTTTGCTTTAAGCTGGATGATTCCATGGTCATTTATAAAGGCGAAACCTCCGGGATATATCCGGAAGAACTTGGAATGAAAGAGGTAAGCCGTCTTTTATTTACCGACCAGTTATTCTTTTTTCTGTTCATTGATGTGTGTGTGTCTGATAAGGAGCATATTTACCGTATTATTTCTAATACGGATATGCCGGCACAGAAGCAAACGGATCATTCCTATTATTATCCCATGGAAAGCGGAGGCATCACATATACGGTTTTTTCAGACCAGGAGATCTGTTCAAACCAGTACACCCAGGAGGTTGTCAGTGTTATGACAACCCAGGAGCCGGATAAGCTTTGCAGATCTTTCCTCAATACGCTGTCATTTCAATCGGCTTCTCCTGTAAAAAGGCAGACGTTTATAGAATGCTTTACTTTTGATGGAATGAATACGGAAGTTTCCTTTGCAGGAAAGGAACTTCATGTCAAACACGGAGAAAGAGACTACGGGTTAAACTTTGGAGATGAAATGGCCGTGGTTTTAATAGAGGTTTGCAGCAAGAACGGAGAAAGAAAAAGTTACCGGATTCCGTAAAACAGGAAAAAGCGAGGAAAGGAAATGAAGTATGTAAATGACAGGTTTTATGAGCTGATGAATGCAGAGGGCTGGAATCAGGAGCTGATACAGGAAATGAAAAAAGAGGTTGATGAATTTCTCCCCTGTTTTTCTGACTCTCCGGACCGGTTAAGCCGGTGGGGTCACTACTATTTCTGTGACGATGACGGAGGCAGGCTGATCTTTGATTTAAACTCGCCCGGCAGACATCGGTGTGAAGTGTGCGGCAAAGTGTTTGAAAGTGAGATTTTGGACGGCGTATGGGTTTATTTTTACCGGAATAAAGCAGTGATCATGGCACTGGTATCTGCGGTCATTTATAAAGCCACAAGGGAAAAGAAATACTTTGATTATTCCGTGTCAGTGATGGAATTTTACGCCGGACATTATAAGAAGTTTCCCTTACATAATAAAGAAAACTTAATGGGAGATTCCTATGATACCATGCCGTGGGGCTGCGGCAAAATAATGCCCCAGGGGTTAAATGAATCCATTGTTGCCATACGTTTTGCTCAGATCATTGAAATTTTAAGAGATGAATTAAGCCCGGAATTTCTGCACCTGGTATATAACAATATGTTTCGGGAAATGTATGCCCTGCTGGCTCCTCAGGCAACAAGGATCCACAATATCAGCTGCTGGAATCTATCGGCCATCGGCGTCATGGGGCTGGCATTCCAGGATCAGGAGATGATTGATTTCGCATTCACCAGTGAGTTTAATATCAGAAAACAGCTGGAAACAGGAGTGACCAAGGATTGTTTCTGGTATGAGGGATCGATTCACTATAACTTCTTTTTGCTGGAGGGAATTACTTATCTTTTCCTGTTCAGTAAAGTTTACGGCTATAATTTTGGAAAATCAGGGACTGAAGTTTTGCAGAATATGTTTGTACAGGCATATAATTATGCATTTGACAATCAATTCCTGCCCAATCCCAACGATGGCTGGCCCAATCTGAATTTGCGCACATTCAGTTATATCTATCACACGGCTGCCAGGGCAATGGGAGAAGACAGTCCCATCGGCAATCTGGTGAAGAACATAGAAGCATCTGATTCCGTTCGTACGGCCCTGCCTTTGTCAGAGCCCTATTATTGCAGCAACAGCGTCTGCCTGGAACAGCTGCTGTTTAACATTGACTTTGATTATCAGAAATTCATTCCGGTGAAACAGCGTTCACACAACTTTCCTGAATCCAATTTTGTGATTTTGAGAAATGCCGGCTGGAATGCGTTTATGAAATATGGACTCAATGGGAAATCCCATGCCCACCCGGATATTATGAATGTGGAACTGATGTATGGGAATCACAGAATATCCAGGGATTTATCCAATGCGGGATACCGTGCCCGCCTGTGCAATGAATGGCACAGGAAAACCCTATCTCATAATACCGTTTGCTGGAATGGAACGGACATCACCTCAGTAAGTCCGGGAGAATGCCTGTATTATGATGAAAATAAGGTTACTGCAGCGGTTAAAGATGTTTATGAAGGTATGAACTATACCAGGACAATACAGATTACAGAGGATTCCTTTATTGATGATTTTTGGGTGGAAAGCGGAAAGGAAGGAATTTTCGATTATGTGTTCCATCTGGAATCCGCCCTTAACCTGGAGTATGATCTGGATCTGGAAGATGCATCCCTGGGGTTTGAGAAAAATGGATATCAGCATATTCTTGAAACGAAAAGAGTGAGAACAAGAGAGGATCATGTTGTTTTGCATGCCAGTGTGGAAGAAGTCATGTGGAGCATATGGATCGATTTGACCGGAAACCACGAATTATATTTATTAAAGACAATGGATAATCCGGTGAATCAAAGGAGAAATACGATTTTACTTAGGAATAGAGGAGTCTCCCCCCATTATCATCTGAAAATAGAGGCGGAGACAAAACAATAATGAAAGCTTAGAAAAGGAGAGTAAACATGAGAGCAGTCATCACAGGAGGAACAAGCGGAATCGGCTTAAGTGCTGCAATGGAGCTGGGGAAGGCCGGTTATGATATTATTATCACCGGAATCAGCCATGAGGACGCAGAAGCAGCACAGGAGACGTTAAAAAAGCAAGGGATAAACAGCGAATTCATTTATGCAGATTCCATGAAGGAGGAAGACGTCAATCATTGCTTTGAAAAAATTGTCCAGAAATATGATTCCCTGGATGTGTTAGTGAATAACGTGGGAGGTCTTGGGGGAAGACAGCGTTTTGAAGAAATGGAGACTTCTTTCATGAGAAAGGTCATGGCACTTAACTTTGACAGCGCATTTTTTGCAAGCCGTGCAGCTATTCCGCTGCTGAAAAAGGGGAATAACCCCTCCATTATCAACTATAGTACCATTGCGGTTACCTCCGGCGGAGGACCCGGTGCAGGAATCTATGCGGCAGGTAAGGCTGCCATTGAAGGGCTGACACGGGCGCTTGCAAAGGACCTTGCGGAATATGGAATCCGCGTAAATGCCGTATCACCGGGAACTATTGACACGGCATTCCATTCTGCTACAAAGCGTGAGATATTAGAGTCCTGGAAGGAAGGAATTCTTATGAAGAGGCTTGGAGAACCATCGGAGGTGGCAACAGTGATCGGATTCCTGGTTTCTGAAAAGGCTTCTTTTATTACGGGAGAGGTTATTCAGATCAACGGCGGTCAGGTATTCATCTGACGAAGCAGAAAGGAAGCGGTGAGATGGTTTTAAAATATGAAGATATCATTCCTACGAACCCGGAGCCGGGGATTACCAGACGCATTCTTGCAAGAGGCGGAAGCATGATGGGGGTAGAAGCTTCATTTAAAAAGGGAGCTGTCGGAAGCGTACATAAACATCCTCATGAGCAGGTCAGCTATATTGTATCCGGTTCATTTCAGTATGAAGCCGATGGTATAACATATATGCTGAAGGCTGGTGACAGCTATTATGTGGAACCGGATGTGCCGCATGGTGCAACTGCACTGGAAGATTCTGTGATCCTGGATATCTTTACACCCCAACGGGAGGATTTTGTTGTGGTGGAATAAGTGCTTGCAAGCATTAAATGGCAATATTAAAATTTAATATAGTTTTATACATGACCGATAGGCTGGCAATTTTACATATTGCCAGCCTATCATTATTGATTTAATTGAGCAAATCCCTTGAAGTTATAGGAAGGTGGTTATTTTTTAGGAGGAGACACGGAAGTCTCATTAATAATCGTTCTGTTCAGATCAAAAGCTGATTTATAACGTTCCCCCATAGCTTGTGATAAAGAGTAGTATATCGTCTCGATAATGCACATGATCGGCAGCCTGAAAGAAAAGTGGTTATCATGAATGTTGGATATATTTGGAAGTGCGGCTAATAAGATATTGCAGTATTTTGAAAAAGGAGTGCCCATGTAATTGGATATACCAATTATTTTGTGTTTATTGCTGTGTATTTTATCGGCAATAAGCAGTACATCCCGGTTAACACCTGACTGTGAGACAATTAATGATATGTCATTTTCTTTCTGCATGGAAATTGACATATGGTGATAATATGGATCATCATATAAAACGCATTTTAAACAAAGGCGGAATAGAAAATCATAGGCCTCGCGCGCAAGTATGGCGGAAGTACCGATTCCATAAATATGAATGGTGTCAGCCTTTAAGATCAAATCGGTAGCCTGTTCAATTAAGGAATAGGGCAGAGTATTTAAAATTTCTTTTAAAGCAGAAATATTGGAATTAACAACATTTGTTAGTGTATTCATGTCGTTATTCTGGGTGACAGGTATTGTCATATGTTCAGTAGGGTTTGTCTGTTCGGAGGCAAGGGATATTTTAAAGTTCTTCAGACCGCTGTAGCCCAGCTTTTTTGTTGCAGCAATCACTGTAGAGGCAGCAATATTTGTAGCTTCAGCCAGTTCAGTGATGGACATATAGATGACCTTTGCTTTGTTAACTAATACATAATCAGCAAACAACTTTTCGCTGTAACTGAGCTTATTATAATTATCAATTATATTCTTCGTGCAGCTTACCATGTACCTTATCCTCCAAATACTGTATTAGTCAGAAAATTCCGAATTATATTTGCAAAATTTACATCATTGTTTCTATTGCCTTTTTGTATATTTTATATAATAATGTAGTGGAAAGCAAGGGTAAAATAACAAAAATAAATAAAATGGAGGGTTATTATGAAGAGAAGAATTGCGTTTTTAATGAGTGCTGTATTGCTTGTTTCTTCATTGACAGGGTGTGGAGGAAATGCAGGAGGTTCAGCTGGTAGTACGTCTGCGGCTCAGCAGAATTCTGAAGCAAAAGAGACATCGGAGGAAGGACAAACAAAAGGAAGTTTATCGGGAAAAACACTCAGAGTCGGCACGATGCCAGTAACCATAGGGGTCCCTGTACAGTATGCTTATGATAAGGGGTATTTTGATGAAGCTGGATTGGATGTGGAAATTGTACTGTTCGCAACGGGAGCTCCTGTAAATGAGGCTATGGCAGCAGGAGAAATTGATGTGGCGGTCAGTGGAATGGCTTCCGTCTATGCGCTGGCTACCGGGCTGTATACCTATATAGGGGACGGGAGTATAACTCTGGATGGCGAAGCAATTTATGCACGCAGTAATAGTGATATTGTTAAGGAGGAAGGTGTGATTCCGGGTACCAAGGGAAGTGCAGAAACCGTCAGAGGAAAATCGATTTTAGGACCTCTTGCTACCACTGCTCATTTTATGGCAATCAAATATGCGGAATCTTTCGGTCTTACATCAGATGATTTTACAATGATGTCAATGGAATATGCACAGGCTTATCAGGCATTTATCATGGGGGACGGGGATCTCCTGGCAACCAAACCCCCATATACCTCCCAGTTGGAAAACGAAGGATATGTGAGAGTGTGCGGCATTTCGGAGGCAATGGGGAGCCCCATGGTCAATGCTATTTATACCCAAAATTCAATTTTTGAGGACAGACAGGAGGATTTAAAATTATTTTTAGACTGTTATTACAGAGCATGTGAAGAACTGAATCAAGATAAAGATCTCCGAAAGGATTATTCCATGAAGTGGTATGAAGAGAATGGTATTACATTTAGTGAGGGAGATATGGAAGATGAGATCGAAACTAAAATATATCATACGTTAAAGACGCTTGATACGGAGGAATATCCATTTGGATTTACAATGATGAGCATAGGTGAATTCTTTATGGAACAAGGCATGATAGACAAAGAAAATTTGCCAAATATCAAAGCCTGCATGAATGACAGCGTGATAAAGGAGCTGAAAGCAGAATCCGGTAAGTAATGGGGAAATGCTTATTGTGGCAGGCTGGATAGAGGAGTGAAAAGCACATGAGGAAAAATAAATATTTGTTGATATCGGTTTTATCGCTTTTTACGGTGGTTTTAATCTGGTATCTGTGCGTGGATGTGTTTGGGCTGGTCCGGCAGTCAGTTTTTCCGGGGCCGGTTAAAGTATTAGGAACATTTATTACAAAAATGCATCATAAGAATCCTGACGGAGCAACTCTTGTTCAACATTTGTTTGAAAGCCTGAAGGTGTGTATGCTTGGGTATGGCCTGGCTGCATTGGTGGGAATCCCGTTAGGTATCATGATGGCCTGGAACATTTGGGTGGACAGGCTGGCCAGGCCCTTGTTTGATTTGATCCGGCCTGTTCCGGGCATAGCATGGATTCCGTTATTTCTTTTAATGTTCGGAATAGGAATTTTTTCGAAAGCATTTGTGATTTTCCTGAGCGCTTTGATTCCATGTACTGTGAACGCTTATACAGGAATCAGGCAAACCAGCCAGATACATCTGTGGGTAGGGGATATATTCGGGGCAAGCAGGATGCAGAAATTATTTAAAATAGCAATTCCTACTGCATTGCCGATGATATTTACAGGACTGCGGGTCGCAGTCGGTTCGGCATGGAGGTCGTTGATTGCAGCGGAACTGCTTGCATCCAACAAAGGTTTCGGGTATATGATTCAGCAGAGCCGGGCATTGTCAAGAACAGATATTATTATTGTGGGAATGTTTGCCATTGCTCTTGTCGGTTCTTTGCTTGATACGCTGCTTAGATTGATCGAACGAAAAGTTGCGAAAGGAATGAATGCAGTATGAAAACAAAACGGGATACACTTCTTTCTGCTGTCGCGGCCTGTATATCCATAGGTACATTTATATTTGTGTGGTATATTGCTACAAATGGAACTACACTGGGGCAGTTTATATCCGGTCCGGGAGAGGTACTCCATTCTCTGGTGAACGGAACAATGGGTAAAGTCGGAAAACACAGCATTGCCGTGCATGCGGCTTATAGTCTTCAGCGGGTAATGGTGGGGTATGTTCTGGGTTCGGCGGCCGGAATTTTACTAGGACTTCTCATGGGCTGGTATCCGGTTGTCAAAGCTGTTTTCTGGCCGTTATTCAGTATTATCAGGCCAATACCCTCAATTGCATGGATACCTCTTGCAATTATCTGGTTTGGGCTTGGAGAGGAAGCAAAGATATTCATTGTATTTATATCATCTTTCGCCAATTTAACTTTAAACGCGTATAGCGGAGCAAGGAGTACGAACAAACAATTGATCGGTGCAGCACGGATGTTAGGGGCTGGGCAGCTTCAGGTGTTTTTAACAATCGTACTTCCGTCCTCGGTTCCGCAGATATTTGCAGGGCTTCAGGTTGCCATGTCCAGCGCATGGGCAACTGTAATGGCGGCAGAGATGGTCCGTTCGTCCGAAGGCCTTGGCTGGATGATCGTAACCGGTATGAGCAACAATAATATTAATCAGATACTTACTGGTATCGTAGCAATTGGAATTGTAGGATTCATATTGGCGGTACTGATGAGAAAAACAGAGGAGGTATTGTGCAGATGGAACAAGGGCGCAGTATAACCAATCATATAATCGATTGCAGTAAGCTATCAAAAACGTATAACAATCACAAAGAGAGTCAGGAAGTTATACATAACATAGATTTATCAGTCGGAGAAAATGAATTTGTGGTAATTCTGGGGCCGGGACAGTGCGGAAAGAGCACATTAATCAATTTAATGTCCGGCCTGGAAAAGGCCACCTCCGGCGGAGTGACTGTATGCGGAAAAAAGGTCGATGGTCCGGATCCTGAACGGGGAGTTGTTTTTCAGAGCATTTCCCTGTTCCCATGGCTTACAACCATGGGAAATGTTGAATATGGCTTAAAAATGCGCGGAGTAAGAAAAAAGGAGAGGCAGAAAAAGGCGCAGTATTATATTGACCTGGTCGGTTTAAATGGATTTGAAAAGTCATTTCCAGTGGCCCTGTCCGGTGGAATGAGGCAGAGAGTCGGTATTGCCAGGGCTTATTGCATAGAACCCAAGGTATTGATGATGGATGAGCCGTTCAGCGCTCTCGATGCCCAGACCAGGTACTTAATGCAGGAGGAACTTCAGCGGATCTGGGAGATTGAAAAGCGTACCATTCTTTTTGTAACCAATAATCTGGAAGAGGCGATTTATCTGGCTGACCGGATTATTGTTTTAAGCCGCTGCCCTTCACAGATCAAAAAGGAATATGTCATTGATTTGCCCAGGCCAAGAAATTATGTTTCTCCCGAATTTTTAGCATTGCGTAAGGAAATTGACGATATCATGGATTCGGCGAACTGATGGAGGGACGAGAATGAAGACAAAAGTAAAGGTAAAGAATCTGACCAAGAAATTTGGGGATTTACTGGTTCTCAATGATATTTCTTTTGATGTGGGAGAGGGTGATTTACTGTGTGTCGTAGGTCCGACGGGATGCGGAAAGACCACTTTTCTCAACAGTCTGACAAAAATCTATGAAGCCACATCCGGAGAAATATTATTGGATAATGAGCCGGTAAATCCGAGGAAACAAAATATCTCCTATATTTTTCAGGGGGATTCCACCATGCCGTGGCTTACTGTGGAACAAAATGTAGGTTTTGGCCTGGATATTAAAAAGGTTTCAAAAGAACGCAGAGTTGAACTGGTGAACAAGTATCTGGATATAGTCGGTTTGACCAAATATAGAAATTATTATCCTAATCAATTGTCGACCAGTATGCTGCAGAGAGTCGGTATTGCCAGAGCATTTGCTACGGAGCCTGATCTTTTGCTGATGGATGAGCCATATGGACAATTAGACATGGAACTGCGGTTCCATCTGGAGGATGAACTGGTTCGCTTATGGCAGATAACAGGAACCACAGTAATATTTATTACTCATAATATAGAGGAAGCCGTATATTTAAGCAACCATATAATGATTTTGACAAACAAGCCTACTTCTGTGAAAAGAATTATGGATAATAAATTGCCAAGACCGAGAGATATTACATCGAAAGAGTTTGTAAATCTCAGAAATGAAGTAACCGAATTAATAAAGTGGTGGTAGGCATCTTCAGGAAGGAACAGATAATAATGGACAAGAAAAATGTTTTATTGATTACGGTTGATCAGTGGTCAGGTAATTACCTGGGGTGTGCGGGGAACAATGAAATTTTAACTCCCAGTCTGGATGAATTGGCCCGCTATGGAATCAGATATTCCAATGCGGTTAGTACGACGCCGGTATGCATTCCGGCGCGAAGGGAATTGATGTTGGGTGTAGGAAGCAAAACTCATGGGGACCGGAAATTTAATGAGTCCTTACCAATGCCCAGCGATATTCCAAGTATGGCACAGGTATTCAGGGATAATGGCTATCAGGCCTATTGTGTCGGGAAACTGCATGTATATCCCCAGCGTGACAGGATCGGGTTTGATGATGTGCTTCTTCATGAGGAAGGCCGCCATAAAGATGGGATGGCTCAGGATGATTATGAAAGGTTTCTTGGGAGGTCCGGGTATGCCGGTCTGGAAATGGGACATGCCATGTGTAACAATAATTATTTTTACAGGCCGTTTCATCTTCCGGAGGAGTATACAGTAACCAATTGGGCGGTCAGAAATATGTGTGAGTACATAATCAGAAGGGATGCAGCCAAGCCTTCATTTTGGTATCTCTCATTTGCAGCGCCCCATCCGCCCCTGGTACCTCCAAAGGATTATCTAGATTTTTATGAGGACATGGATTTTGAAGAGCCTAAGTATGGAGAGTGGACAAAACGTCCGGAAGAAGAATTGCCGTATGCTTATAATTATTATAAAAATCTCTACAAAATGGAAAAAAAGAGAGACTCAGACATGGCTAAGAAGGCCTATTATGCCTCTTGTACCTATATTGACCACCAGCTTAGACTGGTGATCGGAACACTGCGTGAGCAGGGTATCCTGGATGATACCGTGATTTTGTTTACGTCAGACCATGGGGAAATGTTAGGTTCTAATCATCTGCACGGTAAATTCCTTATGTATGAAAATTCTGTAAAAATTCCTTTTATATTGTCTCCGACTGCAGACAGCGGCATGAAATGCAGCACAGTTGATGACAGGATTGTTGAACTAAAAGATGTAATGCCCACACTGTTAACACTTGCGGGCCTAGAGGTCCCAAGTCATGTGGAAGGCCGGTCTTTAACAGAAGAATGGGATCGGGAATACTCCTATGGAGAGTTATGGGAGGATGACCGGGCAACGCGTATGATCCGTACAAAGGAATGGAAGTTGATTTATTACTGTACAGGAAATACTTTCCAGTTGTTTAATATGAAAGAAGATAAGGATGAACTGTTTGATCTGGCAGATATTCCGGAGTACCAAAATGTAAAAGAACTGCTTTCTGAGAAACTTATGGAAAATCTGTATGGCCAGGATCTGAATTTGCTTAAAAACGGAAAACTTGCAGGGCTGCCGCCAAAGAAGTATGATTTCAATGCCAGCCTTGCAGACGGGAATAAATTATTTCAGGGGCGTGATATGCTTCTGCAGAGGGGCATTCGATAAAGGCTGACAGCAGTCATTTAAAGCCTATGGCAATGAAGTTATGCCCTGAGGTGGTATAAGGTTAAAAGAAGGCTATCCAGTGAATGGGTAGCCTTCTGGCTGATGGTAAGACAGATGTAAATTGAAAGTGGGATAGTAAGATGAGTGGATATTTATATGTGTTATTTTTTGCGGCCAGCTTTTTTTCCACAGTTGCAGGCACCGTCTGCGGAATTGGAGGAGGAGTGATTATCAAACCGGTTTTGGATTCCTTTGGTTTAATGAGCGCTTCGTCCGTTAGCTTTTTATCCGGGTGTACGGTTTTGGGAATGAGCTGCTGTTCTTTTGTGAAAAGTAAGATATCGGGAGACTCTCCGGTATCCGGGAAAATCGGACTGCCGCTGGCAGTTGGAGCAGCTTTGGGCGGAGTTTTCGGTAAAATGATGTTTCAGTCAATGTCAGATGTGTTTACAGATAAGAATATGATCGGAGCCGTTCAGGCCGTATGTTTACTTGTGTTTACTGTTGGGACTTTGATTTATACGCTCATAAAAGAACGTATAAGTACCCATCAGATTGAAAACAGGGTTTCCTGCCTTATGGTGGGATTGATTCTGGGAGTCGTTTCTTCCTTCCTGGGTATTGGAGGAGGGCCGATTAATTTGGTGGTACTGTTTTACTTTTTTTCGATGGAAACAAAGGCCGCTGCCCATAATTCCCTATATATTATTATGTTTTCACAGTTTGCCGGCTTGATCAGTACATTGGTGACAGGCTCTGTGCCGGAATTTCCCTTCCTGCTTATGGTTCTCATGGTGACAGGTGGTGTTCTGGGCGGAGTGGGAGGACGGTCAATCAACAATAAAATGAGTGCTGATGACGTGGATAAGATATTTATTGCATTAATGATTGTAATTATTGGAATCAATGTTTATAATATTGTAAAATTTTTAAAATGAATCATATATATTTTGATAAAGCCTGTTATGCTACATTATGTTTATACGTTCTCAATGCATCTGAGCTGAAAGGGTTTATTTCAATGATTCCTTGACAATACTCATATAATTGCTATAATATAAAAATAAAATTCAATTTCAAATTTAGAGGTTTCGTATGGCAGAGAGAGGCAGATACAGAACAAAACAGCAGGAAATCATTTTAAATTGCCTGAAAAAGCAAAGATCTCGCTTCCTTACAGTGGATCAGTTTATGGACTGTCTTCAGGAAGAAGGAGTGCAGGTTGGGCAGACAACCGTATACAGGGTCCTGGAGCGCCTGGCCGAAGAGGGGGAAGTTATGAAGCTCCCCACTGAAGACGGCTCCAAGATACGGTATTGTTATGCTGATAAGGAAGAACTGAACAAACCGGGGAAATTAGTATGCCTGAGGTGCGGCCGGTTCATCCCCCTTGAATGTTCCAAAATGGCTGATTTTTTAGAACATATCTATGAGGAACATGGTTTTGAGATGGATGAACAGCACACAGTCTTATATGGCTATTGTGGGTGCGGCAAAGAAAACAGCTCTAAGTCCCAGGGAGTCTGAGAGTGACAGATAAAGTCAATGATGGCGAAAGCCGGATTGAAACGTGACAGTGATGAGTGCTGAGAAAAAACAGGTGAAGATTGTCAGATCTGCACAGGATTAAAGTGAGTCCGGCCGCGGTGCGCCTGATTATAAGAGCTGGCCGTTTATTGAAATTACAGACATGATTCTAAAAATACATCTTTATACCAAGGCCTGTTTATCTGCCCTGTTTCTTTAATTCACCTAAAAATACCCCTAAATAATTGATCTTTTTGATGTAGAAAACGAAAATACTTTACTTCTTCTGCAAAAGCCGGGAATCTGACTGTTATCCACACCCCAATGACTGCGGATAACCATAATGGCGGCGGCCAAATCATAGAATAACATATTGACAATACGAAAAAAATTGTTATAATATGAAAATGATTTTAAATTCCAAATTAGCAAACCAGGAAAGGAGGAGACGAAGTGAGCTGTTTTACGAAGAATAGACGAATCTATGCATTTCTTACAGCGTTTTTTGTGACCGCTGTACTGCTTCTCTCCGTCCTTTTTATTGTCACGCATGTGGAACATGACTGTACAGGCGAGGGCTGTTTTGTCTGCACGGAAATTGAAGCCTGTGTTTGCACCATCTGTTTATTGGCAGAAGCCGTGGGGGCAGGAGCCGTTGTTATCTTTGCATATAGTGCAATTCAAAAACTCTTATCTTCTTATCTGGCCGGACGTTATTTGTGCCCGGTTTCTTTGGTCAGCTTAAAAATCCGTTTAGATGATTGAAACTTTCTCATAACAAAACAGAGGTCACACCATTAAAAACACTATCTGGAGGATTATTTTATGAAAAAGAATTTAAGTACAACATTGGGTACGCTGGCTATGACGGCGTTTGTTTCGGTTGCTATGCTTTCGGGCTGCTCCGGAACAGCATCTGTGACGGAAACTTCTGATACGGAAAATACTTCCGCTTCAGCAGATGTAAATGAAAGCCCGGCTGCGGACTCCGCCAAAGGTGAAGAGTCTTCCGCTGCAACGGGAGAAAAGGATTCTGATGGCAGGAAACTGAAGGTGATGGCAAGTTTTTATCCAGTGTATGATTTTGCAGTCAAGGTCGGCGGTGATAAAGTTGAAGTGATTGATATGGTTCCGCCCGGCACAGAGCCTCACGACTGGGAACCGGCAGCCACTGACATCAAAAATATGGAAGAGGCTGATCTGTTTGTTTACAGCGGCGCGGGAATGGAGCATTGGGTCGATGATGTGCTTGCCAGTCTGGAAAATAAGAAACTGTTGTCTGTTGAGGCATCTCAGGGAGTCACCCTTCGGGAAGGCCATGAGGAAGAGGAGCACGAAGAGGAAGAAGAGGATGACCATGGCCAGTATGATCCTCATGTGTGGCTCAGCCCTGTAAATGCAAAAAAGGAAATGGAAAATATTAAGAATGCTTTTATAAAGGCAGACCCTGACAACCAGGATTATTATGAATCTAACTATGAAACTTATGCGGCCAGGTTCGATGAACTGGACCAGGAATATAAAGATACCTTATCCCCTCTGCCAAATAAGGATATTGTAGTATCTCATGAGGCTTTCGGCTATCTTTGCGACGCTTACAGCTTAAATCAGATAGGGATCGAAGGGCTGTCCCCGGATTCTGAGCCGGACCCGGCAAGAATGGCGGAAGTCATTGATTTTGTAAAGGCAAACAATGTAAAGGTCATCTTTTTTGAGGAGCTGGTAAGCCCGAAAGTTGCTGAAACCATTGCAAAAGAAACGGGAGCGTCTACCCAGGTTTTAAATCCCCTGGAAGGCTTAAGCGATGAGCAAATGAAAGACGGCGCTGATTACTTCTCCGTGATGAGAGATAACTTAAAACAGCTGGAAGCAGCACTGAAATAAGACAGACAGGAGTATTGATGATGGATGCCATTGCAGTTAAGGAACTGGACTTCTCCTATGGAAGCACCCAGGTACTGAATCGTATTAGTTTTACCGTTGCCGCGGGTAAGTTTGCCGTCCTGCTGGGACAAAATGGAGCAGGAAAAAGCACGCTGCTTAAGCTCATGCTGGGTGAACTTACTCTTAACGGGGCAGACGGGAGTATACAGCTTTTGGGGCGGGATATCCGGCAGTTTAAAAACTGGCAGGAGATCAGCTATGTCCCACAGAGCGGCATGGCATCCTTTCAAAACTTTCCGGCCTCAGTAGAGGAGATTGTTCAGGCAAATTTATACGCCCGGATCGGGCGGTTCCGGTTTGCCGGAAAAAAAGAAAAAGAGCTGGTCAGGCAGGCGCTGATCCAGGTTGGAATGGAAAACCTTTCTAAACGGCTGATCAGCCGGCTGTCCGGAGGGCAGCAGCAGAGGATCCTGTTAGCAAGGGCCCTGGTAAACAGTCCGCAGCTTTTACTCATGGATGAACCAACCTCCGGTATGGACGAGAAAAGTACGGAAGATTTTTACCGGCTCTTAAAAGATATCAACCGTGAACAGGGCGTAACGGTGCTGATGGTCACTCATGACCGGAAACGTCTGGAGCCATTTGCTGACGATATCTGGATTTTGGAGGACGGAACCATGAATCTGATTAAGACGGGTCAGGAGGAGAATGGCAATGGAGATATTTAATTATGCATTCATGCAGCGGGCCTTTATTGTCGGGATCCTGCTGGCCGCGGTCATTCCCTGTATCGGGATTGTGATTGTATTCAAACGTATGTCCATGATTGGAGATGCCTTATCCCATACTTCCCTTGCCGGAGTGGCGGCAGGACTGATCTTTGGAATGAATCCCATAGCAGCCGCAGCGGCCGCCTGTGTGATCGCCTCTCTTGGAATTGAGTGGATCCGCAGGAAGCTGCCCAGATTTTCGGAGATGTCGATTGCCATCATGATGTCCGCGGGAATCGGCCTGGCAGGTGTTTTGTCAGGATTTGTGAAGAATGCGGCCAACTTCAACAGCTTTTTATTCGGCAGTATTGTGGCAATCAGTGATACGGAACTGTACCTTGTGGTGGCGGTCAGCGTTGTGGTGCTGCTTATGTTTCTGCTGATGTACAAAGAATTATTTTACGTGTCCTTAGATGAGCAGAGTGCCAGGCTGGCAGGGGTGCCGGTCCGGACCGTGAACTTTATATTTACAATTTTAATTGCAGTGACGGTTTCCGTTGCCGCCAGGACGGTGGGAGCGTTGATCGTATCCTCCATGATGGTGGTGCCTGTGGCTTGCGCCATGCAGTTCGGGAAAAGTTACCGCCAGACACTTTTCTATGCAGTAGCCTTAAATGTCATATTTATGATAATCGGACTGTTTGCGGCTTATTACCTGGGATTAAAGCCGGGAGGCACCATTGTGCTGGTAGGTGTGATATTTTTAATACTGGTGTTTGCAGGAAAAAGGCTTTTTAAGCGGAAGGGATAACAGGAAAGGCAAAATAATCTGTGCAGCCGGCAAGGCAGCAGAATGGAGTGCTTATGACTGATATTTATATTATATCCGGATTTTTGGGTGCGGGTAAAACGACATTAATTAAGACAATGGTCCGGTCCGTATTCAGGGATAAGGAAGTCGTTGTGATTGAAAATGATTTTGGGGAGGCCGGGATTGACGCCGGGCTCCTTAGAGAGTGTAATTTGACGGTTACCAGCCTGAGTGCAGGTTGTATCTGCTGCAGCTTAACCGGTGACTTTGAAAAGGCAGTAGAGAGAATTTTGAAGGATTACGCGCCGGATGCCATTATAGTGGAGCCGTCCGGTGTAGGAAAGCTCTCTGATATTGCTAAAATCTGTTTAAAGCAGGAGGATGAAGGCAGGCTTCACTTAAAAAGGACTATTACAGTGGCGGATATCCGTTCCTTTGATAAATACCAGAAAAACTATGGTGAGTTTTTTGAAGACCAGATCGCCTATGCAGATTTGATCCTGTTAAGCCATCAAGAGGAATGTCCCGATAAAATCACATACATAGAAAATAAAATCCGGCAGATCAATCCGGAAGCCAGAATCGAGGCAGGCTTCTGGGATTCCATTTCCCCTGCTGTTTTCCGGCAAGGTCCGCGGGGCAGCAAAATTTTTAAGCTGGAGCTGGAGGCTGCTGTGTCTATGAAACCTGTGAAGATCAGAGGAAGCCTGCGTAAGAACAATGACCAGAAAATGGGATTTTTAAGCCGCCACTTTGCCAGAGATGTTTTCTCCGCCGTCACGCTGGAGTGGAAGGAACCCCTTTCAGAAGATCAGCTGAGGAAGAGAGTGCTTCATGTTGTGGAACATGCGGATGGAGTAATCCTGCGGGGAAAAGGAATTGTGGCAAACGGTTCTCATGGTCTTATTTTCCACTTTGTGCCGGGGAGTCTGAACATTGAACCTGCAAATGCAGCAGGAAACCAGGTCTGCTTCATCGGTACCGGTCTTGATGATCGGCAGATACGGACATTATTCAGTGAGGGGAAATAGCATGAGGACACCTGCATGGGTCATAACCGGTCTGCTGGATTCGGGAAAAACCACACTCATCAACAATCTGATTGAAAAGGAACTGGATGAGCTGGATATTCTGGTCCTTCAGTTTGAGTCAGGGGAAAAGCCTCTGAAAGAAAATACACAGGTGAAAAAGCTGGTGTTTTCCAAACGCCAGCTGGAACAAAGCCCTTTCAGCGTTGCTGATACAGTAATTAAGGATTTGGATGAGCGCAGCCCGGATTTAATTCTCATTGAGTGGAACGGGATGGAACACTTCCATAAGCTGGAGGAAATGTTTCTCCAGTTTTCTGCTAAAACAGCTGTAAGCATTGAAAAGGTCATCTATGTTGCAGACGACACCGGATTGAAAACAAAAATTCCGGATGCCGGTGTAATCGCATTTTCACAGATTGCGGGAAGCGACTGCGCCTTTGTCAGAACAAAAGGGCATGAGTATCTTACAGATGATATGGGGATTCTTTACAACTGTAATCCGGATATCCGGATCTATACTGACCGGAAATGGGATCGGTTTATTAAAAGAATATTCAGTTTCAGAATGCAGCCAGGGTCCTGGCTTCTGGCAGTTTCAACTGCAGTTCTGGTTTATATGGTGGCATTATCACTGCTGAATGGCCTTGGATTTCCGGTGGGGCGGTATGTCAGCATATTTCTTGGTGTCTTTTTGCAGGCTATCCCGTTTCTGGCGATTGGGGTTTTGCTGTCCTCTTTCATTCAGGTCTATCTCCAGCCGGACTGGATTCAGAGGAAATTCCCCAGGAGAATTCTGGCAGGCCAGCTGTTTGCAGTGATAGCGGGGTTCTGCCTGCCGGTCTGTGACTGCGCATCCATACCGGTTTTTAAAAGTCTGGTGAAAAAAGGAGTTCCAATGCCTGCCGCGGTGACGTTTATGCTGGTATCCCCTGTGATCAATCCGGTGGTGATTCTCTCCACCTGGTATGCTTTTAACGGAAATTACCGGATGATTGCCGCCAGGTGCGGTCTGGGAATTCTGTGTGCGGTGCTCTGCGGGCTGACTTATTTAATAGCGCCTCCCAGGGATTATCTGCTTGAAAATGCCATACCCGTTTTAGCAAACTGCGGGGACTATACCCTTCCTGCCAAAGAAGATACCCGCCTGTCCCGTTTCTTTCTGATGATCCGGCATGCGCAGAATGAATTTTTTTCCGTAGGAAAATTCCTTCTCACAGGAATTTTTGTATCCACGCTGTTCCAGGATATGATTCCTTCCGCCGTATCGGCCGGAGGTGGGATGGCTGCATGGAAAGCGCTTCTGGTGATGATGGGAATGGCCTTTGTGCTTTCGCTTTGCTCCTCATCCGATGCAGTGGTGGCCAGAAGCATGGCGGGAAGCCTTCCGGTGGGGGCAATCGTTGGATTTCTGGTATTTGGGCCGATGATGGATATTAAAAATGCCGCTATGCTGCTTTCAGGCTTTAAGTCCGGTTTTGTGGTCCGGCTGTTTGTGACCGCATTTCTGGTTTGTTTCCTGGTAATTGCGCTGTTTATGTTCTGGGGGAGCGGAGGGATCCGGATATGACGTTAAAAGGAAAAGGACTCAACCTTCAGGTGCTGGCGGAATGCGTCTGTTACCTGATTTTCGGATGTCTGCTATTTCATCTGACTTATTCAGGCGGGTATTTAAGCTATGTGACGCCAAGGATGAAACCTTATCTTTATGGGCTGTCCCTCCTGATGTTTCTCTGGGCAGTGGCGGAAGGACGAAACTTACTGGCACCCCAGTACAAGGCAAGGCTGTCCCGTCTGTTTGTTTTAATTATTCCGATCCTGGTGCTTTCTATCAGGCCGCCGGCCCCCGGAGGGAGCAGCATGGCCAGAAATTACAATAGCTCCGGTATTTCCATGTCATCCGGAAACAGAGGCGGCCAGATAACAGGCGGTACAGGACAGCAGACACCTTCGCCAGACAGCACAGGGCCACAGGAACCGCCGGGGAACGGAGAAAATGATCCGTCGCAGTCTGACTGGGAAGGTGCGGAAACCGACGCATACCAAGAGACGGATGAGTATTCAAAGGATGATGCTTCACAGACATATGGAGAAGAAGGTCCCAATGTTTTAAACGGTCTGGATGAAAAAGGGAAAACCATAACCATAGCAGATGAGGATTATTATGGGTGGCTGCAGGAATTAAGTTCCTCCACTGAAAAATATGAAGGTTATACGATTGCTATGAAAGGTTTTATTTACCGGGATCCAGAGATTGAAAAGGAATGTGACTTTGCGCTGGTTCGCCTTTCCATGTGGTGCTGCGCAGCAGACTTAACTCCCATGGGCTTTTTGGTCGATTACGATGGAAAGCTGGAATATAAGGATGATGACTGGGTGGTGGTAAAAGGTACGATTGATTTAACCCCAGATGGCTCTTCCATTATCATGAAGGCCCAAAGCATTGAGCCGGCCGAAAAGCCGCAAGAAGAATATGTTTATCCATACTTTTAAACGGGAAGAATAAAAGCTTTACAGGGCCATGCCCGGAAAGGAATGATTATGAGAGTAAAAGTAACATTGGAATGCACGGAGTGCCATGACAGGAATTATACGGTCACCAAAAACAAACAAAAACATCCGGAGCGAATGGAGATCATGAAATATTGTCCAAGGCTTAAAAAATATACGCTTCATAAAGAAACAAAATAGAAAGAGGAGAAAAGATGAAAAAAATACCGGTTACTTTATTGGCCGGATACCTGGGGGCAGGGAAAACGACCCTGCTGAATCATATTTTAAATGATCCTATGGGATTTAAAATTGCCCTGATTGTCAATGATTTAGGCGCAGTAAATGTGGATGCCAGGCTGCTTAAGAACAATGGGATCCGGTATAAAAAGGACCAGCTGCTGGAACTGACCAATGGCTGCATCTGCTGCAGCCTCCGGGAAGATTTTATTCACGGAATTGAGGGCCTGGCACTGGACGGCAGATTTGATTATATACTGGTGGAAGCTTCAGGGGTCAGCAGTCCGGCTAATATAGCAGATGCTTTTGAAGAGGAAGGCAGTGAATTTCCGGCCAGGCTGGATTCCATTGTTACCGTGGCAGATACAAACCGGATTTACACGGAATTCATGGATGAGTTTAAGGAGTACGCAGCATCGGATCATGGCAACGGCCAGGAAGAAGAACAGGACATTATTAATCTTGTGATGGAGCAGATTGAATACAGCAACATCATTATTCTTAATAAATGTGACTTACTGACAGAAATGCAGGTGGAGAAGGCTGCAGAGCTGATTCTCAGCCTGGCACCGGAAACCGAGATCATAAAAACATCTAACGGCCGCGTGGATTCCGGCATCATATTTAACCGTAAGCTGTATGACTATGAGAAAATGAATCAGGCGTCTGTTCTCTCCAGGGCATGGTCAATGGGAGAAAACAGTGACTATGAACCGGATTATGGAATAAAAGCTTTCTGCTATAAACGGAGGAAACCATTTGATGAGCAGAAATTCGATGCATGGATAAAGAATCATTACCCCAAAGAGATCATTCGCGCCAAGGGATATCTGTGGTTTGCGGGGGATGAAGACCATGGAGTTTTATTTGAACAGGCCGGTAACAGCATTGCCATCACTCCGGGAGCCAGGTGGATTGTGTCTTATCCGGAAAACGAGAGAGAGGAACTGCTGGAGGAATATCCGGAACTGCTGGAAGGCTGGGATGAGAAGGACGGGGACAGGGAAAATCAGGTTGTTTTTATTGGAAGAAATATAGATATAGAGTCTCTGAACCAGGTACTGGATTCTTTCTTAAAGAATCCTTGACAGCAGGCAAATAGCGTTTTCTATAAAGTCCGAGAAATGGGCAATAGAAAACCACCCTTGTATACCTGGTAGGTTGAAAGGGTGGAGTTTTCTATCGTTTTGACGGCCAACCCCCTGTATTGGGGCGGTTGTTCCTTATGTAATTTTACTATAGCATATCTGGCAGCAGGATTCAAGGAAAATATATATTGTCCACACTATATATGGCAGACGGTATATAGCTGCCGGAACTGCATTCTTATTCAGATCGTTCTGATTCCACGCACATATCAATAGCCTTTTTGATGTAACCGTTTACCGATTCGCCTATAGAGACAGCGGTTGCAGCAATCTCTTCATACTTTTCCCTTTGGACGTCAAGAGAAATACGTATTAATTTTTCTTTTGTGTATTGCAAGTTATATTCAGTTTTGTTTTTGTTATCTATTCCTTCACTGTGTTTTACTCTCAGATACATGGATCTGCGGTCAATCAAAGATTATTCTTTATCTGACAGAAAACGCCCGAATATTACATGCTTGTAATTGTTTAAAAAACTAAGCAGGATGTTTCCAAGGACCCCAATGGCAAGGATTTCCCCTATACCCACTGTAATCATGGCGTACCAGATGATATCCTCTGAGCCATAGGCATACCGGAGGACCCATGGGATGATGATGGTATTTGCCAAAATCGGGGGAACGCATACCAGCCACCTGTTTTTCCGAAGCTTATAGGAACCAATCGCTCCGATGAGGGTCGCAAGGCTGCCGAAAATCACATCCAGGGTGGCTGCTCCGCACAATAAATTAGACAGGAAACATCCGATAAACAATCCGGGAATCGCCGCCGGGGTAAAAAATGGAAGAACACAGAGCATCTCTGAGATCCTGAACTGGATGGGACCAAAGCTGACAGGTGCAAAAATCATGGTCAGCACAGTGTAGACTGCGGCAATCACCGCTGAAAAGACCATAAAATAGGTCTTCTCTGAATTTTTGTAATGCATATTCATTTCTCCTTTAGTTTTGTTTTAGGTGTGGAAGGTCTCGAACACACCGGTCTTTACCTGCAGACGTTCCTGAAGATGTAGAAAAATCAAGGGGTCTGCGACCTTATTGCAGAAAAAAGTGTATCACAAAATACATGAAAAGGCAAGCAGTGCCAAGAAAAAGCCCCAAATGATAAAATATCATCTCGCCCCTTTATCCATTTATCCCACAAATGCCTTTGATATTGATATCATTTCCTCCGCTTTCGCATTCCAACTCTGAGATCCTCTGCCCCGAAAATTTCCATCTAAGTGCCTTCACTCTCATAATACCAGCCTACCCTTTTTCTTATTTTTCCTGCACGGTAAATAACATTAATAGACAAGATCCTTTGTCCAATATCATAAAATTAAGGGGAGGGTTACAATCAATATATAAAATTTACACAAAAATACCGGATGTAACCAAAATGTAACCGCCTTGGTTTATAATAACATCATAACAAAAGGATAATGGTGACAATTATGATAAAAGGAAAAGTCAGTGTGGTTCGGGGAACCGACCGATATATTACCATTGCAGTGGATGAATGCGATGATTGCGGCATTAAGGGAATTATGTTTCATTGGGATGATCCTAAAGGAATCCAATTCAGCAGTATGCTGGAGATGATTTTAAATATGGACAGAGTACTTGATTCCATGAGTTGTCCAAAACAGACATTTCAAATGCGTCATTTTCAGGGAACTAATCCTTCTGATCTTGTGACTCGGATCAGTGAGGAGAAGGAACGGCAGGGAAAACGGAATACATTTCGTATATACGTACGGTATCGTTACCATGCCAGCTGGCAGGGGTTGATCGCCTGGGACGAAGGAGATCAGCAGGAGCCGTTTGAAAGTACGCTTCAGATGATTCTTATCATGAACCGAATGCTGAAGGGATATTCCCAGGCGGGACAGGAAGGGGAAACATTGAATTCCTTCCATGTCGCCATTGATGCTTATGATTCCGGAAGGATTGTGGGAAATTACCAGAATATCTCTGCAGACCTTACAGAACAGCATGATATTCCGGCTGATTTAGCAGGAACCCTGGGGAACTTTATGGAAATCAGAGCCTTAAAGGAAAAATTTTCAAAATACGGCCTGGATTACAGCCGCCTGATTTCCAATGAGGTTTGCTCCATATGCAGAAGAGGTGGACAAAAGGCAACCTTTTCCATTAAGATCATGTTTCGTGAGCATTCTACGTGGCAGGGCATTATTTACTGGCGGGAAGGCAGGGTGGAGCAGTCCTTCAGGAGTTTCAAGGAAATGCTTTATTTAATGGTATCTGCAGTAGGGACATTACCGGCAAGAGGCGAACGTTATGAGGAAGAGGTGACGCCCATTGCCTTAGGGTTATAAGAACTGTGTCATAAAGTGCACTTTACAGGACATAAAATCTGTAAGGTGCATTTTTTTGATTATAATTCTAGTGTAGATTTTCTCGGTGCTTTCTTATATAATAAAAAGGAAAGCAGTTGCCTTTACGGAAGAAAAGCTGTAAAAGTAAAGGAAGACATTAATTATTACATAAAACAAAAATTAAGGATGGAAAAAGCATGTATCAAATTGATTTTCATAAACCAGAGGCAATTCATTTTATTGGAATAGGCGGAATCAGCATGAGCGGTCTGGCAGAAATTCTCATTGACGAAGGATTTACCGTAACAGGATCAGATTCCCAGGAGTCGGAGCTGACACGCCATTTAGAGACAAAGGGTGCGGTCATCGCATATGGCCAGAGGGCGGAGAATATTAAAGAAGGAATTGACGTGGTTGTGTATACGGCAGCTGTCCATCCGGATAATCCGGAATTTGCTGAGGCCAAAGAAAAAGGACTTCCCATACTCAGCCGTGCAGAGCTTCTTGGACAGATGATGAAAAACTATGAAAACTCCATAGCCGTATCCGGAACCCATGGAAAGACTACCACAACCTCCATGATAACGGAGATCCTTTTGGCAGCCGAAGCAGACCCTACCATATCGGTGGGCGGAATCTTAAATTCCATTGGCGGCAATATCCGGGTGGGAGGTCCAAGGCTGTTTGTAACGGAGGCCTGTGAATATACCAATAGCTTTCTGTCCTTTTTCCCCACAATGGAAGTGATCCTGAACATAGAGGCGGATCATCTTGATTTCTTTAAAGATATTAAGGATATCCGCCATTCCTTCCGCCTTTTCGCCGAAAAGCTTCCTCAAAACGGAACCCTGGTGATCAACAATGACATTGAGAGCAGAGAAGAGATCACAGAGGGACTGCCATGTAACGTGATCACCTTTGGCAAGAGGCCGGGAAGCAGATATCAGGCAGAAGCCATACGTTTTGATGAACTGGCAAGAGCAACGTTTGATTTAAAGGTGGACGGAAATGTTGTGGATACCGTGACACTTGGCGTTCCGGGAGAGCATAATGTGTATAATTCCCTGGCAGCAGCGGCAGTCTGTACAGAACTGGGAATTGACTTAGAGCTGATTAAAAAAGGGCTAAAGCGTTTTACCGGGACCAACCGGCGTTTTGAGAAAAAAGGAGAGCTGTCCGGCATTACCATCATTGATGATTATGCCCACCATCCCCAGGAGATCAAGGCGACCCTGGAAACGGCAAAGCACTATCCTCACAAAAAGCTGTGGGTGGCGTTCCAGCCCCATACTTATACCAGGACAAAAGCATTTCTGGAGGAATTTGCAGAGGCCCTGTCTCTGGCTGATGAGGTGATCCTGGCAGATATCTATGCGGCCCGGGAAGCGGATAATTTGGGAATCAGCTCCGGGGATATTGCGGAGAGGATAGAAAAAAGAGGGGTAAAAGCCCACTATTTTTCATCCTTTGATGAGATCGAAACATTTATTTTAGAAAATTGTATACACGGTGATTTGTTGATAACTATGGGGGCCGGAGATATAGTAAAAGTGGGAGAAAAGCTTTTAGGCTTATAGTTATCCACATTATCCACATAGTTTTCAACATTTTATGTTAAGAAACTATGTGGATTTTTTAATTTACATAATTTATAATCTTACAATTTATAAAATCTCGGTTTTATCAGCAAATCGACACGATTCGGAGGAGAAATCCTATTTATGTATACCTGGTTTCCACATTATCCACAATATCCACAATTCATTTAGTGGATAACTGCGGCTATTTCCTTTTGCTGAGAGTTGTGGTAAGATATCCACGAAAGCAATGAGCAGTGCGAAAAAGAACACGAAGAAATTTTTCGTCGTGCCTGCACGTAAGAAAATTTCTTCGTGTTCTTTTTCATAGGGCGAATGCCCGTGAGCCTGCTGATCCTGCGGGTCAGCAGGCTCCCACTGCGGACCAGTGGTACGAAAAAAGCGAGGTTATGGCAGTGAATATTAAGAGCAGTTTCAAGATAAACGTAACGGTAATATCCAATGAGTTCATTGACGAATACATGGCTGCGGCCAATGGAGAATACATAAAGGAATATTTATATTTGCTGCGCCATGAAGGGGAAGAAATCACCGTTTCCATGATAGCAGATGCATTAAACCATACAGAAGCGGATGTGACCCGTGCCATATCTTACTGGAAGAACGCCGGGGTCCTTAAAGAGATTCCTTCTATAAATCAGGCAGCATCTCCCGCGGTATCTGAGACAGCCTGTTCCGGAGTCAGCCCGGAGGAACCAAAAAAGCCCGGGACAACCGGCCGCCGGATGGTCTATTCGCCTGAGAAAATCACCAGTCTTGCCGGAGATGAAGATTTTTCCCAGCTCCTTTATATTGCACAGAAATATATGAATAAGGTGTTCACCCAAAGAGAGTGTGAGGTATTCGCCTACCTTTATGACGGGCTCCACATGCCCGCAGAGCTGTTGGAATATGTGGTGGAGTACTGTGTCCAGGGCGGCCACAGCAGCATCCGTTATATTGAAACAGTGGCAATCAGCTGGCATGAAAAGGGATTTAAGACCATAGAGGATGCCAAGAGCTATGCTCTTACCTTTACAAAGGATTCCTTTGCTGTTATGAAGGCTTTTGGATTAAATGACAGGAAACCGGGAGACTTGGAAAGGGATTTTATGGACAGGTGGTTCCGCTCCTATGGATTTACCAGGGAGCTGGTGGTTGAAGCCTGCAACCGGACCCTGGCAGCCACCCATACGCCCAGCTTCCAGTACGCAGACAAAATACTGGAGGGCTGGAAAAAGTCAGGTGCACGTTCCATGGAAGAGGTCAGAAAACTGGATGAGCAGTATGCGGACCGTGTGAAGAGCGGGGAACAAAAAGCTGGAAAGAGCGGAGAATATAAGCAGTCTCAGACCTCAAAGGGCAGAAAGGGACAGAACCAGTTTCAGAATTTCCCTCAAAGAGAGATTGATTATGATGCCCTTGTATTAAAGCAGCTGACGGAACGGCAGTAGTTTTTACATAAGACACCAGGAGGAATGGAGGTAATTATGGCGCTGAGCAATTCACAGTACGATGCCATCATGCGGGCATATGGACAGCAGCAGTTTAAGAACCGGCATGAGCAGGAAGAGAGGATTGCGGAAGTATATCGTAAAATTCCGGTTATTAAGGAGCTTGATGATTTCATCAGCACCAGTGCGGTGACCAGTGCCCGCAGGCTTCTTGACGGTGACAAGGGGGCTCTTAAGGCCCTTAGAAATGAAATCGCAGACTTGAGAGAGCAGAAAAGCGTGCTTTTAAAGGCAGCCGGTTTTCCTGCAGATTACATGGAGATGCGGTACCGCTGTCAGGATTGTCAGGATACCGGGTATGCAGACGGGGTAAAATGCCACTGCTTCCGCCAGTTTGAAATGAAATATCTTTACGCCCAGTCGAACATTGAACAGATCATTGCGGTAGAAAATTTCAACACATTTTCTTATGCATATTTTGATGATACAAGAGTGGTTCCGGTCCTTAACCGGACCGTCAGACAGTATATGGGACAGGTTGTGGAGACCTGTAAAAGCTTTGTAAAGGGATTTGCCGCAGACCATGGGAACCTGCTGTTTACAGGCCCTACGGGGGTCGGTAAGACGTTCCTGACCAACTGTATTGCAAAGGAACTGATCGACCGGTATTATTCCGTAATATACTTATCTGCCAATGACTTATTTGAGGTGTTTTCCAAGAACCGGTTTGATTACCAGGATGAAGAGGACATGAAGGGGATGTACCAGTATATACTGGATTGTGATCTTCTGATCATTGATGATTTGGGAACGGAGCTTAATAACAGCTTTACATCTTCAGAATTGTTTTATTGCATCAATGAACGGCTTAATTCTTCAAAATCAACCATTATTTCCACCAATCATCCCATCAATGAGCTGAGGGACCGGTATACGGAGCGTGTAACTTCCCGGCTGATCAGCCGTTATACGGTGATTCCTCTTTATGGAGATGACATTCGCATCAGAAAAAAAGAAAAACGTATTGAGTAATTAAAATCCAGGAAGCCTTTGTACGATAAGGCTCCTGGATTTTCAGTTTTCTGTGTTGGCTCAGTTTGACTGTAAGGGCAGCTTTTAAAGGCTGGCGAGCCGTTGAAAAAGTCTGTTCACGTCCACCTGACCATATCCCCATATGTTATTGGGATAAATGAATGTATCGCTGCGGGTCGCCCCGCTCACTAAGAGGCGGTTGACATTATTTCCGGTCATTCTGGGATAATTTTCCCTGACAATGGCCCATTCAAATACCATGGCAACAATTCCAGCAGCGTGGGCTGCCGCGGCGCCCGTACCTGTTACAGATCCGTACATGTTTCCGGGGACAGCACAGGTAAGCTGGTAGCCCGGCGCAGCCAGGTCAGGCTTGATCTCACCGGTCCTTGTATAGCCTCTGCCGGACTCCGGCAGGATGCTGTTATTCATGTCGTTGTAAGCGGCAACCGTCAGCTGATGCCTTCCGTTTCCGGGAGCGGTCAGGGTGGTATCAGGATTTGAATTAAGGAAATACGTCTCTCTTGAGATTAAGTCTCCGGAAGGCAGCCAGGAATGGAAAGCAAAGGGTTCATTTTCAATGTTTTGCACACGCAGGTACCAGATGCCGGGGAGGAGATTGTTAAAACGCAAAAGGATGAGCTGGTCTCCGTTTTCCTCCTCAAATATGATATTGTTGACGTAGATGGTGGTCTGGTTAAATATGAAGCTGAACCTTCTGCATTGATTGAAGGAGGGGAAAACAGGCTGGGTAGATTCCCGGTTTGGAGAAGAGATATCAATGGAAAGCCTGGCAGGGGCATATGACCAGATTTCCATGGAAAACATTGTGTCACTGCTCCCGACTCTCAGTTCAAAATCATTGTAGAAAGGGGCTCCGGTATTGGCATTAAAATAGTGTCTCTGACTGTTTCCTTCATTGCCGCCGGAAACGCATACCCCGATTCCAGGCAGCAATGTAAGGTAATCAATGTAGCTGTCCAAAGAACCTCTTCCGTCATGGCCTCCCTGGTTGCTTCCCAGGGCAATGCACACCACAAGGGGGCGTCTTAACCGTTCGGAAATCATAAAAGCATACCGGATTCCCAGTATGATATCGGATTCCTGATAGCAGAGGGCATTTTCAGGAACAAAAAATATACTTTTTAAATTTTGTTTTGCTTCTTTCAGCTTTACGATCACAAGATCGGCCTGGGGCACTACTCCGCTGAAGAATTGGGCTTCATCCGGGGTACCGGCCAGAACACTGGCAATGGCGGTTCCGTGTCCAATGGTATCCGTTGTGGGGACAAGAGATAAAGGGTCCTCTGAGCTTAATGCCTCATTGATTTGCTCCCTGGTGTATTCGGAACCGAATGTAAAGGTTTCCGGAGGCGTACCGGTTTGTACCGTCTGGTCCCACATGGAGAGGATGCGTGAGGTTCCGTCATTATACTTAAAAGCCGGATGCCGGTAGTCAATTCCGGTATCAATGACAGCCACCAGGACCCCGCTGCCAAACAGGGCCAGATAAGGGTTCCTCTGAACAGTTGAGATGCCGGACTTTTCCAGACTGGTGGTGGAGGTAAGCGTATAAAGTGTCGGGAAATTGTTGTAGGGATGGCGGCCTAAATCACAGGGGTCCACGGTGGTGACAGGAATGTGCAGAAGAGAATCCCTTATATCCAAATAGGTAATATTATTTCCGGTATCATAGGAAGGAGCCAGGGTATTGCTTATAATCAGGTCATAATAATTATTATCTAAAATTTTGGGCAAGATTTATCCTCCCTGCTTTTAATAGTACATAATACATTTTATGCAAAGAAATATCGAATATGAGAATCTCCTGAAGCCTTGGCTTCAAACGTAAGAAATTAGCGGTTGCAACAAATGGAGGCAACGATTACAATGAAATTAAGAGTCCTAATTGCATCGATTAACTTGACTATTTCCGCGCATAATGTTATAAAAGAACCGTTGCATTGTATTAGGATACGTTGGAGGAGAGAAGAATGCTTTACGAAGAAAAGACGATAGAAACCATTCCCGTGGGTCCGCTGGGTTTGATACCGTTAAAAAGCTGCAAAGAGTTGGGAGATAAGGTCAATGATTATCTGGTGTCCTGGAGACAGGAGCGGGAAAGCGAGCACAAGTCTACCATCGCTTTTTCAGGCTATCAGCGGGATTCCTATATTATAGGAGCCAGCACCCCAAGGTTTGGAACCGGTGAGGCAAAGGGCACCCTGCAGGAATCTGTTCGCGGTGATGACCTTTATTTTATGGTAGATGTATGTAATTACAGCCTTACCTATTCCCTATGCGGAATGACCAACCATATGTCCCCTGATGACCACTTCCAGGATTTGAAGCGTCTCATTGCAGCATCGGCAGGAAAGGCCCGCCGCATTAATGTGATCATGCCTTTCTTATACGAGAGCAGGCAGCATAAGAGATCCAGCAGAGAATCCTTAGACTGCGCGCTGGCGCTTCGGGAACTGGTGAACATGGGCGTTGAGAACATCATCACCTTTGATGCTCATGACCCTAGAGTGCAGAATGCGATTCCATTAAAGGGCTTCGAGACCGTTCAGCCCATTTACCAGTTTATCAAATACCTTCTGAGGGAAGAGAAGGAACTGGATATTGACAGCGAACATATGATGGTCATCAGCCCGGATGAAGGCGGAATGGGACGTGCTGTATTCTTTGCCAATGTCCTTGGCCTTGATATGGGTATGTTCTATAAACGCAGGGATTACACCCAGATCATTAACGGCCGCAATCCCATTGTTGCCCATGAATTTCTGGGAACCAGCGTAGAGGGTAAGGATGTGATCATTGTTGACGATATGATTTCCTCCGGCGAAAGTATGTTGGATGTAGCCAAGGAGCTTAAGAGAAGAAAGGCCAGGAAAGTATTTGTTTGCTCCACCTTTGGACTCTTTACCAACGGCCTTGCAAAGTTTGATGAATATTATGAGAATGGATTTATTGACAGGATCCTCACGACCAACCTGGTATATCAGACCCCTGATCTTTTATCCAGGCCGTATTATATCAATGTGGATATGAGTAAATACATTGCGCTGATCGTAGATAACTTAAATCACGATGCCTCCTTAAGCGAGCTTTTAAATCCGACTACCAGAATTAACCGGCTTTTGGAGCGCTACCGTGCAGGTGACAGATAAAGCGGGACATATGGAAAAATTATCGAAACAGAAGCTGGTCTTAGTGGGCCTTACACTTTTCTCCATGTTTTTCGGGGCGGGAAATCTTATTTTTCCGCCCTATTTGGGTGCATCCGCGGGAGTCAATACCTGGATCGCAATGGCCGGTTTTGCGGTAACGGCCATTGGGTTTCCGGTTCTTGGCGTGGTCGCTGTGGCCCGGTCCGGCGGTCTTGGTAAGCTGGCCGGCCGTGTTCATCCCGGATTTGCATTTGTTTTTACACTGCTTATTTATTTATCCATAGGGCCGTGTCTTGCCATTCCAAGAACTGCCAGCACCTCCTTTGAGATGGCGGTAGTCCCCTTTTTAAAAGAAGAGAGTACAGGAGCCCTTGCTCAGCTCCTTTATTCCGCCTTTTTCTTTTCCATTGCCTTTGCCGTATCCTTAAAGCCGGACAAGTTGACGGACAGGCTGGGGAAAATACTGACTCCGTGCCTGCTGGTCTTGATAGTGGTGATATTTGCGGGCTGCATGGTCCATCCGGCAGGCCCTTACGGGGTTCCGGCAAAGAGCTATGGGTCCAATCCCTTTGTAAAGGGATTTCTTGAAGGGTACCTGACCATGGATACCATTGCCGCCCTGAATTTTGGGATCATTATCTCCTTAAATGTTCGGGCAATGGGGATCAAACAGGAGGCTTCTGTGGTCAGAGAGACCATTCAGGCAGGTTTTATCGCAGGAGGGATACTTCTTCTGGTATATAGCGCTCTGGCCCACGTAGGGGCCGTTACAGGCGGCACATTGGGGTCTGGGGAAAACGGTGCCCAGACCTTAAACCAGGCGGTACGTTTTTTATATGGGAATGCAGGGCTTATGATGCTGGCCGTCATTTTCTTTATAGCCTGTTTAAATACCTGCATCGGCCTTATCAGCTGCTGCAGCAGGTATTTCAGCACCATTATACCGAAAGTGGGCTATCGTGCCTGGGCCTTCCTTTTTGCTCTGGTAAGCCTGATAATCTCCAATATCGGCCTTAATAAGATCCTGGAAGTCTCTGTTCCGGTGTTAAATGCCATCTATCCGGTAGCCATTGTTCTCATTTTACTGTCCTTTGGTTTCCGGGATGAAAGGAAGTGGAAGGCGGTTTACATCTGCTCCATCAGCCTTACCGGAATTGCCAGTGTGCTTTTATCACTGGAACAGGCAGGCCTTGGCTTTTTAAATGCGGGTCTTTCCAGGCTTCCTCTTTATGATATGGGACTTGGCTGGATCGGGCCGGCAATGGCAGGAATTGCTGCCGGAGCTTTAATTGGAATTGCTGGGAATAAGAATCCATAGAAAATTGGAATTGTCAGGGAAATAGGAACCATTAAGAGAATAAGAGCATATAGAAAAAGACTGTCATGGAGGGCATAGACCCGGCATAACAGTCTTTTTATCGTATAGGGCGTGTCCAGCGAAGCTGGATCACACCAGCCGGTGCAAGTCCGGTCACGGTAATTACTAGTGAGCCGTGTAGCTAAATCCGGTGCGTTGCAGTAATGCAGGGTGCTAAGCGGATGGATAACATATCTCTTTTTTGATATGGCAATCATGCAGACCGTAACGTAAAGTGAATTCTGCCGTGTCGTAAGTAAAACTGCTCCAAAAAAGGAGGAGAGATGGGGAGGTTGAGCCTTGCCTATTGTGGCGAAAACCAAGGAAGATGGGAAGAGACTGGAAAAGCACCATTGATAATCCTCCGGCATATGGGAATCGGTATGTATGAAGGGTGTGGTCCGGAACTGGAGAGACCCTACCTGTCACCGTAAGGTAAAGATGAGATGTATAAGTGAGAACGAAGTAGTACTCATGACAGGAGGGAGCCAGAGACCATTGGGAATCCCCACAGTCAAGGACAGAATCGTCCAAATGGCGGTAAAGATAGCAATAGAACCGGTATTCGAAGCCGATTTCAAAGACTGTTCCTACGGATTCAGACCCAAAAGGGATGCCAGACAGGCATTGGAGACAGTGAGAAAGGCTTGCAACAACAAAGGATACTACGTGGTGGACGCAGATATTGAAAAGTTCTTTGATCAGGTGAATCAGGAGAAGCTGATGATACTGATAGAACAGAGGATATGGGACAGAGGGATATTAAAGCTGATCAGACAATGGTTAAAGGCAGGAATACTGTATGGAAATGTACTGGAAATCAGTGAATTGGGGACAAGTCAGGGAGGAGTTATATCACCGTTACTGGCGAATATCTACTTAAATGCATTTGATGGCTGGTGGGAAAGAAACGGGAGTAAACATGAGAAGCTGGTCAGGTATGCAGATGATAGTGTGATTATCTGTAAAAACAAGAAAAGCGCAGACTATGCGATGAACCTGTTGAAATACATCATGTGGAAGCTGGATTTAACCTTACACCCGACCAAAACCAAAACGGTATGTTTATGGGGAGGAAAAGAAGGCTTTGATTATCTGGGAATGCATAACAGAAGATTCAGCAAAATCAGAAAAGAAGGAAATCCATATGGGGAACTGACCCAGTATCCAAGTAAGAAAGCCATGAAAAAGATAAAGGAAACAGTGAAAGAGAATGTCAACCAAAGATATCTGTTGGTCAGAACGGAGGAAGACTTGATAAGAATAATAAATCCTAAAGTCATAGGGTGGCGTGATTACTACAGAACCAAAACAGATGGAAAACAGACGGTTTAGAATTAGAAGATATAAAACCCTTCTTCTCCTAAATCGTCATCTTCAAGGTCATCGAATTCATGAAGAAAGCAATCCATATCGAGAAGGTCATCATCACTCATATCGCGAACTTCGTCACATGTCATACCTTCCGGTGAATTTTGTAAGTAGTGTTCCCGTAGCTCCTTTGCAAGCTCTTCTTCTGTTATCCGTTTCATTGTAACCTACCCCCGTACTTGTCTAAGATATCATGATTGTATCATGAAAACGGAAGGTATGAAAGAAATAAAAGAAGAGCGGGGGAACGGCACAGATGCTTACGCATTGCCTTTTCGTATAATTCATGCAAAGGAACAGGTCTATGATTAAAATATAACTTAAGGAAGAGCATGACATTTCTACAGATGGAACATTTTAGGGGATCGTATCCAAATGAGTGAAGGCTGGAATCCCGCCAGCGGTTGAAAGAGAGATATAGTTTATGTTTTTCTTTTAAAATAGCCCTGCGAAGACGCTTGTCAGAACTGCGATGTTTGGCATAAATGCCGTAGTAACGAATCATTTTAAAATGTTTTTCCGGTATGTGCTGAGTCAGGCGCGCAATAAATTCAAGAGCAGGAAGAGTTTCAATCATGAGTTGATCATCTTCATGGCGGTTGTAATGGAAGGTAACGGAATCGCCGTCGTAAGAATCAATTCTGGAAGTGGCGATGACGGGTCTGCCCAGGTAACGTCCAATGCGTAAATGGAGTTCATTAAGCAAGGCTGTCTGAAAAGAATCCCGAAGGAGTTTATAATTGAAATGTTTTACATGCTGCCACAGGAGAGAATTACCAACCCCACCTTCAGAAATAAGACAATGGCGATGCTGAACAGAAATAACCTTAAAAGACATGGAAGTAGTCCTGTCAATGATGGGCCAGGGGAGCTGAAGTGTCGAAGACACTTTTTTTCAGCTACAGACAAACTATAGGCTGGCTACAGGGGAAACACAGATGACCACAAGTTGAGGCGTCATATACGGCGGGGGAATCGGTATCAAAAAGGCCGCTTGTCTTATGCGTGTGCTTTTTTGCTCTGGCAGCTGCCGTTGGTTTGCTCTGGAACAGTCAGCTTCCAGTGCGCAATACAAATTCCTTGCTTGAATAACCTCTGTTTATTGAGAGCAGCGCCGGAGGGGAGTCTCATGAAATGGTTGAAGACGCAATGAAAGAAGCTGTGGATAAAGCGGAATAAAGCCCCTTATCCCCTCCGGGTGCGACGTAGAACTAAAACGGCTGTCCGGCGGAAAATCCGTTGATATCCGGATTTACCCTGCTCTCCAAAGAATGTTTGATGCCGCAAGGGAGGATGGCATTTATCCGATTGCCTTGTCCGGATACAGAACGGCGGAAAGAGAGCAAAAAATCATGGATGAAAAAATCGAAGTATATAAGGCGGAGGGGTATTCCCATGCAGAGGCCCGGAAGGAGGAGGCTTGGGTGGCCGTTCTGGGAACAAGTGAACATCAGCTTGGAATTGCGGTGGACATTAATGGGGACGGGATTCATTCTTCTGGAACAGAGGTTTACAAGTGGCTGAATGAAAACAGCTATCGCTTTGGTTTTATCCGCCGCTGTCCGCCCGATAAAACAGAACTCACAGGAGTCAACAACGAGCCGTGGCATTACCGCTATGACGGCATTTCGGCTGCCACGGAAATGAAGCACCAAAACCTTTGCCTTGAAGAATACCTGAATCCAGAAAAATGAGAAAAGGAGGAGGTTCATTTCGTAAGAATAAAATATATATTGACCATCCCATTTAGATGCCGGGAGAGCGGTTTGTAGCATTTCAATGGAACTGCATATACCCAGAGAACATTTTGAAATGTAAAAATGGTAAAACTGCCCGCCGGTAATCACCTTCTCCCGGACCCGCCAGAGCTATGCCAGGCTGATCTGAATTAATACGATTCGGTTACTCAACCTTATTTAAACATAAAAAATGTATAAATAAAAAGCACAAACCAAATATTGAATATAATTAATATAATAATATCCGAATAAATAGAGATAAAACATACAAAATCACTAAAACAAACAATATATATGTTGACTTGAGAAGTACCGTACTGTATAATGCATATAAAAGAATATAAGAAACAGCCGGCAGAAAATTCTTTTAAAGAAACTATAGACGCAGAACTATAAAATGGAGGAGAGAATGATGAATAAGAGAATGTTGCAAATATTCGGTATTGGTTTATTCGCGGCGCTGACAGTGAGCGGCTGCGGCACAGCCGGTGGTCAGACGGCATCTGGAGATAAGACACAGGAACAGGCTGCCCAGTCCGTAGATGCGGCTGGTGATTCGGGGGCGCTCACCTTCTGGTCGCTGTTTACCGGTGGAGATGGGGAATTTATGGATGACATTATTGCGGAATACAATCAGACTTCCCCGGCACAGGAGGTAAAGTCTATCACAATGGTGTGGGATGACTATTATACGAAGCTCCAGACGTCTGTTGCGGCGGACAAGGGGCCGGATATCGGGGTGTCCCACGTTTCCAGGATTCCGGAGCTGGCTGAACTGGGCGTCATTGATCCGATTGATGATTATATCGAACAGCTGGGAATAAAACCGGAGGACATTTACATACAGACCGAGCTTGAGAGCGTGACCTACAACGGACAGATCTATGCGATTCCTCTCGATATGCACGGCGAGATTTTCTGCTTCAATTCCGGTCTGGTGAAGGAGGCCGGAATCACGCTTAACGAGGCCGGTAAGCTTGAGATCAACAGTAAGGAGGAGATGAAGGCGGTTTTAGACCAGCTGAAGGCGGTTGTGCCGGAGGGCGGGTCGACGATCGCTTTCCCGAATCAGGGGACACAGCCCTACCGAGTATGGTACTCCTTCTACAATCAGCTGGGCGGCGCACCGGTTCTGAGTGAGGACGGAACACAGCTTACCTGGGATAAGGACAAGGCGCTGGAGGCTCTCATCTATCTGGATTCTCTTTATAAGGACGGATACATTACTCCGGGAATTGATGATTTCCAGGGATTGTTCGAATCCGGCAAGGCGGGGCTTCTGATCAACGGCACTGTGGCGGTGGCCAACTTGGAACGCCTCGACAGCTTTAACTGGGAAGTTCAGGCATTTCCTGCGGTCTTTGGAAATGGAGCATGTTATGTAAATTCACACTCTCTGATTCTTCCGCATAACGAAGAGCGGTCCGAGACAGAGTCCCTGGAAGCCGTAAAGTTCATGCAGTACGCGGCTGCCGACGGCGCCTACATCTGGACCGGCTCAGGCAATATTCCGGCCAACCAGGCGATTCTCAACAGCGATGAGTACGAAAAGGTTCCGCACAGGAGCGATTATAAGGCGATGGCGGAGGAGGGCGTCTACCTGTTCAAGTCGTTAAACTATTCATCCATTGAAAATGGAATCATTGAAGTGTTTAACAAGGTGTGGCTGGGAGATTTAACTCCGGAGGCTGCGATCGATGAGGCGGAGACGGTACTCAAAGACAACCTTTCCTGACTGCCATAGGAAAGGGGGGGATAATAGTGGCTCGGAACAGAAAAACAACAATAGCGGCAATTGCATTCATTCTGCCATTTATATCGGTTTACACGGTCTTTACCATCTGGCCGGTAATACAGGGCATTTATGTAAGTTTTTTCAAATGGACGCTCTCGGGAAAACAGAAATTTGTCGGCCTGCAGAATTTCAGGAAGCTTCTGACCGACCAGAATTTTATTCAGTCTCTGGGAAATACGTTCAAATTCGTCATTATTACCGCCCCTGTGGTAGTGGTATTCGCGCTGATTCTGGCGCTTCTGGCCAACAGGGAGTGGAGAGGGCGGCGTTTTTTGCGGGTGGCATATTACATACCGAGTATTCTGTCTGTTTCCGTGGCCTCCTTTATGGCAAAATACATCCTGATGCCCTACAGCGGTTTCATCAGCGATTTTCTGCACACATTCCATCTGATGAATCCGGGTACCGAGATCCAGTGGCTGCAGGACAAAGTGCTGGTGTGGTTTTCCGTCGTCGGAATGACGGCCTGGTGGACCGTGGGATTCAGTATGCTGATCTATTTAGCCGCGCTGCAGGAGATTGACGCTGCGGTCATGGAAGCGGCCTCCATCGACGGGGCATCCCCGTGGAAGAAGTTGATCTACATCACGCTGCCGCTCTTAAAACCGACCACGCTGATGATCGGGCTGCTGCAGGTGATCTCATGCTTTAAGATTTTCGGACAGGTCTATATGATGACGGGGGGCGGCCCTGCGTCCAGCACAAGAACGATCATACAGTATATTTATGAGACGGCATTTGAAAAAAATAATATGGGGTACGGGGCCGCCATGTCGTACGTCCTCTTCTTTATTATTGCGACACTGTCGGCGCTCCAGCTGAAACATTCAGGGAAGGGGGGAGATAAATGAAGAAAAATACAATTCCCAGGGCGATTATTTCTATCCTTTCGGTCTTGCTTGCGCTGTCTATGCTGATGCCGCTTATCTGGTCCTTCTTCGTATCCTTGCAGCGGGAGGGAAAAGCCATCAAAAACGTGTGGGACTGGTTTGCGCCGCCCTATATCGTGACCAATTATGTGGATGTATTTTTAAAGAGCAATGTGCTCCTGTGGCTGAGAAACAGTGTGATCGTATCGGTTATAGCGACAGGCGGCTGCGTTATCATGACCGCGATGGCGGCCTACGCGGTGGCACTTCTCGATTTTAAAGGAAGGGATCTCGTTTTCTTCTACCTGATCCTGGGCGTCATGGTACCCGGCCAGGCCACGATCGTGCCGCTCTTTATTACGGCAAACAAGCTACGCCTGATCGATACGTACCAGGGCCTGATCCTGCCGCTTCTTGTAAATTCCATGAATTTCATTATCCTGACGACCTTTATGAAGGGGCTCCCAAAGGAACTGATCGAGGCGGCCCGAATGGACGGCGCGGGAGTTGTAACCATCTTTTTCAGGATTGTATTTCCATTGGTAAAATCGGCGCTGTCGACGATCTGCATTTTTTCCTTTGTCGGCAGCTGGAACGACTACTTATGGCCTCTGCTTTGCTCCATGAGCGAGACGATTTTTACGCTGCCTATCGGAATTCCGACGCTTGCGGGGACGTACTCCGTGGATTTTGTGAAGCCGATGACGGCAAATATGGTAGCGAGTATACCGATCGTCATTTTATATTTAATATTTGAAAAGAAAATAGTACAAGGAATCACCATGACTGGTGTGAAGGGGTAAAAATGGAACAGGACAGATATAACAGCGAGTTAGACAACCATGTGATTACAGACGTAAAATTCAAACAATTTCGGGCGAGATATCCGCGGCTGCACGGCAAGAACGCCAGGCTTGGGATTCACGGCTTTGGCGGGACGGTTAAGCTGGCTCAGATCTTTACCGACAAAGGGGCGAGCGGCTGGGGTGCATACGAGGGGGAACACGGTTCCGGAGGATTGGTGACCGGAAGACGGGTGAGCGAAGTCTTCCGCGCCGATTACGGGATTCTGGATCCTGCCTGCAAGACCTTCGATATCGCACTCCACGATCTGGCGGGCAATATTTTGGGAATCCCGGTGTACCAGATGATTCGCGGGGACGCGGAAGGCCGGGCCAATGTCTATGACGGCGCAATCTATATGAATGATCTGATTCCCGACGAGAAGCCGGCCGGTGTGGAAGCGATCCTGGGAGACTGTCAGTATGACTACGATCTGGGATATCGAACATTTAAGATCAAAATAGGGAGGTCGTACCAGTGGATGGAACATGAGGAGGGACTGAAGCGGGATATCGAGGTAGTGCGGAGAATCCATGAGAAATTCCCCACGGTTCGTCTGATGGTGGACGCCAACGACGGCTATACATACGACGACTGTATCCGGTTCCTGGAAGGGATCGGGGATTGCCCCCTGGTGTGGTTTGAGGAACCGTTCCGGGAGGAAAAGGAGCTGTGCAGTCGCTTAAAGACGTATTTTAAATACAACCGTCCGATGACATGGCTGGCTGACGGAGAGTCATACACCGATATCGATTTGCTGTATCGGCTGTCCGAGGAGGGGTGCCTGGATGTATGGCAGCCGGACATTCTCAGCTATGGGTTTACCGCCTGGAGAAATCTGATGAAGGATATTTCGGCGAAAGGGTATCTGGTCTCTCCCCATTCCTGGGGACTGGTGGTGAAAACGTGCTATTGTTCGCACTTGGCCGCCGCTTACCCCCACCATATCCCGTGTGTGGAGGCGGTGCTTGGGGAGTCCGAAGGGGTGGATTATTCCGGTTACCGTATGACGGAGGGAGTGCTCACGCTGCCCAAGGAATCCGGGTTTGGCATCCGGCTGCTGTGGGCGGAAGAGTGTGAATGAGCATTGGGCTGGTGCGGGTGGAGGAGTGTGGATCATTTTCCACCGGGCCGGTGGTTCTGTGCAGCCGTAATTTCTGCAATTAGTGCTTGCATCTCCCAGGGATAAAATGGTAAATTGTATACAGAGAATTGTTTTTACTGCTGAAACAAATGACAGGGAGTGGTGTTATGGCGAAGATCATTGATTTGGATATCGGAAATAAGGACGAGGTATGCAAGGTGGCGAAGGCATTGTCGTCGCCCATGAGGCTGGATATTCTGACCATGTTAAACTGCCGGGGTATGATTATTAGTGAGATTGCAAAGCAGCTGAATATTCCCCCCTCCAGCGCCGCGCTTCATGTGAAGGTGCTGGAGGAGGCCGGGCTGATTATGCTGGAAGAGCAGCCTGGGACGAGAGGGGCCACCAAGCTGTGCAACCGGAAGAAGGACATTGTGCATATAGAGCTGGTGGGAAGGCCCAAGGGGATCAGCGAGGTGGTATCGGTGGAAATGCCGGTGGGCTGCTTCAGCGAATGTCAGGTGATGCCGACCTGCGGGCTGGCAAATGTCGCCGGGATCATCGGATATGAGGATATCACCAGCTATTTCTACCATCCGAACCGTGTCAGCGCCGGGATCCTGTGGAGCTCCGGCGGCTTCGTCAAGTACCTGTTTCCCAACCTGATCCCCAAGACGCGGCAGCCAAAGACCCTCATGGTGTCGACGGAGCTCTGCTCCGAGGCACCCGGATATAATGAAAACTGGATTTCCGATATTACGCTGAAAATAAACGGCTGCGACTGCGGCTTCTACAGGAGCGGCGGGGATTACGGCGGCCGGAGAGGCCGTCTGACCCCGGAGACGAAAACGATCGGCAGCACACAGTACGGCAAGATGGTAAACTGGAGAATCGGTGCAAATGGCGTATTTATCGATGAGAAGAAGGTGAGCAGCGTGACCATCGACGAACTGCATATTATGGAACACGAGTCCGTGGAGGTCTGGATCGGCAATCAGGAGGGGATTAAGTTTTCCGGGGGATTTAATATCTTTGGGCGTGGATTCGGAGATTTTGACCAGGATATTTTGATGATATCGGAGTATATATAGAAAGCAGAAAATGCAGGACGCCGGACAATCTTTGATATCTGGCGTCCTATTGACATCTTCTTGAATGGGAATTTGAATGATTCTTAGCCAATATTTTATGAGGATTCCAACGGATATCGCGCGAACAAGTTAGCAATTCAGGCACAGGAGGTCACAAGAACAAGATGTTGGAGGAAAGACTGGGTACTGGAGTTCGATATCAAAGGTCTGTTCGATAACATACAGCACTCTCATTTAATGGAAATGGTCAGCAGGCATACAAAGGAGAAATGGATACTTCTCTATGTGGAGCGTTGTCTGAAAGCACCATTTCAAATATAAAAAGCGAAAAGTAAGAAGAGCCGAGCATTGGCCAGGAGAGCTAGCAAAGCGTGATAGAAATCTGTCTGCTCACTGGAAGTTTGGAATACTGCCATTGGTTGGGGAGCTGCAAAGAGAATCGAGGATGGCCAGAGAATACGCTTAAACGGAAGGCTATATCAAGATTTTAGAAGATAATCAGGTGATTTATGAAGAAGTAAATAAAAACAAATAATAATTTTGTATTGCCTTTACCTGGTACAAAACCGCAGAAAAATCCGTTGGATTGTATCAACGTAAACCAGCAGCTATCCTATGTTTTCTAAAAGATAAGAGTCTGCTGCGGAATTTATTAATCGGATGAAGGCTGTCCTCATATCCGATTGCGATCCCAGCTACTACCGACAGTTCGTCGGGAATGCCCAGCTCCGCATGAAGAATCTCGGGATACTGTACAAGACACCCCGCCGGCATCGTCGAAAGACCGTGTTCCAATGCCTTCAGCATGATGCCCTGAGAGAGCGCACCCAGGTCGAAGAACGATAATCCCGCCAGATTCTTGTCCATACATAAATAGATAACTGCGGGAGCGTTAAAAAAATTCCCCATCAGTTCCCCTATCTCTTTTACAGACTCTCCGGCAGCGGCGCTCATATCCGCAAGCAGCTCCTGCATACGGGCATGGTGGACAATTGGCATTTTTGACATATCAAGATCGGCTTGTGGCCTGTTTTGAGTATTGCTCAGAAATAACCGCTTGACCCTCTCCAGCGCATCGCCTCCGGCGACGAAAACTTCCCATGGCTGGGAGTTACCTCCGGATGCGGCGCGTGTCGCCGCCTCCAAAATGGTTTTAATGGTGTTCTGGTCAACCGGATCAGGCTTAAAGGACCTGCAGCCGTGACGGGCAAATAAAGCGTCAGTTACATTCATTTAAATACCTCCAGAATTTTTTTTAGTTTGTACGGGAAGCACATGTTTTACTTAGGATTGGCGTATCACTTCTGGTTACAGACATCTTTTCCGTTATGCCCGCCAGAGGCTTCCTCAGATACCCCCCCAAAAAAATGGTGTGAGGACTTATCAAAGCATTTCCCGAACGAATTTTCTGACAGATTCAATGTCTGCGGTATCCGGATGGCTTTTTGCTATGCCGCCGATTAGTTTAAACGGCCCCGCGGTGTCAAAACCCTTGCAGGCGAAACTGCCCGCGATTTTAGCACCTGATTTTTTTAGCAATTCTACGAGTGGCGCGTTATTGGACTCTGATTTATGGATCGTGACCCTGTTGAGCACGCAAAGCGTGCGAAATATAAACCATCAGCATAGCTCAACATCATAAACTTAAGGGATCTTTCTCTATATAGGCAGGTCCCTTTTTATATTGTAAAATATAGACAGGGGTGCCAATGAAAGCAACCTATATGAAAAGATTCCAAACACTTTCTCATGCATTGAAAAATACTGATCTAATGGAACGTGCAAGAATGGATGAGCATAACACATTTTCAAGAAAACGAAAAATGCCATTAGAGGATATTCTATTATCTTGCCTTACCAGAAAGAGGCTTACCACCACTTTAGAACTCCGTACATATTTCAAACAAAAAGAGGATTTGTCTATGGAAATATCGAAGCAAGGCTATCTGCAGCAAAGGAAACGATTGAACCCTGATATTTTTACTCATTTAAATGATCAATATTTAATGGATTTTTATAATTCTTCTGAAGTGAGTTTATGGAACGGCTTTCTTTTACTTGGAATTGATGGAAGCAAAGCGGAAGTACCAAATTCAGAAGGAAACCGATTATGTTTCGGCAAAAGTAATAACCAGCATTCTGAACAGGGGCAAATACGAGCATTAGTAAGTGGTATGTATGATATTTTAAACGGATTCTATTTGGATATCGGGGTTGCACATATTTCCACTAGTGAAACCGAAATGGCAAATGAAAATCTGGAGCATTTGAAAGTGCTAGGGATAAGATGCCCGATTTTGGTAATCTTCGATAGAGGGTATCCAGCTATGGAATTCATTGATTTTTTTTAGAAGAGGCAGGAATCCATTATTTATTCCGTCTTTCATCAAATGATTATAAAAAAGAACGTAATGAAATGAAATCGTCTGACAAGGCAGTAACATTACTCCATACATCACAACACCTTACAAAAATCCGGCAAAAACATCCAGAGAGATATCAGCATATGAAAGAAAAAGCTAACACAAACACCCGGATATCAAAGAGCTTTCTTCCTATGGGCAAGGAATTGGCATTAATGACGAATCTTTCTAAACATTACAGCGATAAGCAACTGCAGGATTTGTATTATAAAAGATGGGAAATAGAGAAAAAATATCATATTTTAAAAAATAAAATGAAATTTGAGAGTGTAACAGGAAAAGCTACAGTGTATGTGTATCAAGATTTTCGTGCACAATTACTGGTTTATAATATGATACAAGATGTCAGGAATGCCGCCAATGCCAATTTAAGAAAAAAGCATGCGTGGAAAATATATAAGTATTTCATGCAAACCAATGAAAATATAGCAATAGGTTTGTTTAAAGAAGAAATGATCAAAATTCTTCTGGAAACTGATCCCTTAAAAAGAGAAGAGCGACTCATAGAATTACAGGGCGAAATAGAAAAACATGTTTTACCTGTAAGAGACTTAAAAAGCGCTGAACGGAAGAAAAATATATCAAACAAATATAAAAATAATCAGAAGAATAGTTTTTAAAATGTCCATACTATCCAATTTAAGGGATAGTATGGGCATTTTTAGGAAAAGTAGATTATGACTTGGATAAACTGCAATCATAAAATAACAAATATTATTTCAACAGTAAAATTTAGTCAATTAATGATCTGAATTAGTTAAATACTTATCTTAAGTTTATGATGTTGCGTTTTACGGGTGGTCATGATTAAAATATTTTATACGGCTAAATTTCTACCAGATGATAAGGAATCAGGTTCGCTGTCAGCATCTGGGCCTCCCTCTGATGGCAGGTGAAGATGATGACCTGGTCGGAATAAGTGTTTACCAGCCACCTTAGGGCTGTACGGAGCCTGTCATCATCATACAGCACAAAGCTGTCGTCAAATATAAAGGGCATCCGCTCTGTCCCCTCCTGGATCAAAGTGGCGGCTGCCAGACGGAGCGCTAAATATACCTGGTCCATGGTACCGCTGCTGACCTGTTCTAAGGGAACCAGCTTTGTCTTTGTATTCAAAAAGACATTCAGGTTCTCATCCACGCTCATGCTGGTATAGATTCCCCCTGTGATACCTGCGATTAAGTCTGAGGCTGTTTTGTTTAAATATAAACCAAAGGAATCCCGGATGGAGGAGGAGAGGCTGGTCATGGTTTCCAGGGCCAGGTCAATGGCGGAAATTTCTTCCCTGATCCGGTCGTTCTCTGTCAGGATGTGCTTTAACCCTTCTGCCTGGGTCTTGCAGTTTGACAGATGCTCCAGCTTTTTTTCCAGCTCCCACTGGCTTTTCTGCTGCTTTTCAATGGACTCCCCGCAGTTTTCCTGCTTTTTTGAAAGTTCCTCAAGCTCTGAAGCCTTTTGTGCGATGACTGCTTCGGATTTGGAAACGGCGGAGCATAAGCGGGTAAATTCCGCCATCCTCGTCTGAAACGCCCGGATCGCTTCAGGACTGATCTCTGTATTTCCCAAATGCCTGGAAAGGATCTCCTGCAGGATCTTGGCGCTCATTTCCATGTCCTTTTGGCTGTGTCTCAGCCGCAAAAACAGGATTAAGCCGATCAGATAAAAGATCGTGGCAGTGCCGATAAAAATACCAAGCAAAAGGAGGAGGTCAAGCCCATAGTAGGCGGTAAAATAATTTGCTTCTCCCAGATAGTAAAGGACACCTGTGCCGCATAAAAGCAGGGTCGCAATGACCAGGGAAAGGATTGAACAGATTTTTCTCGGTTTTCTGTTACAGGCTGCCCTGGCATCCATGTATTCATCATAGCTTTCCTGAGCCTTTGCCTGGCAGGCGTTAATGGAAGCCTGGTCGGAAAAATGGTTGCTGGTCAATACCTGCCTGCCCCTGGCAGCTTTTTGAAGAAGCTCTTCCTTTTCTTTCTGATGCTCCTCCATGGAATTCTTCAGCTGGGACCGGAGCTTATGATATTCCTGAATCTGATTTTCATATTCCGGAGATGAGATTTCTTTTTCCGTGTTGCGGATCTCACTTAACAAAGAGGTGTAAGTGCGGGCCGCTTCCGGAACCATCTGGGATTCCAGCTCCTTTCTCTGGGATTTTAAAAAGGCGGCGGACTTGGTAATGTTAAGGGCCAGGTTTCCTGTTGTGTTTAAGTTTGCAATGTAATTTTTAAGTTCAGAAACCATGCCCTCATCGGTAGCGCTTTTTAACTGGCCGATGCTGACGGTGTTAATGTAGGCTGCCTCGCTTAAGCCGCACAATAAGTCGTCTAAAAATGCCTTTGTAGGCTCTACTTCCCGTCCGGCGGTTTCATCCACAATCTTAAATTCTTTTTTATTTTTCTGAAAGGTCCGTTCGATCCGGTAAATGTGATCCTTATGCTCTAACCGTATCTGCCCTTCATAGGTGCCGCTGTTTTCCCAGGGCTCATACTTTGTGTAAAGGTCATTCCGGGATGCGCGGCCTCTCTGGCGCTCAATGCCGAAAAGCATTCCCCTGATGAACGTATGGATGGTGGATTTTCCGGCCTCATTTTTGCCATATACAATGTTCAGCCCATCCCGGAAGGTAAGGTTTCTGCCATGGAATTTCCCAAAGCCATTGATATAGATATCAATTATTTTCATGGGGTCAGCTCCTTTCGTCCGTTGTGCGAAGCAATGCGTTGATGCCGTAATGAAGGGCCTTTTTTTCCACAGGGCTCATCTCCGGTTTTTGAAGGGCCTGAATAAAGAAGCCGATCATGTCGCTGGGATGTTCGGCGAACAATGCGGAAAAGTCATACTGAGGTTCTGACTCGTCAATGATTTCCATGATTTTAAACCGGGTGGACAACATCTCCAAGTCAAAGGAAATGTCAGGATCCCTCATGCCGCGGATCCGAAAACGGAATATGTTTTCCGGTCCCCGGTTCTGGATTTCCTGGGTGATTTTCATGGCAAGTTCCGTATTGGTAGTGGCAGTTGTTACATTGACGGCCAGGGAGATGTACTGAAGCTTTGCCATTGGAATGAACTTTAAGGAAGTTACCATGCGGGTCACTTCGTTGATCTCCCCAACCATCATGCCGTGCTGCCCTGATTCTGTCTTGTCCAGAGGCTCTAAGGAACCGGCAAATGCCATGCGGTTTTCCAAAAGGATCTCCGGCCGGTGGATATGCCCCATGGCGACGTAGGAAAAGTCCAGATTGGACATGGCGCCCTTGTCAAAGGGGATGTGGTTGGCGTCGCCGCCATGGCCTAAAAGAACATGGATGCGCCCGTTGTTAGGCACCTTTAAATGGTCAAGGCGGTTTTCCGGAATCTCTGATGTATGGTAGCTGAAGCCGTAAACCTCTGTATTGATATCCTTAAAGTAAACACTTTCTAACTCCTCTCCCATGAGATAAGACACATTGGGAGCCCAGGTAAAGCTTAACAGGGCGGAGTTGCTCCTGATGCGGTCGTGATTGCCGGCAATGATGACCACATGGACCTCCGGTATGGTGGAAAAAAGATAGTTTACTTCTTTTAAATCTCTGGCCAGGGGCTGCCGATGAAATAAGTCGCCGGAAATAAAGAGACAATTAGCTTCCAACGCTTTTGCCTGGCTGACCGTCTTTGCAAAGGTATCCTTAATGTCCTGATACCGTTCCTTGCTCCACGGCTTGTCGCTGTCCGGGCTCATGCCCCAGTGGACATCTGCAATATGTATGAATTTCATTGTCATTACCTCGCTGGTCCTCTGTACAAATGGTTACAGTTCGCCATGCCATTCATGATCCGGCGGCTGAACTGAAACCGCAAATTCCCTGCCGGTATGGAAGGGAATTTGCGGTACAGGATTAAAGTTCGCAGTTGCCTACGGTTCTTGGGAATGGAATCACGTCACGGATATTGGACATTCCGGTTAAATACATCACGCAGCGCTCAAAGCCAAGGCCAAAGCCTGCATGGCGTGTGGAACCAAATTTTCTTAAGTCAAGGTAGAATTCGTAATCCTCTTTCTTAAAGCCAAGCTCATCCATACGTGCCACCAGCTTGTCGTAGTTGTCTTCCCTCTGGCTTCCGCCGATGATTTCCCCGATTCCGGGAACCAGACAGTCCACGGCAGCCACGGTCTTGTTATCCGGATTCAGCTTCATGTAAAATGCCTTGATCTCCTTTGGATAATCCGTTACGAATACAGGTTTTTTATAGTGCTGCTCTGTTAAATAGCGTTCGTGCTCGGTTTGTAAGTCACAGCCCCAGAACACTTTATAATCAAATTCGTCATTGTGCTTCTCCAAAAGCTCAACGGCCTCGGTGTAGGTCACATGGGCGAATTCAGAGTTCAAAACATGATTTAAACGGTTAAGAAGTTCCTTGTCCACAAACTGGTTAAAGAAGTTCATCTCTTCCGGAGCATGCTCCAGAACAAAGCGGATCACATATTTGAGCATGGATTCTGCCAGTTCCATATCGTCTTCCAAATCAGCAAAGGCCATCTCAGGCTCGATCATCCAGAACTCCGCCGCATGGCGTGTGGTATTGGAATTTTCAGCGCGGAAGGTTGGGCCAAAGGTATAAATGTTGCGGAATGCCATGGCATAGGTCTCTCCGTTGAGCTGGCCGCTTACGGTTAAGTTGGTAGGCTTTTCAAAGAAGTCCTGGCTGAAATCCACAGCGCCCTCTGCTGTCTTTGGAATGTTTGTCAGATCCATGGTGGTAACCTGGAACATCTCCCCGGCTCCCTCGCAGTCGCTTCCAGTGATGATAGGAGTATGCACATAGACAAAATCTCTTTCCTGGAAGAACTGGTGGATAGCATAAGCGATCAGAGAACGAACACGGAAAACAGCCTGGAAGGTGTTGGTTCTGGGACGCAGATGGGAAATGGTTCTTAAATATTCAAAGGAATGGCGTTTTTTCTGAAGGGGATAATCCGGTGTAGAAGCTCCTTCAACGGTAATGCTGTCCGCCTGGATCTCAAAGGGCTGTTTTGCTTCCGGAGTGGCGACCAGAGTACCGGTGACGATGATGGCGGCTCCTACATTTAATCTGGATATCTCAGAGAAATTTTCCATGGTGTCATGATAGACGATCTGAAGTGTTTCAAAATAAGTTCCGTCATTTAAAACAATGAATCCAAATGCCTTGGAATCTCTTAAACTTCTCACCCAGCCTCCAACCGTAACCTGGGTATTAAGAAGTGATTCTTTGTCTTTATATATTTGCCTCACAGTGATTAAATCCATAATAGCTTCTCCTTTTACATGTTCGCATACTTATTAAGATTATACTGTATTTCGAGCATTGATTCAAGGGGGATAGGTATAAAAACGCAAGATATGGCTTAAAATGTAAAAGATTTAAAAAAAAGTAGAAAAATGTCGGAAAATGCACAAAAAATTATAGTTATAATTCAAAATTTTGTTCACTATTTTCCGAATATGTGTTATAATGCTAGTACAATAAAATTACAACAGCGAGAGGTGATAACGTGATCAAGAAAGAGATGATTGCCATGCTTTTGGCAGGCGGCCAGGGAAGCCGCTTAGGCGTGTTAACGCAAAAAGTGGCCAAACCAGCAGTATCATTTGGCGGCAAGTACCGTATTATTGATTTCCCACTGAGCAACTGTATTAATTCAGGAGTGGATACGGTGGGAGTTCTTACCCAATATCAGCCATTGCGTTTGAACACCCATATCGGGATCGGGATCCCATGGGATCTAGACCGGAACGTTGGCGGCGTTACGATCCTCCCTCCCTATGAGAAGAGCATGGGCAGTGACTGGTACACTGGAACGGCCAATGCCATCTATCAGAACCTCGAGTATATGGAGACTTACAATCCGGACTATGTCCTCATATTGTCAGGCGACCACATATATAAGATGGATTACGAGGTCATGCTGGAGTATCATAAGGCGAATAATGCTGATATCACCATTGCTGCTATGCCGGTGCCGATTGAGGAGGCCAGCCGTTTTGGAATCCTGATAACTGATGAGAATAACCGGATTACAGAATTTGAGGAGAAACCGGAAAATCCAAGAAGCAACCTGGCATCCATGGGTATCTACATATTCAGTTGGAAAGTGTTAAGAGAGGCACTGATCAAGATGTCTGAAGTTCCCGGCTGTGATTTCGGCAAGCACATCATTCCCGACTGCTTCGAATCAGGAGACCGGGTATTTGCCTACGAGTACAATGGCTACTGGAAGGATGTGGGAACCTTAAGCTCTTACTGGGAAGCCAACATGGAATTGATTGATATCATTCCGGAATTTAATCTTTACGAAGAATACTGGAAGATCTACACCAAGAGCGACATCATACCGCCTCAGTACGTGTCAGAAGAGGCTGTCATAAACAGAAGTATCATTGGAGAAGGGTCGGAAATCTGCGGGGAAGTCCATAATTCCGTCATAGGTGCCGGCGTTACCATTAAACCGGGAGCCGTGATCAGGGATTCCATTATTATGAGGGAGTGCGTGATAGGAGAAAACGTTAAGATCCAGAAGGCCATTATCGCTGAAAATGTGAAAATAGGTGCAAACTCTGAGCTTGGTTTTGGGGAATTTGCTCAAAGCAAATACGATCCCAAGGTCTACCAGTCCGATCTGGTAACAGTCGGTGAGAACTCGACCATACCGGAAAATGTGAGGATTGGTAAGAATACGGCAATTGTCGGTGAGACAGCAGCAGAAGATTATGCTGACGGAGAGCTGGCTGGCGGAGACTACATCATAAAGGCAGGTGGCATACGATGAGAGCGATAGGAATTGTATTAGCAGGCGGAAACAGTAAGAGAATGCGGGAATTATCCAATAAAAGGGCAATTTCGGCCATGCCCATTGCAGGAAATTACCGCAGCATTGATTTTGCCCTCAGCAATATGACGAATTCTCATATTCAGAACGTAGCGGTTTTGACTCAGTATAATTCCAGATCACTTCATCTGCATTTAAGCTCTTCCAAGTGGTGGGATTTTGGAAGAAAGCAGGGGGGATTATTTGTATTCACTCCAACCATAACTGCAGAAAGCAGTGACTGGTACAGGGGGACCGCAGACGCGCTTTACCAGAACCTCACATTCTTAAAAAACAGCCATGAACCCTATGTGGTCATTGCGGCCGGCGACGGCATCTACAAGCTGGATTATGGCAAGGTTCTGGAATATCATATTGAGAAAAAGGCAGATATTACTGTGGTTTGTACGGAGCTTCCCGGGGGAGAGGATATCACCCGGTTCGGACTGGTGAGGACCAATGAAGACGGAAGGATCACGGATTTTGAAGAAAAGCCCATGGTGGCTTCTTCCAATATCGTATCCTGCGGTATTTACGTCATCCGCAGACGGCAGCTGATCGAGCTCATTGAGCGCTGCGCCATGGAAGACCGTTATGATTTCGTAAGTGATATTTTAATACGGTACCGGAACTTAAAGAGAATTTATGCTTATAAGATGAACACCTACTGGAGGAATATCGCTTCTGTTGAGTCTTATTACAAGACTAACATGGATTTCCTGAAGTCGGAAGTGAGGGATTATTTCTTCCGCCAGTACCCGGATGTTTATTCTAAAATAGATGATTTGCCTCCGGCAAAGTATAACCCTGGTGCCGTGGTAAAGAACAGCCTGATATCCAGCGGCAGCATTGTCAATGGAGTGGTTGAAAATTCAGTTCTGTTTAAGAAGGCATATGTGGGTAATAACTGTGTCATTAAGAATTCAATCATTTTAAATGATGTATACATAGGTGACAATACGGTTATTGAAAATTGTATCGTGGAGAGCCGGGACACCATCCGGGCCAATACCACCCATATAGGTACACCAAACAATATAAAAGTTGTTTTAGAGAAAAACGAAAGATACACATTATAAGGAAATGTGGGGGAAGGGGCTTGACATGCAGATTACAGACGTGAGGGTTAGACGCATTGAAAAAGAAGGAAAAATGAAAGCTATTGTATCCATTACATTGGACAATGAATTTGTGATTCATGACATTAAGGTGATTGAAGGAGAAAAGGGATTATTTATTGCTATGCCCAGCCGTAAGGCAGCTGACGGGGAATACCGGGATATCGCACATCCCATTAATTCCGATACGCGGGATATGATCCAGAAGGTCATTCTGGACAAATATGAGACCACGGCATTGGAAATGCCGGACGCAGAGGCATTGGCTTAATAAGATTTTGAATCCGCAGGCAGAAGGTTGATTCTGCCTGCGGATTTTTTCTATTACAGACTCTCCGAAAATACAGGATTTACATGAGACTCCTTTTAGAGTTATAATGTAAAAAATATTTTTTTGAAAGGTAGATGAACATATGACAATTAAAATAGGTATTGCAGGCTATGGAAATTTGGGAAAAGGAGTGGAGTGCGCTATCCGCCATAATCCGGATCTGGAGCTTTCTGCCGTGTTTACCAGAAGAGATCCGGCCTCAGTAACCCTTCTCACTCCAGGCGTAGAAGTGTATTCCATGGATGAAGCCATTTCAAAAAAGGATACCATTGATGTAATGATCCTCTGCGGCGGAAGCGCTGTGGATCTTCCAGTGCAGACCCCTCTTCTTGCCAGACATTTCAACGTGGTGGACAGCTTTGATACCCACGCTAAAATCCCTCAGCATTACGAAGCGGTGGATGAAACGGCTAGGGAAGGGAATAAGATAGGGATCATATCCGTAGGCTGGGATCCGGGAATGTTTTCTTTAAACCGCCTGTATGCTGGTGCTGTTTTACCTGGCGGTCATGATTATACGTTCTGGGGCAGGGGCGTGAGCCAAGGCCATTCCGATGCTATCCGCAGGATCCAGGGTGTAAAGGATGCCAGACAGTACACCATTCCGGTGGAAAAAGCCCTTGAGGCGGTCAGAGGCGGGAAGAATCCGGAGCTGTCCACCAGGGAAAAGCATACACGTGAATGCTTTGTAGTGGCTGAAGAGAATGGGGACTTAGATAAGATCAGGGAAGAGATCGTGACAATGCCTAATTATTTTGCAGATTATGATACCACGGTTCATTTCATAAGCGAAGAGGAGCTTAACAGGGATCATAAGGGGATCCCTCATGGTGGATTTGTCATAAGGACCGGAAGGACAGGCTGGGAGGATGAGAACAGCCATGTGATCGAATACAGTCTGAAGCTGGATTCCAATCCGGAATTTACGGCCTCCGTGCTGACGGCCTATGCAAGAGCTGCTTACCGGCTGAATAAAGAAGGCCAGAGCGGCTGCAAAACCGTGTTCGATATAGCTCCGGCTTATTTAAGTGCATTAAGCGGAAGCGAGCTTCGGGGAAATCTGTTATAAATTCAGAGGCAGGAGGAATGGAAAATGGCAGCGAGAAAGGAAATGGTTCTGTATTATCAGCCTGAAAAGGACAAGCAGAGCGGAAATGATACAAAGGCCGCCAAGCTAAAGGCAGTTCTGATCCGGATGGGCATACGGATTAAAAATATTTCTCCGGATCAGATGGGCCAGACCATAGGATATCTGGCAGGTTTTGACGGTTTTGAAGAGATAAAGCAGGAGGAATGCCCTGATGTGGAAGAGGAGATCCTTGTGATGAAGAATTTTTCAAACAGCCGGATCGATGAACTGCTCTTAAACTTAAGGCGGGCAGGTGTACCTAAAATCGACTTAAAGGCGGTAATTACCGATACCAACTGCAAATGGAAATTCCATGACTTGTATCTGGAGCTTAAGAAAGAACATGATACCATGTCCGGGTCATAAGCGTTTGGAAACGCCGGGAGTAACTGCCGGCAGCAGCATGATAGAAAACCATATAAAAGTGCAAAAAAACGCGTTTTGAAGGAGGCTTTTACAGCCTGATCAAAACGCGTTTTCTATGCTAAGAAGCTCTACTGATAATCACAAACATTGGCCCATTGATGAAGCAGTTCCGCTTCTTCCGGCCGTTTTTTTGAAAGCTGGGCAGCCGCAACAATGGGAAGCCAGCTCTGTACATATTTCTTTGCCGTTCCGGTCTTCTTACAAAACAGGTTCATATACATATCCGCCTTATTCTGGTCCTGCAGGCAGAACAGCAGGTAGGTTCTTGCCACATCGGCACTGGCATTTCCCTGGGTCGCATGAACCCAGTCCAGAACAAACATGGTTCCGTCATCCTTTACCACAATATTACTGGGGTTAAAATCTCCGTGGCATAATTTCGTATGCTTGGGCATGCTGTCCAGCTGTGTCCGCATATCATATCTGGTCACATCGCCTAATTCTTCCGTGTCCAGGATCTGCCGTGACATTTTATCCTTCAGCTTGTTAAGTAGCGGGCACTGCTTTGACAGGATGTTTAAGTGAAGATCAACCATATTATCCATGTATTCCGGCAGTTTGTCAGGATTTTCATCCATGAGCTGTTGGAGAGTCTTGCCTTCGATGAAATCAAAGGTAATGGACCATTTGCCTTCGAAAACGCCAACTTCTAGAACCTTGGGAACATTGATTCCGCCGACTTCTTCCACGCGCGCGGTAATCAATGCTTCATTCAATACATCTGCCTTTGGAAAATCAGCGTTAAAAACCTTGATCGCCTTATCTCCATCACGAAAGACACTTTTTGTTGCAGTTGTAGCAATTAATTCTGCTGCCATAAGAACCTCTCCTTCCATCACCATTCGTCTGAACCATTATGTAATGATTTTGTACTTATATTTTACTACAAATCCAGTAAAAAGTATAGCTTGTTTTAAGATATATCAGGAAAAAATTACTGAATATATCTGATGACTAAAAACGGAAAACAGCTGCGCCGTAAGCCGGAAGCTTGTAAGAGAAAGAGTAATCCTGCCCATCCCATTCTGTCTTTGCAGAGCGGAAGGAAGGAGCCTTTTCTCCCCGCTTGTACAGTCCGTGGCTCTCATCTAAAACCAGGGTATAGGTTCCCCGTTTCGGAACGCCGACCCGGTAATCAGGACGCTCTACCGGAGTAAAGTTCAAGACAAACAGTAAGCTCCGCTTATGATCCTTGCTGTACCGGATAAAGCTGAAGATGCTGCGTTCGCTATCGTTGGCATTGACCCAGTAAAAACCCTCCCAGTCATAATCCTTCTCATAAAGTGCCGGATATTTCTTATACAGGTGGAGGAGGTCACTTACATAATTTTTAAGGCTTTTGCCTAAAGGCTCCTCAGATAAATACCAGTCCAGGGATGTCTTTTCATCCCATTCATGGAACTGACCGAAATCCTGCCCCATAAACAGCAGCTTTTTGCCTGGATGGCCCAGCATAAATGTATATCCCAGCTTTAAATTAGCGAATTTATCTTCCAGTAGTCCCGGCATTTTATGGATCATAGAGCATTTTAAATGCACTACCTCATCATGGGACAATACCAGTATATAGTTTTCGCTGGTAAAATATGTAAGGCCAAAGGTCATTTTGTGGTGGTTGTATTTGCGGAAATAGGGGTCCAGCTTCATGTATTCAAGAAAATCATGCATCCAGCCCATGTTCCATTTGAAGGTAAAGCCAAGTCCGCTTTCTTCCTGGTCTCCTGTGACCTTTGGCCAGGCAGTGGATTCTTCAGCAATGACAATGGCCCCGTTTCCCCGCTTTTTAATGACACTGTTTAAATGCTTGAAAAACTCAATGGCCTCCAGGTTCTGGTTGCCTCCGTACTGGTTTGGCACCCATTCTCCCTTGCTTCTTCCATAATCCAGATAGAGCATCGAAGCCACCGCATCCACCCGCAGTCCATCCACGTGGAATTTCTCCACCCAGTAAAGGGCATTGGCAATGAGGAAATTATCCACTTCATATTTACTGTAATCAAAGACCTTTGTCCCCCAATCCGGATGCTCTCCTTTCCTGGGGTCCGCATATTCATAGCAGGCCTCTCCGTCAAAGTCTGCCAGGCCGTGGGCATCCTTGGGAAAGTGAGCCGGAACCCAGTCCAGAATGACTCCGATTCCTTTTTTGTGCATATAATCAACGAAATACATGAACTCTCTTGGGGTTCCATACCGGGACGTGGGAGCAAAATATCCTGTCACCTGGTATCCCCAGGAGCCGTCATAGGGATGCTCTGCGATTCCCATCAGCTCCACATGGGTGTAGCCCATTTCCAGGACATAGTCTGCCAGCTCATGAGCTGCTTCGATGTAGGTATAAAACCCATCTTTTTCATCCCTGTTTTTCTTCCGCCAGGAGCCTAAATGTACCTCATAGATGCTGAAAGGTTCATTTAGCGGGTCTATTATCTTCCGCTTTTCCATCCAGGCTCCATCCTTCCAGGGAAATCCGGATAAATCCGCTGTAACAGAAGCGGTCTGGGGACGGTATTCTGCCTGAAAGGCGTAGGGATCCGCTTTAAAAAGGATCTTGCCGCTTCTGGCGGTAATTGCATATTTATACAGTTCTCCAATGCCTAAATCCGGAACAAAAGCTTCCCATATCCCGGAATCGGCAAGGAGGGTCATGGGAGTTGCTTCCGGATCCCAGCCGTTAAAATCTCCCACCACTCCTACCTGACTGACATGAGGTGCCCAAACGGCAAAATACATCCCGTCGTTTCCTTCATGGTTTTCCGGATGAGCACCCAATTTTTCGTAGATTTCGTAATGTCTTCCGTTGTTATAAAGATACCGGTCAACCTCCGTGATAAAACCTGTTCCGATTTCATTTCTCTCTTTTTCCATTTGCTCATTCCTCCATGATCTTTAAGATAACGCCCCGGTTAGCCGGTATGGTCAATCCGATTCTATGGTCAGTCACTGGAAATACTTCTCCATCAAGCAGATTCACGGCAGTATTTCCCTCACAAGGGCAGGGTATAGTAACAAATGCATCGGCCTTATCGTTATTGACCGCAGTGATGACGGCCCGTCTTTCCTGAAAACGAGCAAAAGCGTACTGCCGGTTGGTTAGGAGAAGCTCCTGGTACCGCCCTCCATGAAATTCCGGATTTTCTTCATGGATATGTCCCAGCTTGCTGATAAAGTCCTGAAGAGGGCAGGAAAGCTCCCTGATCTCAGAAAAAGAAATTCTGGGACGAAGCATGGAGTCTTCCGTATTGGTCCGTTTTCCTTCCAACCCAAACTCGCTGCCATAATAGACAGAGGGGATTCCGGGAAGGGTGAATAGCAGAGTATAAACCGGATAAAGATGACTGGGATCATGAAGTTTGCTTGCGATCCGGTTTTCGTCATGATTGTCCACAAAGGTATAGAGCCGGGAGCCAATGGATTCCAGCCTCTTTACGTTGTGGGCGATTTCAAAATAATTGTGGTCATTATGACCGGAATAAATGCTTTTATGTAATTCATAATTAGTGACAGAATGCAGCATCTCTTGATTGACCCATCTGCCGTATTCTCCATGGATGACTTCTCCCATGAGCCAGAAATCTTCCTTCATGTCCATGGTGTGCTCCCGCAGTTCTTTCATAAAACAAAAATCCAGCACATTGGCGCAGTCAAGGCGTATCCCGTCAATGTCAAAGGTATTGATCCAGAACTGTACGGTATCAAATAAATACTGCTTTACTTCAGGATTAAAAAGATTAAGGCAAGGAAGTTCTAAGTGTCCCTGCCACCCTTCGTAGCCGAAAGAATCTCCCAGGGGGCTGTTTACGGCAAAATTAATTCCCCGGTACCATTCTCTGTAAGGAGAATTCTCTCTGTGCTCCAGGATATCCTGAAATGCGAAAAATTCCCGGCCCGTGTGGTTAAAGACGCCGTCAACCACGACCTTAATGCCCGCCTCGTGGCAGCTGGAAACAAACTCCTGAAAACCTTCCCTGCCGCCGAGGCGGCGGTCCACCATACGGTAATCACGTGTATCATACCCATGGGTAGAGGATTCAAACAGTGGCCCGATGTAGATCGCATTACATCCAAGAGACCGGATGTGGGAAATCCACTGGCAAAGCTCTCCAAAACAGTCTGCAACAGAGGATTCTCTGTTTTCTTTTGGAGCGCCCACAAGCCCCAGGGGATAGATGTGATAAAAAACTCCCCTTTCATACCACTTGCTCATATACTTATCCTCCAGATTATAGTAGTTTATACCTCCCGGCTTTTGAAACGGCGCAGAAGGAACTGATAACGCAGCTGAGCCGCGTTAAGCTCGTAAATATAACAATCAATAAGCGTTGGATCAACCACCTGTTCAAAGTGGTTTCTGGCGGCATCAATGGCGGTTTTGGAACGTTCAATTTCATGTCTTAAATTCCGCTCTTCCTCTGATGGAGCCAGATGTCTTTTTAAAAGGCCATTTTTCATTTTATCATCTCCAGACATATAATTTGCAACTAAATGCTATAATTTCAGTATGTCTGGAAATTGGAACTTTATTCATAAATTACCTGTATAACATTTATAATTTATGAAACCCGGTTCATCAGCTCCTGCAAATACTGGCCAAGGGAACAAAGCTTTTTTGTGCTGTCCCCGATGGTTAAATAATAATAATTAGCTGTCCCCTCCTGGCGGACACTTACAAGGCCCGCATCTTTTAAAATTTTTAAATGATGGGAAATGGCAGGCCGGGATAATCTGGTCATCTCCGTAATTTCCTTTACATTCATCCCCTGCCGGGGCTGCAGCTTTAAGCCGTCCCCCATGTTTGCAACGTCGTTCCCCAGGTTATCATAAAGGCCCATACGGGCGAGGCCTTCAATAATGGACAGGCGGACTTCATCTCCCAGAGCGATAAAAATCGGCATGCAATTCTGGAAAAGGTCGTTAAAACCCTCGGCTTGCATGGTCGCATCCCTCCTTTGGTTTAAAAAAGTAAACTAATAACATTTTATCATCCTGGCAGGATAACGTCAATGTTTTATCGGCAAAATTTTGTGATTTATGCTGCGAAATTTGAAGAAAAAGAGAAAAAATTGTTGAAAATAACAAAAATACTGCAAAGAATTATCTGATTACAAAAAGGCACAAAAAACATGTATACAGCATTTCTATAAAAAAACGGTTGACAATTCACCTCCCCTTGTGCATAATAAAGGCACATTCTTATATGCATTCCGCATACAGCATTTCAATAATTTTCAAAGAATTATGGATGACTGATTCCATAATCAAAGCTGATTTTCCAGCATGAATTCCAGGTTCAGATTTTAAGAAAAGAGGGGATTATATCGTTCAATATGTTATTTTGCTGCTGATTTTAGGAGCAGGGGCTTACTTTGATGTCCGTAAACACCGGATTCCCAACTGGCTGGTGCTTTCAGGGATCATCATCGGCTTTTTATTTGAGATCTTTGGGTCGGGGAAGCTTATGGGGAGCCTTTTATTTTCCTTAAGGCTTGTGGCTGTGACCGGGGCATTCTTTTTATTGTTCCTGTGCCGGATGGTGGGTGCAGGAGATATTAAGCTGGCTGCTTTGATATGCGGTTTTCTGGGGCTTAGAGCGGGCGCTCTGGCAGTTGGAGCTGGTTTTCTTATAGGGGCTTTCTGGTCCTTTATCAAAATGGCGGAAAGGGGCATTCTTTTTACCCGTCTTATCTGTCTTCTTGCCTATATCAGGCACATATTTCAAACAGGGAAATTTACAACCTACTACGATCCTGTCCGTGATGGATACGATGTGGTGATACCTTTGGGGCTGTGTCTGTTTTTGGGTACGCTGTGCTCCATGTTTTTCTGAAAATAAGGAGGTTTTGTTTTGTCAAAGAGAGTGATGGCGGTTTATGACGCAGATCCTTTGTATACGGAGGGATTTGCAGAATTTGTAAGCAGAAAGGAACAGATCCCGTTTTCAGTCATAGCGTTTACGGCCCTGGAGCTGCTGAAGGCATATGGGGAAGACCACAAGATAGAGCTTTTGCTCATTGACTCCTCCGTTTCCCGTGAGGAAATAGAAAAAATAGGAGCAGCCTTTGTGGTCATGCTGGCTGAAGGGGAGGTGGTTTTGGCGGAGGGACAGTACCCAAGTGTCTGCAAATACCAGGCAGCAGATGGAATCATGCGTGAGGTGATGAAGCATTACTGTGACAATCCAGGGGAAGGGGGATATGCCATGGTTTCAAGGACAGGCAGGATCATTGGGGTCTATTCCCCCATAAACAGGTGTTTAAAGACTTCTTTTGCCCTTACCATGGGACAGCTGCTGGCCAGGGATTTAAAGGTCCTTTATATGAATTTTGAGGATTGCTCCGGCTTTGGACGGCTGATGGGAGAAGAATACAGAGGAGGCTTATCTGATCTTTTGTATTATTACAGCCAGGAGGGATTTCGATGGAGCCGTCTTGGGGCCGTTGTTTATACCTGGGGGGATTTGGATTATGTGCCTCCGGTGGAATATCCTGAGGACCTTTGCCAGGTGACTGGGCAGATGATGGCGGACCTGGTAAGCCATATTGCAGGGGAAAGCACCTATGGATCCATTATTCTGGATCTGGGCCAGTTTGGAAAGAAGGCGGCAGAGGTGCTGGAGGTATGCGATGCGGTATACATGCCTGTTAAGGATGACTGCGTGTCCGCGGCAAAGGTGGAGGAATTTGAGGAATACTTGACATCATCCGGCCGTGAGGCTCTTAAAAGCAGAATCCATAAGATAAAACCTCCTTACCACAGCAGCTTTGGGCGGAGGGATAATTATTTAGAGCAGCTTTTGTGGGGGGAATTGGGAGATTATACAAGGCAGCTTTTGAGGAAATACCCATAGGCTGCAAAGGAATTGTGCAGGGAGGAACAGCCATGGAAGATGGGCAGAGAAGGAAGCTGCGGGAAGAAATCATGGGAGAATTAGATGAACGGCAGCAGGTGGCCGATGAGGAGCTTTATGACATCATAGACGGACGGATTCTGGAATATGGACAAAGCAGCTTTCTTCCCCTGAAGGATAAGATGGAGCTTCGGAACCGGCTTTTTGATTCCTTCCGGCGGCTGGGAGCGCTTCAGGAGCTGGTGGATGACCAGGATGTGACGGAGATCATGGTAAATGGGGCTGACATGGTCTTTGTAGAGAGAAATGGGCGCATGGAGCAGTGGGGCAGGGCCTTTGAAAGCCAGGAGCAGTTAGAGGATACCATCCAGCAGATCGTCAGCAGAGTAAACCGGACAGTAAACGTATCAAGACCCATTGCAGATGCCAGGCTGTCCGACGGTTCCAGGGTCCATGTGGTGCTGCCGCCCATCGCCCTGGACGGCCCTTCGGTGACTATCCGGAAATTCCCCAAACCAATTACCATGACAAGGCTCTTAAGGCTTGGATCAGTCACGGAGGAGGCTGTAAGTTTCTTAAAATGCATTGTGGAGGCCGGATACAATATTTTTATCAGCGGCGGGACCAATTCAGGAAAAAGCACGTTTCTAAATGCGCTGTCCGCCTATATTCCAAAGGATGAGCGGATCGTGACCATTGAGGATTCCGCGGAATTAAAAATTACCCATGTGGCAAACCTGGTGCGTCTGGAAACCAGGGAGGCCAATGGGGAAGGAGATGGGGAAGTGACCATCGGGGACCTGATCCGGGCGGCTTTGCGGATGAACCCCAGCAGAATTATCGTTGGAGAGGTGAGGGGAAAGGAGGCTCTGGACATGATATCGGCCATGAACACCGGACATGACGGGAGCCTTAGTACCGGACATGGAAACAGTCCCAGGGACATGCTTTCGAGGCTGGAGACCATGGTGCTTATGGGGGCGGATATTCCGCTCGCAGCGGTCAGAAGCCAGGTGGCGGCAGCAATTGATATTTTAATTCACTTAGGGCGGTTGAGAGATAAAAGCAGGAGGGTCCTGTCCATTGTGGAGGTGGTTGGTTATGAGAATGGAGAAATTAAGCTCAATCCGTTATACCGGTTTGAGGAAGATTACGAAGGCCGGGAAGCGGGACCGGCCGTACAGGGAAGTCTTAAAAAGGTGGGAAGCCTTCAAAACACCGAAAAACTTAAAGCAGCAGGCATTGAGATATGACGATTATGTCCTGACACCGGCTCAGTGGTGCCTGTATGGATTTCAGGGCCTGGGGGCAGCAGGGCTTTTCGCTTACGTCTTTTACCGCAGCATTGCGGCATTTCTGTTATTTCTTCCAATGGTTTTTATTTTTCCCATAATCAGAAAAAGAGAACAAAAAGAAAAAAGGCTTCAGCAGCTGAATCTGGAATTTAAAGAGGGCATCCTGCTTTTAGCTTCTTTCCTAAGCGCCGGGTACTCTGTGGAAAATGCGTTCTCCGCTTCTGTAAAGGAATTGGTTTTGCTTTATGGGGAGGAAGGGATGGTTTCGAAGGAATTCACCCACATTGAGAGCCAGATCCGGATGAACCGATCGGTGGAGCAGGCGTTTTCCGAATTTGCAGGACGCAGCGGCCTTGATGATGTTAAGAACTTTGCAGAAGTGTTTGCCGCTGCAAAACGAAGCGGGGGAGAGCTGGTTCCCATTATCAGCCATACGGCGGATGTGATAAGGGATAAGGTGCAGGTGAGGCAGGAGATCCTGACCATGACAGCCTCAAAACAGTTTGAACAAAGGATTATGAGTATGATCCCCTTTTTCATTGTCCTTTATATTGATATGACTTCGCCCGGCTTTTTTAACATCATGTACAGTACTGGGATCGGAAGGATTCTTATGACTCTTTGTTTGGTTATTTACATCACGGCCATAGCCATTGCAAGGCTGATCATGAAAATCGAAGTGTGAAAGGAAGGGACAAATGTCAAGGAAAAGTGAAAAAAAATGGAGGTTCCCCTTTACAAAGGCGCAGACGGCCTGTGCAGTTTCAGGGATTATCTTATATGCTGTCCTGGAGCTGGTCTTTGCAGCAGGCGGCCAGACTGTTTCGGAAGGAGGCGGACTTAAACGGGCCGGGCCGGGGAAGGGCGAGACTACATACCATGTTCTGGTATCCGGACTTGACCGGGACAACGGAAATAAAAAGGTACCGGTGAAAATACCGGTCAGGGAACGAAAATATGGGGAGGAAGAGGCAAGGGAGCTGTTTCAAAGGATCCAGCCCGAGCTGATAGAGCAGATGCTGGGGGAAAATGAATCTCTTGAAGAGGTAAGAAGGGACTTAAACTTAAAGAACAGCCTTGGAGATTATGGGCTTAGAATTATCTGGGAATCTGATAATCCTCAGGTCATTGATTCTTTCGGGATCCTTCATAATGAGGATATACCGGAAGAGGGAAATCCGGTCTGGTTAAAGGCCAGAGTCACAGATGGAAGCAATGAGAGGAGATATGAGTTTTTGGTGATGGTTTATCCACCTGCTCTTACTCAGGAGGAAAGAGCTGCAGCTGACTTTATCCAGTGGATAAGCGGGCTGGATCTTAAACAGCAAACAGAGGACCGCTTATCCCTGCCTTCGGTATATGAGGGGAAACGGCTGACCTATTTCCTTCCCGGGGAGACCGATTACCGGATGCTGCCTGTGCTGGGTTTTTTGCTTGCTGCACTGCTGCATGTAAAGGAGGAGTTTGACAGGAAAAGTCAGGCAAAGCTGCGGGAACAGAAACTGCTTTTTGACTATTCTGAGGTGGTTTCCAAGCTGGTAGTCTATATAGGGGCAGGGCTTACGGTCAGGGCATCATGGGAGAGGATTGTGGCCGGCTATAAGGAGGCAGCAAAACAGGGGAAAAGGAGTGCGCGCCCGGCATATGAGGAGATGATGAAAACAGCGGTGCAGCTTGGCAGCGGGCTGTCAGAAGGACGGGCCTACGGCGAATTTGGAAGGCGCTGCGGCTTACAAGCTTACATAAAGCTTTCTGCTCTTTTGGAACAGAGCCAGAAAAACGGGAGCCGTCAGCTCCGCCCGGCTCTGGAGCTTGAGATGGCATCTGCCTTTGAACAGAGGAAGAACCTGGCAAAAAAGCTGGGAGAAGAAGCCGGAACCAAGCTTTTGCTGCCCCTGTTTATGATGCTGGGAGTGGTCATGGTCATGATCGTGGTTCCTGCGTTCCTGGCATTTTATTAGAAGGGAGGTGAGAGGATGTCGATGTGGATAAAAGGGCAGGTCATGGATTTTTTAAGGGAAGAAGATGGAATCGGTGTCATTGAAGTTGTGTTGATCCTGGTAGTTTTAATCGGGCTGGTTATTATTTTTAAAAAGCAGATAACAACACTTCTTGAGAACATATTCAAAGAAATCAACAGCCAGTCTAAAGAGGTGTATTAATGCAAAAAAGCGGACAGATCACGGTGTTTTTCAGTTTGGCTCTTTTGTGCATATTCAGCCTGATGTGCGGACTTTTAGAGTCCGCACGGACTGCTGGAGCCAGGTGTTATTTAAAGCTGGCGGCCGATTCTTCCATGGATTCTGTATTCAGCAGGTATCATAAGGAAGCCTGGGAAAAATATCGTCTCTTCCTTCTGGAATGCGGGAATGATGAGGAACTGGAAAAAGCATGGAAAGGATTCATGGAGCCTTACATGGACAGTTCCGGCTGGTATTCCATGGATATGGACCAGGCGGATTTGATGCAGCTTTTCCATATCACCGATGGGGGAGGCCGGTATTTGAAACAGGAAATTCTGGATTATATGAAATACGGAATCTTTGAAAATATTACTGATGAAGAGGGCGGGGAAGCTCTGCTTAAGAATTTAAAAGAAGCAGGGGCCGTGAAGCAGCTGGCCGGGTCCTTCCGCAATCATGAGCGGGAAGCCGTACGCCTGGAACGGGCATTAGAGGATATCAATGACTCTTTAAAGCAGCAGAAGGCATTCTGGCGGGCTGCTGATGAAGGAATCGGGAATTATGACGGTGCGGAGTTTCGAAGGGGGGCTGACCGTCTGGAACAGGAGATGAACCGGCTCCCTTCCCTTGTAAAGGCCTATGGGAAAAGAGCAGATGATTTAAGAAAGAGTATAAATGAAACAAACAATAGCCTTTCTAAGGTTCAGGAAGAATTAAGCCCGGAAGTCCGTGAGGCTTTAAAAGGAGATACCTCCTGTTATGAATCCTATGTAAATCAGGATGGAGAACGGAGAAGGGAGATTGAGTCCCTTCCAGGGAAGATGGAACAGATGAAATTGGTTATAGAACAGGCAAAGGGGCGTTCTTATGAGGTGGAGAGCATCATCGATAACTGGGACAGCGATGAGGAAGACGAGGATGAAGGTCCGGACTTATCTGCCTTGTGGGGATCTGTAGGAGAAATATGGCATAAGGTGGACATTCCATCCCTTTCCTATTCCAGCGGTGTGAAGGATACGGAAAAACAGAAGCTTCTGGAACAGGTGGAAGGATTCCTGCAGACAGGACTTTTCTCCCTGGTTCTGCCTGAAGGAAGTGAAGTATCCAAAGGTATTTTGGCTGATGATTTTTTTCCTTCCGTCACTTGTATGGAGGAACAGGAACCTGGAGTGGAGGCGGGAATTATGGACCGGATTCTGTTTGGGGAGTACTGCGGCGGTTTCCTCACAAGCTTTCTTTCAGAGGATGATAAAGAGATAAAATACGAATTGGAGTATCTGGTTTCAGGAAAGATAACAGATGAGGAAAACTTAAAGCAGACAGTTACTGATATTCTCATGATAAGAGAAGGAATGAACTTGATCCATATCCTGTCCGACAGCCAGAAGAGAGAGGAGGCAAGGGTTGTTGCGGGGCTTATTACCGGAGCTGTGGGTCTGGCCCCTCTTACGGGTATCGTCGCATTCTTTGTGATGAGTATTTGGGCTTTGGGAGAGGCGATTGCTGATGTAAAGATGCTCTTAGAGGGGAAAAGGGCGGCCTTTCTCAAATCAAGGGATACCTGGAAGCTGTCCCTTGATGGCCTTTTGGAATTGGGAAGGAGTGGAACCTGTACGGGAGGAAAGGGGGATGAAAATGGGATGGATTATACTGCCTATTTAAAGCTTCTTCTTTTCATAGGAGAGACCGGGCGGCAGTACTACCGCCTTATGGATGTGATCCAGATGAACCTATCCGGAAAACAGCCGGATTTCCGCATGGTGCACTGTGTTTATCAGGCCCAGATCCGGGGAACCGTGAAATCAAGGCATATGTTTTTTGGGGGAAATGATCCCTTTTATCCGGTGGAAGTCCGGACAGAAAAAGCATATTAAGGGACGTTTTGCGGGCATACCTTTATGTCCGGTCAATTAGGCATGAAAGAGGAAAGGAGGCGGATGATCATGCCCTTTTTCAAGGAGTTCCAAGGAAAAAATAATAAAAATAACGTTACTCTCCAGGTACGAATCCCCTTCATGAAACAGGGATTCCTTGCAAAAAGGGTATTATCATCTGCCCCCTTTTCCCGAAAAAACGGGAGCCTGACCGTGGAGGCGTCCATGGTCCTGCCCTTCTTTTTATTCCTCATGGTGGTCCTCATGGTTCCTATGAAGGTCATGCAGGAGGGAAGGCGCATTCAGACCGCTTTGGAAGCAGCAGGGGAAGAAGTAAGCCAGTATGCCTATGTATTACAGCAGCTCAAACTGGGAGAACGGCTGGAAACCTCAGGAATTGAAGACTTTTCAGAGGAATTCATGGAAGGGCTGACAGAGGAGGGGATCCTTCTTTACGTCACACGTCGGATGGAAGGGCGGGCTGTGGTTGAGCGGCTTGAATCGGTTTCCTTTGCGCGTTCTTCTGTTTTAAGAGACAATGAGACCATTGATCTGGTTATGGATTACCGGATAAAAATCCCCTTTTCTGTTTTTGGACTGAACAGCGTACCAATGACAGCAAGAAGCTGCCGGAGGGCCTGGATCGGCCGGAAAGGAGGAAGCAGCGGAAGGGATGGACAGGAGGATGAGCTTGTATACATTGGCAAAGCAAGCACAAGATATCACCGGCAGCGAACCTGCCATTATTTATATAATGATATAATGGAGATTCCTTTTAAAGAGGTGGAAAATGCCCGTAATTCATCCGGCGGAAAATATAAGCCCTGCAGCAGATGCGGAAGGTTTGCAGAGGAAAACGGCAGCGTTTTCATCATGCCGTCAGGAGAGAGATATCACAGTGACAGGAATTGCTCTTCCATTATGTCATATGCGGAGGCTGTCCCCTTATCTCAAGTCAGCCATTTGGGAGCATGTTCTTACTGTTCACAATAGGAGGTGTTTTAATGCTGGAAAGCATAAGCAAAATTTTATTCGGCATATTTCTGCTGGCGGCCGCCTGGGAGGATGGGAGAGAAAAGGCCGTCAGCGTATGGCTTTTTAAATCGGCCGGTGCGGCAGGAGTGGTGCTTGCTCTTTTGCGGAAGGATATGGGAGCGGAGATGCTGTTAAGCTGCATGGTAGGAGCGGGGCTCCTGTTATTGAGCCGGTTAACAGGTGAGGCGATCGGCACGGGAGATGGGTACTTTTTTATAGTCAGCGGATTTTTTTTAAGTGCACTTTTGAACCTGAAGCTTTTGATATATGGAACCTTTTTAAACGGCATCGTCTGCGGCGGTATGTATATCTGGGGCTTGTTGAAGGGGAGGGATGTGAAGAAGAAATCAGTGCCCTTCCTGCCCTTTCTGGTCCCTGTCTGGATTGGACTGGTGATGCTATGAAGGGAAAGCTGAAGGGGAGCTATACGGTTGAAGCAGCGTTTGTCATGGCAATCGTCTTATGGGCACTGATCGTTTCCATTCAGACGGCTTACCGCCTGCGGGATGAAGTGGTAGGAGCAATGGCGCTGGAAGAGACTGCACAAAGGCTGCGCCATAACGAGACGGAGCCCCCAGATGAAGCGGCAATGTGGGCGGCCCGCAGGGCTGGAAATCCCTTTTCCTGGAAAAAGTATGATTTTCAGATCAAGGTCACGGGAAATCCTGTAACAGGCAGGAAGGTGAAGGCATGGGGGACGGCAGGGACCTGGAAGCTGGAGCTGGAACAGGGCGTGTTTGATCCGGAGAATTTTTTAAGGATGTTGACTCTCGTCAATCAGGAGGAATGAAATGAAGGTTGCATACAGGCGGGAAATGAAGCACAATTATTTGATAATAGAGCCGGAAGAGTCTGGATATGACAGCTATGAAATACATATGCTGGCGGCAAACGGGATAGATGGACTGTTAAAATTCCAGGCAAAGCAGGTGGATGACCGGAAGCTTTATTATTATGAAATCACTTCAAAGCAGCCTTTAAACAGGGTCCTTGAATATCATAGCCTGGGCGGGGAAGAGCTTAAAAAATTGATAGGAGATATTGGACACACGCTGGAAAGGCTGGAGCGTTATCTTCTTAAGGAAAAGCAGATTCTTCTGGAACCGGAATTTATTTATGTAGAGCCGGAGCAGTTTTCGGTTTACTTATGCCTTGTTCCCGGAAGGCAGATGGGATTTCCAGGGGAGATGACCGGGTTGCTGAGATACCTTCTTGGCAAGGTCAACCATCAGGATAAGGAATGCGTGGTGATGGCCTATGGTCTGTATCAGGAAAGCCTTAAAGAAAATTACGGGATGAAGGATCTTCTTGAAATTGCGGGAAAAAATTGTTCCGGCACAAAAGACAAAGATGAAAATGTCCGGCAGCCGGAAATGGATAGTAGGACGGAAGAAAGTTCCGTCGCTCCATTTTCCTATGGTTTAGACGATTTAAGCAATATAGGTGAGGAATTGGGAGAAGGAGGTGATTTACCTGACATAAAAAAGAACGGGCCGGTCTTAATTATCCCGGTCTTAGTCATGACTGGCATTGCTGTAAGTCTATGGCTTTTTTTGGGTATGGAAGGGATCCGGAAATTCTGGTATACAGTGCCGTTTGCAGGAGTTATCTCTGTCTTTGCAGCTTTGAACTTATGGGAGAAAAGGCTCTGGAAGCAAAAGGATACGGTGGTAAAGCAAGAAGAGGATAGCCGTCAGCCCGGGGAAAGCTATGACTGGCATATAACATTTGAAGACGAAATAAAGGATAAGGCTCCAAAATATGAAGCGGCAGATGAGGAGATGTTTCAGACCGCCCTGCTGACGGATACAGATGGGGATAAGAGTATCCGGTATTTACGGGCGGTTGGGTCTGATGCAGAAGATATTGCAATTACTTATGTTCCCTATTTAATCGGAAAGCAGGAAGGCATGGTTGACTGCATCCTTGCCGGAGAGGCCGTCAGCAGAATTCATGCCAGGATAGACCGGGAAGGGGAGGAATACCGGATCAGCGATTTAAATTCCACCAATGGAACGTCAGTGAACGGGCGGATATTAGAAACAAATGAGACGGTGGCCTTAAATAAGGGGGATGAAGTATTTATTGCAAACTTTGCTTTTATATTTACATAATATAAAAGCAGGCCTTAATTTTAAGAATATCAGCCATTTTTCAGACCAATGTGCATATTATAAACAGTTCGGTCAGATTAAAAGGTCCTGTTCAATTTGACACATGTTTTGGTATTCCTTTGGCGTAACCCCTGTTTTTTTAAACGGATGGATAAAGTAACAGATATCTCCATAGTCCGCTGCATTGGCAATCTTTAGGAGGCTGGAAATGTGATTTCACATTTCCAGCCTCCCTCGTTTCATAAAAATCATATATGGTATACTCTATACCGGCTTTACGTCATCCACCAGCAAATAATAATATGTGCTGCTGCCCTCCTGGTAGCTTTGAAATACGCCTGTTATTTCTATTTCGCTTTCCTGTTCCGGATAGTCATCCGGATAAGCGTGGGCTCCGTTCCAGATAAATTCCAATCCCTGCTGACAGCAGGCGGTGGCATCTGCAATCACAACGGCATAATAATTTTTCTTTGTGTCAGGGTCCTGGTAAACCTGGAATGATCCTTCGGCTTTCACCATTTTCCCCATATATTGTTCCGGAGATACCATCATGTTGTACACTTCGGAAAAGACCATGGTACTGCTTAATTTTGTCAGGTCAATATCAACGGAGGGGTCGTCAGAGGAACCGGTGTTTTCATCTTCCTGTAATTGATCTGTAGGGGGCTCCGCAAAATCCGGAGGATAGGAATTGACGTCAGTGTCTGACTCAGCCTCATTGTTTTGGGGCAACGGCAGAGGGGAACCCCCAACGGTCTCCTTTTCGCAGCCGGTCAATACCAGATTTACCATAAAAAACATTAAAACAACTCCAAAGATACGCTTCATCCTTTTACACCTCCTGAAATCCAGCCTATAAGTGAACATAAGGCAAACGCTGCGATGTCTGCGGCAACAATGGTGGAACCCACTGGCGTTCCGGCCAGAATGGATATGAGAATACCCATTACGGCGCAGAAAACGGACAGGATAGCCGAAAAGAGGATCACGGACTTAAAATTTTTAAATATACGCATCGCCGAAAGAGCCGGAAAGATGACCAGAGCTGAAATCAGCAGGGAGCCTACCAGATTCATGGCAAGCACGATGATGATGGCAACGATGACGGCGATCAGCAGGTTGTATTGATCCGCTTTAATGCCCGTGGCCTTGGCAAAATCCTCGTCAAAGGTAACTGCAAAAATCTTATGGTAAAAGAGAAGAAATATGGCGATGACCACCACGGAAAGCGCGGCGCAAAGCCATACCTCCGCCTTTGACAGCGTCAGAATGGAAGTTGACCCAAACAGCGTGCTGCATACGTCTCCTGCCAGGTTGGCAGAGGCGGAATATATATTCAACACCAGATAACCCATGGCCAGAGCGCCTACAGAGATCATTGCAACAGCCGCGTCCCCTTTGATTTTGGCATTTTGCCCGGTGCGCAGCAAGAGGATGGCACAGATAATTGTGACCGGCAAAATGAGAAGCATTTGATTGGCCAGCTTCATTATCGTGGCAATGGCCATTGCGCCGAAGGCGACATGGGAAAGGCCGTCCCCTATGAAGGAAAATCGCTTTAAAACCAGGGTAACCCCCAGGAGAGAGGAGCAAAGGGCGATCAGTATTCCTACGATCAGCGCATAGCGCACAAAGGGATATTCAAAATATAAGGTTAATTTTTCAATCAATACATTCATGCGTTTCTTCCTCCGTTCCCAGATGCGAACGCTTTGCCTATATCGCTGTCCAGGTATTCATCTCTTGTTCCGAAGAAACGGGGATTTCCGATGTGCAGGATATGGCTGGCATATTTTACGGCAGCACCGATATCATGAGAGATCATGATGATGGTGATGCCTTCTTCATTGAGCCTGCGTATCAGTTCATACATTTCCCCGGTGACCTTTGGATCAAGGCCGGAAACAGGCTCGTCAAGGAGAAGCATTTTTCCTGCGGCGCACAGCGCCCGTGCCAGCAAAACCCGCTGCTGCTGGCCTCCGGACAATTCCCTGTAACACCGCCCTGATAAATGGGAAATCCCCATTTTCTCCATATTTTCGCGGGATAGCTGCTTTTCCTTATGATTGTAATAAGGGCGCAGTCCGCAGCGGTTTAGGCAGCCGGACAAGACGATTTCCCGGACAGAAGCCGGAAAATCCTTCTGCACCACTGTCTGCTGCGGCAGATATCCGATCCCGGCAGGCTGAAGCCCGTTTTCCATAACAATGCTTCCTTCTGATGGGGAATGCAGGTGCAGAATGGCTTTCATCAGTGTGCTTTTACCGGAGCCGTTTTCTCCCACAATACAAAGATAATCACCGCTGTTTATGGAAAAATCAAGTCCTTTCAGAACCGTCTTCCCATCGTATCCAAGGGTGAGGTTGTTACATGTTAGCTGTGCCACATTGATTCCTCCTTTTAATTCAATGCATCTTTCAGTACTTCCAGATTGGTCTGCATGATGGAAAGATAGGTTGTGCCATTTTCCACATCCTTTGAAGTAGTGGATTGCATGGAATCCATGGTACGCACTGCCTGATTTTTGTCCTTTGTATTTTGAACAATGGTTTCCGCGATTTTATGTTTGGCACCTTCAATTGTCAGCACGCTGCCAAGCCCCTGTTCATCCACCTTTTTAGAAAGAAAGGCAATGGTTTCAAAGCTGGCTTCTGTTTCAGCCGAGCAGCCTACAAATGCGGCGTAATAGGTAAGACCGTAATCATCTGCCAGATAGCGGAAGGGAAACCGGTCCCCAAACAGCACGGTTTTCAGTCTGGCAGAGTCCACCGTCTGCTGATAGTTTTTATCTAATTCATCCAGCTTTTTTCCGTAGGCATCAGCATTTGCAGAATAATCCCCGGCATTTGCGCTGTCCAGTTCTCCCAGCTTTGATGCAATGTAATTACAGAAAGTTTTGGCATTTTTCAGTGACAGCCAGACGTGCTCGTCATATTCCGGGCCTTCTTCGCCTTCCTCCTGGGCCTCTTCTTCCTCTGCTTCCATTCCTTCAATCACTTCTTCCTCCTTGACCGTGTCGCCCAGGACCTCTAAAAGATTGATTACCACCATGTTTTTGTTTGTGGACTCTTTGAGAGCATCTTCCACCCACTGATCGGATTCGCCGCCTACATAGATGAACATGTCGCAGTTTGAGATTTTAATGATATCATCTGCAGTGGGCTGATAGCTGTGTAAATCCACGCCGTTATCAAGAAGCATGGTGATATCCGCATCTCCGGCATGGCTGCCCAGGATTTCCCTGACCCAGTCGTATTCCGGGAAAATGGTGCAAACCACACTCAGCTTGTCGGTTTGACCGGTTTTTGCAGTTGTGCTGCCGGAACAGGCGGTAAGAGCTCCCGCCATCATAAGTCCTGCCAGGAGGCAGGCAATTAATTTTTTCATTATCAGAACCTCCAAATAAATATTAATTTAAAAAAATGGGCATAAAAATACAAGGAAGGCGGTTGAAAATCAGTTTCTGCCTGAAAAATGGGCAGAATCCTCCCCTGGAAAATTATATTCAATTTGTCAGCTTTACCTTAAGAGAAACCAGAGTGTGTGAAGGATTGCGGCGGAATACCGGAGTTATGCAGATTAAGATAAAGTGAGCTGCCGCGACTGCGGCAACAACCACAAAGAGACCTGTCCCAAGGGTATTAAGAGCCTGGACGCAAGCCTGAACTTCAAGACAAATGGGACAGTTTTCCCCTATACAGTTATGGTGGGTTTCGGCAGTAATATAAAATACGGAAAAGAGCAGCATAATAAGAACCGACAGGGTCATAAGCCCGGCAAGCAGTTTTTTGTTTTTTGCCATGTCTCTTCCTCCTTTTTTAATCGCGGATCGTATCAGATACAGTCTTTGCAGATACCGTAAAGCACGGATTTCTCTTTTCTGATCTGGAATCCATCCGTTTTTAAAATGTCTTCCAGCATCCTGTCGGCAATACCGGCATTCATATGAAATGTCTTTCCGCATTTTATGCAGCTTAAATGAATACGATTACGGCAATCTTCCGAATGAATATACTGGTAATAGATTCCCCTGTTTCCATCTTTGGTGAAGCGGTTGATCAGCCCCTGTTCCTGAAGGAAAGTGAGGTTACGGTACACCGCACTTAAACTGACTGGAGAACCGGAAAGGCTGTTTGTGATCTGTTTTGCAGAAAACTGCTTATCAGGATTTTCCTGTAAAAAAGCAAAGAGCTGTTTTCTTTGTTCTGTCATATAATTAGCCAAAGGGATTCACTTCCTGAATTTACGATTTGTGTGCAAATAAGTGTACTGCTGAAAATAAAAATTGTCAATATAATTTGCGAATGCTTCGCAAATTGCCCCAAGGTGACCATAAAGTAAAAAGGTGAAGTTTTTACCGCAAATTTCCTGTTTATATTTACATAATATGGCAGCCTGTGTTAAAATAAGCGTAATATTTATCAAGGAGAGCGGCAATGAAGGACTTGTACAGGCGAAAGAAGGCATTTGTAAATATTGGTTTAATTGCTATAAATGTCATCTATTTCCTATATCTGGAGATGACAGGCTCCACGGAGAATACCCGGTTTATGGTGGCACATGGAGCGATGTATGCTCCGCTTGTATTGGAGGGAGGAGAGTATTACCGGCTGCTCACTTCTGTTTTTATGCATTTTGGAATTAACCACATTATGAATAACATGCTCATTTTGTTCATTCTGGGTGATAACCTGGAAAGGGCACTTGGCCATTTCAAATACCTGCTTTTCTATCTGCTTTGCGGGGTGGGCGCTAATGTGCTGTCCATGATCGTGAATATGGGAGAATACCGGAGTGTAGTCTCGGCAGGGGCTTCAGGCGCTATTTTTGGCGTGATCGGAGGCCTTTTATATGCGGTACTCGTCAATCGCGGCCGGCTGGAGGACTTAAGTGCCCGACAGCTGGTTATTATGATTGTTTGTTCCCTGTATTTTGGTTTTACCAGCACAGGTGTAGATAATGCTGCCCATATTGGGGGGCTGCTTTTTGGCATTGTTATGGGGATCCTTATGTACCGTAAGCCGAGAAAGTGCCGCGATATGGAAATATGGGAATAATCCATTTGGAAGGAGGTGAGAAAGTGAGGGAAGATAATTGCATTTTCTGCAAAATTGCAAATGGCGACATACCTTCTGAAACCATATACGAGGATGATACCTTTCGCGCCATACTGGATTTAGGACCGGCTTCTAAGGGACATGCCCTGATTCTTCCAAAACAGCATTACAGCGATATTTGCCGGCTGGATGAGGAAACAGCAAAAAAGGTCCTTCCATTAGCTGCAAAAATAGGGAACGCCATGAAACAGTCATTAGGCTGTGCCGGATTTAATGTTGTGCAGAATAATGGGAAAGAAGCAGGCCAGACGGTTTTTCATTTTCACGTGCATTTGATTCCTCGTTATGAGGGAGGCCCTGTTATGGTTTCATGGATGCCGGGCGAGGCGAGTCCGGAGGAATTAACACAGACAGGAGCTGCTATACGGAGCGCCCTGCAATCAGAGGGACATAATAAATGAGCATACATGAAGATGAAAATTTGCTGCTGCAGTCCATATATGGAGAGTATCAGGGGCTGCTCCGCAGAATAGCCAAAACACTCAATGTACCGGATATGGAATTGGACGATGTGGTGCAGGAAACTTTTATTGCATATTTTGAGAATTATTCATTATCATGGACAGATACGCGAAAGAAAGGCATGCTGATTAAGATTTTAAAGCGTAAATCCATTGACTGCCTCCGTAAAAACGGCCATTATGAAAAGGTGAGTCTGGATGAGGAAGACGCGGTCAATGAGGTGGCGATGCTTACCAGATATGTGGTTACTGATCCCCTGGATGTAATCCTTGGAGAGGAAGCTCTTTTAAAGATAACCAGGGAGATTTCCGGTATGAGAGAAGAGTGGAAGGAAATGGCTGTTCTTTATTTTCTGGAACAACTTACCATTCCGGAAATCTGTGAAATTCTGAAAATTCCGGGAACGGTTTGCCGTTCCCGGATATATCGTACAAGGGTTTGCTTAAAAAAGATACTTGGTCCCAACTTTGATGTGTGAAGGCTATTTCTTTACAAGGGATTCGATCATATCAATGATGGTATCAACTGCATTGTATAATTCGCTTTGCTCCATTTTTGAAATAAAGGTATGCCGGTTGGAATAGGTTTCGGTGATGGCCTGTAAGAGGGAATCTCCGGTTAAGTTTTCTTCTTCCAGAAGGAAGCTGAAGCCTTGCTTTGCAAAGGATCTGGCATTTAAGATCTGATCGCCTCTGCTGGCGGCAGCGGAAAGGGGAATCAGGATATTTGGCTTTCTAAGAGCGAGAATTTCGCAGATGGAATTGGCTCCGGCTCTTGATATCATAAGGTCAGCAGCTGCAAAAAGGTGTTTTAAAGGGGCGTCTACATATTCATACTGTACATATCCTTCCGTTCCGGTCAGGCTTTCATCCAGATTGCCTTTTCCGCAGATATGTATCACCTGGTAATTTTTAAGCAGTTTCGGGAGAATGCCCCTTAGGGTGGTATTGACCGTTACAGAACCAAGACTTCCGCCGATGATCAGGATCACAGGCCGGTTTGCAGATAACCGTGCATATTTTAATCCTGTCAGCCGATCCCCTTCTAAAAGTTCTTTTCGTATGGGCGAGCCTGTGAGTATGGCCTTATCTTTTGGAAGATAAGGAAGGGTTTCCGGAAAATTGCAGCATACTTTTACTGCGGCCGGGATGCACAGCTTATTGGCAAGTCCCGGTGTCATGTCTGATTCATGTATGATCACAGGCACCTTGCAGTGCTTTGCTGCAAACACTACAGGAACGGCCACAAAGCCTCCTTTTGAGAAAACCACATCCGGCTTGTAATTTTTTATCAGCTTCAAAGCTTCCCAATATCCCTTTAATACCCGGAAGGGATCTGAGAAGTTTTTTAAATCAAAATACCGGCGGAATTTACCGGAAGAAATGCCATCATAGGGGATGCCAGCTCTCTTGATGAGCTGACCTTCGATTCCCTGGTGTGATCCTATATAGTGAATATCGTAATTTCGCTCTTTTAAAGAGGGAATCAGAGCCAGGTTCGGGGTAACATGGCCGGCTGTACCGCCGCCGGTTAAAATGATTTTTTTCATAAAGCGTTGCCTCCCAAATTCGATATACTATTATAGTAAACGTTAGCGATAAAAAGTCAACCCCAAAGCGTGTGGGAACTAAAGGATAACTTGTATTTAAGAGGTGTATACGTGGAGAAGGAGAGAAACCATGGAAAAAAATGTTCCATTTTAAAACGGATAAAATATTATGTATTATCTCAGGAAAGAATAGAAGCCCATCTCCTTGATTATATGCAGGAGCATCCGGAATTAACACCTGAGCCCCCATCCCCTCCTCCCGGTGAATTTCAGAAGATCATGGCAGAACTTAACAGGCGGGGGGCAGAGACGGTGGTAAGAAAGCAGCTAAAGGTATTGTATTACGGCCACAGATTTGTAAATTCCCTGCAAAAGCCTCTGCTTATCGTGATGGTGGTCCTGATCGTCCTGGCGGCCTCTGCAATCGGGGCTTCTGCAAAGAAGGCGAGCAATTACCGGATGAGAGAGCAAAATACCGGTGAGAGCAAAAGCGAAGTGCTTAAAGCCAATAAGATGTCAAATGCATATGAAGAAATGAAAGAACATCCAAGGATCGGACTGCTGATGATTAACGATATAGCCTATGACCAGGACCGATGAAATTTTAAGAGCAGAATGCCCGGCGGAAATGAGATGATCCAAAATCTTAAATCCTGCCGGGTATTTTCAAAGATCAATCCAGGAAAGGGCTGTCCACGAGAAAGACGTTTACCGGGGCAGTGCTGCTTCCCATTCCTTTTCCTTAAAGCCAACCAGAACAAAGTCCTCTCCAATAATTAACGGACGCTTGACCAGCATTCCATCGGTAGCCAGAAGGCCGATCTGCTCTTTTTCGCTCATGTCCGGCAAAAGGTTCTTTAAATTCTTTTCCTTGTAAATGATCCCGCTGGTATTGAAGAACCGTTTTAAAGGAAGGCCGCTTTTTTTGATCCATTCTGCAAGCTCCTCTGAGGTCGGGTTTTCTTCTTTAATATTTCTGGGCTCATATGATATTCCATGGGCATCCAACCATTTTTTTGCATTTTTGCAGGTACTGCAGGGAGGGTATTGTAAAAATAAAATGCTCATATCTTTAGATCTCCTTTCGGCTAACAGCGCAAGTCCGCACTGCTCATTGCTTTCGTGGATAGTTTACCTCAAAACGCCTTGAATGAAAAGGTAAGAATTGGAATAAACTATAACAATTATGAAATTTTAGGTGAAAAGATGAAGTTTCTATTGTTTTTGTCTGAGGCGGCGGTGCCGCTTATCATTTTTTACATGGTAGGTTTTGGGATCTTGTCCAAGCGTCCGGTCTTTGATGATTTCATAGATGGGGCAAAAGAAGGGATGAAAACGGTGGCAGGGATCATGCCCACACTGATCGGGCTTATGACTGCCGTAGGGGTGCTCCGGGCGTCGGGCTTTCTGGACTTTCTTGCTAAGTGCTTAACAAAGCCGGCTTCCTTCCTTTGTCTTCCAGCGCCTGTGGTACCGGTGATTCTGGTGCGTCTGGTGTCAAACTCAGCGGCAACAGGGCTTGTGCTGGATATCTTTAAAAGATATGGGACTGACTCCTATATCGGCATGCTGACTTCTGTGATTATGAGCTGTACGGAAACCGTGTTTTATTGCCTGAGCATCTATTTTGGAACCGTAAAGATCAAAAAAACCAGGTATACCCTGGGCGGCGCATTGGCAGCTACGGCGGCCGGAGTTGCTGCCAGCGTTATATTATCCCGTTTTCTGGTATAAAAGGTATTTTTTTGTTTCGATTTTAAGAATTTCATAAGAATTCAGGTGGTTGTCTTGGGATACATAATCATGTATAATTACGAAGAAGCTTTTATTGTCATATGTGAAGGGGATAAACGTGGATACTTACGGGACTCTTAACGAAGTTTTGGTAAGACTGTTTCGGGATATTATGGATATAGAACAACAGGCTATCATTACCCAGGAATTTAACAATATTACGAATAATGATATGCATGTGATTGAGGCCATCGGCATTGGAGCGCCTAAAAATATGTCGTCCATAGCCAGGGAACTGTCCGTTACTGTGGGAACCCTGACTATTGCCATGAACAGTCTTGTGAAAAAAGGGTATGTGACCCGTCAGAGAGGAAAAGAGGACCGGCGAGTTGTATATATCTCTCTTTCAGAAAAAGGGAAAGAAGCCTATGAGCACCATGCTGAATTTCATCAGGAGATGATCGCCAGCGTTGTTTCGGGCCTAAGTGAGAATGAGGTAGAAGTTTTGATCAAAGCTCTGACCAAGCTGAATCAGTGGTTTCGGAGTCTTTAACAGAATTTAAGGAGGCAATATGCAATTATGAAAAAATTCATCGTGTTTTTAATGAGCGCAATGATAATGATGTCCCTGGCGGCGTGTACACCAACACAGCCTAAGATGGAGACGACTGCGCCTGATCCCCAGGTGATGGCTTCAACAGGCGGTGCAAGCGATAAGGTTCCTGATCCCAACGCAGAGCCTATGGAGGTCATTTCCGTATATAGCCAGAATGATGACGGTACCGGTTTGAATCAGGCCATGGATGCAGTATCGGAGCTGACGGCAGAGGCCATGGTGGACAAACTGATCGAATACGGCGTATTAGAGGAAGGAACAACAGTTCTGAAATTTGATAAAAAGGATGGAACTGCCACCCTTGATTTATCCAAGGTGCCGGACAAGGGTTCAGACGGGGATATACTCATGTTGACAGCCATTGGCAATACTTTTATCGAGAATTTCGAGCTGGATAATTTAAAGCTGCTTGTTAATGGAAATAATTATTCCGGAGAACAGATCAAGCAGGGAGATAATGATTATCTGGAATATGTTAAGAATTATAAGAAGATGAAATAAGAGCAAAAAATAGGGCAGAAGCGGTACATCACCGCTTCTGCCCTTTGCCTTATTTGGTTCTTAATTCTTTTGCCAGCCAGTTGCGGAATGCAGGCTGGATGACGGAAAATGGGGCAGGCCCGATATCAAGTAAAAAGCCATGGAAATCCTTTAAGTTAAAATCATCCTTTAAGATCTTTTTTGCTGTGTTCAGCATTTCCACAATTTCTAAGTATCCTACATAGTATTCCATGTAATTGGTGGGGTTTTCGATCAGGCTGTTGTAAATGGAATCCACAATATCCGTGTTTTCCACGTTGTAAAAGGTGCCAAGGTACTTGGCTGTCTGCTCCTTATCCCAGCCCTCATAATTGATGCAGATATCCAAATATGCGTAGATGCCCAGGGTAACAGCGGTATTATGGGCCAAAAGCTTCCCAAGCTCCGGGTCCAGCCCGTTATCCAGAGTGTAGGAGTAAAATTCCACATAAGTGGCCCAGCCCTCCGAATAGCTGGGGAAGGAGAGGATGCTTCTTAAATCGCTGGGATTCCTGCTTAAGAAATAGACGTTTTGATATAAATGTCCTGGGTAGCCTTCGTGTGCCAGGGTGGTGAAAAGGTCGTCATTTTGAAAACGCGGGTTGCCGTTGATGTAAATGACGTTATCCTCATAACGGTCCAGAGGAGGAACTAAATAAAAGGCAGGGCTTAAGGAAGCTTCCAGGGAGCTGGGAACGTATTTTACCGTATAGCTGCAGGGCGGAAGCTCTGGAAAATCCTTGGCTATAAGGGTCTTTAAAGATTCCAGGATATCCTCCGGCTTGGTATAGCGGAAGGAATAATTATCAAGGGAGTCCAGTACCTGGGGATGTTCCTTTGTGATCTGTCCGATGGCCTGTATATCAGAGTTCAGCTGTTTTTCGATGGCCTTTGTCAGACTTCGGATGGTACCGTAGGAGGTCCCGGTATTGGAATTGACCAGATATTCAAAATACTCTTTTCCCTTTGGATACCAGCTTAAGCCCTTGTCATTGGTCCCGGTCCCCATAAGGGCAGTGATGCCGTTTACAAGGTTTTTATAGGCAGGTATGAAGTGCTCTCCCAGGATTTTTAAATTCTTCTCCTTATAAGCTGCCTTTTCTTCCGGTGTCAGATCCGTAAGGGCATCCACCCTGGTGTTGAACGTCTCCGCAAGAAAGCTGTGGTCAGGCTGGATCAAATAAGCCTCACAGGACTTTAATACGTGATCGGCAGCAGAGTCGGACATAAAAAGCCCTGCCTCTGATTTTTTCTTTTCAAACTCCATGATCTGGCCGTAATAATCATCAATGGTGGAAAGCAGCGCAAGGTAGTGATCCACATCATCACGGGTATAAAAGGCATACTCGGAAAACAGGATAGGAAGCTGCGCCTGAATCCCAATGGTGCTGGTTAAAGGCTGGGCGTAAAGCTCCAGACCGTCAGAGCTTAATTCTGTGTCTATGTAGGAGCGGAGGATCTGCCAGGTAAGCCGCTGTTCATCGGACAGCTGGCGCTGGTTGAATCCGTCCAGCTTCTTCTTTAACTCCAAAAGCTCTTGTGTTCCCCCTTTCATTTTTTCCAGGGAAAAATCCCCAAGGGTCAGAGGAACGGTGTCAAGTCCCCGGGATGCCGGATTGGCAATGCTGAAGTGAAAGCTGATCCCGGAATTGCTGATTTCCTCACGAAACAGGTCGTTTGTAAATTGATCAAACTTGTTTTGAGTGGACAGATCCTTGGCATGGTATTGTTCATACTCGGCCCATGAAGGCGATGCAGGCGGTCTTTTGATTGGTGAGCAGGCACAAAGCAGGGAAATTGCCAGAATAATGGAAAGAAAACGGCTGCCCTGTTTCAAAACGATGTTTTTCATATATGAGTCCTCCGTGATTCGCTAGTATTATTTATATGATGAGATTAAAAAAGTCATGACAAAAGCCCTGAAGTACAGGCTTACCCGCTTGACAAACTTTACGGAAACCATTAAACTAGGGATACTGACAATCTATTTATATGAAAATGCTGAGAAAAGAAGAGTAAGAAATCCACCTCATGTGCAGAGACTTCCGGAAGCTGAAAAGGAAGCTTGAGCGTATTTCCCAACATGGCCTTGGAGCAGCGGAATTGAATTGGCAGATTCATGCCTTTAAATTCCGACGGTTACACCCGTTATCGTGTCAGACTGTTATTAAGTAACCATAAAATCCCGGAAGGATTTTAGGAAGCTGACGCAGCCGGTAAGGTCCGTACTGTAAGGTGCGGATAAATTAAAGTGGTAACACGGGACAGTTCCCCGTCTTTAAATTTCCGAGAGGATATTTTAAGGCGGGTTTTTCTTTGCAGGGAAAACACTGCCTTTTATCGAAGCTTACATTGCAAGTTACGATAAGCCATATTATAAACAGGAGGAAACAAGAATGTGTAAAAATTCTAACAAAAAATCATACTACATCACCACAGCCATTGCCTATGCATCAGGAAAACCCCATATCGGCAATACCTATGAGGCGGTTTTAGCCGATGCCATTGCCCGCTATAAGAGGGCGGAAGGCTATGACGTATTTTTTCAGACAGGCACTGATGAGCACGGCCAGAAGATCGAGGAAAAAGCAGAGGCAGCAGGGATCACTCCAAAGGAGTTCGTAGACAGGGCAGCAGACGAAATCAGAAAGATCTGGGATCTGATGAATACCTCTTATGATAAATTCATTCGAACCACAGACAAAGACCACGAGGAGCAGGTTCAGAAGATCTTTAAAAAGCTTTATGAACAGGACGACATATATAAAGGATATTATGAAGGTCTATATTGCACTCCCTGTGAATCCTTTTTCACAGAATCCCAGCTTGTAGACGGCAAATGTCCTGATTGCGGGCGGGAAGTAAAGCCTGCAAAAGAAGAGGCATATTTTTTCCGTATGAGCAAGTATGCGGACCGTTTGATAAAGCATATCAATGAAAACCCGGATTTTATCCAGCCTGTATCCAGAAAAAACGAGATGATGAACAATTTCCTTCTTCCTGGGCTTCAGGACCTTTGCGTATCCAGGACTACGTTTAAGTGGGGAATTCCGGTATCCTTTGACCCAAAGCACGTTACCTATGTCTGGCTTGATGCGCTTACCAACTATATTACCGGCATCGGCTACAACTGTGACGGCAAAAGCAGTGAGCAGTTTGAAAAACTCTGGCCTGCAGACCTTCACCTCATCGGAAAGGACATCATCCGCTTCCATACCATTTACTGGCCTATTTTCCTGATGGCCCTTGATGTTCCCCTGCCAAAGCAGGTATTTGGCCATCCATGGCTGCTGCAGGGCGACGGCAAGATGAGCAAATCCAAGGGAAATGTCCTCTATGCGGACACTCTGGTGGATTTCTTCGGCGTGGATGCGGTCCGCTATTTCGTCCTTCATGAAATGCCTTTTGACAATGACGGAGTCATTTCCTGGGAGCTTATGGTAGAGCGCATGAACTCTGACCTTGCCAACATCCTGGGCAATCTGGTGAACCGAACCATTTCCATGTCCAACAAGTATTTTGAGGGCATTGTAAATGACGGGAAGGCAGCTGAGGCTATTGATGAGGATTTAAAGGCAGTGGTGCTGGAAGAGGTAAAAAAAGTCCAGGAAAAAATGGAAAAGCTCCGGGTTGCCGATGCCATGACTTCTATATTTAATATTTTCAGAAGAAGCAACAAATATATTGATGAAACAACTCCATGGACCCTTGCTAAGGATGAAGCTTCCAAGGGGCGCCTGGAAACCGTCCTTTATAATCTGACGGAAGCCATTGCCATAGGAGCCTCTCTTCTTGATTCCTTTATGCCGGAAACCTCTAAAAAGATTCTCGGCCAGCTTAACACTTCAAAGAGAGAGCTGTCCCAGATGAGTGAATTTGGCCTCTATCCCTCCGGAAACAAGGTGACCGACAAGCCGGAGATCCTGTTTGCCCGCATGGATATCAAGGAAGTGATGGAAAAGGTGGAAGCCATGTACCCATCAAAGGCGGAGGAATCCAATGAGCCTGACAAGGAAGACGGATCTGCAGTCATAGATATTGAAGCAAAGGCTGAGATCGAATACGATGATTTTGCCAGGCTGCAGTTCCAGGTAGGTGAGATCATCGCCTGTGAGGTCGTTCCGAAGTCAAAGAAGCTTCTGTGTTCCCAGGTGAGGATCGGAAGCCAGGTAAAACAGATTGTCAGCGGAATCAAGGCCCACTACACACCGGAAGAAATGGTTGGCAAAAAGGTGATGGTTGTGGTAAACTTAAAACCAGCAAAACTGGCTGGAGTCATGTCTGAAGGCATGCTTCTCTGTGCGGAGGATGCAGAGGGCAATCTATCCCTTATGGTTCCGGAAAAACCTATGCCGGCAGGAGCAGAAATCTGCTGATAAAAGGGAATGTCATACCCCGTAGGAAGCTACGGGGTATTTGACTTGATGGCTGGTCGTGTTAGGGAGGAGGAATCCATGGAGAAGTCAATAAGTGCCCGTACAAAAGGAATAACAGGAAATACTTTAAAGATGATCGCCATTGTTACCATGCTCATTGATCACATTGGGGTGGCTATCATTGAAAACGGCATTTTAAAGTATCAGAGCATCAATCCGTCCTATGAGGTTTACGGTATGGCGGAAAGCATGTGGGGCATCATCAACCTGGCGCTCCGCACCGTTGGAAGGGTCGCATTTCCTATCTTTTGTTTTCTGCTGGTAGAAGGATTCTTCCATACCAGGGATATTAAGAAGTATGGGGCCAGGCTTTTTGTGTTTGCCCTTATTTCCGAAATCCCCTTTGATTTAGCTCTCTTTGACAAGTGGTTCTACCCAGGATATCAAAATGTATATGTTACCCTGTTTATCGGGCTCTGTGTCCTTTATTGGTATGAAAAGGTCTCAGGGGACCCCGTCAAACGGACTCTGGTGTTTCTAGCCGGCTGCGGTGCGTCTGTAGTCTTAAAATGTGATTATAGTATTATAGGAATTGCCATGATCCTGCTTTTTTATATTTATTATCATAATAAAAAACTGCAGACCATATTTGCAGGGATCCTGGCTGCCGTTGAAAGTCTTGGCTGCTTTGGAGCCGCCGTCCTGGCTTTCATTCCAATCCGCATGTACAACGGAGCCAGAGGAACAGGGAATTTAAAATATTTTTTTTACTGGTTTTATCCCGCTCACTTAATATTGCTCTATATCCTGCGTTTGCTCATCATAAAGTAAGAAAGGCATCCAAATGACCGGAAGGGGCCTGGTTTTTTAAAGGAGATTTTTATGATTTTTGATACACACGCCCATTATGATGATGAGGCATTTGATGAAGACAGGGAGGAACTGCTGGCAAGCCTTTACGCCCATGGAATTGAGGCTGTTACCAATATAGGAGCCAGCATGGAATCCTCCGGACATACACTGGAACTGGCAGAGAAATATCCATATATATATGGAGCCATCGGCGTTCATCCCAATGAGACCGGAGAAATGAATGAAGAGGACTTAATCTGGCTGAAGGAACAGTCTGCCAATAAAAAAATTGTGGCAATCGGTGAGATCGGCCTTGATTATTATTGGGACGAGCCGGATCATGAGACTCAGAAAAAATGGTTTATCCGCCAGCTCGGTCTGGCAAAAGAGGTAAAGCTTCCTGTTGTCATTCACAGCCGGGATGCGGCAAAGGACACTCTGGATATTATGAAGGCAGAGGGAGGAAAGGACATTGGCGGAGTGATCCACTGCTTTTCTTATGGAAAGGAGATCGCCAGGGAATACTTGAATATGGGGTATTATCTGGGGATCGGAGGCGTTCTCACCTTTAAGAATGCCAGAAAGCTTAAAGAGGTGGTGGAGTACATGCCCATGGAACAGCTGGTCCTGGAAACAGACTGCCCTTATCTGGCCCCCGCTCCCAACAGAGGAAAGCGGAATTCTTCCCTTTATCTTCCCTATGTGGTGCAGGAGATCAGTATCATCAAGGGGATCCCAGAGGAAACGGTTATTGAAATCACCAATCAGAATGCCAAAAAGCTATACAGAATAAAGGAACAGCTATAAAGGAAAACGGAGGACAGGCATGGCGAAACTGGGAAATCCCCAAAAAACTATTGAGATCATTCAAAAGTATGAATTCGCATTCCAGAAGAAATTCGGACAGAATTTTTTAATAGACACCCATGTATTGGATAAGATCATAGCTGCAGCAGGCGTGACAAAGGATGACTGCGTCCTGGAAATCGGGCCGGGAATCGGCACCATGACCCAGTATCTGGCTGAAAGCGCCAGACATGTAGTGGCAGTGGAGATTGATTCCAACTTAATCCCCATTCTCAAAGAGACCCTGGGGGAATATGAAAATGTGACGGTTATTCATGATGATATCCTTAAGGTTGACATCAATCAGATAACAGAACAGTATAACAGCGGACGCCCCATTAAGGTGGTGGCAAATCTGCCGTATTATATCACGACCCCCATCATCATGGGCCTGTTTGAAAACAAGGTTCCTATTGACAATATCACGGTCATGGTCCAAAAAGAAGTGGCGGACCGCATGCAGGTAGGGCCGGGCTCCAAGGATTACGGCGCCCTTTCCCTGGCAGTCCAGTATTATGCAGAGCCTTATATAGTGGCAAATGTTCCGCCTAACTGCTTCATGCCCCGTCCCAGCGTAGGGTCTGCGGTCATCCGCCTGACCCGCCACAAGGAACCGCCCGTAAAGGCAGAGGATCCAGGGCTTATGTTCCGGCTGATCCGGGCTTCCTTTAATCAGAGAAGAAAAACCCTTCAAAACGGCTTAAATAATTCTCCGGAAGTCCCCTATACAAAGGAACAAATCGCCGAAGCGATTGAAAGCCTGGGACTTGGTCCTTCGGTGCGGGGAGAGGCATTGACCCTGGAGCAGTTTGCTTCCTTAAGCAACTATTTTACAGGAATGAAACAGTAATAGAACAGGAGGCCCTATGTCGGATTCGCTGATCACAAAACGCGCAATAGCGGAAGCCTTAAAACAGGTATGCAGGGAAAAGCCCTTTGATAAGATATCCATATCCAACATCACGTCCGTATGGGGGTTAAACCGGCAGACTTTTTATTACCATTTTCAGGATAAATATGAGCTTTTAAGCTGGATCTATTATAATGAGAACTTTGCAAAAATAGCAGATGACATCACCCTTGAAAACTGGGATCAGAAGATTTTTGAACTGCTTCAAAATATGGAGGAAGAAAGAACCTTTTATATGAATACCATAAAAGAACAGGAGCATACCTTTGAAAGTTATTTGTTTGAGATGGCAAAGGCCCTGTTTTCCGAAGCGATTTTAAAGCTGGATGAAAAGAAGAAGCTCACAAAAGAGGAACGGGATTTTGATGCGGAATTTTTTGCATATGGCATCTGCGGGATCATCGTTGACTGGGCAGAAAAGGGAATGAAAACGGAGCCGCGGCTGGTGGCGGAACGTTTAAAAAGCCTGGCCAGGGCTGCGGAGCGGGCCGCTTACCTCAGGAGCCAGGCAGAGTTTTAAGAAAGCTTATGCATGATAATATCCAGACATTCTTCCCAGGAACAGCTTTTAATAAGAGAAACCAGATCAGAATAAGAAAAAAGCTCTGCGGATATGGGATTGAATTTTTGCAGCAGCTCTTCTAGGTTACGGGCGGTCCGCTCCGGTGATTTCTGTCCGTTTCTTAACTGATGGAGTAGCGCTGTTTTCAGGACGGACTCCCGGATATGTTTGTGTATGATGGCTGACATAAAAAGCCCTCCTTTTTAACTATATTCATTTTAAAAGAAGATAAGCAAAAAACCCATAGACAAAACTGAAAAATTGTCTGGTTTTCCGACATCATTGACCTGATGTCGTTTTTTTATACAACTGAAAAACCATGTATGGTGACGGATAAAATGAAGTATGATAATATAAGCGTATCAAGCGAATCAGTTATCACAATTCATAGAATGGAGCGTTGCATATGAGAGGAAAAAATAATTTCGGAAAAGTGCTTGCATGGGGAGCTGCGGCAACTGCGGCAGGAGTTGCCGCAAAAAAGGCCTATGATTATTCAAAAAAGCAAATGGATTTAAAGAAGGAAGAAACCATGAGGCCAGAGGGAAGCGGCCAGACCTCAGGAAAAGCATATTTTGTCGGCGGCGGTCTGGGAAGCATGGCAGGAGCTGCTTATCTCATACGTGACTGCAACATGCCGGGAGAGCAGATCACGATTTTTGAAGGGATGCACATCCTGGGAGGAAGCAATGACGGCATCGGTACCCCTGAAAAAGGTTTTGTATGCCGCGGCGGACGTATGCTGAATGAAGAAACTTACGAAAATTTCTGGGAACTGTTTGGTTCCATTCCTTCTTTAAATAACCCTGCCAGAAGCGTGACCGAAGAGATTTTAAGCTTTGACCATGCTCATCCGACCCATGCAAAGGCCAGGCTGGTGGACAAAGATGGAACCATCCTTGACGTAAAGAGCATGGGATTTACCCAGCAGGAACGCATGGCCCTGTTAAAGCTTATGAACACGCCGGAAGAAAAACTGGATGATATGACCATTGAAGAATGGTTTGCAGACATGCCTCATTTCTTTACCACGAATTTCTGGTATATGTGGCAGACCACCTTTGCGTTCCAGAAATGGAGCAGCCTTTTTGAATTCCGCCGCTACATGCGCCGGATGATCCTGGAGTTTTCAAGGATCGAGACTTTGGCAGGAGTAACAAGAACTCCTTTAAACCAGTATGACAGTGTGATCCGTCCTTTGGAAAACTATTTAAGAAAGCAGGGAGTTGTCTTTGCAGAAAACTGTGTTGTTACTGATATAGATTTTGCCGATGGAGACGGAATCACGGCAAAGGTGCTTCACTTAAAGGATAATGGAATAGAAAGAACCATTGAGCTTCAGGACGGGGATATCTGTATTATGACCAATGCCTGCATGACTGACAGCGCAACCTTAGGAGACCTTCATACTCCTGCTCCGGAGCCTGTTTTAAGGCCAATATCAGGGGAATTGTGGAGCAAGGTATCCGCAAAAAAGACCGGTCTTGGAAATCCCTACCCCTTCTTTGGAGATGTTCATGAAACCAACTGGGAGAGCTTTACCGTAACAAGCCGGGGAAATAAGCTCCTTAAGCTGATCGAGAACTATTCCGGCAATGTGCCCGGAAGCGGAGCGCTCATGACCTTTAAGGACTCCAGCTGGCTGATGAGCATTGTTGTGGCTGCCCAGCCTCATTTCATCAATCAGCCAATGGATCAGACCATATTCTGGGGATACGGGCTTTATACGGACCGTGAAGGGGATTATGTGAAAAAGCCTATGAAGGACTGCACAGGAGAAGAGATGCTCATCGAGCTTCTTCACCATCTTCACATGGAAAACCGTAAGGATGAGATCCTGGCAGACGTGGTCAATGTCATTCCCTGCATGATGCCTTACGTTGATGCCCAGTTCCAGCCACGTAAGATGACAGACCGCCCAAAGGTGGTTCCGGCCGGCTCCACCAACTTCGCTTTGGTAAGCCAGTTTGTGGAGATTCCGGAAGATATGGTATTTACCGAGGAATACTCAGTCCGGGCAGCCAGGATCGCTGTTTACACCCTCATGGGAGTGAATAAGAAGATTTGTCCGGTCACTCCTTACGTGAAGGATCCTAAGGTTTTAATGAAAGCAGTTCAGACCTCATACCGCTGATAAAAGACATAAATGTCCTCTTGGGCCAGACATTTCCCTATCCGGAAATGCCTGGCCCTTTACTGCTTTATCATGGTAACACTGCGCAGAATAAGGAGAGTGTAAAAATTTTCCTCGTTGCAAGAACCCTCTTTCTGTGGTATGCTAGAGCTTGCGTTGTCTGTGATAGACGGACGCAAAAATAAAAAAGATATGGAGGAAAAGATATGAAGAAGATGGCGCTTGTATTAGCGGCAGTCCTTGCTTCAGGGATGATCCTGACAGCATGCGGCGGTTCCGGCAAGTCCGGTACAACAGGCGGCGAAACACAAAAAACAGAAGCGGCAGGAAATACCACAGCAGGAGGTCTTGACCTGTCAGTACAGATCGGGCCTGACCCGGAAACCATTGATCCGGCCTTAAACACCACGGCGGATGCTGCCAATATGATCCTTCACGCATTTGAGACACTTCTGACCTTTGATCAGGATAATAACATTATTCCCGGACAGGCAGAATCCTATGATGTGAGTGATGACGGACTTACTTATACCTTCCATTTACGGGATGGCTTAAAATGGAGCGATGGCTCTGACCTTACTGCAGAAGACTTTGTATATTCCTGGAAACATCTGGCAGATCCTGCCACGGCAGCTCCTTATGCAGCAGACATGCTTTCCATGGTAAAAGGATATGAAGAAACAGCGGCAGGAAACACCGATGCCCTGGCTGTGTCTGCACCTGATGCGAAAACCTTTGTAGTGGAGCTGGCGTCTCCCTGCGTTTATTTTGATAAAATTGTTACTCATGCAACCATGGTTCCCGTGAAAAAGGATGTGGTTGAGGCAAAGGGCGACCAGTGGTCCTTAACTCCTGATACTTATATATCCAACGGACCTTTAAAGATGATTGAATGGGTACCAGGCTCCCACATCACCTTTGCTAAGAATGAAAATTACTGGGATGCAGAAAGTGTAACCTTAAATACCTTAAAATTTGTCCTTATGGAAGATGCCAATGCTGCATACAGCGCATACCGTACAGGAGAGGTTATGATGATCAAGGATATTCCTACTGATGAGATCCCAAGTCTTCAGGGAACACCGGATTATCATCTGGATCCTCGTATGGCCACTTCTTATACGATTTTCAACGTAAAAAAGGCACCCTTTGACAATGCCCTGGTTCGCCGTGCATTAAGCCTTGCAGTTGACCGTGATTATATTGCCAATACCGTAATGGCCGGAACCGTTTTACCGGCGACAAACTTTGTAGGCCCTGGCATTTCTGATGTGGAACCAGGTTCTTCCTTTGAAGAAGTCACCAGAAAGAACAACGGCGGCGATTACTTTAATGTGAGCAACTATGAGGAAGACCTTAAAAAGGCCAAAGAACTTCTGGCAGAAGCAGGCTATCCAAACGGAGAAGGTTTCCCTGTGATCGAGTACATGACCAATGAAGCCGGTTACAATAAGCCGGTTGCCGAGTATTTACAGAGCGCATGGAACGAACTGGGCGTGAGAATGGATATTAAAATCGTTGAATGGTCTACCTTTGCACCAACCCGCCGGGCCGGTGATTTCCAGATTGCCCGCGGAGGCTGGGTATATGACTATGACGATCCTTCCAACATGCTGAACTTATTCACCTCAGAAAGCGGAAACAACGATGGAAAGTATTCTAATCCTGAGGTGGACAGCTTATTAAGCCAGGCCCGTGATACGGCTGATAAGACCGAGCATTATGAGAAGCTTCATGAAGCAGAAAAGATGATTATGGAAGACGCAGCGATTTCCCCTCTTGTATATTCCAGCGATTTCTATCTGCAGAAGCCTGAATTAAAGGGCACATGGCACTCTTCATACGGTTACTGGTTCTTTACACATGCCACCATGGAATAGTGGCTGAGACCAGAGAACGGTTATGAAATAGCTTAAAAACAAATAAAAACCGCATCTTGACTGAGCTGTAAAAGCTGTTTCAAGACGCGGTTTTTTACATTAATAAATTCCAGTGAAAGCCTGCTGATGTTCTAAATCCCTGCTCTCGCCTCTCCTGTTCATCCCATGGAATCGTTATAGCAGGCACGGGCACCGCCGATATATTTCGGCCTGGTACGGGCGGTGACCACATGGGCGGAGCCGATGTAGCGGGTTTTAATGCGGACCGGAACAGCCACGGCCTTTAAGTGCATTCCGATCAGGGTGTCCCCGATATCAATGCCGGCATGTGCTTTAATGGACTCCACCGCCACCGGACATTGTAAAGTCTGGTAAGCCGCAGTGGCAAAGGAGCCGCCGGCTTTTAGCTGGGGCATCACATTGACCGGCTCATAGCCATAGAGCGTTGCCGCCTCTTTTTCCAGGATCAAAGCCCGGTTTAAATGTTCGCAGCACTGTGCGGCAACGTATATTCCCTGGGCCTGAAAAACCTCGTAGATGGCGGAAAATACTGTCTGCCCGATTTCCGCGCTGGAATGGGAACCGATTCTGTGATCGGAGATCTCACTGGAGGAGCAGCCGATGACGACTAAATCTTTCTCATTTAAATGTGCAGCTTCCAACAGTTCTTTTGCGGCCATTGCGGCCTGTGTCCTGATTTCATCCAGCATGATCCGGCCTCCTCTTCATGAATATGGTTTCTTTCTACAATGCTGCCCGGATAGCAGCAGCCATTTCCTCGTATTCCTTATCCGTTAAATATACCTTGTCCGGGTTCATGGCAAAGGTACTTCCCCATTCATCCCCTCCGTTGTATTTCGGAACGATGTGCATATGAAGGTGGCAGCCTGTATCGCCGTAAGCGCCGTAATTTACCTTATCCGGGTTAAACACTTTATGAACAGCCCTGGAAACCCTGGCAACATCGGCAAAAAAGGCATTTCTTTCCTCAGCCTCAATGTCCACCAGTTCGCTGACGTGATCTTTATAAGCCAGGATGACTCTGCCTTTCTTACTCTGCTCTTTAAATAAATATAAAAATCCTGTTTCCATTTCGCATATGGGATAGCCGAATTTGGCAACAAGTTCTCCCTTCATACAGTATGCGCAATTTGGATCTTTCATAATCATGTACCTTCCTTTGCTTCTTCTTCAAGAGATTAAGATCTGCTTTTAATGTGAGCGGCTACTTTTGCATCTTCCTTTTTAATGTGGGTGATCAGCCAGCCGGCAATGGCGCTGTTGACTTCACCTACAAGGATTATGGACGGGCCATCTTTGTCAAGCTTAGAACAGATTCCGGCCACCACCTTTTTGAAGTCTTCGTGATAACGTTTGTGGTTTACATAATCCGGATACTGATACTGAAGCTGAAGCATTTCCTCATTGCCGAAATGCTTTGCAGTATAGTCCTGCAAAAATTTGGTCGTATTAGCCAGTTCCGCACGGCCCTTGCCTGTAGCGCAGGCGGCGAGCAGGTTATTGACCGCATCGATCAGCTGGCGATGCTCGGAATCAATTAATTGATTTCCGGTTTCCAAATCTTTTGTAAATGTATATGCCATATTTACCGTCTCCTTATCTTACGTTTTACACTCATTCTACACCATTTTCTGAAAAAATCCAACCGTTAATTTTCCCGCCGGCTAAAGGGAAATTCCGGCTTTATCCCCTTAAAAAGTGCCTTCTGAAAAAGAAAAAAATGCCCGGTGCAGGTAGCAGCCGGGCAAAAGCAATCATATTATTTGACAGTAAAAAAAATAAAAGACTGTGCTTAGAAGTTTTCCATTCTGGTAAGTGCTGCTTCGTCTGCAACGATGATAACATCCGGATGAAGCTGTAAAATGGATGCCGGAACACGGGAGGTGACCGGACCGCAGATTACATCATAAAGAATGTCCGCTTTGTCGGCTCCGCTGATGATCAGCAGGATTTTCCTGGCTCTCATGATGGTGCCGATACCCATGGTATATGCCTGGCGGGGAACCTCGTCAATGGATGCGAAGAAACGCTTGTTGGCTTCGATGGTGCTTTCCTGAAGATCCACAATGTGGGTATCCTTTGGGAATATATCGGAAGGCTCGTTAAAACCGATGTGACCGTTGTGTCCGAGACCTAAAAGCTGTAAATCAATGCCGCCCAGGCCTTTGATCACTTCTTCATAGCGGGCAGCCTCTTTATTGGCATCTGTTTCCGTTCCATTGGGAATATTGGTGTTTGCTTCGTCAATGTTCACATGGCGGAAAAGATTTTCACGCATAAAATAATAATAGCTCTGATCATTTTCCCTGGTAAGCCCTTTGTATTCATCCAGATTTGCGGTCTTTACCTGGGAGAAGTCTAAATCTCCTTTATTATACCACTCCACCAGCTGCTTATAGGTGCCGACAGGCGAGGAACCGGTAGCCAGTCCCAAAACACAGTTCGGTTTCATAATGATCTGGGCAGAAATAATATTAGCCGCCTTACGGCTCATATCATTGTAGTCTTTTGCGCGATAAAGCTTCATTTCTTTATCCCTCCATACGTTCGAAAAAAATTTTATTATATTCTTTTCACTAGGATAACATTTTTGTGTCATAGATGCAATGGCATTTTGCATAAAATAATTATAAAGGAGTGATGGCATGCCTAATTATCGAAGACTAATCTCATATATTTATGCCTATGAAGGCGCAGTCAAAGGAAAAAACATCGGATTTGCCAAGATAGAAACGAGAGGGGTCCAGTGCAAGATTACGGTCAGTGTCAAAAGGATATATGTGGGCGGCAATGATATTGGAGTGTACTTATTAGCCGCAGACCAGGAAATATTCCTGGGCAATATTTTTATACGCGGCGGTTCCGGCGAATTCAGGACTGTGGTATCGGCAAGCGATATAGAACACTCCGGAATTAATATGGAACAGTGCTTTGGACTGACCATCCATGATGTAAAAAATACATGGCGTTCCTACACGACCATTTGGGAAGATGCCGTTGCCCATGCGGCGGAAGTCGATTTAGAGAGTACGGCCAAAATGGTTTCCGTGAAGGAACAGGCCGTTATTTCAGAAGAACAGATAAAACGGGCGGTACGTGAGATCGAGGAAGAATTTCCGCTGGAGCCTGATAAATCCCGGGAGACTGCCCAGACAGAAGTTTCCCATGAGGAAAAAACAATGGAGGCTTCTTCCAATGACCGGGAGGAAGAGGAAGCTGCACCGGTCCCAGAAAAACAGGAACTGCCGGAAGAGGAAGATTTGCAGACAGAGAATCTGGAGGCGGAAAGTCAGAGTCCGGATGACGAAGCTGCGGATTCTGCCGTGCCGGCTGGGGAAGAATTGGTAAATGCGGAATCAGAGGATGTGGAACAGGAACAAGTCATTTCGGATGATGCAGAGGTGGCTGAAGAAGAGCTTCAGCATACGGAGGAAGCAGAGGCGCAGCCAGAAGAAGCCGGGGAGCCGGATACAGAGCCGGATGCATCCACATTTATGGAGGCCTTCGAATCAGCGGAAGCAGCCACACCCGCGGAAGCAACTAAACCAATAAAAACGGCCATACCAGCGGAAGCATTTATACCAGCGGAAGCATTCATGCCAGCGGAGTCAGCCATGCCAGCGGACGCGTTCACGTCAGCGGAAGCATACACGCCGGCAGGAACAGCCATACCGGCGGAAGCATTCATACCGGCTAGAGAAGCCATACCAGCGGAAGCGTTTATGTCAGCGGAAGCATACACGCCGGCAAAAGCAGCGATACCGGCGGAAGCATTCATACCTGCTAGAGAAGCCATACCAGCGGAAGCGTTTATGTCAGCGGAAGCATACATGCCGGCAAAAGCAGCGATACCGGCGGAAGCATTCATACCTGCAGAAGCATTCATACCTGCAGAAGCATTTATACCGGCGGAAACATCCATGCCAACGGACGCATTTACATCAACAGAAGCATCCACATCAATGGATGCACAGCAGCAGGCTGACTGGCCCGAAGCAGAGGAACCAATGCCGGAAGCTATGCAGGATATAGTACAATCTGTGGAAGAATCGGGTCCCGGAGAGTGGGAAAATGCCGGACAGGAAGACATTCAGGGCGAAATGCAGGAAGAGGAAGAAGTGCAGGGAGCCAGGGAAGCAGTGGATGTCCAGGAGAAAGAACCGGTAATCAGTGAACCATATCCCTGCAGTGACGAGGATATGGCTGGGGATACGATCTTATACCGGGCAGATGCTGTGATAAGTGAAGACAGGAGCAATCCGGAGGTCCGGCCAGAGCTGGGAAATCCGGATGAATTAGAGCGCCTGCGCCAAAATGAAGACCAGGACGAAGCTCCCCATGATTTAATCTGGGAGAAGCTGAAACGAGAACATACAAGGATTCTGGCATTTGATTATGAAGATGGCTGCGAAATTCTCACCATTAAACCCCAGGATATCGGTATCCTTCCAAGAGACACCTGGGTCTATGGAAATAACAGCTTTCTTCTGCATGGATACTATAATTACCGCTACTTAATCCTGGCAAAGCTGTTAAACCCAAGTGGAATGCCCCGTTACCTTCTGGGGATACCCGGACATTATTACAGCAATGAGCGATACATGGCTTCTATGTTTGGTTTTCCAAATTTCGTGCTGTCCAAAGATCAGCCGATGGAAGACGGCAGATTTGGATTCTGGTATACCGATATAAAATTAGGGGGCTGATTTAAGCCCCCCTATCGGCATGTCCCCATTAATCATCAACGCCCCGAAGCATGGCGTTGGGAATCAGGGGCTTTAAGACATTTATAAAGCTGTCCAGTTCTTCCCTGGAAAAAGACTGGAAGCCTGGGCATAAAACCTGGTCCGAATCCACATAATTCTGCAGATAATAATGGGGACAGCCTGCCAGCCAATCTCCGATATCCATAAAATCCTCCAGGCTGTGGATTCCTTTTACCGCTGTGGTACGGAATTCAAAAGGAAGGATTCCCCCAAGTAAAAAGGCGGCGCTTTCCTCAATATTTTTTATTTTTATGTTCCATACGCCTGCAGCCCTGGAGTAATTCTCCCTGCCGGCTTTAATGTCCATTGCCACATAGTCCAGGAGTTCGTTTAAAACCAGCCTTTTTAAAACCTCCGGCCGGTAACCGTTGGTATCCAGCTTGATGAGATACCCCAGTTCCCGTATTTTACGGATAAAGGCCTCCAAATCCTCAGACAGGGTGGGTTCTCCCCCTGTGATGCAGACCCCTTCTAAAATCCCTTTTCGTTTCCTTAAAAAGCTTAAAATTTCTTCCTCACTGAATTCTGACTTTGCCTCACTGCCGATCAGCTCACTGTTATGGCAGAAGGGGCAGCGGAAATTGCAGCCGCCCAGAAAGATCGTGGCAGCCACATGACCGGGAAAGTCCAGAAGCGTTGTTTTTTGAAGACCGCACAGTTTCATACCTTCACCATTCCTTTGTTTCGTGATATACTATACCAGTATATCACATGAAAAAGCCCGGAGTATATCTTTTTGTGTCCCAAAATATGTTAAGATACTTTTGGGGAATTCCTTTTTATCTGGAAAGCACTGGAAAGAAGGGCTATCCTTATATGTCAGGATAATGTGGCAGGAAATATAAAAAGCAAAGAGGAACGAGAATGACCATTGATGAAAAATATATGCGTGCAGCAATCAGACAAGCTGAAAAGGCGGGCGCCTTAGGCGAGGTTCCCATCGGCTGTGTCATTGTTCATGAAGATAAGATCATTGCCAGGGGATACAACCGCCGTACCATTGATAAAAATGTTTTATCCCATGCAGAAATAAATGCCATCCGCAAAGCGTGCAGAAAAATAGGGGACTGGAGACTTGAAGGCTGCACCATGTATGTGACCCTGGAACCCTGTCCCATGTGTGCAGGAGCCATTGTCCAGGCAAGGATACCCAAAGTCGTCATGGGCTGCATGAATGCAAAGGCAGGCTGTGCAGGATCGGTGCTTGATATGCTTCACGAGGAAGGCTTTAACCATCAGGTGGAAACGGAAACAGGGGTTCTGGGAGAAGAGTGCTCCCAGATGATGAAGCGTTTTTTCAAAGAACTGAGAGAAAATAACAAGAAGAAACTGGAAGGCAAATCCCCCATAACTCCTTGACAACCTGCTCTTTTCCATGTATACTAAAGTGCGATTAAAACAAAACATGTCATAAAGTTTCCGTGCAGCCGGGGAGATAGCGGTGCCCTGTACCTGCAATCCGCTCTAGCAGGGGTGATGTCTCACCCAGGGCCGTCTATTGCAGGGCTGCCCCTGATAAGTGGCGATGACGTTTGGGTCTTACGCAACAGATCTTCATGAACCGTGTCAGGGCAGGAATGCAGCAGCACTAAGTGGAACCTTCTGTGTGCCGTGAGGGTGCCTGGACCGAGCTAACTGTCAGGGTAACGCCTGTGATAGCGGTTCAAAGTGAGACGCACGGATTAAATATAAAGAATTTTCAGACGCCGGAGAGCAAAAAACTGCTTTGCGGTGTCTTTTGCAATCTGCAATTCCCATTTTTAATATTTTCTTACATTTCTTATGAAATAAAGTTTTCCCTTGCCCCGCATTCCCCTTTGTATTATAATTATAAAATGGGTATAATACTACCTATTTCCCAATGACAAATCGAATCAAAAAGAGGTGTGCTTTTATGATAAGAATTGGAATGCTTACAAGCGGAGGCGACTGTCAGAGCCTGAATGCAACCATGCGCGGCGTGGCCAAGGCACTGTACCGGTTATGCGGTGATATTGAGATCGTTGGATTTGAGGACGGTTACAAAGGGCTGATTTATGCGAACTACCGTGTGATGAAACCGGAAGAATTTTCCGGAATCCTGACAAAGGGCGGGACTATTCTCGGTACCTCCAGACAGCCATTTAAACTTATGCGTACACCTGACGAGAACGGTCTTGATAAGGTGGAAGCAATGAAGCACACATATCGTAAGATGAAACTGGAATGCCTGGTGGTTTTAGGAGGCAATGGGAGCCAGAAAACAGCCAATCTCCTTCGGGAGGAGGGGCTGAATGTAGTATCCCTTCCAAAGACCATTGATAATGATTTGTGGGGAACCGACACTACCTTTGGTTTTCAAAGCGCCATCAATGTGGCAACCAATGCCATTGACTGCATTCATACAACAGCGGCTTCCCATGGACGAGTCTTTATTGTGGAAGTCATGGGACACAAGGTGGGCTGGCTCACCCTGTATGCGGGGATTGCAGGCGGGGCTGATATCATCCTGCTTCCGGAGATTCCCTATGATCTGGATATCGTTGTGGAAGCATTAAAAACCAGAACTAAAAACGGCAAAAGATTTTCCATTCTCGCCGTGGCAGAAGGGGCAATTTCCAAGGAAGATGCCTGTCTGACGAAAAAAGAATTAAAAGAAAAAAAGAAGAGCGGAGTGGTTTACCCTTCTGTGGCATATGAAATCGGAGCTCAGATCACGGAGCGCACCGGACAGGAAGTACGGGTCACCGTACCAGGCCATATGCAGAGGGGCGGCGACCCATGTCCTTATGACAGAGTGCTTTCCACCCGGCTTGGGGCAGAAGCAGCAAAGCTCATAAATAACAAAGAATACGGATATATGGTAGCGGTGGATAACAATGATATTGTTAAAGTCCCCTTAGCCGATGTAGCCGGAAAATTAAAAACCGTCGATCCGAAAAGCTCTATTGTTGAGGAAGCCAAGATGATAGGCATCAGCTTCGGCGACGAATAAGGAGTTAACAGGCATGTCATATACGGCATTGTATCGGAAATGGCGTCCGCCTTCCTTTTCAGATGTAAAAGGCCAGGACCATATCGTACAGACATTGAAAAACCAGATAGTAGCCGGGCGTATCGGACATGCATATCTGTTTTGCGGAACAAGAGGAACCGGTAAGACCAGTATTGCCAAGATATTTGCAAAAGCGGTCAACTGTGAACACCCGGTGGACGGAAGTCCCTGCGGGGAATGCCAGACCTGTAAGAATATCGCAGCCGGTGCTTCTCTCAATGTGGTGGAAATCGATGCTGCGTCAAATAACGGCGTAGAAAATATCAGGGAGATAAGGGATGAAGTCCAGTATCCTCCCACAGAAGGCAAGTACCGGGTTTATATTATCGATGAGGTTCATATGCTTTCCACAGGAGCATTTAATGCACTGTTAAAGACTCTGGAGGAACCTCCATCCTATGTAATCTTTATTCTGGCGACTACGGAAGTCCAGAAGATCCCGGTGACGGTCCTTTCCCGGTGCCAGAGGTATGACTTTAAACGCATTACGGTGGAGACCATTGTAGAGCATTTAAAAGAGCTGACGGCTGCAGAACATATTCAGGTGGAAGACCGGGCCCTTACTTATATTGCCAAGGCCGCTGACGGCGCATTGCGTGATGCCTTAAGCCTTTTAGACCAGTGTATTGCCTTTCATTACGGAGAGCTTCTTACCTATGATAATGTTTTGGATGTGCTGGGAGCTGTGGACATCACCGTGTTTGGAACCTTGTTTCAGGCGATCGTGGAAAACCGGACAAAAGACTGCATCACCTGTCTGGAAGAGCTGGTGATCCAGGGCCGGGAGTTAGGCCAGTTTGTCATTGATTTTATCTGGTATTTAAGAAACCTTTTAATATTAAAATCCGTGGACAACGGGGAAAATCTTCTGGATATGTCAACGGAGAATCAAAACCTGTTAAAAGAGGACAGCAAGCGTACGGACAACGAGACGCTTCTGCGGTATATCCGGATATTTTCGGATTTGTCCAATCAGCTCCGCTATGCTTTCCAGAAACGGGTCCTCATCGAGGTTGCCCTGATCAAACTGACCCGCCCCCAGATGGAACAGAATTTAGATTCCATACTTCAGCGGATCAGCAGTATAGAAAAGCAGCTGGAAAACGGCATCATAGGAACTGCACCTTTGCCAGTCTTAAACGGGGACGAAGGAAAAGACGGCAGCAGTGCCCCTGTCCCCCAATTAACTCCCGCAGAAAGGGTGGCCCTTCCCAAAGGCCAGTTAGAGGATTTAAATATGATCCGGGGCGAATGGGGGAAAATCATTCGGGAACTGGGAGGGCCTATCCGGGCCAGCTTCCGGGATACAGTGGTAGAACCTGCAGGAGAGAGCTGTCTTTGCGTTGTCTTTACCGATCAGAGCAATTACATGATCGGAAGCAGGGATTCGACCGTTGCAGAGATTGAACGGTATGTGGAAGACCATTACCAGAAGTCCATAACCTTTAAGACAAGGCTCCGGGGCGGAGGGGAACGGTCTGACACCATCTATGTCAGCGATGAGGAATTAAAAACCAATATTTTAATGGATATAACAATAGAAGACTAAAAATCATAAAGATAGCAGGAGGATACACACCATGGCAAAACGTGGCGGTTTTCCAGGCGCAATGCCTGGCAATATGAATAATTTAATGAAGCAGGCTCAGAAGATGCAGCGTCAGATGGAAGAAACAACAAAGGCGCTGGAGGAAAAGGAATATACGGCTGCAGCAGGCGGCGGAGCTGTATCAGTCACTGTTTCAGGCAAAAAAGAAGTGACTGCGGTTAAATTATCCCAGGAAGTAGTGGATCCGGATGATATTGAGATGCTGGAAGATCTGATCATGGCGGCTACCAATGAGGCGTTCCGTCAGATGGAAGAGGACAACAGCTCTGCCATGGCTAAGCTCACCGGCGGTCTTGGCGGGTTAGGCGGAGGCTTTCCGTTCTGATTATGAATTACTACAGCAGTCAGATAACAAGATTAATTGAAGAGCTGTCCAGACTTCCTGGCATTGGCAGTAAATCCGCACAGCGACTGGCGTTTCATATCATTAACATGCCGGAAGAACAAGTGGCAGGTCTTGCCTCATCCATTACAGAAGCAAAACGAAATGTACGCTACTGCAAGGAATGCTTTACCCTGACGGATCAGGAGCTGTGCCCCATCTGCCAGAGCGAAAAACGCAATCACAAGGTGATCATGGTAGTGGAAGACACCAGGGACTTAGCTGCTTATGAAAAAACAGGAAAGTTCGAAGGCGTTTATCACGTCCTGCACGGGGCTATCTCCCCCATGCTGGGAATCGGACCTGGCGACATAAAGCTGAAGGAACTGATGCAGAGACTGCAGGGAGATGTGGAAGAGGTGATCATTGCAACCAATTCCAGCCTTGAGGGGGAGACGACAGCCATGTATATCAGCAAGCTGATCAAGCCCACAGGAATCAGAGTCACCCGTATAGCCAGCGGAGTTCCCGTTGGAGGAGACTTAGAGTACATAGATGAGGTGACATTGTTACGGGCCCTGGAAGGCCGGGTGGAACTGTAGCTCATTTGCCTTGTTAGGAGATGCAGGTTGAAAGAAACACATCTTTCAGCCTTGAATATTGTATCAGTTGGATATGCACGCATATCCGCTTGATTCATTAGGAGACAAATAATGGATAAGTACGAGTTTAATATAAAGGTTGAACAGATTAAAAAACTGGTCGGCAAAAACGACTATGAGACGGCTATGAAAATAGCCGACACAATAGACTGGAAGAGAGTCCGCAATACCAATCTGCTATCCATGGTTGCCATGGTTTACGAGAAAAATGAGGATTACCAGGAGGCCAAGGATATCCTTCTCCAGGCTTTCGAACGCGCTCCCATTGGGAAACGTCTGCTTTATAAGCTGGCAGAGCTGGCGATCAAAGAAGGAAATATTGAAGAGGCGGAAGCCTATTATAAGGAATTTGGCGACCTGGCTTCTGACGATCCAAGACAGCAGCTTCTTCGCTATATGATTTTAAAAGCAAAAGGAGCCCCTGCCCAGCAGCTCATCCATTCCCTGGAATCCTACACCAGTGTGGAACTGGATGAAAAATGGCTGTATGAGCTGGCAGAACTGTACAGCCTTGCAGGTATGCCCGACCGCTGTGTGGAAACCTGCGACCGGATCATGCTGATGTTTGGCCTTGGAAAATATGTGGACAAGGCCATGGATTTAAAAATACAGTATGCACCGCTCACCAACTACCAGATGGATCTGGTGGAGAACCGGGACAAATACGAGGCCAAGCTGCGGGCGGTTGAACAGGAGTACAGCGCCGGAAAAAGGCCAAGCCCGGAACCGGAGCCTGAAGAAGAATATTATGAGGAAGAACCGGAGACGGTTATGACGTTTGGAGAGAACCCTATGGAGGATAATCTGGAAGCAAGGCTTCAAGATGCCGCGGTTCAGGAAAACCTGGCCAGGGAAATGTCCAGGATCTCCTATGAAGAACCCATAATTCAGGAAGAATCCAGGCTGGAACACACCAGAGTGCTGGAGGATATCCGGAGAGTGGGCAGTCCCATAACCCCAATGCCGGGAACCAGAGGCATATACGCGTCTGAAAATGAAGACTCTCTTTTCCATCACCCGGAGCCTGTTTTTGAGGAAGAGGAGCCGGAAGGTCCTGGAATGGAAGAATCCTCCTTGGAAGGGCAGTATGACAGAGAAATAGAATATGAAAAACCTGATGATGCCGGACAACTGTCCGCGATCACATCCGAAGGTTTCCAGGAATCCGATGACCAGCCGGAGGATGATTATGGTTATGAGGAAAACGATTATGATCAGCCGGATGAATCCTATTATGAGAAGGAAGAAGTTACAGAGACGCCTTACGCATCTTTAAACCAGGCCTCGGAAGAGGACGCTCCGGCCTGGAATCAGGACTTCCGGAATTTTGGCGATGAGGAAAGCCTGGAGTTTGAAGATCTGTATGAAGGAGAGGAAGACGAGTCGGAGGAAACACCGGTTCAGAATCATCTCATGATAGAAGCGAGAACCCCTGAAAAAGGACTTCAAATGGCTGTAGAAGCCTTAAAACAGATTCACAATGAAAGCGGAGTAAAGAATCCTGTGGCAAAGATCAACGGCTCCAAACTGTCAAAACGGGGAGTATTGGCTTCCGCAGACAGGCTGGCCGGAAAAGACCTTATCATCGAGGAAGCCGGAGATCTGACCCGGGAAGCCCTGACTGAATTAAATGAATTGATGGACCGGGATACCAGCGGAATGATCGTGGTTCTCATTGATAATCCCAAACAAATGGAAACTCTGCACCAGGAGCATCCGTTACTTGCAAGTAAGTTTGAGTGCATTGGAACCGGAGAAGGAACTCCGGCTTTCTGTATAAGCGAACCAGTACGGGAAGAAAGACCGGTCAAAGTCCCTGAAGCGCCCGTTTACAAACCTTTCACCCCTGCCCCTAAGGAAGAAGAACTGAGGGAAGAATCCTACGAAGCAAACCAGGAGTATCGTTATGAATACGATTCCTGGCAGGAGAACAATTACGGGGAAAACAGTGACTATGAAGAAGGCGTTCATGAAGACGATGATTTCTATGAAGAGGATGAAGAATTTCGTCCGTCTGTCCGGGACGAGGAAGGTCCAGGGTTTCAGGGGGAAGAAATGGACATTGATGAATTCGCTCAATATGCCTGCCGTTACGCCAATGAGATTGATTGCAGCATTACCGGTAAAAGCATGCTGGCACTGTATGAGAGAATTGAGATCATGGAAGAAGACGGCCTTCCTCTTAACAGGGCCAATGCGGAAAGCCTGATCGAAGAAGCAGCTGACCGCGCAGAAAAGCCGTCCCTTGGAAAACGGATCAAAGGTTTGTTTTCTACGAAATATGATAAAGACGGTCTTCTTGTTTTAAAAGAGGAACATTTCATTTATTAAATTGGGGTATAAAACGTGGATATTAAACTCATTGCAATTGATTTAGATGGAACTCTGCTGGATAGTAAAAAGCATCTTCCCGATGCCAACCGCCAGGCGCTTATCCAATGTGTTCAAAAAGGAATCTGGATCGTTCCATGCACCGGCAGGACCGTACATGGTATACCTGCGGAAATAAAAGATATTTCCGGGATCCGTTATGCGATTACCACCAATGGAGCAGTCATCGAGGATATGGAGGAAAATGCGGTCATTGACACTCAGATGCTGTCCTGGGAGCACGCTTTGGAGCTTTTGAACCTGGTGGATTCCTACCATGTTATGTATGATCCCTACATTGACAGGCGCGGAATAACGGAGCCCCGCTTCTATGAACATCTGGCAGAGTATGGTCTGTCGTCCGAATTACAGGAAATGGTCTACCAGACCAGGGATGTCCATCCCAATATCATAGAATTCGTGGAAAAAAACCATAAGCCTGTGGAAAAGATCAATCTGTTCTTCCCAAACATGGAAGAACGTGCCAGACTTAGGGCCGAGCTGGAGAAACGGGGCGATGTTCTGATCACTTCCTCCTTACCCAATAATCTGGAGATCAATGCATTCGGAGCGACAAAGGGAGAAGCCATCCTAAGACTGGCTTCCCATTTGGGGATCAGCAGAAAGCAGACCATGGCCATAGGGGATGGAGAAAACGACTTTTCCATGATCAAAAAGGCGGGGACCGGAGTGGCTATGAAAAATGGAAGCAAAGAGCTTCGCGGGGCGGCTGATTACATAACCGATACCAATGATGAAAATGGGGTGGCATCCGCTATTAACCGATTGATATTCGGAGCAGAAGGTTGAAAGAAGAATGTCTTTCAGCCTTGTATTTATGAATCAACTGGATATGCATGCATATCCAGTTGATTCATTAGGAGGCAAATTATGACGAAGTTTTATATGGAGAACTGGCTGTCTGTTGTGGCAGGAATTTATCTTATAGGAATGGTTCTTTACGGCCATCACAGAGGATTTATCCGGTTGGTCGTATCAATGCTGGCGGTGGTCTTATCCCTGACCATTGTCCGGGTTTCTCTGCCCACTGTAACAGGGTTTTTAAAGGAAAAAACAGGCCTTCAGCAAACCATTTCAGAGAATATGAAAAAATCCATGGGTTTGGAGCTGGAAGAAAATCCTTCCGGAGAAGCCTTGGAAGCACCTTCTGTCCAGCGCACGGTGATCGAAAGCCTTAAGCTGCCCCAAAGTGTCAAGAACGCTCTCATTGAAAACAACAACAGCGAAGTATATCAGATGCTGGGAGTTCAGGCGTTTACAGACTATATTGGAGGCTATCTGGCAGATATGATCCTTAATTCTGCAGGATTTGTCCTTCTCTTTGCAGCAATCTATCTGTTTTCAAATTTAGTCATGAGATGGCTGGATATCATTGCCAGGCTTCCTATTCTGTCAGGAATCAATAAGATCGCAGGTGCCCTGTTGGGAGGACTGGAGGGATTGGTATTTCTATGGATCGCCTGTTTGCTGGTCACCGCTTTCTCAGGAACGGAGTGGGGCCTTGCCTTATCCCGGCAGATTGAAGCGAGTAAATGGCTGTCCTTTTTATATGGCCATAATTTCCTGAATCTCATGGTTTTAGGGGTATTGCGAGGCTTCATATAAGATGGGAATTGTAGCTATCATATATTCAATTAAAACAAGTCTGCAAGCAAAGGTGAGACTGCCTCTGCTTGCAGATTGTTTTATCCACCACAAAATATGGAGAAATTAAGGAAAAATCCTTATATGTAGTGGTAATCAAATTGCTGAAAAAATTGTTTGAACAAGTGGCACAAATTCCCTTGACAATATGATACGGACATGTTATATTAAAGACCCGGTGCGAGACAGACCGCAGAGGCAATCAATTAAAACAGATTGAAAAAAATAAAAAAGTTGTTGACAAAAAATCGGCAATATGATATAGTAAATGAGTTGCCGACGAAGTAGGTAGCAACACAAAAGCACTTTGAAAACAGAAGATTGAACAGTATGTAAAACCCTGAAAATTCTAATAAAACAAGCCATTGTTTGATGGCTTTGAATGAGAAAATTCAGAACGAATACAAGTAATTGTATACGAACCAAACAACAAGTAAAACGGGAAAAAAATTAGCTAGTTAGTTGATTTTGACCCCGGATTGAACCGAATGGCAGGTCCAGGCGGTATGCTCATGAAGCTTTGCTTCATTCGCTACCATTTGCTTCGCAAATGTTCATAGATTAGCAAAAAAGTCCTTATGAAAGCGAGCTTTCAACAGACTTTTCTACCAATCTCTGACCGCTTTCAAAGACTATCTGCTTAAATTTGAGAGTTCGATCCTGGCTCAGGATGAACGCTGGCGGCGTGCTTAACACATGCAAGTCGAGCGAAGCGGTTTAAATGAAGTTTTCGGATGGAATTTAAACTGACTGAGCGGCGGACGGGTGAGTAACGCGTGGGTAACCTGCCTCATACAGGGGGATAACAGTTGGAAACGACTGCTAATACCGCATAAGCACACAGTGCCGCATGGTACGGTGTGAAAAACTCCGGTGGTATGAGATGGACCCGCGTCTGATTAGGTAGTTGGTGAGGTAACGGCCCACCAAGCCGACGATCAGTAGCCGACCTGAGAGGGTGACCGGCCACATTGGGACTGAGACACGGCCCAAACTCCTACGGGAGGCAGCAGTGGGGAATATTGGACAATGGGGGAAACCCTGATCCAGCGACGCCGCGTGAGTGAAGAAGTGTTTCGGCATGTAAAGCTCTATCAGCAGGGAAGAAAATGACGGTACCTGACTAAGAAGCCCCGGCTAACTACGTGCCAGCAGCCGCGGTAATACGTAGGGGGCAAGCGTTATCCGGATTTACTGGGTGTAAAGGGAGCGTAGACGGCGATGCAAGTCTGGAGTGAAAGCCCGGGGCTCAACCCCGGGACTGCTTTGGAAACTGTGTTGCTGGAGTGCAGGAGAGGTAAGTGGAATTCCTAGTGTAGCGGTGAAATGCGTAGATATTAGGAGGAACACCAGTGGCGAAGGCGGCTTACTGGACTGTAACTGACGTTGAGGCTCGAAAGCGTGGGGAGCAAACAGGATTAGATACCCTGGTAGTCCACGCCGTAAACGATGAATACTAGGTGTTGGGGAGCAAAGCTCTTCGGTGCCGCCGCTAACGCAATAAGTATTCCACCTGGGGAGTACGTTCGCAAGAATGAAACTCAAAGGAATTGACGGGGACCCGCACAAGCGGTGGAGCATGTGGTTTAATTCGAAGCAACGCGAAGAACCTTACCAAGTCTTGACATCGGAATGACCGGTCCGTAACGGGGCCTTCCCTTCGGGGCATTCCAGACAGGTGGTGCATGGTTGTCGTCAGCTCGTGTCGTGAGATGTTGGGTTAAGTCCCGCAACGAGCGCAACCCTTATCCTTAGTAGCCAGCAAGTCAAGTTGGGCACTCTGGGGAGACTGCCAGGGATAACCTGGAGGAAGGTGGGGATGACGTCAAATCATCATGCCCCTTATGATTTGGGCTACACACGTGCTACAATGGCGTAAACAAAGGGAAGCAAAGGAGTGATCTGGAGCAAACCCCAAAAATAACGTCTCAGTTCGGATTGTAGTCTGCAACTCGACTACATGAAGCTGGAATCGCTAGTAATCGCGGATCAGAATGCCGCGGTGAATACGTTCCCGGGTCTTGTACACACCGCCCGTCACACCATGGGAGTTGGTAACGCCCGAAGTCAGTGACCCAACCGCAAGGAGGGAGCTGCCGAAGGCGGGACTGATAACTGGGGTGAAGTCGTAACAAGGTAGCCGTATCGGAAGGTGCGGCTGGATCACCTCCTTTCTAAGGAAGAAGAAGTAAGGGTTTTATATACTGTTGAGTCTTTGGTTTTCAAAAGAAGTAAAAAAGAATAATAAGGAAACACTAAGAAAGACGTAAAATTTCTGGTGCCGATGCGCTTAGGGGAGACACCCGTTCCCATCCCGAACACGATGGTTAAGACTTAAGCGGCCGATGGTACTATGCTGGAGACGGCATGGGAGAGCAGGTGGGTGCCAGATTCCTTTAAAAAAATCACTTGAAAGAGTGTTTTATATAGAACGGACACGTTCCAATGGGCGGAGGGAAAAGCGAAGCCTGTGTTAAAGAATGTGTTAACCTGATTCAGCAGGGCAGTGCTGTTTTATATAGCTGGTTTTTACCAGTGATCCGTGAGTTTGAGTTGATCAAGCTTTCGAATGACTGATAAACTTCAGTCACAGTGATGCGGTTACGAAGGTGCACTTCGAAAAGCTGACGCTTTTCTCAGTCACGGCGTTCCACGCCTATACAATCACATAAAAAACTGCTTATGAACACAAGTGTTCAACACAGTTTTCCATATGATTGTGCACGCTTCTGATTGCATCGCGCATGTACCTTGAAAACCACATATTGAAATATATCTAGATTAGTTTTTATATGTCAAAGTATAAAAACAAAATCAAGACATCCGAGGTGTTACATCTTATGATGTAACCAAACAAAACTCGTTAAAGTAACCGTGTAACGTACGGTGAAATAACAAACCTAAGACCAGAGATACAACGCTATGTATCTTAGATGAGTCACCCGCACCCGCAGGTGAACATCGAATTGGTTAAGCTAATAAGAGCGCAGGGTGGATGCCTTGGCACTAAGAGCCGATGAAAGACGTGATAAGCTGCGAAAAGCTTCGGGGAGGAGCAAATATCCTTTGATCCGGAGATATCTGAATGGGGAAACCCAGCTGAGCAAACCTCAGTTGTCGTATGGTGAATCCATAGCCATACGTCGGGAACCCGGGGAACTGAAACATCTAAGTACCCGGAGGAAAAGAAAGAAAACTCGATTTCCAAAGTAGCGGCGAGCGAAATGGAAAGAGCCTAAACCGGTATGCGTGCATACCGGGGTTATGGACTGCAATAAGTGAGACGATTTGTTACCAGAACGGTCCTGGAAAGACCGGCCATAGAAAGTGAAAGCCTTGTATGGGAAAGCAATAGTCAGCGAGCAGGATCCAAAGTACCACGAGACACGAGAAACCTTGTGGGAATTCGGGGGGACCACCCCCCAAGGCTAAATACTACTTAGTGACCGATAGCGCATAGTACTGTGAAGGAAAGGTGAAAAGGACCCCGGGAGGGGAGTGAAAGAGAACCTGAAACCCTGTGTTTACAAGCTGTGGAACCACATTTTAAGTGGAACCGCGTACTTTTTGTAGAACGGTCCGGCGAGTTACCGTTACTGGCAAGGTTAAGCACTTAAGGTGCGGAGCCGAAGGGAAACCAAGTCTTAATAGGGCGAATGAGTCAGTAAAGGTAGACCCGAAACCGGGTGATCTACCCATGTCCAGGTTGAAGTTTCCGTAAAAGGAAATGGAGGACCGAACGCACATCCGTTGAAAAGGGTGGCGATGAGGTGTGGGTAGGGGAGAAATTCCAATCGAACCCGGAGATAGCTGGTTCTCCTCGAAATAGCTTTAGGGCTAGCCTCGTATTAGTCTGCCGGAGGTAGAGCACTGAATTTCCTAGGGGGCGTCAAAGCTTACCAAAGAATATCAAACTCCGAATGCCGGCCAGATGATGTACGGGAGTCAGACTGCACGAGATAAGTTGGGCAGTCAAAAGGGAAAGAGCCCAGACCACCAGCTAAGGTCCCAAAGTGCGTGTTAAGTGGAAAAGGATGTGGGATTTCAGAGACAACTAGGATGTTGGCTTAGAAGCAGCCACACATTCAAAGAGTGCGTAATAGCTCACTAGTCGAGAGGTCCTGCGCCGAAAATGTCCGGGGCTAAAACACGACACCGAAGCTGTGGAATGTGTATTCATACACATTGGTAGAGGAGCATTCTTAACGCACAGAAGCATTACCGTAAGGAGATGTGGAGTGTTAAGAAGAGAGAATGCCGGAATGAGTAGCGAGATGGAGGTGAGAATCCTCCAGGCCGAATATCTAAGGTTTCCAGAGTAAAGCTGATCTGCTCTGGGTAAGTCGGGGCCTAAGGCGAGGTCGAAAGACGTAGTCGATGGACAACAGGTTGAAATTCCTGTACCGCATATCATCAGAACTGTGGGGACACAGAACCGAGGAAGAACCCGGGAATGAAAAGACCGGGGCAAGCATTTTACTGGCTGGGGAGGAAAATCCGCCCAGCAACAGGAAGGTGTGACGCGTACCGAACACAAGTAGGGAAGTCTTCGTAGGGGCTGTCAAGAAAAGCCGCTATTGTGTGATATGTGCCCGTACCGTAAACCGACACAGGTGGATGAGGAGAGAATCCTAAGGCCGGCGGGAGAAGCATTGTTAAGGAACTCGGCAAAATGACCCCGTAACTTCGGGATAAGGGGTGCCTGAGAAATCAGGCCGCAGAGAATAGGCTCAAGCAACTGTTTAGCAAAAACACAGGTCTATGCAAAACCGAAAGGTGAGGTATATGGGCTGACGCCTGCCCGGTGCTGGAAGGTTACGAGGAGGGGTTAGCGGCAACGCGAAGCTCTGAATTTAAGCCCCAGTAAACGGCGGCCGTAACTATAACGGTCCTAAGGTAGCGAAATTCCTTGTCGGGTAAGTTCCGACCCGCACGAAAGGCGTAATGATTTGAGCGCTGTCTCGACAATGCACCCGGTGAAATTGAAGTACCAGTGAAGATGCTGGTTACCTGCGCCAGGACGGAAAGACCCCATGGAGCTTTACTCCAGCTTGATACTGGGATTCGGTACTGCATGTACAGGATAGGTGGGAGGCAGTGAAGATAGGACGCCAGTCTTATCAGAGCCGATGTTGGGATACCACCCTTGCGGTATTGGGTTTCTAACCTGCAGCCATGACCTGGCTGGGGGACAATGTCAGGCGGGGAGTTTGACTGGGGCGGTCGCCTCCGAAAGGGTATCGGAGGCGCTCAAAGGTTCCCTCAGAATGGACGGAAACCATTCGAAGAGTGCAAAGGCATAAGGGAGCTTGACTGCGACACCGACGGGTGGAGCAGGTAGGAAACTAGGACTTAGTGATCCGGTGGTATAAAGTGGGATTGCCATCGCTCAACGGATAAAAGCTACCCTGGGGATAACAGGCTTATCACTCCCAAGAGTTCACATCGACGGAGTGGTTTGGCACCTCGATGTCGGCTCATCGCATCCTGGGGCTGTAGTAGGTCCCAAGGGTTGGGCTGTTCGCCCATTAAAGCGGTACGCGAGCTGGGTTCAGAACGTCGTGAGACAGTTCGGTCCCTATCCGGCGTGGGCGTAGGATATTTGAGAGGAGCTGTCCTTAGTACGAGAGGACCGGGATGGACTGACCTCTGGTGTATCTGTTGGTGATCAACACCATGGCAGAGTAGCCAAGTCGGGAAGGGATAAACGCTGAAGGCATCTAAGCGTGAAGCCCCCCTCAAGATGAGATATCCCATCGCAAGAGTAAGACCCCTTGAAGACGACGAGGTAGATAGGGCAGAGGTGGAAGCATGGCAACATGTGCAGCTGACTGTCACTAATAGGTCGAGGGCTTAACCAGGTTGGTTTAGGTAAGAGGAAAGAACGGATGAAAATAGATATGTAACAATGTGTGGTTTTGAGGGTATATGCCTCAGTAATCCTCGATAGCTCAGTCGGTAGAGCAAACGGCTGTTAACCGTTGGGTCGTAGGTTCAAGTCCTACTCGGGGAGTTCGTGATACTCAAGCGAAGACTATGAGGAGAACGAAATGTAAGTCCGGCCCCATGGTCAAGCGGTTAAGACATCGCCCTTTCACGGCGGTAACACGAGTTCGAATCTCGTTGGGGTCACTGAAAACAATAAATTTAGAATTTAATTTATGGCGACATAGCCAAGTGGTAAGGCGTGGGTCTGCAACACCCTGATCACCAGTTCAAATCTGGTTGTCGCCTCTCTTATGAAAGCCTCAGAAACCTGATAGAATAAGGGTTTCTGGGGTTTTTGCTTTATAGTTTTGGTGTTTGCGCTGGTTTGCGTGGGCATTTTTGGTACTTTTGAGGGCTGTTAATCTAGGATTGCCCTCATTTTTGATGCTGTTTCTTCCTGGGAAGTGATATTCCGGAGGTAGTGGTGCGTCATGGTGAGACTGGTATGGCCCAGGAGCTTCTGGAGTTCAGTATCTTCCATTCCATTTTTGTACATGATGGATGCGGTGGAGAAGCGGAGTTTGTGGGAAGAGCGGTATTCAATGTTTAATTCTTCGCAGCATTTCTTTAAACGGCGATTAAAGGTTACTGTTGCCAAGGGCTGGCCATTCCGAATGAAAATGTATTCACTGTTTGGATTTAGAGTCTGGATTTGTGTTAGAATTTCTTTGGCTTTCGGCGTCAATGGCATATAACGTTTCCCTTCGCTTGCATGGCCTTTAATATCTTCAATGATTTCATTTTTATCATCTACAAAGCGTTGGATATGTAGAAAATCGCCAGAAATGTCATCCCATCTTAACCCTTTCAATTCGCCTATTCGCAGAATGAGGTAAAAATCCAGCTTTATTGCCAGAGAGTAAAAATCATCTCCCAAGTGATTTATAATTTGCAGACGTTCTTCTTCGGTGTATGGGGTAATTTTAGTATTTTCTGCCTTATAGCTGAACTGTTTACAGTTGATGTCTCGAAGATAATTTCGTTCTATAATATCATTTTCCACTGCAAGGTACAAAATCCCATTCATAATACTTTTTAGGTCATTAAAGCGTTTTCTTGTGATCTGGCGTCCTTTTGTAATGTTCCTGAAATAGATAATCAGATCCTTTGCTGTCAACTCCTTTAAGGGAATCAAGGTGATATCCTGATCCTTCAGTAAAGAATTCCACATAAAGCGATTTTCTCTAATTGTCTTTCTACTTACGCTTGTCTCCTTTTCTCTCCATTCCATCCAGGTTTCAAAATATGTTTCCATGGTAGCAGCGGTAGCACCGAAAAACTGTTCATACAGTTTTTCGATTAAACCCTCATAAGTACTACAGCTTATTGGCTTTCTTTGAATAATAAAATACTTTCGTCCGTCATCAGGTCTGGTTTTGATTTTTGATAGATCACAAACTCTTTTTAACTGCTTTTCTTTTGATTTTATATTCATAAAAATTATGTGTGCCGGTGGGACTATCATAGCACTATGCTTGGAAATGCACAATCTTATTTTGTTGAATAGATGGTTTATTTTTTATGGAAATTTTTGATTGTTCTAGTTTACCAATGTAATGCTAACCACATTAACACTTAAATTCATTGCATGAGCAACGAGAAAAAATGAATATAATGACGGAGAAAAGAAAAAATCAGTATATACGGAATGCATCAAAAAATAAAAAAATCTAATAAATTGCTGGAAGAGTGAAGAGGGAAACAAATGAGTTATGCAGTGTAGCTGACAGGATATGAAAAAGTTAAATTTTATGCTCCTTTTATTTTTTTAATAATGTAAGAAAGTTTTATTGGCTATTTAGCCAGAGGAAAGTACTATGTGTCTTGTTTAGATGGATATGGATATACTTGAATAATAAGGTAACCTGTGATAGTATCGAAGTATAGTAGGTGTATTATACACTTTTATTTTGTTGCAACAGAAAAAATAGTACCAATAAAAGAAAGTGTCGGTCAAGAGGAAGCGGTTTTTGTTGATCAGCTATCGCAATCGTGATTTTGATTAACAACCAAATAAAGCAAGTTGTTTTACCAAATCTTACATTTATAATAGAAGGGAGAATGTTCTATGTACTTATTAAGCTCATTTACAGTAAAAGGCATGACTCTGCGCAACCGTATCGTTATGCCCCCAATGTGTATGTACAGTGCCGGAACCAATGGTATTTCAAATGAATTTCATTTTACGCATTATACCTCCCGTGCGGTTGGTGGAGCGGGACTGATTATTATGGAGGCTACCGGTGTTTTGCCGTGGGGTCGTATTTCTGACCACTGTCTGGGACTTTGGAATGATGATCAGGCAAAGGCGCTTGCTCCAATTGTTGCCGCCTGCCAGAAACAGGGAGCAAAAATAGCAATTCAGCTTAATCACGCGGGCCGCAAATGTGGAGCCCAGGAAAAAGCAATTTACGTACCCAGTGCCATTCCTTTTAATCAGGATTCTCCCATGCCCCATGAGATGACGGAAGCGGATATTCATGATACGGTTAATGCATTCCGTAGCTCTGCTGCTCGGGCATTTGAAATTGGTTTTGATGCGATTGAAATTCATGGTGCCCATGGTTATCTGATTAGCGAATTCCTGTCGCCGTTGACCAACCATCGTACAGACGGTTACGGTGGATCAACGGAAAACCGATGCCGTATACTAATTGAAATACTGAAGGCAGTACATGAGGTCTGGCCAGATGAAAAGCCGGTTTTATTGCGTGTATCTGCTGAAGATTATGAACCCAATGGTATGCATATGGAAGAAATGTCCGAAATTATTGAACTTGTGAAGCCCTATATTGACGTGCTGGACGTGAGTACAGGAGGAGTTGTTTCAACACCGCCGACGAAAATCTATCCAGGCTATCAGGTGAAAATTGCCGAGTGGCTGAAGCAGAAGGCTGGGTTGCCTACGGTTGCCGTTGGTCTGATTACGGACCCGCATCAGGTGGAGGAAATTCTGGGTGGAGAACGGGCGGACCTGGTTGCTTTGGGCCGGGAACTTCTGCGTGATCCTTACTGGGTGCTGCATACGGCCCGTGATCTGGGAGTTGAATATCCGTGGCCGGAGCAGTATTTGCGTGGTTTTCAGGCAAGAAAGTGATGTATGCAACGAATTTATGCGCCAGGCAGCTTCAGTTATTTATTGCACGAGTTGGAATCTAATTTGGATTTCCGCAATTAAATACTTTTGCTGAAAATTATTCAAAGGGTAGTATCTGATGACAATATCGGTTGTATAATCATCACGCTTGATCTTAATCATGCACTTCGGATAGCCGGCAGTAATATCCTAAAACACTTTGGCGCTTACTTTTCTGTGCTTCAATTTCAGCATAAAAGTAAAACAATGATTTCGTTTTCTTTTTTGGATGAGGGATAGTGTATGTGAAATAGTAAATAAGACGGTGCCGGAAGGAGTAGTGACGATCTCCAAAGCCACCACTTATGAAGCAATAAAAAGAAAATTGTAAATTTAATTATACTAATTAAGAGGTGGTTAAGAGTGAAACAGGAATTACATGTCTTTTTTGATTATATCTGTCCTTATTGCCTGAAGGCACATAAATATTTAAAGGAGCTTATTCCAGAGTATTCGGCTGTTACTATAGTCTGGCATCCATGCGAATCGCATCCCAGACCGGATCGGTATGGCCCCCACAGCGATCTGTGCATACAAGGATATTTTTATGCTGTTAATCATGGGATTGATATTTTAGAATATCATGAACGAATGTATCAGGCAGCTCAGAAGGAGAGTATTAATATTGAAAATATTGATGCTCTTAGTGAGTGCGTCAGTGATTTGGTTGATGCAGATGACTTTCGGTTGTCACTCCAGCTGGGAACTTATCGCGGCAAGCTGGACGAGTCTAACAAGCTTGCTTTTGAAAAGTCTGATGTATGGGCAGTTCCTGCATATAGAATGGGCGCTTTAAAGCTTGATGCAGTTGAAAATGTGGGTGTTTCCAAAGAGCAGATTTTGCATCTTATAAAGAACCACTGCATTTAAAATTTTTTCTGTATATAGGATCTTCTATGATAAAATAATAAATTATATGAGGCCCTAAAGTATGTATGCTTCGCTTGAATCATTTCTATTTTTCAAAATAGCAATGCAGTTCGGGAAATTGTAATATTAATGCCAATTGTCAAACTGCCTGAACTGCCATTCAAAAATGTAATACTAAATTGTATGAATACAAGTTTGCTGTTAATCTGTTTAATTTCATTATAGAAAGTGCATGAAACCTCTTAGGATTGGAAGTTGAGTCCAATCCGTAAGGGGTTCTTTTTCTGCATAATCATATGCAAAATGCTGCATAAAGTGGAATGGAAAGCATATTCTCAGTTTTGCCGAAATTTTTTTCGGAGAAGCGAATGGAATAGCTGGGTTTATACTTTTGAATAAATACGCTGAGACTTTTAGAGTGAACCTTTGTCCCCTTTTTGACTTCTATACCGATGACCTCGGAACCTTTTTGTAATACAAAGTCAAGTTCGGCACTGTGTTCACTTGCCCAATAGAAGAGGGCGTGTCCATTCGAGGCCAACGCTTGAGCAACGTAGTTTTCGGTAACAGAGCCCATAAACACATTTGATTCTCCAGTCAGGATCGTTTGTTGAGGCACACCAGATTTCATAACAAGAAGTCCCACATCACTCATATAAAGCTTAAAAGAGGACAAATCTGCATAAACAGCGATAGGGCTTGTGCCATGATCAATCTTCTGACATTTTAACACGATGCCAGCCTGTGCCAGCCATTCGATTGATTCACCGAACAGTGCTGCACTGCCGCCACGTTGAACAACCTTGTATTGGAACTTTTTATTTTCTTTTGCAAGTTGAGCAGGAATGGAATTGAAACAGCTGCGAATTTTAACAGTATCAGCTGTAGTAGCGTATTTTGCCATGTCCGCTACGTAGTTGTTTGCGATTTCATTTTGTACAGTTGGTACAAGAACCAACTTTCCGGAGTTTGTAAAAGTCTGGACACAGGCAGGCATTCCACCGACAATGAGATAGTACCTGTAAAATTCGATAGCTTTTTGATGGAGCGCCTCTGGCAGCGGAGTCATCAGGTCAAAGGCAGAGCGAATTTCCTGTGATAGTCGCTCTTCACCGTTTGCCCAAAGAAATTCTTCAAAATCCAGTGGATAAAGTGTCATGCTTTCTACCTTGCCAACGGGAAAGGAGTAATGTTCCCGATGGATTGCAACTCCAAGCAGGCTTCCTGCCGCAGCAATGTGGTATTCCGGTGCCATTTCACAGAAGTATTTTAATGAGGTCAATGCTCGTTCACAAGACTGGATCTCATCAAAAATAATGAGGGTTCTGCCCGGTGTAATGACTTCATTTACGGTTGTTTCCAAGAAGCGAATGAGCCGTTCCGGGGAGATATCATCGGAAAAATAAGAAGCAACGGAAAGATTGGTTTCAAGGTTAATGTAAACGGTGTTATCAAACTGTGTTTCACCGAATTTGGTCAGTATATAAGTTTTGCCAACCTGCCTGGCTCCATAGAGGAGCAGGGGCATCCGGTTTTCGGTTTTGTTTCTCCAAGTAAGGAGCTTTTCTTCAATTTTTCTACGCATAGCATACACCTCTCTATGATAGTATATTACGATTTTAATATTTATATGTCAAGAAAAATAAAATTATAACATATTTTTATGGATTAAAAGGTTAATAATAAGCTTTTGATGAATAATCTCGAGTTGCTCAACGACATTGGAATTAATATCATTCAGTTTATATATATGAAAAATGGGAGCTTGTATTTATTCGGTAAAATAGACAAAGTTATAAAAAGTGAGGACAATCAGCCAAGGATTGCCCTCATTTTTGAAGCGGTATCCTCTTGAGAAGTTAGACTTCGAAGGTAGTGATGGGTCATGTTTAGGCTGGTATGACCCAAAAGTTTCTGGAGCTCAGTATCCTCCATCCCATTTTTGTACATGATTGATGCGGTGGAGAAGCGGAGCTTATGGGAGGAACGGTACTCGATACCTAATTCCTCGCAACATTTTTTTAAGTGGCGGTTAAAGGTTACTGTTGCCAGCGGCTGGCCGTTGCGGATGAAGATATATTCGCTGCCCGGATTCTGGTGACGAATTTGTTCCAATATCTTCTGCGCATTGGGGGTAAGTGGCATCTGGCGCTTTCCTTGGCTTGTATGTCCCTTTATATCCTCAATAACTTTATTTTGATCATCGATAAAACGGCGTATAAAGATGGTATCACCCTTTACGTCTTCCCATTTTAACCCTTTTAGCTCACCGATGCGGAGCACCAGATGAAAATCAAGCTTGATGGCCAGATCGTAGAAATCATCTCCCAAGTGATTTATAATCTGCAGTCGCTCTTCCTCTGTATAAGGTTTTATGTTATTTTCCTCTGCTTTAAAGGCAAATTGCTTAAAATTAATATCTCTTAGGCAATTATGGTCAATGACTTCGTTTTCTACGGCCAGGTAGAGTATGCCATTCATTATACTCTTTAAATCATTGAAGCGTTTTCGGGTGAGCTGACGGTCTTTAGTAATAATTCGGAAATAACGGATGTAGTCCTTAACAGACAGGCTGTTTAAAGGGACTTTAGTTATTTCCTGATCCTTAAGGAGAGCATTCCACAGAAAACGGTTTTCTTTTATAGTCTTTTCTGTAACACTGCTTTCAGATGACCGCCATTGCATCCAGGTCTCAAAGTACTCTTTCATAGTAATTGCGTTGGTGCTAAAAAGGTGGTCATAGAGTTTTTCTACCAGACCTATGTAGTTGGTACTACTTATGGGTTTCCGTTTAATAATCAGGTAGATTCTGCTGTCATCCGGCCTGAGCTTTATTTTTCTGAGGTCGCAGACTTCTTTTACTTGGGATTCTTTTTGATTGAACTCCAAGATTGCCTGACATGCTGCAGTGGTTAGTTTTCCGTCTGGATAGAAAATTTGCTTTTGCAGTTCTGAGATAGTGTCATTTAATTCTGCAAGAGGTGCTGACGGATTGCTTGTCAGTATTCTTACAATTATTTCGTTCTGTTTTTTGTATGGGCTTACGGAACGGCACATCCGCCATCACCTCCTTTCCTTTGGATACATCTAATCTTTGTTTGGTTGTTTCAATAGATCATAATAATAATATCTGAATGAAAGAATTGACTATTACAATAACTGTTAAATGTCTGCTGGAACCTTTAATAATATCTGCTTGGACCTCATTCCGGCCGAAGTGTTTTTGGTGTATGCCGCAATGCATTCTCCAAGCTTCAGGTTTTTCAATAACTGGGTCCAATTGTTATTATTTGGATCGATTTCTTTAGCGATTCCTTTAATATCACAATCATTTGGCTTGAAGTATATCTTTGTTGAGGCTTGTTGTATTCGGCTTATAGCAGTCTTTGAAAAATTATTATTTATGAACTGTGTTCCAAGCCATAAACCAATGCCTACTTTTCTCCCTTCAGTTAGCATCCGGGCAATTGGAGAGTGAGAGGAATGGTTAAAGAGCTGAGCTTCGTCTAAAATAATAAAGGTCTTATGATTTATGTTACCTCTTAACGTGGCTTGATTCCAGATATGCCACAATATAATATCAGATAAAAACTGCTTTGTTTCATCGGTGAAAAATTGCAGGTCATAGATATAAACATAACCAGGTTTATAAGCATTGAAGCTACTCTTATCCACCGTGAAAATTTTTTGATCAAAAAGCGGCTTGAGTTTTCCATATAAGCTATTAGCATGTGCTCCCCTGGTGTCATGTATTAATTCAAGTAAAGTTTGAATCTTATGTTCAATATTGCCAGGCATTATAGTCATCATGGATAGCATTACCTCATACAACGTATTTTCTTGACGGCTTCCAAGACAGAGAACATGGGAAAAAAGTTCTGTAACTCTAAGAGCTGTATCAACCTTCCTTTCCTCTAAGTCAGTATCTAATTGCAAAGATTGAAAAGGATTTATATCAATACCATGCTGGTATACATTTATAGTTACGGGAGTGATTGCGGATGAGAACCCCCATGCTTTTTCTTCTTCCGAAAGTTTATAACTTCCGGAAGAGTCTATTATTATTACAGGAAAACCTAAAGCCGCAGCTTGTAGCGCATAATTTTTTAGCGCATGAGTTTTCCCACTTCCTGATGCACCCTGGATTGTCATGTGGTAATTAGGCATTTCCTGTATATTCAGAGAAATCGTTACGGGATCTCCTAATCTAGTGTGTCCTAATAACATTTCTTTTTGTTTTGTATTAATCATAAATATCATCTCCTAAGCTCCAGATTCTGGTTCGATTGAAGGCTACCATTTTTTTCTGTGTTGGTGGGGTATGCTTGGGAAAATATACTGTTTTTAAGTATGTTTTTACCCGTGTCTGATCTGAGGTGATTATTTCAGCCTCCGATAGACTTTTAAGTAACTGGTTCACTGTAATATGAAAAGGGAATATGGAGGGTATGATATAATTTCTTAAATCTTGCTCAGAGACGTATAAGAAATTATCATCACAGTATAGGGTAATATTGCCCCCTTCCAGTAAAGTATCGTCCCTTAACCGGTTGATTAATGTACAGCCAGATATCAATGATCTTAATCCTTCAATAAAGAGTTCCGGTATACTTTCCATATCACTGGACATTTCATTTTGGTATAGAAAGTCTACCAGTAGTGATTCTATTTCATTACGTGTACCCCAAAAGTCTTCAATTCTAAAGTTATAGTGTTTTAAAAACTTTTCCATAAAATCACATACTGTCATAAAAATAGAATATGCGACTCCGTTTTTTTCGAAGGTTCCCAAACCAGTTTGAAGGTTTTCATTCCATGCGTCTGAAAGCATTTTAATTGTAGTATTAAAGTTACTACTTATGTATTGGCACAAGAGATTAATGTAATTTCCCATTGCACAGGGGTTGCATAATGCCTCTTTTAACACACCAATGTTAATATCACTGCTTTCAATATAAATCGACAGCGCATTTTCCATAGGAATATCTACGATATTTTGGTTTGATATACAAACAAGAGAGGCTCGTGATGTAATTTCAAAACCGTCATAATTGTATTTGACTCCTTCTAGACATACGTTATGTATCATATCCCAATTGCTGACCCTCAGCTTTTGCTTATAGGTATTACATGTAGGATTATCCACTCGTAATATAAATGGTTCATCCTGGTTTGTAAGAACGTTGCGCAGCAGTGTCTTGAAAGGCAAATCCAGGGTTGTACTGGTACCTTTATCATTGTTAAAGACCTGGAGTAATGACTGTGAAACTTTTTCAATATTTATGGGGCCATTGGTCATTTGGAGATATAAAAATTTGTCTAATGCCCACATATCTGCTTTGTCCAATACTCCACGCAAAATAGACATATGAAAAAATAGACTAATCGGAATAGTCGTTTCCTTTTTTAATAAGGACAATCGGTGGAAATATGATGCTATTATCTCAGTTGGCTCTGTAATATTGGAAAGTGCAAGTTGTCTGCTGTTAACTGGCATTTTAAGTAAATCCTTAGGAAGCAATGAAAAGATTTCATAATCTGAAGTAAGAAATCTTGGAGATGCATTACTAAAGGACCAGCCAGCGAAATACGGGAGACAAATAGATGTAGCTTTTGATAACTTTTGGCTAATATAATCACTTACAAGTTCTCCTTTGCGTGAATCGCTCTTGTCAATAAGAAAAGAAATGGAGATATTACGCAAGAAGGTTATCGCCCTGCCTGGGGTAAAATCCTTACGCTTCATTGCGCATACTTTTTCTCCGCATTCTGTCCCTACTTTCAATACCATTAAATAAATGGTATCAAGTGATGCGAACTCAGGAAACTCAACGATAATTATTTGGGTGATGATAAAATTAGCAAAAGGCTGATTCATAACTGTCTCATTTTTCAATCCCTTTGTTTTACATATGAGAAGACTATTAAAGGGAGTATTTTCGATGAGATATTCAAGGTTATTACCCCTACTGGCTAATTGCCTTTTTAAAGACTCGATTTCTTTCCTTTGATTATCAGTTAAAATTGATAGCTGAGTATTTTCGTAATAAACAGCGCTTGGAGGGTAAAGGAAGTTTTGATACGGAATGGATTCATATGGCATGGTAGTTCTCCTTTCTCAAAATGAGTTGGTCTGAATAATAGGGCATATTTTCCCCAAATGTAGGCTACCACAATAGTTTCAATTTAGCATTCGAATCGAATAACGGTTATGAATTTCATTAAAACCAATATTGTGATTATCATCACAGTTATGATTTTCAATTTGAATTGAATAACAGCTATAAATATCTCCAAGGACATGTTTTATATTGTTTTTAAGGAGGAGTTGGTTTAATATTACTTACAACATAGATAAAACTAAGGAGGAAATTAAATGAGAGTAATAGACCTTAACACATTTCTGGAAGATGAAAGATGGTTTCCCAATGACTTACAAAGACGTATAGGGGAATCATGGGAAGAGGCATCAAGATTATGTAATGGCTCTTCTATTGAAGATATATGGAATCTTTTGGTGAAGAATTGCTTGAATAGTTGGTTTGTTGAAGAAAATGAACGATATAATCTTGAAAAAGTAATGGGACTAATAAAATATGATATTATTCTTTCTGCTTGTATTTCTTTCAATTTTGCAATAATTCCGCAAAAGAATATAGGAGAATTTGTTATTGATGTTCTGAAAGGAGACCCGGACTTTAAAGATGAAGAGATATTAAAGCAACTTATAAAGACGCCTAATTTAAAAACTGATTTGGGATATAAGTGGTCGCAAAGAAGAAAAGCGATACTGGATACCATAGATAAAGCTGCACTATTATTTTTAGATACAGAAAATAATATGATTCCCACTAAGGAATTGTATATCTATGTGAGGCAGTTTTCAAGGTACCACTTAAGGGCTGATGAGGAAAAAGAGGAATATAAATTTGAATATATGAATGCGGAATTGTTTTATACTCTTCTCAAGACTAGAAACAGACTTCCTTTTACCTACATTGCTCAGCGAGGTATGTATATTAATAAGATTTATGATGAAATTTATGATTGTTTTAGCCTTTTAAAAAACATTTATCAAGATCAAGGGTATTCGATTGAAAAGATTAAGGATACATTTATGATAGATAATTTCCTGTCATTTTCTACATTGGATTATTTGAGCACTCATTATTTAGAGCGCTTTACAAATTTGTCTACCTATAAACAGAGTTATTCACCTGAACAGGCTCAATCTGCTTTATATTTTTATAATTTCCTTTTCCCATTACCATATGAGATATGTAAGAGTGAAGTGGACGGATATAATAATGCTATTGACCAATTTTTCCAAAGTGATAATTGTAAATGTCGATGGAAGATATTAGAGCCTTATATTTCAAAGTACGTTTTTATTAATTCCTGCTTAGTGCCAGTTATTCAGACAATATTTTCAAAATATTTGCTTATGAATGAAAATGCTACGCTTCAGAACCTGGAACCGTCTTTGCAGAAGGTTGCCATAAGGTTAGAAAAATATATACTTAATAATAAGGACTTTTCATACTATCATGATTTAGTGGATAATTCGGTAGAAAATGAAAGAGTTAAGGATTATAGGAGATATTTGAAGCATTTAAGTGAAGATGTTGGGAAAATAGAGAGTACGTACAGTAAAGACGATAAAGAAAAAAAGGGTAATAAAGGTGGGGGTTATCAGAAGCAATTAGAATTCAATATAGCGTATTATTTTTATTTTATAAGGCGTGATAATTTTGTGGAAAAATGTAGGCGTTATGCTGATATGGATTTTAGCAAAATTATGGAACGTAGACCCAAGGTGAATAGAACTTTTGATGAATTTATACACCAGAAAATAGAAGAAGCCATGCTTGAGTATGATTTAATTCAGCGCTCAAACGATTTTCCTAAAACAAAGCAATATACGGATTTTATAAAAGGAAGCAAGAATAGGAAGATTTACCCTGATCTGAAAAAATAAAATAAAAAAGGTAATAAAAAGTACTCCTATAATAAGGATTAATAAAATAATTTTTTTAAATTATGGGTAAACCCCCTATGAATTAAGTTTCATAGGGGGTTTGTGCATAGGTGTTTATAGAGAAGATTTTCTTTTCAGATATTCTTCGACCGAAACTTTAGGTATTTTCCAAGGCCGTCCCATTTGAAATCCTTTGATCTGGTTTGTTTGTAATAATTCATAAGCACGGTTCCTACCGATACCTAATATCTCACATAGTTCATTTGCAGAAATAACATCATCATATTGTTCTAACATAGTCGGTAATCTCCTTTAAAATTTATTTTATTAAATAGTTATAAATCTTCTAACAATTTAATAAATCATTGGGAAGCAATAAAAAGCTATAAAAATCCCTATGATAATTTTATAAGAAAGGTACAGACAACAATGAATGTCAGCGTGAGCTTAGACGGTACACAGTATCAAGTAAAGCCAGATAAAATAGAAATGGCTAAAATAAGTATAAGAATTGCAAAGAGGCCAGTTAATTTGCCGCTGGAGGAATTGGCTTCATATGTGGGTAATTATGGTTGCTCATTTTGTCCGGCAGTATTTAATAATGGAGAAAGAAAGTCAGATGCATTTAGTGAAATGCAAATATTTGCTCTTGATTTTGATTCAAAGGTTACCTTTGAAATGATAAGAACCAGAGCAGAAAAATATGACTTGCCAATAGCGTTTGCCTATCATACGTTTAGCTCTACAGAGTTATCGGAACGATTTAGAGTTGTATTTATTCATGAATGTCCTGTAAATAATGCTATTGCAGCAAAGGTAATACTTGCATTATTACATGAAGTATTTTTGGATGCTGATGGACAATGTAAAGATGTTTCTAGAATATTCTTGGGAGGTAAAGGTCTGATATATTTTCATGAAGAAACGTTTAATATAGCAAGTTTGGCCCTACAATATCAGAAATACGAATACATTACTAATTATTCTAATTATTCCAGAAAAATAAAAGGATTCGCAAAAAAGAACAAAGTGGCTTTAAACGGTTCATACTTAGAAATTGGCCGCGCATCACAACTTGGTAGGATTGAAGATTTTTCGGAAAAACCTATTTATATTATAATAGGAAATGACGTAAAATCTTCATTTTTTATTAAAATGGCATCCTACCAGACTGGTAAGCGCGATAATAAGGTATTAAATGATCAAATTAGGGTTAAATGGTCAGAGAACGGAAAAAAATGTGCGTTATATAAGGATTTTCTAAATGGTGTGGAGCTTGAACATAATGAAAAGTTTTTGCTGTTGACCAATTTTGTTAATATAAGAGGGGGAAGGAGTAAGTTTCTTTCATATATTGAAAAGAGGGGCGATAATCTCAAAGATTGGAGTTTTTATTTTGGATATGCTAAATCCATGGGATATAAACCGCAGCTTTGTGAGAATGGTTGCAAGTATTGCAACTATTGTAATCATAAAGCAAATATGCTGCTGACAATAGCAGAAAGAGAAAAGATTCAGAGGTTAGATGATTCTAAAGGATATGTTAGCGTGGAAAATGTGTATGCTCATATTGAAAGCTGTCTAAAAGATGCTATGAGTGAGATTAGAGATGGGCTATATCTAATCCCAGCCCAGACCGCTGCCGGTAAGACCAAGGCATATTGCGATTTTGTACAATCTTTAAAAAATGAGAAGATTATAATTGCAGTTCCTACAAACTTATTAAAACAACAGGTTGTAGAAGAATTACATATACGAGGAATCAATGCTGTAGTTACCCCTTCTATTGATGAAATGAAAGTGCCCGAGGAACTGGTTAATGAAGTTAAGTATTATTATGATATTGGAATAAACAGAATGGCAGCCAAGGTTCTAAGAAAATTTATTATTGATCATGAGGAGGAAAGGAACCCTGAAATAATCATGGCAGTTCAAAAATGCAAAGAGTATTTGAGTTTTTATTCGAATATAAAAAGATTTGAATATATTGTTACGACTCATGCAAGGCTACTTACCTTATCAGATGATGACTTAAAGGGTTATACCGTCATTATTGATGAGGATATTTTGTTATATTTATTTAAAAATATAAAGAAAGTCAGCCTAAGAACTATAGAAAAGGTACTGTGCTTGGATCATTGCCCTTTGGCGTTAAAGGCATTATTGTCACAGATTAAAGGTACAAAGGACAATACATATAAAACTGTGACCCCGATGTCAGAAGAAGCTATAATATCAGAAGATGACCTATATCAATATGGCATATCGGAAAACGTTAATGATTTAGTACAGGCCTCCGTCTATTATAAAGAAAAAAATGGTGATATACAGTACTTCTGCCCTAAGATGTTGCCTAAAGCAAAATATATAATTTTATCAGCCTCATTATCACCAGAATTGTACAGACAATATTTCTGTGGCTGGTATGTTAAAGAGTATTCTAAGAAGGAGGCCAACTATTTGGGTCGTCTTATACAATATTCAGCTCATTCCATGAGCCGTAAAGATATTTTTAAGAGAGGTGACAAGGCAATGGATTCAATTAAGGATATTTGTGGAGATATTCCAATAATAACATTCAGCAAAATGGGAAAGGGTTTTAATGAATATGAACTTCATTTTGGAAATACTGAGGGGATAAATGCTTTTACAGGTAAGGATATTGCTGTAGTAGGCACTCCACATTATGCAGAAACAGTTTATAAGCTGATTGCATTCCATTTAGGAATTGATGCTTCTGATGCATTGCATTGGCAAATAATAAAATATAGAGGCTATAAATTTGGGTTTACCACATACAATAATCCGATGTTACGAGAGATACAGCTTTATTTTATAAAAAGTGAACTAGAGCAGAGTATCGGACGTGCCAGGCTACTAAGGTTTCCTAGTACAGTTTACTTGTTTTCAGATTTTCCGTGTGAACAGGCTGAGCTTGTGCAGGAAGAATATATAAAAGAGATAGAGCAGTAAGGTATTTTAAAATAAGGTGTTTACGCGCCGTATTATAGTATCTTACTCTTTTTGATTTTAAATTTAATAAAAAGAATAATAGAATATAGCATATAGTTTGGGGTGATCGGTCTTGATTCTGAAAATTCCGATCATATTATATAGAGAGCGAAAAAACGGGGTATAGGTTGTTCTATATGCTTTTAATGTGAGTGCAGGCAAAACTGTAGTGTTGGATATGATGGTTATATATAGTGGGCTCTCATATATAACTTAGTAAGATAAAAAAGTCTTTTTTTTATTTTCAGATATATATTATATCCATGTTAATCTGCAGCATGGCTGTATGAGGGGAACATAGGAACATAGAAAGCCATAGTGTACAGAAGCTATGGCACCTTTTATGCTATTAATTAGTAAATTTGGCAATGATTTTTTATTGCTATTATGTAAAGTTGACTACGGCCAATTATATATTATTGAAGTGGTGCTGATAGTTGATGCCAGAAGTTAAATTTATGGATAGGGAGGTTCGTAGAAATGTAATATGAAGAATTATAAGAGAAAAAATAAGGATATTGACAGAAGAAATAGTATTCATGAAACCCTTATAATAGGAAGGCAAAGGAGGAAGATTCATGGATGCAAAGGATTTTTATGGTATTTACCGGGATCTGGCAGAGCAATTGGGAGTGGAAACTACAATCCGTATCTATGAGCATCTACATGGATTACAGATTACATTTCCAGTGAAACTATACAGCAAGTCATATATTGAGAAGCAGATAAAAGAACGTTATGACGGAACAAATGGAAAGGTTTTAGCGAAGGAGCTTGGATATACGGAGCGATATTTCAAAAAAATCTTAGTGTCCTCAAATCGGAGCGAGGATTTAATGCCATAAAATGAAAAAATTGAGGCAAGGAAAAACATAAGTAAAGAGAGGCTGCCTCATATGAGCCTTGACTCATTTTCAGGCATCCTCTGTCCTGGATGTTAGTTCCATATAAGCATTCTATCTATGGATGGCTTGCTGTGAGTACATACTGTGGGTCTTAAGACGGTTCCTTGAAATCATCTTCTATTTCTTCCAATGCTTTTACAAAGGCCAGTACGGCTTTTATTTGCCCCGGATTCAGTTTCTCTATTTGTAAAATTGCTTTCTTATGGATGTCTGATAAGGACTTGTTTTTCCCTACCATTTTTAACTTGGGTTCTGTTCCATACAGAATCCAAGAATTATTGTACCCGTATTTTTCCTCAATTAATGTAGCAAGCGCTTGAGATATGTTGGAGTTTCTTCCATTTAAGAGGGCAGATATATAGCTCTCTGTTACCCCGATTTCTTTGGCCAAATCTTTTTGTTTTAAATGGTTTTCCTCAAGTAGTAATCTGATTCTTTCGCTTAGATTCAAAATTGCTCACCGCCTTTGTTCAAAATAATATCATAGTAACTAAATTCAGTCAAGAATGTAATATTGACAACTAAATTCAATCATGATAAACTAAATTCAATTTAGATTAACGTGATTAAAATGGAGGGGAATATGGAGCCAACAGAGAAAGATATTGTAATAAAAAAGATTATGGAATTGGAACCGGAGCAAGTATCCAAAGTTTTAATTTTTATAGCAGGTTTGGAGGCCGGGGAAGACCTAAAAACAAAAAATGGAATAGAAAAAAAGCAGGACTGTAAATGTGAATGATTAAAGGTGGGTGGTTATATGTGGGGGCAGGAAAACTGCGTGAAGTAATAGTCTCTATTTGCGAGAGAGGTGTTCCTCCATAAATAGGGACAGGCCAGAAATGTTTTTACATATGCTGATTGAGTTATAACAATTATATCCAGGAGGACAAAGGATGAAACGCTTTAGAAAACAGCTTGCGGTCGCTTTGGTTACCACAATGATGGTCAGTAGCTTTAGTTTTAATGGAATAGCAGCTGAGAATAAGGGGAAGTGGGAATTAAACAACGGGGAATGGAATTATAGAGAAAATGGTGAGATTATAAAGAACCAAATTCTCCAATACAATGGTGAAAAGTATTATATAAAAGAAGATGGAATCATGGCTAGTGACGAATTCTTTCAGCCGAATGATGGGGGAACCCGGTATGCTTTTCCAGAAGGCAAAATAGCAAGCGGATGGTGGCTTTATTTGGATGATGAAGGACATCAGCTTCCTGACTTGCAGAACGGTAATTGGTATTACTTCGATAACAATGGGATACGGATGGAAAACTCCACACCCAGGATCGGTAAATATAGGTATGCTTTTGATGAAGATGGGAAAATGCTGTCAAGAGCTTTCCTGGAGGATGGAAAGAAGTATTATTATGAGTACGATGGACAGATGGCAAAGGATAAATGGCTGAACATCGATGGTGACTGGTATTATTTTGAAACGGATGGTTCTTGTAAGAAAGCTTCAAAAGCATCTGATTCTAATGCTTCTATGGATGAGTTTGATGAAGAGGGAAGATTGATTTCCGATACGACTCCCTGCCGCACAATTGAAGATATTAAAGTGAAAGGCAGCAATGAAAGGAATGGAACTATCGGAAAAGAGTTAAAGGTAACCTTTAATGTAGAACTTGCGACTGACAGCAATGCGAAGAAACAAACATTAACTGGGGATCATGATTTCTGGATAGAAGAGGTGGGCTCCTCCGGAACTTATAAAAGAGGGTGGGAAAAATCCCTTGATGGAGGAAAGAATGAATATACCATTTCTTATATACCGTATGCCATAGAGACATTTCAATTAAAATTAGTGATTGATGGAATTGAATCTGACCCGGTAACAATAACATCTGACTGGAGTTCAGGTTCAGATAAAATCGGAGGGATAGGAGATACCTTATCAGGAAATTGGGATGTATCGAATAGAGTAGCTTCTATAAAAACATTGTGTCAAAGTTTAGACGATAACAGTCAGATTAAAGAAACCTGGATTAATAAAATCAGAGAATTGAGAGTTATGGATAATTCTTTTGCAATGCTCAATCGAAATATGGTTTCAATAGATGCTGCTGGGGTGAAATCACTTTTGGGAACAGGGGAGTTAGACTTAATTGGAGGAAGTTTAAATGCTGCTCAGGGAGAGGAAATCAGTCTTTCCGCGACAAAAGGTACTGTGGCAGCTCTTCCGGAAGCCTTTGAAAAGCAGCTCTCCGTCGAACTTGATTTGTACAAAGGCGGCGATGAAATCCATGAGCTTGATGTTCCAGTAATTGTAGGTGTGCCGGTTCCTAGTGGAATGAGTGCAGAGGGTCTTAAAGTATTCCATATTGGGGAGGACGGTTCACCTGAATTGCTGAATACAAAAATTGACGGAAATATGGTTTATCTCGTTACAGACAGTTTCAGCAATTTTGTATTTGCAGGTAAAGCCGTCCAAGACTCAAGCGGTTCAAATAATTCTGGCGGAGGTTCAGGCAGTGGTTCTTCCGGTGGATCAGGTTTTAATAAGAAATCCAGCAGCACAAGCTCTATTCCCGAAACATCTGGACTATGGCAACAGACAGAAAGCGGATGGAGTTTTAAAAAGCCCAATGGGGATTTATATCAGAATACCTGGATTTACGTTAAAGGAAAATGGTATTGGATTGAACCTGATGGAATCATGGCACAGGGCTGGAAAGAATTGAATGGAAAGAAATATTATCTGATGCCTGCTATGGGAGAAATGCTGGTTGGTTGGATTTTAGACGGACAAAATTGGTATTATACAGATGGAAATGGTGTGATGCAGACTGGCTGGGTTAATGTAGGAGAAAAGTGGTACTATCTGGGGGCAGATGGACATATGCTCTCTTCTGCAACCACTCCTGACGGTTATTCTGTAGATGAAAATGGAGTATGGATTCAGTAACTAGCCTTGCTGACCGGTTGAAAAGGGTATGGCTTAATCGGCCATACCCTTTTCGATCAATGTAGTTGTTTTGCATATATCTTTAAATGGTAATTAAAGGTCTAAACAAGATTACAAAAGTCCTTCTTTTGTTATGAAGCTTAGAGTGGATGCTATATTAAGAGGAATAGAGCATTAGAGTCCTCTTTAATATTTATGGAGAGAACAAGTATGATAAATTATTATAAAGTATTGGAAGTAAGTTCAGACGCATCAGAAGAAGTAATTAGGGTTGCATACAAAGCGTTAGCGAAAAAATACCATCCAGATGTATGTAAAGATAAAAAAATTATAAATGAAAAAATGAAATTAATCAATGAGGCATATGAAACACTTATTGATCTGGAAAAAAGAGCTGTTTATGATAAATGGTTTAATGAGGAGGCTCCACAGCCGGATATATCATTTAGTCAAACTGGTGAAGAAAAAGAAGAAGCTTCAGTTTCTCCTGCTTCTTATATTAAAAGGCCAAAGAAGAAGTTCGGAATAATAAAGACAGGCGTTCTTATTTATATCGTATATTTAGGAATTTCGTGGTTTAGTGGGAATTCCAATTCTGATTCTGTGGAAGCTTTAACAGAAACCAATGTTACAGCATCAACTACAACACCTGCAGGAGAATCGGAATCCGGTGAAGTCCAGGCTGACAATGTATCGGTATGGTCAACAGAGTATTTATCTTTTTATTTGCAAAATAAGTCATTGGAAATATATGATTTCAGCAAAGAAGAAAAGAATGCTTCTGTAATAGCAAATAAAGTGAAACCAGAACAATGCTATATAAAAGGTTCAGGGGGATTTTTAAATAATTCAATTATAACCTACAAAAAGACGGATGAAGAAACGGACTTCGTTTATATGGGCGAAATCAAAGATGAGAAACCTGATGGATATGGGATGCTTTATAAGTTGATAAATTATGGCTCTGATTATGAGCCTATGCTTGCACGACAGGTGGTTTATGAGGGCATGTTTAAAAAAGGGAAGTATTCCGGGTTTGGGAAGTCATACTTTTTCTTTCAGGATGAAAATGAAGCGTGGAAATTTGGAGAATTTGTTGGGCAATCGGGAGATGCACAAAAATGTGTGAATGATTATTTTAATGAATTAGAATATGTAGGGTATTTTGAAAATGGGCAATTTGAAGGAAACGGTATTTTTATAACTTATCCAGACAAATTGTATACATCAACATATTCAAAAAGAATATCAATGAGGGCAGATGAAGATCCTCAATATTACACATTAGGGATTGTTTCCTCCAATTTCAAAAAGGGAGAAATGAATGGAGAAGCAAAGCTATATTATGCGGATTATCTGTCATATGATGGGGAAGTTAAAAAAGACACAATGGATGGAAAGGGGAAACTGTATTATAAAGGCAGTGACCATATAAAGTATGAGGGAGATTTTTTCTATGGAGAAATAGAAGGAAAGGGGATTTTGTATGATTACGATGGAAATATAGTAGTCTCTGGACAATGGAAGAATAATATGTGCGGCCTTATAAATGCTGAAGATTACCAGTCGCCTGAAATGACGCAAATAATGTCCGTCAAAGATGTGTCCCAGGGTGTTGTAGATAAAATAGTTCCTGAAACAAGTACTGATGCAGATAACTATATTCTGCCAGATAGTAATTTACGCTATATAACGAGGGAAGAAATAACCTCATTTTCTAAAGAGGCACTTCGATTGGCACGGAATGAGATTTATGCAAGACATGGACGCAAATTTGAATCAGAAGATTTAAGACAGTATTTTGAAAGCCAGCCATGGTATAATGGCTATCTGTCACAGGAAGAGTTTGACGATGGTGTATTAAACGAATATGAAAGAGAAAATTTGGATTTACTCAAAGCTATTGAAAATGGTCAGACTGATGGTGGAGCGGGTTCTTCTGATGGATATTTAGAAGCATATAGAGAGATCATTAACCGGGCATATGGTCAGTATGGGGAAATATATACTTTGTTTATGATATAGAGCAAAATGGAATCCCAGAATTAATTGTACAAGAAGGCACCAGTGAGGCCGATTTCATGTATGTTGTTTATACCTACAATGGAACGGTTCGGGAGGTGGGAAGCATTTCAGGAGGACATAGTATGATTTATGGTGAACCCGATCAAAATGCGATCATTTCTGTTTCTGGATACATGGGATATCAAGTGGTAACTCGAATTATAATCAAAAATGGTATGCTAAATGAGAGTACACTTATGGAGGGAGATATTGCTCCAGGCCAGGACTATTATTCTACTCCGTATGATATTCCGTATGCATATGTAAATGATCTGATCTTGTTGAACTAATGCAATGTGGAAAAAAATATTATTATAGAAAAAATAGTGGAAATACGAATTGAATAAAAGATACATAAGTTTTTAAAATACCTGGAGGAGAAAAGGAAATGTTGTTAATAATTTATTGGATTGCCGGATATTGGGCTGTTGGAAGAACTGTTTACGCAAATAGAATTGTGTTTGATACATGGGGGAGGATTATTATTCAAAAAATGACCCTGGCGCTTATCTTGGGATGGTTATTGATTCCAATAGCAATTATTAAGGCTTTACTTGGAAAATAGCAGCCTGAATTTTACTAAAAGCTTTATGAAAGAAAAGGTAACTCATATATTTCTGTAAGTATTGAGAAATCAGTAGTTGTGCGTGCTCCCTTAGAGCTTTTAAATATTTTCGATATAGCTTTGTAAAAGATTCTTTGGTAAATGATAATCTTAATTTGGTGTGGGATATGTAATAAAAAGAATATGTATTTATATATTATCTCCTTGGATGTGAATCAATAAATTATTTAAGGAGGTAATCTTTATGGCAGCAAATGTAGAAACAATGTTTTACACAAGAGAGAAGCCCTGGCATGGACTAGGAACAATGGTGATGGAAGCACCTGCATCTGCAGAAGCTCTGGCTTTGGCGGGATTGGACTGGCAGGTAATTCAAAAGTCCATTGAAACGGAAGATGGTATACCGATTACTGGCTTCAAAGCCAATATCCGTGATATGGATGAAAAGGTTCTAGGAGTTGTTTCCGATCGTTACAAAGTGGTTCAGAATGAGGAAGCTTTTGCTTTTACAGATGAATTACTTGGTGAAGGTGTTACCTATGAAACGGCGGGTTCTCTTCAGGAAGGGCGAAAGACCTGGCTGCTTGCAAAGCTTCCTCAGCATTATATTATAAGCGGGGATGAAATCGAACCTTACCTTGTGTTTATGAATTCTCACGATGGAACAGGCGGTATAAAGGCTGCAGTGACACCTATTCGGGTGGTTTGCCAGAATACTTTAAACCTGGCCCTGGCGACAGCAAAGAGATCCTGGTCTGCAAACCATACCGGAAATATAGAGGGAAAGATGGAAGATGCAAGAAACACGCTCCTTTATGCCAACAGGTACATGGGAGAGCTTGGTAAGGCCATTGATGAACTAAGCAGAATTAAGATGACAGACCATCAGGTGTATGAATATATTGATGCATTGTTTCCTTTGCTTGATAACCCTACGGAACAGCAGCAGAAGAATCTGATGAGACTGAAAGAGGATCTGAAGATGAGGTATTTTGAAGCGCCGGATTTAAAATTTGCTGGAAAGCATGGCTGGCGATTCCTGAATGCTGTATCGGATTTTGCCACTCATGCGAAACCTTTAAGAGAACGGGCAAATTATAAGGAAAGTCTTTTTGCGCGCACAGTAGAAGGGAACGCTATGATTGATAAAGCCTATGAGCTAGTGAGGGCAAGGTGAAAAAGCAGAGCCAGAAAAAAGGTATCCCAGTTGAGCCGGAAGGAGGGGGTGAGGAGAGATGGGAAGCTTTAAGTAATTGCAGAGATTTTCCATTCTTGGTTCAGAATGCGAATCCGGATATACTTGATTTGTTTGAAGTGCAGATTAAGGAATATCTGAATATGGGTGAGCTATCAGAATGTTACTTGAATGAAGTTCCCAGAAGTGTATGCTGGTACGAGGGACTCATTGATACTGCGATGTTGTTGATGGAAATCGAAGGGTGGGGAGTGCTGTAAAAATGAATTTGTTTTTAACATGAAAGTACATTCCCTATTTCCGGAGGAATGCTGTTCCAGAAAGTTCGTTGATACAATATTCTCTTATGCTGTGAAAGGGTAGTACAGAAGTCTTGATGTGAAGAGAGTGTTTTGTGCAAGTTATTAAAAATAAAATAATTATATAGAAAACGGAAGCCTCTTTCTTAAATATTGGAAGCTTCCGTTTTTGCAAGGAGGCGTGATTATTTATGAAGAATGCAACGCAGGAAGAAAAGGTAATCGGTATGATGAAGCGACCTATTCCTAAGAAGAGAGTAGGAATCATAAAGCTTAAAATGATTCGGGATGGAACTGCCGTTTATGGAACTGAACGTTTTCATGAAGCAAAAGAGGCAGTGGATATGGTGAGGCCTCTCTTTGAATATTCAGATCGTGAGATGATGATGGTAATGTCATTGGATTCAGCAATGACGCCCATCGCTTTGGAAATCATCGCAGTGGGAGGCTTGAGCTCATGTGGGATAGATCCAAGGGATTTATTTAAACATGCCATTCTTTCAAATGCTTCAAAAATTATTTGCTTTCACAATCATCCTTCTGGAGAGCCGAAGCCAAGTCGAGAGGATTCTCTTATTACAGGTCGGATTAAGGAAGCCGGAGTATTGCTGGGAATCGAATTGCTTGACCATATTGTGATTGGTTCAGAGGGCAGATATGTAAGCTTCCGGGAAGAAAGGATTGAGCCTTTTGGAATTGGGGGTGTGGCATGAATGAAAAAGTTAATTTCAACAAACGGCTTATCTCATGAAGATTGGCTGAAATACAGAAAACAGGGAATCGGTGGGTCTGATGCAGGTGCAATCTGTGGTCTTAATCCCTATGTCAGCCCTATGAGTATTTTCTATGAAAAAACAAGCTCAGAAGTAGAAGATCATGATAATGAATCCATGAGACAGGGGCGAGACCTAGAAGAATATGTGGCCCGGCGCTTTATGGAAGAGACAGGCTTAAAGGTACGACGGTCCAATGTCATGTATCAGAGCGAAGAATATCCCTTTATGCTGGCAAATGTTGACCGCCTTATTTCAGGGGAAAACATGGGACTTGAATGCAAAACTGCCAGTGCCTATAATGCAGATAAATGGACCGGAGAATCTGTCCCTGCCCATTATGAAATCCAATGTCATCATTATATGGCGGTGACCGGGGCGAAGGCCTGGTATCTGGCTGTTGTGATTTTGGGAAGGGAATTTAAGTATAAGAAGATTGAACGTGATGAGGAGCTGATTCAAAATCTGATTGCCATAGAAAAGGAATTCTGGGAGGATCATGTTTTGTCAGGAAATATGCCAGACCCGGACGGCAGTGATATTTCAAATGAAGTGATTAACCGGTATTTTCCAACGGCCCGTAAAAAGACGATTCCTCTTCCGTCTCATTTAAATGAGCAGTTAAAAAGAAGGGAAGAAATCATTCTTCTGGCAAAGAAGTTGACACAGGAGCAGAATCAGATTGAACAGCAGCTTAAGCTTTATATGGGCGAATATGAAATGGCATTTAATGAGCACTATAGAGTTTCCTGGAGCAATGTGGATACAGTCCGTTTTGACAGCAAGCGATTAAAGGAGGAACGGCCAGATCTTTACCGGGATTTTGCTAAATGCAGCCAGTCAAGACGATTTACTGTTAAGGCGGCGTAATGGTTTGAGGTTTAAAGATGTAAAGGCTCGAGTTTAACACTTCACAGGATGCTTGTTTTGCTCAATGAAAAAATGCAGATTGTACGTGTATCGTTATCACGTTATAATAATGCCATAAAATCATGACGAGGAGGACGCATAATGGAAGCAATCATACCTTCATCTGATTTACAAAATAAGTATTTGGAGATATCAGCCTTAACACGGGAATCCCAAGAACCAGTTTTTATTACAGTAGATGGTCGGGAGGATACCGTTTTGATGAGCCATGTCCAGTATGAAAAAATGAAAACCGAGTTGGAATTGTGGAAAATGTTGGCGGAAGCTCAGGGTGATGTGGAAAATGAAAGAACTGCTTCTATAGAGGATACATTTTCGGATATCCGCAAAAATCTTTTAGTGGGGAAGTCTCACGACCTGTGATGTAATATAATATAAAGGCGGACAGTCAGGTAAATGATTTGGTTTTTTGTGAGATGAGAGAGAGGAATCATACAAAATTGTATATTCAGTTGTTAATTTCAGATGTAATTATGTTAATTTAATATTTTGAGTATTGAGGAGAGGGACCGTCTTGCTGGATGCAGGATGGTCCTTTTCAAATTAATTAAATGAACTAAAATGAAAGGGATGAGAAAATGTCAGATGTAAAACAGGAATTAGAGAAGAGGGCAGCAGGCGGCGGAGGTCAAAGTCAATCCGTCAGACTGACAAAAAATATGACAATCGTTGATATGGTTAAGGCTCTTGAACCGGAAATCAAACGGGCGCTTCCCAGTATTCTTACGCCGGAACGATTTACGCGTATGGCATTATCGGCGATTAATAATACTCCCAAGCTGGGAGAATGTACTCCTATGAGTTTTATTGCGGCTTTGATGAATGCAGCACAATTGGGTTTGGAACCGAATACACCCTTAGGACAAGCATATTTAATCCCTTATAAAAACAAAGGAGTGTTGGAGTGCCAGTTTCAGCTGGGATATCGGGGCCTCATTGATTTAGCCTATCGAAATGAAAGAATGCAAAGCGTTGAAGCACAGGTAGTATATGAAAATGATGAGTTTTCTTATGAACTGGGCCTTCATCCCTCTTTGATTCATCGCCCTTCTTTTGATGAACCGGGGGAGATCCGGGCCTTTTATGCTATTTTCAGACTGGACAACGGTGGATTCCGTTTTGAGGTGATGAGTAAAAGCTATGTAGATGCCTATGCAGCCCGGTATTCAAAAGCATTTACTTCGGATTTCAGTCCATGGAAAAGTAATTATGAAGGCATGGCAAAAAAGACGGTTATTAAACAGCTGCTAAAGTATGCCCCCATGAAGTCCGAATTTCAGAAGGCTGTCACTATGGATGAGACGATTAAAACGGAGTTATCTGTAGATATGAGTGAGGTTTCCAATCAGGAAGTGATTGATAGAGAGTTGACGGAACAAGTTGCATAAATATCTTGTTCAAATGTTTGCTCTACTCAATTGTATTCCATGACGTGCCTATGATATAATGGTCTTACTTAAGAGGAAAGAGTGATGATATGTCAACCAATGATGCCTTGAAAATGTTATATGAAGAGTGTTTGAAATTAGAGCCTGATGAGGCTACACAGTTAATTCTTGGGGCGGAGACTGAGGAAGAACAGGAGTTTTATTCCATTGTCAGCGACTTCATTCTTCAGCAGAGACAGAGAAAAGTAATTGAGGAGAATCGTTTTTGATGAAACGATATGTTATCTTTGCCGGGGTAAACGGAGCGGGGAAGTCTACTTTGTATCAAACATTCCCGCGGTATCATCAGATGCCTAGAATCAATACAGATGAAATTCTTAGAACGTTTGGAGATTGGAAAATCATCAGTGACGTTATGAAGGTATACTGGTGATCTAGGAGTTGAACTATTGTCTGTCGTCAGGTATTTCCTTTAACCAGGAAACAACACTCTATGGAAAGTCCTTATTCAGAAACATTGAAAAGGCCAGGAGTCAGGGGTATTACATCGAACTTTAATATGCAGGAGTTGATTCAGTAGAACTGGCAAAACAGAGAATCGTATACCGAGTATCCAAGGGAGGTCATGGAATACCTGATGAGGATGTGGAAAACGGTATTAGGAAATATTCCTGAATTTAAGGCATGTTTTTCCTATGTGTAATTTAGCTTCTTTGTATGATAACACGGTGAAATTTAGAAGAATTGCCATTTATAAAGATGGGATTCCTGTTCGTATTTCCCATAATGTGCCGAGCTGGTTTCAACGTATATAATAGAAAATACCCTTGCAGTATGAGTCTGCAAGGGTATTTTTTGCGATCAGAGAGGAGGAGATAAGGCATGGAAGATTTACTGGAACAGATTATTTGTGAACGTATTGAGATGCTACTAAATGTACGTTCTGATGAAACCAGTCATGATGAAAAGAAGTTTAACCATAAGATGGAAGAAATTCTTGAACGGTTGGATGGGGAGTCAAAAGTTGCTATAGAGCAGTTTTGGGAAGAATGGGTCATGCGATCGGCAGAAGAAAGCCGTTATCTGTACCTTGCCGGTGTGAAAGATGGAGTCAGGATTTTAGAAATAATTTTAAAGTTATGAGAAAGGGGAGCAGCAATAATGAAAGATAAGGATTTCAGGAATATATTTTATTGAAAGGAATTTGAATCAAGGTTATGGTACGCTATAGCGGAAGTGTTGGAAAGAGGAGGAAGACTCTGGTGGAACTGAAGCGAAATATTTATAATAATCTGCTTTGCTGGAAGCAACGTGACAGCGGTAAGGTCCTGGAACTAAAAGGTGCCAGACAAACTGGAAAGACATTTATTCTGGATAAATTTGCTAGAGAAAATTACAAAATTTATATCTATATCAATATGGCTCAGTTGTCCGGGGAACAATTTCTGGTTTGTATGGAACAGGCATCTGCCTGGAATCCAGGAGAACCGCGTATAGAAAGGAAGCTATATGAAGCTTTCCGATTGTTCGATTCCCGGTTCGAGGATAACAAAGACACTATTATTGTTATAGATGAGATTCAGGAATCGGCGAAAGTGTATTCCAAAATCAGGGAATTTTCAAGAGAGTTTGTATGTCATTTTGTAGTTGCAAGCAGTTACTTAGGGAAGGCATTGGAAAAGGGGTATTTTATTTCAGCAGGAGATACAGAGAATTTGACACTTAATACATTGTCATTCGAAGAATTTGTAAAGGCATTTGGAAAACGGGAGCTTTATAATGACGTTGATCTGCTTGGTTCCAGTAATCCCTTACAATATGATGAATTAAAAGAGTATTATAAGATATATTGTGAAATAGGTGGTTATCCGGATGTCGTAAATTGTTATTTGGAAACACAGAATACACAAGAATGCAAAAAGATTTTGAAACAGATTATTAGGACTTTTATAGAAGAATCAACAAGATGCTTAGGCGGTATACAGGAAATGATTTTACTGGAGCAGATATTTCCTGCGATTGCACAGCTTTCTGTCCGGGAGAAAAAGGAACAAGATGATTTAATTACAGAATTATCCCGTATTATTTATAATGGAAAAAGCAATAGAACCATAAGGAAAAGTATCAATGCAGTTATAGACTGGCTATATCGTGCAGATATTATAGGTTATTGTGGCAAGGCCAATGAATGTGATCCCGTGAACGTATATTTGCACAACCGTTTTTATTTTCTGGATGTTGGAGTATGCAGATATTTTCTGGATGTGGCAGGAGCTGATTTGCCAACTCTTAGGGGAGTGATAAGTAATGGAACGTACAAGGAAGGGGAGATTGATTTCCTTATAAAACGCTGGGAAAATGATAATAGCTATGGCGTGGGGGTAAAGGATGGGATATCAGAAACAGAGACAGTACGTCAGCTTTTAAAAGATGAAAAGGTAGAGGCTGTTTATTTGCTGAAAGGAGATACTTATGGCGGTATAGCAGACCGAAAGATAACCGTGCCTATTTATCTGGTGGGAAGAGTTCGGTTTGATTATGAAAGAGGGAATGAAGAGAAGTCTTGAATAGGATAGAAGTTGTAGTTTGAGTTGAGATTATAGCTTCATTTATGTTGCTTTATTTTGCATTGGTAAATGAGCGTGAGATTGGCTATGTGAAGTGGGTAAAAGAATAAGTGATTTTTCTGTCAGAGGCATTTCTAAGGAGATGCTTCTTTTTGTTGTTAAAAATAAGAGTAAGAAAGTAGAGGAAGAACAAATGAATTACAATCAGTTTTTAGTGGAAGTCAGAGCAGCAGTGCAGGAAAGATTAGGAAGAGATTATGAGATTCGCATTCAGAAGATTACGAAAAATAATGGAATTGTGCTGGATGGGCTGATTATTGGGAAAGTAAGTAAAAATATCGCTCCCACAATTTACTTGAATTCATACTATATGCATTTTACCCATGGTATGTCACTGCAGGAAATTCTGGAAGATATTATATCTGCATATAAGGAAAATAATGATGTAGTTTTTGGTGATATGAGAGAGCTTCTGGATTTTAATAATCTGAAGGGTAAGGTGGCTTTCAAACTGATCCAGAGAGAAAAGAATAAGGAGCTTTTAAAGGATGTTCCATATTTTGAATTTCTGGACCTGGCAATGGTGTTTTATCTAATTCTGGATGAACATAGAGGAGGACAAATGACGACTTTGATCCATAACTCACACATGGAGCCGTGGGGAGTGGAGAAAGAGGAACTGTATCGCTTTGCAAAGAGGAATACTCCAATGTTGCTGCCGCCGGAAATTAAAACGATGAAAGAGATTGTGTGTGATATTTTAAAGGGATGTTTAGAGGAATTAGAAATGGCTGGGCTGGTAAATGATTTGCTGGATTTTGATTCTCAGAGACCGCCCTTGTATGTGCTTTCAAATAAAAAGCAGATTAACGGCGCCGGGTGCATTTTATACGATGGTTGCTTGAAGGATTTTGCCGATTCTCTAAATTCAGATATTATTATATTGCCGTCGAGTACGCACGAAGTTATATTGGTTCCTGATGATGGGAATTTGGATTATGGGGAGCTGCAGAAAACGGTTGATCAGATAAATGAAAGTGAAGTGCCCAAGGAGGATGTATTGTCAGATATGATTTATAAGTATTCTCGGCATGATTGTAGTATTAGTTTTATAGAATAAAATCAAATTCATTGTATGGTTAATTGCTCCTATGGTTGAGGTCCATAGGGGCAACTAGTGAAAAAGGGCTTATTTTTTGTGAATAAAAAGATTAGATACCTATATTGCGAAATAAAAAGTACAGTTGTTTCCTAAATCAAAAAAATTACTAAGTCAATTGTTTTGCTAAGAGTATGATTTTCTATAAAAACCTTTGTAAAACAGTATAAAACAATATAAACATATAGAAGTATAATATTAATCTCTAAAAAATATCATAATTCCAGATTAATATATATTAATCTGAAGGAATATTGTCATTTAATAATACCTATGCTACAATGATAAAATGGTACTTTTTACATAAAGTAAATTATGCTTGAGAGGTTAGTAGAGTGGGAACTGATAGATGGCTGTCAATGAAAGAAATTTGTGTACATCTAGGTATTAGCAGAGATACAGCTTTAAAGTGGATTAATAAAAGAGGAATGCCTGCTCACAAGATTGAACGTCTTTGGAGATTTAATACTAATGAAATCGATGAGTGGGTAAAAAACAATGGAGCCAAATAGCGCAGTTAGGAGATACATTCGCGATGTTTAAGATAAAGTGGGACAGCGAAAACAATGGGATACTATTATCCGAGTATATAGAAGAAAAAGATGCGCTTAATTCCCCCAGACCTGTATATGTAGAAGAATTTAGAATGTTGGGGCTAGATGAGGCTTTTCAATTACCACAGGAAAATGTTCCTATTTGTTGGGAGATGGATAGGAAGTATTACTATTGTGGAGGAGTTATCGCAGAGACTAAAAAAGGAAACATTTATGACGACCCAACAGTTATTGTAAATCCTGAAGCTTATAAAATGGTATTGAATCCAATTGATTTGGAAGTTTTAGTGAAGGCCAATTTAGATCAGATAACAGTTGCTGAAAATGAGGCGATGGATTTTATAAAAGAAAAGTATGAGTTTTACCAAGAGAAAAATATTTCTGGTTATGTAGTTGCATTTAGTGGAGGCAAGGATTCACAAGTAATTTTGGATTTGGTAAGTAGAGTGATTCCTTCTGAAAAATATAAGGTTGTTTTTACTAATACGGGTATGGAATTGCCATGTACTATTGAAACGGTTGAAAATACTGAAAAATTTTATAAACAGAGATATCCAGAGTTTAAGTTAGAACATGCAAAAAGTAAAAAAGATGCATTGGATCTATGGAAAGACTATGGGCCCCCAAGTCGTTTGAATAGATGGTGCTGTTCTGTTTTAAAAACGGCATTATTTGGACGAAAGATGAAGGAACTTCTTGAAACAGATTTACAACCTAAGCTAGTTGTGTTTGAGGGAGTTAGAAATGATGAGAGTGCGCGACGAGAATCATATGGTCGAGTTGGTGATGGCGTAAAGCATGTCAATTTGATTAACTGCCGTGCAATTCTCAAATGGAATACTACAGAAATTTATCTGTACATGTACAAGAATGATATTAGGATTAATCCTGCATATACAATGGGGCTGACCCGTGTTGGCTGTGGTGTTTGCCCATTTGCATCTGATTGGTCTGAATATGTAATTAGAAAGCGTTACCCTGAAGTGGCTAAAAACTATATTAGTGTAGTTGAAGATATGGCCAAGAATATAGGAATCACATCTCAAACGAAAATTAATGAGTACATTTCTTCTGGTAATTGGAAGAAGAACGCTGGAGGAAAGGGTCTTATTCCTGATGCCTCAAGAGTAGATGTCTTATCAAAAGAACCTAATTTTGAATGTATTGTCTTGAATCCTAAGGTAGATTGGGAAAAATGGTTTTTCACATTGGGAGAATATTTCCTTGAGAAAATAGACGAGAATTATTATAAAGGAGAATTGAAGTTTAAAGGAACTGTTGTTAAATTTGATGTCAGGTATGGAAAGAATTCTATCAGATTTAAGGCAATGGGTACAACTAATAAGATTCTTCTTGTTAGCTATTTAACAAAAGTTTTTACAAAGACAGCATATTGTGAGCTGTGTGGTGTGTGTGAGATTGAATGCCCGACTGGTGCATTGACAATCCGTGATTCTGTCGAGATAGATCGAGAGAGATGTATCCATTGTAATAATTGTTTCGGTATTAATACTAAGGGCTGTATTATTGCCACTAGAAAGCTAATGTATGAAGGAGGAGGAACGATGGGAACAGCTACAAAAACATCAGGTATAGATAGGTATTCAACATTCGGTTTGAGAGCTGAGTGGCTGACGGCTTTCTTCGAATTAATGGATGGTTGGTTTGATGGATATAGTGATCTAGGACCCAAACAGATTACCGCAATGATTAACTGGCTTCGAGAAGCAGAACTAGTGGATTTAAAAGAGAAAAAAGTGACAGATTTGGCCAAGCTTTTGAGTTCAGTTTATGATTCAAATCCGTTGCAAGTATGGCAGATCATTTGGATTAATTTGTCTTTCAATTCTTCGATTGCTAATTGGTATGTTAATAATACTAAGAACGAGATGGAGTATTCTAAGGTTGAACTGGTAGAATTGCTGAAGGAAAATTACCCAACGCTTAAAGGGGCCACTTTGAGAAATCCGGTTGATGCATTGGTAAATACCTTTACAAATTCTCCATTAGGAACTATTGATAGGGGAGATGATAGCAGCCTAAAAATTGGGCTACTCACCAAAAAGGGGGTTGCAGTTAAAACTATTAGGAGGTATGGTACTTCAAAAATATCTTCAGCTTCGGTGGCATATTTACTATATAAAAATGCAGAAATTAATGATATGTACGAATTAACTGTTTCAGATATCTATGAAAAGGGGTGTATGGGAGTATACAATGTTTTTAACATGGATAGTGTAAGTTTTATGAATGCACTTAGAGGCCTGACTACAAATGAAGTATTATCAGCAGATCTATTAGGAGGATTAGAAAATATCCACTTAATAAGTGAGTTTACTTCTTTCGCTGTCTTAAAGCGGTTTTTAAAGAGGGTATAGGATGAAAAGATGTATTGAATGTACTAAGGGCCTCAGCAAAGATGAGGTTTCCCTAAATAAAAAATTACTTGGGAAGAACACGAAACAATTTCTTTGCTTGGATTGTCTTAGCAACTATTTAAACACAGATAGAGAAATACTTGAGGACAAGATAGTTCAATTTAAGGAAGAGGGCTGTACGTTGTTCCTATAGGAGGACATATGAGATACTCAGATATAGTAGGTGTAGAAAAACATTTTAAGTCTGCTTTCGATATTACCTCAGATCGTGGCGATGCTTGGAAAACATTTATATCCAATGAGAAGTTTGAAAACAACATGAGGAAAATCATAAATTGTTTCACTTCACCTGTTTATAACAACCGCAATTCTGTTTGGATTCAGGGCACATATGGAACAGGAAAAAGTCATTCTCTGGCTGTGATTAAACATTTATTATGTGACGATTTTGATACAATAGAAGATTATTTACCAAGACTTAACAAGACCCAGCTTAGAAGTAGCATCACAAATTTTCGTAAAGAAAAAAAAGTATTTCCTGTTGTACTTAAGGGCATATATGCAATTACTGATGTAGCAGATCTTACATATGTGATTCAACAACGTGTTTTAGCTGCTTTGAAAGATAAAGGCATTGAAATATCGACAAAGACGGATTTTCAATCTGTGCTTCAAATCCTAAATAATGGGACGCTAGATTCTTTTTTTGATAATCTGTTGGCTAATAATATTGAGTTACATAGTTATGCTTCAAATAAGGCACAGCTCATACAGGTGTTGGAAGATTATGAAACTAAGGTCATTAGAATTATTGCAGATGAATTAAAGAGGGCAGGATTAGGCGGATTTAGAACACATAGCATTGTTGAGTGGTTGACAGAAATTAAGAAAGAACTAGCAGAACGTGGAATTGCAGATTATTTAATGATTTTCTGGGATGAATTCACCTCTCTTTTAGATATACCGGCAAGAAGAAGTATACTTAATGTTATGCAGGATATCGCTGAATTAAGCAAAACAGAGGTGGAGCAAGGAACGGATACTCTCGGAGTATATCTTCTTATTATAACACATAAGAGATTAGAACAGACAGAAAGCTATAAGGAACTTAAAGAAGATGAGAGGACCATGGCTAAGGCCAGATTCATTGAGTTAGATTATGACATGCAGCCAACGACTACTTATCACATACTGGCGGGGGCATTAGATAGAAAGCAACCGGTTGTACTTGATGAATTACGACAGAAAAATTTGCTAGATATTGTTAGCGTAATAAAAGTAGTAGATCAAGTTGTTGATGGTGATGCACCAAATGCAACGGAGGTCAAAAATAAAATCATCAGTTTGTATCCGTTTCATCCATATACTTCTTACTTGGCTACTTTTGTTTCAAGGGTAGTAGGAGAGGCTGAAAGAAGTATCTTTGGATTCTTAAATGATGAGGATAATGGTTTTAAGAAATTTATTAAAAATGAAATTGATAATCCAATGTTCCTGACCGCGGATTATGTTTGGGATTTTTTCTATAATACATTTGAGACTAGTCCAGCTGGTCATTTTGATGCAATTACAAATAAATATAAGTTAGCGATTGAGTCTGTAGAAGCGAAAGGGGAAAGCTATGTATCAGTATTTAAAACTATTCTTTTGCTGAATATTTTATACCGCATGACGACTACAGATGCAGATTCATCTGAGAAGAATATGGTCAATCCAAGCACGGGTAATATTATAGCTGCGTTTAGTGGTGCACTTGCTGAGGCTAGGGTTAAAGAAATTTTGGATGATATAGATGATGCCCAGATTCTCCATAGAAATCCAGATGGGATTTTTGAGGTTGCTTCATCAGCTCTTCCCCAAAAGAAGATATTGGAGGAAAAGAAAAAGCTATATCCAAATAAAGAGGATGTAAGCAAAGTCCTTGAGGAATATTCTATTAAGTGTCTTGGAAAATTAAAGAATAGTATATCTAGGAATATTGCCAGAGAAGTTGATGTGCAAGTATTTTGGGGCGGAGAAAAAGAGCATATTTTAAAAGGACGTGTTGAAGCAAAATTTAAAGCATCATATAACCTTCATGTCGCTCTAATTGTGTATAGAGGTGTGACACATGATTTGGATGAGATTTTAGGAAGAACAGAATCCAAGTTAGATGTATCCCAAAACATGATTTTGAGAATATCTAAAGAACCAGAATTTCAAAACATCGTTTTTGTCGCAACCAATACGGAATTAGGCAATAAACGTTTTGAAGCATATATGGATAGTTTGGCTCAAGAGGCAGTAGCACGTTCCCTGCAAATGGATGAAGAACGTATCGAGGGACAGAAAAATGCAGAAAAATGGATAACGCAGTGGGTTGATGAAATTATTACTTCTGGAATGGTTGATTTGATTTTCCGGGGGGATATTCTTCATGTACCTTTTTTACAGTGTAATAAATATTTGAAAGATAATTATATAAACACTATCTTTAGATATGGCCTTGACAGCTTGGCGGTTCCAAACACTGTCTGGAATCACCAGACTAGTAAGAAGGCAGTTGAGCTTGTGCTCTATTCACTTAGCAAATCGAGTTTAGAGCAGGAAGCAAAAGGAAATGATGGAGCAGTAAAATATTTGCTTTCATTTGATAATACACTACTTTTTGATGAGGCACTAACACTTATTTCTGATGATGAAAAAATTCCTGTTGTTAAAGTGTGTAAGGAAGTTCAACGAAAAATTGAAGCAAAGAAAAATGAGCCTTCAATAAATTTGGCTGAGGAGCTTAAGTTTCTTACAAGACCAGAATATGGATACTATCAGAATAGATTATTTATGGGGGCATTAGCTTTTGCTTTGAAGCCTTATTGCGACCGATTATATACCTCTGGAAATGGGCAGAGGATCGATAAGACGGTGATGAAAGAGGTAATTGTCTCAATTTTTATATATTGGGAAGGAGGTAAGTTTAATGACAAATTTATTGTTAGAATGAGTACGGAGGAAGAACGAGAACTTACTGAAAAACTTAATGCCATTTTTGGTATAAAAGATAAAGATGGATTGCTGGGAACTAAATGGGCAATCCGCGATAAATTCAAAAGTAAGAATAAGGCTCCTCTATGGGCGTTGAAACACGTTGGTAATAATACTGATAAGTATTGTGAATTCATTGATAAACTGTTTAAATTTTCTAAAAGCACAGACGAGAATATTTTACAGGCGTTTATTATAGATCTCTTGGAAGGGATAAAAACTTTTGATGTTGAAATATCCAATGCAATTTCAAGCGTTGAGAGTGAGAAGTGTTTGGATGCTTATATTTTGTCTGAACTAAAGAAAATCGAAGAAGATGGCATTTCATTACCTGCTGTAAAATCATTTCTAAATGGAAAAATGTCTGGAGACATCGTTTTTTGGGAAGAAAGTGATATTCATGAGCAAATATTACTTTGGAAAATTAAGAAGAAAGCAGAGGAAGGAAGTCAATCAAATAATCAGTCTAGTCAGACAAGTGAAGATGGAAAAGTTTTAGAACAAGAAGATGAAGTTGGTAGTAACACGGATAATAATAGCGGAATAACTTCGCAAGATGATGTCATGAAGCGTGTTGGAGACAAACTTCTTGCAGTTAAGTCTAATGGAGAGAAATTGTATAATGTTCTTATAGTATTGATGAAGAAATATAGTAATATTGCAGAAGAGGTAGATAATTTGCTCTAATTAGGGGGGGATTGCATGGATATAGATAGTATGGTTGACATTATTCAAAGTGATTTAAATCGCCAAGGATCATATGATCGCTATCCAATAAGATTTTTTAGCATGAAGTTATCAAATGGAACTTCGAATTATCTAATGAAGCTTCGTACAAAAGTAGAGGCTCTAGCAAAAAATTGTGTAGAAATTTTGGATTTTCAAAACTTTTTACTACACGATGATGGTTGGATTACAATTGATAGATTTCGTAAAAAAGTATATGCATTAGACTCAGATAAAAGCTATATTATTGTAGGTTTTTCAGAATATGCTCGATTTTTATCAAATGCGGAATTTATTACTTTATTATTAGGCTTGCTTGAATTGGAGAATAGTGGAAATTATGTTAAAAGGCGAATATATATTCCTTGCTTTGCAATTTATAGTCAAGTAAGAAAGATTGTGAAAGCCAATAATCGGCGCATGGATGTGTATAATCCTTTCTTAAATGAAATGGATTTTGAAGATTTGCCACGTATTTTCTTTATTGATGATAACTTGGATAATTCAGCTTATGAAAATGAAGTTACTAATTCAAGTGAGTGGTTTGGAATGTGGAGAAAATCTAATATAGATGTTACTAAACCTATTATTTGCACTTCCAAAGTCCTTTCACTATTTTATGAAAAAGCCAGTCCAGACAATGTTTATAATATAAAGAGAATTTCAACTTATGAGGAATTATTATTATATTTGTATGGAATAGAAAATATTGTTTCCTATAAAGTTGATTCGGATGAGTACTTTAGGCGTCTTATGATGCTCCTGCGTTCCTCACATGGAATGCAGCTTAAATCTATAATTCTGCAAGTAGTGAATGCCCAAAAAATTACAGTAGACAATATTTATTCTTTGTGGAAAGTTGCAGGAATCTTTGAAAAATGGTTGATCCAGAATTACGTAATATTATTTAATAATAAAGAATCATATCTTACTTATATGATGTCATCAATGACACAACTATCTGTAGAGGAATTTGTTGAAAAAGCTTATGTTTGTTTTTTGGTGAATTTAGATGATACAATCTATGAAGAGAGAAGAAGATTAATTTTATCAGTTAAAAAAATAGAACATGATATCAGATGCACAAAGCAAATAGAGGAGTATTTTGAAAAGTTTCTTTGTGAACTTATAAGAAGGCAGACAACCATAGCATTGGAAAGCATTAATATGACTAAGGAATCAGATTTTTCAGCGGAAAATATTGAGAAAATGTCCTTGGAGGTAAAAAAAAGACTGTTGCCTATTTTAACGGATTGCAGTAGCTATGAGCGCCAATTGATTATTTGGCTCTTCCGATCAGGATTAGTAGAAGAAAAGGAACTTAATAAAGTATATTCTAATTTATGGGAATACCTAAGTAAAAGTGAATTTATTGCTTCTGAAGGGGATTATCCGGCTAGATTTGTTGCTTATTTTGATTTATATAGAAGGTGCAGATTAGGAAAAAATAGCGGGAATATATATAATGACTCTTTATTAGAATGGAATAAGAATGAGGGTTCATTCTATGAGTGGTACACTAGTGGACAGATAGAGTTTCCGGAAAGCACATTGAAAAAACAGAATTTTGTCGGTCCGGTATATGTTTTAGATGGTGTTGGTGCAGAATTCTTAGATTATCTTTTGGCTTTGTTAGAACATGAATGCTACGAAGTGGAGTATTGTAATTATGCGAAATCGCATTTACCATCAGTTACTTCTATCGCAAAGGAATTTTATGATTCAAAATATCACTGGGTAGTAGATTATGATAGAGATGTTATTCATGGAGAAATTTATTATCATGCTGCAAATTTGGAAAGAGCATTATCTGTCATTGAAAGAATTGTTAAGCGGATTATATATGAGCATAAAAACGAAAGCTTTGCTATAATTGCTGATCATGGATCGAGTGTCGGTCATAAGCTATTCAAACGTGAAAAGAAATATAATTATGATCAGTCTGATCATGACGGGCGATGTTATTTGGTGAAAGGCAATCAAAGTATCCCATCATCTGTTGATTATGTATTATATACTGATGAACGATCTCGTCAATGGGTAATTTCGTTAAATGAGCAATCGCTTTTCAATACATCCAAGTATGAAGTTCATGGTGGTGCAACCCCCGAAGAAATTATAGTTCCAGTGATCATTGCACATAAGAGTAATAAAAAAAGTAGGACTTACAAAGTTAACCCGAAAGATCTTAAAGTGAGTGGAATGAAAAAAGAGTTGGAGTTTAAAATAAGCCCTAAGCCAGATAGTGCTCAACTAATGGCCAAGGATGGAACGAATATAAATATGATTTATGACCAAGAAAAGAAAATTTGGATTGGAAAATTGAAGCGTGGGATAGAACAGACAATAGAAGTTTGTATTGAAAATCAATATTTTTGCTTCAAGACAATACCGCCAACTAAGATGGGAGATGATTTGTTTGATGACTGAGTTAGATCAAAAGATTCGGGATATTTTTCCGGAAGAATCTATTTATAAAACTGCAACTCATTATAATATGTTTAATGGGATTAATATTCCTTCTTTTATCAAGGACTGGCTTATCAAACGGTATTCAGATGAGAATGAAAATGTTGATAAACAGGCGTTGTTTTCTTTTCTGGATAAGCATATACCGTCAAAAGACAGTGATATTAAAAGTCGGCTTATGAAAGGAGAAACAATCCAAATTTTGGCTAGAATCATTGTAGAGTCAGATTTAAAAACCGGGTTGTTTAAATTTTCAATACCGGATATTGGTATTAAGAGCAACGAGGGGCGCATTAATGATTATGTTATGCGATCTCAACATGGTGTAATTAAAGAAGGTGAAAACTGGGGGATCGTTACATTGGACTATGTCCAACCTGAAGGCAAAGAAAAAGGATATGCTGAATTGGTTAAATTCAAACCCTTTAAGCCTTATACTCCGGACTTTGAATATTACTGCGAGGCAAGAAAACGGTTTTCTATTAAAGACTGGATTGATTTTATTATAAAATGTATGGAGTATAATCCATATTCAACTCAGTTTGATTCATATACGCAGAAATTATTATTTATCTCACGTTTACTGGTATTCTGTGAGCCTAATTTAAATATCGTAGAATTGGCACCTAAGGGAACGGGAAAATCTTATATATTTAACAATTTAAGCAAATATGGTTGGCAGATTAGCGGAGGCAAGATAACTAGAGCAAAATTATTCTATGATATGGCGGCGAACAAGCCTGGAATAATTCCTAACTATGAATTTGTCTCAATGGATGAAATAAAGACCATAATTTTCGAGAATAAGGAAGAATTACAGGGCGCATTAAAAGGTTACCTTGAGCAAGGAACATTTACTATGGGGCAGGCAAAACAAACATCAACGGCGGGTTTGATTTTACTTGGCAATATTGATTTGGATAATAACAGGCGACCAGTTAGTAAAAAGTATTTCCAGGAACTGCCGGAAGTATTTCATGACACAGCACTTCTTGATAGGTTTCATGGTATGATTGAAGGATGGTATTTACCTAGAATTACAGAAGATTTAAAACTAGACGGTTATTCTTTAAATGTTGAATATTTTTCGGAAATTTTATCTATGCAACGAGCTATGGCAAGGTATGCTTCAGTTGTCACTGATTTGCTTGATATTCCTAAGAATGCTGATATAAGGGATACTACTGCAATAATTCGTATGGCGACTGCTTATATGAAAATATTATTTCCATATGTAGAGTCTGTTGGAGATATAAAGAGGGAAGATTTTGAAACATATTGTTTTAAGCCTTCTTATGAAAAACGAAAAATCATCAGAACACAACTTTCAATAATGGATATGGAATACAGTCCTAAAATGCCGGACATTAAAGTGAGGGATTTTTGATGGTAAATTTTGAAGAAGAGTTAGAAGAGATGGTCTGTAGTAAGAATTTAATGAATAGCTACAAGCTCTATTTCCTAAAAACTATTTTGATTAATGCTTCAAAGGATCGAAGGACATTGGAGTTTTATGAATTAGCATGTTGGATGTGTGCTTATTCATTTTCAGACGTATGTGCCATAAAGCATCGGATTCGGCCATTAGATAAACTTTTTGATACTGCTGTGATGATTATTGAAGAGGAAGATTTGATGGAATCATCTAAAGTTTCAGAGGTATTCGATGTTGTTCAAAATACTTTAAATAAAAAAATTCGTAGAAATGTTTTGTCACTATGCAATTATGTACCATATCGATTGCTGGCTTATCTTTGGCCAGAAGATTTGAAAGGGAAAACAGACGTTCAAAAAAATCAACTTATTGAAGAGTATTCAAGAAGTGCTGAGCGGAATCTATATATGATTTTTTCAAATTCAACTGACCAGAAAAGTATCGAGATAAAAGAAGAATGGCTAAGTTATATTAATAATAACAGAAAAAGATTAGTGGGGTGGATAGATAAAAAAATTCAAAATTTTGTTTGGAAGGAATGATATTATGATTTATGTGGACAATGCGGCGACGACAAAATTGGACCCTGAGGCTTTTCAAGAAATGGTTCCATATTTGACAGATTTATACGGTAATCCTTCTAGTAGTTATCGCTTGGCTGTAGAAGCAAGAAAGGCAATTTGCAAAGCGCGAGAAAGAATAGCTAATATTATTGGTGCCAAGGAAAATGAGATAATTTTTACTTCAGGAGGAAGTGAAGCAGATAGTTGGGTTATTAATGGATATGCCAATATACCAAGCAAGAAGCAAATAATAACAACGGTAATTGAGCATCATGCTATTATTAATTCTTGTGAGGCGGCTAAACGAAAGGCTGTACCAGTAATATATCTAAGTGTTGATAAAGATGGAATAGTTGATAAAGAGGAACTTAAGAGAGAACTTATGAATGAAACCTCTTTAGTATCTATTGCATATGCAAATAATGAAATTGGAACTATACAAGACATAAATTTGCTATCAGAAATAGTACATCAATATGGCGTGACTTTTCATACAGATGCCGTGCAGGTGGTTGGTCACGAAAATGTTGATTTAAATAATTTGGAAGTAGATTTATTATCTGCATCAGCACATAAGTTTAATGGCCCGAAAGGTATTGGATTTTTATTTAAAAGAGCGAATATAGATATAGAACCGATTATTTATGGAGGAAAACAAGAAAACCATATGCGAGGTGGAACAGAGAATGTTGCCTCAATAGTTGGTATGGCGGCTGCTCTAGAAAATAATATAAAAAAGTTAAATGATACTAAAGCACATATTATGAAATTGGAAAGTTACGTTCGAAATAGATTGCAGCGACAAATAAGTGATATTTTGTTTAATGGTAGTGTAGATAAACATATGCCAGGAAATATAAGTGTAACATTTGTATCTATAGAGGCAGAGGCTATAATTAATTTACTGGATCTAAGGGGGATTTGTGTATCAGCAGGGTCAGCATGTAATGAAGGATTGGATGAAATTTCTCATGTATTAAGAGGAATAGGACTCTCAGAAGATTTAGCTAGTAGTACAATACGAATTTCTATTGGAAAATATAATACGTTAGATGAAATGAGTAAATTATGTGATGAGATTGAAAATATACATCATATGTTGTCATGAAGCTAACTTGGTTGTTGCTGAGTTGTTATAATATTTTTTACGGAAGAGGGTAAAATAGTGAATATAATTGAGCAAATTGGGCTGGAGATGGATGACATGGATTTTAGAATAAGTGATAATGATATTGATTCAAAAGAAATAGCATTAAGTGAATTAACGGATACACGTATCGCCAATAGAATTTCAGCTATGGATGTAGAAACAATTATAATCAATCTAGAGAGAGATAATTACGAAATTCCTAAGTATCAAAGACCATTTGAATGGGATAAGATTAAAATTACTAATCTAATTATTTCTTTGATAAAGTCTATACCAATACCACCTATTTATGTTTACTTTAATGAACAAAATGCAAAATATATGATACTGGATGGTCAACAAAGGATCACATCAATATTTTTATATTTTTATGGATTAGGATATATTCGCAATCGGGTATATAAACGAATTGATTTTAAAAAGGTCTCTGCGTTGATGAAGGAAAAAAGGATAATTGAAAATAGTACAGACAAAGAAGATAAAAGAAGAAAAAAAGAAATTGTACTTGAATTAAATCGTGATTATAATTTGCGAGAGGAACAATATATTGACGAGTCAACAAAACAAGAAATCACATTTTCTAATCTTTCAGAAAAGGCACAACGTATATTATATAGAAAATCTTTAAATGTGGTTTACGTAGAATGTAGAGGAAATAACACACAAAGAGCATATTCTGAAATTTTTAAATTATTAAATAGTGGGGGAAAATTATTAAGCAGTCAAGAGATACGAAATGGTGTTTATATAAATAATTGTTTGTATGATTTGATTTATAATTTAAATGATAATAATGAAAATTGGCGTAAAATTTTCGGGAATAGTGCAGTTAGAAATGATATGGAAGCTCTGATTAGATTTTTGGCATTAGATAATTTTTCTATTTATAAAGATAGTGCTGTTATTATAAATTTTAAAAAAGCATTTTCTTTGGCTTCCATAATAGATGAGTATTCTGAATTATTTAATTTAGATGAAAATAATGGTGTTGTTAATGAAGATAAAAAAATAATGGCACAAAAAGCTGTTACTTCGATAGAATTATTTTTAAGCATGATTAAGTTTCCAACAGAAAAATGTCCACCTTGTAGTATTCTAATAATGGAAGCATTATATGTTGCTTTTAGCAAATTGGGGTATCTAGATGTTACACATGAAAATCTGTATATAGATTATAATTGGATTCTTGGATTGGATTTATCTAAAGATTTAGAACTTGATAAGTCAGCATTATCAAATAAGGGAAGTGTAGAAAAAAGATTAAAAAATGCAATTATTTTGGTGAGGGGCAAGTTCAAAAATGAATGTTAAAACAGCTACTATTGAGCTAGTTAAAAGCATTAAGGGAGAAAAAAATTTTAGAAATAATAAGAATTTAGTATTAGTGGGATTGAGTTCATCTGGGAAGTCAAAAATACTCAAAGATATGATAGAAAAGCTATTTGATGAAAACATATACTTTATTGATTCACCAAATCGCGTTATAAAGACTTCCATAGGAACATTTAATTCCTTTGAGGATTTTAAGGTGAAGGATGTTTTAACATGCAGGAATAAGGAAAAATATTTTGGTGCAAAGGATGTTTTTTCAGAAGAGATTGGAACTGAATTAATTTTAAGTGAGCTGAATAAAAAAAAGATTTTTTATAAAAAGCTTTTTAAAGAGGTTATAAATAAGAGATTAACATTTGATGAAGATTTGCCATTTGGTGAATTGACAGATGCTATAGAATCTTTTAAATTGGATAATATAGATTTAAATCATATATCCAGTGGGTATCAGGCTCAAATTCGCATATTGATGGAGGTCAATTTTGCTGTAGAGCAAGGATGTAAGATAATAATTATTGACGAATATGATGCTCACTTAGATTTTAAAGACTCAAAATTTTTTTTAGATTCTTTATGTAATAAGTATACTGCAATTAGGTTTATAATAGTCGTGCATTCAGCTTATACGTTGATAGAACTTGAAAATTTTGATGTACTTAAAATATATAAGGAATATGACAGAATTGAACAGAATGAGTGTGTATATTTTGATAGTAATGATTTGTACGAGCTATCTAGCATTCATTCAAAAATATTTGATATTGAAAGTGGTAGAAAGAAAAGAGATCTGATTTTTACTGACGCACTATCACAAAAGATTGCCTTAGGAAACGTAAATGCTGAATTTTTTTGTGAAGTTGAAAAATTAGAAAAACTGTCAATAAGAGAAAATGTTTTATTAGAATACATTAAAGGATGCAAGTAAAATGTATATTGTTTTTCCAACATTGTTTCATGTAAGATATCCGAAAAAAAATAAATTATATTACAATTCTAATAACATTGGTGAAATCAAAAAGATCTTATGGATATCATCTAAAGGTTTTTGCATGTACTGCGGCAGAAAGATAGATATTGATAATCAAATCTATTCAGATATAGAACATTCTGTTGAAAAAAAAGGTCAATATGAACAAAATGGAAAAGAGTCTATTTTAACTCATTGTAAGTTCAATATGTCTTTATCTTGTTCTAAGTGTAATCAAAAATATAAAACTAGAATGCTGGAAAGTATTGAATTAGACGAAAAAGATTATGACATAAAAACATGCTTATCAAAACAATGTTCGCGACCGTGCAAAAAGTATATAAGACTAAAAACAATGCATTGTCATTATAATAATATTATTTTGCAGCCGGGCGGAGTTAAGTACGAGAATATACAATGTCAGATTGTTTATAATTTAGTAAAGCATACATATGAACCTATGTATTGGGGAAAAAACAAACAATGTGATGATTATATATGGAATCATATTTCAAGATTTCACTTAAACCGTGAAATGAAATCTGAATCAATAATAAAAGTTTGCGAATTTATCATAAATTTATATGAAAATTTTAACCAGGAGTTTTCAATAAACCAGTTTAAAGTTATAATGGACGAATATATATATGAAAATTATTTGGCAATTTTATTTGTTGATTATATAGTACGTAATTTTCGACATGCGTTGCAGATATATGAATTTTGTAAATTTATTATTATATTAAGCTTTTTATAATGTCAATAGAAGTTTGCTTTTTTGTTTGCCCCCCGCTTGCGCAAACCCATCCCGGCACGCCAAACCCTCCTTTTTCCTACGTTTTTTGAGCGATCTCCAGTTCAAATCTGGCTGTCGCCTCTCTTATGAATGTCTTATAGACCGGTTAAAATAAGGGCTCTTGGGGTTTTCGCTTTTTGCTTTCACTTGTTTGTGTGGGCATTTTAATATTTTTTATATTAACCGCTGTAACGATGTTTATTTTTAAATCTTTTTAGGAAAATATTACATTTTACCACCTGTGGGGTATAGTTTATCATGCTTCCAGCAAGAAGAACTATTCCTCCCAGGATCCTGAGAATTACAAATACACCTTTGGTCTCTGGTCTACAGGCCTATTTCAAATAGGTGGCCCAATACAGTTATGTTCATGGCGAATCCAATGAGGAGCGCCCCGTTAGCCAGACCTATTGATCGTCAAAATATAAGGGCAGAAGACTGATCATTATAATATATGAAATTACAATGGTCAGACCGCAGCATATGCCGTATGTAAAATAGGACTGCCACAGTCTTTCCGTGCGGAAGTACGCCTAAGGCAAAAATAACTTCAGCGGTCCTTAGCAGGATCGCTGATGGAAGTTTTCGAACCAAAAAGCTGGTTATCAGAGATCCAAGTGCAAAGAAAATAAAGCACAGAGTGAATAAAAGGAAGTTTCCTCTCCTGTAAGGCTTAGATCTTTTGTAATATTAACGAGCTCATTAAATATTACCATGAAGAATTCCTTTAATTTCACATCTATGGTCAGCATCAGGCTGAGCTGGACCCTTTCTTAGTCATCCCGGATGACTGGATACTTTAAAGTCATCAGGCTGATCTCCTTTTTTGACGTGTCCTTCATAGGCATAAGAAATTGCAAAAGTATATACCATAGATGTGGATGCAAGGTCTTCTCTTAGAAATACAAAGTCAATAACCCCTTTATTAACATAGCCCTTGCAGTGCAGCCTCCCGCCCAAAAGGCGAGTAGCTTCCTTTTTTGAACGGCATCCGCATTTCAGAATGAATATTCTGGTATTCACTACGTGGAACAGGTTGGCATAACTGCCGTTTGCCAATTTTTCCGCTTTTATATTACCTGGATTGGTAGCGCCCCTTATTTTGTTTACACCATTTTAATTAATCAAAGAAGTGACAATAATCACCTCAACCCCCCCATTTTAGCGCTACCACAAAAATAACAAAATATAAACCCTGACAATCCATGTTCTTCGCCTCTCAATACAAGAATAATCCTATTAATAATCATATCGCCAAAAAATCAATTTAAATTTCACCTCCACAAACTAAGAGATACCCATTCCCATACCTTCGTCCCCATCATTTCCATCACTAACATAAGCAAAATGAATACCAAGAAAAAACAACCATAACCAGCCCTATTCATGCAATAAAGGTAAGCGCTTAATAAAAGAGTGCCTTTAAAATTAAAAACAGGATCAGTTATAATAACCAACCCTGAGCCTTACCTCTTACATTCACTTTGTACATCCGCTGACCACGGCATCAGATCATCAAGTAATTCTGGATGGTTTCGCCAATCAGTGTCAGGCATGTAAAGTAATAAATACTCTAAGTAGGTATATACATTAAGACCATTTGCTTTTGCGGTCTCGACGATACTGTATACAGCAGCAGACGCATTCGCTCCTTTTGGAGTGTCTGCGAACAGCCAGTTTTTTCGCCCCACGGTAAATGGACGAATGGCATTTTCAGCTGCATTGTTTGAAATGGAACATCTCCCATCAAGAAGATAATTCTCCATGTAAGGTTTCTGGTTCTTTGCATAGACAACTGCCTTTCCAAGGGCAGATCCCTTGAGATAATTAAGGTTATCAAGCCAACACCAAAAGGCCTCAAGAACTGGTTTTTCTAGTTCAAGACGCTTGCTTAATCGTTCTTCTGTGGTAAGATCTTTTAATCCTTCTTCGATTTTAAAAAGCTGATTGCAGTAATCCCTTCCGATTTCAGCCTGAGTCAATGAAGCCCCCTCGGCTTTTTTTGTAGAGATGGCTTCTACAAATTTTCTTCGTAGGTAAGCCCAACAGCCGCAACGGGTTATTCCGGAAAGTTTGTTGTATCCGGAGTATCCATCTGAATGGACATACCCTTTGAAGTTCTTCAGGAAGTTTACTGCATTGTCCCCGTTTCGAGAAGGCTGGTAATCGTAAAGAACAATTGGTTCTTTTCCATCATTACCGGTACAGTATAACCACATGTAAGATTTCGTCTGTGGTTTCTTACCCTCCTCCTTAAGGACTTGGACAGGCGTTTCATCGCAATGGAGAACATCGCGTTCCAACAGCTTTTGCTGAAGGTGGTCGATGATTGGTTTAAAATAGTCATCCGAGCATCGAATAATCCAGTTAGCCATAGTTGCTCTGCTTAGAGCAATCCCCAGCTGTTCCCAATCCTTTTCCTGTCGGTAAAGAGGGATGCTATTGACATACTTTTGGTACATGACATTTGCCACGGAACTCGCAGATGCAAGGGAATGATTCATAAGTGATGTTGGAGTTTCTGCCTTCACAATATATGGATGCTCAGAGCGCTTACATTTCGAACATTCATAAACAGTCTGTATGTACCTGACGATCCGAAGTTTTGCCGGAATGTATTCCAGCTCTTCACGCAGAACCTGTGTACCAAGTACTTTTAATGGTGTACCACACTGATCACAGAACTGCTCATCTTCTGGTAGTGTACACGGAACTTCTCTTATAGGAAGATCTTTGATCAGTTCTTCGCGTTTGGTTTTTGTATTTTTACGTTTATAACCTTTGACGTCCTTTACTATAGGCTCAGGAAGAGAAGCATCTGCTTCCATTTCAGCTTCGTTGAATAAAGAAAGCTGACCATCGATTTCTTCCTTTGGAGTTTTTTCACTGGAAGAACCAAACTTCTCTTTACGGAGAAACAGGACTATTTCATTTAAGTTGCTTATCTGATTCTGTAGGTCTTGTATTGTGTTTTCGAGGTGCATGATATAAGCCTCTTTATTGTCCATTATAGTTTCATCCCTATATTTTTGATACAATAATTATACCACAAAAGTAGCTAAAAAGCCAGTAAATACAGGCTTTTCTGGCACTGGAAGCTAACAGAACGAAGCCGGTTTAGCTGGCAGAATAACCGTTTTCTGTTCCAGTTCAAGACCTTCCATCAGCCAGCGGAACTGTTGCCATGTGATAGGCTTTACGTCTTCCTCCGAGCGCGGCCAGCGGAAGCTTCCATTCTCCAGGCGCTTGTATAAAAGGCAGAATCCATCTCCTTCCCACAGCAGGCATTTGATCCTGTCACGGCGTTTTCCACAGAATAGGTAAAGTGATGGGGTAAAAGGATTTAAGTGAAACTGCTCCTGTACGACAGCGGCAAGTCCGTCAATCGACTTACGCATATCGGTATAACCGCAGGCAATGTAAATGTCCTTTGCAATAGTAATATCTCCTAACATAAGCAGTTCAGTGCAAGGAGCACAGTCTCAATGATCTGCTGCGTGGCACCATTGTGTATTTCAAGTGATGCAGCCGGAAGATGTATGATTACAGCAGCTTGTGTATGAATAGGTGTTTGCACCTCCAACTTTTTAAATAAAACCGGTTTCTCCATTGGATCAGGCAGTGCTACAGGAATCTTTTCGATTTCCTGTTCACGAATCTTCTTAAGGTAATAATAATAGGACTGTTCTTTGAAACCATTCTGGTCACACCAGGTCTTAACGGGAAGGCCACTGGCCTGGCATTCCGCAATGATCTTTTTCCATTGTTCTCTGCGGAATAAAACTTTTGTTTGAGTAACTTGATCCATAAATGCCTCCATTCCTAGAGCTTGAAAAATTTGAAAAACTATAACTCAAAAAGCTCTAATTATATGGAATTAATTATGACATGGATCTTAATCATTATATAAGGCACTCTTTTATTAAGCGCTTACGAAAAAACAACCATAACCAGCCCTATTCATGCAATAAAGTGTTACACAATCTGTTCATAGTGTTTAAAGCGTGCAACAGAATGAACATATTGCAAATGACTTCATTTATATAAATCTGCCGTAAATACAGTAGAAACATACTAAGTAAATGAAATTCAAAGACAAAATCTACTCTGGCATAATATTTGCTTGAATAATTAGTGAGAGTACCGGAGTACACTTTTGCAGGGGCCTATAACCTTGCATGGTACCAACCGCTATGATAAAATTGAGGGAGATTGAGTATTTATGAATAATTTGATTTTCAGCCTTAACTCTGTAGTGCCAGTATTTCTTGTAATGTCTGTAGGTTTTTATCTGTCAAAAAAGGGAATTGCCACCCAGTCCTTTGTGAATCAGGCCACATCCCTTGTGTTTTATGTTGCACTTCCTGCCAAGCTGTTTCTGGATGTTTCCGGCAGTAACTTGGCGGAGAGCCTTGATTTGAGCTACACGGCATATTTATTAGGAGGTACCTTTGGGGCCTTTGCCGGAGCGTGGCTGCTGGCACTTTTATTTGTCAAGGACAGGTCGGCGGTCAGTGCGTTTGTACATAGTGCTTTCAGGGGAAATTTTGTTTATGTAGGACTTCCCATTTGCCAGAATATTCTGGGAAAGGAGGTAATTCCTTCGGCCATAATGGTAATTACGTTTGTGCTTCCTTTTTATAATATATTGGCAACCATTGTCCTGTCCTGCTATGATCCTTCGGGCAGAAAGGTCAGCTGGAAAAGGCTGTTAAAGGATATTGTTACGAATCCTATGATTGCCGCCATCTTACTTGCTCTGCCTTTTTCGCTGCTGGGGATAACGCTTCCGTATTCGGTGGAAAAGGCATTATCTTACCTGGGACAAATTTCTACTCCCATGGCACTTTTGTTTATCGGTGCCGGCATACGGTTTTCTGCTTTTGCAGGAAGGATGAAGTGGATTGTGTTAGGTTCTTTGTATAAGGTTGTCATGACTCCCCTTATCTTTGTCATACCTATGGTATGGGCAGGCTTTGAGTCAGAGCAGATTGCGACAGCCTTTGTCCTGTTTTCGGTTCCATCAGCTATGAATGCATATATAGTGACTAAAAAGATGGGCGGAGATGATGAGTTAGGGGCGGCTGTGATTGTGGCTACCATGCTCCTTTCTGTCATTACCATGCCTGTTGGCATATGGCTTATCAAGTCAGTGGGAATCATATAAGGGGGATTCATATGAAGCCGTTTTTTCATGCAGATAATATGATATTCAGAGGAATCAGCAAATGGATGGATTATGTATATGTAAGCTTTCTGTGGTTGGTGTTTTCTTTACCCCTGATTACGGCAGGCGCTGCAGCGGCAGCTCTTTATTATACCTCCAATCATTGCTTGAGGTGTGACAAAGGCTATATTTTTAGGACGTTCTGGAAAAGCTTTAAGGATAGCTTCAGACAGTCTGCTGTTGTGTCTGTGATCCTGGCTGTTTTGCTTGGGGCCATACACCTGGATATGAAGCTGGCCAGCGGGAAGGAGACCATGAAGGTATTCCAGATCGTGTTTATTGCAGCCAGATTTTTAATTCTGATGGTGTGTGTTTATGTATATCCGTATATTGCAAAATATGAAATGAAATTAATCCAGGTGATTAAGAATTGTGTGTATCTGAGCATATTAAATGTTCCGTGGACCCTTCTTCTGGTGTTCATATTGTTGGCCGCCATATGCCTGACCCACATGGTGCCATGGGCTGTTTTGATCATGCCTTCCTGTGTTGGCGTATTTTTCAGTTTGATTCTTGAACAGGTTTTTAGCAGGTATGCAGATGAAAGAAGGGAGAGGGAGTCTTGAGAAAAATCACATATTTTGTTCCGTATTCCAGGCTGGTCCCTGTTGTACGAAGAATTATGGACCAGCCTCGCTATGAAGGAATATTCACGAATGCATCCATAGAGTATTTTCCCAAAATGTATGATGTGAAAGTGGCGGATGACTGTGATCTGGTAATTGCCAGGGGCTATTCCATTCATGTAATAAGAGAGAGATTCAATGGACCTATTGTTGAAATACCCATAACAGGCAGTGATATAGCCAATGCGATTGCACAGTGCAGAAGAAATACGGATTGTCAGAAAATAGGGCTGATTGGAGATTATTCAAATATGAAAGATATTGAATCCATGAGCTGCCTTTTTAATATTGATTTTGCTGTTTATATGATTGACAATCCAGACCAGATTGAAGATATGGTTAAGCGAGCCATAGAGGAAGGATGCGATGCCCTGATCAGCGGCAGTCATGCAAATAAATGCGTGATAAAAAATGGCTTTAAGGTCTATTCCGGCATTATTGAGAATAGCGAGGAGGCAATTATGAGGGCGTTGGATTCGGCAGCAGGCCTGATTAAAAATATGGAATATGAGACCAATCAGATGGAACTCCTTAGACTTCTCGCGGAAAATGTAACGGATGGACTTATATTTGTAGATGATAAAGAGCTTATAAGGATAATCAATGCCAGCGTGAGCAGGATATTTTCAGATAGAAAACTCATTGGGGGAAGAAGTTTCTGTCAGGAGTTTCCGTTTATGGCCCGGAATTATTTAAAGGCATGCAGAGAAAAGCAACAACTGGATAATGAGATTTACAGGACTTGTGATAGGAATATCGCCGTTGATTTTGCACCTGTAATGATAGGCGGTGTTTATAAGGGGATGGTTATTACCATTCATGATATTGGACATTTACAGCAGAGAGAAGTACAGATCAGGGCGAAATTAAATGAAATGGGGCTTTATGCAAAGTACGAATTTTTTGATATCATCTATTCAAGTCCTGTGATGGGACAGGTAATTGAGCGTGCGAAAAAATTTGCTTCCGTTACCTCCAATGTTCTGGTATACGGTGAAACGGGAACAGGAAAAGAACTCATCGCCCAAAGTATACATAATGCAAGCAAACGGAAAACCGGTCCCTTTGTAGCTGTCAACTGTTCATCCTTTCCGGAGAATCTGCTTGAAAGTGAGCTGTTTGGCTATGAAGAAGGTGCTTTTACCGGAGCGGTCAAGGGGGGGAAGGCAGGCCTGTTTGAGCAGGCTCATAATGGTACACTGTTTTTGGATGAGGTATCGGAACTGCCGGTCAGTTTTCAGGGAAAGCTTCTTCGAGTTCTGCAGGAAAGGGAAGTGCGGCGTATAGGAGGCAAAAAAGTAGTTAAGATTGATGTCAGAATTATTGCGGCTACCAATAAAAGCCTGAAAAGACTGACCATGGAAGGTCTTTTTCGGAAAGATCTGCTGTACCGGCTGGATGTTTTGAACCTTTCTATCCCACCCTTAAGAGAACGAAAAGAAGATATCGAATTGCTGGCAAAGCACTATCTGCTGAAGTACAAAGAACAGTTTGAAACAAGTGCGGACCATTTTACGGAAGATGCCATGGCACTTCTTTGTAGTTATCCGTTTATGGGAAATATACGGGAGCTGCGCAATATTATGGAACGTCTCAGCGTTACTGTGGTGGAGGAAACGGTGCACTATACAGATGTAGAAAAATCATTAGGGCCTGGCAATATGGAGGAACAGGAAGCAGCTCCTGTATGCATCAATACGGTTCAGAAGGATGAAATTGTAAGGCTGTTAAAGGAGTGTGGCTATAATAAAAGCGAGGTTGCAAGGCGTCTTGGAGTCAACAGGACGACCTTGTGGAGAAAAATGGGAAAGCTGGGATTGATTTAGCCCATATGTTCACGTGGGGTGGGCAACGTTCAGGGCAACAGAAAAAGCAACACATTAATGAAAAGGAGAGAAGGCTTCCAGCCATTCTCTCTTTTTTGTTATTTTTGGAAAGTGTTGAAAAACCAATGGGTTTTAAAGCATTTATCGTAAAAATAAAATAAAATTTAAAAGTTGGAACAATGTTTGCTTATTATTAGTTATGTAACAACAAACAGCAGGTATATGTCAGCGATGCAGAGTAATGTTTAAGAATCATCACATACAGTCCCTATCGTATTGATGTGAAAGATGATTAACAGAATATCTGCGGAGGAGTTGTATCCTGCGTGGTGGGTGTAGGAACGTATTATGTAAATGGAGGTATTACTATGAAAAAATTATTGGCAACGGTAATGGCAATGGCAGCGGCCCTGTCGCTGGCAGCGTGCGGCGGTTCCACGGAACAGACTGGGGGAGGGATTTCCGGTGAAACACAGACCTCACATACAGAAGATTCAGGAAGTCGGCAGAGCTCAGGAGAAGGTAGTGTGATTTCAATCTGGACATCCAATGAACTACATAATCAGATGTTTGAATTCGGAAAAAATGCATACAACGAAAAACATAAGGACAGCCCCATAGAGCTGAAGATAGAGGTCTATCCCAATGCAGAGATGTCAAATAAGCTGCTAATTGCTTTGCAATCTGGCGTAGGAGCACCGGATATAGCAGATATCAATATCAATTATTTTTCCAATTTCCTAAAAGGTGATATCCAGCTGGTTTCCTTAAATGACATTGTAGAGAAGGAAATTGGCAACGGTGTACAGTCCAGGTTTGACCTTTATAAGAAAGACAGTGACTACTATGGCCTTCCAACCCATGTAGGAGCCACTGTTGTTTATTATAACATGGAAATCATTGAAAAAGCAGGATTTACGATCGAGGATGTGAATGCGGTTGAGACTTGGGATCAATACAGGGAAATGGGTCTTCAGTTGTTTGAAAAGACGGGAATCCCCATGACCGTTTTCGAGGTGTCCAACCAACGCCCGTTCTGGCCCATGATTGTACAGCAGGGAGGCGACTATCTCAACACAGACGGGACTGTTGCCATGGACAGTGATTCCAACATTAAGGTTCTCGAATGGATGAAGGATTTTTGGGATACGGGAGCAGTTGTTGCTGCACCGGGCGGTTCTACATCTGTGGAAGAATTCTGGACTTGGCTTAACCAGGGAGGTTGTGCATCCTTGATTATGCCGTCCTGGTATATGTCACGCTTTACAAATTATATGCCGGACTTAAAGGGCAAGATTGCAATTCGTCCAATGCCTGTATTTGAGGAGGGGCAGCCAAGGACCGTAGGAATTGGAGGAACGGGAACAGCAATAACGTCACAATGCAAGAACGTTGAGTTAGCAAAGGAATTACTATATGAATCAAAGCTCACTTATAATGCGAATGTGAACATATGGGAATGCCTTCAGTTTGACCCTGTCAGGACCGATGTATGGACCGATGAAAAGCTGACGGCGCCAATGGAATATTTTTATAATGAATCCTTCTTTGAGATTATGGGTAAATATGTGGACGGCTGCCCGTCTCCTGTAAACGCAGATCTTTCTGTTGCAGCCCAGGATCTTGTAAACAATTCTGTTATGTACAACGTATTTGTGGATGGGTCACAGACTCCGGCCGAGGCACTGAAAGCAGCGGCGGAAGAATTGAGGGCGCAGCAGTAGCTTTCTGATTAAAATGATAGGGACTGAGGCTGCCGCATCAAGGGGCTCCTGCTTCGGGCGGCAGCTTGCATAAAATGTATGGGGAAATGCCTTCGATGGCATAAGGAGGTTTAAGCAAATATGAATAAAGACAAGGAGATCAGGGGGCTGCGAAAGGTTTTATATAGCAGGAAAGCAGCACCATATATATTCTGCTTACCATTTATTATTTCGTTTTTGGTTTTTTTCCTTTATCCGACTGTTAATACGTTATTGATGAGCTTTCAGAAGATAGAAGGATTTAATAACGTAAGATGGATCGGGCTGGGTAATTATAAACGTCTGTTTAACATTCATTTTTACAATGCTTTAAAGTCCAGTACGATCTATATGATATGCATGGTTTCCATTATGCTGATTCTTCCGATTACAATTGCTGCTTTTTTAAATTCGAAAATACTGAAGTTTAAAAACTTCTTCCGGTCTGCCATATTTGTGCCAACCCTAACATCAGTAATTGTTGCAGGCATCGCCTTCCGGCTGATGTACGGAGAAACAGAAGCCGGTTTGTTTAACTCCATTATCCTGAAACTGGGGGGAGGGATCATTGCATGGAAAACAGGTTATGTCACTGGAATGATAATGATGGTTACACTGGCGGCCTGGCGTGAATTAGGGATCAATATGGTATACTGTCTGTCTGCACTGCAGAGCATTCCGGAGGAACTTTATGAGGCGGCAAACATTGATGGGGCCAATGCGGTTCAGAAGTTTTTTTATGTGACCATCCCTCAGGTGAAGCCCATTATTATTTATATACTTACGCTGACCATTCTCAACGGTTATCGGATGTTTACAGAGGGCTATGTTTATTGGAATGAAACAAATCCTGGCGATATCGGCCTGACCATTGTCCGCTATATTTACCAGCAGGCATTTCAGAGAAATGACTTTGGAATGGGGTCTACGATCGGTGTGGTATTGTTGGCAATCGTATTGACTGTAAACATGTTCCAATTAAACTTCTTTGGTTTGTTTAAAAAGGAGGAAGCATAATGAGAGCGCATAGAAGAATGATGTCCGTATTTGTTTTTATATTGTTCTTGCTGGTTTCCCTGATCATGCTGTTTCCGGTATATTATCTGCTTATCGGTTCTTTGCAGGATGGACAGGAGATTTTCCGGGCAGGCATGAAGTTCTTTCTTAAGCCGGAGGATATAAAGTGGTCAAATTATCCCAACCTTTTTACATATAACAATGGTATTTATCCCAAATGGTTCAAAAACAGCGTTTTTTATGCTGCAGCCTTTACGGTATGTGCCTTGTCACTGTCCTCGCTCGTAGGATATGGTTTGGGAGCATACAGCTTTAAGGGCAGAAATTTGATATTCGTGCTTGTCCTGGCAGTCATGATGATTCCTCTGGAGATATTAATGCTCCCTCTTTACAAGCTGATTGTAAAAATCAGGCTGATTAATACGGCCGGAGGCATTATTTTTCCCTTTATGGTCGCTCCGGTAGCCATATTCTTTTTCCGACAGTTTGTATCCGGAATTTCCCAGGAATTCATGGAGTCAGCCAGGATTGACGGTTGCACGGAGTTTGGTATATTCTTCCGGATCATGGTGCCGCTGATGAAGCCGGCTTACGGTGCAATGACTATACTTCTTGCTATGCAGAACTGGAACAGCTTTGTCTGGCCTCTGATTGTTTTGAGGGACAGCGGAAAGTTTACGTTAACAATAGGAATTGCATCGTTAATTAATCCGTACAGTGCGAATTATGATGTCATGATAGCGGGTTCTGTTACTGCAATATTTCCCATCCTGCTTCTGTTCTTATTCAATCAAAGGTTTTTCATTGCCGGTCTTACAAGCGGCGGTGTAAAAGGATAAATAAAAATCAATATAATTAAATCTATTTAGGAGGATTGCAATATGGCAAATCAGATTATTGTCAATGCAAAGACAGAAAAGTCCACTATTAACAAAATGATTTATGGACATTTCGCAGAACACTTGGGAAGGTGCATATATGATGGCTTTTATGTGGGAGAGAATTCGAAAATCCCCAATGTAAAGGGAATGCGGACAGATATTATTGACGCATTGAAGAAGATTAAAATCCCCTGCTTACGCTGGCCGGGGGGCTGCTTTGCCGATGAATACCACTGGCGGGACGGCATCGGCCCGAAAGAATCGAGGCCGTCTATGATTAATACCCATTGGGGCGGGGTGGTGGAAAACAATCATTTTGGGACACATGAATTCTTTGATTTATGTGAAATGCTGGATACGGAACCATACATATGCGGCAATGTGGGAAGCGGTACGGTCCGGGAAATGTCAGAATGGGTTGAATATATGACCTTTGACGGACAGTCTCCAGTGACTGAATTAAGAAAGAAAAATGGACGCGGGAAGCCATGGAAATTAAAATATTTTGGAATCGGAAATGAAAATTGGGGCTGCGGAGGGCGTATGAGGGCTGAATATTACGCAGACGAGTTGACCCGCTACAACCTATATGCCCGGGACTACGGAGATAATAAGCTTTATCGCATCGGAGCAGGCCCAAGAGGAGCGAATTATAAATGGACTGAGGTGATGATGAGGGATGCAGCCATGTTCCTGGATGCGATTGCTCTTCATTATTATACCAGGATCGGAGATAAAGTAATAATCGAATATCTTCCGGATGGAAATGAGCGTTATTTGAGAGATAGTTCCAAGTCCCGGATGTCTGCTACAGATTTCGATGAGAGCCAGTGGTTCGGCATTATGAAGGCGGCCCTGTTTACAGAGGAGCTTGTGTCAAAGCATATTGCAGTTATGGATAAATATGATCCCGCAAAGAAAGTCGCATTAATCGTAGACGAGTGGGGAACGTGGTTTGACAATGAACCCGGAACGAATCCAGGTTTCTTATATCAGCAGAATACATTGCGGGATGCGGTTTCTGCCGGAACCAGCCTTAATATATTCAATAACCATGCCGACCGCATCCATATGACGAATATTGCCCAGACAGTAAACGTACTTCAGGCAATGGTGCTTACGGAAGGGAATAAGCTGATCCTTACCCCGACCTACCATGTTTATGATCTGTATAAAGTTCACCAGGATGCGAAGCTGCTTGATTTTGCCATTCTTTCAGATGACTATGAGTGCGGCGGAGAGCTGCTAAAGCAGATTAATGGCTCCATTTCCAAGGATGGCAAGGGAAATATCAATGCAACCCTGGTAAATATTGATCCCGGTCATGCTGCTGAGGTGACATGCCATATAGCTGACTTTGGAATGATTGATGTGATAGAGGGAACCGTGCTTACGGCAGATACTATGAATATCATGAATACATTTGAGCAGCCTGACCAGATCCGTCCCAAGAAATTTACTGACTTTGTGATTGAAGGCAGTACCATCCATATTAAGATGCCGCCAAAATCAGTTGTTCTGGTTTCGGTTAAAAAATAAAGGAGGAGCTTCGTTGGAAGTGTTGCGCGGGAACTGTTTCTCCTGTTTGCCAAAAGGCCTGTCAGATGAAGAATATGAGAAGATTTTGAAGCAATATATTGAATGTATGGATGAGGAGATAAGGACTCCTGGAGATATCTATGAGAAACGGCTGCTCCTTTGCGGGCAATGTGAATTTCTGAGAAATGGCATCTGCAGGCTATGCGGTTGTTTTGTGGCATTGCGGGCAGCAAAGAAGTTTCATTATTGTGCGGATACTCCTGCCAGATGGTAGACATTGTATGGAAGTTTAGCCATCTTGGCAGTAAGTGCTGAAGGCCTGGCTTCTTGATTTACCAATGTGGAAGTCTGAATAAAGGTTCATTCCGTACTCATGCATGCTGAGACCGTCTGGCTGCTCCTGATTCGAACCCTTTAAACTGATGGTCTTCTTCATAAGGGGAGAGATGATAAATGCCGTTACCGCCGCATAGACCGGAACAGATATAACACCGTTTATTTGGGTGAAAAATTATAGCTTTCTGGTTATTTATAAGCCAGATTTATGGGTATGTCTAGAACCGGCAGGAAAATCTGCCGGTTCTAGACGTTCTGAATTGTTTTATTTCGGGATCCATCTTTCACACACGATATTCAACTATTGTTTATTTTGCCCTGGCTTTGGATTGATATTGTTCATTATTGTTTCTTTGGTGATTCAGCTTTCCATAGGTAGAATTCAGGCTCTCTATGGTATTGTCTATATATATGACCATATTCGAATTTGAGAAAGTCAGAAAGTCCTCATCCTTTAGAAGAGGCATGAACTGGAAGCTTTCAGAACTGCATTTCAAATGCTGTCTTGCATTTTACTCCAGGATAAGATAAGATAAAAATAATTTGTAAAAAACTATGATGCAAAATGAAAGGAGTAAAAAAATATGGCCAGTATTCGAGATGTTGCGTTAAAGGCTGGAGTTGGAATAGGGACGGTTTCCAGGGCTTTGAATGGAACTGGTTATATAGCGGAAGAGACCAAGAAAAAGATCCTTGATGCGGTAAAGGAACTGGAGTATGTGCCAAATGAATTGGCTCAGAATCTGTACCGCAAGCGCTCCGGTTTTGTAGGGGTCATGGTTCCGGACTTGGAACATCCTTTTTTTGCAGGCTTGACAAAACACATAGAGATTGAACTGTATAAACATGGCTATAAATGCATGATCTGCGGTGTTGATAAGAAATTCTTAAAACAGGAAGAGTACTTGGAGATGCTGCAAAGAAATGTTATGGATGGGCTGATCAGCTGTGTAGATATGGCTGTTGATACAGATATAAGTAATATACGGCGTCCGATTGTATGTATGGATAGAAGCTGGGGGCCTGATGTTGCCAATATTCATTCTGACCATCGCCAGGGAGGCCGGATGGCGGCGGAAGTCTTATTAAAAGGAGGCTGCCGGAAGGTGGTGCAGTTCATGCCCATGCCATACGACAATTGGTTTTTTTTAGAAAGGCATAAAGCATTTCGGGAGAGAATGGAGGAGGAAGGGCATAAAGTGCTGGAGGTATATACTCCCAGAGATCGTATGATTTTTGAATACAGTGAATGGGTGAGGCGGGAATGCGTTAGGTTCATTGAATATGCGGATGGGATTTTTGCAGATGATATTGCAGCAATCACCTGTTTGAAGGTAGCCGGAGAATATCAGATTGATGTACCCGGGAGGCTTAAAATCGTAGGGTATGACGGGATCCCTCTCACCAGAATGTTACATCCAACCATAGCAACCATATGCCAGAACCTTCCGGAAATAGCCAAGAGGTGCGTAAATACCATTATGCAGGAAATTGAAGGCGCCAAGCAAATAGAGCTGGACCAGATTGTGAAAATAAGCTTCCAGGAAGGTGGAACTGTTTAAGAAGACCGGGAACATAAAATTGAAAGTATGGCGGTGCTTTACATAATACAGTATACCGTTATTATATAGTGAAGCCGCCTCATGAAGAAGTCGTGATATTTCTTCATGAGGCGGCTTTTGTTTTGGGATTTTTCTGCCTGCCTATAACTGAATGCTTTGGAATGAAGGGTCTGCAGATAAAGGATATTTTGGCAGGGGTATTTCAATAATAACGGATAAAATGTTGATCGAAAGCTTTGGGTTTATGCATTTGCTGGGTATATTTAAGAGTTTGGTATGCAGAAAGGCCTCTTTTTCAGCAGGTCCCTTATTGCACTGGATCATTTGTCAAAGTTATCAACAGGCCCTTGAATTTGCATAGGTTATTGGTCCTGTGAACAAATGTCTTTTTTTATAAAATATTAGCCTTCAAACCCAATAAACACGTTGATAAATTCAATCAAAACCAAGCTTCCCAACAGACTCTTTATTATACGCGCCCAATATGTCCGTGATATGTAAGCCTCACTGTTAAAATATATTCTTTCATAGAAATGAGAACTATAATATCATGCTCAAATTAAAAAATAGATGATGCAGATGCTGAATGGATATGGAACAGATGTGGAACGAGGCTGTAAAGCTGGAATAAGAAGCCGGAAAAAGAAGAGGAAATATGAAGCAGGGTTATGAAGCAGAAATATAAAGAAGAAATATAAAGTAGAAATATAAAACAGGTTTATGAAAGTGATTTTTTTAACAGGGATAGGAACCAAGAATAAAGAACAAAAATATGGAACGGAAATATGGAACATTGACGCGGAACAAGAAAATAGATCAATGTGGTGAAACAAAAATATAAAACAGATAAAGTAATACAAGGAAAATCAAACTCTTAAACATGCCGCTTTGTTGGCTGAAGTGCATAATAAAGGTAGATTAAAATTGGTATTAATACATAAAATTAATTTTTGTTTCACATGTATATTGATATATTGTACAAATTAAACTATAATACAAAATGTGGAACGGGTTTCACATAAAGAATATTACAAAAGTTATCCTATATAGGGGATATGTGCAGACTTCTTAGGGGAAAGGAAACCGCTATCCATTCATAGTTCCGTAAAAGGAAAGGAGGAGAAGTTAAGTATGAGTAAAAATCGTAAAGAAACAAAAGTCATGCTGAAAAGCAAGAGGGATTTGAAAGGGAACCTGCGGAGAGCGTTGGCCTGCTGGCAGCTATATGTGCTTTTGATCCCCGCTGTGATCTGGCTCTTAGTGTTTGCTTACTATCCCATGTATGGGTTGATTATCGCCTTTAAGGATTTTAAGCCAAGGATGGGAATCATCAACAGTCCCTGGGCGGTGCCGTTGTTTAAACACTTACAGACGTTTTTCAGTACCAGCATTGCCATGACCGCGATTAAGAATACGGTTGTTATCAGTTTGTTAAGCCTGGTGATCGCATTTCCAATCCCTATTGTCTTTGCTCTTTTGCTGAATCAGATCACCCAAAATGGAGCAAGAAAGGCAATTCAGACGATCTCTTATGCACCCTACTTTATGTCTAACGTCGTTGTGGTAAGCATTATTACCGTTCTGTTCTCAGCGAATGGTCTGGTAAACAACTTAATCAGAGGGGCAGGGGGTCAGGAAATTCTGTTTACCAGTTCTGCCGATTGGTTCCGGACTTTGTTCATCGGATCAAACATCTGGCAGACCATGGGATTTAATGCCATCATATATATTGCGGCATTGATAGGGATCAGTCCTGATTACTATGAAGCGGCAATTATTGACGGGGCATCTAAATTTCAGAGAGTATTGTACATAGATATCCCTCTGATTCTGCCAACGATTATTTTGATGCTGATTTTGACGGTAGGAAATATTATGAACGTAGGTTATGAGAAGGCCTTCCTGATGCAGAACGGAACCAATACGGTGGTGAGCGAGTTGATTTCTACCTACGTGTACAAGGTCGGTTTGAAAAGTGCACAATACAGTTTTGCTACTGCAGTTGGATTGTTTAATGCGCTGGTGAATTTTGTTATCCTGCTGATTGCAAACTTTGTTTCCAAGAAAACCAGTGATATCAGCATCTTCTAAAGTTAAGGGGGAATAAGGATGAATCCAAAAAAGAAAAAGATGAAGTTATCAGCAGGCGACAGAATTTTTGTGGCAGTGAATGTGTCCGTAATGCTGCTGGTATGTATCGCAATTGTGTACCCTCTTTACTATGTGGTCCTGGCTTCCTTTACTGATCCGGTCATTGTAAACTCCGGCAAGCTGCTCTTGTTTCCGGAATCCCTGTATTTGGACGGATACAGGAAAACATTGAGCTATGCGCCCATCTGGAGCGGATATTGGAACACGATCAAGTACACGGTGGTTGGCACCGTTGTATCCCTCGTTTCCACCATTCCTGCAGGATATGCCCTATCCAGAAAGGACCTGGTAGGAAACAGGGTGCTGATGTTTCTGTTTACGTTTACCATGTTCTTCAGCGGCGGTATCATTCCTTTGTATCTGACCATTTCCCAGCTGAAAATTTACAATACCATCTGGGCAATGGTGCTTCCGGTGGCGGTATCAGCCTACAACTTAATTGTATGCCGTTCATTCTTTGAAAGCGGAATTCCCATGGAGCTTTTGGAGGCGGCAAAGCTGGATGGATGCAGCGATTTCGGGTTCTTTTTCAGGATCGCCCTTCCTCTATCCAAGACCATCATCGCGGTTATCACACTGTTTTATGCAACGGCCATGTGGAATCAGTTCTTTAATGCGCTGATGTTCCTGGGAGATGAAAATAAAATGCCTTTGCAGGTCGTATTAAGGAATCTGGTGCTGATGAATCAGGCTGGAAATGTAGGAGCTTCTGCGGCGGAGCTGGTGGCAAAGCAGAAGCTTGCAGAGCAGTTAAAGTATTGTATTGTTGTGGTTTCAGCTTTCCCATTGCTGGCTGTATACCCATTCCTGCAGAAGTATTTTGCAAAGGGTGTCACCATTGGTGCGGTAAAGGGCTGATGGAGCAAGGTATAAAAGAAAAATAAATATTATTTTAAGAGGAGGAATAAATATGAAAAGAAAATTAGCAGCAGGCATTCTTTCTGTATCAATTGCAGCATCTCTGCTTTCCGGGTGCGGCGGCTCCAAAGGCAGCAGCAATACAGCCGATGCGGAAAAGGGAGCAGTAGAGCTGACGGCAGAGGAACAGGAAGCCGTAGATGCGGGCATCATCCAATTGGATGGCTCTCTTCCGATTATCAAAGATCCAGCCAAGTTTGAAGAAAAGTACGGAAAGATCAAAGTATTAAACGTTGGTGATGCTCAGCGTGTGACAAAACCTGAAGATATTGAAATGGTGAAGAAATGGACGGAAGATACGGGTGTATCCTTTGAGTGGACCACCATCCCGCCGGAAAATGCAGGAGAAAAGATCAATTTAATGCTGACGGCCGGCAATGAGCTTCCTGATGTGTTCTGGAATTTTGAGGGTTCCCAGTCCGGCATTACGGTTGCCCAGTATGCGGATCAGAACATTTTCCTCCCAACAGAAACAATCGTAAAGGATTACATGCCCAACTTAAAGAAGATCCTGGATGATAACCCATCTTACATGATGGAAGTACAGAGCCCGGACGGTCATATGTATGGCTTCCCCTGGATTGAGCAGATGAAAGGCTTAATCCTGACTCCCGGGCCCTTCCTGATTAACAAAACCTGGCTTGACAAGGTTGGGAAGGATGTTCCTGCAACCGTGGATGAATGGGTCGATTGTCTGAAAGCGTTCCGTGATGCCGGTGATTTAAACGGAAACGGCAAAGATGATGAGATTCCCATGGCCTGCTGGTTTGGTCAGCATAACCAGGATGGTTTCGGCTCTTATAACCTGTTCTACAGATTTACCGGAGCTTTCGGAAATGCGGATTCTTACTGCGGCGGCAATCCATATGCCGACCATTTGAGAATTATTGACGGTAAAGTGACCTTTACCGCATTGGATGAATCCATTAAGAAAACAGCAGAATTCTTTAACATGCTTTACAAAGAAGGACTGTTATGGAACGGTTCCTTTGAAAATGCGGAAAGCGCTGCATTTAAGAGCTCTTTGATCAAAGAAGATGTAGCTAGAATCGGCTCTTTCGGTGTTTGGGCAGATCAGGAAATCGTAAACCTGGATGTGCATGATGAATACGTTCCTCTTCCGAGATTAGAGGGGGAAGCAGGAAAGACCGGCTTTGCCCTGAACCAGTCAGAGATGCAGGATTCTTCTATTGGTGCGATTACAACAGACTGTAAGTTCCCTCACCTGGTAGCCAGATTCTATGACTATATCTATGGCAATCCGGAGGTTTCTATCCAGACCAACTGGGGCGCAATGGGATACAACTATGTGAAAAATGACCAGGGTATCATGGAAACGCCTTTAGATGAAAATGGACATATCATTACACAGGATCCGTGGACAGATTTTGGACAGCAGAGAGCCAATACAACCATTACCCGTACGCCAATGGCTGTATTAGACGGTTATTATGACACCGTTGTAAAATATACCTTTGATGCGGTAAAGCTTTATGAGTATCAGGTGGTCAACGGCAAAGAGGATATTCTGAAGGAATATGAGACAATTCCAAAAGTAATGATGACAACTGACGAGATCACAAGACTTGCACAGGTTCAGCCTACAGTTTCCAATATTGTTGACCGTTACATAGCAAAATGGATTACAGAAGGTGTGGATGATGCAGGCTGGACAAGCTACAAGAACGAACTGGAATCAGCAGGAGTAAAAGATATTGTTGATATTTATCAGGGAGCTGTAGACAGAGCGAAAAACGCTGTAAAATAATAAAAAATTAACAGGGCTGCCACACAGAATAGGCTGTACGGCAGCCTCTGCTATATTGCTAGGAGGATTAAATATGAGTACAAGGGGTGTACGTAATTTCAGGCCAAAGGTACATTTTACACCGCCAAGAAACTGGAGCAATGATCCTAATGGAATGGTCTATATGGATGGTCTGTGGCATCTTTATTATCAGCATCATCCGGAACAACCGGTCTGGGGGCCGATGCATTGGGGCCATGCTGCCAGCAGGGATCTGCTGCACTGGGAGCATCATTCCATCGCCTTGCATCCGGATGAACTGGGTTATATTTTTTCGGGAAGTATGGCTTATGATAAAGAGAATACATCAGGCTTTGGAAAAGCTGGAGAGATTCCTGTAGTCGCCATGTATACCAGCCATCGACCGGAAGGCGGCCATGAATGTCAAAGCATTGCTTACAGCGTGGATGGAGGATACCATTTTGAGAAGTATTACGGCAATCCTGTCATTGATAATCCAGGCCTGGAAGATTTCAGGGATCCCAAGGTGTTCTGGAACAAGAAGCGGAATTGCTGGAGCATGATCCTGGCGGCCAAAGACTGTGCTTATATTTATGCATCTGAGGACTTGAAAAGCTGGGAAAGGACAGGCGAATTCGGCAGGGAAGAGAATCTGGTGAATAGCACCTGGGAATGCACGGACTTGTTCCCTCTTCAGACAGAAGAGGGTGAAAAATGGGTGCTGCTTGCCAGCATGATGGCAATTCCGGGAAGGTGCTGCGCCAATATTCAATATTTTATTGGAGAGTTTGACGGAGATACATTCCGGACCGGAACACAGGGGAAGGAACCGCTTTGGCTGGATTTTGGATTTGACAATTATGCCGGGGTGACGTTTCATAATTACGACAAATCCATTTATTTAGGCTGGGGAGTCAGTCCGGAATACGCCAATCTGGTGCCTACGGGAGAATTTGCAGGGTTGATGACTGCAGCCAGAGAGCTTTCCCTGATAAAAACAGAAAAGGGGCACCGCCTGGCAGCTAAGCCTTTTGGATTGGATCATTTGCGTGCTGTTTCTTACCCGGTTGCTGACGGGGATTCGCTGATTGGCGAATGCTTTGGATTGAAAGTGCAGGGGCGATCCGGTAAAATAACATTTTCGAATGAAAAGAAGCAGGAGCTGGTAATTGAGATAGAAGAAGAGAACATCAGAATTGACCGGTCCAGGGCAGGTGCCTGTGATTTTTCAGAAAAATATTGTGATAAGCTTCATTCTGTGGCGGAAGCAAAACGCCTTTTGAGCGGAGCGGTTGATATGGAAATACTGTTTGATGTATCTTATCTGGAGGTATTTGCAGACAAGGGATTGGAAACGGCATCTATGACCGTATACCCGGATGTTCCCTATGAGAAAATCTCTGTACAAGGGGATTTGACTGTGCAGATTTACCAGCTTCAGTAATAATTAAGAAAATAAAATGTAGACTGGAAAGAGGAGGAATATTATGAGCACAAAAGGAATAAGAGATTTTCGGCCCAGGATTCATTTTGCTCCAACCGATAACTGGATGAATGATCCTAACGGTATGGTGTATATAAACGGGACTTACCATTTTTGCTACCAGAAATACCCCGGTGATACCGTATGGGGGCCAATGCACTGGGGGCATGCGGTGACAAAGGATCTGCTGCATTGGGAGCATCTTCCTATAGCGCTGTATCCTGATGAACTGGGTTATATATTTTCAGGCAGCAGTGTTTATGATAAGTATAATACCTCAGGCTACGGAACCAAGGAAAGTCCTCCTATCATTGCCGTTTATACCAGCCATGACAGTGAGACAGGGCTGGAACAGCAAAGCATTGCTTACAGCGTAGATGGGGGGAAGCATTTTGAGAAATCTTATTTGAATCCGGTGATTGAAAATCCCGGCATTCCTGATTTCAGGGATCCCAAGGCTTTCTGGAATCCTGTCCATCGCTGCTGGAGTCTGGTGCTGGCAGCCCAGGACCGGGTTTATTTTTACAGTTCTCAGAATTTGAAAAAATGGGAAAAAACAGGAGAATTCGGTCCTGAAGGCAACCGTGTGAAAGGTGTATGGGAGTGCCCGGATCTGTTTCGAATCAAGTATGAGGATCAAGTATTCTGGATTTTAGTGGTGAGCATGACCAAGACGGACGAGGAACGCTGCAGAATCCAGTATTTTATAGGAGACTTCGACGGAGACAAGTTCATCTGCACCCATCCGGCAGATGAGGTACTTTGGCTGGATGACGGTTTTGACAATTATGCGGGCGTCACGTTCCAGAATTATGATTCTCCCCTGCTTATGGGATGGGCCATGAATTGGACTTATGCATCCAAGGTCCCTACCAATGAATTCTGCGGACAGGCGACTCTGGCGAGAAGCCTGTCTGTTCGTGAAACAAAGGCAGGCTACCGGCTGGCCGGACATGCGGAAGGTCTTGACAAGTTCCGGCATATGGCGTATCCCGTTAAAAGCGGTGTACATTTGATGACGGAAACCTTTGGTTTAAAAGTCAAGGGGGAAGGGGAGGGAAGGATCTACCTGTCAAACAGTGAAGGACAGAGGCTGGAGATTGAAGTGACGGAAGATACGATAACTGTGAACCGGACCATTGCCGGATACCGGGAGTTCGATGAACAGTTTATGACGTCGGAATATTCCGTAGCTTCCGCAAAACGCCTGAAAGAAGGAAGCTGGGACCTTGAAGTGATCTTTGATGTATCAGTTTTAGAAGTATTTGCAGACGGAGGTCTTAATATGATCACCATGGTTGTATTTCCTGACACCCCTTATGATACGATCAAATGGAAAGGCAGCCTTGAGGTATCTTTGTTTGAAATTAACTGACAGGGGAGAATTGATATTGATAGAAATGTAACAATCTTGGAGGGATGGTGAAATATATAAGTGGTGAGAGGACTTTTTTTGAAAGTTTAAAAAGATGCGGCATATAATTCCAAATATAGAAATTGATCAAAAACATAATACTTTAAAAGCCCGGTCTCAGCTCCAGGTTCCAAAACATAAATATTTTCAACCAAACTTATAGCTACAAGCGTTCCGTGGAGCTATAAGTTTGCAAAAAATAATTACATAATGGAATCTGAAACGGGAACCGTCTGCTGTTGCCTGATAAATGATTTATTAACTGGAAAATCAGAGCAACAGCAGATTTTTTTTGTTAAGCACCTCATTATTACTTTGTGATATGGGACATACGTCCTGATCCAGCCTATCTGAAATACTGAGGAAACTGCTTTACGATTCCAAGGGCCATGATATCGGCCATTTCCAGTGCCCCCCGCTCAATATCGGTAAATGTACCTATGCTGTCCTCAAAATTTCCGGATAACATGTTGCAGATGTCCTCTTTCAGAAGCGCAAGATGGTCGTGAAGCATGTTTTTCCATTCTTCGGCTGACCAATTTGGATTAATGTTTCCAAGAAAAGCCGCAATCTGATCGGCATTCTGGTATAATCGTCTTTCAACATCATCCGCTGCGGCCGTATCTTCTGCTTTTACAGCTGTGACGTATTCATTGGCAAGAGAAAGGTGTTCGTTAAGCAGATTTGCAAAATTCTCAGCTACTTCCTCTCCATAGAAAGTCTGTAAAGCTATTTCAAAATCTTTTGGATTCTGTGCGAGACGATTGGCAACTGACTGCGCATCTGAAAGGTCCTGTATCATACTTTGCATTGCCATTCTGGCCCAGTAAACATGCTGAGCCCACAAAAGACGAATGTAGTTGTTTAAATTCTGCTCTTCCTTGCTGACCCAGAGGAAAATAGGTGGTTCTGTCGGTTCAGGTATAGGTTGAGGCGTTGGCCGTGGTGTTGGCCGCGGAGTTGGCTGGGGTGTCGGCTGTGGCACAGGCATTGGCTGAGGGATGTTATTGCGTCTCCTGGGTATACAGATCACCAGTCCGACAAACAGATTGGCAGGATCGATGCCTGGGTTAACTGCCATGATTTCATCGACCGTAGTCTGAAAACGCTGAGAAAGCAGCCAAATCGTATCACCGGCTTCAACCACATAGGAATCGGATTCCTCCGGGCATACGGTGGTCTCATTACTGCTGGCTGGTTCCGTCGGTGTGACGGCCTGGGAACGGAACCAGAAAGGCAGGTTGGGCAGCTGGTATCCGGCCGGTATCCAGATCGTCTGACCTACTCTCAGGTTGCTGGGATTCATTCCGGGGTTCAGGGCCAGAATACTTTCTACGGTGGTGCAATAACGCTGGGAAAGAAGCCATAAGGTATCATTTCGCTGAATGGTATAGGTACGAAGGCCTACGGGACAGCGGCTCCCACCGCCGCCTGTTCCTCCGGAAGGTGGAGTCGGAACGGGAGGACGGGGAGCTCTTCTTGCCGGAATACAAATGGTCTGCCCCACTGATAAGTTGTTTGGATTTAAGCCTGGGTTTGCTGCCATAATTGCACCAGTGGAAGTATAATAACGTTGTGAAATCTGCCATAGCGTATCGCCGGATCGAATGGTATAAGGAAACAGTCCTACAGGGCAAGAAGCCATAATTTTACTGCCTTTCAATAAAACAATTTGCCTTATGTTATGTTAAAAAAATGGGAAAGTACCTGTCAGCCTTGACCTTTTTTTATTTTGTTAAGAAGACGGGCTTTGCATGCCAGGAAACTGGCCCGCTCTTTTTGAAATTTATGAAAAAGATAGTAATATTTATTTGCTTGTACGATTATGATAGTACCAGCACTTTAAATCAAAATAGCCCATACTCCATCTCCTGTTATACAGTCATAATCCTGTTAACAGGCAGATGGCCGTTGGCAGTCAGGGGGGATATATGATATTAACAGACGATTTAATAAATAGAGGTTTTTCCTTGCATGATGTAAATGAAAATGACTTAGAAAGATACATAAATATAAGAAGGGCCTGTTATAAAAAATATGTAGATAAATACAATGATGGCTGGATTGAAGATATACAAGTTATAATAGGCACAGATAATTTTCATAAAATGCAAAAATGTACTTGTTTTCAGAAGGTACTGCTGAACAATAGGATTGTCGGTTTTTTCACATTTAATGAACAGGCGGACAGGTTTGGTTCAATATCCCTTCAGCTTATAAAGTCTGCCCGGTATAAGGGAATAGAGGCATTTTATTTACGCCATATTACGTCACTTTCCAGGGAAGCAGACAAGCCGATATTCTTGAATCTTTACAAGTCTGACCCGGTTCAAAATCTATATAAGCAATTCGGATTTATAATTTATGACCAATCAAGAACCCACCATTTAATGAGTTTTAATCAAAATGGTGCAATCGAAATAAACAATACAAATCATATCAGAAATTATATGAACCGCATGTGCAATAATTAATTAGAGAATGGAGTGAACCAAAAGCAAAACGCCGGTAGCAGAAGAATACGCATAAAGAATTGCCAGCCTTATAATCAGAACACAGATTAAAAGGCTGGCAATTATCTTATTATTTTGGTCCTTTCTCTGCAACCGCGGATGCAGCTATGGCAGCAGAAGGACCCATCATTTTAAATCCTCTTCAGCAAAAGCAAATACGGGAAACTCCCCTGTTTAAATGACGGATTTAACGGGGAGACACCTCTGGCGGGATGGCGCTTTCAAAAGGCTTGCCGCCAAGATTTCTCTCATGCTCCTCTTTTGCTTTCTTAATGATCTCAGGATTTTCCAGGAGATCGAGAGCGGTCATTGCAATGGTCTTTCCGGCAGTGATCATTCCCTTATGGGCAATGCTTGATTTGCCGGTGGCAACCCACTGCCAGGAATGGGCTGGGGTTCCGTTTGGCGCAGTCGTAACAACTGCAGTGACCGTAGGAATGGTCCAGCTCACATCACCCACATCCGTGGAGCCGCTCATGGGCTTATTGGGGAATGTGAGGGGAGCAACCAGACGGTTAACAGGGCTTTTGGCTTCCTCTTCAATAACTGACTTCTCTGCGTCCGGAAGGAAGGCCTGGATCTTTCTTGCAATCTGGTTCTTGGTTGACTCGGGAAGCTGGTCATAGAACTGCTTTGCATAGGCCATTTCTTCCGGGGTGTATTCAATGGGGCTCACCTGTTTTAAGTTGTCATACATGACCCTGCCCAGCTCCCGGTTGACCAGATAGCTTGCACAGGCGGAGTCAAAATCCACTTCCAGTTCTGTTTCCGTCATCAATGCTGCGCCCTGGGCGATTTTGACCACACGGTCGTAAATTTCCTTTGCCTGGTCTGTTCTGGGGGCGCGCACAAAATAGTAAAGCTCTGCCGTAGGCTGTACCACATTGGCTGAGGTTCCCCCTACATCGGTAAAGGCGTAATGAACCCGTCCCTCATCAATGATGTGCTCTCTTAAGAAGTTCACGCCGATGTTCATTAATTCCGCTGCATCCAATGCGCTTCGCCCATGTTCCGGCGCCGCAGCGGCATGGGCCGCACGTCCCTTAAACCGGAAGTATGTCTGGAATACTGCCAGGGAGCTGAAATCCCAAAGGCCTGTGGAATCCATGGGATGCCAGGTAAGGGCAACATCTGTGTCGTTAAAAATGCCGTCCCTTGCCATAAATGCCTTCCCATAGCCGCTTTCCTCTGCAGGGCAGCCAAACAGGCGGATGGTGCCGGATAAACCTGCTTCCACCATGTAATCCTTAATGCCTACCGCGCCTGCGGCGGCTCCGGCACCTAACAGGTGGTGGCCGCAGCCATGGCCGCTTTCTCCTGCCTTAATGGGGCATGGAGACGCAACATCGGATTCCTGGCTCATATTAGCCAGAGCATCGTATTCGGCGAGAATTCCGATCACAGGGCTTCCCTGGCCATATTCGGCAATAAAGGCATCCTTCATTCCTGCCAGGTCCCTGGTGATTTTAAAGCCTTCCTTTTCCATTGCACTGCATAATAAATCGGCAGATTTTTTTAAAGCAAAGCGGGTCTCCGCAAATCCCCACACCTGATCGGAGAGGGCCGTAAATAAATCCCTTTTTTGTTCAATTAATTCAATAATACGCTCTTTGCCGCTCATAACGAGTCTCCCTTCCTTGTTTTCATCTTATTTGTTTTTCGCGTTTGTAATTAAAATAGATGCACCCACTGAAAGAATCATTGTCACTAGAAGCAGATATCCCTGGACCTGGCCGTATTTTGCGGCAAACAAGACTCCTGATAAGGTGCTGATGATGAGAGGAGTGATGGCCAAAGGAAAGTTCTTGCGTAAATAGGGCAGCAGCATGGTTCCGAGAAGTGCCGGCATAACGCTGCTGAAGCCTGGCTTTAAGACGGGGTTCTCTAAGTAGTGAATAAAAGGAGTAAATAAGAACATGCCCGCAAATATGATCAGGGTGGTGGTAATGGAGGACATGCCGATGGCAAGCACGGAAACCACTTCTCCTTCATCGCTGTGAGGCTCCACATTCATAAGGCGGTGGCCTGCGGCAGCAGCAGGAAGCTTCATGTTCATAACATTACCGGTAATAAAAGAAAGATAAGTACCGCCGGCTCCCAGAATGGGTGAAAAGGAGATGACCTCTGTAAGCTGGGTGGGAATAAATACGATACAAAGCTGGATGGCGGCAGCCACAACGGTTGCGGTATTGAGTTTTACATCATAAATAATTGTCGCAGCAACAGGCACCATAAACATGAGCGCAATGCCGATCAGGGTAGACCAGCGTCCTAACCGGTGAATGGAACTGTAATAATCGTTCTGTTTCATTTGTTTTCTCCTCCTTTACCCTAATATCTGACTGAATATAATTGCAGAGGTCATGCCCAGCACAAGGCTGATAGGGAAACAAAACTCCGACAGGGCCTTGATATTGCTTTTTTTAGCAGCAACGTCCAGAAGCCAGCTGATTGCCATGGAGGCGATTACCACCAGCAGCGGAACAAGGCCGATGGGACCTGTGATTCCTACCCGGAAAGGAGTGGCTAAATATGGTCCTGAAAATACACATAGCAGTGCAAGGAACATGGAAGCAAAAATTGCCTGAAAACGTTTTTCCTGTTTTCCCTTTAGCACCTTGATCCCTTTTTGGATCAGCTTGGAGCCAAAGGCGGTGTACAGCGGTCCCCAGATGATGCCGATGGTCATGACCCACATGGCGCTGACGAAAACCTCAAGGGAAAACCGGTTGTCGGCAATGCCTTCCAGGCCAAAGGCCTTTGCAGTAACGTCTGCCGCCATATTTTCATATACTCCTGATCCGACCACGCTGAGACGCAGCCATGGGAAATAGCGTCCAAGGGAAGGCATTAACAGCAGCAGGATGATCAGGATAGGCAGGCTTGGCAGAACAGATACCACGCAGCTGTTGATCATGACCTTTTTCATGGCGCTTTTTTCCATACCCAGTTCCAGGCCTCTTGCCCAGGCCTTTCGCATGAATATGACGGCTTGTGCCAGCACATATGCGATGACAATGCCGCAGAGCAGGAATACCACACCGCCGTTTGCGATGTCTAAATAATTGTTCATAAAAGACCTCCTCTTTCCTTTTTCGGGTGACCTCACCCTTGATAAGTAAATTTTATATAAAAAAATATAAAAAATAAATAAATAATTGTATATAATGTAGGAGGTTTCAATCTTTTTTTAAGCTTAGAATAAGAATGGAATAAAAATGGGAGGTCATTTTTTAACCAATCAAGTAGCGAAGCGGATTGCGAATATCCCCTTGACTATTTTTACTGTTTTTTTATGACGTAAAGCACCAGCCCGTTAAACGTAAGGCTCGCATGCAGAGAGCATTCCCCATCGATTTTCTGTTCCAGGAAATAGAAGTCCGGTTGTACGACACGTTCCAGGTACTCTGTAACATCAGGATCATTAAGATCCGGCAGCCCGGCTCCTGACCAGCGGTTGAATATGCCTGCGCTTCCCTGGTCAAATATAAACCGTTTGATCCGGTAGGAGCCGGGGGCCAGTCCCTGAAGGCTTAAGGTTATCTGATGGATCTCATGTTCAATTAAAAACAGATCCACTGAGTAAAGAGGGTTCATGTAATAGGGACTGTATATGACAATATGAAATTCGTCCTCTCCTTTTTTAGTAACTACAAGGTTGTTATTGTAAAATACCAGCCTGCCGCTTACATAATTAAAGGCCTCCAGCACAAAGTAAACCGGGCGTTTGATCTTTTTAAGAAGAAACAGGCCCAGTATACCGAAATCATGGATTCCTTCAAACTCCTGGATATGGTAAGTGCTGACCGGGAATCCGATGGCTTCCACTTTGCCGCATAATTTCATCATGGTGTCAAAGATCAGGGCGGATCGGAAGAATGCCCCGGCTTCTGCCACGCTGGAGCCTGCAAGCGTATTCCACCGGGTCATATACAAGGGCGGAACAGGCAGATCATGGGCTTTTAAGGACATTTCAATGGCTTCGATCCGGCATACGTAGAAATCCTCCAATTGCTGTTTTGTTCTGGAGTGGTCCTGCTCAGGAAACGGGTGGGGATATCCGTGAAATCCCGCAAAACAGGGAGGGGAAATAAGGTTTTTTAAGGCCTCATAAAAAGCCTCATGCTCTTTTCCCGGCATTAAGGCCCAGTCAGGGATCAGGATTCCAATCTGAATCTTAAGCTCTTCCTGCATTAAGAGCTTCCAAATGGAATTATAAAATTCGGCAAAGCTTTTTAAGTGGGCAGGGTCCTTACATGCGATCTCAAGTCTCCAGTGCCCCAGTGTCTGACAGCTGGTATTAGAGCGCAGTATGCCTGCCAAACAGGACAGACGCTTCATATAAACGCTTAAATCGCTATGGCAGCGATCCAATTGCCGGGACAGATCGATCTGTACGTAAGGGGTGAGCTTAAGTTCTCCTATCTGATGTATGCACTGATTGTAAAGATAATTGGAATAAAAATGGTCATTTTCTACCCTGATCTCATCTAAATCAAAGGCTTCAAAATAAATATAATCAAAGGACAGCCTTCCCAGCTCCCTGAGCTGTTCCATGAGCTCGTCCTGAAGAATGTCTGTCATGCGGCCGATCTGGACCATTTTTTTTGGCCTTTTCAGCTGGATCGGGGATATCTGGGTCATGTCCAGCTTGATGGCATCCGGGGAATACAGGGCCGTGTCGTGATGCATGTCATGCCTTTTCATATATTTGACCAGCTCCAAAAGGTTATCCTGTAAATCCGAGCTGATTTCTTCCAGACTGCTGTTCTTCCTTTTTGTGGGCCTTGCATATATTTTCCGGTATTCACCCGGAGACTTTCCATACTGCCTCTGGAAAGCGGCTGAAAAGGCTTTGGCATTGGCAAATCCATGGTCAAGGGCAATCCTGATAATCGGCTGGCTGGTGCCAAGCAGGCTTACGACGGCATGTTCCAGGCGTACCTGATTTAAATACTGCAAAAAGCTTGTTCCCATTTTGCTTTTAAAATATTTGGAAAAATATTGGGGGGAAAGGTACAGCTGTTTGGCTGTATCAGTCAGGGTGATGGCAGAAGCATAGTTGCGATGAATATAGTCTACTATATGGTTGAGAGATGCCGTATTTTGCCTTTGTTTTTCATAGGGGGGATTGTTTCCGACTTTAAAGCGCTGCATAAGGGTGACTAAAAAGCGGAACAAAAGGGCCCGGAATTCCAGATCAGATCCTTCTTCCTTTTTCATATGTACAAGGAGCATACGGGTGAGCAGACGCTTAATTTCATATAACTTGTCCGAATCTGACTGCAGGATGGAATTACATTGAAAGGTGCTGTTTAATACTTCTTCGCATTCGTTCTTTAAGAAATCCTCTTCTATGAGCAGCATAATGGCCAGATTATTATACTGGGCAGAGTAGGAATGGATATCCCTGCAGTTGATCAGTACAATATCATCCGGAGACATGTGATAGACATCACCGTTGATCTCCACTTGTAATTTCCCTTTAAGCAGCAGCACGCACTCCAGGCAGCTGTGAGTGTGGGGAAGGATGTTTTTAATGCTGTTAAGCGTGATCCCTACTGACGTTTGATTCATAAACAGGCTCCTTTCACCTAATAATTCTTGTTTTTATTATAGCTTATTTTTATATGCCGGGAAAGCAGAATCCGGATGAGAATGCGCCAGAAAAGGCCTCAAAAACCAGTATCAACGGGTTTTTGAGGCCTTTGCATCGCAAGAGCTAAAAAATGACAGGCTGAATTTGCTTCCCTTCTAAAGCGTATTCCAAAGTATCTGCAATCAGGTCGGTATGTGCGATCATGGAATTGGGCTTTTTCACAGGGTCATCCTGGCCAAAGGGGACGAAATAAATATATTTTGCGTTAAATAATTCTCCCACATTCTTAAAATTAATTCCAAGGGCATCGTTGGTGGAAAGAGAGATCACCAGTGGCTTGGAATTTCTTAAATGGGCTTTGGCTGCCATGAGCACCGGGGTATCGGTGATGCCGTTGGCCAGCTTTGCCAGGGTATTGCCGGTACATGGGGCGATGAGCAGGATATCCAGATAGCCTTTTGGCCCGATAGGCTCCGCTTCCTCAAGGCTCAGGATCGGCTGATTGCCTGTCATGGCAGAGACCTGCTTCATGTATTCCCCTGTATCTCCGAAACGGGAATCTGTTGTCTGTACTTTGGTGGAGAAAATGGGATAGATATCGGCTCCCTTATCCACCAGAACCTTTATTTCCTTTTCTATTTTATCAAAAGTACAAAAGGACCCGGTGATTGCCAGGCCTACTTTTATTCCTTCCAGCTTCATAGGACACTCCTTTACGACAGGTATTTTACAATTGCTTCAAATAAAATCTCCGCTGAACTTCCGGGTGCATAGATCCCGGGCAGTCCCGGGCAAAGCTTGGCGCGGATATTCTGCTGCCTGCAGAAATCAAAATCAACGCCGCCGGGGGCGGATGCGATATCAATGATTGTTACGTCCGGGTCCATGGAATTGATCAAATCTTTTTCCAGGATGAGAGCGGGGATGGTATTAAAAATAAACTGATAATCCCCCAATCCCAGGGCCAGATCACTTAAAGGTCTGGTATGAAGTCCCATGGAGTCCGCGGCGGCAAGCTGTGTTTCCTTACGGCCTGCAACGGTCACCACCGCATCCAGGCCCTTTAATTTCATTGCCAGAGTTTTTGCACACCGGCCAAAGCCGGTTACCAGACACCGGCTTTTGTGAAGGCAGCCGGGACTTAGGCGGATGGCCTCAGCAATGGCGCCTTCTGCAGTTGCAATGGTATTTTTCACAGTAACATCTTCCATGTCCATATAGTCAAAACATGCAATGTGGTTTTCTTCGGCATATTCCTTTACATAGGCAGGGATGCTGCCCCCAAAAAGAATGTGGTCAGGTGTCAAAAGACTTAAAAGGTTCCCTATCCCTAAGTCTTCCATGCCGTTGACAGAAAACAGGCTGATTTTGTCCCTTGTAAAGGGGATGGGACAAAGGATGACATTGTTGTTTTTTATGGCTTCCTCCATGGAAAATGAAGGATCCTCGCTGCTATAGTGAAAGGTCGTCTGAAAGCCGTTTTTAATCAACATGTGGTTTAAATAAAGCTGCCTTGAATCGCCGCCTAAAAGAAGAAAATTATGCATACGGTCATCACTCCTTATAATGGTTTATATGATAAAAAAATTGATTTGTGTATGGTACCAACAGGGGATGTTTGTCATACTTTTGTTAGTATGAACCTCTAATTTTGGGAATGAGTGCCTATGAAAGATGCGATTTTTAAAGGCTCTGCGGTAGCCATCGTTACGCCCATGGATGAGCATGGGAATTTAGATTTTAAAGCAATGGAAAGATTGCTGAAATTTCAGCTGGAAAACGGCACGGATGCCATTGTAGTCAACGGGACCACAGGGGAATCCGCCACCCTGGAAGAAAAGGAAAAACTGGAACTGATCGAATTTGTGGTGCATTATGTAAATCACCGCGTTCCTGTGATCATGGGAACGGGGGGAAACTGTACGTCCCACGCCGTGCGTTTGTCCCGAAAGGCCCAGTCCTTAGGAGCGTCCGCATTGTTACAGGTGACCCCCTACTATAACAAGACCTCCCAGCATGGCCTGGTGGAGCATTTTACAGCTGTGGCAGACAGCGTGGATATCCCCATCATCCTTTATAACGTCCCCACCCGCACCGGGGTGAACATTAATCCGGAAACTTATCTAAAGCTTTCGGAGCATCCCAATATTAAAGCCATTAAGGAAGCCGGAGGGAATATTTCCCATATTGCCAAAACTGCGGCTCTCTGCGGCGATAAGCTTGATCTTTATTCGGGAAATGATGACCAGACCGTCCCCATTCTTGCCCTTGGGGGTAAGGGAGTGATCTCTGTTTTAGCCAATATCATGCCCTTTGAGATGCATATGATATGCCAGTATTTTTTTGAAGGCGAATTGGAAAAAAGCAGGAATATGCAGCTGGAGCTGATTAGCATTATGAACGCCATGTTTATGGATGTGAATCCTGTGCCGGTTAAGGCGGCCTTATCCATGCTTGAGCTGTGCGAAGAAACCTACAGGCTCCCTCTGACCCGTATGCAGGATAAGGATAAAGAGATCTTAAAACAGGTCATGAAAACCTGTTTCCCTCACTTATAGGATCGCACTCTGCAGCTGTTTTAAATTAATTATCATTTTGGTTGCGAACCTTCCAACGCCATGCTATATTAATTGTAACCAAAACAAAGGAGGACGGATGTCTATGAAGCACAAAAGAAAAACACACATTTTTACGAAGTTGCTGTTCGGTATCTCCATTCCAGTTGTATTTATTTTTATTCTGTCAGGAGTATTCATTTCAACGCAGACAGGTAAGAGCATGCAGGCCCAGTCAATTGAAACACTGAATTCTGCTTCCCTTGCGGCTGCAAATCAGGTGAATTCTTTCCTGACTTTTTATTTGGCTGAGGTGCAGAGTGCGGCTGCCAGCAGCCAGTTTGAAACGTTTCTTACCAATGCCACCGGGAAGGTAAGGCTGCCAAACAGTGAAGGTTATCCGGATGTAAAGAAGACACTTGATAAGCTCCAGGCTACTGACAAGGAAAATATTCTTGCCGCATGGATCGCGGATCTGGATGTCAGCCAGGTGACGCAGTCGGATAATTTTACGTCAGAAGACGGCTGGGATATTTCCACAAGGCCCTGGTACCGGGCTATGGAACTGGATCACCCCATTCTGACAGAGCCTTATGTGGACGCAAGTACTGGACAGGTCATTGTCAGTGCTGTCTGTGGAGTGTTTGATGATAAAACAGGGGAACCGCTGGGTGTGGCGGGAGTTGATATTCAATTATCCCAGCTGGTCTCGGTTTTAGGCGATTATAAGATCGGGAAGACCGGAGCCGTGATTTTGGCAACAGAAGGCGGGCAGATCGTCTATCACCCCAACAATGGCCTGATTCAGAAGACCATTTCAGAGATCGATATTTCCCAGAATATTAAAGATGCATTTACCGGTCAGGCGGTGGGAAATTACGAATATACCATGGAAAAGGTTCCGTATATGGGTTCCATCAACCGGGTAGGGGATTCAGGCTGGCTTGTATTGTCCAGCATCCACCAGTCTGAGGTGCTCTCCTCCAGAAAGGCGGTGGTGAGCACTATAACCACTATCTTTACTCTGGGTTCCTTTATTCTTATTCTGATCATCTTTGTAATGGCCAGGGGGATATCCGGACCTCTTAGAAAGCTGTCCGTCATTGCGGAACGGATTGCAGAGGGAGAACTTGATCTTCAAGTGGATGTATCCAGCAGCGATGAGATCGGCATGGTGGCATCGTCCCTGGGAAATACGGTAAGCCAGCTAAAGAATTATGTGAATTACATAGATGAAATCGCCGCAGTATTAAACCAGGTAGCGGAAAAAGATCTTGTTTTCCAGCTCCAGTATGATTATAAAGGTGACTTTGAGAAAATTAAAAAGTCTCTGCTAAAGATAAGAAGCACCCTTACCACCACTATGGAGCGTATTACCGAGACTTCTGATCAGGTGGCATACGGCGCACAGAGCATTTCGGCCAGTTCCCAGGCCCTGGCACAGGGGGCAACAGAACAGGCCAGCTCCGTGGAAGAGCTGGCGGCAACCATCGGTGATATTTCTCATAAGATCCAGCAGAATGCAAAGGATTCCACAAGTGCCAACCAGCAGGCCGCTCTTGCTTCCAGGGAGCTGGAAACCAGCAATCATCACATGAATGAGCTGGTTTCCGCTATGGCAGAGATTAATGAAAGCTCCAGTGAGATCGGGAAGATCATTAAGGCCATTGAAGACATTGCCTTCCAGACCAACATCCTGGCCTTAAACGCGGCGGTGGAAGCTGCCCGGGCGGGAGAAGCAGGAAAGGGCTTTGCAGTGGTTGCCGATGAGGTAAGGAATCTGGCCTCAAAGAGCTCTGATGCAGCCAAGAGCACCACTCATCTGATTGAAGGGTCCATTCAGGCTGTGGCAAATGGTTCCAGGCTTGTGGATGAAGCGGCTGAATCACTGAGCAATGCTGTAAACAGTACACGTTCTGTTTCTGAAATGATAGGAAGAGTATCAGAGGCTTCGGTTCAGCAGTCTGAGGCAATCCGGCAGGTTTCTGTTGGAATTGATCAGATATCCGGCGTGGTTCAGACTAATTCGGCCACAGCGGAGGAAAGTGCTGCAGCCAGCGAAGAGCTATCCGATCAGGCAGAGATGTTAAAGGATTTAGTAAATGGATTTAAATTTCATTAATGAATCATAAATAAAAAAGATGTCCGGTAAGGAATTGGCTTATCGGACATCTTTTTTATTTGAATGTATTGGTCATGCTGATTTCTCATCAAGGAGAAAGCCGGACAGAGAATCCAGAATCTCTTTGTGGTCGTTTTCATGGATAATAAGCTCCAGATCAGTGTCAGGGCAAATGGTCAGAATGCCGAGAAAAGATTTTGCGTCAATGACAGTGCTTCCTTTACATATATCCATGTCGCAGTCATACTGGTTGACTGTCTTGACGAATGCGGTTACTTCGTCTATGCTGTTTAAGCAGATGGGGTACCTTTTCATATAGCTCACCTCATTAAAAAGATGGTTGTATTCGGATAAAATCCAAGCTGATTATATGACAACATGGAAGGAATAAGCTATGTCTAAATTTGTATAAAAACCGTCTTTTCTTGCAAATAATGAGGAGATAGTGCTATAATGGTCTGGGGAAGGCAGGGGAATCTGCCGTTTGGAGGGAAGCATGAAAAAAGAACTTCTGGAATATTTAAGGGATTTATCGGAAGGGAAGAATGGTTTATGGAATGAAGCGGCTTCCGCCCTGTGTCACTGTGTAAAAGAACCGGGAAACAGTACGGCTGATAAGGATATTGCCATGGGCCAGGGAAAGCTGATGGACATGTGCTGCCAGCCTCACAGGCTTCCCATTCCGGATCACAGCCACAATTATGTGGAGCTGGTTTATATGTGCAGCGGGTCTACGGTCCATGTGATCAACGGAACCAGGATCCTGCGTTTGGAAACCAATGATCTTTTGCTGTTAAAGCAGGGGACGATTCATGCCGCCTATCCGGCGGATGAGGGGGCTGTTGCGGTCCATTTCTTTTTGATGCCGGAATTTTTTTTCCATCCCGAGCTGATGGTAGAGGATGGAAGCATTTTGCGCCATTTTATTACCGGTCCGGCCATGGGAAAGCATTGTACAGCAGAATACCTTCACTTTCATTTACAGGACATGCTGCCGGCCCAGAACTTATTGGAAAATATGATCTGGTCCATGATCGGAGATAAAAAGGGCAGGCAGGAAATTAATCAGGCTACCATGGGAATACTTATTATGGAGCTGTTTCATAATGCGGATAAGACAGAATTGCATGATATGGCTCAATATGAGGAAAAAATTGCAATAACTGCATATCAATATTTAGAGAACAATTATCCGACCGCGACCCTGGAAGAGTTTTCGACTCTGTCCATGCAGCCGTCTTATTATATCAGCCGCTTGTTTAAACGGCATTTTCAGGTGACGTTTACGGAGTGTCTGCAGCTTATCCGGATGATCCGGGCGGCAAATTTTCTCGCCTCTACGGCAAAGCCGGTGGAAGAAATCATTGCAGAGATCGGCTATGAAAACAGCAGCTATTTTCACAGGCTGTTTAAGGAGCGGTATGGAATGACGCCCAAGCAGTACAGGGATAAATCTAAGGAGTAATTCTGAAAAGATTATGAAATATTTCCCAGGAAGATTGACTTTCGGTCCACAGGTTATTATAGTTAAGGCAAAATGAAGAAGGGACGGCAGACACGGGATGAATGGGTTTAGGGAACGTTTTGCTCGTTTTATGATCGGAAGATACGGCATGGACAGGCTGGGACAGTTTTTAAACGGTGCAGCTTTTGTTTTTATTGCGGCCGGATTTTTCAGCCGGAACAGGCTTCTGGACACGGCAGGGATGATCCTCCTGATTTTGTGCTATTTCCGCATGTTTTCAAAGAATATCGGAAAGCGTTTTAAAGAAAATCAGAAATTTGAACGCATCTGGTTTCATATCTCGGAAGCATTTCGGAAACGGCGTTTTAAACTTCAGCAGATCAGAAAATTCCATATTTATAAATGCCCGGAATGCGGGCAAAAGATCAGGATCCCCAGAGGAAAGGGAAGGATCAGCATCCATTGTCCGAAATGCGGGACTGATTTTATTAAAAAAAGTTAGCAATAATATAGAAGGGAACAATTATGAATTTACAATTTAAGCCGGTCGAGGCAGAGGATATACGCAAAATAGCGCCTTTTTATGCCTTACGGCCCAACAGGACCTGTGACAGTGTGTATTTAGACAGTTTTATCTGGAGAGATTATTACCATGTGAAATACGCCATAAGTGACGGGAAAGCAGTGCAGTTTTTAATGGAAAAGGACGGAGAGCCGTTTTCCGCCATGCCCATGTGTAAGGAGGAGGATCTTCCTCATTATTTCCAGGAGATGGTAGATTATTTTAACCAGGTTTTAAAGAAGCCTCTCCGCATTTTTCTTGCGGACGAAGAGGCAGTCAATTTCTTAAAGCTGGACCCGGAAAAGTTTGAAGTCAAAGAAGAAGAGGATTTAAAGGATTATCTTTACGACGGGGAAGCCATGAGGACTTTGGCAGGGAAAAAGCTTCACAAGAAGAAAAACCATTTAAACTCATTTTTAAGGGAATATGAGGGCAGGTATGAATACCGGACACTTTGCTGCTCGGACAGGGATGATGTGCTGGAATTTCTGGATGACTGGTGGGAGAATAAGGTGGAAGCCGCAGAATTTGTCCGTCAGCTGGATTATGAGGTAATGGGCATCCATGATATATTAAAGAACTGTTCTCTGCTTAACGTGAGGATGGCAGGCGTTTATATTGACGGTGATTTAAAAGCTTTTACCATCGGCACCTACAATTCCTTTGAAAATATGGCGGTCATTCATATCGAAAAGGCTGACCCGAATATGAAAGGGCTTTACCAGTTTATCAACCAGCAGTTTCTGATTCACGCATTTCCGGAAAAACCGGTGCTTGTCAACCGGGAGGATGATGTTGGAATGGAAGGCCTGCGAAAGGCAAAAATGTCTTATTACCCCATTGACTTTGCAAGAAAATACGGAGTAGTTCAGAAGGGCTTTTAACTATGGTACGGTATTTGAAGCAGGAAGAAAAAGGCGAGAGCCGGGCGCTTTGGGCAAAGGTTTTTTCTGAGGATTCCCAGAGCTTTATAGATTATTATTATTCAGACAGGGTGCGGAAAAATAAGATTCTCACTGCCTGGAAGGAGACCCGCGTGGTAGCCATGCTGCACCGCAATCCTTATGAGGTGGTGGTCAAGGACCGCCTGTGGAAGGTGGATTATATTGCAGGGGTTGCCACGGATCCGGATTTCCGCCATCAGGGACATATGAGGCGGCTTTTAAACCGCTGTTTTTCCGATATGTATATGGAGCGGATGGGCTTTTGTTTTCTGGTGCCCGCTGACCCTGCGATTTATTTTCCCTTTGATTTTACCTATATCTGCGACTTGCCGGAGGTGGCGCTGAACGAAAAGGGACGGCTGCGCTTAAGCCGCCGGGCTTTTGTGGAGCGGTCGGATGAATGCAGGGAAGCTGCAAGATTTGTGGGAAGGCAGCTGGAAAAAAGGTATGAGGTCTATGCACTCAGAGATGAGGAGTATTACCAGAACTTAAGCAGGGAAGTGAGAAGTGACAGAGGGGATTTAATCCTTCTTTTTACCAGAGATGACAGGGAAGAGCTGGCCGGCGTGTGGGCCTATTACGGAGAGACGGCGGAAAACCAGCGGGAACTTGTCTGTCTTCCCGGATATGTAAAGGAGACCGGCCCATTAAAGCCGGCCGTCATGGGCAGGATCATTCACCTGGAACAGTTCATTTCTGTGATACGATTAAAAAAGGAATGCCCTGTCAGCGAGATGGAGCTGTTTATAGAAGTAAAGGATGATTTCATCCGCCAGAATGACGGAGTGTTCCGTTGGAGGCTGGGTCAGGAAGGTTCTTCTCTTCTTCCTGTAAAGGACGGAGAAGGGATCAAGCCTCATTTGTCCTTAAGTATCAGTGAGATGACCTCCTGGCTGTTTGGATATGGGATGCCAACCGTGCCGGAGGACAGAAGGTCCATGGTGGAACGGATCCGGCCATTAAATGGAGTGTTCTTTGACGAGATTACCTAGCAGATTTTTCCGGAAGGAGAATGAAGCAGGTCAGCTTTGGCGGGTTCGATTGAATCCGCCTTATGTTTTGCGCAGGCAATGAGCCGGATGAATATGTCTGCATATTCATTGGGTGAATGCCGCGGCAGCCTGGAAAACTCACAAGGCGTGTGATTCTGGGCTTGAAAAATGTCCGGGGCGGCCGCCAGAGTCAAGCTCGCTTGACCTTGGCCCGCTGCCTTCACGAGAAGAAAAGGAGAGTCAGTTATGTATCAGGCAGCAGAAAACAGATATGAAAAAATGGAATACAGGCGTTGCGGAAGGAGCGGAGTTTTACTTCCCATGATATCCTTGGGCTTGTGGCAGAATTTTGGCCTGGAAAAGCCTTTGGAGGAACAGAGGGAGATTCTTTTACGGGCATTTGATATGGGGATCACCCATTTTGACCTGGCAAACAACTACGGCTCTCCGGCAGTGGGGAAAGCGGAAGAAAATTTCGGAGAGATTTTAAAAAGCGATCTGGGAAAATACCGGGATGAGCTGGTCATCTCCACGAAAGCCGGATTTGATATGTGGCCCGGACCTTATGGAAACTGGGGTTCCAGAAAGTACTTAATGGCCAGCCTGGACCAGAGCTTAAAGCGGATGGGGCTGGATTATGCTGACATTTTCTACCATCACAGGCCGGATCCGGAGACACCGCTTGAGGAAACCATGGGAGCATTGGCTGACATCGTGAAACAGGGAAAGGCCCTTTATGTGGGAATCTCCAATTATGGGGATCGTGAGGCAAGGGAAGCGGTTCTTTTGTTAAAAAATATGGGAGTTCCCTGTCTGATTGAACAGCCAAGATACAACATGTTTGAGAGAGGGGCAGAAGAAGGCCTGTTTGATACGCTTCTTGAAAACGGCGTAGGCTGCATCTGCTACAGTCCTCTGGCTCAGGGAGCGCTGACTGACAAGTATTTAAAGGGCATTCCGCAGGGTTCCAGGGCTTCAAAGCAGGGAACCACCATTGGCGGCCGCTATTTGTCAGATGAAAAGCTGGATCAGATCAGGCAGTTAAATGAACTGGCCCTGGGGCGCGGGCAGACGCTGGCCCGGATGGCCCTTTCCTGGGTTCTTCGGGAAAAAGCCGTGACTTCCGTTCTCATCGGAGCCAGCAGTGTAAAACAGTTAGAAGACAGTGCGGCCTGCCTTGATAACTTAAAATTCACACAGGAAGAATTGGGAAAGATCGATTCCATTTTAAAATAGCAGAGAGCAAGAGATGTTTGTGAAAGAGGTCAGGGGCAGGTGATTGATATGAATTACGAGGTTGGAGATATTGTAAAACTCAAAAAGCAGCATCCCTGCGGAAGCCAGGAGTGGGAAATTTTAAGGGTTGGCGCGGATTTTCGCTTAAAATGCATGGGATGCGGCCATCAGGTCATGGTTTCAAGGAAGCTGGTGGAAAAGAACACCAGAGGACTGAAAGGCAAGGATGGCCAGCCAAAGGCATAAAATGGCGAAAAAACAAAGGAAAAGGTCCGGGAAATTGGGAAAAGGACTTGCTTTTATCAAATGTTTCCTGTATAATATTAATCCGTGACATATAGATTCCTTGCTCCTGAAACTGAAATCAGGGGCCAGAGACCACAAGGAGGTAACAAGCATGAACAAATATGAGTTAGCCGTTGTTCTGAACGTAAAGCTCGAAGATGAAGAGAGAGCAGCAGCCATGGAAAAAGTTACGGGTTATATCACTCGTTTCGGCGGCGCTGTAACCAACGTTGATGAATGGGGTAAGAAGAGATTAGCTTACGAGATTCAGAAAATGAAAGAAGGATTCTACTACTTCATCAAATTTGATGGCGATTCCACAACTCCCAACGAGTTGGAAGCACACATTCGCATTATGGAGCCGGTCATCAGATACTTATGCGTTAGACAAGAGGCATAATAGATAAAGAAAGCGTGATCGTATGAACAGAGTAATCCTTATGGGCAGATTGACCCGTGATCCAGAAGTAAGATATTCCCAGGGAGAGCGTGCTATGGCGATTGCAAGGTATACCCTTGCAGTTGATCGCAGAAGCCGCAGAAATCAGGACGGCAATGAGCAGACTGCTGATTTTATCAATTGCGTTGCATTTGACAGAGCAGGAGAATTTGCGGAGAAGTATTTCCGTCAGGGCATGAGAGTACTGATTTCCGGAAGGATCCAGACTGGAAGTTATACGAATAAAGAAGGCGTTAAGGTTTATACAACTGATATCGTTGTAGAAGATCAGGAATTCGCAGACAGCAAGGGCGGAGCGTCCGGAGAAGGCGGCGGTTATCAGCCGGTTTCCAGACCAGCACCCTCCAGTGCGATCGGCGATGGATTTATGAATATTCCGGATGGAGTCGAAGACGAAGGACTTCCATTCAACTAAATCTAACAGGAGGTAGTACCAATGGCATATAATAAGAATGATAAAGCTGATGGCGCTAAGATCAGAAGAGGCGGCATGCGCAGAAGAAAAAAAGTATGCGTATTCTGCGGAGAGAAGAATGGCGTTATTGATTACAAAGATGTAAATAAATTAAAAAGATATGTGTCTGAAAGAGGAAAAATCCTTCCAAGACGTATTACAGGTAACTGCGCAAAGCATCAGAGAGCGCTTACCGTTGCAATTAAGAGAGCAAGACATATCGCTCTGATGCCTTATACTATGGAATAATCTTAAACTTCAGATGTTTATAGGAAGACTCTGCATGAAAGTGTAGGGTCTTTTTTTGAAGGCAGAGTTAATGAACAGAGCGTAAAGTGCGAAGAGCATATGATAATGACATGAGTTGTCACGTCAGGAAGAATATGGTAAAATACTGCCATGGAACAATCGTGTACAGGGTGTGTTGATCTCATTCTTTATAGAATTAGAGTGATGCTTATGAAATATGACTTTAAGGACTTGATGACCTTTGGTATGTTTCTGCTTGCATTGCTTACGTTCATTATTACAGTTTGTAAGTAATACATAGAAATGGCACTGCAACAAAAAGAAAACCCACCCTGATATACTTTGGCGAGCAGGAGCCTTATACTATGGAATAAATCCTTTTTTTTTGGCTGTCTTTCAGCCGGGAAGAGAATTTCATGATAAGGGAGACTTCACATGAGAGTGTGGGGTCTTTTTTAATATTTATTGGCATTTTGATCAGATGTGTGTGGTATAGTAAGTCGAAGTAATTAAACTTGGATTTCTATTGAAGAATGGTGTATCATTCTGCTTTAGCTGTAGAAAAAATCAATTTTAAATAAGCATTGAATATAAGTCAAAAATATTCAGTGCTGTATTTTTTACTTAATCTTTGTTATGATCAAATAAATAGAAATCAAAAAGGGGGATACGGAATGAATATCATAAAAATCAAGGGAGTATCGGACTCATATCCGGAACCGGTAGATGGTACCATGGAATGGTATTTCTGCAAAGACAGCAATAGTTGCTTTTGCGATTTATATGAGGCTGAAGAAACAGTTAAATCCGGAGAAGTATTTTCTGGCATGGTCTGTCATTTGATTCATTATCCGGAGGGAACTGTTTACAGTCCATTTGTGCAGAGGGAAAATGTTTATATTGATCAGCCGATCTGGGACAAGGGGATATTATATTTTTCAGGTGTGGATTTTAACGAACAAAAAATACAGATATACAGCTATTTTCCAGATAGTCAAAGACTTGAAATGATAAAAGAACTTCCTTTGGGGATTGTGGAAGATTGTTATAATCTTATGTTAAAAGTCTCTCCCCTCATGCTTTGCCGGGATGGGAACAACGGAATTTATGAGATTGTCTGGCCGGAGAATAAAAAAATAGAGATAGGAGAAACAGAAGGATTATTATTCCGTGATGGAGATAATTTGTATTTTTCTGAATGGTATGAAGACCCGGAATATCATGAAAATGTCATAATCAGAGATTTAGATACGGGAAGGGTGAAAGAAAAATATTCTGGTTATCTATGTAAATTACCTAATGGAGTGTATTGGAATATTTAGATAAACTGATTGAAATGTTTGTTTAGGGAGGAACCAATTATGTTTATAGATACAGACTTTCTTAGAAGTGATGAAATATTTCTCAAGTTAGAAAAAACTGTTGAAGGCAATACAGATAAAGATTGGCTTCCAACATATCACTTTGATATCTGTGATAAATTTGGCACCAAAATGGGGGGCTGCGATTTACGTATTGGTCACAACGAAAAAGTGTACTATGGAGGCAATATTGGTTATTACATAGACAAAGAATACAGGGGACACCATAGAAGAAGTAGCTCAATTGCCAGATCAAAGTGATATGAGATTAAGCGGAGAATCGGAAAAGTGCATATATCGATTTAGTTTACATAATCCTTTGGATTAGCTAATGTATGGAAACAGAAATTTGCTGGGCATAGATTTAACGAAAAAAGAGAGGACAAAAGCGATGGTGCGAGAAATATTGAAACTTGGAAATCCCCAACTATATGAAATGAGTGAAGAAGTTACGAAAGCAGAGATTAATTCTTTGACGGAGTGGGTGCAGGACTTACATGACACTCTTATGGATTATAGGGAAATATATGGAGCGGGCCGTGCGGTTGCGGCACCACAGATAGGAATTAAGAAGCGATTGCTGTACATGTTTACGGATAAACCCTATATTATTATAAATCCGGTGATGTCTTTTCCCGATGATGAAAAATATACATTGTTAGATGATTGCATGTCTTTTCCAGGTCTGACAGTTAAAGTAGAACGTTATAAGCGTGCAGAAATTTCTTATTTTGATGAGAATTTTAATCCACAGAAAATGTATTTGGAAGGTGATCTTTCGGAGCTGTTACAGCATGAGTATGATCATTTAGATGGGATATTAGCTACAATGCGTGCAGTTGATAATAAGTCCCTTTATGTGGAGCAGATGAAGCGGGATTTTTGATGTTATTCTTATAATTGAAAAATCATATTGACATTTTTCGATTTGATGTATATAATAATCAAATCGAAGTTTATAGATGTGAGGTGTTAATATGGAAAGCTATGAGGAATATACAAAGGTATTTAAGGCGTTGGGCGACCCGAAAAGAGCCATGATTGTCGACATGCTGTCTTGCGGCGAGCTTTGTGCCTGCATGATTTTGGAGAAATTTGAGATGTCCCAATCTACACTTTCCCACCATATGAAGATCCTGTGTGACTGCGGGCTTGTGAAGGGAAGGAACGAGGGAAAATGGACGTACTACTCATTGGATGAAGATACCATCAGCAAAACAAAACAGTTTTTCTGCAATATTACATCCGACAAGGAAAGCTGCATCTGTAAAGATTCCGCAGGCTGCAAAGGATGTGATGGGAATGAGTAAATATAATATAGGATTTTTCGAAAAGTATCTGACCCTTTGGGTTCTGCTTTGCATGGCAGCGGGAATCCTGGTGGGAAAATACCTGCCGGGGATTCCTATGTTTTTAGGGAAGTTTGAATATGCCCAAATTTCCCTTCCGATTGCGGTTCTGATCTGGCTTATGATTTATCCGATGATGATGAAGGTGGATTTTACCAGCATTAAAAATGTCGGAAAGAATCCAAAGGGGCTTTTTGTAACATGGGTGACCAATTGGCTGATTAAACCGTTTACCATGTATGGGATCGCAGCATTTTTCTTTTATGTCGTATTTAAAACAATCATTCCTGCTGAATTAGCAAAGGAATATCTGGCAGGTGCGGTACTTCTTGGGGCAGCCCCATGCACTGCGATGGTATTTGTATGGAGCCATTTAACCAAAGGAAACCCGGCCTATACGGTGGTGCAGGTTGCCACCAATGATCTTATAATCCTGATCGCCTTTACACCGATTGTCGCCTTTTTACTGGGTGTCGGCGGTGTTGCCGTGCCGTGGGACACTTTGTTTTTATCTGTGGTGCTGTTTGTAGTGATTCCCCTTGCAGGAGGTATTCTGACAAGGACGCTGATAATTAGAAATAAGGGAAAGAAATACTTTGAAAATCAGTTTCTCCCCAGGTTTAATCATATAACCATAATCGGACTGCTTCTGACGTTGGTCATCATATTTTCGTTCCAGGGCAATGTCATATTGGAAAATCCCCTGCATATCGTTTTGATTGCGGTTCCGTTGATCCTTCAGACCTTTTTGATTTTCTTCATCGCGTATCTTGCATCGAAATGGTTAAAGCTGCCCCATACCATTGCAGCTCCGGCCGGGATGATCGGTGCCTCCAACTTTTTCGAACTTGCAGTGGCAGTTGCCATCTCACTATTTGGCGCCACTTCTCCGGCAGCGCTTACAACCATAGTGGGTGTGCTGACAGAGGTGCCGGTTATGCTTCTATTGGTAAGGTTTGCCAATAAAACCCGTCATTGGTTTCCTGAAAAATAAAGGCTGGATCGTTTACAACAGAGGGGGAGCAAACAACAGATGATGTGGGGATGAAATCAGGGGTAAGAAACTGCTGGAGTTATAATAGGGAGAAAAAATACCATGATAAAGGTTGCTTTTATATGTGTGCATAACTCCTGCCGTTCGCAGATTGCAGAGGCTTTTGGCAAACGGCTGGCGGATAATATCTTTGAAAGCTATTCTGCGGGAACAGAAACTAAACCACATATTAACCAGGATGCTGTCCGGCTGATGATACAGCTGTATGGGATTGACATGGAAAAAACGCAGCGTTCAAAACTGCTTTCAGAAATCCCTCCCGTTGATGTTGTTATCACCATGGGCTGCAATGTTGAATGTCCTTATTTACCCTGTAAATACAGGGAAGATTGGGGGTTGGATGATCCCACTGGAAAAAGTGACGAAGAGTTTATAAAAGTTATAAGGCAGATTGAACGCAATATATTGTCTCTCAAAGAAAGGTTGAAAGCTCCGCAGGCTTTAATCCGGTAAACTTAATTTGCTTAATGGTATCCTTAAGATTTTATAATTTTCAAAATAATAATACAGAGTCAGAAAATAAGAGTACCGCCATACGTTCTGACTCTGTTTATTTAATGCTCCTGTGGTTCCCCATCAATTTCAACCAATATTAATGTAACATAATCATCTCTGTTTTTTGTACCGATCTCAAAGATAAGATATTCCTCATAAGCATTCTTTCCAAGCTTTATCTGATGTTCATTTGCGTACTGCATTATCTTTTCATACATTTCATTGATATTTCGATAACTCCCCTTATAGTAAACCTGAAGATACCAGCCTTCCTTTCGCACCAGAGTGTTTTTTTTCTTATCAACATTGTTTGTTTTTGTATACAAATAAGAAAAGCTGTCAAATCTTTTTTCCCGGATATTATCAATGGTAAGTGATCCTCCCAGAAAGTCAATCATGCTTGCATTGCTGTCATTTCGGAATGCGATCAATTCTGTAAGAAAGTTTGAATAAGAATCGTCTTTGCCATTATCCATATGGGTACTGCATAGAGCCTTCATGCTTTTGTGATAAGCGGGCTTAATGATATTGTATTCTGCGGATAAGGCATTTTCAGTTAAATCCTTAAGAAAATCTATCCCATGTTTCGTATTTTTTAATTTTATAATTTCTTTAGCCACTTCATTTGACTTTTGTTCCAATAAATCAATTAAATTAGCAGGGTTTCTTTCATCCATGTATTTTTTAATTTCTTTTAATGGCATTCCCAGCCTTTTTAATGCAGAAATAATGGAAAAAGTATCAAATTGCCGGAAGGAGTAATAGCGGTAGCCATTCTCCTTTGTGATTTCAGGCTGGAAAAGCTCTATCTGATCATAATAAAATAAGATATGTTTGGGGATTCCGCAGATTTTTGCAAATTCTCCTGTTGTTAAATATTCGTTTTTATTTTCTGACATAAAATCACCTCATTCTGTGCTGCCTTTTACGGGCCTCCTGTTTGCGTCCGTATCAAAGGCTTTAATTTTATATTTTATCTTGCTGTTTTCTTCTTGACTATAAGACAACCTTATAGTTTATAATAGTCAGGCAGCCTGTTCCTGTCAAGGAATATGGCTGAAATTATTTGGGTTTTATTCAGTAAAATGAAAGGAGTTTTGTTATGCAATTAATGTTAAAATATTTAAAAAGATATCCCAAGCTAATTTTCTTAAACATCATAGGAATCTTTAGCTTTGTAGCGGTGCAGCTGGGAATACCCACAGTCATGGCGTGGATGATTGATAATGGAATAGGGAAAGGCGATATAGCTTATATTAAGAACATGGGCGGAATCATGCTGATTGTCTGTATCCTTGGAGGTGCAGGGACCATTTTATTGACTTACGCTTCATCAAGAATTTCTACTTATATGATTCGTGATATCAGAAATGATGTGTTTGCCCAGTCGCAGAGATTCTCCCATACAGAATACAATAAATTCGGCGTATCTTCCATGATTACACGAACCACGAATGATGCGTTTCAGTTAATGTTGTTTTCCAATCTGTTGTTTCGGACTGCACTTTTGGCACCAGTCATGATTTTTATCAGTGTTTTTATGACCATCAGAACAAGTATCAATCTTTCCATGGTTATCGGAGGAAGCCTTCCGTTTATCGTGGCAGGCGTTATTATCATTGCCAAGCTGACCAATCCCCTTTCCGAGAAGCAGCAAAAAGGTATGGACCGGTTGAACCGGATATCAAGAGAAAGTTTAACAGGGGTCCGCGTAATCAGAGCCTTTCGAAAAAGTGAGTATGAGTCAGCGCGTTTTGCAGAAACCAATGACGAATATGCATCCAATTCCAAGAAGTTATTTAAAATTATGTCATTTACACAGCCGGCCTTTTTCTTCTTGCTGCACCTTGCGATGATGGCGGTGTTTTGGATATCAAGTGTAATGATTGATAATGGCACCTTACAGGTTGGACAGTTGGTTGCTTTCTTAGAGTATCAGTTTCATGCAATGTTTTCAATTATGCTGTTTTCCATGGTATTTGTAATGTACCCCAGAGCGCAGGTGTCTGCAAACCGTATTCAGGAATTATTAGTTGAGGAGCCATTGGTGAAAAGCCCCTTCAAGGGTATTACAGCTGAAAATAAAGGTATGGTGGAATTTGACCATGTTACGTTTCAGTATCCGGATGGGGAGCTTCCAGTGATAAAGGATGTATCGTTTACTGCCAACAAGGGAGAAACCGTTGCATTTATCGGCAGTACAGGCAGCGGAAAGAGTACATTAATTAATTTGATTCCAAGATTTTATGATGTGACAAGGGGATCTATTAAAATTGATGGTGCGGATATACGTAACTATGATTTAAAGGCGCTCCGTCAGAAAATTGGTTTCATCCCTCAAAAAGCATTTTTATTTAAAGGAACCATAGAAGAAAATCTTAAATTCGGCAATCCCAATGCCACACCGGAAGAAATCGATCATGCAATTGAAGTGGCACAGGCAAAGGAGTTCATTGAGAATAAGCCGGATCATTTGCAGGAATATATCAGCGAAGGTGCAAAGAATGTTTCAGGAGGCCAAAAACAGAGGATTTCCATTGCAAGAGCATTGGTCAGAAAGCCTGAAATTTACATTTTTGACGACAGTTTTTCTGCTCTTGACTATAAAACAGATGCTTCTTTGCGTACAGCACTTAAGAAAGAAACAAAAGAATCCGTTGTATTCATTGTTGCCCAAAGAATCAGTACAATCATGAATTCGGACAAAATCATAGTGCTCAATGAAGGCGAAGTGGTTGGAATGGGGACCCATAAAGAATTATTAAAGTCATGCAAAGTATATTATGAGATTGCAGATTCACAATTAACAAAGGAGGAATTGGAGCGATGAAAAAATTATATCCATATATAAAACCATACCTAAAATTTTTTATAGCCGCAATTCTCCTTACCATAGGCTACTCCGCATTTTTATCAGCGGCACCGATGGTGGAAGGTTTGATTACAACAAGGCTGAAGGATGATGTTGTAAATATCGCCAACAAAGTTCCCGGAGCCTCCATCAGCTTTTCCTATGTTATAAAAATCTTAAAGCTGTTGCTGGCCATTTATATAGGAAACATACTTAGCAACTTTGGTTCTCAATATTTTTTAACAAATGGCATTCAAAACACAATGCGTGATTTGAGAAACGATGTGCAAAAAAAGATCACAAAGCTGCCGATCAGCTATTTTGATAAACGGACAGTGGGAGATATTCTCAGCATCATTTCAAATGATATTGATACCATGTCAAATGCTCTGCAGCAGAGTTTGTCAAGAATATTAAGTGCATTCCTATCCGTTATTTTGGCAACAGTATTAATGTTTTATATTAATCCCATTATGGGTGCTGTAGCCGTTTTGCTCATACCTGGAAGCGCTTTGATCATGAAATTTATTATGAACCGCTCTTCTGCTATGTTTGAGAGGCAGCAGGTGGCTCTTGGTGACTTAAACGGCTATATTCAGGAAAGATACACAGGATTGACCGAAATCAAGCTATATGGAAAGCAAGAAGATTCCATAGAGCAGTTTAAGGAGATTAATAATAATCTTTGTGAAAACGGATTTAAGGCACAGTTTATTTCCGGGCTGATGTCACCCCTGATTTCATTCATTACTTATTTAGGAATTGTAGCTGTTTGCATATTAGGTGCCATATTTGCAATTACAGGTGCCATAACAGTAGGACAGCTGCAGGCATTTATCCGCTATATGTGGCAGTTAAATGAACCATTGGAGCAGGTGGCACAATTGTCCGCCTCCATTCAATCTGCCATGGCAGCATCGGCAAGAGTATTTGAGTTTCTTTCTGAACCGGAAGAAGTACCGGAAGCTTCCAATCCGGTAAAAATAGATGATTTGCAGGGAAATGTAGTCTTTGAAGATGTATCCTTTGGGTACACCGAAGATAAAATGCTCATTGAGCATCTGAATATTAACGTGAAAAGCGGCCAAATGGTGGCGATCGTCGGACCCACCGGCGCAGGAAAAACCACGCTGATCAACCTCTTAATGCGTTTCTATGACGTAAATGAAGGTGCCATCAAGGTTGACGGCGTAAAAATTAAGGATATGAGGCGGGATGACCTTCGTTCGATCTTTGGTATGGTACTGCAGGATACCTGGCTGTTTAACGGAACCATAGCCGATAATATAAAATACGGGAAAGGGGATGCGGCCCGGCAGGAGATAGAAAATGCTGCAAAAACTGCAAACGTAAATCATTTTATCAAAACACAGCCAGATGGCTACAATATGATATTAAATGAAGAATCCTCAAACGTATCTGTGGGTGAGAAACAGCTTTTAACCATAGCGAGGGCGTTCCTTGCCGACCCGGCTATTTTAATCCTTGATGAGGCGACAAGCTCCGTGGATACCAGACTTGAGCTAATGCTTCAGACGGCTATGAAAAATATCATGAAGGGCAGAACCAGCTTTGTAATTGCTCACCGTCTTTCTACCATCAGAAATGCAGATCTGATCCTTGTTATGAATAACGGAACCATTATTGAACAGGGAACCCATGAGGAATTAATATCAAAAAAGGGATTTTATGAAAAGCTGTATATGAGTCAGTTCCAGAATCAGGCCTAAACAGGCTTTATCGTATACAGACACGGCATCATCTGCTTTTCCGTCCATTCCCGGCTGTTGCGTGCCGGGGTTTTCTGTTGCAAGCATTGCGCAAATGCTTGTTCTTTTTTATGCAGAGTGATATAGTTAAGTGAAAAAGTTTGTTCCTGGTCAGCCGGATAAGGGGAAAATGTGAATCATACCTATTGGGGAGGACGGCGGCATGGACAAGAGTAGAGCAGGCATTTCATAGAAGGGGGCACAGGGATGTTTCGTGTGGAGCAGGTTAAGTCACTGAATGATCTGGAAATGGAAGTATATCATTATGTAACGAAAAACTATGATAAAGTGAAGTATATGAGAATCAGGGAACTGGCTTTGGAAGCCCATGTTTCCACTTCTACGGTTTTGCGTTTTTGTAAGAAAATGGATTGTAACGGCTATGCAGAGTTTAAGATAAGGCTGAAGCAGCATTTTGATAAGGGAAAGGAATTGCATGCAACGGATGATGTGACGGAAGTCATTGACTTTCTAAAGAAAACCACATCGGAAGAATTTGAGAAAAAGCTGGATATGATGACGGAAGTTATTGTCCGCGCCAATCATGTGATCTTTGTGGGCAGCGGCATGTCCGGAATTGTGGCGAAATATGGGGCAAGGTATTTTTCCAGCATGGGTAAGTTCTGCCTTTATATCGATGAACCCCATTATCCCACAGAAAGCAAGTTTTTTGAAAATGCCCTGGTCATTGTATTTTCGGTTTCAGGGGAGTCTAACGATACCATTGGACATGTGATCCGTTTTAAGGAACAAAATTGTCAGATCTTCAGTGTGACCAATACTGAAAACTGCACTGTGGCGAAATTATCGGACTACAATATAGCTTACTATGTGACTTATATGCGGTTAAAGGTTTACGACATTACTACTCAAATGCCTGCCATGAGCATTGTGGAACGGCTGGGGAAAAAGCTGTACCGGTATACTTCCGAAGGATCGGACAATACTTTAAATTAGGAAATTTGCATATTAAAAAACATACTGTTACGTGAAAAAAACAAGTGAGAAACGTTGTCACTTGTTTTTTTACGCCTTAGAACTGATGACAATAGATCTGATAAACAGTATAATCACAATCAGCAAAAAACTATGTGTATTCATCAATTGATAAGAGAGGAATGAAGAAATGGCAAGAGATTATGCGGTTGTATCAAAAGCGATTGTGGAAAATATTGGGGGAGTTGATAATATTTCCAGTCTTACCCACTGTATGACCCGTTTGAGATTTGTCTTAAAGGATGAAAGCAAGGCAAATGAAGGGGCAGTCAAAGCCATTGACGGTGTTATGGGAGTGGTAAAGCAAGGGGGGCAGTTTCAGGTTATTATTGGGAACCATGTTGGGACTGCTTACCAGGAGGTTTTAAAATTAGGAGACTTTGGAGAAGAAAGTAAAGTTGCAAGGGGAGAAAAGAAAGAGCCTTTGACTCTGAAGAAAATCGGAAATAACATTTTAGATGCTATTGTTGGAACCATGTCCCCGTTGATTCCGGCAATTATCGGTGGTTCCATGGTGAAATTGCTGGTTATGCTGCTGGCCATGGCAAATATATTGCCTGCAGACAGCGACACTTACAAGATCATCAATTCCATTGGTGACGGGGCCTTTTATTTTCTGCCTGTGATGGTAGCTGCGTCTGCTTCTAAAAAGTTTAAAACCAATATGTTTCTTTCCATTGCCATTGCGGGAACATTAATTCATCCGGATTTCCGCGGTTTGATGGAGGCGGTAACTGTGGGAGAAACGGCGGCCCATTTTCTGGGGGTCCCCATAGCATCCGTAAAATATACTTATACAGTAATTCCGGCAATCTGCATGACCTGGATTTTATCTTATATTGAACGTGGCGTTGACAGAATTACACCGGCAGTGACGAAAAACTTCTTAAAGCCTATGCTGATTTTATTAATTGCGGCTCCTATTGCAATTTTAATCATTGGACCTGCCGGAATTTTAATCGGTACTTCAATTTCTAAATTCGTATTCTTTGTACAGGCAAAGCTTGGATTCCTGGCAGTAGGTATTATGGGCGCAATTTGGCCTTTACTGGTTATCACAGGTATGCACAGGGTGTTTACTCCAACAATTTTGCAGACGATCTCTGATACAGGAATGGAAGGAACGGTTATGCCCTCTGAAATTGGTGCAAACCTTTCTCTGGGCGGAGTATCCTTAGCCGTAGCTTTAAAAACCAAGAACAGAGAGCTTCGCCAGACTGCCCTTGCGGCTGCTTCTTCCGCCCTGATTGCAGGGACTACGGAACCGGCGCTTTACGGTGTAGCAGTCCGTTTAAAGCGTCCGTTGATCGCTTCTTTGATTACCGGGTTTGTCTGCGGCTGTTTAGCAGGAATCGGGGGACTTGCCAGCCGTTCCATGGTTTCCCCCAGTGTTTTAACAGGAGTTCAGTTTATTGATCCGGAGCATCCGGGAACCAGTATTGCATGGATTGTAGGTATTACGATTTTATCAATTGTATTGTCCTTTGTATTGACTTTGGTAATCGGTTTTGAGGATCTTCCGGAAGAGGAGGAATAATTTGAGCGATTTTAAATTTCCTGAGAACTTTCTTTGGGGAGGGGCCATTGCCGCCAATCAGGCGGAAGGCGCCTTTCGCGAAGGAGGCCGGGGACCAGGCAACATTGACATGATTCCTCATGGAGTGGGAAGGCTGAAGGTAAAGACAGGAAATGTTCCCCGCCCTGAATTGCAGAAAGGGGAATATTACCCCAGCCATGAGGGAATTGACTTTTATCACTATTATAAAGAAGATATTGCTTTAATGTCAGAAATGGGCTTTAAAGTATTCCGTACTTCCATTTCGTGGTCAAGGCTTTTCCCTGACGGAGACGAGGAAAAGCCCAACCAGGCTGGAATTGATTTTTACCGCAATATGTTTTTGGAGTGTAAAAAATATGGTATGGAACCTTTGGTGACCTTGTGCCATTTTGATATCCCCATGGGACTGGTGGAAAAGTACGGTTCCTGGAGAAACAGAAAGGTTTTAGATTTTTTCCTGCGCTATGCAAATGTCTGTTTTAAGGAATTTTCAGGATTAGTAAAATATTGGCTGACTTTTAATGAGATTAACATTATTTTGCACAGCCCCTTTTCCGGTGCAGGAATTGCATTTCAGGAAGGGGAAAATAAAGCCCAGGTTACCTACCAGTCTGCTCATCATATTTTGGTGGCCAGCGCTTTGGCCACTAAGCTGGCACATGAATGGGATCCGGAGAATCAGGTGGGCTGTATGCTTGCAGGAGGCAGTTTTTATCCTTATTCCTGTAATCCTGAGGATGTTTGGGAATCTGTGAAAAAAGAGCAGGAAAATTTATTTTTCATTGATGTCCAGGTGAGGGGAGCTTATCCATCTTATACCAGGAAACTTTTTTATGATAAGGGAGTCAGCCTTATTATGGAAGAGGGAGATTTGGAGATTTTAAGAAATACGGTGGATTTTGTTTCTTTCAGCTATTATTCCAGCCGCTGCGTGGCTGCGGATATGAACGATAAGGCCTCGAATGAGGGCAATATTATCCGTTCTGTGAAAAATCCTTATTTGCAAGCAAGCCAGTGGGGCTGGGGGATTGACCCTCTGGGACTTAGAATTACCATGAACCAGCTGTATGACCGTTATCAGAAGCCTTTGTTTATTGTTGAAAATGGTTTGGGTGCAAAAGACGAAATCAGGCAGGATGGAAGCATACAGGATGATTACCGTATTGATTATTTAAGAAGTCATATTCAGGCAATGAAAGAAGCTATGGAGGATGGAGTGGAGTTATTGGGGTATACGGTCTGGAGCTGCATTGACATTGTATCTGCTTCTACAGGAGAGATGAGTAAACGATACGGTTTTATCTATGTGGACAGGGCAGACGACGGAAGCGGGACGCTGCAGCGGAGGAAGAAAAAGTCCTTTTATTGGTATAAAAAGGTAATTGAAAGCAATGGTAATGATATTGCCTGACAGGAAATGTGCGGTTAAGTTCTGATATAATATTTTTAATTTATTTTTGCAGATGAAAATTTAATCTGATGATGAGATGGGAGTCTGAAATGGATTTTTTCAAGGATTGTTATGATTCTAGAAAAAGTCAGTTTCAGACTCCCTTTTCGTTATAAATTTATCAATAAGCGATTTAATGATAAGAAACTCTCATTAGCCAAATTGACATGAAATTTTGGAAATGGTAAAATTTGGTTAGTTTTCCCTAACTAAAGTGTTAGGTTTGCATACAAATTCAATTACAAGGAGGATAATGGATTGAAATTTTCTTGGGGTAAGAAAAGGCTTAAAAGGAGATTGAGCACAGCGCTGGTTTTCATTATGGTAAGCTCCTGCGTTATGCCTGCTTATGCAGACGGAAGCGGAATTACCGGGAATTTAAACAGCAATGTTTCTTTTTCTGAAGATGTTTTATCAGAAGAATCATTGGAAGCTGCGCCGGAAGCCAGTTGGGAAGAGGAGGTGATTTCAGAGGACAATGCCGGTGAAGGAGAAACCGTAATAGATGAAACGGCTGAATCGGATGAGGCGGCGCAGGAAACGGAAGAAGAGACCATAGAAGAACCTTCGGAAGAGACAGATGAGAACCTGGGAGAAACGGAGGCAGAGCCTGGAGAAACGGAGGCAGAGCCTGGGGAGACGGAAGCAGAGCCAGGGGAGACGGAAGCAGAGCCAGAGGAAACGGAAGCAGAGCCTGGAGAAACAGAAGCAGAGCCAGAGGAGACGGAAGAAAGCATAGATGAGACAGAAGGATCCGGGGAAGCGGTTGAGGAGACAGAAGAAGATACGGAAGAATCCCAGGAGCCATCCGGCGAGACAAAAGAAGAAGGGGAAAAACCGGAAAACGAGAGCATAGAAGAAACCGAAGCGCCGGTTGAGAATGCAGGACCGTTTTCTATTGAAGTAAGAAACATAGAACTGATGGGAGACTATGAGGATGGCACCTATACCGGAAGCGGAGCAGGGTATAAAAGTACCATTACTTTAAAGATCACGATTGCTGACAATCAAATTACGGAGATACAGGAAATCTCCCAAAATGAGACATTAAGTAAATGGGAAATGGCAAAGGTGCTTTTTGAGGAGATAATAAATGCCAATTCTACCGATGTAGACGCCATTAGTTCCGCAACATACAGCAGTGATGGAATCATAGAAGCGGTAAATGATGCTTTATCAAAAGCTGTAACAGGCGGCAGCCAGGTGTTTGAAGATGGAAACGGCAGTAAAGGGGATCCCTATATCATCGCAGAAAGCGTGCAGCTTGAACGGTTTGCCCAGAAAATAAATGAGGGCAATGACTACCAGGGAAAGTATATAGAGCTTTCCGATGACCTGGAATTAAGCGGAGAATGGACTCCTGCCGGAACAAAAGAAGAGCCTTTTGCAGGATTCTTTAACGGAAAAGGCCACACAATCACCGGATTGAGCATACAGGAAAACAACGTGAAATATGCCGGTCTTTTTGGTTATCTGGCAGCAGGGGCGAAGGTTTCTGACGTGAAGCTGGAAGATGTAAATATTTCCCGTGAAGCTGGAGCCACTGAAGCAGGAGCCATAGCAGGAAGCGCGGAGATTGGGGTCATTATTGATAATTGCCAGGTATATGGAACCATTGAGGCCAGTAATTCCACAGGCATCAGTTATGCCGGCGGAATTGCAGGGAGATTGGGACAGGAATCCGTGGTATCCAATGTTTATGCAGACGTGACGGTTGCTGCATTTTCAGGAAGCAGCAGTGCTTATGCTGGAGGCGTGATCGGAATGTCCGTAAACAAATGCATTCTGATAAATGGGGCATCCGTTGGAAGCGTTTCTGCTAAAACAGATGCCGGCACCATATGCGGTGCAGGAGGTGTATTCGGTACCCAGTCCGGTACGGCGTACAATGTTTTCAGCAATTGTGATGTCACAGCGGAAAGCGCAGAACAAAGCAAGGCTTTGGCTGGCGGAATAAGCTGTATGGCCACAAACAATACTGCAATTGTGAATGGTTATTTCAATAACAGCATTGCCAATGCATTTATGACAGCATCCAGCGCGATTAACAAATATGTGGCTGAAAATGTGGTGAGCTTATGGGATTCGGAATTCAATAGTCAGGATTTTGCAGACACATTAAACCGCGGCTTAACAAGATCACAAAGAGCAGGGGGGATTGCAAGGATTTCAGAAGCAGGAAATCAGAACATGGGAGATCTTGAACATGCGCTTGATGCTCTTGATATTCTTTATGCTTGGGATTATACTGGCGGAGTCATTCTCTCTGGGGAAGCCTTTGTGGATGACACCATTGATACGGGCATATTTGAAAGCGGCAGCGGAACAGAGGAAGACCCATATGTTCTTAAGACGGAAGAACAGCTCAGGGCGTTTGCAAAGTCCTTATCCGATGATGTCACTTATTCCGGTATTTATATAGCTCTTGAGGAAGATGTTGATGTTTCCAGTGAAACCTGGCTTCCCATCGGACTTGGACACTATGATTTCAGAGGAACTTTTGACGGAAAGGGGAACAAGATTACAGGAATACGCATAGGGACCCAGGAAGCTCCTTATGAAGAGGAGTCCGGAGACAGTCAGAATCTCAGCAAAATGACGACCTATTATGGATTTTTTGGCGTTATAGGTGAAAATGCGGTCATTAAGAACTTAGGCATAGAAGATTCCGTAATTTCTGTCAAGAGAAGTACAAGTATTTATGCAGGACTTCTTGCGGGTGTTACAGACAGAGCGTATGTTGACAGCTGCTATGCCCAGGGGTATGTTTCCAGCGAAACAACTCACAGCAAAGCAAATGCCTGGGCAGGCGGCCTGGTAAGCCAGACTATTAAAGGCGGAATCATTAATTCATGGTCGGATGCGGAAGTTTTCTGTACGGCAATCGGCGGTCTTGCGGAATCCGGGGCATTTATAGGTATGACAAACAGAAGTGTTGTTGCAAACTGTTTTGCCTTGGGCAATACAGGAGGAAAAGCCAGCAGAGAAGATGGCAACGAAGGGATGCCGGCGGTTTCTTCCTTCATTGGTGTAAACGCAGGTAAAGTAGCAAATTGTTATGCTTCCGGCGATATGAATGCGGCTTCTTTTTCTACTTATGTGGGATCCTTTTCAGGCTGGGCAACAGGCATTGCAAGACAGTTTATCTCTTATTATAACGCAGACGCGGTCCAGAATAGCAACGGAACCATCAACAATCCGGTGATCAGCGTTGGTTTTATGGTGAGCGCAGGGGTAAATGACGAAGGCGAACCTTATGATGGTACTTATCATGTGGGAATTGAGGCAAAAGAACTGTCATTTATGAAGAGTCAGGCGTTTGCCGATCTTTTAAACAGCAATTTCCATGCCTTTCCTCTGGATCTTGTAAACGGAGAAAGCTCCAATGTGGGAAATCAGAATGCCATGGGTCTTCCTGAATTCATGAAGCTGAAAGAATGGCAGCTGGAAAATGACGTTGTTATGCCTGTAGGAGAAACGGTAATCACGACCTATGAAGATATGACTCCGGTATTTGAACCGGATGCCCTTGACGTGGCTGACGGCACTTATTATGGTAGAGCAAAAGGGCCGGGCGGAGAATATATTTATGTGAACATGACGGTAGCGGAAGCCCGTATTTCAGAGATCCATGTAACGAAGCACAGCGAGGGAAGCCAGCTGGATTCCATTTCTCCTGAAATCATAGCCTCCGTAATATCGGCTCAGAATTATTCCCAGTCAGGCAGTGACAGTGAACTTGGGAAAGCTTTGAAAAGTGCGATCGCAGTTGCGGCACAGAAGGCCGCCATACGGGATATTTCCGGATACGGATATGTTTCAGACACCATCTTTGGGGCAGGAAACGGCACAAAGGAGAATCCATATCTCATAAACACTCCTGAGCAGTTGGTGGCGTTCGCCGGTTCTTTAAATGAAGACGAGCATTATGATGGGAAGTACGTGAAGCTTGGGAATCATATTTCTCTGGACGGAATTGAATGGATTCCTGCAGGGGGATCAGGAGTGTATGGTTTCCGGGGAACCTTTGATGGAAACAACAAGGTAATAAGCCATATGACCATCGGTTCTCCGGAAAATCCGGAAATGTACTGCAAGTCGGTTGGCCTTTTCGCAAATCTGGAAGCAGCCAGGATTAAAAATCTTGGAATCGAAAATGCATCGATTTACCAAAAGTATCTGGGCGATTCCATCGCCTATTCCGGATTGCTGTCTGGATATTATATTGAAAATGCAGGTGACGGCGGGTACGTTGATTTTTGTTATGCAGAAGGAACCATTAACAGCTATGCTGCAAAGCAAAATGACAGCGGAGGCCTGATCGGGGCCATTAACAGAGGAACCATAGCAAACAGCTATACAAAGGCTGAGATTAACTGTGAAAGCAGGGATGGCTATGCTTATGCGGGAGGCATAAGTGCGCTTCCTAACAGGGCTTTGATCATTAACAACTATGCCTTGGGCAGCATCAAGGGCAAGGGAAATGGAGCCAGGATTCAGATCGGTGGAATTTCAGGCATGAACGCCGGCATAACGATCAATAATTATGCCAGCGTTGAGCTGGTTTCAGCGAATACAACCGTAGATATCGGAGGCTTTTCAGGAAGAGTTTCAGGAATTGGATACGTAGAACGGGCTTATTATAACAGCGAAGCAAAACAGATAAGCGGTTCTCTGGAAATCCTTCCGGCCAAAGGGGTCGGCACTGTTGTTTCCGGTACCAACTACGGCAAAGGGATAGTCGTGGATTTAGAAGGAAAGAGCTTGTCCGATTTAAAACGTCCGGAATTTGCAGAGACTTTGAATGCAAATAAAGCTGATGCAGAAATAATAAAAAAAGCGGGCAGTCTGTTAGTAGAACTGGGTTCTGGGATTCCTTCTGAAATTACTCTCCGTGATTTTCAGTATTCCGCAAATGATGACGGGGTAGTATTCAAGGACAGAGTGTCAGGTTCTACAGACGGAGGATCATCGGATGGAGGTTCGCCGGATGGAGGATCATCGGACGGAGGATCATCGGATGGAGGATCATCAGGTGGAGGTTCAACCGGTGGGGATAATTCAGGCGGTGACCCATCAGACGGCGGCGCCACCAGTCATGATTCTTCAAGCGAGAGCTCTTCTGCCGGCACAGAAACAAAATCCTCCGCCAATTTGGCAGACCGGCCTGTCAAAGCAGATATTGCTGTGACGGTAAATGTTGGAGAGAATGGTTCTGCCAGTGTCTCTGTTTCCGATCAAACTATTGCAGAGGCAATCGCCAGGGCACAATCCGATGCCAGAGTGCAGGGGAAAACGGCAAATGGAATTTCCATAGCAATCAATATTGTCCTTCCAAAGGAGGCCAGATCCCTGGTTGTCGCGTTTTCAAGAAACGCACTGGAACGTCTTGTGAATGCAAATATACAGAGCCTTGATTTCAATGGGACTCTTGTGACCATGGGCCTTAATAAGAAGGCGGTGGAGGAAATCTGCAGACAAAGCGGCAATGACATCACCATCTCAGCAGAACCGGTTGATATAAGCGGTGTCCGCAGCTGCTATGACATCACCATTCGTTCCGTAAAGGATGGAGAACCCCTGACTGTTACAGACCTGAAAGAGGGAGCTGCTGTCATGGGGATTCCGTACACACCAGAAAGCAATGAGGACTCAGGACGTTTGTACGGAGTATATGTGGATGACAGCGGAAGGATCAGCCGGATTGCAAATTCGGTATATGACGGAAACAGCAGGCAGATTCTCTTCCTGACAGATCATTTTTCCATCTATGGTGTGGGATACATGGCTTCTGCCCCGGCATTTGCAGATACACAAGCACATTGGGCCGGGGAATCCATTGATTATATAACTGGCCGCGGACTTTTGCCGGGCGTCTCCGTTTCCGGATTTGCACCGGAGGCCGTTCTGACCAGAGGAACGCTGGCAGCGGCTCTGGGAAAGCTGGCAGAGGCTGATGTAAGCAGTTATACGGGCAGCAGCTTTTCTGATTTGGCAGGCAATGAGCAGGCACCTTATGTGGAATGGGCATACCGGAATGGAATCATCCAGGGAACCGGTGCTGATTTATTTGCACAGGACGCTGCAGTGACCCGTGAGGAAATGGCTTCAGTAATGCAGAATTATGCCAGAGTCACCGGTTTTTCTCTGCCGGTCACTCGCTCCCAATACAGCTTTACGGATTATGAAAGCATAGGAAGCGAAGGGAAAGCTGCGGTAACAGCCATGCAGAAGGCAGGTGTTATGATGGGAGAAAGAGACGGCAGTTTTCAGCCAAAAGGCAACATTACCCGTGCTCAGGCGGCTGTTATTCTGGAGCGGTATATTAAGCTGGTTATAGATCCTAAAACTGCAGAGGGCTGGGCGAAAAATGATTCCGGTCAGTATCTGTACTACAAAAATGGGCTTGCTGTCACCGGAACAGAGATCATTAACGGAGTAACCTATTATTTTTCTGCAGCTGGAATCATGCAGGAAAACTAAAAAGTAAAAGATTCTGATAAATAATAAATAAAGTTGGCCTCCTGACATGGCTTTTGTATCCAGCCATGTCAGGAGGCTGTTTTTATTTCAGCGAAATAATAAAATGAATACTGCATTGATGAAATATGCAGTTTTTGTAATGGGATTCTGGTAAATAAGAACTATTTGATATATAATTATTAGCAGTAGAATATTCAGACCTGTTATTTGTTTCAGGATTTTATTGCAATCATGGGAAGCCGGGGAGAATAACCTTGGGATTTGGGACCAATGATATGGGATTATCAACACTTATTCCCGATATTCCGCTGTATACAAGTATATTATTTATTGAATTTTGTTGGGGGAAAACCTATGAATTATATAAAAGCTATGATGGAAAAATCAAGAAAGGCGGCGGATTATGATTGCGATTTATGATTGGTTTGGCTATGAATTGCCCATAAAGGAACGATATCAGCTAATAAAAAAGGTCGGATTTGACGGCGTTTTATTATGGTGGAGTGAAGGCTTTGGCCGGAATTATTACCGCAACGCGCCGCAAATTACACGTGAGGCAGGTCTTTTAATAGAAAATATCCACACGCCGGTGGAAAACCAAGACGATCTCTGGCTTGACAATCTGGATGGTGTTGCTTTAACTGATTGCTATTTGCAATGCGTTTCAGACTGCGCCGAATTTGAGATTCCCACAATGGTGGTACACCTGCCAGGCGAAGACAAGCCATATAACACCTTGGGTCTGGACAGAATCAAGAGAATCACTGAAAAAGCGGAGCAGCTTGGCGTCAATGTTGCGTTTGAAAACTTACGGAACCTTGTCAATTTGGCATATGTGCTGGATCAGGTGGACTCCCCGCGGATCGGATTCTGTTATGACTGCGGACATCACCACCGCTATTATCCGGGCCATGATTTATTATCCATGTACGGTTCCCGGTTGATGGCACTGCATTTACATGATATTGGCGGGGCTTATGGCCAACACCAGTTACCCTTTGACGGACCCATTAATTGGCCTGCAGCCATGAGAAAGATTGCTGAAAAGAAGTATTCAGGTGCAACTGCAATAGAGGCCATGAATTGGGATTATAAGCATTTATCAGCAGAGGAATTTTTGCAGGAAGCATTTGTGCGGGCAAAAAGACTGGATTCGTTAAGACTCTGTAAGGAGGGGTTAGTATGATTCATAAAGAAGATTTGATCAAAATGAATAAAGAAGAGCTGACAAAATTATCTGCTAAATTACAGAAAAGCAGATCCCTTGACTCTGGGCCATTTTACCACGGAACAAAAGCTGAGCTGAAGAAGGGGGATTTGCTGGAACCTGGGCACGGCTCCAACTATGGCAAGGGGAAGCAAGCTAACTACGTGTATCTGACCGGAACAATGGATGCGGCTAAGTGGGGAGCTGAACTTGCGGTGGGTGATAGGCCCGGCAGGATCTATTGTGTGGAGCCCACAGGACCCTTTGAGGATGACCCCAATCTCACGGATAAAAAGTTTCCGGGGAACCCAACCCGTTCCTACCGAACCCAATATCCATTGAAGGTAGTGGACGAAGTCCTGGACTGGGAAGGACATTCCCCGGAGGAGCTTAAGAAAATGAGGGATCACCTTGATACGCTTAAGCGACTGGGCATTGAGGCAATTAACGACTGACATCATTGCTTTAAAAAGTGAATTCCAATGCATCTTAGGAGATAAAACATGGAGAATAATAAAAAAATAATCCGGGCAATAGAAGAATACTGTATAAAGCATCCTGGCGCATATGAGGCAAGGCCATTTGGAGAGTATCCAATCTGCTATAAGGTCATGGGAAAGATATTTGCGCAGCTTAATCCGGAAGCAGGGTTTTATAAGATCACATTAAAATGTGAGCCGGATAAAGCAAATCTTTATCGGCAGCTTTATCCGGGGATTGTGATCCGGGGATATCACTGTCCTCCTGTTCAGCAGCCATATTGGAATACAGTTAATCTGGATGAGTTCTCTGATATGGAAATGCTTTTTCAGATGATTGATGAAGCATATGATGCTGTTATTCATAAATTCAGTAAAAAAGCAAAAGCGGACTTGCTAAATCTGTCTGAATTGGAGTTTAAAGATACGGATGGAGAAGATCAGGATTTTGCATTGCTTTGCAGCAGGCTGGACAGTGCTCTTGATGAAATTGTTGGCGGGAAATTTCAGAGAAGTCAGTATGAACAGTATAATCAAAGAGACAGCATTCATGACGTGATTGTGGCTTATCAGAAAGAAAAGCCGGTTGCATGCGGCTCCTTTAAAATGTATGATGAGGATCATGCAGAATTAAAAAGAATATATGTGGAACCATCCCATCGGAAGATGGGGCTGGGTGCAGAATTGGTTCGGAGATTAGAAGCAAAGGCAAAAATCAAAGGATATGGCTGGTGCATTCTGGAGACCGGAAAGCCCTTAGAGGCTGCCTGTTGTCTGTACAAAAAGGCAGGGTATAAAATGATTCCAAATTATGGGCAGTATGTGGATATGCCGGATTCAATCTGTATGGAACGAAAAATCTGATGGGGATAGTTCAATGGAGAAGTATGAACTTGGTTTAAAGAAAAAGTCTTTTTCCTTGTTTTTTAATGGGGGAGAAATATGGTGTGAACATTTGGATTCCCTCCATGGGGAAAAGGAATTGTTAAAACAGAAGTTTGAAGGAGATTTAATACAGATCAGCAGACCGTCTGCAAGTTCCTTTATCATAGTTGTTCTTGATGAATCAGATGTTGACAGAGAAATTCTGGACCTGATCGTTGACAGGTTTGTTATGTTAAAGAGGCCGCTGAGCAAAGTGGTTTTTGTGGGACTGAATTTAAAAATGAAGGGCCATGTTAAAAAGAGAAAAGCAGATATTTCATTTATGATGGCCTGTATCGATGATATGGAGAAGGCAAAGGAATGGCTTGTCTCGTAAAAAAATGATCCGGATGGAAAATTAATATGACATATAAATTTTCATATTATTCTGATGAATATTTTGACCAGATTGAGGAGCTGATACTTCGCAGCTATGGTGCAGGCGTAAGGGGATTGCAAGAGCATTGACTTATGAGTTAGCCAACAGGGGCATGAAAAAATATCCATTATGCAAGGGGATGGCTGGAGGTGCCCAACAGTTTTATTGGGATTTTTAACAGAAGCTGAAAATGAAATTTGGAAATGGGAAATGAAGTTTTAATTATATAATTCAAGTCTTGTACAACACAGATTTATAAGAGAGTTCAATTGTTTAAAACAGGACTTCGCATGAAAATGTGGAGTCTTTTTCATGTTGTATCTGATAAATCACGTATCAATAGTTGGTTCGGTTCATTACTGCTTTTTACAAAATTGATACATTTATATGATTTCTTATATAGTAAGTTGAACAATATGGAATAATAAGGTGAAGATTATTGCAAAGTGATAAAAGGGAAAACGGAGGGAAAAGAAATAGAAATGCATAATATTTTAATTATCGAAGATGAAAAGCCCATATCTGATTTTATCAGGCTGAGCTTAAAGACTATAGGATATGAATGTGAACAGGCATTTGACGGGGAAGAAGCAGCAAATAAAATTTTGGAAAAACGATATTCGTTGATTCTTTTAGATGTAATGCTGCCAAAAGCAAATGGATTCGAATTAATGGAATTTATTCGCCCCATGGAAATACCGGTAATTTTTTTGACGGCAAAAGGAAGTGTACAGGATAAAGTAAAGGGCTTTAAGCTGGGGGCGGATGATTACCTGACAAAGCCCTTTCAGATTGAAGAATTGCAGGTCCGAATTGAAAACGTACTCAGGCGGTATTATAAAATGGATGAAATCTTATCTTATAAAAATATTTCAGTGAATGTTTCATCTCACAGAGTTACTAAGGCGGAAAGGGAGATTACGCTTACAGAAAAAGAGTTTAAATTATTGGTGTTATTTATTCAAAATAAAAATCTGGCATTATTTAGAGAGCAAATATATGAGAAGGTATGGGAAGGGGAATATACCGGAGACAGCAGGACGGTGGACATGCATATACAAAGACTGCGCAAAAAATTAGATTTATATGATCAACTGGTATCTGTATTTAAAGTTGGTTACCGTTTGGAGGAATAAATGAAGCTTTCCTGGAAGATATTCTCAAATACATTTTTGGTCGTTTTATTTTCTTTAACTTTAGAAGGAGTTGTATTTCTGTCCACAACATTTCATAAAGCATATTTGCTGGAAGTTGAGCGGGAAAAAGAAAATATAGAAAATATTCATAGGGAATTGGTAACGGTGCTGGCAAATGACAGCAGTACGCTGTATAAGGAGCCAATAAAAAGCATTGAAGCTGCAATTGATATTTTGGAAGACAATTGGCGGGGTGAATCTTATAGAATAAGTGATGAAAGCGGAAAGGTGCTTTTTCAGAATCATGATGCAGAGTTTTTGGATAAAAAGGGAAGGGAATTATCTCTTTACAGGATTGTATATGGTGTAGAAAAGAACGAGAAGGGATATTTTTTGCAGATGTCAGTTCTGACAAAGCTGCTGGAAAAGCCTGTTATAATAGAGGTCAATAAGGACTTAACACAGATTTTTATGGAGAAAGCGGAGCAGCAAAGAATATTTGTAATAACCATAATTGCCGTTGGAGCCATAAGCGCTTTGATTAATGCTGCCAATGTTATTAAACTGACTAAGCCAATTCACAAATTGATTTTTGCAGTGAAAAAGATCAGGTCAGGGGATTATACAGAGAGGGTGGAATATAAGGAAAGAGATGAAGTCGGCATATTGGCATCTGATTTTAACAGCATGGCGGAACAGTTAGAAGAAAAGATCCGATTGCTGAAGGACACGGCAAAAAAGCAGGAAGAATTAGCGGGAAGCCTTGCCCATGAAATAAAAACACCTCTTACTGCCATGATAGGATATGCTGATTTAATAAAGAGAAGCAAAATGGATGAGCAGGATTTCCTATATGCGGTTAACTATATTATTTCAGAAGGAAAGAGACTGGAGACGCTATCAAACAGGATGATGCAGCTGTTGATAGAAAAGAATGCAGTGCCCAATAATACCGTCAGTACGGTGCAGAAATTGCTGGAGGATGCACTGGAAGCAATGAGACCAGTCTTTGACAAAAAGAATATTACTGTAAAAAAATCTTCTATGGATTTTCCCATAAAAGCGGATATGGAGCTTATGAAAAATGTATTATTAAATGTATTAGACAATGGGGGAAAAGCAGCAGGAATGAATGGGGAGATTTCCATAAAATCCGGATGTAATAACAGTCATGTATGGATTTCAATAACAGATAATGGGATGGGAATGGCGAAAGAGGAAATTTCTAAAATCAGGGAGGCATTTTACCGGGTGGATAAATCCCGTTCCAGGGCGGAAGGGGGAGCTGGCCTGGGATTAGCAATTTGTTCTAACATTATGAACATTCATAATGGAGAAATGCTGTTTGAAAGCGAGCCTGGTAAAGGAACTACGGTAACACTGACATGGAAAGGAATTGTGGATGAACATGATATTTGACTATGTAATATATTTTACCAAGATATCTGCCTTGGCTTTTGGAATCCTGATTCTTCCGCATTTTTATTTTCAATATCAGGACCAAAGGCTGTTCCGTGAGATAAAAGAAATGGATATGAACGTTTTTCAATTGGACAGGATGAATCGTAATGCCTTAACCACAGAGGAAAAAAGGGCATTATTATCTGACGGTGATGTAAACCTAAGGCATATTGAACTCAAGACAGGGGACAGGTATAGTTTATATGAAGCGCGCAGGCAATGTTTTCGAGAACTGAGCAAGATCCCTGTTCTGGAGGTCAGCATATACGGTCCCATATTAAATGAGATTGATATAACCCCTTACCTGCTGATTGACCCGGAAACACCGTCAAGTTCTATGCTTATTTGGAAAGGTTTTCTGACAATAAAGGATATTAAATATCAGATTACATTGGAGGAAGAAAGCGGTAAAGTCCTGTCTATCCAGCCTGTAGGAAAAGAGGATGATGTTTTGAACATGCAGTGGGAAAAATATTTAAAAGAACCTCAGGAATAATACAAGTTTGTTACATCTATTTGTGAAAATACAGTGGAACTTAAAAAACAAATGGAGGATTTAAAAATGAAAAACAAAAATTACAGGATATTACTATTGGGAAGCCTTGCAATTGCTGTAACGCTGTCAGTGAGTGCTTGCGGGAATAAAGCATCAGACCTGCAGCGGAATGATAAAGCTGCCAAAGTAACAGAGGAAGCAGTCCAAAAAGGATCAGCGGAACCAGATGATTTAGAGGAAACATCGGTTGCCGATGTGCCGAAGGTTGCCGATAATGTAAAGGCCGGAACTGATGAAATCCCGATGGTGAAATTACCGGAAGGCATATCAGGTATGAAAGCAGAGACTAAACCGTTTAAAGAATTGAGGGATCTGATCATTGAAGACATGGAGGTACCGGAGGAATATTACGAAACAACACATTACTTTTATAATTACTTTGATTTAAATGATGACGGGAAAGATGAAATATTTGTTATGGTCGCAGGGCCTTACACCAGTGGCTCCGGTGGAAGCAGTGCATTGCTGCTGTCTGAAAACGGTGGAAAGCTGCACATTGTTCAGGAGTTTACATTAGTAAACGAACCCGTCATAATCAGCGATGAGCTGGACAATGGTTACCATAATTTAATCATTCCATATTATAGTGAAAGCAAGACTCAGTATTCTGTATTAAAGTATAAGAATGGAGCGTACCCTAATGTGCCGGATGGAGAAATGATCCAAAGTCTGGAGGGGATTAAAGGAAAAGCAATCATTGCCAATGACAGGATAAATGAGGTTCAGGCAGGAATCATGGGATTAAGCCTTAGTGAAAAATAAATCCTGCAGACAAACGGCATAGAAAACCCGAAGAGTGAAAACCTTCGGGTTTTCGTGCTTTGAGTCCGCCGCAGGATATGATCTCCTGCCCTTTGATCACAAACTGTCATAAGCACAAAATGTATTCTCGTCTAAATTGTTCTCAAACAGATACTGCTCGATTGTGTTGCCGATCCGCTTTAAAACATCCCTGATTTGTACGGCCTTTTCCGGCGTGTCACGGTAAGTAGGAACGCTGATGGACACGCTTGCAATGGTTTTCTGATTACAGCAGATAGGGGTGGCATAGCAGCAGATGTCCGTGTTGGTTTCCCTCTTCTCATAAGCAAATTTGTTGGCATTGAGTTCCTCCAGCTCTTGAAACAAACGGTGGAAGTCTGTGATGGTATATTCGGTAAGAGGCTGAAGGCCGTTTGGATAAAGACTCCTTACTTTTTCAAAGGGGGCCTGATACAGCAATGCTTTTCCAATCGCTGTACAATAAAGCGGGAACCGTTTGCCGACTCTGGAAGAAAGACGGATGGCTTCTTTGGAATCCACCTTTGCGATATACAGAACACTGTCTTCGGAGCGGATGCCGAACTGGCATATCTCGTTTGTCTCATTCACTGCATATTCCATCTCTGTCTTTATGAACTGCATGACACTTTTTTCGCCATAGTAAGTAAGCCCTGAAAGATAGGTCTCAATTCCAATCGTATACAAATTTGTATTTTTATGAAATGCAATAAAATTCCTGCTGGCCATTGTGTGAAGAATAGGGGCGATGGTCGTCTTGGGTGAATCAATATTTTTGGCAATATCCGACATGCTGAGGCCGGATGGATTTGCCGCCAGCAGCTCTAAAATATTTAAAACGCGTTCCGTTGGTTTGTGCTCAATATTAGGCATGGTCTGCTCCTTTATCCATCATTGCTGTGTCTATTATACCAAAGTCAATTTCAAGAAAGCCATTGGTAAAAATAAACAATATAAATAGGAAATATATGTATATTATGTCAGAAATGTAAAAAGCGTATTGACATTTATGGAAAATAAATATATTCTTTCATTAAGGTGTACGAAAATGCGCATAACGTACGTAAATACATATAAAATGAAAGGGAGTAAAATTATGATAATGAATTTTCTAAAGAAAGTTCCAGCCGGAATGATGATTGTTCCATTGCTGATCGGGGCTATTTTAAATACGTTTTTCCCTGCGGCACTTCAACTGGGCTCTTTGACAACAGCCACCTTTTCAAATGCCGGAGCAGCAACCGCCATGGGAATCCAGCTGGTCTGTCTGGGCACCACCTTACAGATCAGTGATATTGGAAAGGTTCTGAAGAGAGGCGGCATCCTGTTGCTTTCTAAATTTTTTATCGGAGCGGCCATTGGTATTGTGGTTGGCAAACTCTTTGGTCCGGCAGGCGTGTTAGGTTTATCAGCCTTGGCAATTATCAGCGCGGTGACAAACAGCAATGGCTCTGTTTACCTTGCATTGATGCAGACCTACGGGGATGATGTGGATGGCGGAGCCATGGCGTTGCTGGCATTAAATGACGGACCGTTTTTTACCATGATAGCGCTGGGGGCCTCTGGATTGGCTAATATTCCTTTTAAAGCACTGATTGCAACCATTATACCGATTTTAGTAGGAATGATTCTCGGTAATCTGGATAAGAACTTCTCTAAATTCGTATCCCCGGCTGGTTCTGTGCTGATTCCTTTCGTGGGATTGACACTGGGCGCTGGTATTAATCTTATGAATGTAGTCAGGGGCGGCGCGCCCGGAGTGCTTCTGGGATTAGTTACCGTATTTATTGGAGGCGCGTTTATCGTATTCTGCGACAGGGTAATCGGAAAACGCCCCGGATATGCGGGGTGGGCGGTTGCCACAACCGCCGGCAATGCGGTGGCCGTACCTGCTGTGGTGGCGTTGGCTGACCCGGCCCTGGAGCCCTATGTGGCAGGTGCAACGGCCCAGGTGGCAGCAGCAGTCGTTGTTACGGCAATTCTGGCTCCTTTGATGACCAGCTACTGGGTAAAGAAGTATGGAAGCCCCCAGATGCCGCTGGAAGCTGAAGCCGGCCTGCATGTACCGGCGGAAAATAATTAAGAAAAATAAAAGGAGGATGAACAAGATGAGTGAAGTTACAACAAACGCAATGATCATTGATGAGAAAGATACTGTTGCAGTGGCCATCGAGCCTGTGGAAGTTGGCAGTACCCTTGCCTGGTTAGACAAGAATGGCGAATTACATAAACTGACAGCCTTGACTCCAATTCCGATTTATCATAAGTTCGCAATCAAAGACATGGAAAAAGGTGAGCCTGTGGTTAAATACGGTGAGCATATCGGTCTGTCGGGGACTGATATTCATGCAGGCCAGCATGTACACGTCCACAATGTTGAAAATCACAGAGAGCAATTATAAACTGCATACAGGAGGCTGTTATTATGGATAAGAAGACAATGAAAGAAATGACTTTTATGGGTTATAAAAGACCAGACGGAAGGATCGGCATCCGCAACAAACTGCTGATTCTCCCTGCAAGTGTCTGTGCCTCGGATACAACCAGAATCATTGCATCCCAAGTGGAGGGCGCCGTTACCTTTAACAATCAAAACGGCTGCTCCCAGGTTCCTTCCGATCAGCAGTTCACCATGGATGTTATGGCAGGATACGCGGCGAACCCCAATGTATACGGAACAGTAGTAATCTCCCTGGGATGCGAAAACTGCCAGATGGATCTGGTTCTGGAGGCGATCAAGGAGCGGACCAACAAACCGATTGAACATTTTGTGATTCAGGAAAACGGCGGTACCATTGCAACCATAGAAAAGGCCGTCCGTGCAGCCAGAAAAATGGCAATGGATGCATCTGCGCTGCAAAAGGAAGAATTCAGCATGTCTGAGCTGATTGTAGGAACAGAATGCGGCGGTTCAGATCCTACCTCCGGCCTTGCGTCCAATGTCCTGATCGGTGAAATCAGCGACCGGATGGTGGAAATAGGGGGAACCTCGATTTTATCAGAAACCACGGAATTTATTGGAGCAGAGCATATTTTGGCACAGCGGGGTAAGGATAAGCGGGTCAGTGACCGGATCTACCAGATCGTACATGATTACGAACATGCCATAAAGCTGGTGGGCCATGACGTCCGTGAAGGCAATCCTTCTCCCGGAAATAAGGAAGGCGGGCTGACCACACTGGAAGAAAAATCCCTGGGCTGCATCCACAAAGGTGGGCATACCCCTGTCAATGAAGTCTATGATTATGGGAAACAGGTGGACAAAAATATGGGTCTGGTAATCATGGATACCCCTGGAAATGATCCCTCGTCAGTAGCCGGAATGGTTGCCGGCGGCTGTCAGATCTGTCTGTTTTCCACGGGAAGAGGGACTCCTACCGGCAATCCCATTGTTCCGGTGATCAAGATTACGGGAAATCGGGAGACCTATGCCAATATGGTGGATAATATTGATATTGACGCAAGCCCCTATATCTATGGAACAAAGACTCTGGAAAAGCTGGGGGATGAACTGCTGACAGAGATGAAGCTGGTATCCGACGGCAAGCTTACAAAGGCTGAGGCATTGGGATATACGGAGATGGCTATTGCCAGAGTCTGTAACTACATGTAGAAACTATTATAATGAAGGAAAAAGGCATTTTATGAAATATATCAGATTTGTGCCCCCAGGTGAGAGTGTCAAAATCGGAATCCTTTTAGAAAACTGCAGAATCCTGCCGCTGCAATCGGTAATTCCCGGACTGATATCGGAAGATATGATTGAAGTGATACGGTATGCGGGAACAGCCGGTGGAATGGAAGAACTGTCATGCCTGGATTATGAATCCAAAACAAGTGAGATGTATGATCTGGATTCCGTAAAAGTCCTTGTGCCGATTGAGCGGCCGGTACACGATATCATCTGTGTAGGCGTTAATTATGAGGATCACTTAAAGGAGACAAAAGAACATCTTGGAACGAATGAGTTTCAGACACCTTTAAAGGCCGTGTATTTCTCCAAGCGGGCCATTCGCATCACAGGGCCCGGTGAAGAGATCATCAGCCGGCCGGATCTGGATGAAGGGCTGGATTATGAAGTGGAGCTGGCAGTAATCATCGGAAAGACCGGAAAAAATATTCCGGCTGAAAAGGCAGAAGATTATATTTTCGGATACTCTGTATTCAATGACATCTCTTTCAGAAATCTTCAGACCCTGCACGGACAGTGGTTTTACGGGAAGAGTCTGGACACCTGTGCGGCCATGGGGCCGGTGATTGCAGGAAAAGAAGAATTTCCCTTCCCGGTGGAACTGGCAGTAAAAAGCGTGGTAAACGGAGAACTGCGCCAGCACTCCAACACAAGGAACTTTATTCATGATATCCCTTCCCTGATATCTGAGCTGTCGGAAGGCTTCACGCTGGAATGCGGGGATATCATTGCAACAGGGACCCCGTCCGGTGTGGGAATGGGATTTGCGCCGCCTCGTTATATGAAAAAGGGCGATACAGTGACCTGTGAAATTGAGGGAATCGGCAAGCTGACAAACAGTATAAGCTAGCTGTGATTAACATTAGAAAGAGGTGCTCCTATGGAAGTGAGTTTTTACACTCCGGTTGTAACAGCATTTAATGAACACGGAGAATTGGATTTAGACGGCAATAAACAAATATATGACCATCTGATTAACGGCGGGATCAAGGGTCTGCTGATTTTGGGAAGCAGCGGTGAATTTTATACCATGGACATGGAGCAAAAGAAAGCTTTGATCGATATGGCAGTTCCATATGTCAATAAACGGGCAAAGTTGTTCTTCGGAACAGCCTGCAGCACCATGGAGGAAACATTGGACTTAAGCGATTACGCCCTTAAAGCAGGTGCGGACGGAGTGATGCTGATCAGCCCTTATTATTTTACTCTGGATGACGCATCCCTGGAGAATTTTTACGATGAAGCGGCAAAGAACATTGCAGGCCCTGTCTATATCTATAATTTTCCTGACAGAACGGGATATGACGTCAGGCCGGAGATCGTGCTGCGGCTGCTGCGGAAGCATAAGAATATTGTGGGACTTAAGGATTCTGTTTCAGAGATGGGCCACACCAGAGCCTTGCTGACAACGGTGCGGGAAGAATTTCCGGATTTTCAAGTCTACTGCGGCTTTGATGAAAACCTGATACATAATGCCGCTTGCGGAGGCGCCGGCTGCATCGGAGGGCTGTCCAACGTATACCCGGAACTCATGACCCAGTGGCAGGATGCGGTTAACCGGAACGATTGGAGTTTGTCGTTCGCGCTCCAGAAGAAGGTAGACATCCTGATGGGCATCTACGATATTAACCCGTTCTTTGTTCCGATATTGAAAAAGGCTATGATGCTGAGAGGCGTGGGAATCAGGGATCATTGCCGGAAGCCGGTCCTTCCCGTGACTGATGAAGAAACCAGACGGCTTGAGGAAATTATGGGGAAGGTGGACATGATGCAGCAGAGCGGGGAATCAGATCGCTGATATGAAAGAGTAATGAAAAGCAATAAAAAGCAATAAAAATAAAACAAACTGGAAGAAACAGTTTTCCGCCGGCTCCTCAGTGATTTGTTAAACTGAGGAACCGGCGGCTTTTTTATCATTGGGAGGAAAAATTTTAACTTCGTGTATAAAAAATGCAAATATGGCACAATCTAACTATAAATACCTGGTGAGGATAAAAACTGATACTTGGGATCCCGTATGTCAATGCGCGGATGCTTTTTTGGTTCTGATAAAGATCTGTATTAATTGACAGATCATCACACAAATAATGAAATTTTCATTATAAATAAAGCTTTGAAAGAGAGGAAATAAACATGGGAATTATAAGTTGGATTATTATTGGTGCTCTTGCAGGTTGGATTGCCAGTATGTTCACCGGTAATAATAAAAGTATGGGGGCTGGTGCCAATATTTTGGTAGGAATTGCCGGCGGATTGATCGGCGGATTGATCATGGGCCTCCTGGGAGGAACCGGCATTACCGGATTTAACATCTGGAGCCTGGTCGTTTCCGTTGTGGGTTCGGTCATTTTATTATCCATTGTGAATGCAATGAGAAGGCAGAGAGAATAGATTGATTTGGCGGTTCATGCCATAAGAAAAGATATCCTGATGCCATCCGGATACGGTTGTTTAAACAATAAGGGGTATGTCAAAGAAACTGTGTAATAGAGCACAGAGCATTTGGCATACCCTTTTTTCTGTAGAAATTCTGCTGTCTGCAGGCAGGTAAATAATAGTTAAGAAACTTTAAAAATAGTCCCGAAAATAAGATGAAGGTGTAAAGACGAATCAAATTTCGTAGAAAATCCGAATAAAAAACAGTTTGAGAGATATGTGATATTGTGCATTATATACATGAAAATAAAGAAAAAATCATAAAAAAATACCATAATCATTGACTTGAATTTCCATTTTGCCTATGATATACTGTTTGCAATATATAATTATTAAATAAAGTTAAATAATTGAATGAGGTTGTGTAATGGAAGAGGAAAAGAAAAGCATGAGCTTTCCCAAGGGACTGTTCTGTGTTTATCTTGTATTTTTTTCAGGTCAGGCAATTTATAATACATATTTAAATTTATATCTGGCTCAGATTGGTTTTTCCACAACTCAGATAGGAAGCATAATATCCATATCCTGGATCCTGGCGGCAGCCATGGCCTTATGCCTGCTGTTTTCCTTATGAGTTTCAAAGACCGGTATGATTTTATGAATTGTCTGGGAGGCATCTGCAATGGAATCACCAGCGATGAGGACAATGAAGAAGGAATCGCATTGATCCGGGAACCAGGAGGCACAGTCAATGATAACTGGCGCTGGGCGGAGCAATGGATTCCTCATGTATCATGGTTTATTCTTGCACAGGCTTATAAACAGATATAGGAATTAATCTTTAAACAGAGCCTCCAGACGTTTGTTAAACACTGTGACCGCAGCGCCGATAATGCCTGCGTCACGGCTGATGGAAGGCTCGATCAGAAGGGTGTTGTGTGTCAGGGTGGTGCGGACTGTATCCTGTATTTTCTGCAGTAAACCTTCTCCTAAAGCAAGGGGCACAATTCCTGTCAGCACACAGTGCTGGATATCCAGGAGATAGGATATGTTGGCAAGGGTAAAGCTTAAATAGGGGCAGAGATAATTAATAATATCTTCCCGTATGGACTCCGGCAGGCCCGGATTTTGCTGGAGGCTGATCTGGAAATGCTTATAGATGGCTTCTAAGTTAATCAGCTGTTCGAATGTGGTTGGTTCTGGCACCTCTGTTCCCGGTATCTGGCAGGAACTGATCATCATGTTTCCGATCTCTCCTGATTTGTGAGTGGCACCATACCACAGCTCGCCGTTCATCATGTAGCTGACACCGCAGCCTGTGCCCAGGGTGAAATATATCAGATCCTGGTATTCCGGGTTCTTGCGGCGTAAGAAAGCTTCTCCCTGACAGGCGAACTTCACATCATTATCAAGGAAAAAGGGAACGGTCAAAGATGAGGCGAATTCAGAAAATGCATCTTCAAACGGAACCTCATGATCAATATTCATTCCTGACATATGAATGATGCTGTTAGTTTCCGGGTTAATCATGGCAGGAAAACCGATTCCAATACCCAGAACCGGAATGTGGTCATTGTCAGCCAAAGACATTAAGGTATTGATTTCCTTTGTCAGCTTAGATAATTTCAAAGTATGATTCTGAGCAGGAAGATAAATGGATCTGCAGTACTGGCAGGTGCCCAGCATATCCACCAGGCCCAGATGAACAACCTGGCCTTCAAACTCAATGCCAATGGCATAGCAGGCTCTTGGATTGAACTTGAGGAGGTGGCCCTTCCGCCCTGCTCCTGAGCTTTGTTCTGTCTCTTCCAGCTCAATGACAATGCCCAGTTCCAGCAGCTTATCAACAATTTTTGAAACAGTGGGAAAGCTGATGCCTGTGATGCGGACCAGTTCTGCCCGGCTCATAAGATGCTGGTTGCGGAATAAATCAAAAATCATCATACGGTTTTTGGTTTTAAGATATCTTGGCATGTACTGGTTCAAGGCAAAGCTCCCTTCTGAGGTATCATTATACTAGAATCATAGCATTAGAACTACAGCCAGTCAAACGATTTTCAGCTTTCTATAAGGAGGAACACATGGCACAGAAAATGATGGAATACTTGAAGGAACAACCTGCAGTATGGGGAAAAATTGTAAAGGAAAGGGAGGAGATATTCCGGGAGCTGAAGGAATATGGAATCAGACCTGTAAAGCGAATTCTGCTCATTGGTTCAGGCAGCTCTTATATTGCGTCAATGGCAGCAGCAGATTTTATGGAGAACATTCTTGGAATTGAAACAACTGCAGCAGTACCCACCCGTTTAAATGGTTTTAGAAAGGTTTTAAAGCCGGAAGATACTCTTGTCATTGCTTCCTCGCAATCAGGTAAAAGTACTTCTACCATATCTGCTGTAAAAGAGTGGAGGGAACATGGATTTACAGTTATAACGGCAACGTCAGATCCTAAGTCACCTGTTGCTTTACATGGAAGCATGCACCAGCTGATCCCATGCGGTGAGGAAGCCGTAGGGCCCAAGACAAAGGGAATGACAGGAACGGTTTTGACTCTGTCTCTTATGGGTCTGATTCTGGGGCAGCTATGGAACCGGGTGGAGGAAGGACAGTTTCATCATTTCTTGGATGAAATAAACAAATCCATAGAGGCAGCTCCTTTCAATATAGAGGCTTCCATGGAATTTTGTAAAAGAAATGAAGATCTGCTTTCGTCCATGCCGCATTTTACCCTCATATCAGAGGAAGCCGGATATTATGCGGCCCAGGAAGGGGCTTTAAAAATCCTGGAAACCTTGTATGTACCTGCCGCAGCTTATGAATTTGAAGAGTACTTGCATGGGATTAACAATACCATAGAGCCGGGAATGTGCAATCTGTTTCTGCCTGCCGGGACTCATAATTCAGACCGTATGGCAGTCTTGGAGAGGTATTCCAGAGAAAAGGGCTGTATTAATTTTGTCATAACCTCCCTGGATTGGGAGAGGGGCAGTCATGTCCTGAATCTGACCGGAAGCAGAGAACCCTACTTTTCCATGTTCCAGGCTTTGCTTGCTTTTCAGGTTATGAGTGTTTATGGGTCGGAGCGGAAATGTATTGAATGCGATACCCCCAAATTCCATGATTTTTATCAGGTAATGAATACAAAAGCTTAATTTAGGAGGGTATTATGAAATACTATGCTGGTTTAGACATAGGCGGAACGGTTGCACGAATGAAGATCGAGTCCGCTGAGGGCAAAGTCATTGGAGAGTTTTATGGTGCGGGAGGTACCATGAATACAGATGGATTTAAGCTGTGCAATGAAAAATACCGCAGCCTGATTCTGCCTGTCCTGGAGGAAAATCATTTGAAGGCAGAAGACTGTATCAAGGTTTGCGTTGCCGCCAGCGGAATTGATTCCAAAAGGCAGGAAGAGGAATGCAGAAGATCTTTTATGGAAATGGGGTTTAAACAGGAAAGCATAACAGTCCATAATGATTGTGAAATTTTTCTTCATATGTCCTCCGGACCGGCCATTGTGCTGGTAAGCGGTACCGGCTCCATCGCATTTGCAAGAGGGGAATCCGGGGAGATTGTTCGCTGCGGAGGCTGGGGACATGTACTCAGTGATGAGGGAAGCGGTTTTCACATGGGGATGAAGGTAATAAGAGCGGCTGCCAATCATATTGACGGAAGGCAGAAGTGTCCTGTGCTGTATCAGTTGTTTTCAGAGAAAAGCGGCTTAACAACATTAGATGAGATCAATGGTTTTGTCAATGACAGGCTTATGGAGAAGTCGGAAATTGCCTCTTATGCAATCCTTGCAGAAAAGGCCTGTGATATGGGTGAGGAAGCAGGATCAGAGATTCTTAAGGAGTGCAGGGATGAACTGCTGACTCTTGTCAGAGATGTTTATTATAAGGCCGGACTTTACAAGTATGAGGGAGAAAAGCCTGTGGAATTATGGTTCTGGGGAAGTGTGCTGTTAAAAAATAAGATAATGGGAACGGAATTGTCTTTAGTCATTCATAGTGAATTTCCCAGGATCATCATGAAACGTCCCGCATTCTCAGCGCTGGATACGGCTTTGATACTGGCCAAAGGTTAAGCGTTAGATGCCTTGGCTGTGACGAAAGGCGGAAATTAAAACAAGCATGAAACATATCGGTTTTCCCGGTAATTTTTCATGCTTGTTTTTTTCAGAATCTTAAATTTGTTCTAACAGTCCTTATAGTAATTATACTGATATTTCACATCAAATGGAATCCCGCATTCTTCCGGATTTTTTGCAATCCGTTTCTTGTTTTCATCATTTTCCATGATGTTAATGGTCTGATAAATTCCGTCAACCACCTTGGAAAACTTTGATGCAAGGATTCCTGCGGCCATCTCATCAGTCCCCCAGCCGGTCAGATGCCGGAGCGGTCCATGATATTTACCATGGCCGTAAAGGTGGTATCGTTAAAGCATATGTCAAAGTCATCTCCCGGCCGGTTTAATATCCTGCGGATGCTTAACAGCCCCAGGCCTCCATCCTGTTTGCTGGACAAAAGCTTTCCTCCGCTTTCTCTGATCTGGCCGTTGTAGGAATTTTCCGCAAGCATCATGAGATGATCCTGCATCCACCTTGCCTGCAAATGGATAAAGCGGTTTTCCTTAAGCTTTAAGCAGGCTTCCATGGAGTTTTCCATAAGATTGCCGATGACAATGCAAAGAGTTAAGTCATCGATTGGGATGTGGGCGGATATATCCAGACTTGCCACGAATTCGATCTGGTTTTCCTGGCAGCGGGTGCCGTATTCCTGAAGGACCTGGTTGACGGCAGGATTTTCACAGTAATTTTGCTCTTTTGGGGTATCTAACTCCTTGTTTAGATCAAGTAAGTATTTTCTCTGCTGATCTTTGTCCATATGGAGAAGGGCGTGGATATGGTGCCTGAAATCGTGGCGGATGATCCGAAGCTCATCTGCATGTTCCAGCATCTGGTTGTAATGCTCTCTCTGCTTTCCGATGAGCTGCCTGGCAAATATAAGCTCTTCCTCTGTTTTCTTTCTGGATACAGCTTCCAGGGTGCCGTCCAGGATCATGACATAAAGCACCAGGATCATGGTGCAGAAGGCAAGATAGAAAACCACATCTTCAAACCCTCTTTTTGCAAGGGATTCTCTGGAAAAGATGGTGGAGGTGCCAAACAGGGAAATGGCCAGGGAAATAGCCGGATACGCGGCAAGGAGCAGATGGGAGCGTCTGGACAGCTGGATAAAAAGCTGACCGGTCCTATCCTTTAGCCAGTAACGGACAAAAATATAAAATCCGCAGGCGGACAGGAAGGAAACGATGACGCAGATCTGACTGTAGGAAAGGAATATGGATTTTCCCAAAACCGAGGCGGCAAACTCGTTTAATGACATGGATAAGACTGCAAAAAGCCAGGCGGATAAGTAAAGAAATACCTTTTTTATCAGCTCTCCGTTAAAAAATATGAGAAGAAGGAGAAAAAAGAGGCAGGAGAAGATCCCCTGGACGAAGAGAAACACCGGTTCCCTGATGTGAAACAGAGATTGGAGGGATACCATGATGACCCAGAGATAAACGGATACTGCCGCGATGTTTTCCCGGTTCTTCCTTTTTGGCTCCAGACAGACAAAAATAGGCATCATGCGGACTGCCAGATTGATCAGATTTAATATAACATTACATGCTGCTTCGTTCATGGCTGCCTCACTTCAATTGAAAATGATAGTAAACGTATTTGCATTCCTTGTAAAAATTGCGGGAAACAGGGACCATATCCCCGTTTGTCATCACAAAGCCCGTGGCTTCCAAAGCTTCCACGTGGTTCAAGTTTACAATATAGCTTTGGTGGCAGCGGAGAAAGCAGGTCTGAGGCTTTAATTCCTCCTGAAGCTCATTGAGCTTTTGGTGGATGGAAAGAACCTCCCCGTTTTTAAGGACAATGTAGACCCGGTGCAGCCTGTTTTCAAAGTACAGGATCCGGCTTAGCTTAAGCTCCATGGGAACCCGGTTATGTATGATGGAAATCGCAGCTTCCCTGGATTTAAAGTTTTGTTCCATGACCCGTTTTAAGGTTTCCTCAAAATCCTTTTCCGCCAGGGGCTTTAAGACAAAGCCTGAAGCATTGACCCGGTAACCGTCTACGGCGGATTCTAAGGATGAGGTGATGAATATGATTACAGGAGCTTCTTTCTTTTTCACCAGCCTTTTGGCGGCTTCAATGCCGGTCATGTCAGGCATGATGACATCCAGAAGATAGATGTCATAGGTTTCTTCCGCGGAAAGCAATGTTCCGGCGGTTTCAAAATCATCAATCTGAGCATCCATATCATGCTTTTTATAGTAGTCGCGCACAAAGTCAAGAATCCTCTTCCTGTCCTCTCTGCTGTCGTCACAGATGGCAATACGCAGCATAGAAAAGTCCCTCCGATCTCATTCCATTTTATTGAGATTTTTCAGAGAAGTCAAGCGGAGAGAAAGAATCTGCATATTTGGTGGGAAATCGGCAGAATCGGTTGTGTGCCCTGCCCTGTGAATGTGTTAAACTGGATTCATAAAAGAATTTTCATATAAAAACAGGAGGGGTTTTTTATGGGAGCAAATGTTGTTGTTACTGCTATTGTTATCATTTATCTGCTGCTCATGCTGTGGATCGGTTGGTATTCATCCTCCAAGATTTCTACCAGTACAGACTTTCTGGTGGCTGGACGCCGCCTTGGGCCGCTTCTCATGGCCGGAACGCTGGCTGCTACGGAAATCGGCGGGGGAAGTTCCCTTGGAGTGGTGCAGAACGGGATGTCAGGCTTTGGACTCAGTGCTTCCTGGTACATAATCACCATGGGGATCGCATTTGCCATTTTAAGCTTTATTGCGCCCCGGTTCAGGGCTGCAACGGTTAAGACGGTACCGGAATATTTCCGAAGGCGTTATAATAAGTCCTGCGGCATCATTACGGCTGTTATCATGCTTTTGCCCCTGGTAGGGCTTACGGCGGGACAGTTTATTGCATCAGCGGTTATTTTGTCCACCATGCTGGGCATAGATTACCAGGTGGCAGTCATCATCGTGGCGGTAGTGGTAACGGTCTACTCCATTATGGGAGGCTTATGGAGTGTTACCCTGACGGACTTTGTCCAGGTGTTTCTCATTGTTATCGGAATGATCATTGCAGTACCTTTTGCGCTCCGGTTTGCAGGAGGCTGGGAAAATGTGACGGCTAATATTCCGGAGGGAACCTTAAGCATGTTCCAGGGCTATGATTTATTCGGAATCATTTCCCTTATCATCATGTACACAGCTACATTCTCCGTGGGGCAGGAGGCGGTATCCCGTTTTTATGCGGCCAAGGATGAGAAGGCAGCAAAAGGCGGAGCCTGGCTGGCAGCCCTTATCAACTTCATCTATGCCTTTATTCCCACAATTCTGGGAGTCATTACCCTGGCACTGATGAATATGGGGAAATTTAATTCTGAGCAGTTTGCAGAGGTGGGAGCCAGATATGCGCTTCCGATCCTGGCAATCAACACCATGCCAGCAGTGGTCTGCGGACTTTTGTTTTCCGGCATTATCTCAGCAACCATGTCAAGTTCGGATTCCGATCTTTTGGGAGCAGGGTCCATCTTCTCCAATGATATTTATAAGGCCGTGTTAAAGCCGGATGCTTCCAGCCAGTCTGTCATGAGAGTCACAAAAATCGTTATGTGTCTGGTAGGCGTGGCCTCCATGTTCATTGCCCTGTTTAATACCCAGAGCATCGTATCCATTCTCATGTTTTGCTTTACCCTTCGGGCTGCAGGCTCGTTCTTCCCTTATGTTATGGGGCATTACTGGAAAAAGGCGTCATCAGCGGGAACCATTGCTTCTCTCATAGCAGGAACCATTGTGGTAGTATATTTAGAGCATATTTCCGGAGGCGTGCTGTTTGGAGTCAAATTCAGCCAGCCCATTATACCGGGGCTGATCGCGGGGCTGATTGGATTTATTATTTTCTCCTTTGCCATGCCGCCTAAGAATGAGACTACGGAGCTGGTCCCGGAGGAGGATGACTGATCACCTTGTCAGATAAGCGGATATTTTCTATAAGGGGATTGAGGCAGAAAACTAAAGAAATAGAATATTTCAGCAGGGAAAGAGGGGGCTGCCACACTAAGTGATTAGTGTGCAGCTTCTTTTTTGATGCGTCCAACGGGTGTACGTTCTATAAGGTGAAAGTCCGGAAATACGACCGGCAGCAGAAAGGATATAGGCAGGACCCGCCCATCGTAAGGTGGGATTTAAAGCGGTTACTCAGCCTCTTGGTTTTTCTTATGGATTGTATCCTTTAATCAGCGAAAGGCCGTGGATATAGTGCTGCTCCAGAAGCTGGGAGGCAAGGTCAAATTGGCCGGAGCTGTAGGCATTGACAATATCCCCGTGCTGCTTGGTGGAGCAGGACCGGTCTTCCGCTGTGCGGATAGCAAACTTTATCAGCAGGAAACGGAGAAGATTGTATCTTTTGTAGGTCTCTTTTAAGAACTGATTGCCGCAGAAGTCAAAAAATGACTTATGAAAATGGAAGTCTGCGTCAAAGTAGGCATCATCATCCGGAGCAATTGTCTGCTTTTTTAAATATTCCTTCAAATGCTTTGTCACTTCCCTGTCAGTACCCTTGGCAACGGTCATTTTGAGAGCTACACAGGAGATAGCCGCAATGAATTCATTGATTTCTGTCGCATATCCATAGTCAAAGCTGATCACCTGGGCGCCTGTTTTAGTAACCTCTTTTACCAGGCCATCCTGATAAAGCTTGTTGATGGTATCCCGCACCGGTGTGGAGGAAACTAAAAAGCGTTCCTGCAGTTCTCTGTTTGTTATTTTGCTTCCCAGAGGAATGGTTCCGCTCATGATCTCATTTTTTAGGATATTGTATATCTGTTCGCTTAAGGTCATTTTCACAAGAGTACTCATTATCATCTTCTCCTTCCTGCTTGTCTTAATTACTTGTAGTTTACATCTTACTATAAATCTCTTTTAAAAGCAATAATAGGGACAATTGTTGGCCGGGCTTGTCTATATATTTCCCACAACCGCAGAAATATAAAAAATGTTAAAAAAAAATATTGACAAAATGCCTTTTAGTTGTATAATAAACCTAACACATATGATGCATCATACATCATGCATCACAAAACGGACTTGAAGGTAGAAAGCAAAAACTAAATATGTAAAGGAGGATAGGGAAATGCATCTATTTGAATGGCTGGTGTTTTACATCGTAAAGATTGTAACGGCACTTAATAAACTGTTGTGGGGCGACATGTTTATTCTGGAATTTTCAAATGGTGAAACCCAGTTCGGCATATCATTGCTGGTAATCCTGCTGATTCCCGCAGGACTTTATTTCACCGTTAAAACAAGATTCCTGCCGTTCCGGCTTTTTCCTGAAATGATTCGGGCGACTTTGAGGAAAAAAAAGGGAGAGGATCAGAATTCCATCTCTGGTCTTCAGGCATTGATCATCGCCACGGCCACCCGCGTGGGTATGGGGAACCTGGCAGGCGTGGTAGCGGCCATTTCCTTTGGCGGCGCAGGCGCAGTATTCTGGATGTGGGTGACTGCCATTATAGGCTCGTCTACTTCATTCATTGAATCAACGCTGGCGCAGATTTACAAAGAAAAGGATCCTCTCTATGGAGGATACAGAGGCGGACCTGCCTATTTCATGAACCGGATCCGGTTTATTACAAAGGTGAAGCATGAAGATATCTTTGTAAAGGATGTAAAGAAGGAAGCAGAGTATGTGGCAATGGACGGCAACACCTATTACATAAAAGGATGCAAGTGCACATTCCTTGGAATTGCGTTTGCGCTCTCTGGTCTGCTTTGCTGGGCCGGTATCAGCCAGGTAATCGGAAATTCGGTTTCCACTGCCTTTAAAAATGCATTTGGCATTCCCCAGATCACCACGACAGTGGTTCTGGTTGCGGTTTCCGCATGCATTGTGCTCCGTAAGAATGCCACAGTGAAGGTACTGGATAAGGTTGTGCCGATTATGGCATGCGCTTATATTGCAATTACGCTTTTCATTATTGCCAGGAATATCGTTCATCTTCCGGCTGTGTTTGACAGCATCTTTTCCCAGGCATTTGGACTTAAGCCTATGGTAGGAGGAGGAATGGGAGCCGTTGTTATGAACGGAGTAAAGCGGGGACTTTTTTCAAATGAGGCCGGAAGCGGCTCCGCCCCCTGTGCAGCAGCGGCTGCCGAGGTGGATCATCCGGTAACGCAGGGGCTGATTCAGTCTCTGGGTGTTTTCATTGATACCCTGGCAATCTGCAGCTGTTCCGCATTTCTGATGCTTTTGGCACCGGCTGAGGTTATCAGCGGATTAGAGGGAATGGATCTTTTGCAGGGAGCTATGAACTATCACCTGGGTAGATTCGGAGTTATTTTTATCGCGATTATCCTGTTTCTGTTCAGCTTTTCCACATTTATTGGCATTCTGTACTATGCGCGCAGCAATGTGGCTTATATTTTCAAGGATACATGGGCAGCTCAGACAGGATATAAGATTTTTGCACTGGTGATGCTGTTTGTCGGCGGAATCGCTGCATATAGCTTTGTGTGGGATTTAGGAGACCTTGGTGTAGGGCTTATGACCATTTTCAATATGCTGGCAATCATTCCCTTATCAGGCCAGGCCATTGCATCCCTTAAGGATTACGAAAAGAATTTTTTAATTAAAAAAAATAAAAATATAAATATTTTGCAGGAGGAATAGTAATGGATATGATGAAATTTGCACCGGAGCCTTTCAAAATCAAGATGGTAGAGCCTATGGGCAACTTAAACAAAGAAGAGAGAAAAGAAGCCATCAGGACAGCAGGATATAATACGTTCCTGTTAAAATCAGAGGAATGTTTTATTGACCTTCTGACAGATTCCGGAACAAATGCAATGAGTGACAGACAGTGGGCAGGACTGATGCTGGGTGACGAAGCTTACGGCGGATCCAGAAACTTTTACCATTTAGAGGAGACTGTGCGCGAACTCTTTGGATTCAAATATGTTGTTCCTACTCATCAGGGACGCGGCGCAGAGAACATTCTGTCTTCTCTTACCATTAAGCCGGGAGACTATGTACCTGGTAACATGTATTTCACCACAACCCGGTTCCATCAGGAACACAATGGAGCTACTTTCCGAGACGTGGTTATTGACGAAGCCCATGATCCAGGCGCAATTCTGGACTTCAAGGGCAATGTGGACTTAAATAAGTTCCAGGCTCTCATTGACGAAGTCGGTGCAGACAGGATCCCATATATCTGCCTTGCAGTCACTGTAAACCTGGCAGGCGGACAGCCGGTTTCCATGGCTAACATTAAGGCTGTGTCTGAGATGGCTCATAAGTATGGCATTAAGGTAATGTTCGATGCCACCAGATGTGTGGAGAACGCATATTTCATCAAGACAAGAGAAAAAGGCTATGAGGATAAGACCATTAAGGAGATTGTTCACGAATTGTTCTCCTACGGCGATGGCTGTACCATGTCCGGAAAAAAAGACTGCCTGACCAATATCGGCGGCTTCCTGTGCATGAATGATAAAGATTTATATATCCGTGCAACTGGAATGGTCGTACAGTATGAAGGCATGCCTACCTACGGCGGAATGGCAGGAAGAGATATGGAGGCCATGGCAATTGGCCTTAGAGAGTCAATGGAATACAACTACATCAGCCACCGCGTAAATCAGATCCGTTACCTTGGGGAAAAGCTGGACGCTGCAGGAGTTCCTATGGTTAAGCCCAGCGGCGGTCATGCAATTTTCGTAGATGCCCGTGCATTCTTAGATCATCTGGATCAGAAAACGGACTTCCCGGCTCAGGCTCTGGCAGCAGCTGTTTATGAGTTCTCCGGTGTCAGAACCATGGAACGCGGCATTGTCTCCGCAGGAAGAGACATTAAGACAGGAGAGAACCATGTGCCGAAGCTGGAGACAATCCGTCTGACCATTCCGAGAAGAGTTTATACATATGCACATCTGGACTATGTTGCTGAAGCAATAATCCAGCTGTATCAGATGAGGCATGACATCAGCGGTCTTAAATGGGTATATGAGCCAGAAGTTCTGCGCTTCTTTACCGGACGCTTTGAACCTAAGAATGGAGAGTTAATTAAAGGATTTTAAAGCTTGGAATAAAACAGACAGCTTGAAAATGAAGTGTGTCTGAAAAAAGATAAAAGTATAGGATATAGGAAGCTGTGAAATAAGAGAAAATGCTGTTTTTGGCCCGGGCAGGGCCGGAAACAGCATTTTCTCTTATATGGGGCAGCAGCAGGGCCGGTTTGTTTTACAAAAGCCGGCTCATCAATATTTACAGCAGATCCATCAGCTTTCTAAGGCCATCCCTGGTATCATCAGCCGCGCTCAGCTTAGAGTAGGAGGCAGCCTTTTGGAAGGCCTGGAAGGACTTCACATCCTCTGTGAGGAAGTTATGGAACAGCATGTCAAAGAGAACCAGGATGAGGATCTCCCTGGAAATGGTGTTGCTGCTGTGGAGCAGGTCTGTTTTTGGGACCAGAAGTGTTATGTTCGCATAGGGAGAGCAGAGGGACTTTTCGTAATTGGTGACAAGCAGAATGCTGCTCCCGTTTTTCTTAAAGTCAGCCAGGATGGAGGAAAGCTGCTTGTGATTGCCGGAAAGGGAGATGGTGATAAAAAGGTCGCTTTCCCTGGACAGGCTCTGATACAGCTTTAGGGTATCATAATTGGTCAGGGCCTGGACCGTAAGTCCAATGGTCATGAATTTGTGGGCAATGATTTCTGCTACATTCTGGTTGAAATTCAGGCCAACGATAAAAATACGCTGGGATTTTAGCATAAGCTCCCTGGCATGGTTGATGTCCGAAGGGTTTGTGAGATTAAACAGGCTGTCCAAAAGCATCTTGTTATCGTTAAGCAGAGTGGAGTAGTCGGAATGATTGACGGAAGAAGAACTTTTGTCGATCTCCTTCTGCATGGTATATTTTAACTCATTAAGCCCGGAGTATCCTACTTTCTGAGCAAAGCGGATAATGCTGGCATCCGATGTCCCGATTTCCTTTGCCAGCTCCTGGGCGCTCAGTTCAATGAATTTGGCCGTGGACTTCTTAATATACTGGACGATTTTCCAGTCAGTCTTGGTAAACTGGTTTGACATACCGTCAATCCGGGCCATTAATGTAAAAAGTTCATAGTTCTCAGTCATTTGTTATACAGCCTTTCTTTCACTCTTCCCGGAAAGGGAAGCGTGTTGTTATTTCTGTAGCACTTCTGTAGTGAATTTCAAAATAAGTATATCATATTTTAAAATCAAAATACAATATTCCAGGGATAAAAAAGTTATAATTACAAGAAAAGTAGTAAAATACATTATTTTATATGTACAAATATCATAAATACAATATTGACATTAAAAATGTAGTATGCTACAATTTCAATTATCAAGGGTCACATCATAAGAAATGGAGGTACGAAATGGAAAAGCCGCAGATATTGCTTTTGACCCACGGAGGCTGGGGAATGGCGCTGACGGAGAGCCTTAAGATGATTATGGGAAGCGTGGATTTTGTCCATGAGATCCCGTTAACACCGGAAGTGACGTTTGCCGAATATTACGCCCTTGTGGAGAGTTACGCAGCCGGGATGCCGGAGGGATCTTTGATCCTTACTGACGTTTTTGGAGGAACCACTACCAATGCAGGTGCAAAAATCGGAAAAGAGCGGAACATTAAGGTGATTTCAGGCCTTAATGCACCTCTTATGATTGAGGCCTGCACACAGATCCAGTACACGGGGACTTGTAACTTTGATGTGGTATTAAAACAGGGACAGGCTTCGGTCATGGACGTGGTGAGTCAGATCATGGAATCCATGGAAAGAAAGGAGAATTAGGAAATATGGCAGAAATCGTATTATGCAGGATCGACAGCAGGCTGATTCACGGACAGGTCATGACAAAATGGGTCAACCAGTCCCAGGCAAATAAAATTGTTGTGGTCAGCGACAGCCTTGCAGCTGATGAATTCATGCTGGAGATTTACTTAATGTCCGCTCCTGCAGGGGTTAAGGTAGAATGCTACAGCAAGGCGGATGCAGTTAAAAACTGGAAGGAAAACCAGTTTGGAAACGGACGGGTCCTTTTGCTACTTCCTGATCTGGGAAGCATGAAGGAAGTATATGAAGGAGGGATTGAAGTTACGGACATTCAGGTGGGAGGCCTTGGGGGAGCGCCTAACCGTAAGGTGGTATTTCAGAATATCACCTTGGATGATGAGGATGTGAAAAAGCTGGTTTATCTTCAGGAAGCGGGTGTGAAGATCATCTTCCAGACCATTCCGGAGGATGTTCCTCAAAATTTGGATGGGATATTGAAAAAATACAATAACTAAGGAGGGTATGACATGAGTGTGTTGATGTTAGCTGTATGTATGGGGTTCTATTACTGGTTCTGCCGTTTGAGATTTGGGTACACCTTTTCTTCCATGCTGCTTCAGCCGGTAGTGATCGGGGTTTTTGTAGGCTTGCTCACCGGAAATATGCCTTTGGCCATGAAGATCGGGGCAGGGCTTCAGCTGGTTTATCTGGGAGTTACGTCCACGCCGGGAGGCAATGTTCCAAGTGATCCGGCCCTTGCAGGCTGTATTGCCATTCCTTTGGGGGTCATGTCCAATATGACGCCGGAGGTTGCCATTGCCCTGGCAATTCCCTTTGGTGTTATCGGCGTATTTGTAGACCAGTTAAGAAGGACTACCAATGCGGTTTGGGTACATATGGCGGACCGTTATGCAGAGAAGGCGGATACAAAAGGGATTTTGAGGGCGGCTTTTCTCTATCCCGCCATTGCAGGCCTGATCATCCGTTTTCCAATCGTATTTGCCATTGACTATTTCGGCGTAACAGCCGTGGAACAGCTGATCACCATCCTTCCCCGGTGGCTCATGCATTCCTTTGAGATCATGGGAGGCATCCTTCCGGCTCTCGGCTTTGCCATCACCCTGTCGGTCATCGGGAAAAAGGCACTGGTGCCGTTCTTTATCGTTGGATTCTTTGCAGTCATGTATTTGAAGCTTGACACCATGGCAGTGGCGATCTTTGCCACCTGCATGGCATTGCTTTTAGGTTTATTCCAGTTAAAGGAGGAGGCAGTTTAAGATGGGAGAGCAGACACAGGTAAAAAAGCTTACAAAAAAAGATATTACAAAATCCATGTGGATTTATTATGCCGGCGCGGAACTTTCCAATTCCTATGAGCGTTTGCAGAGTCTGGTATTCTGTGCATCCATGACGCCGGTTTTAAAAAAGCTTTACAGCACGGATGAAGAATTGAGCGCAGCCTTAAAACGCCACCTGGTTTTCTTTAACACAGAGGGGATCTTCGGAGCGATCATCCAGGGGATTGCCATTTCCATGGAAGAGCAGAAGGCCAATGGGGAAAATGTGACCGATGAAGCCATAACAGGCATTAAGACAGGACTTATGGGCCCTATTGCCGGGATGGGAGATGCCATCGTATGGGCGGCCATCATGCCTATTATCATTTCCATCTTCCTGCCCTTTGCAAGCAGCGGATCAGCTTTGGGCGGCATCATGCCTCTGATCCTGTATCCGGCCATTTCCATTGCAATTGCCTACGGCCTGATCCACAACGGATATACCCTGGGCAAAAAGTCCGTCATGTCCCTGCTCCACGGCGGGAAGATGAAATCCATCATTTTTACGGCCAATGTCATCGGTCTTACCATGATGGGGGCATTATCTGCAAGCTATGTAAACATCACCACTCCGCTGAAATTTGAATTTGTCAGCGGAACCCAGATCGTGGTCCAGGATATATTAAATACCATAGCCCCTGGCTTACTGCCTTTGGCGGCCGTATTTACCATCTATACTTATTTAAGGAAAAAGGGGCCTTACTATAACAGGATTCTGCTTACGGTTGTGGCAGTGGCTGTCATCGCTTCCCTGCTTGGCATCCTGTAAGAGTCACTAAGGAGTATGAATATGGAAAACATATATAGCAGAAACGGCTTACAGGCCGTGATCAATGCTTCCGGGAGAATGACCAAGCTGGGCGTTTCTACCATTTCAAAAGGGGTGGGGGAAGCGCTGGTGGAGGCAGCTGGAAATTACGTGGTGATTGACGATCTCTATGCATGGGCAGGAAGGAAGATCGGAAGCATGATCGGGATAGAGGATGCCTGCGTTACTTCAAGCGCTTCTGCGGGCATTGCCCTGGCAGTGGCTTCCCTGATCTGCAGGGGCAATCTTCAAAAGGTAAAACATCTTTATGATATTCTGCCCCTTGAGCCTAAAAGAGAAGTGATTCTCTTAAAGGGGCAGAATGTGGACTTCGGCGCCCCCATTGCCCAGATGATCCAGGTTGGAGGAGGAACCATTAAAGAGGCCGGCTATGCCAACGGCTCTACGGCCGATGATATAGAACAGGCTGTGACAGAACGCACGCTGGCGGTGGTTTTCGTCAAATCCCATCACTGCGTCCAAAAGGAGATGGTGGATGCGGAAACAGTGATCCGTCTGGCAAACCGCCTGGGAATCCCCTGCATCGTAGATGCGGCCGCGGAAGAGGATTTAAGGGTCTACGCCGGCCTGGGAGCCGACTTCGTATGCTACAGCGGAGCAAAGGCCATTGAAGGGCCGACCAGCGGATTTGCGGCCTGCAAGACAAAAGAGCTGGCAGATCATATGAGGCTTCAGTACAAGGGCATCGGGCGCACCATGAAGGTGGGGAAAGAATGTACCATGGGCCTTGTGAAAGCCATTGAGGAATATCTGGCCGGAGAAAAAACAAGCCCTGTGACAAAGGAAGAACTGGAAGCGTTTGCGGCCCGTGTAGGGGAGATACGGGGCTGTAAAACATCCATGATTAAGGATGAGGCCGGAAGAGAAATATACCGCTGCAGGATCGAATTTGACCCGGAGCTTTACGGCATGGATGCAAAGACTTTGGTAGAGAAGCTGAAAGAGGGAACTGTGGCTGTCTTTACCAGGGACTATCAGGCTAACTTAGGTTCCATCGCAGTTGATCCCAGGCCCTTAAACAGCGTGGCTGAGCTGAATATGATCCATGAAAGGCTTGTAAAAATCCAGCAGTCGGCAAAGGAAGGAATGTAAAGGATGGAAAAACTGAATTTTTATAAAGGAAGGGTTTGTTTAAACTGCCTGACTAATTCCGTGGAAAATGCAAGGGCAATCTATGAGGCTGCACAGGGTCATGTGGCGGTTGGCATTTTATCGGCGGATTATCCGGATGTGGAAAGCGCTGTGGAAGATATGAAGAAATATCAGGCAGCAGTGGACAACAATATTTCCGTAGGACTGGGAGCGGGAAATCCGGGACAGTGGAAGGCAGTGGCGGAAATCTCCGGTCAGATAAAGCCAAAGCACATCAACCAGACCTTTACGGCAGGCGGATATACAAGGGCAAAGGCAGGGGACGGTCCGTTTATAAATTCCATGGTGGCTCCCTGCGGAAAGCCTGGGTATGTAAAAATTTCCACCGGACCTTTGTGCAAGGATCTGGAGCCTGCCGTGGTGCCTGTTAAGACAGCCATCGCCATGGCAAGGGAACAGGGAGCCGATTCCTTAAAGTACTTCCCAATGGGAGGCCTTAAGGTCCGGGAAGAGCTGGAGGCAGTGGCAAAGGCCTGCAAAGAGACCGGCTTTGGCCTGGAACCTACGGGAGGAATTGACCTTGAGAACTTTAAGGAGATCTTAGAAATTGCGGTGGATGCAGGGGTAGAGCTTATTATTCCTCATGTATATTCTTCCATCATTGATAAAGAAACAGGAGCTACCAGGATACCGGATGTTCTGGTTCTTTATGAGATGATAAAAGAAGTGGTGAGATAAGAGAAAATGATCATGCCGTTTTCAGCAGCGGCCTGGCTGGAAACGGCATGTTTTTGTGCATATTGTACGAAATATAACGGCGTTATTGAATAAATTTGCAAATAGACTTCTGCAATGATCCGTGATATACTGCGTTTAGAAAATAGATTTGTAGTTTGTGACTGGTAAGGCAGGCAAGATCTACAGGATTGTAGTCACGTATTCTCGTTATGTGATGGTCCTCGTAGCTTGTCTTTTTTTGTTATTGAAAGGGAATATGAAGATTGAAAAAGTTTTGAACAATAATATGGTATCCGCTTACAATTCCGGGGGGAAAGAAATCATTCTGAAGGGTAAATCCATTGGCTTTGGAAAGAAAAAGGGCGATGAGGTGGACCGTAAGCTGGTGGAGCGGGTATTTGTACAGAATGACAAGCGGGAAGCCCGTCATTTTGAGGAGTATTTTGCAAAGCTTCCCCAGGAATACTGGGAGATCAGTGAACAAACCGTGGATTACGCCAAAAGTGAGTTTGGAATGCAGCTGGATTCCCGGATCATTCTTCCGGTGTGCGACCATATCGCCGGTGCTGCAGACCGTTACAGAAGCGGGACCATCCTGCGCAATGCCATGCTTTGGGAGGGGAAGCGGTTTTATCCCAATGAGTTTAAGGTGGGGCTGTATGCGGTGGACTTGATCAGGAGAAGGCTTAATATTTCCATGGAAGAGGATGAAGCCATGTTCCTGGCGTTCCATTTTGTTTATGGACAGCTGAACCGGGCGGAGACTGATGATTTAGAGGTTATTACGGAAATTATCAAGGATATCGTGGATATTGTGGAAGCTTCTTTTCAGGTAAAACTGAATACGGAATCCTGGGATTACAGGCGTTTTGTGACTCACATACGTTTTTTCGTTCAGCGCATGCTTCAGCATAAGCAGTATGAGGAGACTGACGAAGAGTGGTATCAGCTGTTAAAGGACAAATACCGCAGGTCCTATAACTGTATTATTAAAATAGCAAATTATATACATGACCGGTATTATTATGAAATAGACCGGGAGGAAATGATGTATCTGATGATTCACATAGAAAAGGTTACCAGAGAGCTGGTTTAAAACAGAGGGCTGGGATTGTTACCGGACAGGATTTATGGTCCGGGCAGGACCCTGCATGGAAAGTGGGCTGCAACGGTTGTTTGACCGGCAGGCTGCTTTTCGGCAGGGTCCTTTTATTATATCACAGGAAAGTGTGCAGACACTTTTTAACCGAATCAAGTAGCGAAACGGATTGCGAATATCCGCTTAACTGAATGGTAAGGCGTTATAAGATAGCCGGCAGACGCCTTTTCAGATAGATAACAATAAAAAACTTTAAAATAAGGGGGAAAATCATATGGCATTGGATTATGCAAAGACCGCACAGGCCTTGCTTGACGAGGTTGGCGGAGAAAAAAATGTAAGCGGGCTGACCCATTGTATGACACGACTGAGGTTCGTGCTGAAAGACAGCGCCATTCCAAAGGATTCTGAAGTTGAAAAGGTGCCGGGAGTGATCCGGGTGGTCCGCCAGGGCGGACAATACCAGATCGTCATCGGCAACGAGGTAGGCAATGTACACAAGGAGCTTTTAAAGCTGGGACATTTTGAGGAGAGCACAGGGGGAACGGATGAAGGGCCAAAGGAGAATTTATTCTCCCGCATGTGCGGCTTTGTAGCCGGCTGCATGACTCCTCTGCTTCCGGCCATGCTGGGCTGCGGTATGATCAAGGTGGTTCTGACCCTTCTCATGACCTTTGGGCTGGTGGATACCACAGGAAGCACGTATGTGATTTTAAATGCAGCAGGCGACGCATTCTTTTACTTCATGCCTGTGTTGCTTGCAATGACAACGGCAAAGCGCCTTGGCTCCAACATTTATCTGGCAATGGTTGTGGCCGCGCTTCTTATCCATCCCGATATTACGGCTCTTTTGGGCCAGGGCAATACCGCTTATTTCGGGATCCCGGTCACATCGGCCGTGTATTCCTCTTCCGTACTTCCGGTGCTTCTCATCGTACCCATTATGGGCTATATTGAGCGGTTTGCGGATAAGATCTGCCCCAACATTGTAAAGGTGTTTTTAAAGCCTTTGATTGTGGTTTTTATTTCCATACCCGTTGCTCTTGTTGTAGTTGGTCCGCTTGGAAGCATCCTTGGAAATTATCTGGCTTCCGGCATCAGCTTTCTGTATGACAAGGCCGGCTGGCTTACAATTATGCTGCTTTCTGCGGCCATGCCGTTTATCGTTATGACGGGTATGCATTATGCTCTGATCCCGCTGATGACCATCGGTTTCACCAGCCTGGGCTTTGACGCAATCCTGATTATTACCATGTTCTGCTCCAATCTGGCCCAGGGCGGCGCTTCCCTGGCTGTTGCGGTCAAGGCAAAGGATGAGAACGTGAAATCCACCGCCTCTGCCGCCGGTGTCTCTGCCATTGTTGCAGGCATTACAGAGCCTGCCATGTACGGTGTGACCTTAAAGTATAAAACTCCTATGATCGCCTCTGTCATTGCTGCCGCTATTTCAGGACTTTATGCGGGAATTACCCATTTGGTGGCCTATTCCTTCGGCGGTTCTCCCTCCAGTTTATCCCTGATCCAGATGATCGGCGGCGGTGGCTTTGGGAATATGATAAACGGTGTGATCGCCCTGGTGGCTTCTGTGACACTTGCCTTTATCCTTACCCTGATTCTTTATAAGCCGGGGGAGGCAGACGGGGGAGCGGCATCTGAATCTGATGCTGCTTTTGAAGAGAAAAAACCATTGGTGGAGACCATTGAACTGGCAAGCCCTCTTGCGGGAACTGTGATTTCTTTAACAGAGGTGGAAGATGCGGTATTTGCAGGCGGAGTGCTGGGAGAAGGGGCGGCAATTATCCCGTCAGAGGGAAAGGTGTATGCTCCTGCGGATGGAACCATCAGCGCGGTGATCGACACCAGGCATGCAGTGGGAATCACCACGGATAGGGGAGCAGAGGTTTTGATCCATGTGGGCCTTGATACGGTGCAGCTGAAAGGAGATGGCTTTACCATTCACTGCAAGGAAGGAGACCATGTGACAAAGGGAAGTCTTCTGCTGGAATTTGATATGGAAAAAATTAAGGAAGCGGGATTTTCCCTTACGACCCCTGTGCTTGTATCCAATATGAACAATTTTGTAAGCTTAAAGATCTGCGATAAGAAGCAGGTTGAGGCGGGAGAGAAACTGTTGACCATTGTGTAAGCTCATCAAGTAGCTAAGAGGATTGGAAATGTCCGATTGACACAAATCAAGCAATGAAGCGGATTGCAAATATCTGCTTGACTCATTTTGAAAGAGGTGTGATATGTCTGTATTTTCTGAAGATTTTTTATGGGGAGGAGCAGTAGCTGCCAACCAGTGTGAAGGGGCATGGAATGAGGCAGGAAAGGGGGTATCGGCTGCAGATGTATGTACGGGAGGTTCCCATACAAGATCCAAGCGGATCACCCGTACCATAGAACCGGACACATATTACCCCAGCCATGAAGCAATTGATTTTTATCACCATTATAAGGAAGACATTGCCCTGTTTGCGGAAATGGGCTTTAAGGTATTCCGCTTCTCCATTGCATGGACCAGGATTTTCCCTACAGGCATGGAGGAAGAGCCTAATGAAGCCGGTCTGGAATTTTATGACAAGGTGATTGAGGAGTGCTTAAGCCATGGAATTGAGCCTCTTATAACCATATCCCACTATGAAATGCCTTTTGCCCTTACGGAAAAGTACAATGGCTGGGTTTCCAGAGAGTGCATCGGCCTGTTTGTGAAATATGCTGAAACCCTGTTCAAACGGTACAAGGGGAAGGTGAAATACTGGCTGACATTTAACGAGATCAATGCAGGAACAATGCCAATGGGCGGTTTTCTTTCCTTAGGCATTTTAAATGAGGGAACAACGGATTTCACCAATCAAGTGGATATTCCCCAGCTGCGGTTCCAGGGACTTCATCACCAGTTCGTAGCCAGCGCTCTAGCAGTCAAGGCAGGACATGAGATCGATCCGGACAACAAGATCGGCTGTATGATCTGCCATATTACCACCTATCCTTTGACCTGTAATCCTGATGATATATTAGAGGCCCAGAAAAGGGATCAGATTTTGAACCGGTTCTGTGGCGATGTGCAGGTAAGGGGAGAATACCCCAGCTTTATGAACCGTTATTTTAAAGAAAACGGGATCACCGTTCAGATGGAGCCAGGGGATTTAGAAATAATAAAAGAAGGCTGTGTGGATTATTATACCTTCAGCTATTACATGTCCAACTGCGCCACCGCTTCTCCGGAACAGGCAGCCTCCTCCGGCAATTTAATGGGAGGGGCGAAAAATCCTTACTTAGAATCCAGCGACTGGGGTTGGCAGATCGATCCCAAAGGGCTTCGCTATACCTTAAATGAGCTTTACGGACGTTACCGCATCCCTCTCATGGTGGTGGAAAACGGTCTGGGGGCTTATGATAAGAAGGAAGAGGACGGAAGCATTCCGGATGACTACCGGATAGATTACTTAAGGAAACACATTGAGCAGATGAGGGAAGCTGTGGAGGATGGCGCAGAGCTTATGGGATACACTCCATGGGGCTGTATTGACTTGGTAAGCGCCTCCACAGGTGAAATGGCAAAGCGTTACGGCTTCATTTATGTGGAAAAATACGATGATGGAACCGGGGATTTATCCAGAAAGAAAAAGAAATCCTTTGACTGGTATAAAGGGGTGATCGAAACCAACGGGGAAAAACTGGATTAAAAACAGCAGGCAAGCTGAAATAGAGAGAGGGCATCTTAAAATTCCGTATGAATCAGGAACTTTAAGATGTCCTCTTTTTGTGGTACTATTAAGTATATTTTTTTACGAATGAAAAACCAGGGACGGAAATTATTCCCTTATATTTCTTTTTGGGATTTTATATAATTTAGTCATGAACGTGGGCAGACAGGGGGCATTGGATATGGTTAAGATTTTTCTTGCAGAGGATGAAAAAATAGTCCGTGAGGGTATTAAAAATGGGATTCCATGGGAAAGGTACGGATTTGAATTCGCAGGGGAGGCGCCGGATGGAGAACTGGCCTATCCTCTCATTTTAAAATCCAAGCCGGACATCCTGCTGACAGATATCCGCATGCCTTTTATGGACGGGCTTGAGCTGGCCGAGCTGGTAAAAAAGCAGCTTCCGGGCATCCGCATCATGTTTTTCAGCGGATATGATGATTTTGAGTATGCTAAGCGGGCCATAAAGATCGGTGCGGCGGATTATCTTCTTAAACCTGTAAGCAGCAGCCAGCTTTTAGAGGCCTTGGAGCGGATGAGCGAAGCCATTATCCAGGAGAGAAGCGAGAAAGGGTATAAGCTGGAGTTTTTAAAGCAGCAGGAGGAAAGAAAACGGATGGAGCGGGACCGGCTGTTTGATACCATTGTATCAGGAAAATTAGGTCTCCAGGAAATCCTTTTAAAGGGGCAGGAACACAGCTTATCTCTCAGCGCTCCGGTCTATAACCTGATTTTGTTCCAGGCAAGGCCATCCCATGGACAGGAACAGTATACGGATCAGGGAGTTATTTTTGATGAGATGGTAAAGGAACAGTTTGAAGGCAGGGCGGAGGCAGTGGTATTTAACCGGCTGACGGAAGGGTATGCCATTCTTGTCATGGGAAATGACTTAGAAGATTTGGAGAAAAGGGTGGCAGCGTGCTTAAATCGTTTGATCCGCCTTGTGGAATCCTGCCCGGGTATGGAGTATTTCGGGGGGACCGGCGTTCCGGTCCGCAGGCTCAGTGAGCTTAAGGCCTGTTTTAAGGCAGCTAGCCGGGCATACGCCTGCCGTTACATGCTGGAATACAACCAGTTTCTTACGGCAGAGGCCGCAGTACGGCTTCATGATGATTCGGGAAGCCTCAGCCTGGAAGGTCTGGATATAACGAAACTGGGCAGGGACATTGTCCCCAACTTTCTTAAAAACGGTTCTGTTCCTGAGGTGAAGTATTTTCTGGAGGAATATTTAGAGGCCTGCGGGGATAACTTCAAATCCCTGATCTTCCGGCAGTATCTGCTAGTGGATATGTATCTCGCCGCGGTAAGCTTTGTCACCCAGCTTGGGTTTGAACCGGAGCAGGTGCTGAAGGAATTCGGAGATGCAGAGACCATAAAGCCCTGGGTGGGATCGGAAGAAGCTGCGGTAAAATACGCCAGGGAGATCTTAACAAAGGCTGTCACCCTCCGCACCACCTGTTCCCAGAAAAAGTATCGTCTGGTTCTTGACAAGGCCAGGGATTATATTGGAAATCACTTTCAGGATGAGGATATTTCCTTAAATGTGGTGTCTTCCACCGTGAATATAAGCCCCAATCATTTCAGCACCATATTCAGCCAGGAAATGGGCATCACCTTTGTGGAATATTTAACAAAGGTGCGGATGGAGGCTGCGAAAGAGCTGCTTCTTAAGACAGACCTTCGTGCCTCGGAGATCGGATATCAGGTGGGATATAAGGATCCTCACTATTTCAGCTACATATTTAAAAAGACACATGGAATTACGCCCAAAGCATTCCGGTCAGGAGGCAGAAATGAACTGCAAACGTGATTCGATCAAAGCGAAAATACAGTCCATGCAGGCAATCGTATTTATCCCGGTCATTATTATGATTGGGATATTGCTGTATATGATGGCATGGCAGAATAAGCAGTACCGGCAGAGCATCCGGAACTTAACCATGGCCACGGAGTTCAATTTTGACTTTAAATCCAACATCGATTATAAGATGTACCGCATCGTCATCGGAGCGGACAGCTTTGATTCCTTAAATCCTTATGAGGAGCTGGAAAATTCCCGCAGGCTGTTTGAGCAGCTGAAGGATTCCACTCCCCAGGAAAACAGCAAAAAGGGGCTTGACGGGATCATCATTCTCATAGGCATTCTGGAAAAAAGGATCGAGGACATCCGCACCAGCAATATTATCGGGGATTATGACCGGAACATGGAGCGGCTGGACAAGGACATTTATGTGATCACCGACTTAATCGAAGAAACCATGTCGGATTATATTTACAATGAAACAAAGACTCTGGAATCCATGCGCCGGAAGCTGGATTCCCAGACAAAGCGGGCCATTGCCCTCTGTATCATGGTTTCCGCTTATATCATTGTGTTTTTAATGGCTTCCTTTTCTTCCTTTGGAAAGAAGATCACAAGGCCCATTGAGGAGCTGTGTGAATATACCATGGTCCTTGCAAACGGCAGTTTAAAGGCCAATGCGCCCAGGAGCAATATCAGGGAGATCCAGATGTTAAGCGACCAGTATGATCACATGGTAGTCCGCATTGTAGAGCTGATCGACCACATTAAGGAGGAACAGGAGTTAAAGAGAAAGGCCGAATTAAAGCTTCTCCAGGCCCAGATTAATCCTCATTTTCTTTATAACACCTTAGATACCATCGTCTGGCTGGCAGAGGGGAAACGACATCAGGAGGTGGTGGAAATGATCACAGCCCTTTCTTCCTTTCTCCGGATGGGACTGAACAACGGCCGTGATTTTATCACCGTCAGGGGAGAGGCGGAGCATGTGAACAGCTATCTCCAGATCCAGCATTTCCGCTATGAGGATATTCTGGATTATGAGATCGATTTTAAGGAGCAGATCATGGATTACTCCATCTTAAAGCTGACCCTGCAGCCCATTGTGGAGAATGCCCTTTATCATGGGATCAAGAATTGCAGGAAAAAGGGTTTTCTAAAGATCACCGGCTGGCAGGAAGAGGGGGACATCCTGTTAAAGGTGGAGGATAACGGCATTGGTATGAAACCGGAAGAGCTTGAAAAAATGCAGAAGCTGGTGAGCAGGGGAGGAGAGGATGTTGGCCTTCGGGAAGGCTTTGGAATCGCCAATGTGGCGGAGCGGATCCGGCTGAATTTCGGGGAAGCCTATGGGCTGCACATTGAAAGCCAGTACGGAGCGGGGACCTCAGTGACTGTCAGGATTCCGGCTTCTTTAAAGGGGAACAGATAAAAAAACCAACCTTTTTCCGAAAAAAACCAACCTTGTTCCGGAATGCCCGGCAAAAGCGTAAAAAACTCAACCCTTTACAAAAGATTTTGCATTGAGAAAAGGGCATGCAATCGCTATGATACAGGTAGTTACTAAGAAGAGCAAACACGATATATCATTTGGAGGGAATTGATATGAAGAAAAGATTATTGGGCATGATGACGGCGGCTGCCATGACCGCAGCCATGGTATTATCCGGATGCAGCGGCTCTCAGACAGCGGCAACCACAGCAGCGCCTGCCGGCGGGGAAACAAAAACAGAGGCTGCTGCGGAGACGACAGAGGCTGCCAAGACAGAAGCTGCAAAGGCAGAGGAGAAAAAGGAACTGCTGGTGGTAGGCTTTTCCCAGGTAGGTGCGGAGTCTGACTGGAGAACGGCAAACACCGAATCCATGAAATCCACGTTTACGGAAGCAAACGGGTATAAGCTGATATTCGATGATGCGCAGCAGAAGCAGGAAAACCAGTTAAAGGCTGTCAGAAACTTTATCCAGCAGGATGTGGACTATATTGTTATCGCGCCGGTTACGGAAACAGGCTGGGATACGGTTTTGCAGGAAGCAAAGGATGCAGGAATCCCGGTTATCATTGTTGACCGTATGATCGATGTTTCCGATGACTCTCTTTATACTGCATGGGTGGGTTCCAATTTCCTTCAGGAAGGATATGATGCGGTTGCCTGGCTTGATGAATATTTAAAGAAGAATAACCGGGCAGACGATGACATCAACATCGTGACCCTGCAGGGCACCATCGGTTCCTCCGCCCAGATCGGCCGTACCGACGGCGTGGAAGAAAAGATGAAGGATCATCCCAAGTGGAAGATGTTAGAGCGTCAGACAGGAGAATTTACTCAGGCAAAGGGACAGGAGGTCATGGAATCCTTCTTAAAGACCTATGATGACATTGATGTTGTGATCGCTGAAAATGACAACATGGCCTTTGGAGCCATTGACGCCATCAAGGCGGCAGGAAAGACCTGCGGGCCAAAGGGCGATATCATCATCATTTCCTTTGACGCGGTTGCAGCTGCTTTTGATTCCATGATTGCCGGGGATATGAACGTATCCGTAGAATGCAACCCGCTTCACGGTCCCCGTGTGGCTGAAATCATTCAGAAGCTGGAAAAGGGTGAAAACGTAGATAAGATCGCCTATGTACAGGAAGGTGTGTACCCGGCTGACACGGCTGCTGAAGAAAAACCGAAGAGGGCATATTGATCCCAGGGGCCTTGGTGCCGTAAAAAAGAGCGAATCTAGAGAAACAGGTGCAAAAGGATGGAGGATGGCGGTTTTCATTCCTCCTCTCTGCACCTTTTTTAATCCCTGAATTTGCCGTTTTAAGCGGGGCGGGGAAGGAAAGGAAGGGTTTCTATGCCCAATAAAATCGTATTAGCCATGCGAAGCATTTCAAAAACATTTCCTGGCGTGAAGGCCCTTGACCACGTGGATTTTACCTTAAGAAGCGGAGAGATCCATGCTCTCATGGGAGAGAACGGAGCAGGAAAATCCACTCTCATTAAGGTCCTTACAGGAGTGGAAGAGTTTGAATCAGGAGAAATCACCATTGAAGGGTTTCAGGGGAACATCATCAACCATTCCCCTCAGGAAGCACAGGCCCATGGGATCAGCACAGTCTACCAGGAGGTCAATCTCTGTCCAAATTTATCTGTAGCGGAAAACTTATTTATCGGCAGGGAACCAAAGCGTGCCGGCATGATTGACTGGAAAATCATGAATAAGAGAGCAAAGGATCTGCTGGAAAGCCTGGATATCCACATAGACGTGACCAGGGCCCTGGAAAACTACTCCATTGCCTTGCAGCAGATGTTTGCCATTGCCAGGGCTGTGGATATGTCTGCAAAGGTGCTGATCCTTGACGAACCCACATCTTCTCTTGATGACCATGAGGTGGAGAAGCTGTTTAAGCTGATGAACCGCCTGAAATCGGAAGGCGTGGGGATCATCTTTGTCACTCATTTCCTGGAACAGGTGTATGAGGTCTGCGACAGGATCACGGTTCTCAGAAACGGCGCCCTGGTAGGAGAGTATGAAACGGAAAAGCTGCCCAGAGTCCAGCTGGTGGCCAAGATGATGGGAAAGGATTTTGACGACCTGGCTGCCATAAAGAAAAGCGGGGAAGCAAAGGAAACGTCCGGGGAAGTGGTGATCCATGCCAAGGGGATCGGAAAGCAGGGGACCATTAAACCTTATGATCTTATGATCCGCAAAGGGGAAGTGATCGGCCTTACAGGACTTTTAGGCTCCGGGCGGTCGGAGCTTGCCAGAAGCCTTTACGGTGCGGATAAGCCGGACAGCGGAGAATTAACGGTAAAGGGACGTCCGGTTTCCGTGACAGCCCCTCTTGATGCCATGATGGCCGGAATGGCCTATCTTCCGGAAAACAGGAAGGAAGAAGGGATCGTGGCGGATCTATCGGTGCGGGAGAACTTAATTCTGGCTCTTCAGGCAAAAAAGGGAATGTTCCGTCTCCTTGGAAGAAAGGAGCAGGAGGAGCTTGCAGATAAGTATATAGATCTTTTACAGATTAAGACAGCTAACAGGGAGACCCCTATAAAAAGCTTAAGCGGAGGAAACCAGCAAAAGGTGATCTTAGGAAGATGGCTTCTTACAGACCCGGATTTCCTCATATTAGATGAGCCTACCAGAGGGATCGATGTGGGAACCAAGACAGAGATCCAGAAGCTGGTGGTAAAGCTTTCTGAGGAAGGAAAGTCCGTGATGTTCATTTCCTCGGAGGTAGAGGAAATGCTGCGCACCTGCAGCCGCATGGCAATACTCCGGGATGGACAGAAGGTGGGGGAACTGGAGGAAGGCGAGCTGGATCAGAACAACATTATGAAGGCGATCGCAGGAGGTATGGAAGATGAATAGGATGACAGTGATTGTGAAGAAAATAACAGGAACCCGGTTATTCCTGCCCCTGTTCTGCCTGGTCCTGGTGCTTCTCTCAAATCTCATCAAGACGCCTACCTTTTTTCAGGTGACCATAAAAAACGGCGTTTTGTATGGATACATCATCGATGTGATCAACCGGGCCAGTGATCTGGTGATCCTGGCCGTGGGGATGACCATGGTGGTGGCGGCTTCCGGCGGCACGGACATTTCCGTGGGAGCAGTCATGTCTGTGGCAGGGGCCGTGTGCTGCTACATCCTGTCAGGGGGTCTGCAGACGGTGAATGAGTTCCAGAATCCTTATATATTAGGCGTGCTGGCAGCGGCCCTTGCAGGGATTTTATGCGGAGGCTTTAACGGGTTTCTGGTGGCAAAGATGAAGATCCAGCCAATGGTGGCGACCCTGATCCTGTTTACGGCGGGACGGGGTATGGCGCAGCTGATCACCAGGGGGCAGATCACCTACATCCGGGTGGAATCCTATAAGATGCTGGGAGCCAGCATTCCGGGAATCCCTATTCCAACTCCCGTATTCGTGGCCCTTTTAGTGGTGGTCCTTACCTACGTTTTACTAAAAAAAACCACCCTGGGGCTTTATATCCAGACGGTGGGAATCAACTCCAGGGCTTCCAGACTCATGGGGATCAAATCCTCCATGATCATTTTTCTTTCCTATGTATTCTGCGGCCTCTGTGCAGGCATATCCGGCCTGGTGGCATCATCAAGGATCTATTCGGCAGATGCCAATAATATTGGTCTTAACCTGGAGCTGGATGCCATCCTTGCTGTAGCCTTGGGAGGCAACAGCCTGGGAGGGGGTAAATTTTCCCTCCTTGGAAGCGTGATCGGAGCTTATACCATTCAGGCCCTAAGTACCACCTTATACGCCATGGGGGTTTCCCCGGACCAGATTCCCGTCTATAAGGCAATCGTGGTGGTAGTCATAGTTGCCCTTCAGTCAACGGAGCTTAAGAAAATGGCAAAACGGTTCCAAACAGGCTTTGAAGCCGGAAAGAAGGTGGCGTAAATGAAGAACAGAGGAAAAATGGATGGAAAGGTATTCCTGCTCATGATCACCATCGCTCTTTTTGTGGGAATGTACATAGCCGGGATCCTGATTTTTAAGAGCAAGGGCTTTGCAAAGCCCCAGGTATTTTTAAATCTTTTCATCTCCAATGCAGGACTGATCGTTATTGCAGCAGGCATGACCATGGTCATGATCACAGGGGGAATCGACATTTCTGTAGGTTCCGTAGTAGCCCTTACCTGCATGATGCTGGCCTGGATGATGGAAATCAAGGGAATCGGAGCTGTTCCCGCCCTTTTGACGGTTTTGGTCATGGGCCTTGTCTTTGGCCTAATCCAGGGATTTTTTATCGCTTACCTAAAAATACAGCCCTTTATTGTGACCCTGGCAGGCATGTTTTTTGCCAGAGGCATGACGGCCATCATAAGCCAGGAAATGATCAGCGTGAAAAATGAGCTGTTTTTAAAATGGGCAAAGAGCAAAATCAACTTAACCTTTCTGGGAGGGACCCCCAACAAAAAGGGAGTGATCAATTACCCGTTTCTCTATCCAAGCGTTCTCATCGCCCTGACGGTGCTGGTGCTGGTATTTGTGGTGTTAAAGTATACGAAATTCGGGCGGACCGTTTACGCGGTAGGAGGAAATGAGCAGTCTGCCCTGATGATGGGATTAAATGTGAAGCGCACCAAGCTTTTGGTTTATGTGGCCAACGGCTTTTTATGTGCCTTAGGCGGGTTTTTATTCAGCTTAAATACCTGTGCAGGCTTTGTGGAGCAGGCAAAGGGCTTTGAGATGGAAGCCATCGCCTCGGCAGTTATCGGGGGGACATTGCTGTCGGGAGGCGTGGGAAATGTTTTCGGCAGTTTGTTTGGGGTGTTAATAAAGGGAACCATAGAGACCTTCATCACCTTCCAGGGGACTCTTTCCTCCTGGTGGACCAAGATTACCATTGCGGCTTTGCTGGCATTTTTCATACTCCTTCAAAGCCTGTTTGCAAGGGCAAAGGAAAAGTGAGCTCAGACAGGGAAGGATATGGATCAGCGGCGGCAGCCGCCTGGCGGGATTTTATCTGTCAGGCAGCTGACGCCGCTTTTTCATTTTTCCCGCTCCTTTTTGCGAAAAGCCAGGTCAAAAGGCAGGATTCTGTTGACATAAGCCTTTATTCCATATAAAGTAATCATACGGAAAGAAGAGTATAACGTAAGGCAGAAAATTTACATTACGGAGGTATAACAGAAAAGTGCGCTTTTGCTGGAAGAGTTTATGAAAAAATTTATCGGAAACAAAGCATTTTACAGGATGGTGCTGACAATCGCCATTCCCATTATGGTCCAAAACGGGATCACCAACTTTGTCAGCCTGCTGGATAATATTATGGTGGGCATGGTAGGAACCGAGCAGATGTCCGGCGTTGCCATTGTGAACCAGCTGATCTTTGTTTTTAACATCAGCATTTTTGGGATCATATCAGGTGCAGGCATTTTCGGAGCCCAATTCTATGGCTGCGGAAGACACGATGGAGTCCGGCATACGTTCCGGTTTAAAATCATCTGCTGTGCCCTTCTGGCGGTGGCTGCGGTGGCTGTGTTCTTTTTCTTCGGAGAGGATATGATCGCCATGTATCTCCATGGAGAGGGCAACGAGGCGGAGCTTGCCACTGCGCTGATGCACGGAAGACGGTATATGCTTGTCATGCTTATAGGATTGGTGCCCTTTGCCCTGGAGCAGGCTTATGTCAGCACCTTAAGGGAATGCGCAGAAACAGTAGTGCCCATGAAAGCCGGAATCGTGGCTGTCCTGGTAAATCTTGTGTTTAATTATATCCTGATCTTTGGAAAGCTTGGAGCTCCGGTCCTGGGGGTGGTGGGAGCCGCAATTGCAACCGTTATGGCCAGATTTGTGGAAGCAGCGATTATCATAATCTGGACCCACAGGAATACAAAAAGGAATCCGTTTATTGAAGGGGCTTATAAAAGCTTTTATATACCGGCAGGCCTTGTGGGGAAAATCTTTGTTAAGGGAACGCCTCTCATTGTAAATGAAGCCCTTTGGGCAGCCGGAGTGGCTACTCTCATGCAGTGTTATTCTGTGAGAGGACTGATCGCGGTGGCAGGCCTTAATATATCCGCCACCATAGGAAATGTATTTAATGTGGTTTATCTTGCCCTTGGAAGCGCGGTCTCCATTATTGTGGGGCAGCTTTTGGGAGCCGGAAAAATGGAGGAAGCCAGGGAAACGGACACCAAGCTCATCGCTTTTTCCGTTGGTTCCTGTGTGCTCATAGGAGGACTCTTGGCGGTCATGGCCCCCTTATTTCCCATGATTTACAACACCACGGATGAGGTCAGGAGCCTGGCCGTCTGGTTTATCCGCATACTGGCACTGTGTATGCCCATGAATGCGTTTATGAATGTGGCCTATTTCACCCTGCGCTCCGGCGGAAAGACGGTGATCACCTTTTTGTTTGACAGCGTGTTCATGTGGGTGGTCAGCATTCCGGTTGCCTATACCTTAAGCCGGTATACCGCCATTCCCATTGTGCCCTTGTATTTTATGTGCCAGATGGTGGAGATCATCAAATGCATCGTTGGTTTTGTACTGGTTAAGAAGGGCGTGTGGATACATAATATTGTTTTGGGTCAGGAAGATTAAAGAAGAAGCTTCGAAGAAGAAGCTTCTTTTTTATATGCCGGAATATTCTTGGCGTATCTGCCTGGAGAAACGCCGTTGATTTTGCTGAAAACCTTGACGAAATGGGCATAATCCTTAAAACCGCACTCATAGCAGGTGGCAGTAATAGAAGTTCCCTTTAATAAGAGGGTACGTGCATACTGTATTCTTCTGGTGATGATATAATTCCAAAGAGAAGTTCCTGTATATTCTTTAAATAAATGACTCAGTCTGGAACGGCTGATGTTAACAAAATCAGCGATCGTCTGAATGGAGATATCACTGGTTAAGTTGGAATCCACAAAGCTGATGGTATCACGGATGATTTTGGGAGAAATATCTCCCAGATACATATTATTGGACCGGGCGGCTGTATTGGCCAGCAAAAGGATGAACAGCAGGCAGGCCTTCACCCGGAGATCATAGCCAAAGGCCTTCTCATTCAAAGCCGTTATGATGGTGTCGGCGTAATGCTCATATTCCGCCATCTGCTCTTTGTTCAGATGATAAAGGCGTTCCGGCCTTCCGTTGTGGAAACAGCTGAAAAGATCTGTAACAGGTGTTGATAAGTTGTCCGCAAAGCTTTCCCCGATGTGGATCGGAATTCTTTCGTAGGGATTGTTATCCTTGATAAACAGTCCGTGGATATCATTGGGACATATAAAGGTCAGACAGCCCGGCGTTAAATGGTAAGTGACGTTATTGATAAAGTAATCTACATTTCCGCTTTTAAACAGCATGATCTCGTATGCGTTATTGTGCAAATGAAGTGTTCGTTCTGCGTTCTGGCAGGTGCGGATATGTGATACAAGCAGCTGTTCAATTGGCTGAATGGTGATCTCATTCATGATAAATCTCCTCCTGTCTGCAAATAAAAGTATGCAATATAAATAAAAATATAAGTTTATTAAAAGAAAAAACAGGGTGATATAACAATGAAAGTCAGTACAATATGACATAAATATAGCATAAAAACCAATATCCAAAAAGCTCCTATGTGATATTATGTAAAAAATGATAAACCACAGGAGGACATCAGGGATGGACATCACTTTAAGAACGAGGAAGGATGCGGTTAAACTTTTCTTGGATACCATAAGCCCTTTAAAGCCATTTTACAGTCCTTGTCATGCATTTTTGCACCTGGGAAATACAGGCGTCCATTATGGGGAAAAATCCGCCAGAATGGAAGGGTTTGCCAGGATCTTATGGGGGCTTGGCCCGCTCTGGTCAGCTGACAACAAAAACCTGCCCAAAGAGGAGCAGGAGGAAATAAGGGAGTGGCTTGAGCTTTACCGGGAAGGGATCATCCATGGCACAACTCCGGAGGATGAGGAATATTGGGGGGATATATTTGACTATGACCAGAAGATGGTGGAGGTGGCTGCCGTGGTATTTGCCATAGCCATTAACCGGGATAAGCTATGGGATCCTTTGGAAGAAAGAGAAAAGAAAAACTTATATAACTGGCTGCGGCAGATGAATGAACACGATATGCCAAAAAACAACTGGCGTTATTTCCGGATCCTTACCAATATGATGTTCCGGCTTTTGGGGCTGGAATGTTCCAAAGAACGCTTGGAGGAAGATTTTGGCCTGATGGAAAGCTTTTACACAGGAGATGGCTGGTATTGCGACGGCAATCCCGGGCAGGTGGATTATTATGTGGCATTTGCCATCCATTATTACGGACTGCTTTATGCAAAGCTGATGGATGGCATGGAACCGGAGCGGTGCAGGCTGTTAAGGGAACGGAGCACACAGTTTTACAATGACTATGTGTACTGGTTTGCTAATAACGGAGAGGAAATTCCATTTGGAAGGAGCCTGACCTACCGCTATGCCCACTGCGGTCCCTTTGGAGCAATGGCCTTTGCAGATCTTGATGTGGATTATGGGATACTTAAGAATTTGACTTTAAGAAATCTGGAGTCCTGGATGAGGCGGCCGGTTTTTGACCATTCCGGAATTTTAACGATCGGCTACGGCTATCCCAGCCTTTCCATGAGTGAGTCCTATAATGGCTGCGGCTCCCCCTACTGGTGTAATAAGGCCTTTTTGATTCTGGGCCTTAATGAGGACCATCCGTTTTGGAAGGCAGAGCCACGGAATTATCCATATGAACCGAAAAAGCTTCTCATTCATCCCCATATGCTCATAACCCATGATCAATATGGCCATGCACAGGCATATGTGGCTGGACAGCATTTAAAGCACAATCATGGAGGCGGACCGGAAAAATACGAAAAATTTGTTTATTCCAATCAGTTTGGTTTCAGCGTCTCTAAGGGCACCGGTCTGGCAGAGGGAGCTTTTGACAATACGCTGGCCGTTTCGCTCAAAGGAGAAAACCGGTATTTTATGAGGTGGGGCCAGCATGATTTCTCCATAAATCACCAGACCCTTACCTCCAGATACAGCCCCATACCCGGGGTAACCATAGAAAGTACCGTGATCCCGTGCTTTTCCTGGCATGTCAGGATCCATAAGATATCAAATTCTATTCCTGTGGAAGCGGCTGACGGAGGGTTTGCCATCCCTCAGGAGAACTGTTTCCAATTGGAAAAAGGCAGGAAATCAGGCAAATTTGAGGCAGAAGATGTAAAAGCGGAGGGAAACTCCCTGTTTGCAGTCTTTCCATGGGGAATCAGCGGGATCATAGGTGAAACGGGAGGGATGCCGGAACTGGTTTCCGCATTTCCCAATACCAACCTGCTTTATAATCTTACAGTCATTCCCACGGTCAGGGCAGTTTATGAGGAAGGGACCCATGTTATGGTAACCAGTGTATTTGCGGATAAATCCCCTGAGGCAGAAATTCTCATGAAGGAGAAACCCCAGGTAGAGATTTTGGAAAAGCAGATCCATGTTATATATAAGGGAGAGTGTGTTAAGGTTTTGCTTTAACATGGTAAGGAAAGGAGAAGGAGATGAATTTATCACAGCAGGATAGGGATTGGGTATCATCTGCCCTTGAGAAGATAACCGGCAAAATGATGCCCGTAACAGAGCGGACAAAGGATAAGGTGCCTTATACAGCCATTGACGGAGTATTTGATGACCGTTCCGGAAGTGATGATATCGCCTGGTGGACAAATGGCTTCTGGGGAGGCATAATGTGGCAGCTTTTTTCCGTGACAGGAGAACCGCTTTATAAGGAAACAGCCATAAAGCTGGAGGAAAAGCTGGATGCCGTTCTGATGAACCCGGAGGGCCTGGACCATGACAATGGCTTTAAATGGCTTCCAACGGCAGTGGCCCATTACCGGATTGACCGGAATCAGAAGTCCCGTAACAGAGCTTTGCTGGCAGCAGACAATCTGGCAGGAAGATTCAATCTTTCCGGGAATTTCATCCGGGCGTGGAACGACTGGGGAGAAGATGACCACAGGGGTTATGCAATCATTGACTGCATGATGAACCTTCCGCTGCTGTACTGGGCCAGTGAGGTGACACAGGATCCAAGGTTTAAGCAGATCGCAGAGGCTCACGCCGTAACAGCGGGGAAATACTTTGTAAGGGAAGACGGATCGGTCAGTCATATTGTGGAGTTTGACCCGTTTACCGGGGAAATGAGAAAAACCCACGGCGGGCAGGGATATGGAGAAGGTTCTTCCTGGACAAGAGGTCAGAGCTGGGGTCTTTATGGCTTTGTACTCAGCTACATCCATACAGGAGAGGTCCATTATTTACATACGGCCAGAAAGATTGTGCATTACTTTATTTCCAATATTCCGGAAAACGGCCTCATTCCGGTGGATTTCCGGCAGCCGGAAACCTGCACATGGGAAGATTCAACGGCAGCGGCCATTGCAGCCTGCGGTCTGATTGAAATCGCCAAAAATACGGAAGGCAGGGACAGCCAGGTCTATCTTAATTGGGCTCTTAAGCTGTTAAAGGCGTTGGAGCAGGAGCGGTGCTGCTGGGATCATAAGACAGATAATCTTCTTAAAAAGTGTACCGCTGCCTACCATGACAAAACCCACGAATTTTCCATTATTTATGGGGATTATTATTTTATTGAAGCAGTATGTAAGCTTTCCGGAAAGGGAATCTTCATCTGGTAATAAAAAGAAGGGAACAGGAGGAAAAATATGAAAAGGAAACAGTTATTAGCAGGTTTCATGGCAATGATCATGGCAGCCGGGGGGATCACGGGATGCAGCAGCCAGTCCGCAGGAAAATCCGGAGGCAATGAAAAGGTGACCATTAAAGTGGCTCTTTGGGATTATTCCAATACCAAGTATTATAAGACTATGTTTGATGCGTTTATGGAAAAGAACCCTGACATTACAGTAGAGCCGGTGGAGTTTTCCGCAGATGAGTATGATAACACCATTACCACGCAGCTTGGAGGAAAGCAGGATTTTGATGTTGTGTTTACAAAGGGAACTCCGGCATTAAGCGCCCTGATCTTACAGGGCCATGTGCTTGCTTTAGATGATTTCATGGCACAGGACGATTCCTTCAGCAAAGATCATTATTTAGGTTTGATTGACCAGCTGCAGCTGGATGGAAAAACCTATGGGGTTCCATTCAGAAAAGACAATAACATGATATTCTACAACAAAGACCTTTTTGATAAGGCTGGAGTCCCCTATCCACAGGATGGAATGACCATGAAGGAATATCATGAACTGGCAGCTGAAATGACAAGCGGAAGCGGGAATGAAAAGGTATACGGAGCCCACGTACATACATGGCCCAGTAATGTTTATAATTACGCACGACGAATCGAAGCATTTGATCAGCTGGATAAAGAAAGTTATCAAAACTTAAAACCGTATTATGAAGAAATATTAGCCATGCAGGATGAAGGAGTTGTTCAGGATTACGGCGCGCTCAAGGCTTCCAATATCCATTATTCCGGTGTGTTTTACAACCAGCAGACAGCCATGCTTCAGATCGGTTCCTGGTTCATCAACATGTGTCTTGAAAATGTAAAGGATTTTAACTGGGGCTGCTGCAGCATACCCAATGTAGATGGGATCGGCAATACCAATGCCATTGGAGGAGTGACTCCTGTTGCCATCGGTGCCTATGCAAAACATCCGCAAGAGGCATGGAAATTCATCACCAGCGTATGCGGAGAGGAAGGAGCGGAGCTTCTTGCCCAGACAGGAATCGTACCGGGCTACAACTCTGAAAAGATCAGCGGGATCTTTGATTCCATGCATGAGACATATCCCAATGCGCCTGAAAAACTGTCGGAATACATTGATGTTGATAAATATATGGTAGAGCAGCGCATGGACAGGCTGACAAAGGAAATTGATAATATTTTACAGGAACAGCACAGCGCAATCATGACCAAGAGCGTTACTGTGGATGAGGGGCTTAAACAGCTTTATGACAGAGTTTCAGAAGCAGAAAAACAGTAAACAGCCGGAAAGTGCCGGCCTGGGAAAGGAGGAATCTGTGAGAAAGGAACATGATCCGAAAAAAAACAAAAAGCCGCTGGCCAGAAAGAAGACTTTGGTGGCATACTCTTTTATTCTTCCCAATTTGATCGGTTTTTTTATTTTCACATTAATACCTATTGTATTCTCACTGCTTTTAAGCTTTTGTGAGTGGGATTCGGGCAATCCTATCCGATTTGTGGGATTAAAAAATTTTATAACAATGTTTACAAAAGATTCAAGCTTCTGGATTGCACTGAAAAACACACTGTGTTATACTCTGGTAACTGTGCCTGTTACCATGGTATTTGCATTGTCTCTGGCGATATTGATGAACAAGGAGTTAAAAGGACGCGTATTTTTCCGTTCCGTTCTTTTCTTTCCCTATGTGGCGTCTCTTGTGGCAGTAGCCGTTGTATGGATGGCCCTGTTTAATCCGGACCGGGGTCCTGTTAACAGCATTCTCATGGCTTTAGGGATGTTAAACCCTCCCAGGTGGGCAGCTTCCACGAAGTGGGCCCTGCCCACCATCATCGGCCTTACAGTCTGGAAAAGCATGGGTTATTATATGGTGGTTTATTTAGCGGCTCTCCAGGGAGTTTCAGGAGAATTGTATGAAGCGGCGTCTTTAGACGGAGCCAATCAATGGAAACAGTTTTTACATATTACCTGGCCAAGTGTGACTCCCACCACCTTTTTCATTCTGATGATGCTTATGGTATCCACCTTTAAATCCTATGATACCATGTATATCACAACCCAGGGAGGCCCTGGGGAGGCGACCAAGGTACTGGCCTACCACATTTATAACAGTGCATTCATCAGCTCAAAATTCGGCTATGCCAGTGCGGTGGCCATGGTATTGTTGGGAATTATCATGATGGTAACTCTCATCCAGTTTAAGGGTGAAAAGAAATTCACAAGCTATCTGTAAGGAGGCAGTTTTATGAGCAGGAATCAAATGAAAGTAATTGCCTCCGGAGGCAAGAACGTGTTTATTTATGCCGCTCTTATTCTGATGGCGGTTGTTATGCTGATCCCCTTTGCATGGATGATATCCGCATCCTTAAAGCTGGAGAAAGATGTGTTTTCGTTTCCCATTGTATGGCTGCCCCCTAAACCCCAATGGGGAAACTATCTGGAGATATGGAAAAAGGTCCCGCTTTTGACCGGTTTCTTAAATACAGCCAAGTTAACGCTGTTTACTACGGTCCTTCAGATTATTACCTCCAGCTTTGCAGCCTACGCCTTTGCGAAGCTGGAATTTAAGGGAAGGGATACGCTGTTTATGCTGTATGTAATGACCATATCCATTCCCTGGCAGGTTTATATGGTTCCCCAGTATAAGCTTATGACATGGTTAGGGCTGACGGACAGCCATCTTGGGATAATCCTGATGCATGCGTTTACTGCTATGGGGGTATTCCTCATGAGACAGTTTTTTATCGGCATTCCGGGGGAACTGTTAGAGGCAGCCAGAATTGACGGGTTAAGTGAGTACGGCATATGGGCAAAGCTGATGCTTCCCTTATCAAGGCCTGCAGTGGCAACCCTTTGCATAACCTCTTTTACCTTTGAATGGAATGATTTTATGGGCCCCCTTATTTATCTGTCGTCCCAGAAAAATAAAACCATACAGCTGATGCTGCGGATGTTTAATACCCAGTATTCCTCTAACTATGCACAGATCATGGCAGCAGCCACAGTAGCGCTGATACCGGTGCTGATCCTCTTCGTATTCCTGCAGAGATATTTTGTGGAAGGGGTCGCAAGCTCCGGTATCAAAGGGTAATGAGAAAGGAGAGACAATGAAATATTCACTATTTACAGTAAGTGTGCCGGATATGACGCCGGAACAGGCATTATCAAAGATGAAAGAATTGGGGTATGACGGAGTGGACTGGAGGGTAACAGATATTCCTGATGATCCTGAAATCTTAAAGGAAGAGCCCTCTTACTGGAGAAACAATCTTTGCACCATTGATATTGAAACCATTGATAAAAAGGCGGAGGAAATAAAGGCTCTCACCGACCGGTACGGAATCTGCATTCATGCCCTGGCCACCTATTTAAAATGTTCGGACAGCGGAGACAGGATTGAACGGTGTATGGCAGCGGCAAAGGCCATGGGCTGCGGACGGATCAGGGTCAATGCCCCTTCCTATGACGGGAAACGGACTTACGGCGAATTATTTGAAGAGGCAACAGCAGGATTTAAGCAGGTTGAGGAGCTGGCAAAAAAGCACGGCGTTAAGGCTGCTTTTGAAATGCATATGAGAACCATTACCCCGTCTGCAAGCGCGGCGTACCGTCTGGCCTCACAGTTTGATCCCAATTATATCGGCGTGATCTATGATACAGGAAATGTGATCTATGAAGGCTTTGAAGAATACAAGATGGCTTTTGAAATTTTAGGACCGTATCTGGATCAGATCCACGTAAAAAATGCCAAATGGGTGAAGGAACCTGTGGATGGAAAAGAAAAATATCTTCCCACCTGGGCTCCGTTTGCAGAGGGGCATGCAGACTTTGAAAGGTGTTTCCGGGCTCTGAAAGAGGTTGGCTATGACGGATTTATCACATTTGAGGACTTTTCTTCTGCAGACAGTTCAGAAGAAAAGCTGAAAAGTGATATTAATTATATGAAAAGACTTGTTGAAACCATAGAATAGCAGGAAGATTTAAGTCTGAGATAAGACAGAGGGAAATAAATGATCAGAACATTTCAAACCAATAAAATCAGGGAAACCAGGGAGCTAAGCGGCAGCTTGTGGAATTTATCCCCGTGTGCAGGGGAACATAAAGATGAAAAATACAGCGTAGCTGTTCCCTGCTGCTGGGAGACGGTTCCGGATTTATCAAATTACCGGGGAACAGGGCTCTTTTCAAGAACCATGGAGGCAGAAGGCAACATCAGGCTGGTATTTAAAGGTGTGAGCCATACCGCAAGGGTATGCCTGGATGGAAGGGTAATCGGTGAGCATTATAATGCTTATACTCCCTTTTCTTTTATCGTAAAAAATGTCTCCAAAGGGGATCATTTATTGGAGGTGTATGCGGATAATTCCTTCCATGAAAACAGTGCTCTGCACGTGCCCAATGATTATATGAGCTATGGAGGGATCAGCAGAGGAGTTGTATTGGAAACTCTGGAAGATGCTTTTATTGAGTTTATTCATGCAGTTCCTGTCCGGCTGGAAGAGGGCTGGAATACAAAAGTATTGGTAAAAATAAAAAATTTATCAGCGGAAGAAAAAGGGTATGGACTCATAATCCAGCTCAATGGAAGGCGTGTTGTGATTGATGAGGCCGTCATTGGTCCGGAAGAGGAAAGACTGGTTGAGGCTGATATTTTCCCCGGGGAGGTGGAAACCTGGGAGATGGAAAATCCCAGGCTTTATGAGATCCGCGGGATCCTTACGGAAAATGGGAGGGAAATTGACGATTTGATCGACCGGATCGGGTACCGGGAGATCAAAACAGAAGGAAAGGATATCCTTCTTAATGGCAGGAAGCTTCTCATCAAGGGCTTCTGCCGCCATGAAGATCATCCCATGTTCGCCTGTGCCCTTCCTTTTTCCGCAATGCAGCAGGATCTGCTGATCGCCAGGGATTTGGGCGCCAATTCCATCCGTACCTCCCATTATCCCAATGATGAGCTTTTTCTGGATTTATGTGATGAACAGGGAATTCTCGTATGGGAAGAAAATCATGCCAGAGGGCTGACTTTGGAGCAGATGAAAAATCCCAACTTTGAGGAACAGGCGGAACGCTGTATTGAAGAAATGATCACCGCCCATATAAACCATCCGTCCGTTATCATATGGGGAATCTTAAATGAATGCGCCAGTGACACGGAATATGGCTATGACTGTTATAAAAAGCAGTATGATTTGATCAAAAGCCTGGATGATACACGGCCAAGATCCTCTGCCAGCTGTAAATTTAAAACAGATATCTGTCTGGGACTTCCTGAAATCGTATCCTACAACTTATACCCGGAGTGGTACCATGATACGCCTGTAGGAGATTATGTGGAGGATATTTACCATTGGGTCCAGGCTGAGAGCCAAGGCAGAGACAAGCCGTTTCTTGTGACTGAGATCGGAGCAGGTGCAATTTACGGATATCGGTCCCAGACCATGTGCAAGTGGTCTGAGGAATACCAGGCCAAAGCATTGGAGAACCAGATCCGGGCAGTATTGGATCACCGTGAGATCTGCGGTATTTATATCTGGCAATTCTGCGATGTCCGGGTCAGTGATGAATGGTTCGGCAGCAGGCCCAGAACCATGAACAATAAGGGGATCGTTGATGAGTTCCGCAGAAGGAAGATGTCCTATGATGTGGTCAAAGGCCTGTTTCATTCCTATCCGGATTATAAGGAAAGGTCTGGAGCTTGAAAATGAGAAATACTCTCAAAAAAAACCTTGTATTTTAAGCGGGTTTGTGGTATTATAACTATAGTTAGTTTAAACTAACTCCGTGTGAATATTCTAACATCAGACTAACCCTCTGATTGTATCCTTCATTTGACCCGTGAAGGATCATGACTCCTGCAAAAAAGCCGCTCCTGTTACCGCATGACAGGGCCGGCTTTTTTGATGTGAATCTAACTGGAAAATAAAAAGGTCCGGATACAAGGTAAAAGTTGTAATAACCAGGACAATACGCTATAATTGGGTGAGAGTTGAGTTTGGAGGAATGAAATGAAATCTTTAATTATAGCAGAAAAGCCGTCGGTTGCCAGGGATATTGCCCGGGTGCTTCATTGTACAAAAAATCATGACGGAGTAATAGAAGGGGAGACTTATGTGGTTACCTGGGGGCTGGGCCATCTGGTCACATTGGCTGACCCGGAAGATTACGATCCCAAATATAAGGAATGGAAAATGGAGGATCTTCCCATGATGCCGGACCAGTTCCGGCTGGAAGTCATCAAACAGACCGGAAAGCAGTACCGGGTGGTAAAAGCCCAGATCCACCGGGCAGATGTGGGAGAAATCATCATTGCTACCGATGCCGGACGGGAGGGGGAGCTTGTGGCCAGGCTGATCCTGGAGAAGGCAGGGAATAAAAAGCCAATAAAAAGGCTGTGGATCTCTTCCGTCACAGACAAAGCCATTAAAGAAGGATTTGCAAAATTAAAAAACGGTCATGAGTACGACAACTTATACGATGCTGCCATGTGCCGCGCCGAGGCGGACTGGCTGGTGGGCATCAACGCCACCAGGGCGCTGACCTGTAAGTACAATGCCAGCTTAAGCTGCGGCCGGGTACAGACTCCCACCCTTGCCATCATCGCAAGGCGGGAGGAAGAAATCAAAAATTTTGTTCCAAAGCCCTATTATGGGATAACGGCCAAATGTGCCAGTCCGGCCCTTTCCTTTACCTGGCGGGATGAGAAATCAAAAAGCTTCCGTTCCTTTGACAAGGACCGGGTGGAAGCCCTTTTTGATCATATGAAGGCAATAGGCGAAGGAGTGATCACTGAGGTGAAAAGCGCTCCAAAGAAAACGGATCCGCCTCAGCTTTATGATCTGACAGAGCTTCAAAGGGAAGCCAACCGCCGGTTTAACTATTCTGCAAAAGAGACTTTGAACATCATGCAGAGGCTCTATGAAAACCACAAGGTCCTGACTTACCCCAGAACGGATTCCAGGTATTTAAGCTCGGATATTGTTCCATCAATAAAGGAAAGGCTGGAAGCCTGCGGCGTTGGGCCGTACCGGAAGCTGGCCGGAAGGCTGGCAAACCAGAAAATCAAGGCAGCTCCTTCCTTTGTAAACGATAAGAAGGTGACGGACCATCATGCCATCATTCCAACAGAGCAGTTTGTCCAGCTGGACCATATGACTATTGATGAGCGGAAGATCTATGATCTGGTGGTCCGCAGATTTTTAGCTGTACTGTATCCGCCCTTTGAATATGAACAGACGGAAATTACCCTGGATTTAGGTGGAGAGACACTTGCGGCCAGGGGAAAGACCGTGAAAGCCCAGGGCTGGAAGGAAGTTTATGATAATCAGGATGAGGAAGAGGAAGAGCAGGAATTAAAGGAGCAGAATCTTCCTGCCATGAAAAAAGGGGACCGTATCACAGGGCTGACTGTGACCATGACGGAAGGAAAAACAAAGCCTCCGGCCCCGTTTCAGGAAGCGTCCCTTCTCACTGCCATGGAAAATCCGGTTTCTTATATGGAAACAAAGGACAAGGACATGGCGAAGGCCTTGGGAGAAACAGGGGGACTTGGGACCGTGGCTACAAGAGCGGATATCATTGAAAAGCTGTTTTCCGGCTTTCTTTTAGAAAAGCGGGGGAAGGATATTTATCTGACCTCCAAGGCCAGGCAGCTCCTTAACCTTGTGCCAGAAGATTTAAAAAAACCGGAGCTTACCGCCCAATGGGAGATGAAATTATCTGAAATTGCAGGAGGAAAATTAAAGCGGGCCGCATTCATGAAGGACATCAGGCAGTACTCCGGGGAATTGATCCATCAGATCAGGTCAGGGGAAGGCAGCTTTAACCATGACAACTTAACCAGTCACAAATGCCCGGTCTGCGGAAAGCGGATGCTGGCAGTAAAGGGGAAAAACAGTGAGATGCTTGTTTGCCAGGACCGGGAATGCGGTCACAGGGAGGTGGTCTCCAGGACCAGCAATGCCAGATGTCCGGTCTGCCATAAGAAGCTGGAGCTTAAGGGAAAAGGGGATGGACAGATCTTTATCTGCAAATGCGGCTATAAGGAAAAGCTCTCTTCCTTTAAAGAAAGGCGTGCCAGGGAAGGTGCCGGAGTATCCAAAAGGGATGTGTCAAAGTATTTGAACGAACAGAAAAAGGAAGGGAGTCAACCCATTAATTCAGCCTTTGCAGATGCCTTTGCAAAGCTGAACCTGGGAGGAAACGGGGAGAAGCCTGTCCCTTAAAAAGCCTTATACCGGCCTTATAATGAGAGGCCATGGAGAGGAAACCGGGTCTGCTGCTGCCGGTCAAGCGGCATTCCGGATAAGGTTATGGATCCTGTGGGTAAGGCCATATGGGTGTAGGGAGAGGATGTCTCAAGTATGTTTGCTGTTTTGAAATATACGTTTGGGACATCCTTTTTTTAAACTTATAGTAACAGTATGGTAAAAATTTAGTAAAATTTTACTTTGCTTATTGACGGTGGCAGAAACTGCAATTATAATGAAAATTGAAAGGTGAGGATATAGATTATGGCTACAATAAAAGAAATTTCGCAGCTTGCGGATGTATCCATTGCAACGGTGTCAAGGGTCTTGAACCAGGACGATACCATTGTGGTGAGCCCGGAAGTGAAAAAAAGGATATTTAGAATTGCCCACGAATTAAAATATGTCCCACCCAGGAGGCGTCATACGCAGAAAGAAAGAGGAATTGTCATAGGAGTGGCTGACTGGCATATTATCCGGAAGGACAGAACCAACATCAGGCTTTCCTCCCTGGACGTGATCGTAAAATCCATGTCAGGGAAAAATGATGTGCGTTTTGAACGGCTGGATAAAAATAAGCCGGGACAGTACGACGGTATCATGGCCTTCGGCGTTTTTTCTGAGGAAGAGATGGAGTTTTTGCGGATGCAGAGCTATTCTATTGTATTCATTAATTCGGATCCAAAGGATTATGAGTACGACAGCATTGTTATGGATTTTAATAAGGGGATCCATGAAATGCTGGATTATCTCATGGAACGGAAAAAATACTGCAGCGTCGGCTACATAGGAGGCCTTTATGAGGAAGGCCAGGTAAAGATCGGTTACAGGAGGCTGGAAGGAATCCAGGCAGCTTTTATGCAGAGAGGCCTTTACAAAGAAGAGAATTTTTACATAGGCGATATCAGCAGGGAAAGCGGCTATGAGCAGGCAAAACGGGCTGTGGAATCAGGCCGTCTGCCGGAAGCGGTGCTCTTAGGAAGCGAAGAAGTGGCGGAAGGCGCATTGGAAGCGTTCCAGGATGCGGGCCTGCGTGTCCCAAAGGATGTGGCAGTGGTCATCTATAAGGATATTGAGACCCTGGAATCCAAATGGCCGTCCTATACTAAGGTCCGGATGTTTCCTGATATCGTATGGCAGACAGCGATCAAGCTTCTGCTGGAACAGATCCAGGAAGGCCGTAAAGACAATATGACAATTTATCTCCCAACAAAGCTTGAAGTCGGGGACAGTGCGTGATGACCCATGATCCCAAGAACCGATGAATCACGGAAAAGGAGAGCAGTATGAAAAAAACAGTTTCTGTATTAATGGCAGCAGCACTTTGTGCAGCAATGATCGGAGGATGTTCTGGCGGCAGCCAAACAGGAGCCACAACCGCAGCAGGGACAGAGGCAGCATCGCCTGCGGCAGGAGAGACCACAAAGGCGGAGGCAAAAGCTGAGAACAAGAAGATTGACAAACTGAACGTATATTTTGTTCCTTCCAGAGAACCGGAAGAGATCGTAACCGCCACAGAGCCTTTAAAAGACATGCTGAAGTCAGAGCTGGGAAAAGAAGGTTATGATATCGGTGAAGTAGTGATCACGGTAGGAACCAGCTACGAAGCGGTTGGAGAAGCCCTTTCTGCAGGCACTGCGGATATCGGCCTGATTCCCGGAGGTACTTATGTCCTTTATGATGATGGGGCAGAAGTAATTCTTACGGCCACCAGAGATGCACTGAGCAAAAACTCCGATTCTGCAAAGGACTGGAATGACGGAAAGGCCACGGAAGGCACTACGGACCAGGCAACTTCCTACCGGGCTCTTATCATTGCAGGTCCTTCTGAAAAGGGGAAAGCATTGACAGACAAGGTAAACAAGGGCGAAGCATTGACCTTTGAGGATTTAGACGGAGCAAACTGGAGCGTTATGTCATCCTCCTCACCGGCAGGATACATTTACCCATCCTTATGGCTTCAGGATAATTTCCAGAAAAACATGTTAAACCTTTCCCATGCAGTACAGTCTGATTCCTATGGAAGCGCATTTGCAAGACTTGCTTCCGGTCAGGTGGATGTTCTCTGTACCTATGCAGATGCCCGCAGGGACTATGAGGAGAAATGGAAATCCGAATATGGCAGAGCCGGCTCCATCTGGGAAGAAACAGGTGTCATCGGTGTGACTCCTCCCATTTTCAATGATACGGTCAGCGTGAGCAAGACTTCCAAAATCATGGATGATGATTTTAAAAAGGCAGTTCAGAACGCATTTATCAACATCGGCAATACGGATGAGGGCAAGGAAGTCATTGCCATCTACAGCCATAAGGGATATAAGCCGGCACAGAGTTCTGATTACGATAATGAACGTGCGGCACAGAAGATGATCAAGGAATTAAATGCAAAATAAATAATACACACAGGCTGCGGAGGCGTCGTAAACGGAAAACATTTGCGGCGCCTCCTCTCTCTATCCTGGGAAATGAGGAAAATATGATTGAATTTAATCAGGTGGACAAAAAGTATCCCAATGGCTTTCATGCCTTAAAAGATATTAACCTGAAAATTGAACAGGGGGAATTTGTGGCGATCATCGGCCTTTCCGGTGCAGGAAAATCCACACTTCTCCGGACCATCAACCGCATGCATGACATTACAGGAGGAACCTTAACCGTGAATGGGACCGATGTGATGCAGTTAAAGGGAAAGGAGTTAAGGCGTTTCCGCCGCAGGATCGGCATGATCTTTCAGTCCTTTAACCTGGTGACCAGGACCCTGGTCATTAACAATGTTCTCATGTCAAAGGTGCCGGATCTGCCGTTTCTAAAGGCTTTATTGGGCATTTACCCAAAAGAGGATAAGCTGGGAGCTTTGGAGGCTCTTGACAAGGTGGGGATCCTTGACAAGGCCTTTGTCCGTGCGGATCAGTTGTCCGGAGGCCAGCAGCAGAGGGTTGCTCTTGCAAGAACCCTGGCCCAGAATCCCCAGATCATCCTGGCGGATGAGCCGGTGGCTTCCCTTGACCCGGTCACTGCAAAACAAGTCATGGGTGATTTCTTAAGGATCAACAAAGAAATGAACATTACCATCCTGCTAAACATCCACCATGTGGACTTAGCGCTCCAATATGCCAGCCGGGTCGTGGGCATAAGGGCGGGACAGATCGTGTACGACGGCCCTGCTTCGGAAGTTACCCAGGATATTTTAAATGAAATATATGAAGGAAAAGAAGAGGAGGCGGCAGGATGAGTTTCTATGACAAGATATTTCCGCCCAGGAAAATGGTATTGTCCAACGGAAAGACCGTCTTTCGGCCGTTTTCCAGGCTTCCTCTGGCGGCATTGATCCTGGTGTTCTTAACCGTGCTGTCCGTAAAAATCACCGGTTTTGATATGAGGGTCTTAGCAGAAAGGGGTAATCAGTTCTTTGTTATTCTGGGAATGATGGTTCCTCCCGCTTTTTCCTACAGCTCCCAGGTGTGGAAGCCCCTGTTTGACACCATTAAAATGTCTCTTCTTGGGACAGTGACAGGGGCGGTGCTGGTCATTCCCTTTGCAATGGCTGCTTCCACCAACATTATAAAAAGCCCTGCAGCGGTCAGCGTGATGAGGCTGTTCTTAAGCGTTGTAAGAACCCTTCCTACCCTGGTGACTGCTCTTATTGCCACCTATGTGTTCGGCCTGGGCACTTTGGCAGGAACCACGGCCATTGGGGTTTTTACCTTTGCCTATATGGGGAAGATTTTATATGAAGAGATCGAGACTGCCGATATGGGAGCCTTTGAAGCCATGGAAGCCATTGGAGCAACCAAGGTCCGGGCCTTTGTAAGCGCCATCATTCCTCAGGTGCTTCCTTCCTATATTTCCAATGGATTGTTCTGTTTTGAGGGAAATGTCCGCTATGCGGCCATTTTAGGTTATGTAGGTGCAGGCGGCCTGGGGCTGATCCTCAATGAGAAATTAGGCTGGAGGGAATACCCCAGTGTGGGCATGATTCTTATCATGCTGTTTGTTGCCGTATTTTTGATCGAGTCGGTGAGCCGTTACTGCCGCCGGAAGCTGGTGTAGGAGGGCTGACAGATGAATAAACAGATTGAAAAAGCATATGAAGAGCGCCCAAGAAACACGGTTTACCGGATCACCGTGTCCATCATCGTACTGGCTCTCATTTTATGGTCCGGATCTGCCGTAGACTTTTCAGGCGGTGGTCTTGGGGGACTTAAAATCGCCGGAAATATTTTAAACGGGATATTTCATCCCGACAGGAAGCTGCTGTTTAACCTAACCGTACAGGGAGTTCCCTACCTTCTTTTGGAAACGATTTGTATTGCATTTTTAGGGACCCTTGTGGGGGCATTTCTTGCCATTCCCTTGTCCTTTTTATCTGCTTCCAATTTGATGCCGGCCCCCATTGCCTATCTCAGCCGTCTGGTGATCATGGCTGTGAGGACTATTCCGGCCTTTGTATATGGCCTTATGTTCATACGTGTCAGCGGACCCGGCGCATTCACCGGACTTTTAACCATGTCCGTCTGTTCCATCGGCATGGTATCAAAGATGTATATTGAAGCCATAGAAGACTTAGACACCAGGATTTTGGAATCCCTGGATGCCTGCGGCTGCAACACATTTCAGAAGATACGGTATGGAATTCTGCCTCAGCTGATTCCAAATTTCGCATCAACGGTAATCTACCGGTTTGACATTAATTTAAGGGATGCAACGGTTCTGGGGCTGGTGGGAGCCGGAGGCATCGGCGCGCCCCTGATTTTTGCCATGAATTCCTACCGGTGGAATGAGGCGGGAGCGATTCTGGTGGGTCTGGTGATCCTGGTTCTCATCGTGGAGTACATATCTACCAAAATCCGCGTGAAGCTGGCCAGGGGGTGATCAGTTGGAGAAACAGGCAAGAATTTATTACACTTCAGATGTTCACGGATATTTATTTCCCACTTCTTACGGGGACAGAGAAGAGCGGCCTATGGGTCTTTTAAACTGCATCTCCAACTTTAAGAAGGACGGAAATACCCTTGTTTTTGACGGAGGGGATACGCTCCAGGGGGCTCCCCTGGCAACCTACATTTCTTCTCAGATGGAGGTTGTTCCGGAAGCAGACCCAATTGCAAGGGTATACAACGCGGCAGGCTATGATGCCGTTGTTCCGGGCAACCATGATTTTAATTTCGGCTATGAGCGCCTTGCGGAGTACTTTCAGGCCCTTCAGGGAGTCTGCCTTTGTGCCAATGCCAGGGATTTAGAAGGTAAGGCCAGGATAGTAAAGAGCCATATCTTTACCCTGGAGAACGGGCTCCGCTTGGGAGTGACAGGAGTTGTAACGGATTATGTAAACGTATGGGAACAGCCGGAGCACTTGGAAAAGATCCGGATCACCGATGCGTTTGAAGCGGCTTCGGAGGAACTGTTACGATTAAAGAGTCAGGCGGATGTTACCGTATGCATTTATCACGGCGGCTATGAGTGTGATCTTGACAACGGAACGGTTTTAAGTACTACGGGGGAAAATGTGGGCTGCCGCATTTTAAGGGAGCTGGATTATGACCTCCTTTTGACTGCCCACCAGCACATGTCTGTTCCAGGAAGAGAGCTTTATGGAACTCATACCCTGCAGCTTGCCCCTAATGCCCTGCAGTACGCCTGTGTGGATATCAGGGTGGAGGATGGAAAAGTTTCTGTGGATTCCTCCATCTGCCCTGCCGGGGGAGTTCATGGAAAAGAGCCATACGAATCCCTGCTGCCTTTGGAAGAGGCGGTGCAGGAATGGCTGGATGTGGACATCGGCCGCTTAAAAGAGCCGGTTCCGGAAAAGGGTAAGCTTGAGATGGCTCTTAAAGGGTCAGCCATTGCAGATTTTTTTAACCAGGTCCAGCTGGAATATTCGGGAGCTGATATCTCCTGTGTTGGCCTGGGAAATTCGTCCATCAGCCTGCCGGACCATGTGACCATGCGGGATCTGGTGCGGGTGTATCCGTTTTCCAATACCCTTGTGGTCCTGGAAGTAAATGAGGGATCCCTTAAGAAGGCCTTGGAGCGGTGCGCCGAATACTTTACTCTAAGAGATGGGGAGTTAAAGATTTCAGATGTATTCTTAAAGCCAAAGGTGGAACATTATAATTATGACTATTTTTCCGGCATTACCTTTGAAGTGGACTTAAAAGAATCTGTGGGAAACCGGGTGAAAAGGATCCTGTATAGGGGAGAGCCTCTTGCAGGCCGTTCCTTAAGTCTCTGCATGAGCGATTACCGGGCCAGCGGTACTGGCGGATATGAGGTATACAAGGAATGCCGGATATTAAAGCGTATTAACAAAGAGGTCCCACAGCTGTCCCTGGATTATTTTAAGAGGCATCCGGTGGTAAATATAGAGAAAAACGGCGGTATTATTGTCGTTTAAAACCGGAAGGTCCTGTATATAACCTGGGGTTATGGAAGCTATGGATATTAGGTATAAAGAAAACGTTAAAATTTCTTGATTTTCCAAAAGTAAAGTGATACACTGCTCTTCAACAAGAGTTATATCGAAAAAATGATGATTGGGACATATCATGACTCCGCCCCACATTCCTTTACAGAGAGCGGCCCGGCTGGTGGAAAGGGCGCAAAGGAAAGAGCATGATCTCGCCCAGGAGTTCCGGGCTGAAAGCTTTCCCGACAGGAAATGCGATTAGGTTTGGACGGGGATCTTTCCGTTAACAAAGAGCTGCTGCCCGACAGGCAGTGGATTGAAGTGGCTGCGTTTGCGTGGCAAACAGAGTGGTAACGCGGATTGATTGATTCGTCTCTGCATCTTTTGATGCAGGGACGTTTTTTTCGGTTTATCGATTGTTATTAGGAATGAAAGTTCTTATTAAAATGGAAAAGGAGAGAGAGTATGAATGGTTTAACAATGATGCTGCTGGCCGTTGTGGTATTAGGCGGCGCCTATTTAATCTATGGCAGATATCTTGCCAGGACATGGGGGATCGATCCGAAAGCGAAGACTCCTGCTTTTGAAATGGAGGATGGAGTGGATTATGTTCCTGCTGATACCAATGTTGTTTTTGGACATCAGTTTGCATCAATTGCAGGTGCAGGCCCCATAAACGGACCGATTCAGGCTGCCATGTTTGGCTGGCTGCCGGTTATGCTCTGGATACTGCTGGGCGGTGTTTTCTTTGGAGCAGTACAGGATTTTTCTTCTATGTATGCGTCTGTAAAGAACAAAGGGCGTTCCATTGGATACATTATTGAACTTTATATAGGAAAATTGGGAAAACAGTTATTCCTATTATTTACCTGGCTGTTTTCCATCCTGGTGGTAGCTGCCTTTGCAGATATTGTTGCGGGAACCTTTAACGGTTTTTCTGCCGATGGTGCGGCGATTCCGGCAAATGGTGCCGTTGCCACGACTTCCCTGCTGTTTATCGTATTTGCCGTGGCTCTTGGATATTTCCTGAAATACACAAAATTCGGAAAAATAGTAAACACATTGACTGCCATAGTTTTTCTTGTGCTGGCCGTTGGGCTTGGCCTTGCTTTTCCGGTATATATCCCCCAGAGTTCCTGGCTGATTTTTGTATTCTTATATGTGCTGGTTGCTTGTGTTACACCGGTATGGGCACTTTTACAGCCTCGTGATTATCTGAACAGTTATTTGCTCATTGCCATGATTGTCGGAGCTGTTTTTGGGATTTTGGTATACAATCCTTCTATGAATCTGCCATCCTTTACCGGATTCAAACTGGTTGGTACCAATGGAAGCGTATCCTATTTGTTTCCGACCCTGTTTGTTACCATTGCCTGCGGAGCCGTATCAGGGTTCCATTCTCTGGTAGCTTCGGGAACTGCATCAAAGCAGATCAAAAATGAGAAAAATATTTTACCTGTTTCCTTCGGTGCCATGCTGCTGGAAAGCCTGTTGGCAATTACTGCGCTGATTGCAGCCGGATTTATAGCAACAAAGGAAGGGCTGCCGGCAGGCACGCCACCCCAGCTTTTTGCCAGGGCCATCGCTGTGTTTTTAACCAGCCTGGGTTTGCCGGAATCTGTGTGTTATACGCTCATAACTCTGTCCATATCCGCGTTTGCACTGACCAGTCTGGACTCTGTGGCCCGTGTGGGGCGTATCGCATTTCAGGAATTTTTTACTGATGATTCCATGGAACCAGAGAAAAAAGGTTCGTTGAATAAATTTCTGACGAATAAATATGTTTCTACCATCCTGACTCTGCTGCTCTGCTATGCTCTGTCCCAGGCAGGATATGCCAGTATCTGGCCGCTGTTTGGTTCCGCCAATCAGCTCTTGTCCGCACTGGCATTGATAGCTTGCGCCGTATACTTAAAGAAAACAAACCGCCAGGGCTTTATGCTCTGGGGGCCAATGGTCATTATGTTGGGCGTGACCTTCACAGCGCTTGGATTAAAGATTAAGGAACTGATCACAGCACTTTCCGGACAGTTTGTATTTGGAAATGCGCTGCAGCTTGTATTTGCAGTACTCCTGCTCATACTCGGCGTGATTGTTGCTTTTGAAGGAATTAAAAAGCTGATTGGAAAAGAAGATGAGGAAGTAGCTAAGACAGGGAAAAATGCATTGGCTCAGTAGGAGCTTCCGCAAGAGCGAAAAAAGAATGTTGGCATTGCTTAAAGTTTTCATTAAAATCAGCACACTCTCCTCTAAAAAGGGAAGAGTGTGCTGATTTTTAGTTTCAATTATTACGAGCTAAATAGAATTGATTCTTTTTGTTTGCTCATTGTTATTGTATATACAGGCCACCTGAATAGAAGAAAGGCAGACTTTGTGCCTGTGTACCGCCACTGGTAGTAAATCCTAATACGATCGCAACCTGAGTACCTGCGGTAAGCGGGACGTTCAGTCCGGTGGAGGAGCCTGCCCGGGTTACATAAGCTCCATAGGCAGTTCCCTGCGTATAGGGCTGGGTTGCCGGTGTAATTGTACTGGTGATAATTGTATAATCCGCGCTGTTCGATGGGGCAGTTGCTATTGCCACATACAATGTTACATTGGTAGTTGGTGTAAATGCTGCAACTGTAGCAAAGTTTGCATAAATTGACTGAAGTGTTCCATCGACTGGCATTGTAAAGGTATACCAGCCGTCTGCTGTATTGATTGAAAAGGTGGTTGCGGATGTCAGGGTTAACGTTGTTGCACTTTCACCATAGCCGGTTAAAGAAATAGCTGATGATGCACCAGAAGAGTTTGTGGCAGGTGTTGCATTTACATAACCTGTCGCAAAAGGAATAATATTTCCTGATGCAAGGCCGGCTGGCCCGGTATCGCCGGTAGGCCCGGTATCACCGGTAGGTCCGGTAGGTCCGGTGTCCCCGGTAAGCCCGATAGGTCCGGTAGGTCCGGTAGGCCCGGTGTCACCAGTAGGCCCAGTGGGTCCGGTATCGCCGGTAAGTCCGATAGGCCCAGTGGGTCCGGTGTCACCAGTAGGTCCGGTGGGCCCAGTAGGTCCAGTGTCACCAGCAGGTCCGGTGGGTCCGATATCACCGGTAAGTCCGATAGGTCCGGTGGGCCCAGTGTCACCAGTAGGTCCGGTGGGCCCGGTATCGCCGGTAAGTCCGATGGGTCCGGTGGGTCCAGTGTCGCCAGTAGGCCCAGTGGGTCCAGTGTCGCCAGTAGGCCCTGTAGGTCCGGTATCGCCGGTAAGTCCGATGGGTCCGGTGGGTCCTGTGGGTCCGGTATCACCGGTAAGCCCGATAGGTCCGGTGGACCCAGTATCGCCGGTAAGTCCGATAGGTCCAGTGTCACCAGTAGGCCCGGTATCGCCAGTAAGTCCGATGGGCCCGGTAGGCCCGGTATCACCAGTAGGTCCGGTGAGCCCGGTGTCACCAGTAGGCCCAGTGGGTCCAGTGTCGCCAGTAGGCCCTGTAGGTCCGGTATCGCCGGTAAGTCCAGTGTCACCAGCAGGTCCGGTGGGTCCGATATCACCGGTAAGTCCGATAGGTCCGGTGGGCCCAGTGTCACCGGTTGGTCCGGTGGGCCCGGTATCGCCGGTAAATCCGATGGGTCCGGTGGGTCCAGTGTCACCAGTAGGCCCGGTGTCGCCGGTAAGTCCGATGGGTCCGGTAGGCCCGGTGTCACCAGTAGGCCCGGTGGGTCCAGTGTCGCCAGTAGGCCCAGTGGGTCCGGTATCGCCGGTAAGTCCGATGGGTCCGGTGGGTCCAGTGTCACCAGTAGGCCCGGTGGGTCCAGTGTCGCCAGTAGGCCCATTAGGTCCGGTATCACCGGTAGGTCCGGTGGGTCCGGTATCACCGGTAAGCCCGATAGGTCCGGTGGGCCCAGTATCGCCGGTAAGTCCGATAGGTCCAGTGTCACCAGTAGGCCCGGTATCGCCAGTAAGTCCGATGGGCCCGGTATCACCAGTAGGTCCGGTGGGCCCAGTATCGCCAGTAAGTCCGATAGGCCCAGTGGGTCCGGTATCGCCCGTAAGACCGATGGGCCCAGTGGGTCCGGTGTCACCAGTAGGTCCGATGGGTCCGGTAGGCCCGGTGGGTCCGGTGTCGCCGGTAAGACCGATGGGCCCGGTGTCACCAGTAGGTCCGATGGGCCCGGTAGGTCCAGTGTCACCAGTAGGCCCGGTGGGTCCGGTGTCACCAGTAGGCCCGGTGGGGCCAGTATCACCGGTAAGACCGATGGGCCCAGTGGATCCGGTGTCACCAGTAGGTCCGATGGGCCCGGTAGGTCCAGTGTCACCAGTAGGTCCGGTATCGCCGGTAAGGCCGATAGGTCCAGTATCACCAGTAGGCCCGGTGGGCCCAGTATTGCCGGTAAGACCGATAGGTCCGGTGGGCCCGGTGTCACCAGTAGGTCCGGTATCGCCGGTAGGCCCAGTGTCACCAGTAGGTCCGATAGGCCCGGTAGGTCCAGTGTCACCAGCAGGCCCGGTGGGCCCAGTATCACCGGTAAGTCCGATGGTTCCAGTAGGCCCGGTATCGCCGGTAGGTCCGGTGGGGCCAGTATCACCGGTAAGACCGATAGGCCCGGTAGGCCCAGTATCGCCAGTAGGTCCGATGGGTCCAGTAGATCCGGTATCGCCCGTTAGCCCGATGGGTCCAGTAGGCCCAGTGTCACCAATAGGTCCGATAGGCCCGGTAGATCCAGTGTCACCAGCAGGCCCGGTGGGCCCAGTATCACCGGTAAGTCCGATGGTTCCAGTAGGCCCGGTATCGCCGGTAGGTCCGGTAGGCCCAGTATCGCCGGTAGGTCCGATGGGTCCAGTATCGCCGGTAGGCCCAGTGTCACCAGCAGGCCCGGTGGGCCCAGTATCACCGGTAAGTCCGATGGTTCCAGTAGGCCCGGTATCGCCGGTAGGTCCGATGGGTCCAGTATCGCCGGTAGGCCCAGTGTCACCAGCAGGCCCGGTGGGCCCAGTATCACCAGTAGGTCCAGTAGCCCCTGTAGATCCAACAGGCCCCGTAGAACCGGTAGGCCCAGTAGCACCAATAGGCCCAGTAGGCCCGGTGGCACCGATAGGTCCGGTAGGCCCGGTGGCACCAACAGATCCGGTAGGTCCAGTAATACCGGTAGGGCCAGTAGGTCCGATAGGCCCCGTGTCACCAGCAGGCCCCGTAGGCCCGGCAGGCCCAGTGGGCCCAGTGATACCGGAAGCGCCGGTAGGTCCCGTAGGTCCAGTGGGTCCGGTAGGCCCAGTAGGTCCAGTAATCTCTTCTGTTTCATCCTCAACGACAACCAGCGTTCCCCTCAGCGGAACCTGTTGAGAAAAATATACCGTTGATGTACTAATGTTTACAAGAGAAAAAGTAACGGGTGGAGCTGTAACCTCAATAATTCCAACTCCATACACCTCTCCTGTTTTTATAGGAGAATTACCTATTATAAAGTCTCCCTGTGATGAGGATATGGCGAAAGCAGATCCATTTAAAGATGCTGACGACTGTGTTGCTAGCCACCAATGAATAACATATCTTCCAGCCTCAGGAATAGTAACAGTGCCAGTTGATGGATTATAGCTGATATTTCCTGAAAGATAAATGATTGAATCAAAGAGGACATTTGATCCGGTTCCGATTGATAAGGCAGCATTTAAGTCGATTTGTAGTGCGGAATTGCTCATTGTAATTCCTCCCCATATTTTACTAGTCAATATAAAAACAGCGCATAATAATGCCTGCTATATATTTTATGCTGAGAAATGGGATTAGGAAACTTTTAGTACTTTACATGTTTTCAGAGAATTTCCCTTTGTCTTTTCACAGAAGTTATAATAAAAGCGAGTTGGGATATTGAAAAATACTGATTTAGAATAGTATAAAATAAGAGGAATATTCATTGATGACGAATAATAGTTGAGGTGGTAAAAATAGACTTTAACCCGAAAGTGTTATAATTTGAAAGTGGTTTCGGACCAAAGATTGGGCTGAGAAGCGACATTTTTTACCCTCCTAAAATAAGCGAATATAAAAGTAGATATTGGAGATGAAATAACAGAAAATTATTAATTACCCCAAATGATGCTTCTATGTTTCACTGATACCGCAAGCCTAAAAAGGGGTAAGCCTAACCAAAGTCAGTGTTATGTTTCTATAATGACTTACCCTATTCCTATTAAGCTTTTATAGACTAATGAGATTTTGCACATCGAGCACGGCTATTAAAACCACATTTAGCTGCTGATGGCTGAATAGCCTTAGGAGCTATTTCTTTATAGATACCTCCACGATAGAAGCCTTAGAAGGACTTTTTTACGAGACGATATTCACCATGTTAAAAAGTAATGATAGCAACACGCCCGTCCTCAGCCATGGCAGAATGAATTTTTTCTAAAAATTCATATAACACTTCAAATTCATGATTGATATCAATTCGCAACGCTTTAATATATCTTTGACAGGATTTTTTTACTTCATTATTTCTATCCTTTTCCGAAATAAATTTCAAAGCGTCTTTGATAATTTACTGGAGCTGGCTTGTTGTTGTAATGCCAGTACCTTTTTTTGATTACGTGAATAATGGCACCATAGACTTCTGAGGAATGAGGATCGTCCGTAATTGGAAAAGTTTGTTTGCATGACCGTTAAAATTTCCGGGCTATAACCTAAGCGCTCAAACATTACTTTGTCCGCAGCAATTCGATGGAATCTCCATCAGTAGCATACAAGTGCCCCTTTGAGTTTAAACATTTAAATATCTCTAAAGTATGGCCACAGTGACCTAAGATGGCATCTAAATCATAATAAAAGAATCTGGTTTTGCTGTATTTCTGGGTACCATAAAGCGGACAGTACAGAATGGTTTCCCTGATTGTGGAAGAGATTGCGGGAGAAGTAAAAGGCGCGAGGATGCATAAAGTCAATGTAAATAAACAACTGAGGTTATTGCATTGCGTTAAAGTAATGAGCATTCCTGTTCTGCCTGTTATAAGAGAAGAACTTTGAGTTTCGTACTTTACAGAATTTGTTCAATGGCCATACCACATTAGAAAAGCGTTCTACCACGGTACGCGAAGCAAAGTTTTCAACATAGAGGTTTTGGCTGGTCAAATATGCAAACACAGAGGTATTAATATGCAGGGCCTCTCCGTCTTTTTTGTATTGATATATATGCCAAAAATGTACTATGATATAGAACCTGCTGCCCCCCGTTCTATAAAATCGCCTATTTCTGCTATAAATTACAGAGGATTACCATATGGCAATCCTCTGATAATAGCATATAGCAACTTATATTCTAAGCGATTCGCTCTACCAATATGCGTGCTCCTAATCCCGTGGCGGGAAAGAAGAAAGTAATTGGTGCAACGAGCGACTGCATCTGAAGTGTCAGGAGGTCTCCGGCGGTGAGTGTATAATAGTCTGCCATTGCAAATGTGGTCGTTGTATCACTGGTTGCCTGCAAGGACTGTTGCATGGTGGTTTGGGGCGTTCCGTTAATGACAAACGAGGCAAGAACATCTTCATCTGAGGAACTGGCTCCAGCTATAAGCACGTCAATACGGTATACGCCGCTCTCTACGATTGTAATGGTATTTGCTGTTGTATAGTCAACATTGTCTGATGCCGTGGTTTGAATGGTCATAGGAACCGTGACCGGTGTGGTGGTCAACGCTAAGGTTCCCAGCTCCGACATCAAGCCTCCAAAAGCACTGACTACTCCGCCAGTTGGACCCGTAGGTCCGGTATCGCCCGTAAGTCCGATGGGGCCAGTAGGTCCAGTATCACCGGTAGGTCCAGTGTCACCAGTAGGCCCAATGTCGCCAGTTGGACCCGTAGGTCCGGTATCGCCCGTAAGTCCGATGGGCCCGGTAGGTCCAGTATCGCCAGTAGGTCCTGTGGGTCCGGTATCACCTGTAAGTCCGATGGGCCCGGTAGGCCCGGTGTTGCCAGTAGGTCCAGTATCGCCCGTAAGTCCTGTGGGTCCAGTAGGGCCCGTAGGTCCGGTATCGCCCGTAAGTCCGATGGGCCCGGTAGGTCCAGTATTGCCAGTCGGCCCAGTTGGGCCGGTATCGCCCGTAAGTCCGATGGGCCCGGTAGGTCCAGTGTCACCAGTCAGCCCGATGGGTCCAGTAGGCCCGGTATCGCCCGTGAGTCCGATGGTTCCGGTAGGTCCAGTGTCACCAGTAGGCCCAGTGTCACCGGTCAGTCCAATAGGCCCAGTAGGCCCAGTATCGCCAGTAGGTCCAATGGGTCCGGTATCACCCGTAAGCCCGGTGGGGCCGGTAGGTCCAGTATCACCGGTAGGCCCAATAGGCCCAGTAGGCCCAGTATCACCAGTAGGTCCAATGGGTCCGGTATCGCCAGTAGGTCCAGTATCACCGGTAAGTCCGATGGGTCCAGTAGGCCCAGTGTCACCGGTAAGTCCGATGGGTCCAGTAGGCCCAGTATCACCGGTCAGTCCGATGGGCCCGGTATCACCGGTCAGTCCGATGGGCCCGGTATCACCAGTAGGTCCAGTGTTACCGGTAAGTCCGATGGGACCGGTAGGCCCAGTATCGCCAGTAGGGCCGATGGGGCCGGTATCACCCGTAAGCCCGATGGGTCCAGTAGGCCCAGTATCACCGGTAGGTCCAATGGGTCCGGTATCGCCAGTAGGTCCAGTATCACCGGTCAGTCCGATGGGTCCAGTAGGCCCAGTATCACCGGTCAGTCCGATGGGCCCGGTATCACCAGTAGGTCCAGTGTTACCGGTAAGTCCGATGGGACCGGTAGGCCCAGTATCGCCAGTAGGGCCGATGGGGCCGGTATCACCCGTAAGCCCGGTGGGGCCGGTAGGTCCAGTGTCACCGGTCAGTCCAATAGGCCCAGTAGGCCCAGTATCACCAGTAGGTCCAATGGGTCCGGTATCGCCAGTAGGTCCAGTATCACCGGTAAGTCCGATGGGTCCAGTAGGCCCAGTGTCACCGGTCAGTCCGATGGGCCCGGTATCACCAGTAGGTCCAGTGTTACCGGTAAGTCCGATGGGGCCGGTATCACCCGTAAGCCCGATGGGTCCAGTAGGCCCAGTGTCACCGGTCAGTCCAATAGGCCCAGTAGGCCCAGTATCACCAGTAGGTCCAGTGTCACCGGTAAGTCCGATGGGCCCAGTAGGCCCAGTATCACCGGTAAGTCCAATAGGCCCAGTATCACCAGTAGGTCCAATGGGTCCGGTATCGCCAGTAGGCCCAGTGTCACCGGTCAGTCCAATAGGCCCAGTATCGCCAGTAGGTCCAATGGGTCCGGTATCACCCGTAAGCCCGGTGGGGCCGGTAGGTCCAGTATCACCGGTAGGCCCAATAGGTCCAGTGTCGCCGGTCAGCCCAATGGGTCCGGTAGGCCCAGTGTCACCAGTAGGCCCAGTGGTCCCGGTATCGCCGGTCAGCCCGATGGGTCCAGTAGGCCCAGTGTCACCGGTCAGTCCAATAGGCCCAGTAGGCCCAGTATCGCCAATAGGTCCAATGGGTCCGGTATCGCCAGTAGGTCCAGTGTCACCGGTAAGTCCGATGGGTCCGGTAGGACCAGTGTCACCAGTGGGTCCGGTATCACCCGTGAGCCCGATAGGTCCGGTGGGCCCAGTATCGCCGGTAAGTCCGATAGGTCCAGTGTCACCAGTAGGCCCGGTGGGCCCAGTATCGCCAGTAAGTCCGATAGGCCCAGTGGGTCCGGTATCGCCAGTAAGACCGATGGGCCCAGTGGGTCCGGTGTCACCAGTAGGTCCGATGGGTCCGGTAGGCCCGGTGTCACCAGTAGGCCCGGTGGGTCCGATGTCGCCGGTAAGACCGATGGGCCCGGTAGGTCCGGTGTCACCAGTAGGTCCAGTGTCACCAGCAGGTCCGGTGGGTCCGGTATCGCCGGTAAGACCGATGGGCCCAGTGGGTCCGATGTCACCAGTAGGTCCAGTGTCACCAGCAGGTCCGGTGGGTCCGGTGTCACCAGTAGGCCCGGTGTCACCAGCAGGCCCGGTGGGCCCAGTATCACCGGTCAGTCCAATAGGTCCAGTATCACCAGTAGGTCCAATGGGTCCGGTATCACCCGTAAGCCCGGTGGGTCCGGTAGGTCCAGTATCACCGGTAGGCCCAATAGGTCCAGTGTCGCCGGTCAGCCCAATGGGTCCGGTAGGCCCAGTGTCACCGGTCAGTCCAATAGGCCCAGTAGGCCCAGTATCGCCAATAGGTCCAATGGGTCCGGTATCGCCAGTAGGTCCAGTGTCACCGGTAAGTCCGATGGGTCCGGTAGGACCAGTGTCACCAGTGGGTCCGGTATCACCCGTGAGCCCGATAGGTCCGGTGGGCCCAGTATCGCCGGTAAGTCCGATAGGCCCAGTGGGTCCGGTATCGCCAGTAAGACCGATGGGCCCAGTGGGTCCGGTGTCACCAGTAGGTCCGATGGGTCCGGTAGGCCCGGTGTCACCAGTAGGCCCGGTGGGTCCGATGTCGCCGGTAAGACCGATGGGCCCGGTAGGTCCGGTGTCACCAGTAGGTCCGATGGGCCCGGTAGGTCCGGTGTCACCAGTAGGCCCGGTGTCACCAGTAGGTCCGATGGGCCCGGTAGGTCCAGTGTCACCAGTAGGTCCGGTATCGCCGGTAAGGCCGATAGGTCCGGTAGGTCCAGTATCACCAGTAGGCCCGGTATCGCCGGTAGGTCCGGTGTCACCAGTAGGTCCAGTATCACCGGTCAGTCCAATAGGCCCAGTAGGCCCAGTATCACCAGTAGGTCCAATGGGTCCGGTATTGCCAGTAGGTCCAGTATCACCGGTCAGTCCAATAGGCCCAGTAGGCCCAGTATCGCCAGTAGATCCAATGGGTCCGGTATCGCCCGTAGGCCCAGTGTCACCGGTAAGTCCGATGGGCCCAGTAGGCCCAGTGGGTCCGGTAGGCCCGGTGTCGCCAGTAGGACCAGTATCGCCCGTAAGTCCGATGGGTCCAGTGGGTCCAGTATCGCCAGTAGGCCCAGTATCGCCCGTAAGTCCGATGGGTCCGGTAGGTCCAGTGTCACCAGTAGGCCCAGTGGGTCCGGTATCGCCAGTAGGTCCAATGGGTCCGGTAGGTCCAGTAGGCCCAGTAATCTCTTCTGTTTCAACCTCAACAACAACCAGCGTTCCCCTCAGCGGAACCTGTTGAGAAAGATATACCGTTGATGTACTAATGTTTACAAGAGAAAAAGTAACGGGTGGAGCTGTAACCTCAATAATTCCAACTCCATACACCTCTCCTGTTTTTATAGGAGAATTACCTATTATAAAGTCTCCCTGTGATGAGGATATGGCGAAAGCAGATCCATTTAAAGATGCTGACGACTGTGTTGCTAGCCACCAATGAATAACATATCTTCCAGCCTCAGGAATAGTAACAGTGCCAGTTGATGGATTATAGCTGATATTTCCTGAAAGATAAATGATTGAATCAAAGAGGACATTTGATCCGGTTCCAATTGATAAGGCAGCATTTAAGTCGATTTGTAGTGCGGAATTACTCATTCTAATTCCTCCCCATATTTTACTAGTCAATATAAAAAACAGCGCATAATAATGCCTGCTATATATTTTATGCTGAGAAATGGGATTAGGAAACTTTTGGTACTTTACATGTTTTCAGAGAATTTCCCTTTGTTTTTACACAGAAGTTATTTCAATAAAAGCAAGCCGGAATATTGAAAGGACATGGAATAGAATGGTGTCAGACAGGTTATGAATAAACTTGTTAAGGAAAATAAGAACATGAATTACAGCATATCCTTTCACTGTAAGCAAGGCAAGCTCATGGATTGTATAATCAAAAATAGTCAGATACAGGGCGGAAAAAAGAAAATAACCAACCTCAAATCCAGCTGATCCAATGTTTTATTTCAGTCCCCCGTTGAAAGAATATGCAATTCTAAGTATAATAGCATTATTACATTTAATGAAAAAAGATTAAAAGAACCAGGGAGGCATTATGTGCATCAGAGTCATAGTAGTAGATAACTCGGAGGAATTATTAGTTAAACTGACTCGTATTTTAAAGGAAATAGATGGAGTTGAGTTATGCGGCAGCTTTAATGAAGCCATTACAGCCATGCAATATGTGAGAGAAAATTCGATAGATATGGTGTTTTCAGATGTGGTCATGCCAGACATCAGCGGAATTACTCTTGCTGCTAAGCTCTATGAGCTTCCCAACCCGCCGGAGGTGGTACTTCTTTCCGGAATTCCCGGTTTTTCGCTGGAGGCATGGAAAATCCGGGCTTTTGGCTTTATCATAAAACCCTATACAAAAACGCAGATAGTTAAAATGATCAATCAATATATAATAGAAAGAAGCAGAGTGGTATAAGGCTGAGAAAGATGTTCGGCGGTAACAGACAATAAGGACCATACCGGTTTATTGTCAAAGGGGTTTTTGCGTTTTTTGCAGCGCAAAGGCCCTTTAAAAATTGTTTTAAATTCACCGAAAGCCTTGTATTTCCTTAGTTTTTGTATTTTAATGGACGAACCCAGATGACTATGATATAATGTTAAGATAGTGAAAAAGAGAACCCTTTTTTCCATAAGGAGAAAGATATGAAAGAAAAGTTCAAAATAAAGGGACAGCTGAGGACGTATATGCAGTGGCCGCTTTATCTGAGCGCATTGCTGATTGCCGCCAATACGGTGATCGGCGCAGCCAGCACAAAAGCGGGCATTATCATGGCGGTTTTTACACTTCTGTATATAGGTATAGCAGTCTGGCTTTATACTTACAGAAGAAGACTTCTGCTGAGTGGCCTTGTGGAATTTTCTGCGGAATATTCCTGGATGCAGAAGCAGCTCCTTACCGATCTGGAAATTCCGTATGGGATGGCGGATGAAAACGGAAGGATTCTCTGGGGAAATACAGTGTTTTCAGAGGTGTTGGGGGAAGAAAAGCCTCTAAAGCTTACAAGAAAGAACATCATGACCATTTTTCCGGAGATAACAAAGGAAGTGTTAAAGCTTAACGAGGGTACGGCTGTTCTTCATGCCGCACGGGATGAACGGAAATACCAGATCCGCTTAAAGGCCATTTATATGAAGGATTCACCGGAATCTATTGTTCCATCCATTGGCATGGAGGCTGCCGGGCAGATGCTTGTGGCAATCTATCTTTTTGATGAAACAGAGATTCTTACTTATAAGCAGATGGTGGATGACCAGAAGATGGTGGCCGGCCTTATTTATCTGGATAATTATGATGAGGCTCTGGAGAGTGTGGAAGAGGTACGACGTTCCCTGCTTACTGCCCTCATTGACCGGAAGATCACCAAATACATCACCAATATGAACGGGATCGTTAAGAAGCTGGAAAAGGATAAATATTTTATTGCCATTAAGCAGTCCTATATTGCGGAACTTAAGGAGAACCGTTTTTCCATTTTGGAAGAAGTAAAAACCGTCAATATCGGCAATGAGATGGCAGTGACCTTAAGCATTGGCCTTGGAATGAACGGAGACAGCTATTACCGGAATTACGATTTGGCAAGAATCGCCATTGATATGGCCCTGGGACGGGGAGGCGACCAGGCGGTGATTAAGGATGGTGAACGGATCCAGTATTTCGGAGGTAAGGCCCAGCAGGTAGAAAAAACCACCCGCGTAAAGGCCCGTGTAAAGGCTCATGCGCTCAGGGAGCTGATGGAGACAAAGGACCGGCTGTTGATCATGGGACACCGTTTAACAGATATTGATGCCTTTGGCGCTGCGGTTGGAATTTACCGCATTGCGACGGCCATGGATAAAAAGGCCAATGTCATCATCAATGAAGTGACTACCTCGGTCCGCCCCATGCTGGACCGTTTTGTGGGAAATCCTGATTACCCGGAGGATTTATTTTTAACAGGAGCTAAAGCAGCAGAGCTGGTGGACGCCAATACTCTTTTGGTGGTGGTGGATGTAAACCGTCCCAGCATTACCGATGCGCCGGAGCTTCTTCGTCTTGTAAAGACCATTGTGGTTCTGGACCATCACAGACAGAGCAGTGAGATCATTGATAATGCGGTTCTTTCTTATGTGGAACCCTATGCATCCTCTTCCTGTGAAATGGTAGCGGAGGTGCTGCAGTACATTGCAGATGGAATCAAGATCAAATCACCGGAAGCAGATGCCCTTTATGCAGGGATCGTCATTGATACCAATAATTTCACTAACCAGACAGGTGTCAGGACCTTTGAAGCGGCCGCTTTCTTAAGAAGAAACGGTGCGGACGTAGTCCGTGTGCGGAAGCTGTTCCGGGATAACTTAGATGACTATAAGGCAAAAGCGGAAGCCGTGCGTGATGCGGAGATTTTCGAGGGCTGCTTTGCCATCAGCGTATGTTCCTCGGAAGGAATCGATAGTCCTACGGTCGTAGGTGCTCAGGCAGCCAATGAGCTGCTGGACATAGCCGGAATCAAGGCCTCCATCGTAATGACAGATTATAATCATGCGGTGTATGTAAGCGCCCGTTCCATTGATGAAGTCAATGTACAGGTCATGATGGAAAAGCTGGGCGGAGGAGGTCACCGCAGCATTGCAGGTGCACAGCTTGCAGGTGTCAGCATTGAAGAAGCCAAAACCCGCGTAAAAGCGGTTATTAAAGAGATGTTAGAGAAGGGAGACATATCATAATGGAAGTTGTATTATTAGAAGACGTAAAGGCATTGGGCAAGAAGGGACAGATCGTTAAGGTCAACGATGGATATGCGAGGAATTTCATTCTCCCGAAAAAGCTGGGTATTGAAGCAACAACTAAGAATTTAAATGACTTAAAGCTTCAGAAGGCCAATGAGGCCAGAATTGCGGCGGAGCATTTGGAAGCTGCAAAGGAACTTGGAACCAAGATTTCCGAAGCGTCCATCACCTTAACCATGCGTGCGGGAGAAGGTGGAAGAGCCTTTGGTTCTGTATCGGGAAAAGAAATCTCTGCTGCCATTAAGAACCAGCTGGGATATGATATTGATAAGAAGAAACTGATTCTTCCTGAACCCCTTAAGACCTTTGGTTCCCATGAGGTTCCAGTCAAGCTTCATAAGGATGTTACTGCAAAATTAATTGTTAAGGTAGTAGAAAGCTAGGAGGCATGAACATGGATGATGCCCTGATCAAACGGGTGCTTCCTCACAGCATTGAGGCAGAGCAATCCGTCATCGGTTCCATGCTGATGGACCGGGATGCGATCATCACGGCTTCCGAGATCGTTACAGCAGGAGATTTTTACCAGCACCAGTATGGCATCATGTTTGAGGCCATGCTGGAGCTTTTTAATGAGAATTTACCAGTGGATCTGGTGACGCTTCAAAACCGTTTAAAGGAGAAGGATGTCCCTCCCGAGGTTTCAAGCCTGGACTTTGTAAGGGATATCATCACCACGGTTCCAACATCCGCCAATATAAAGTCTTATGCAAATATTGTGCAGAACAAAGCCGTCCTGCGGCGGCTTATTAAGGCAAACGAAGACATTGCAAACACCTGTTACGCAGGAAAGGAATCCCTGGAGACCATTCTTGCCACCACGGAAAAAACTATATTTGACCTGCTTCAGAACCGCAGCTCCGGAGATTTCGTACCCATCCGCCAGGTTGCCATGAACGTTCTGGAAAAGATCGAAGAGGCCTCTAAAAATCAGGGAACCGTGACCGGAATCCCCACAGGCTTTATTGATCTGGATTACAAGACTTCCGGTCTGCAGCCTTCCGATTTCATCCTCATCGCAGCCCGCCCTTCCATGGGTAAGACGGCTTTCGTACTGAACCTGGTAGACCATATTGCGGTAAAAAAAGGCCTGCCCAGCATGGTATTCAGCCTTGAGATGTCAAAGGAACAGCTGGTAAACCGTATGCTTGCCATGGAATCCAACGTAGATTCCCAGAAGCTCAGAACCGGAACCTTATCCGATTCCGACTGGGATGCCGTAGTGGAAGGAATCGGAGTCATCGGAAATTCCAAGCTGATCATCGACGATACTCCTGGAATTTCTATTGGAGAACTGCGTTCCAAATGCCGAAAGATGAAGCTGGAACATGGTCTTAGCGTAGTCATCATCGACTACCTTCAGCTGATGAGCGGAAGCGGAAAAGGCGGCGATAACCGTCAGCAGGAGATCTCAGAAATTTCCAGATCCCTTAAAGGCCTGGCAAGAGAGCTAAGCGCTCCCGTAATCGCCCTATCACAGTTAAGCCGTGCCTGTGAAACAAGGCAAGACCACCGGCCTATGCTTTCCGACCTTCGAGAGTCCGGGGCGATTGAGCAGGATGCCGATGTGGTTATGTTTTTGTATCGTGATGATTATTATAATAAGGATACCGATATGCCGAATATTGCGGAAGTAATAATTGCTAAACAGAGAAATGGTCCTATCGGAACAGTAAACCTGGTCTGGAGGCCAGAGTATACAAAGTTCGCAAACATGGCCAAGCAATGAGCAGGATAGAAACAGAGGGACCCCTTGCCCCGGAAAAACAAACTTGTTTGCTTTTCCGGGGCAAGGGGTCCCTCTGTTTCTATGGGGCGAATGCCCCCCATCTGGGAGAATGGATTGCTCCTCAAATCCATTCTCCCAGATGGCCCCTGCGGGCTCGAAGTATATCCAAAGCATACCCCGCCGGATTCCAGCAAGCGCCTATATTCTCAATGCTCCCCTCAGCATTCTCAAAGCCTCCCGCCTATATTCTCAAACACCCCCCACCCCCTCAAATCTCCCCCACTAAACTCCCTTCTCCATCATTCCCCATCCCTCCCCCATTCAAATATTTTCTCAATTCCCTTATAAAATTTTCCAATTCCCATTCATAATCCCTTCGAATCCCGCATATGATATAAATAGTAAGGTTATGAAAACTAAACGAACCAAAGGAGAGGATATAGCTATGGCTGAGATACATTACTTAATATCGGATGCATCGAAGAAGGTCGATGTGGAGTCTCATGTCCTTAGATACTGGGAGGACGAGCTGGAGTTAAAAATTCCCAGAAATGAGATGGGGCACCGGTATTACACTGAAGCACACATCCGTTTATTCAAGCAGATCAAAGACTTAAAGGAGAAGGGATATCAGTTAAAAGCCATTAAGACAGCGCTTGATAAGGTTATTGAGGACGGCAGGGATCCTGTCATACCAGATGAATTATTAGAGGGACAGGTTGCTCAGGAATTAAAAGACAGTGCAATATCTGGTACGGAGGACGGGACAGGCCTGGAGGTACAGACATCGGCGCCGATTTCCGTTGCCCATGAAAAAATGGAGCAGTTTCAGGAGATCATGAACCATATCATTGGACGGGCCTTAGAAGTAAATAATGAGCAGTTAAGCCAGGATGTAAGCAGCCTGGTTAATGACAAGGTCATTAAAGAGATGGAATATTTAATGAATTTAAAAGAAGAAAAAGAGGAAGAGCGGTTCAAGCAGTTGGACGAGCTTATGCGTTCGTATCAGAAAGATAACAAAGGGCGTGCGGAAGCTGCCGCTTCCAAGATCCCATTTTTTAACCGTAAAAAGAAGTTCGGACGAAATGGAAAAAAGTTATAAAACCACACTACTTTCAGATAATTAGAGCTGCCAAAAGGGCTCAGGCAAAGGAATCCGCAGCTGCCGCTGAAAGTGGAAACTGCGGATTTTTTACGTATATAAAGTCATTCTTTGCAGGCTTCTACAAACGTCTGAAACAGTCGGAACGCCTCTTCATTCTTTTCCCATAGATATTCCGGATGCCATTGAACTCCGATAAAAAAGGGATAGCCAGGCATTTCAAGGGCTTCGATCAAATGATCGGTCGAGTAAGCAGAAGCAATAAGCCCTGGAGCAATGTCTTTGACTGCCTGATGGTGCATGCTGTTGACCTTTAAAGAGGAGCACCCCGATATCCTGGCAAGAAGGCTGCCCTTGGTTAGGGAAACCGTATGGCATGGCATATCATAATGAAACGGCTGGGAGTGGGCGAGAGGAAAATCCCGTTTCACCTGGGAGGGAATATCCTGCCAGATATTTCCCCCAAGCGCGATATTTAAGACCTGGATACCCCGGCAGATTCCAAGCACAGGCTTTCTAAGTTCCATGATCATGGGAAGCAGGGAAATTTCCATCTGGTCCCTGGCCGGGGATACATTGCCGCAGTGCTCCTGTGTCTCTTCTCCAAAAAGGAAGGGGTGGACATCGGGACCGCCTGTGAACAGAAATCCGTCCAGTTCCTGGGAAAGCTGCTTTAAATCCTCTTCTGAGGCATCTAAGGGCATTATGACCGGGATTGCTCCCGCAGCTTTTAATGCCCGCATATAAGTAGGACGCGCCTTCACATCACCGCTCTCAATATCATGGGCAGGGGTCAGGCCGATCAGTGGTTTTCTCATACTAGAAATGTCCTTTCCTTATTAAAGGCTGAAAGAACAACATCTTTCAACCTTAGATTTGCGAATCAGCTGGATGTGCAGCCATATCCGCTTGATTCATTAGTATGCAAATATGAAGAATGTGATGATATAACAAAATGCCTCTTCCCGAAGGAAGAGGCATTTATGTATCCATAATTATGCTTCAGAAATAGCTCCTGTTGGACAGACACCTTCACAAGCACCACAATCGATACAACTATCTGCATCAATAACAAACTGAGAATCACCCTGGCTGATAGCGCTTACTGGGCACTCAGCTTCACAGCTTCCGCAGCTAACGCAAGCGTCACTAATAACACGTGCCATGATAAATTACCTCCTTATAATCTATAGATTTTTCTATATTTTATACTATTAATAAGAATTATTCAAGTAGTAAATGGTACAATTATTGTTTAATTTTGGGAGCAATACCGGTCGGGGATCCCTGTGCGGACATCCCTGATTCCGCTTAAGATGATCTTCTTGGCGGCAACGGCTCCTTCTCTGGACATGGGAGGGGTATCCTTTAAAGGGTAGTCCAGACCCATGCTTTCGTATTTCACCTTACCCATGTCGTGATAGGGCAGGACATCAAGAGCCTTGACGTTTTTAAGTCCGCCGATGAAGCGTCCCAGCCTGTATAAGTCAGGGGCCTGGTCCGTGATCTGAGGCACTGCCACGTGGCGGACCCACACCGGAATATCCCGGTCGCTTAAGTAACTGGCAAAATCCAGGATATTTCCATTGGAATGCCCTGTAAGCGTTTGGTGCTTTGTGTCGTCAATGTGCTTGATATCCAGCATGACTAGATCGGTTAGGTCCAGAAGCCGGTCTATTTTTTTCAAATAATCCGGATCATTCCTGTGGAACGTGACGCCTGAGGTATCAAGACAGGTATGGATGTCTTTCTTTTTTGCAGCTTCAAAAAGCTCTGTCACAAAATCCAGCTGCATAAGGGGTTCCCCGCCGGTGGCAGTTATGCCGCCGCCCCGGTAGAAACTCCGGGACGACTCATACTGCGTTAACAGTTCTTCTGCCGTCATAGGCGTGCCGCCTGCCATTTTCCAGGTGTCCGGATTGTGGCAGTACTGGCAGCGCATGGGACAGCCCTGTAAAAAGATCACCATGCGCACACCCGGTCCGTCAACGGTGCCGAAGCTTTCAATGGAATGAATATATCCTGTCATGCACATCGCCTTCTTTGTCTTTTATTACATGTTGCTGTGGAACGTACGGGAGATTACCTCATCCTGCTGTTCCTTTGTCAGTTTGATAAAATTCACTGCATAACCGGACACCCGTACGGTAAGCTGTGGGTAATTCTCCGGATGCTTCTGGGCATCCAAAAGGGTGTCGCGGGTGAACACATTGACATTTAAGTGGTGTCCGCCTTCTTCTACATAACCATCCAATAAATTTACAAGGTTGTTGATTTGAGATTCGCTGATATTTGCCATATTATGATCCTCCTCTTGTGCTTAATAAGTGTCTTCCATAAACAGCCGGTTGCTTTCCGGGTCTTCATTATCAGTATCAGTGTCCATGCCCTCAAACAGGGTGGGCACTCTGCAGGCGGAATTTCCATCTGCACAATCCGTGGAACTCATAGTTGTAACTGATTTTGCCATTGTTTTATCGGTGCTTACGGTACCGTCCTCCGATACGCGGATGTTCATATGACCAACCTTTTCGGTCATAAACTGATCCAGCATGGAGACGATTTCGTCAATCTGTTTTTCCTTTGGGTCTGCCATAACAGCCACTCCTTATTTTCATATACTGACGAATCAAGGGGATATGCGGACATATCCAGTTGATTTACAAACTTAAGTTTAAAAGATGATTTTTATATTTGATCATCGTTAAGAGCCAGTTCTAAATCTACCTCTAAATCGCCTGTGAAAATCTGATCTTCCTTGCCAAGGGCACCTGGTACGATGGAGAAGGTATTGGAGATGCCATCCTGGGCATCTTTAAACGGAAGCTTTGCCACTGACGCCAGAGAGGCGACAGCGCCGTGGGTATCCCGATGGTGCATGGGATTTGCACCCGGTGCAAAGGCTTCTCCTTTCTTACGTCCGTCAGGAGTTGCTCCTGTATTCTTACCGTATACCACATTGGATGTGATTGTCAGGATCGAGGTAGTTGGAATGCCGCCGCGGTAGGTGTGGTTTCCTTTTACATAGTTCATGAAGGTGTGGACCAGTTCGTTTGCAATCTGGTCTACCCGGTCATCGTTATTGCCGTATTTCGGGAAGTCTCCCTCTACAATGTAGTCAGTAACGATTCCGTTTTCATCCCGCAGGGTCTTTACCTTGGCATATTTGATTGCGGATAAAGAGTCGGCCACAACGGAAAGCCCGGCGATTCCGGTGGCAAACCAGCGGGTCACCTTTTTATCGTGAAGAGCCATCTGAATGCGCTCGTAGCTGTATTTGTCATGCATATAGTGGATGATGTTCAAGGTGTTTACATAAACTCTTGCAAGCCATCTCATCATATCCTTATAGGCTTCCATTACCTCATCGTAATCCAGATATTCGGAAGTGATTGGGCGGTATTTGGGGCCTACCTGCTTTTTGGAGACTTCATCAATGCCTCCGTTAATGGCGTACAGCAGGCACTTTGCAAGATTGGCCCGTGCGCCGAAGAACTGCATTTCTTTACCGACCCTCATGGAAGATACGCAGCATGCAATGGCATAATCATCTCCGTGGGTCACTCTCATTAAGTCGTCATTTTCATACTGAATGGATGAGGACTCAATGGAGGTCTTGGCGCAGAAGCGCTTAAAGTTTTCAGGAAGCTTTGTGGACCAGAGAACGGTTAAGTTGGGTTCCGGAGCGGTTCCTAAGTTCTTAAGGGTGTGAAGGTAACGGAAGGAAGTCTTGGTCACCAGATGGCGTCCGTCGATGCCCACTCCTCCGATGGATTCTGTTACCCAGGTAGGATCACCGGAGAACAGCTCGTTGTATTCCGGTGTGCGGGCGAATTTGACTAAGCGGAGCTTCATGATGAAGTGGTCCACAAACTCCTGGATATCCTCCTCGGTAAAGGTTCCTTCCTCTAAATCTCTTTGAGCGTAAGCATCTATAAAGGTAGAGGTGCGGCCTAAGGACATGGCAGCTCCATTCTGTTCCTTGACAGCGGCAAGGTAGGCGAAATACATCCACTGGATGGCTTCTTTTACATTGGCGGCTGGCCTGGAAATATCAAATCCATAGATGCTTCCCAGTTTTTTCAGTTCCTTAAGGGCGCGGATCTGTTCGGAAAGCTCTTCCCTTTCCCGGATTACATCAGAGTACATAATGGTACGGGTGGTTACCTTCTGTTCTTCCTTATCCTCGATCAGCCGGTCAATTCCGTAAAGGGCCACTCGGCGGTAATCACCGATGATGCGTCCCCGGCCGTAAGCGTCGGGAAGACCTGTGATGATGTGGTTGGAACGGCAGTCCCTCATTTCCTGGGTGTAAGCGTCAAAAACTCCGGCATTGTGTGTCTTTCTGTGAATCATAAAAAATTCCTTGACTTCAGGATCAATGGTGTAGCCATTATCCGCACAGGATTTTTCTGCCATACGGATGCCGCCGTAAGGCTGTAAGGAACGCTTAAATGGCTTATCGGTCTGAAAGCCTACGATGGTTTCTTTCTCTTTATTTAAATATCCCGGGCCGTGGGAGGTGATGGTAGAGATGATCTTTGTATCCATATCCAGCACGCCGCCGGCGTCCCGTTCCTGTCTGGATAAATCCATGACCTGTGCCCAAAGTTCATTTGTTGCTGCAGTCGGCCCGGCAAGGAAGGTATCATCGCCGTCATAGGGAGTGTAATTCTTCTGTATAAAGTCCCTGACGTTGATCTCCCGTTCCCAAACACCGCCTGTGAAAGCTCTCCATTCTGTTCGCATAGTATTGTACCTCCGTAAGATCTATTGTATAAGTGGTAATTATTAATGAGTGCCATCAAAGATTATAATTCATACAATCTTTGTATGAATACATTATATATGAATACTGTATACAATGTCAAGAGCCCTTAATGAGAAAAATTCATTAGAAAAGGTGACGAATGAAAAAAGAGGAATTTAGTCCTTGCTAATCACAGGGAAAAGTATTATATTAGAAAGACAGTAAATACAATTTTTTAAGGAGGAATACAAGATGCAGATCCAAAAGGATATGTTAATAGGCGCATTGCTTGAGATGGACGAGAACATTGCACCTATGTTAATGCGCGCAGGTATGCATTGCCTCGGCTGTCCGGCATCTCAGGGCGAATCCCTGGAAGAAGCCTGCCAGGTTCATGGAATAGACTGTGATGTTCTGGTTTCACAGATTAATGAAGTGTTGGAAGAACGATAGAATATGTTACAGGAGGCAGTCCTTCAGGACTAGCCTCCTGTTTTTTATGCAGATAACGAGCCGGGCGATTGATTATGGCTGCCGTTTTTCATCTCTGTAATGTTTAGGGCTGACGCCGAATTCCTGCTTGAATATTTTGGAAAAGGTCAAAGGGTTATGATATCCGATGCCTGTGGCGATTTCCTGAATGGACAAGGTTGTGGTAGCCAGTTGATTGGCGGCGATGCCCAGGCGGAATCTCATTAAATATTCCTGAGGTGAAACGTGAAGCTGCTTTTTAAAGATCGAGGTTAAATAAGAGCGGTTGATCCCGATGTAGTCTGCAATATCCTGAACCTTGATCCTGTCGTAGTTCAGCTTGATATACTGAAGGGCATAATCCACGTAAGTATCAATGGAATAATCGTACTGGTTCTTCTTAATGGTTCTTATGGTGTTCTGCATTTCGATCAGAGTGGACAGGATCTCATATAAGTATCCTACCCGCTTGATCTCATTGGCAAAGGTCAGCTCGCTGGTATCCAGGATCTTGTGTATCATGGGAAGATAGAGCTGGTTAGGGATCTGGGAATGGATGGAAGGAAGCTGGGCAGATAAGCCTGCGTAGCTTAAATAGGCATCCGCCATTTCCCCGTCAAAGGTGATCCACATGTATTCCCAGGGGTTTTTATGGTCTGCGTTATAAAGAACGGGATGGCCCTTGGGAATGAGAAAAATGTCATCGGTCTTTAACTCATACCGTTTTCCGTCAATTTCCAGGGTACCTGCGCCGCCCAGAACAAAGTGAAGGTGATTTTCATTTGGAATCTTGTGATCGTAGGTGTATTCCGGAGGACACTGCTGGATTCCGCAGTGGACCAGGTACAGATCATTGGTCTGCCGCTTGATGTTTCGTAAGCAGCGGAAGCCGGCTACGTTTTTATAAGTGGTTTGTTTTTCGCTCAAAAATATACCCCCTCAAAATGGTGAAAGACCCTGTCAGACGATCCGCTTTTTTTAGGATGTTTGATAGGGTCAAGTATACAGGCAGCAAACGTAATTTGCAAATGAAAGTTCCTGGAGATATCTTTTAACGGTACATGTTCATGTAGCCGCCGTGGGCTGCAATGAGCTCATCTACCATGGAGCGGATATCCTTTATGTTTAGCTCGGCAGCAGTGTGTGGATCCAGCATGGCTGCCTGGTAAATGGTTTTTATGTCTCTGTTGTGAGCTGCTTCAATTGTGAGAAGCTGGGGATTGATGTTTGTCATGTTCATGGCTGCAAGCTGAGTGGGGATGCGTCCCACGTGGCAGGGGGTGATGCCGCTTCCGTCCACAAGGCATGGCACTTCCACACAGGCGTCAGACGGAAGATTGTCGATCAGCCCGTGGTTTAAAACGCTTGCGCCGATCTTATAGGGCTTGTTGGTCAGAATTGCTTCCATAATATAGGAGGCGTATTCATGGGAACGGGTATGGGTGATCTCGCCGTTATTTAAGATGGAATTCTTTTCTGCCTCCCATTCGTTGATCTGCTTGATGCAGCGTCTGGGATACTCGTCCAGGGGGATCTGGAATTCTTCGATCATATCCGGATATCTGGATTTTATAAACAATGGATTATATTCGGCATTGTGTTCGCTGGATTCCGTACAATAATAGCCTAAATGGTTAATGTACTCATAGCGGACCATATCCTTATGCTTTTCTGTCTTGTTTTTCTCAATGGCTTTCTGTCTGATGATGGGGTAGAGGTCGTTTCCATCCCTGTCATTAAGCTTTAAAAGCCAGGCCATATGGTTGATCCCAGCGATCAGCTCTGTTCTTCCCTCCAGCTTATCCTCCATATTAAGTCCCTTTAATAAGGTTTCTGAGCATACCTGGACGCTGTGGCATAAGCCGATGGTTTTAATGGATGTATAGCGCTGCATGTAACCGGTCAGAATTGCCATTGGGTTGGTGTAATTTAAAAAATATGCATCAGGGCAAACCTCTTCCATATCTCTGGCGAAATCTTCCATAACGGGAATGGTCCTTAAGCCCCTCATAATGCCGCCGATTCCAAGGGTGTCTGCAATGGTTTGCTTTAAGCCGTATTTCTTAGGAATTTCAAAATCCGTTATGGTGCAGGGATCGTATCCTCCCACCTGAATGGCATTCACCACAAAGGTGGCACCTGCCAGGGCTTCCTTCCGGTTTTCCACTCCCAGATAGGTCTTTATGCCGGCCTGTCCCTGATTCACATTTTTGTTGATTGCATTCAGGATCAGTTCCGAATCCGCAAGCCGGACCGGGTCAATGTCGTAAAGAGCGATCACAGCATCTTTAAGCACTGGGGTGCACATGCAGTCACCCAGGACATTTCTGGCAAATATCGTGCTTCCAGCCCCCATAAAAGTTATTTTTACCATGTTCCTTCCTCCTTGTTTTCCTTGTCTGTCTTATGAGGATATTGTATAATTACAGCAGGAAAAAAGATAGGATGTTTGTTTCATGAAATTGTCGTTTTGTTGTATGGAGGGATTAATATGAATCAGTCGGCAAGGGGGTTGACCATTTATTACTGCGGCCGTGAGCATTGTGCATCCGGTCACTTTTTCGGTCCTGCAATACGAAAACATTACCTGATGCATGTGGTGCTGGGAGGAAAAGGCATTTACAGGACAGGAGGAAAGGAATACGCTTTAAAGGAAGGGGACGCATTTTTAATCAAGCCCCAGGAGGTGACTTATTATCAGGCTGATAAGGACGAGCCATGGGAATACGCCTGGGCGGCCTTTGCAGGAGCAGAAGCCGAGCGGCTTTTAACCGATTACTGCCAGGAGGAAAACGGGTATGTTTATCATTTTGGTCTTGAGGATGAATGGCGTACCTATATGGAAGGGCTGGTGGCCGCTTTTCAAAGCGGAGGACATAATATGGATGAAATGGCTGGGTATCTTTATCTGCTGTTTTCCCGGTTTCCTAAGGAAGAAAAGGAAGGGGGAGAGTATGAGCAGAGCTATTTGTCCCGGGCCGAAGCGTATATCCGCCATAATTACAGCTATCCTATTCAGATCGGGGATATAGCAAACTATGTAGGGATTGACCGTACCTATTTGTACAGGCTTTTTATAAAATACAAAGGGATCTCCCCAAAGCATTATTTAACAGCCTACCGGATCATGGAGGCCAAGCGTTTGCTGGAGGATACCGGCCTTAGCGTAACGGAAACCGGTTTGTCCTGTGGGTTTCACGATGCTTCGGTTTTTTGCAAGAGTTTTCTTCAGACAGAGGGAAAGTCACCCCTTCAGTATAGAAAGGGAATGAGGGAAGAAGTTCGGTAAATATAACAAAACACCATGTACCTGTCACATTAGTCTATGTAATATAGATGAAAAATGGTTTATAATCAACATTGGTAAAAGAAAAATACACAAAAAAAGGTTGTATACTCAGTTTTAACTATATAAACTGACTAATCAAAGGGAGGTAGCAAAATGAAACGGAAATGGTGGTTTACGGCGGCAATGGCAGCGGTTATGGCAGCAGCACTGGTTGGCTGCGGAAGCAACGCCGGAAAGGAGACTGCTCCTGCAAGCTCAGGGGAAACAAAGCAGGAAGCAGAAAGCTCCAGTGAGTCAGGAAATGCCGGGGCACAGGGAACTCTGACAGTTGCCATCTGGGATAAAAACCAGGAGCCGGGACTGACAGAAATCATGAAGGACTTTACAAATGAAACAGGAATCAAGACACAGATCCAGGTAACTCCTTGGGAGCAGTACTGGACCATGCTGGAGGCAGGAGCCACCGGAGGATCTCTTCCAGATGTTTTCTGGATGCATTCCAATGAGATCGCAAGGTACTCTGAATATGAAATGCTTTTGAACTTAACGGACCGGATCAAGGATAGCAAGACCCTGGAAATGGATAAATTCCCCAAGGATATCGTGCAGATCTATAATTGGGAAGGTACAAAGCAGTATGCGGTGCCAAAGGATATCGACACCATTGCTCTCTGGTACAATAAGACCATGTTTGACGAAGCAGGAATCCCCTATCCTGACAAGGACTGGACCTGGAACGATTTTGCAGAGGCAGCAAAAAAACTGACCAAGTCCGACGGAAGCCAGTATGGATTTGCCTTAAGGCCAACCAATGACCAGGCAGGCTGGAACAATATCGTTTACGATATGGGCGGTTATGTGATCAGCGAGGATAAGAAATCATCCGGTTTTGACCAGCCGGGAACCATCAAGGCGTTAACGTTCATAACAGACTTAATGAAAGAGGGATATGCTCCTCCATACGAAGTGATGGCGGAGAATACGGAGGAAGCTTTGTTTGAAGCAGGCAAGGTAGCCATGATCACCGCAGGTTCCTGGATGCTTCCGGAGCTTTGCAACAATGATTATGTAAAGGCAAACTGTGATATCGCAATGCTTCCGAAAGATGCTGAGACGGGAAAGAGAATCTCCATTTACAATGGACTTGGCTGGGCAGCTTCCGCCAATACCGGCATGCCTGAGGAAGCATGGAAGCTTATTGAATATATGGGATCAAAGGCAGCACAGCAGAAGCAGTCTGACCTTGGAATCGTTATCTCTGCCTATGAAGGAACAACGGATAACTGGATCAAGGCATATCAGGGCTTTAACCTTCAGGCATACTTGGATATGATGGGTGATCTGGTGATCAGGCCATACTCCAAATCAACGGTTGCATGGAACAATATGAGCCATGAAAAATTGATTGATGCATGGACCGGTGCCAAGAGTGTGGAAGATGTCTGCAAGGACATTGCTCAGGAAATGAATGCCATGCTGGCACAAGAATAGGAAGGGCTGGGGAGGCAGGCTGTAAAGCGCCTCCCCTTTTTAATCGAATCAAGCAGCGAAGCGGATCGGGAATATCCGCTTTTCAAAGAAATACGGAGGGTCTGCATGAATAAAAAATCAAAGGTATCAAGGCGGGCGAGAAGTGAATTTTTATGGGGATGGATGTTTTTGCTGCCCACCATGGCGGGTCTTATCATTTTAAACATCATCCCAATTTTCCAGACCATTTACCAGAGCTTTTTCAAAACAGGAGCTTTTGGAAAAGGCAATGTATTTATCGGGCTTGACAATTACCGTAAGCTTTTCAGTGACGGGACCGTATGGCAGGCTTTGTGGAACACGTGTAAATATGCTGTGGTGGAAGTGCCCTTTTCCATTGCCATTGCCCTTGTGATAGCCGTCTTTTTAAACGGAAAGATCCGGGGACGATCCATCTGGAGGACCATTTATTTCCTGCCCATGGTGGCGGCTCCCGCTGCGGTGGCCATGGTCTGGCGGTGGCTTTATAACTCGGAGTTCGGACTCCTTAACCATTTGCTGCGGGCGATTGGCCTTCCCGGAGTGAACTGGATCTCCAATCCTAATATTGCATTCATCTCTGTGGCTGTGGTCGGGATCTGGTCTGTGATCGGTTACAATATGGTTCTTTTCTTTGCAGGCCTTCAGGAAATACCCAGGGATTATTATGAGGCGGCGCAGATTGACGGGGCGGATGGTATCAGCCAGTTCTTTACCATTACACTGCCTTTAATATCCCCAACCATGTTTTTCGTGACTGTGACCAGGGTTATTGGGGCAATGCAGGTGTTTGACAGCATTTATATGATGATGGGCAGAAACAATCCGGCTCTGGGAAGGACCCAGTCCCTGGTGTATCTTTTCTATAAATATTCCTTTATTGAGGGAAACAAGGGCTACGGCTCTTCCATTGTCATGCTGCTGCTTTTTGTGATCCTTCTGATCACGGTGATTCAGATGATCTGCCAGAAAAAATGGGTGAATTATAGCTAGGAGAGGAGAACTATGAATAAGAATACAAAAATCAGATCAGGTATCGTTTACTTAATCCTTATCATAGGGTCCGCCATCATGCTGGTACCCTTTTTATGGATGTTTTTAACAGCCTTTAAAAGCACATCTGAGGCCACCCAGATGAATCCCTTCATCATTTTTCCGACAGTATGGAGGAAAGAAGCATTCTTATCTGTGGTGAGTAAAATGAACTTTTTTAGGCTGTACTGGAACACGCTTCTGCTCATCGTGGAACGAGTCATTTGTGCGGTGCTCACCGCTACTATGGCTGGATATGCTTTCGGACGCCTTAATTTTAAAGGAAAGAATCTGGCTTTTTCCCTGGTTCTTTTCCAGATGATGGTGCCATCCCAGATCTTTATCATCCCCCAGTACTTAATGGTGAGTAAGCTTGGAATGTTAAACACTTCATTTGGACTGCTTTTCCCAGGACTTGTGACGGCCTTTGGTACATTCCTCCTAAGGCAGGCTTATATGGGGCTTCCGGCTTCTTTGGAGGAAGCGGCCAGACTGGATGGCTGCAATATCGGCCAGACCTTTCTCTATGTGATGGCTCCCCTTACGAAATCTTCCATGGTGGCTCTGGGCATTTTTACCGCTCTGTTTGCATTTAAAGAGCTGATGTGGCCTCTGGTCGTTAACACAGAGCAGAACACAATGCCCTTATCCGCTGCCCTTGCAAAGCTGCAGGGACAGTTTGAAACAAACTATCCGGAGCTTATGGCAGCATCCTTGCTGGCCTGTATTCCAATGATTATCATATATCTTATATTCCAGAAGCAGTTTATAGAAGGAATTGCTACATCCGGAGGAAAATTATAAAAGGAGTCGACTTATGCCTATCATTTATCATGAACAAGCAAATCAGTTTCACCTGTATAATCAGTCCGTGAGCTATATCATCCAGATCATGGCCAATGGACAGCTGGGAAATCTGTATTATGGGAAACGCATTACGGACAGGGAGTCCTATGCATATCTTCTTGAGACAGGGGAGCGCTCTCACGCAGCCATCACCTGTCCGGAACCGGTGAGTCTTTGTTTACAGTATACAAAGCAGGAATATCCGGCTTATGGAACAGGGGATTACCGGTACGGTGCCTGCATTGTCAGACAGGAGAATGGCAGCAGGATCAGCAGCTTCACCTATGTGTCCCATAAAATCTTTGGGGGAAAACGGTCCATAGAACCTCTTCCTGCCACCTATGTGGAAGAGGAGAAAGAGGCCGTTACCCTGGAGGTCACCCTTCGTGATGAGGTGTTGGGTACGGACCTGATCCTTTCCTATACCATTTATGAAGAACTGCCGGTCATCACAAGGCATGCCCGTTTTGATCACCGGGGCAAGGAGGAGATCGTCCTTCTGACCGCAATGAGCGGAGCGGTGGACTTACCGGATTGTGATTACGAGATGATCCAGCTTTCAGGGGCATGGTCCAGAGAGCGGTATTTGAAGAGGCGTGTCCTGGAACAGGGAATCCAGTCCATTTACAGCATGAGAGGAATCAGCAGTGCAGAGCATAATCCATTTCTGGCTCTGGCGAGAAAAGAGACTACGGAAAAAAGCGGCCAGGTATACGGCTTCAGCCTTGTGTACAGCGGAAGCTTCTTAGGACAGGTGGAGGTCTGCACCCATGATACCACCCGGGTGCTCTTTGGGATCCATCCGGATACCTTTGAATGGCCTTTGAAAACAGGGGAATCTTTTCAGACTCCGGAGCTTGTGATGGTGTATTCGGACCAGGGACTTTCCCATATGAGCCAGATGTTCCACCGTTTATACAGGACCCGGCTTGCAAGGGGATATTGGAGGGACAGGGAAAGACCTGTGCTTTTAAATAACTGGGAAGCCACCTACATGGATTTCAACGAAGAAAAGATCCTTGACATTGCACAGAAGGCGAAGGAAACCGGAGTGGAGCTGTTTGTCCTGGATGACGGGTGGTTTGGGGAGCGCAACGACGACTACAGAGCTTTGGGAGACTGGTATGTGAACAAGGAAAAGCTTCCGGAGGGGATTTCCGGGCTGTCGGAGAAGATCGAGGCTCTGGGTTTAAAATTCGGTTTGTGGATCGAACCGGAAATGGTCAATAAGAACAGCCGTTTTTACGAGGCCCATCCGGACTGGATCCTGTCCGCTCCCGGACGCTATGAAACCCCCAGCAGAAACCAGCATGTCCTTGATTTTTCAAGGAAAAAAGTGGTTGATGCGGTTTATGGCATGTTAAAAGAGATCATTGGTAATGCCAGGATTTCCTATATTAAATGGGATATGAACCGGTATTTAACGGAATGTTATTCCAAAGGGACTCTCCCTGAGAGCCAGGGAATGGTGATGCATAAATTTATCCTGGGAGTCTATGACTTATATACCAGGTTTACCAGGGATTTTCCGAAGATCTTATTTGAATCCTGTGCCAGCGGAGGGGCCAGGTTTGATCCTGGAATGCTTTACTTTGCTCCCCAGGCATGGTGCAGCGACAATACTGATGCAATGGACCGGCTGAAGATCCAGTACGGGACCAGTATGGTCTATCCCATATCCAGCATCGGAGCCCATGTTTCCGCAGTTCCAAACCATCAGGTACACAGGATCACGCCTTTGGAATCAAGGGGAAATGCGGCAATTTTCGGAGCTTTTGGATATGAACTGGATTTAAATAAACTGACCTCCGAGGAAATAGAGGTGGTTAAACAGCAGATCGTTTGCTACAAAAAGTACCGGAAGCTTTTGCACCAGGGTACATTTTACCGGCTTAAGAGTCCTTTTGAAGGGAATGACACAGCCTGGATCACGGTGTCAGAGGACATGGAACAGGCAGTTGGCGCCTATTTTCAGGTCCTGAATCCAGTCAATGCCGGCTGGCTCAGACTGAGGCTTCAGGGCCTTTGCCAGGAAATGCTGTATCAGGTTTCCCTGCCTGGGATGACCGGCGAATATTTTGGAAGTGAGCTTATGTACGCCGGTATTCCCATTGACAGAGGACGCCTGTTAAAGGAGACAGGAGATTTTGCCTCTTTCCTCTTTTTTGTTAAGAAAAAACAGGAATAAGAAAAATAGTCCGGTCAGGCGTTGACCGGACTATTTTAATGTAATAAATTACATTATCTTTAAGAACCTTTCTTTATTTTATTGAAAAAAATTTTACAGCATGTTATAATGCCTTAAAAATAATGCATTATTCCTCAAAAACTGAACATAGGGGATGATTACAATGAAGGATTATAATGTACACTTAACACTGATTGACAGAATTATACTGGATTCCTATAAGATCATGCTGGAAGGGCTGGCGGATTATCTGGGGGGAGGCTATGAGATGGTACTTCATAGTCTGGAGGATACGGAACATTCCGTCATAAAGATCATCAATGGACACCATACAGGACGCGCGGAAGGAATGCCGATTACGGACCTGGCTCTTCAGATGCTGGAAGAAATCGAAAAAGATGGCGAAAAGAGCTATATTTCCTATTTCACCAAGAACAAAAAAGAAGAACCATTAAAATCCTCTACCATTGTAGTGCGCGGGGAGGAGGGGAGGATTATCGGACTTTTATGTATCAATTTTTATTTGAATACAGGTTTATCCGATATCCTGTCCAGCTATTTTCCCCAAATATCCTCACATTCCCTGGTTAAATCCGAAACTTTTGCAAATAATCTGGATGAATTAATTCTCAGCAAAGTCAAAGAGGTTCGGAAAACCGTAATGGAAGATGATGGAATACTTCCGTCTCTTAAAAACAAGGAGATCATTAACTCTTTGCACCAACAGGGGGTTTTTACCCTGAAAGATGCGGTTGTAAAGGTGGCTGATTACCTGGGGATTTCTAAAAACACCGTATATATGCACATTCGGAATGCGGGGGTAATTACAGAAAAGAGAAATGAATAAACATTAATACAGCAAAACCTGATGCAAAGAAAAATCCTGCAGTCATTTGTGCAATATTACAAAGAAACTGCGGGATTTTTGTTTGATTATTAGAAAAATATAATGACATTGCAATCTTTATAAATTTATGATAAAATAAATTACATCAAAAAAATAAAATAAATAAAATTTATTTTACTCATCGAAAGGAAGGTATTGATATGGAGGAAAGTAAAAAGAGTAAGAAGGGACTGGGGCTGGTACCAAGGCTGATTATTGCAATTATCATTGGTATTTTGATCGGAATGTATTGTCCAAGCTTTGTAACTTCAATATTGATCACTATATCAGATTTGTTTAAGCAGTTTTTAATGTTTATCATTCCGCTTATGGTAGTAGCTTTTGTTACAATGGGAATTGCAGACTTATCTCAGGGAGCAGGAAAGCTGCTGGCGTTTACCGCGGCAATTTCTTATGCTTCCACGCTGCTGGCTGGAAGTGCAGCTTATGCGGTTGCCAGTACGTTTTTCCCCTCTTTTGTGAATGAAGAGGTAGTAGCGAAAGTTGCATCTGCAAGTGATAAGGCCATCAGCGGATATTTCTCTCTGGCCATCACTCCGCTGCTTGAAACAACAGCCGCTGTTGTACTTGCCTTTGTACTGGGCGTATGCATCAGCACCATGCGGGGCAAAGAGATCGGGGATACCTTGTATAATGTGATCAAAGACTTTGCTGAGATTATTACAAAAGTACTGGGCCGTGTGATTATTCCGCTTCTTCCTTTATATATCTGCGGAACTTTTGCCAAGATGACATATCAGGGAACCACCTTTGCAATTATGTCCGTGCTTTGGAAGGTATTCCTGATCGTAATACTTCTTCATTTGATCTATTTGCTTGTAGCCTTTACCTTTGCAGGCATAATGACAAAACGAAATCCTGTCACCATGCTGAAAAACCAGCTGCCAGGTTACTTAACCGCAATCGGTACACAGTCTTCTGCGGCAACCATTCCGGTTAACATCAAGTGTGCGGAAAGTAATGGCATTTCAGAAGAAATCCGTAATTTCGTAATTCCGCTGTGCGCTAACATTCATATGGCAGGTTCCATGATCACCATTACCTGCTGTGTGACCGCGACCCTGCTTATTTACGGCATGCCTCATGGCTTCCTTACCATATTTCCATTTATCTGTGTGCTGGGAGTAGCCCTGGTTGCATCTCCGGGAGCTCCGGGAGGTTCCATCTTTACGGCGACACCGTTCTTCCCCATTGTTGGAATACCGGCAGTGGGTGATATTGCCAGCCTTCTTCAGGCAATGTATATTGCACAGGACAGCTTCGGAACTGCTTGTAACGTATCAGGAGATAATGCAATCAGTGCATTGGTTGATATGTATTACCACAAATATATTAAAAAAGATAACTTACAATAAGGTGACTGGGAAAGGAGAAGACCGTTTATGCCGTCTATCAGTATTTTTGATGTAATCGGCCCCAATATGGTAGGGCCATCCAGTTCCCATACCGCGGGTGCTGTGGCGATTGCTCTTCTGGTTAAAAAGATGTTCAACGGGCCGATCAAAGAGGTGGAATTTGTTTTGTATGGTTCTTTTGCAAAGACCTACAAAGGCCATGGGACCGACCGTGCGCTTCTTGGAGGCATCCTGGGATTTGAGACTTATGACTTAAGGATTAAAAATTCCTTTCAGCTGGCGGATGAATGTGGACTGAAGTATTCCTTCCGTGTGGATGAAAAAGAAACAGAGGTGCATCCAAATACAGTAGAGATTCATGTAACTGGAGAAGAGGCCGGAACCATGTCGGTCCGCGGAGTCTCGTTAGGAGGAGGTAAGGTAAAAATTGTCAGGATCAACGGAATTGATGTAGACTTTACCGGAGAATATTCCACACTGGTCATACGGCATTTGGACTATCCGGGCATGGTGGCCTATATTGCAACCAGTTTAAGTGAGCGCAATGTAAATATTGCTTTCATGCGATTGTTCCGGGAACGGAAAGGGGCAACCGCTTACTCTGTGGTAGAATCTGATGAGGAGATTCCCCAGGAATTGTTGGAAAAGCTGCGGGAACATCCGAAAGTAGAAGATGTTATGCTTATTCAGGTTTAGGAGGCTTTTATGGATTTTATATCAGGAAATGAATTGCTGAAATTATGTGAGGAAAATCAATGCCGGATCTCAGAAGTGATGAAGGAACGTGAAGCCAGTGAGTTCGGCGCCGGTTCTGAAGAGACCATCAGCCGGATGAAGGAAGCTTACCGGATTATGAAAGAATCCTGCCATAAGCCCTTAGATGAACCTGTGATTTCCATTGGCGGACTGATCGGGGGAGAATCTGCAAAGGTACGGGACAGAAGGAGATCAGGAAAATCCATATGCGGGAGCATGCTGTCCAAGGCGATTACCTATTCACTTGCTGTCTTGGAGGTGAATGCTTCTATGGGACTTATTGTGGCGGCGCCTACAGCCGGAAGCTCCGGAGTGCTGCCCGGGCTGCTCCTTGCCCTGGAAGAAGAATTTTCCCTGGGCAGTGATCAGATCATAGATGGCCTTTTTACGGCAAGTGCGGTTGGTTATCTGTTCATGAGGAATGCGACCGTGGCCGGAGCACAGGCCGGCTGTCAGGCCGAAGTCGGTGCGGCTTCCGCAATGGCAGCGGCAGCGGCGACGGAAATTATGGGCGGTACGCCGCAGCAGTGCATGGATGCAGCTTCCTCTGCCTTAGTAAATCTTTTAGGTCTGGTCTGCGACCCGGTAGCCGGCCTGGTGGAATATCCCTGCCAGAACCGCAATGTTCTGGGTGCTGCCAATGCACTGGTATGTGCAGAAATGGCATTGTCAGGAGTCAAACAGTTCATACCCTTTGACCAGATGCTGGACACCATGATGGCGGTGGGGCGCTCCATTCCATTTGAATTAAGGGAAACTTCACTTGGCGGCTGTGCGGTTACAGAGGCTGCCTGCGGGAAGGCCTGTGAGATTTTTAAATCATAGTAAATTTATTATGAACAGCGGTACCGGTAATGCAAAACCGGTACCGCTTTTTGTTTTTCTGGATGAAAAAAATAGTTGCGGGTGCAACCATTTTATGATATGCTGATTATCACCCTAAAAAGTGTAATTCGCCCTTATGGCTTGGAGGTGGAACGCATGAACGAGCACAGGGAAATCGGGAAATATATCTCGATTCTCCAAAGACTGAATAATATGTACTTTGCAAATCAATTATCCTTTTATCAGATAGGCTGTGGACAACAGTTTTTTTTATTGCAGATTTATAAAAATCCGGGCATGAGCCTCCATGAACTGGCTTCCTATGGCCAATATGATAAAGCGACTGCCACCCGCGCGGTGAAGAAGCTGGAAGAAGAGGGGTATGTCCTGACGGAAATGGCAAAAGAGGACAAGCGCATCCGAAGGATTTATGTTACGGACAAGGCGGCGGCTGTAGTGGAAAAAACTCTGGAGAGTGTAAATGAATGGGCGGATATTGTATTAAAGGGGTTTACTAAGGAAGAACGTGAAGCAGCGGAGCAAATGCTCATCCGCATGGCCTGCAATGCCCGCGATCACATTGTGGAACAGAAAGGAAAGGAATAGAGATTTTATGGAACAAGACAGGATAAGACAGGGGGAAAATCCCCTGGGATATAAGCCAATAGGGCATTTGCTGCTGCAGTTTGCACTTCCAGCAATTGTTTCCATGCTGGTAAATTCAATTTACAACATTGTGGACCAGATTTTCATCGGACAGGGCATCGGATATCTGGGAAATGCGGCCACCACCATTGCATTTCCCATTGTCACGATTATTTTGGCCATATCTACCCTGCTGGGAGCGGGGGGAAGCGCCTATGCGGCCATTAAGCTGGGGGAAAAGAATGAGGAGGCGGCGGACAAGACTCTTGGAACCGTTTTCCTGGTGACCCTGGCAGCCAGTGTCCTGGTCATGGCTGTGGCCTTTCCCCTTATGACACCTATGTTAAAGGTTTTTGGGGCGACCGAGAACACTATGGAATATGCGAGGCAGTACACCTCCGTCATACTGTTAGGAACTCCGTTTAACATGCTTTCTGTGGTGCTGAGCAATATGGCAAGGACCGATGGGAATCCTGCTTTGTCCATGTACGCCATATTAGTAGGCGCTGTTTTGAATACCATTTTGGATCCTATTTATATCTTTGTATTCCATTGGGGTGTGACCGGTGCGGCCATAGCTACCATCACCTCTCAGATTATATCAGCAGTTGTCCTGGTGCTGTACTTTATGTACAGGGGAAAACATATGCGCCTCAATAAAAAAGGCATGCGCATTGATAAGGGTATTTGCCGGCTGGCTCTGCCCCTTGGGGTTTCCAGCGGTATCACCCAGATCGCGTCTACCATTTTACAGGTTGTCATGAACAATTCTCTGGTGTATTATGGAAACCGGACAGCCATTGGCGGCGATGTGGCTTTAAGCGCTATGGGCGTTGTGAATAAGATCGGAATGATACTCATTTCCATCTGTATCGGGATCGGTATCGGATCACAGCCCATACTTGGTTTTAACAAGGGAGCGAATCAGCCGGATCGTGTGAGAAGGACCTTTCTTCTGGCTGCCAGTGCGGCAACAGCGGTTTCCCTTATAGGCTGGCTTGCCTGTCAGCTGTTCCCCGGACAGATTTTAAGCCTGTTTGGAACTAAGGATGTAGAGTTCACCCAGTTTGCGATCCGCTGTCTGAAGATATATATGCTGGGAATTTTTTCGGCGGGCTTCCAGGTTGCGACCACCAGCTATTTTCAGTCAACGGGACAGCCTTTAAAGGCCTCTGTTTTATCCATGCTGCGCCAGCTTTTGCTGCTGATTCCGCTGATTCTAATCCTTCCCTTATCCTTTGGACTGGAAGGGATCTTATATGCAGGACCTGTGGCGGATATCACATCAATGGTCATTGTCAGTCAGTTTGTGGTGTATGAGCTGAAAAAATTAAACAGATTATGTAAGGCTTCGTAATGTGGAGGTTACAGTTCGTCTATGGAGAAACCATGGCTAAACTGTAACATGTGAAATACAGGGAAAGGAGAGATAAAAACCATGAGCATGAAAGCGGAAATGGCAAGGATTTCTGCAGGACTTAAAAAAGCGGACAAGAAAATGGCGCTTAAGCTGGAACAGCCGGTCAGAGGAAGGCCGGTGCTGACTCAGGAGCTGTTTACAAAAAGGGTGAGGGTCAGGGCCTGGAGCGTGGACGGCTTTCCTGCAGTCACCATAAACGGAAGCTATGCAAAGGCTGCCCATGTCCTCATGCTCCCGGGAGGGGCTTATACCCTGGAACCGTCGGAGCGTTACAGGGAAATGGCGGAGCATTTTGCCATAGAAAATCAGGTAAAGGTGACCATACCCCAGTGCCCTCTGGCCCCGGAGTTTACGGCATTGGATGTCCACCAGTATCTGGTCCGTGTATACAGCCGTCTTGTGGCGGAGTATCCGGAGGATGAGTTTTTCCTGTTTGGAGATTTTTCCGGCGGCGGCCTGGCTCTTTCATTTTTACAGGAACTGCGGGACATAGGGAATCTGCCCATGCCTGTGAAAACCGCCGTCATTTCTCCATGGCTTGATATCGCTCTTAACAACCCGAAAATAAAGATCGTGAAAAAAACAGATCCAATCCTTCCGGTGGAAGCTTTAAGAGAAGCCGGTGCCCGTTACCGTGGTCCCCTGGAACCGGATCATCCCTTTGTGTCTCCTCTTTATGGGAGTTGGGACAATCTGGGGCAGATTCTGGTATTTTCGGGGACAGAGGAGATTCTCACTCCGGATTGTGAGCTTTTGGCGGAAAAGGCGGGGAAACTGCAGGGAACAGAAATCATTTACAAAAAAGGGGCAAAAATGATCCATGACTGGATTTTGATCCCGTGCAAGGAAACTGATGCCACTTTGGAATTGATTTTTGCATTTTTTCTGGAAGAAGCTTCTGTATTTTAAAAATGAGGCTCGGCCCTTTTTGGGGGCCGAACCTCATTTTTTGATTTGTGATGAAGTACTATGAACAAAGGAACGGATTAAAGTTTTGCCAGAGACTGAAGGGCGTGGCCCTCAATCAGCACCTCGTAATGTTCCTTGTAGTACGCTTCGGAGGCGTAATCCTGACGAATCTTGGAACCATATTCTGCAAGCAGGTTGCAGATACGGCTGAAATCCAGAGATTTGTCTGGAGTATTTCTGATCACCAGATAATACTGTCTGGTATCAGGCTTTTTGTACAATGTATTCTCGCCATCGTAAACCTGTCCGATGGTCCGTGCAGCATCAGATATCTGATCCAGGCTTTGAAAACAATAGATTCTTATAGAGGAAGCACTTGATTGCTCTTTTGGCTGTTCTGTTTCCGGTTCTTCCTTTTTGTCAATACCCAACAGGTTTAACAGTCCGTCGGCGCCTTCCAGCAGTTCGCTTGCCAAGTCTCCTGGCATGGAATCCAGGTCTTCGTCAGCTGCTGGTGAAAATTTTGCAAACCTTGTATCTAATTCTTCCGGGTCTTCGATTTTTGTGATCACCAGCATCACACTTTCGTTGGACAACGGAATTGCTTCTACCATGAGAGGAATGTCTTCTGCTTCGAATCCCACTTCGTTAGAGGCTTTTTGAATCATCTCGCGGAACAGGTTACGGGCTTTTTCACTGCCATAAGCAAGCTCGCCTAAATTTAAGTTTCGGACGCTTAAATCAAAGCTTGTAAGCGTACAACGAATTTGATTTTCATTAATACGTTCTATCTTCATAGGATCACTTCCTGTTCTTTTTAAAATGGTAATGAATATTTACATACTTCCTCAACATAACTATACTATATAATATAGCGAAAAAGCAATTACTATGTGAAAAAATTTATATAATTTTAAGGTTTGTATGCTAAAAACCGGGTATCCTATTTGATTATTGGAATTTTTCGGTTTTATTTTTTGATATGATGCTGATTTAATATGATTTTTTGTAATTTTTCCGGAATCTCCGCGTGGCGGTTTTGAAGAAAATGTCTGAAAATATTATTGGCCAAATTGGCTGTACTGTTAATTTCTGCCGCTGCGGGGGACTGAGAAAATTTTTTATTAATAAGAGTTAAAATAAATTACGTCAGTATAGTATAATAAGGACAAATCTCAAAATCCGCATAAACAGAGGATTTGAGGTTTGTCCTTATGTTTTTTCTGATTTTTTCCGGGTTTTTACTAAAACCAAACCAGTCTCTCTTTATATATTAGCCATATAGGAGGCGGCTCATTGCTGTTTGCGGTTAAATGGTATAGGTCTTGGGACCGTCTGAATAGCTGAAAGTTTCTACTTCTTCTACATCTATGTAGAAAATCTCAAAAACGGGATTGTCGGGTGTTTTGTACAGACCTTTTATGCCTGGATTCTCATCCAGCGCACGGGCCTTTAAGGAGATATCGTCGACAAAGACCGCATTACCGTTCACAGACACAACCGGTGCAAAGTCGGCAGGGTAGGTACAGAAGGAAACATAGGGGTTGGCCTTGATCTGGTTGTAGACCGGTTTTTGGTTACTGGTGCAGAAATATACCTTGTTGCCGTCAGTAAACAAGTACTGGAAAACACGGGTTTTTACCTTATTTCCATCCTGGGTCGCCAGGACACCGTTGGGGTTCTCTTTTAAAACAGCTGCATAATCGATCATGATTGATCCTCCATTCTTTTACCGGCAAATTGTATTTTGCCTTGCTTTATGGTACAATTATAGTATGTGCATATAAAATTACAAGTACGATTTTTTAGTATAGTAGGTATCTATTTAGATAGTAATGGAGGATTTATCATGAAAAATGAAATTGAAAAGAAAGATCTGTTCGGTATCTGCCCGTATTTTACTTCTCAAAAGGTATTGAGCGGGAAATGGGCGCTGCTGATTCTTCACCATCTGGATGAGCAGACACTTCGTTTTAAAGAGCTGGAGCGTGAATTGGCTCCCATTACCCAGGCTACTCTTACAAAACAGCTGCGCAATCTGGAAGAACACGGCCTGATCACCCGCACCGTTTATAATACCATACCGCCAAAGGTGGAATATTCTTTGAGCGAGCTGGGCCGTGAATTCAGACCGGTATTGGACAGCCTGGAAAAATGGGGGGATTTATACATCGCTCATATGGAAGGGAAAGACGTTTAGAAGGTTTGATGTAAAATAGTCTCAACTTTGGTACATTCATTTTAGCATTACCTACCTTTATTTTGGTTGATTGTAAGTGATATTTTTCTGTAAAGTCCTGGAAACAGGCATAGAAAAACCACCCTTTCATATATTTCTAAATATAGAATTACTGCATTTGCATATGATAGTTGTATCGCTTTGAATTATTGTCTTCACTGGTACCGGTGCAATCCGGAAAACAGCAAAAAATACAGTGCTTTTCTGGTTATCAATTCCTGTTTTTATATTTTTATGAAAAATAGTTGAAAAAACAGGAGGAATATATTAGAATATACCCCAAGAGATGATATTGGACAGACAAAAGGAGGTGGTTTTAGTAAGCGCCGTTCTGTTTGGCAAATATCAGCTATACGGCATCTTGGGAACCGGCCGGGCAGGGACAGTGTTTTTGGCGGTTCATCTTGGGCTTGAGGAGTACCGGGCGATCAAGCGGGTACCTAAAAGCTTTCTGAAATTTGAAGATCTAAGGCGTGAAGCACTGGTTCTTAAAGAACTGCGCCATCCTGGAATTCCCATTATTTATGACGTAGAAGAAGACGAATTTTATAGTTATTTGATCGAAGAGTATCTGGAAGGAGAATCTTTATATGACCTTGTAAAAAAACAGGGCCATCTATCGCGGGCACTGACCATATCATATGGAATTCAGTTGACCAGCATCATCAGTTACCTGCATCTCGCAGGACCAAACCCCATATTACATTTGGATTTACAGCCGAAAAACCTGTTATTGTGCCATGACACCATAAAACTGATCGACTTTGGACTTGCTGCATCCCTGGCTGATGCAAATATGCCCGGAGAACGGTACGGAACCGTGGGTTGTGCGGCGCCGGAGCAGTATTCAAAGAATGGAGTGCTGGATGTTAGAACAGATATTTATGCCATTGGTACTATCATTCATTACCTGTTTACAGGAGAATTTCCAAAACTGCCTTATAAACCGGCTGCATCAATGGATACCGATCTGGCTGCCCTTATTAAACGGTGCATAAAAAAGGAAAAGGAAGAACGGTTTTCATCAGCAAAGGAGCTGGAAGAAAGGCTCAGACAGCTTGAAAACATGGGAACGGCTGCAAAGGACCGTCTACAATCATCATCTCTTACAATTGCTCTTGCAGGGAGCAAATCAGGGGCCGGAACGACTCATATAGGAATCGGCCTGTCTGTTTATCTTAGAAATCACGGATATCCCAATTTATTTGAAGAAAAAAATAACTCTGGCATGGGCGCCGGGCTTGGTGACTATGCGTCTGCAAAACGGGACCAGTATGGTCTGATGCGCTGCCGTGGCTTTGTCTGGAAACCTTATTATGGTCCGGGAGTGAAGTTAAAAGATCCGCCCTTTAGGGTCCGCATTCTGGATTATGGAAAAGATCTTGAGCAGGCGCTGGGGGCAGGCCCCGACAGGGTGATACTGATATGCGACGGCAGCAGCTGGAGCAGAAGCAGCACCTTTTTCTCAGTAGAACAGGTTGTAAAAGGGCGTATTCCCTATGGGATCGTATACAACCATGCAGCCGGGGGGATCAGGATAAGGCTGCCTGAAGGGGCGGCTCCCTCCCGATGCTTGAAGGCCCCTTATTATCCGGATCCTTTTGCCCCAGATGCGGAAGCAGAAGATTTTTACAAGGTGTTCCTGGAAGAAATTTTAGAAATAAAAATAAGGAGAAAAAAAGGGATCAGCGGGCTTGCAGGCTGGATCGCACAGCGGCTGACCGGAATGCTTCCGGGCAAAGACCGTACCTTTGGGAAAGGATAAACGCCGCATGAATGGAATGGCAGAAAAGGTATGGAAGCTTTTGCGCTCCGGTAAAAAGCCGGTCAGCCAGGAAGTCATTGGGATTATAGGCACCGGCAGAGGAGTGGGGGTGACTCATTATACGGTTATGACGGCAGGATATCTGGGCGGGGTCCTGGGAAAGAGGTGTGCGGTTTTGGAGTGGAACAGTCATGGGGATTTCCGGAACATGAGAAAGCTGTGCGCTGAGGAAAAGGCCCAGGCAGAATTCTGCCGGATCCTGGAGGCGGATTATTATGAAAGAGCGGGGATTGATACCCTGCTATTGTGTAAAAAGTCCGGTTACCAGGCGGTGATTGTGGATTACGGAACCGTAAAGGAAGGCAATCTGGAAGAGTTTTTAAGATGTGACAGGCAATTTGTTCTCGGAAGCTTGAGTGAGTGGCAGATAGAAGCGTTTCTGGAGTTTGAGGGAAAGAGGAAAAAAGCGGAAAAGAGCTGGAAGACTCTCGTGTCATTTGGCAGCGAGGAAGCCAGAAGGAATGCAGAAAAGAGGCTTAAAATACCCATCTTTCGGATTCCGGTTTCAGTAGACGCATTTGCTGTCACCGGTGAAATCATAGGCTTTTACCAGCAGTTTTTTTAGGCCTGGGGAGGGATTGTGTCACGGCAATATCCTTGTGGTTCTCTCCCGGGCCTATGCAGTACAAATGAAATGATACGGGGGAGATGTGGATGAGAACAGAGGATGCCAGGGAAAGGAATGAGCGCACAAAAGAAGGTGAGTATCTGGCAGGGCTCAAAAAATACCGGGATCAGGGAATTGCCATCATTATTGACGGAGAGGAACTGCCGGAGGAAGATTGGAACAAAATATTTGAAGTAAGGGAGGACAACAGTTTTTACATGGCCGATTATATTCCTGACAAAAAGACAGGAAAGCTGCAGGAAATAAGATTTGACCGGGTTTATAACCGGTAAATTTTAGAAAGTGCCAAAGGGGACGCGCGCTGGATGCCATCTTCAGCCTTAAGCTGGTCATATAAGCGCGTCAGGGTAGGATCAGGGGATTTGGAACGTAATGAAAATGTAAATTCCAAAAAAGAAGAATTGTGGTATAATCTTCACGTAAGCAATGAGCAGTGGGAAAAAGTCAGGAGAAGATTTTCGTTGTGCCCGCACATAAGAAAATCTTATCATGATCTTTTTCATAGGGCGAATGCCCGTGAGCCTGTGAATCCTCAGGATTCGCAGGCTTGCACTACGGATGCATGGTACATACAGGAGGAAAGCAGATGAAGAAGAAAGCAGTGCCGGTTCTTGCGGCGCTAGGATTAATTTTGTTAGTGACCGCGGGGTTTTTCGGGGTCCGGTTTCTGGAACGGTATATTCCGTCAAAGGAACAGGCAGATATAACCGAACTGCTGGGAGTAAAAGAAGATGAAGTTGCCCTCTATCTCAATGAGGATTTGCAGGAAGCAAAGGGGCTTTTTCTGCAGGGACAGACCTACCTCCCAATCACGTGGGTAAATGATATGCTGAATGAACGGTTTTACTGGGACAGCAATGAAAAGCTCCTGGTGTACGCCCTGCCGGACACCATTGTCTATGCGGATCATTCCACTGTCGGAGCGTCGGGGAAACCCCTCATATGGGTGGATGAAAACGGGGTTTATTTGTCCATCGGTCTGGTGGCAAATTATACGGATATCCGCGTGACGGCCTATGACGGAGCTCAGTTCAAGCGGATCTTTATAAATAATAACTGGGATGCCCAGAAAAAAGCCATTGTTTCCCAAAAGGGGAATGTCAGGGTAAAGGGCGGAGTGAAAAGCCCTATTGTGACCTGGATCTCTCCTGGAAGCCAGGTTACGGTCCTGGAATCCATGGAAAAATGGGATAAGGTGCGGACTGATGACGGATTTGTGGGCTATGTGGAACGCAAGCGGCTTGGAGAGATGACCAGCGAGGTTCCTGCAAGCACCTTTGAAAAGCCGGTTTACACCAGTATTTCCATGGAAGAACCGGTTTGTCTTGCCTGGCACCAAATGACGAATCCGGAAGGAAATGCTTCCTTTGACAGCCTGATCGCCAATACGAAAGGGGTCAATGTCATTTCCCCCACCTGGTATGAGCTTACGGACAATGAGGGGAACTTCCGGTCTCTTGCCCAGGCGGATTATGTAAAAAAGGCCCATGACAAAGGACTGAAGGTCTGGGCTCTCATCAATAATTTCAGCCCTGATGTGAATACGGAGATCCTCATGTCAAAGACCTCCACCAGACGGAAACTGATTGAAGCTCTTATGTCTGAGGTGGAACAATACGGCCTCGACGGGATCAACCTGGATTTTGAGGGGATCAAGGAAGAAGCAGGGGTCCATTATATCCAGTTCATACGGGAGCTTTCCATACCTTGCCGCAAGAAAGGGATCGTTCTTTCCGTGGACAATTACGTTCCGGCTCCTGGCAACCAGTTTTATAACCGGAAGGAACAGGGGATCGTGGCGGATTACGTAATTGTTATGGGATATGATGAGCATTATGCAGGCGGAGATGCCGGCTCCGTTGCTTCCATTAATTATGTGGAAAACGGAATTAAGGATACCCTGGCTCAGGTGCCAAAGGAAAAGGTGATCAATGGGATCCCCCTTTATACAAGGGTGTGGACCGAGGGAGAAGACGGGAAAGTCACCTCCTCTTCTATGGGTGTTGCCCGTGCAAAGGAGTGGGTCAGTGAAAATAATGTGGAATTGTACTGGCAGGAGGAATTAGGCCAGTATTACGGGGAACTGCAGTCAGAGGAAGGAATTAAAAAGCTGTGGCTGGAGGAGGAACGCTCCATTAAGCTTAAGATGGATTTAATCAAGCAGTATGACCTGGCAGGGGTGGCCTGCTGGAAGCTGGGATTTGAGCCCTCAGATTTATGGGATGAAATCCAGTTTGATAAAAAATAGACAAATGATGTGAAAGAGACAGGAAGGTCAGGTTATGAGAAACAGGATCGTATTGGCAGCATTACTGGCCGCGGCATGCATGCTGGCGGGTTGTTCTTTAAAGGAAGCGGTGCAGGAAAGCACCACCGCAGAAACCACTCTGCCTCGGGAGACGGAAACTACAAAGGCAGAACCACCCACCACAGAAGAAGTTCCCCAAACTTCCGAAGAACCGGCTTCAGAGCCGCCGGAGGAAACCATTGAAGGTGGCTGCAAGATCATTGTGGCTACGGATATGCACTACTTAGCCAGGGACCTGACTGATTTTCAGAAAGGTTTTCAGTACAGCATAGACCATGGCGACGGCAAGGTGATGCAGTATATCTGGGAAATCACCGATGCCTTTGTGGAAGAGGTGAAGAAGGAGCGGCCGGACCTGGTGATCTTAAGCGGGGATTTGACCTATAACGGGGAAAAGGAAAGCCATGAGGAATTTACCGAAAAGCTTGGAGAACTGGAAGAAGCCGGGATTCCCGTAATCGTTATACCGGGAAACCATGACATCAATAATCCCCAGGCAGCTCAGTTTGTGGGAGATACCTTTTTGGGGGCGGAAAATATCACTCCGGAAGAATTTGAAGAGATTTACCAGGATTTTGGATACAATGAAGCGGTCAGCCGTGATCCTGCTTCCTTAAGCTATGTTTACCAGATAAATGACTATACCAGGGCATTAATGCTTGATACCTGCCAGTACGAACCAAAGAATCTGGTGGGCGGAATGATACGGGATGATACATATGACTGGATTGAAGAGCAGATGGAAGAAGCATGGAATCTGGGAATGAATGTGATACCTGTAGCCCACCATAATCTTCTTGATGAAAGTGAGGTATACTTGCAGGACTGCACCATTGAACACAGCGAACAGCTCATTGACCAGCTGGAAAGCTGGGAGGTGCCCTTGTTTTTAAGCGGTCACCTTCATGTACAGCACTACATGAGGTCAGGTAGTGATACCGGGATTTATGAGATTGTGACCAGTTCCTTATCCACGCCGCCCTGCCAGTATGGAGTCCTATATTATGGAGATGACGGTAGTTTCCGTTATCATACAAATTCCCTGGATATGGAGGGCTGGGCGAAAGAGACTGGAAGCACCGATAAGAATCTTTTGAACTTTGATGAATTTGGAAAGAAGTTCTTAAGTAAGGTGTTTTATAACCAGGCCCAGGATGAATTTAAGAGCCTTGATACGTTTAAGGACCTGACAAAATATCAGAAGGAGCAGATGGCAAAGGTCTATGCAGAGCTTAATGCCGCCTGCTATGCGGGAAAAGTGGCGGACATCCGGGATAAGGCTATGGCAAAGGCCGGTTATAAGATGTGGGAGGAAGAAGGGTATCCCAGCATTCTGGCCCAATATCTGGAATGGATCACCTCGGATGGAACAAAGGACTATAATGTATTGAGTTCAGAATGACAGGAAAGTAGCAGGGAGCAGTTCTTTTTTATTTCGCTGAAAGATATAATTCATTAAGAAAGTGAATTAGGTAGAAAATGTGAAATTAAAAAAGTGGGAACCCTTTATGGCACTGATTTTGCTGGTGCTGGTATATGTGATATCAACTCAGGCCGGAAAGATGGCGGCAGGGGTCAATGCAAAGGCCGGAAAAGAAAAACCTGTGGTGGTCATTGATGCGGGACACGGAGGAAATGATCCGGGAAAGATCGGCGTTGACGGAACCCTGGAAAAAGATATAAATCTGCAGATCGCAAAACGTTTAAAGAAGTATCTGGAAGCTTCCGACGTGGAAGTGGTCCTGACCAGGGAAGATGACAATGGTCTGTATTCCGAAAGGGACAGCAAAAAAAAGATGGCTGACATGAACAAGCGCTGTGAGATCATCAATGATGTAAGCCCGGCTCTCACCGTCAGCATCCACCAGAACAGCTATCACCAGGCGGATGTTTTCGGAGGACAGGTATTTTACTATAAAAAGTCCGGAAATGGAAAAAAGCTGGCAGAGATCCTGCAGGACCGGTTTGATTACGTGCTGGGGGAACAGAACACCAGACTGGCAAAGCCCAATGATAACTATTATCTGCTTTTGCATGTGCGGACCCCCATTGTGATTGTGGAATGCGGATTTTTGACTAACTGGAAGGAAACGGCTCTCTTAAATTCCCCGGATTACCAGGACCGGCTGGCATTCACCATTCACATGGGAATTATGCAGTATTTGAATGAAAGATGAAAAAGTGCCGGAGATGCCACCGCTGTAAGGCGGCATTAAGAGGAATCTTACATAGCGGCCCGAGCAATAAATGTGCAGGATCTATCGTATGAGAAAACACCTTGAAATGGTTATTACTGACCAGTCAAGGTGTTTTTTTATGTCCGTTTTGCAGGAGATCCTCCCGTTTCCTGTATAATTTCAAAGAAAGAAAAGGTGGAGGAATAGATGGAAGAAAAAATTGCTGGTAACGGGTGGAACAGTTATCCCATGGTTTTGGTCATAAACGGACAGACCCATCACCGCCTGGGAGCTGCGCAGCTGTCCCGGACTGCGATATAAAACGGAAGGTCGAGTTTAACCGGCAGGCGGTGGCCGCCCTCAATGCGGTCAATGAGGATCTTTGCCGTCATCTGGCCCATTTCTTCCACAGGGATATGAACCGTGGTGAGCATTGGAGTCAGATACTGGGCAGTGTCAATGTCATCAATGCTGATGATTGAGACGTCTCCGGGGATTTTAAGGCCGGCTTCATGAAAGGCCTTCATGGCTCCGATGGCTGTGATATCGTTGCTGCAGAAATAGGCGGTGGCGTCACAACCGGCATTTAAAAGGCGCTTTGCCCCCTGATAGCCACCCTCTGAGGAAAGGGCCACGTTGGCAACATACTCCTTGCACAGGGGGATCCTGCGGGCCTTTAGACCGTCGCAGTATCCGGTATAACGGTTTTCGGATTTGGTTTCCCCGATGTATGCGATTTTCCGGTGTCCCAGTCCGGTTAAATAGCCGGTGGCCGCAAGGGCGGCCTGGTGTCCGTCGCAGATGATCTGATCGTATTTTGCTTCCAGATTATTTAAGCCTGTATAGGCCAGGCAGTTGAAATATTTCTTCAAAAGGCCGAGAAGCTGTTTATCGCAGCGCCCCAGAATCACGACCCCGTCCACCTGGTTGTCTGTGATCAGGCGGAAGGTGCCTGGATGATTGATATCAAAAGAAGAAAAGGAATATTTTAACACATAGTTTCGTTTAAAGGCTTCCTGTTCAATGCTGCGGGCGAGGGAGGAGAAAAATAAGTCGGTTACAGTATCCGTTGTACGCGCGAATAAGCAGGCAATGGAGCGGGAGGAGACAAGGGCTGCTTTTTTCTCTCCAAGCTTTAAGTTACGGGCAGTGGGATTGGGCGTGTATCCGGTCCGGCGCACGATCTCCCAGATCCGGTCCTGTACTTCCTTGCTGGCCGCGCCATGAGTGTTATTGTTCACGACCCTGGATACGGTGGAAATGGACACGCCGGCTTCTTCCGCTATTTCCTTTAATGTCATATTCTACCTCCGTAAAAATATCTTGAATGTTATTATAAATCATGATCCATAAAAACAGTATACCATAAAACCCAAACGTTTGGGTAAAATTTGCACAAATCCGGGGGAGAATATGTTACGCTGATATCATAGAAACGGAAACCTTTGGGTTTCGGTACAATGCAGTGAAATGATTTTGTAAAGAGGAGAGTGGATCAGAAATATGAATGGCAATGTTCTGGTAGTACATGGAGGCGGCCCTACTGCCGTGATCAATTCCTCCCTGTATGGCGTGATCAAAGAGGCAAAGGAAAGCAAAAAGGTTGAAAAGGTATACGCTGCCATGGGAGGCAGCGAGGGGATATTAAAAGAGGATTTTCTGGATCTCATGAACTTTCCGGAGGAAAAGCTTCAGCTGCTTTTGGAAACTCCATCCTCGTCTATCGGTTCCTCCAGGTACGCCCTGGAGAAGGAAGATTATGAGGCCATGTCTGCCATATTTGAAAAATATCATATCAGGTATGTTCTTCTTAATGGAGGCAACGGGACCATGGACACCTGCGGAAAGATCAATGAAGCCTGTAGAAAATCAGGAGTCACGGTGGTGGGGATCCCCAAAACCATAGACAATGACATTGCGATTACGGACCATACTCCGGGATACGGCAGCGCGGCCAGATACATTGCTGCCACAACTGCGGAGGTAGGGATGGATGTAAAATCCCTTCCCATCCATGTATGCGTGATCGAGGCCATGGGAAGAAATGCGGGCTGGGTCACGGCAGCCTCGGCTCTTGCCCGGAAAAAGCCGGGAGATGCGCCTCATCTCATTTATCTGCCTGAGCGTCCGTTTAAGGAAGAAGAATTTTTAGAGGATGTAAAAAGGCTTCATGAGGAAAAGGGCGGCGTGGTTGTGGTTGTCAGTGAAGGATTAAAGGGAGAGGATGGAAAGCCGGTGGTTCCTCCCATCTTTAAGACAGGACGGGCTACTTATTACGGTGATGTAAGCGCCCACCTTGCCAATCTGGTGATCCGGAAGCTGGGCATCAAGGCCAGAAGTGAAAAGCCGGGGATCTGCGGACGTGCTTCCATTGCATGGCAGTCAGCCGTGGACCGGGAGGAGGCTGTGCTGGCAGGACGGGAGGCTTTAAAGGCTGCCATGGAGGGCCAGGGCGGAGTAATGATCGGATTTATACGGGAAGCCGGAGAGGGTGGAGAATACCGCATCCGTGCGGAACGGATCCCCATTGAAAAGGTCATGCTTCATGAGAAAGTCATTCCGGAAAGCTTTATCAATGAGCGGGGAAATGACGTGACCCGGGAGTTTGTGGAATGGTGCCGTCCCCTCATCGGCCCTGAACTAAGAAATTTTATAGATTTTCAAGAGATCAATAAAAATGGCTTAAACATATAAACAGAAAGGTGAGGATCATAAAAATGAAACATATTTTTTTGAACTTAAAGCGGTTTGACATTCCCCGGGAAGCAGGCGGTGTAAATTCCATTGCTCCCATGGACCAGTGGGGAAGGTATATTGTATCCAATACCCAGGAAAACTTAAAAAGGTATGAAAATGAGGATGTGGAGTTTGCCATGTATTTTCCGGAGGCTCATTTGATTCCTGCGGTAAATGCTTTAGCGGAAAACAGCCCGGTGAAGATCGGATGCCAGGGAGTCTACCGTGAGGATACCGCAGTTGGAGGAAATTTTGGCGCTTTTACTACAAACCGTACGGCAAATGCGGCAAAGGCCATTGGCTGTACCACCACCATCATCGGTCATTGCGAGGAAAGACGAGATAAGGCAGGAGTGCTTTTGGAAGCAGGGGTGACCGATCCCCAGGCAGTCAGCCGCCTGATGAATAAGGAGATCGGACAGGCCATTAAGGCGGGTTTATCTGTACTTTACTGCATTGGAGAATCCGCAGAGGAACAGCCCCGCTGGCAGGAGGTGTTAAGGGAACAGCTTGAGACCGGGCTTTTTGGTGTGGACACCTCCCGTGTGGTCATTGCCTATGAGCCGGTATGGGCCATCGGGCCGGGGAAGACTCCGCCGGATGGAGAGTATATTGCCAGGATCGGCTCCTATATCAAGGAAGTGACAGGAGGTCTTCCTGTGGTTTACGGAGGAGGGTTAAAGACTGACAATGCACGGATGCTGGCTTCCATTCCTGTCATTGACGGAGGGCTGATCGCCCTGACCAGATTCCAGGGAGAGATCGGCTTTTATCCTGAGGAATATCTGGAGATTATAAAGACTTATTTAGGAAAATAAAGTTAAAAGAAAAATACCTTTTAACCTTGAGTTTGTTAACAGCGTGCCTTGTTTCACCGGGCATCCACTGGATACACAAGCATATCCGCTTAATTCGTTCGTATATAAAAATCGGAGAAAAGGAGAATTATAAAATGAATGTAGCATTGGAGTATGGACAGGGAACTGTAAACGTCACATTGCCGGATACTGCGGATATTTTTATTCCGGGAGAGACCGTACCGGATCCGCCTTATATTCCGGAGGATCAGCTGGAGGAGAAAACCCTTGAATCCCTCCGCAATCCCATGGGCATGGAGCCTCTTTCAAAGCTGGCTCATAAAGGCTCTAAAGTGACCATCGTATTTCCCGACAGGGTAAAGGGAGGAGAGCAGCCAACCTCTCACAGAAAAGTTTCCATTAAGCTGATTTTACAGGAGCTGTATGATGCGGGCGTGGAAAAGAAGGACATCCTTTTGATCTGCTCCAACGGCCTTCACAGGAAGAATACGGAAAAGGAGATCAGGGCCGTGCTGGGGGACCAATTATTCCATGAGTTCTGGTATACCCATCAGATCATCAACCACGACAGTGAGGATTACGATCATCTGGTAGACCTTGGGACAACGGGCCGGGGTGATCCTGTTCTTATGAACAAATACGTATATGACAGCGATGTGGCCATTCTCATCGGACATACCCAGGGAAATCCATACGGCGGCTATTCCGGGGGCTACAAGCATTGCTCCACCGGAATCACCCACTGGCGTTCCATTGCCTCACACCACGTGCCCGAGGTCATGCACCGGGCGGACTTCACTCCCGTAAGCGGCAAATCCCTTATGAGGACGAAATTCGATGAGATCGGGCAGCACATGGAACAATGTATGGGAAAGAAATTCTTCTGCTGCGATGCAGTCCTGGATACCAGGTCACGCCAGATCGAGATCAACAGCGGGTATGCGGCTGTGATGCAGCCCCACTCCTGGGTCACGGCTGACAAGCGAACCTATGTGCCCTGGGCGGAAAAGAAATATGATGTGATGATTTTCGGCATGCCCCAGTTTTTCCATTACGGAGACGGAATGGGGACTAACCCCATCATGCTGATGCAGGCTATTTCAGCCCAGGTGATCCGCCATAAGAGGATCATGAGCGATAACTGTGTCATCATCTTTACCTCCACCTGCAACGGATATTTCCATGACGAGCTGTGGCCCTATTTAAAGGAAATGTATGACATGTTCCAGAAAGACCAGATGAACACTCTGCCGGATATGAACCGTTACGGAGAGTATTTTGCCACTGATGAAGAATACATCCGAAAATACCGTTACTGCAACGCCTTTCATCCTTTCCACGGCTTTTCCATGATCAGCTGTGCCCATGTTGCGGAGATGAATACCTCTGCCATTTATTTATGCGGAGCACAGGAACCGGGATATGCCAGAGGCATGGGGTTAAAGACCAGAGCTACGGTGGAGGAAGCCCTGACAGATGCAAAGAAGAAATTTGTGGGGCAAAATCCCAATATCCTGGTGCTTCCCCAGACCTTTAAGCTGAGCGCCGTCCATTTAATGATGAAGGGAGAAACGCCTGACGGAAAGGGACATGAAGATAGCGGCTGCATGGCCCATCATCATAAATAGGGGGAGCTGACATGACGCATGAATATTACGGATATGATAAGGAAGCGCTTTTAGGAGATCCGAAGATCAGACTGCTTTGTATGAAGGATAACCATGAGGTGTTCCGCCAGATGGCTGAGCAGATGGCAGAAGAGATAAAAAGCCGTAATGCCGCAGGTGAAAAAACTGTATTCATCTGCCCGGTTGGGCCTGTAGGACAGTATCCTTACTTTGTGGATATGGTGAATGGGGGAAATATAAGCTTAAAAAATGTCTGGTTCATCAATATGGACGAGTATCTGGATGAGGAAAAAAGGTGGATTCCCGCAGACCATCCCTTAAGCTTTCGCGGATTTATGGACAGAAACGTTTATTCCAGGATCAGACAGGAGCTTTTGATGCCAAAAGAACAGAGGATATTCCCGGACCCAGACAATCTCTCTTATATTCCAGAGCTTATTGAAAGGCTTGGAGGGGTGGACATGGTCTTTGGAGGCATCGGAATTAACGGCCATGTGGCCTTTAACGAGGCGGATGGAACCTTAAGCGAGGAGGAATTTCTGGCCCAGAAGACAAGAGTCTTAAAAATAAGCCCGGAAACAAGGGCCGCCAATGCCATTGGGGATTTTAACGGGGCGCTGGAGGATATGCCGTCTTACTGTGTCACGGTGGGCATTCATGAGATCGCCCACGGGAGAAAAATCCGTTTGGGCTGTTTCCGCAGCTGGCACAGGGCTGTGGTCAGAAGGGCCGCATATGGGGAGCCGACCTCAGAATTTCCCGTAAGCCTTTTACAAAACCATCCGGATATCACCCTTACGTTTACGGAATACGTAGCAGCATTAACCGACTGACCATCATATAAGACAGGAGAAATAAAAAATGAGCCTGATACCGATGAGGCCTCTTATGGAGGCTTCCATAAAATATGGCTTTGGACAGGGCGGCTTTAACGTAAATGCCGTGGCCCAGGCCAAAGCAGCTATTGAAGTACATGAGATGTTCCGTTCCCCTGCTATTTTACAGGGGGCTGATCTGGCAAATGGATTCATGGGAGGAAACGCTGATTTTCTCAATGCAACCCTGGAAGATAAAAGAATTGGTGCAAGAAACATTGGAAATGCGGTGAAAAAGTACGGTCTGGATTCTGAAATCCCCATTGTTCTCCATTTAGACCACGGCAGGGATTTTGATTCCTGTGTGGCCGCCATTGAAGGAGGTTATACCTCTGTCATGATTGACGGTTCTTCCCTTCCTCTGAAAGAAAACATGGAGCTTACCAGGGAAGTGGTAAGGTATGCCCATAGCAGAGGGGTGAGTGTGGAAGGAGAGCTGGGCGTGCTGGCCGGCGTGGAAGATCACGTATTTTCTGATTCCTCTACCTATACCAACCCTTTGGATGCAGTGGAATTCTTTAAAAAAACCGGCGTGGATGCCCTGGCAATTTCCTATGGCACCATGCACGGGGCGTCAAAAGGAAAGAATGTAAAGCTGCGCAGGGAAATTGTTATTGCAATCAGGGAATGCATGAATCACCTGGGAATTTTCGGCGCCCTGGTTTCCCATGGCTCCTCCACTGTACCGAAATACATTGTAGATGAGATCAATGGCCTTGGAGGAAAACTTTCCAACACGGAAGGCATTTCCATGGAACAGCTTACGGCGGCCATTGGGGCAGGGATCAATAAGATCAACGTGGATACGGATATCCGTCTGGCTGTTACCCGCAACATGAAGGAATTCTTTGAAAAATATCCGGAAAAAAGGAGCAGTGAGTCAATCGGCCCCATTTATGAACGGCTGGAGGCCAGGAAGGAAGCTTTTGATCCCAGGGTGTTCTTGCCTCCCATCATGGATACGGTGATGTATGGCACCATTCCTGATGAGGATACCGCTGCCATTGCGGACTGCGTGGAGCGTGGGGTCAAGGAAGTGGTGGGAACCCTGATCGTAAAGTTCGGTTCCTATGGAAAGGCCCCGCTGGTTGAATGTGTAACTCTTGATGAAATGGCAGAGCGTTATAAGATAATTGATAAATGGCTGTAAAAAAGAGCCGGTTCAGAGAAATGTCTGGATCGGCTTTTTGAAATGGAGGAGAAGAAAGGTATGATAAAAAATCCCCCTCCCCAGACTTCTTTTTTGGGTGTAAACTACAGATACTAAAACACTACGAAAAACAGAGAGGGAAATGGTAAGCATGAGCAGTAAAAAAAAGAACAGTGTGTTAAACCGCATTCCTGCAAGGCTGTGGATGTTTCTGTCGGTTCTGGCAGCGTTTCTGCTTTGGATCTTCGTTGCATCTACGGATGCAGGCGGAGTCATTTTTGCAAAGCCCTGGGAGGTAGTATCAAAACTGATCGGAAAGCTCCAGGATGGAACCTTGTGGCCCCACATTACCATCAGCTTGTTCCGTGTGATCGCAGGCTTTCTCTGCGGCTTTATTGCATCGATCCCCATTGCATTTCTCATGGGCTGGTATGCGCCGTTTCGGAATCTGGTGGCACCCTGGATCCAGTTCGTAAGAAATATTCCGCCCCTGGCGTATATTCCCCTTGTCATCGCAGGGGCAGGAGTGGGAGAAAAGGCAAAGATCATCGTGATCTTTATCGCTTCTTTTCTTGTGCTGGTAGTCACCATTTACCAGGGCGTCTGCAATGTGGATGTGACCTTGATCAAGGCTGCAAAGGTGCTGGGGGCAACGGACCGGGATATATTCTTCCGGGTGGTCATACCGGCGTCCACACCCTTTATTCTGGTGGGGGCCAGACTGGGGCTTTCCGCTTCCTTAACCACTCTGGTGGCCGCGGAGCTGACAGGGGCGTCCAAGGGGCTTGGAATGATGATCCAAAAGGCCCAGGGTTATTACGATATGGCAACCGTACTTATGGGAATTCTGATCATAGGCGTGATCGGTCTTACCTTTGAACAGATTGTAAGATACTTGGAAAGGAAGTTGACCGGATGGCAGGAGACAATGCAGCAGTAAAAGTAAAAATCGATCAAGTGGTAAAAACATATAGTGCCCGCAAGGGAGAGATGACGGCTTTAAACGGGGTCAGCCTTGACATAAAGGAAAATGAATTCATCTGTGTGGTAGGTCCGTCAGGCTGTGGTAAGTCGACTCTGCTAAACATCATAGCCGGACTTTTGGAACCAACGTCTGGAAGCGTATCCGTGGACGGCAAAGCAGTGGAGGGCCCGGGGCCGGAGCGGGGGGTGGTGTTCCAGCAATACGCCTTATTTCCATGGCTCACAGTGCTTAAAAATGTGGAATTCGGCTTAGCGCTTAAGGGGATCAAGGGAGAGCAGGCCAGGGAAGAAGCCATGAAATATTTAAGAATGGTGGATTTAGAGCCGTTTGCAGGAGCTTATCCCAAGGAACTGTCCGGCGGCATGAAGCAGAGGGTCGCCATAGCCAGGGCCTATGCGGTAAATCCCCAGGTACTTCTTTTGGACGAGCCATTTGGTGCCTTGGATGCCCAAACCAGAACCCAGCTTCAGACGGAACTTTTATCCACCTGGCAGAAAGAGCGGAAAACCTGCTTTTTTATCACTCATGATGTGGACGAAGCCATTATTCTGGCCCAAAAGGTTATCATTATGAGTGCCAGGCCCGGGCGCATTAAAGAGATCGTGGAGATTGGGATCCCATATCCAAGGACCCAGGAAACAAAGATGACTCCGGAATTTTTGGAGTTAAAAAATTATATATGGTCCCAGGTGTATCAGGAATATCTGGAGATCAGGAAATAGGAGGAGAAAGGAATGAAGAAAAGGATTTCGTTACTCATGGGGATGGTAATTGCAGCAGCAGCTCTGACCGCATGCTCAGGCGGGGCACAGACTCCTGCAACAACGGCAGCGGAGACAAAGACAGAAGAGACGAAAGCGGAGGAGACAAAAGCAGAGGAAACTAAGGCAGAGGAAACAAAAGCTTTTGAGACCGCAAAGCTCCGGGTCGCTTATATGCCCAACATGGGAAGCGCCTCTCTGGCTGTTACGGCAAAGGAAAAAGGCTATTTTAAGGAAATGGGGCTGGAAGTGGAGATGGTGGAATTCCAGGGTGGCCCTGCCGAAATCGCGGCAATGGCTTCCGGGGATATTGATATATCCCAGATCGGACACGGGGCACATGCTCTCTGCGCATCGGGGGAAGCGGTGATTTTCCAGATCGACTGTACCAGCCTTGCTGATGCTGTCATCGGCAATAAGACAAAAGGGGTTAACACCATTGAAGATTTAAAGGGCAAAAAGGTGGCCGTTACCAGCGGAACCTCTGCGGAAATCATTTTGAACCTGGCTCTTAAGTCTAAGGGAATGACAACGGATGACGTGGAACTGGTGGAAATGGATGCCAACGGCACCGTATCTGCCGTGATCAGCGGCAATGTGGATGCATGCGCCACCTGGTCACCTGGAACCGGAACCATTATGAAAGCCCTTGGAGACAACGGAGTCATGCTGGCAAATAACCAGGATTTTCTAGACCAGGTCACATTCCCGTCGAGTTTTATTACCACACAGAAATTTGCTGATTCCAACCATGATGTTCTGGTGCGCTTTGCAAGGGCCCTTCAAAAAGCCGGGGATTACCGGGCAGAGAATATTGATGAGGTTGCAAAGTTGGTTGCAAAGCAGTGTGAGGTTGATGAGGCCGTCATGCTGGCAGGCACGGAAGAAGGAAACTGGCTGACAGGAGAATTTATGGGAAAAGCTCTGTCGGATGGGACCATCAAAGCCTATTATGAGAACCAGCAGAAAGTATTCTTAGACGCAGGCCGTCTGGAGCAGCCGGTAGATGTAAACAAGTATGTTCTCTTTGACATCATGCAGGAAGCATATGATGAAAACCACAAATAAAACATATGGGTGATTGTAAATGGAGGTATCTGTAAATAACAGGGCACCTCCATTTACGGCACTTAAAATTTAACCGGATCAAGTAAGTCCCCCACTTCAAATGCGGAAAGCATTAAGTGGTGTGTGGGGACTTGCTTGTGTCAGGTGGAGTACAAGCTCCACCTGACAGGCAGCGATAGCTGCTATTCGGTTATGAGCAAGTAGCGAAGCGGAGTGCGAATATCCGCTTGACGAACGATACGGGGTGAAATCATGCTGTTTGTTGTTCTGTTTTTTATTTTATCCTCCTCTATAGCGATTTTTTTCCTTAGAAGAGACAAACAGACCAGGCTGATGCTGGGGCTTTGCGTCAGCTTTGTCTGCATGTTTATCGGGATTATCATTTACTTATCAAAGACAGGAGGGCTGCAGACAGGGCAGAAGTTTTTCCTTTTTTTCGATCTCAGGATACAAAGGAAGCTGTCCTACATGGTTTTTCCCTTAAAGAAGCTGGGATATATGATCGCCATGGGAAGAACCCTGTTTCCCGGGTTTCTGCTTATGCTGGCCTTTGATTATTCCATGATACCCTGGATTCTTCGGAGCAAATCCCGGCATATTTTAATCATGGTCCTGCCCTGTCTGACCTTGGTCCTCTACTATCCCTCCCTGTTTTTGGGGCTGATAAAATGGGGGAAATGGCTGCAGTTTCTGGCCATCAATTTTACGATTTTATGGATCGCCTGTTACCTTGCGGCGGCTTTGTGGCTGCTGCTTCATGAGTACAAAAGCATTACCATTCCCTACTGCAAAAGGCAGTTCCGCTATATTATGGTGTTTTTGATCTGCATGGGGATCATGTACTGCTTTTATTTCCGTCAGGATCCCATCCAGGTATATCAGATGTATTCCGCAGAGTATATGCGTTTTGGAGGGCTTCTTTATTCCACAACGGCAAGCGGAGCCGTCAGCCGGTGGATGATTCTGTCGGTGTTCACCACACTGTTTGGAATTCTGGGATTCTTAAGCCTTAAATCCTATTCTGTCATGGAACATGAGGAGACCAGAGGGGATGTGATCATCCAGAAGAAGATGGACATGGCCAGCAAGGGCCTTTCCGTATTTGTTCATGGCATGAAAAACCAGCTGCTGTCCAACCGGGTCCTTCAGGAACGGATCAGGGAAGAGCTTGAAAAGTCTGACCCTGATAAGGGGAAGCTTCTGGAATATTCCCATATGCTTGAAACCATTAACCAGAATATGATAAACCGGATGGAGGAATTATATAAGAGCATTAAGTCCAGCTACATGACCCTGGTGCCAACGGAAACGTCGGAGGTGGTCCGCAGGGTTCTGGAACGCTTTCATGAGAAATATCCGGATGCAGCGGTAGAAACGGCCATTGAGGCCAAAACCCTGGTCCTGGCAGACGCCGTTCATTTAAGCGAAGCCCTTTATAACCTGGCAATCAATGGGTATGAAAGCATTCTGGAATCCGGCAGGCAGGAAAGGCGCTTAAGCATAAAGGTGCATCATGAGCGGCTGTATGTGACTTTTGAGATCAGGGATAACGGAAGAGGGATGTCCAGGCAGGTCCAGAAAAAGATATTTGATCCCTTTTATACCAGCAAGAATACCAATAATAACTGGGGCCTGGGGCTGTATTATGTGAGACAGATCGTTAAGAACCATTTTGGAATGCTGAAACTGGAAAGTGCAGAGGGAGAGGGGACAACCTTTTTTGTTGCCATACCCAAATGCAAAAGCCAGGATGAATATGGAAGGGGAATAGGATGATAAAGGTGCTGATCGCAGAGGATTTTACCATACTTTGTGATGATTTAAAAAAGCAGCTGGAGAGGGATGGGGAGATAAAGGTGATCGGCTGCGCTTCCACCGGAAAGGAAATCGTGGAAATGGCCCTGGAGCTGGATGCAGATGTGATTTTGATGGACATTGAGATGGAAACCATGAACGCCGGGATACTGGCAGCCGAACGCATCCGGGATGTAAAACATGATCAGAAGATCATTTATCTGACCGTACACGAGACCGAGGAGATCATCATTACGGCCATGGGAACCGGGGCCGTGGATTATGTTGTGAAGGGAGGGGCAATCGAACATGTAATAGAGCATGTAAAAAATGCTCATATGGGAAAGCCTGTAATGGAAGCGAGAATACAGAAAACCATTATGAACGAATACAAACGGCTTCAGCGTTCTGAGCGGAGCCTGCTGTATTTTATTAATAACGTTTCCCAGCTGACCGCCGCGGAGCGGGAGCTGGTGAAGCTTCTTTTGGAGGACAGGAAGATAAAGGAAATTGCGGGGATCCGCTGTGTGGAGATCATAACCGTCAAAACCCAGATAAAAAGCCTTTTGCGAAAATTCGGCTGCAGCAGATCAAAGGAGATTGTTTCCATTATCAGGGAATTAAACTTATCCCATTTATTTGAGGAGCAAACGTTTGGTTAAATAGAATGGAATCTTTGCAGAAATTATGATATGATGAAAGCATAAAACGCGAAAAAGACGGCGGTCTTAGAAAGGGGAAAGGAGAAGTTTGATGAAAACGTTATTTAAAAACGGACGGTTTTATCAGAACGGCAGCTTTGCCTTGGGGGACTTACTGGCCGGGAATGGAATGATACTGGAGACAGGGAAAATTCAGGGAGAAGAGGGTGCCGTTGTTTATGATCTGGAAGGAAAGCCGGTAGTTCCGGGATTTATTGATATCCACACCCATGGGGCCGCAGGAGTCGATGTAAACACGGCAACGGCAGAGGATTATGAAACGATCTGCCGTTTTTTTGCTGCCCAGGGAACCACTGCATGGCTGGGATCAGTGCTTACGGATACCAGGGAGCAGACCCTTTGGTGTATAGAAGAGTATAAGAAATGGAAGACCCGGGAGCATAAAGGAGCAGAGCTTTTGGGAATCCATCTGGAAGGCCCATTCCTTTCTCCGGAATATAAGGGAGCTATGCCGGAGCATCTGCTTAGGAATGGGGACTTAGAGCTTATAAAGGAATACCAGAAGGCGGCGGAGGGGGACATTAAATATATCACATTGTCGCCGGAGGTGGAGGGAAATATTGCCATGATCCCGGAATTAAAAAGCCTTGGGATCCAGGTGGCCATCGGCCATTCGGGTGCTGATTACCATACGGCCAATGAAGCCATTAAAGCAGGAGCCAGAGGGGCTACCCATACGGGAAACGCCATGAAGCTACTGCACCAGCATTTCCCGGCCATCTGGGGCGCTGTGCTGGAGTCTGACGATGTGTTCTGCGAGATCATCTGTGACGGCCTTCATCTCCATCCAGGAACGGTACGGCTGATCATCAAGACCAAGGGCCTGGACCGGGTGGTGGCGGTTACGGATTCCATCATGGCAGCAGGGCTTCCTGATGGGAATTATAAGCTGGGAGTGAATGATGTGGTGGTGGAGCATGGGGATGCCAGACTGGCTTTTGGCGGAAGCCGTGCGGGAAGCACGCTGACCATGGGAAGAGCCTTAAAGAATATTCAGGAGTATACGGGAAGACCTCTTAAGGAAGTTCTCCGGCTTTTTTCGGAAAATCCGGCGAAGCTGCTGGGCGTTTATGACAGGATGGGGTCCATTGAGGCAGGAAAGGAAGCGAACCTGGTGGTGCTTGATGAGGACTGTTGTGTTTTAAAGACGATTGTACGGGGAAGAGAATGCCGCTGATGCGGGCTAGAAGGGACTTGAAAAAATGAGCGGTTATTTGTACATATTGTTTCTGTTGATCAGCTTTGGTGCCTCCGTTGCAGGGGCCATCTGCGGAATCGGAGGAGGTGTCATCATTAAGCCTACCCTGGACGCATTTGGAGTGCTCAGCGTATCCGCCATAAGTTTTCTGTCGGGCTGTACCGTGCTTGCCATGACCTGTTATTCTGTGATCAAGGGAAAAATGAGCGGAGAATCCCTGGTGGATATGAAGACAGGGACTCCTCTTGCCATAGGGGCGGCTCTGGGCGGAGTTGCGGGAAAGTCCATGTTCCAGGCTGTTTCTTCCCTGTTTGCAGACAAGGATACGGTGGGAGCGGTCCAGGCGGCCTGCCTTCTGGTGATCACTCTCGGAACGCTGATCTATACCATAAAAAAGGACAGGATTCACACACATCATGTGACACAGCCTGTGATCTGCGTGGTGATCGGACTGGTGCTGGGGATATTTTCCTCATTTCTGGGAATCGGAGGAGGCCCCATCAACCTGGTGGTGCTGTTTTACTTTTTTTCCATGGATACGAAAACGGCTGCTCAGAATTCCCTGTACATCATCCTGTTTTCTCAGATTACAGGGATTCTGAATTCTCTCATGACCGGAACGGTTCCGGAATTTTCCATGGGACTTCTGGTGCTTATGGTGGCTGGAGGGATCTTAGGCGGGGTAACCGGCCGGGCTGTTAACAAAAGGATCCATGAGAGGGTAGTGGATAAGCTGTTCCTGGTTTTGATGGTGATCATCATTGGAATCAATCTGTATAACATTTATCAGTTTATGTAAGCCGCGGGGCTGTTGCGGATAGGATCCGTTTCAGCTCTTTTTATGCGGACAACCAGCCAAGTGAACATACGAATCTGTTATCAGGAAAGGAGATCTGATGGAACGAATATTTGTTGTGGCCCTGTCAGCTTTGCTGGGAGGTTTTGCCCAGGCTGTCACAGGCTTTGGAGGGGCGATCATTATCATGATTTTTCTTCCGCTCATCCTGTCCATGAATGCGGCTCCTGCCTTAAGTGACGTAATCACCATGGTGCTGTCCTTTTCCATGTTCTGGAGGTATCGGAAGTCAGTAAGGCTAAAACCCATTCTCCTTCCGGCCGGAATTTATCTGGCGGCCAGCACAGCTGCCATCCACTGGTCTGCGTATTTTGACGGGAGGAAGCTGAAGGGGATCTTTGGCCTGTTTCTCATAGGGCTGTCCCTTTACTTCTTCTTTTTTTCAGGAAAAGCAAGAGTAAAGCACTCTCCTTTCGTGGGAGCGGTCTGCGGGCTTGCGGCAGGAATATGCGGTGGTTTTTTTGGGATCAGCGGGCCGCCCATGAGCCTTTATTATCTGGCTGCCATGGAGAAAAAAGAGGAATACTTAGGGACGCTGAACGCATTTTTTTCCATTACGGTGGTTTTTAACATCATCGCCAGAATCTCCAATGGATTCCTGACAAAGAATCTGATTCCCTATATGGGTGTTGGGATCGTGGCGATCCTCGTTGGAAGCACCTGGGGCAGCAGGCTGGTGGAGCGGATCGACCGTAAGACCATGAGCATGTGCGTTTATGGGCTTATGGCAGTAGCCGGAATTGTGGCTGTGCTGTAAGAAACATAAAAAAGAGGAAGGGGTATCTTGACAAAGGTTTAGAAATATGGTAAATAACTAATATACACACGAGTTTACATTGAAAAGTATTGTGCAATATTTCGGAGTATTGGAGGGTAAAGATGAAAACAAAACTAAATGCGGGGTTTGTCACCACCTATTCCGGCAGGTGGCCCATGGAGGTCCCGGAACAGAGAAACCGGGAATATGGGGACTGGCTGGCCGAAAACCTGCCTATGGCCCGGATCATAAGGGCTTCTGTCTTAGGCTGCAGCCGGGAAACAGTAGAGCAGGTTACAGAGGAATTTAAGAAACAGGATGTGGATGTAATTGTTCTGGTTTATGGTGCGTTTACAGGAGATGATGTGGCTTCCTATCTGGCGGAGATGGTGAAGGTGCCGATCATTTTATGGGCGCCCTATGAGGTACCATTTGAAAAGGATGACAGGCTTTATTCCAATGCCCTCTGTTCCATGACCATGAACGCGGCTGCAATCAGAAAGCTGGGGGCCTCCTATCATACCGTATACGGAAGCCTGGAAGATGAAAGGGCAGCGGAAAAGGTCAAAAATCTGATCAGGGCCTATGGTGTGGTCAAAGCCTTAAGGCACACCAATCTGGGACTTTTGGGATACCGGCCTACGGCCTTTTATAACTGCAGCTTTGATGAAAGCCTGATCCGCAGGACCTTTGGGGTGAAGATCGAAGAAACCGATTTAAAGGTGGTGTTTGACCGGATGGAAGGGCTCTCTGAAGAGGGCTGGAAGGCGGACATGGAGAATATGTCCTCCCAATACGATACGACCCAGCTCCCAAAGGGGCATTTGGAGAACCATTCCAGGCTGTATCTGGCTCTTAAGGAGGTCATGAAAGATCAGAAATATGATTTTGCGGCTATTAAATGCTGGCCTGAAATGGGAAATCTCCATGCAACCCCCTGTGCAGTCCTTGGACGGCTGGCAGACGAGGGGATCAACATCGGCTGTGAGGGAGATGTGGATGCGGAGCTGGCACAGATGACGGAATACTATCTTACGGGAAAGCCCAGCTTTATTACTGACTTAATCAACATTGATGAAAAGGAAAATGTGATCACCTTCTGGCATTGCGGAAACGCTGCTCCGTCTTTATGCAACCAGGACTATCAGGTCCAGATCAGAAATCATCCTCTGGCAGGGCAGGGCACTGCGTTTTACGGAGCCTTAAAGCCCGGAGAAGTGACCATTGCAAGATTCTGCAACATAGACGGAGGCTATAAGCTGTTTCTCATGAGAGGAGAGGCGGTGCCCCTGGACCGGTATACAAAAGGAATCATGGCAAATATAAAGGTGAAACGCCCTGTAAGGGAAGTCATAGAAGGAATCATCGCAGAGGGGATCCCCCACCATTACAGCATTGTGTGGGAGGATGTGGCGGATGCCATGAAGCAGGTATGCGCCCTGTTGGACATTCCTGTCATTGAAATGTAGCCTGGAAATAAACGTTGACACCATTTGTACCGTCCGGGTATAATGAGAAATATACATACGAGTTTATAGTAAGGAGACGGGACAATGGGTCAGAACGGCGAACGGGTGACAAGATCAGATGTGGCGAAGGCAGCAGGAGTCAGCGAGACGATCGTATCCTATGTGATCAATAATAACCGCTATGTGGCAAAGGAAAAGCGGCAGAGGGTGGAAGAAGCCATTGCAGCCCTCCACTACAGGCCCAATAACGTTGCCAGGGCTTTGAAGGGAAAACGAAGCAACCAGCTTCTTTTCATTGCGGACCAGATCACCAACGAATATTTCAGCCGGATCGTCAGCGAAATGGATAAGTACGCCTATGAGGCCGGATTCCTGATTTCCCTGTGCGCCAACCGGAATACGCCGGAATTCGTTTCTCAGGTCATCAGCCGCCAGTACGACGGCATCATCATCAGCTCTATCAGCTTTCCCATGGAGTATGTGGAGTCCTTCAGCAGAGCGGGAATCCCGGTTTTGCTGTTTGAGCACAGAACTCATGGCAGGCTTCCGGAAAATGTGGCTACTCTTGCTTCCGGCCTATATTCTGGAGCCAGAATGGCAGTAAAGCATCTGGTTGACAGGGGAAAGAGGCATATCATTTATATTGACCGAATCAGCAGAAAGGGAAATGTAAGCGGTCCTACGGATCTGCGTTTAAGCGGATATCTGGATGAGATGAGAGAAAGCGGGCTTTGGGCCGGTGAAGACACGGTGATTGCGGGCTGCCACTCGGAAGAGGAACTGGCGGAGGCTGTTGTAAAATATTTAAAGGCTCATAAGGAAACCGGCGGGATCGTAGGGCGGAATGATATGGTGGCCTGCATCGCCATGTACGCGGCTGTGGGTTATGGAAAGAGAGTTCCGCAGGATATGGGAGTGGTGGGATTTGATAATTCCAGCATCAGCAGGTTTTGTTTTCCCAGGCTTACTACTCTGGAAATGCAGCGGGAGGCCATAAGCAGGACAGTCATTGATATGATGGTCCAGATGATCGGAGGAAAACAGCCGGAAAATGCAAAGTTTGAAACAAGGCTGATTGTAAGAGAAAGCACATAAACGTTTTATTTTGGGGAAAAACACAGATTAATCCGGGAGGTTATACACACGAGTGTACAAAGGGAATACCAGGCTGATATTGCCCCCGGTAAATCTGGTTTTAATAGAACAAGGCGAGTCATAAAGAAAGAGAGGGTATTTTATGAAAAAAAGAAGACTAGCAGCGTTGGCACTGGCCGGTATCATGGCGCTCACAACCGGTTGTTCCGGCGGAGGAAAGACAGAAGCAGTCACATCAGCAGGGGAGACGAAAGCAGAGGCAAAGGCAGAGGCAGAAACAAAAGCCCAGGATTCAGGAAGCAAGGAGCCCATCACCTTAAAGATTGCCAATTATGCGGTGCTGGAAAAGGGGTATGATGAGTTCTGGAAAAATGTGAAGGAAGGTTTTGAGGCAAAGTATCCCAATGTGACCATTGAATGGGTCACCGCTCCCTACGGGGAAATCTTAAACCAGGTCATCAACATGGCAGGCGGCGGAGACCGGGTGGACTGTGTTTTCAGTGAGATGATCTGGATTCCTGCGCTGGTGGATGCCGGTCTTGCGGCTCCCATGAAGGATGTGGTTGATGAAGACTTTTTAAATGACTATTATCCCAATATCCTGGAAGCCCATAAGGTTGATGGAGAGGTTTACGGCGTACCGCTTTACGTGTCTCCTTCCCTTTTGTTCTACAACAAGAACTTATTTGAAAAGGCCGGCCTTGATCCAAACAAGCCGCCTAAGACCTATGAAGAAATGCTTTCCATGGCGGAAAAGCTGTCAGGGCTCACTACGGACGACGGAAATAAGGTATATGCATTCGGTCAGCCCACTGCATCAGTAATCGTTATCGGATCCTCCATTCAGGCCTTTGCCGCAAACTTCGGGGGTTATGTCTTTGATGAGAACGAAAAGCTGAATGTGGAAAACGAAGGCCTGAAGGAAGCTCTTGAAATGCTGAAGCTTCTTGATGAAAAAGGCTATAATCCCCAGAATGCCAAGCCAAAGGATTTGAGAAACTTATTTGCCCTGGGACAGCTTGCCATGTATTATGACAATTCATGGGGCTTTAACGGTGCCAGATCCATCAATCCGGAAGTGGTGAACTTTGCAGCTGCAGCAGAGCCTTTAAAGGGCGGAAACGGAGATGGAGCTTCCACCTTACAATCCCATTGTTTTGTAGCGGTTGACAACGGGCCGGAACGTGTGGAAGCGGTAAAGGACTTTATCCAGTACGTGATCACGCCGGATATTTTAAATGACTATATTGCCAATATTGCCCCGGCCCTTCCCGCAAAAAATGCCATGAAGGACATGGAAGCAGTAAAGAACAGCCCGATTTTAAACGGAGCAGGAAATTCCGTGGAAAAGGCAGAGCCGGTACTGATGTTCCCAACCCTGTCTGATTTTAACTTAGAGCTGTGCGCATTGGCTCAGGCGGTAACTGTAGGGGGAGAAGATGTGGACACTGCCCTGAAAAACTTCCAGAATTCAGTGCAGCCTTTGCTTCCGTAACAAACGGACAGTGATTTAACTTCATCAGGCAGCAAAGGGGATTGCGAATATCCCATTGGCTGAAAGGAGAGAAGATGGCAGGAAAGAGACCAAACATTGTATTTATTTTAACAGATGACCAGGGGATCTGGTCCCTGGGCTGCTATGGAAATCGGGAAATCAGGACACCCAATTTAGACCGGCTGGCCCAGGACGGCGTCCGCTTTGATAACTTTTTTTGTACCTCCCCGGTCTGTTCTCCTGCCAGGGCTTCTCTCCTGACAGGAAGGATCCCGTCCCAGCACGGCATTCATGACTATTTAAGCGGCGGCAACGGGGGCTGCGGGCAGGAGGCCATTGAATATCTGAAAGAATACAGGGGTTATACGGATATTCTGGCGGAGAACGGATATACCTGCGGGCTCAGCGGAAAGTGGCATTTAGGAGACGGAAGGAGACCTCAAAAGGGGTTTTCCTTCTGGTATTCCCATCAAAAGGGCGGCGGACCTTATTATAACGCTCCTATGTTCCGGGATGGGGAGCCAGTGTGTGAAAAGGGCTATATCACGGATGTGATCACGGATGAGGCCCTGGCCTTTATTGACAGGGAGAAAAATAAGGAAAATCCCTTTTATTTAAGCGTCCATTATACGGCTCCCCATTCCCCCTGGGTCAACAGCCATCCAAAGGAGTACACGAGCCTGTATGAGGATTGTCTGTTTGAAACCTGCCCCCAGTCTGTTCCCCATCCGTGGGCTAAGACAGAGGTGCTGGACGGGTATAAGAATTCCAGGGAATGCCTCATAGGATATTTTGCGGCGATCACCGCCATGGACAGTAATGTTGGCCGGATTTTGGAAAAGCTGGATGACGAAGGGCTGACAGAGGACACCATGATCATTTTTACCAGTGACAATGGCTTTAACTGCGGTCATCACGGGATATGGGGAAAGGGAAACGGAACATTTCCTTTGAATTTTTACGATTCTTCCGTGAAGGTTCCCTTTCTTATAAGCCATAAAGACCATATTCCGGAAAAACGGGTTTGCCGGACCATGTGCAGCGGCTATGACTTTATGCCCACTCTTTTAGAATATCTGGGCCTTGAGAATGAGGAAGAGGATAAGCTGCCGGGAAAAAGCTTTTTCAATGGCCTTATGGGTGTTGAGGAAGAAACGGAAGGTCCTGTGGTTGTATACGACGAATACGGCCCGGCCCGGATGATACGTGATAAACGGTATAAGCTGGTCCGCCGGTATCCATACGGCCCGGATGAATTCTATGATCTGGAATCAGATCCGGGAGAAGCATGTAACCGGATCCAGGATGAGGACTGCATGGAAGTGATCGGCCGTATGAAAAAACAGATGGAACTGTGGTTTCTTAAGTATGCGGATCCAAGGATCGACGGTTCCAGAGAACCGGTTTTGGGCGGGGGACAGAGCTGTATGGCCGGAGTCCTGGGTCCTGGAATCAATGTTTACGGAGAGAACAAATAGAAAGTGGGGAAAAAACCTTGAAGGAGAAGGCAATTAAGAGGTCGTATGTTAAGACTCAGACGGGAGACAGGATATTTGCTTTTGCACTGCTGCTTCCCGCGATTATTACAACCGCAGCATTCATATTGATTCCGGTGGCGGATTCCATTTACAGAAGCTTTTTTGATTATAAGGTAAAGAATATTATTTCGGGAAAACCGGGAGTGTGGAATGATTTTGCCAACTACATAAAGCTTTTTTCCAACGGAAAGCTGGTTCCTTCCATGACAAATACCCTGATGTTTGTGTTTGGAGTGGTCACCGCCCAGTTTGTTCTGGGAATGGCCCTGGCCCTGATTTTAAACACCAATATAAGGTTTTCACGTTTTATCCGCAGCATTATGATGGTGCCCTGGGTGGTGCCTACCCTTATATCCGGACTTGTCTGGCTGTGGCTGTTCCAGCCCCAGTATGGCCTGGTAAAATATTTCGCAGGAGTCCTGACCGGAGGAAGGGTGACTAATCTGGCGGTTTTAAATAATCCCTCCACGGCTATGCTGGGCGTATCATTGGCAGCCTTGTGGAAACAGATTCCCCTTGCAGCCCTCCTTCTTTTGGCCGGCCTTGCCAATGTGCCTGAGGAAATTCTGGAGGCAGCTAAAATTGACGGGGCAAACGGGGTTCAAAGATTTTTTAACATTGTGCTGCCCTATATGAAGAGCGTGATCAAGGTCACGGTTTCCATGTCCATTATTGAGAACTTCAAACAGTTCCCCTTATTCTGGACCATGACAGGGGGCGGACCAAATAACTCCACCACCACCATGGCCATATTAAGCTACCGGGAAGCCTTTGTTTCCAACAATTTTGGCTCCGGAGCGGCGGTCACTACGGTATGGATGCTTCTGATGATTGTGGTGGTATTTATTTATAACCGCATTTTTCGGACAGATGACATGTAAGGAGGAGGCAGAATATGAAACGAAACCGTACCTTAAACAACATTCTGAAGTATGTGGTTTTAGGCCTCATCCTTTTGTTCCTGCTGTTCCCTCTTTTATGGGTTCTGATCACGTCCTTTAAAACCAATATGGAGGCATATAAATTTCCGCCCACCTTTCTGGTGAGGAATCCTACGATTCAAAGCTACATCAATTTATTTACTGTTGATAACGACTTCTTTACTTATTATAAAAATAACTTTGTTGTGGCAGGAAGCGCCGCGCTCATCACCACCTTTATGGCGGTCATCTCCGGCTATGCCTTATCCAGGTTCCATTTTAAATGGAACAAATGGATCGTGGCGGCATTTACTTCCGCACAGATGTTTCCTGTGGTCAGCCGTTTGATTTCCCTTTATAAAATCCTTGGGGACGTTAAACTGATTAATACCCATCCAGGGCTGATCCTGGCTGTTACGGCGGGCATGCTCCCGTTCACCATTATGCTCATGTCCAGCTTCTATGACGGGATTCCAAAAGAGTTAGAGGAAGCGGCCAGAGTGGATGGAGCGGGCAGATTCGGGACCCTTTTTAGGGTCGTGGTCCCTCTTGTAAAGCCGGGGATGCTGGCAGTGGGCATTTATGCATTCCTGCTTTCCTGGGATGATTATCTGCATGCTTCCACCCTGATTCAGACAGATTCCCTGCGGACTCTGTCGGCAGGCGTGGCACTCCGTTATCTGGGCGAGCTTTCCTATGACTGGTCTCTGATCAATACCATTTCCATTGTGGGCACCATTCCCATGGTAGTGATATTTTTCTTCTTCCAGAGATATATGGTCAAGGGCCTGGTAGCGGGTGCCGTAAAAGGATAAAAAAGGAGAAAAAACCATGCTTGTAACGAACAAAGAGAATTTAATGAAAGCGGCAAAGTCAGGATATGCCATTCCGGCTCTTAATACACAGGGAGGAAATTACGACATCATCTGGGCCGCCTGCAGGGCGGCGGAGGAAATGAAGTCCCCCATCATACTTGCCCATTACGTATCCACTGGGGCTTATTCCGGCAACGACTGGTTTGCAGAGGTTTGCAAATGGTGTGCGGGCAAGGTATCTGTTCCCGTATCCATTCACCTGGATCATGGCGCGGATTTTGATATCTCCATGGAGGCATTGAAGCTGGGTTTCACTTCTTTAATGATCGACGGCTCTGCAATGCCTGTAAAGGAAAATGCGGCCATGACCAATGAGGTATTAAAGGTGGCTAAGTGCTTTGGAGTGCCGGTAGAGGCTGAGATAGGAGAGCTTTTGCGCCTTGACGGCCAGGGGGCTGTTATGGAAAATAAGAATATTGTGGATCCTGAGGAAGTAAAGGCGTTTTTAGAACTGTGCCGGCCGGATTCCCTGGCAATCGGCATCGGCAATGCCCACGGATATTACAGGGGAGAGCCTGATATTCATCTGGAGGTTTTAGAGGCGGTGAGGCGGTTTACGGATATTCCCCTGGTTCTTCATGGCTGTACCGGAATGAAGGAGGCCATCATCAGGGAGGCAATCAAGCTGGGAGTGGCAAAGATCAATTTCGGCACGGAGATCCGTTATAAATATGTGGAGTACTACGAAGACGGCTTAAAGACCATGGATCATCAGGGTCATTCCTGGAAGCTGTCCCAGTATGCCAATAACAGGCTGACAGAGGACATTAAGGACATCATCCGTTTGGCAGGGTCAGAGGGAAAGGCCTGATTTGTCTGATAAGAAAAGAACCGTTTGAGAGGAGTTTTGACATGGAAAAGAAAAACAGCCAGTTGACTTATGACGAAATATACAAACAGCCGGAATCATTTGAAGCGGTCAACAGGACATTGGATGAGATTTATAAGGTCCTGGATCAGGTATTTGCGGAAGGATACGAGGAGTTGATCTTTACCGGCTGCGGCACCAGCTTTTATCTGGCACAGGCTGCCGCCCATGCCTTTTCCGCTTACAATTCAATACCGGCAAAGGCCGCGTGCTGTTCCGAGCTTTATTATTTTCCGGAGACCTTTGTGAAAAACAGAAAGGTCCTGGTTCTTCCCATCACCAGGAAAAGCTATACCACCGAAGTCCGTCTGGCCATTGATAAAGTGAGAAGCTTTCCAGGGGTAAAAACTCTGGCAATTACCTGTGACAAGGACAGCGAAGCCTATAATGATTATGTGATCCTGTCTCCGGATACTGCCGAGGACAGCGTGATCATGACCCGTTCCTTTACCAGCATGGTCTATCTGACCGTGATCATGGCCATGTATGCGGGAGGGAAAAAGGATGAAGTGTCTGCCATGGCGGACTATGGAAACAGTGCAAGAGACGCCCTTAAGAAAATGGATGATCTGGCAAAAAAAATCATCCGTGAAAATGGGAACCTAAACTTATACATTACCCTGGGGCAGGGGATTTATTACGGGGTAGCCAATGAGTGCATGAACAAGATCAAGGAAATGGGAATATCGAATTCAGAGGCGTATTACAGCCTGGAATACCGCCATGGGCCTATGAGCCTGGTGGATGAGAACACGCTGGTCCTTTTCTTGAGCCACCGGGAGACAGAAAAAGAGGATGCAAAGCTTTTGGTTCAGATGAAGGGATACGGCGCTGTGACGGCTGTAATCGGAAATACCGTCTCTGCTCATATGAAGGAGGCAGATTACTGCCTGGATCTGCCCTATGGATATAACGACATGCAGAATGCGGCGCTCATAGGATTTATCGGGCAGTTTATCGGTTATTATATTGCTGAGAAAAAGGGCATTGATGCGGACAATCCAAGGCATCTGTCCCAGGCCATCGTTATCCAGTAGCTTTTCTCTTATAGAGCCGCTGCAGAATGAAAAAGCCGCCTGCCGTTCTGTTATATAGAGGGAGATGGTGAAATTCATAAAACCAGGGCAGCCCGTCGCTGAATTGACTCAGAGACCGGGCTGACCTGGTTTTTATGTAACCCTATTCTTCCTTTATTAATTGCTCCAGAAGGTTTTTAGCCATAAGAATATCCGTTTTTTGTTCCTCTCCGGATATTTCCCGCTCTATGGTGATATCTCCTGTATATCCTATTTCTTTCAGCTTTGCTACAAAAGCAGGATAGTTGACCTTTCCCATGCCAAGAGGCACTTCCTGGCCCAGCATGTGGCCGTCTGTGGGATAGTTTCCGTCTTTGCCGTGAATTCCCATTACGTATTCCCCGAACACATCAAGGGCGTCCACCGGATTTGCTTTGCCGTACATGATCAGATTGGCAGGATCTAAATTGATCCCTATATTTCCTTTTCCTGCTTCTTTTTCTATATCCTGTATGGCTCTTTTTAACGTAACCGGAGTTTCCTGTCCTGTTTCAAAAAGAAAATTCTGCTGATTCTTTTTACATTCCTTTACCAATGTTTTTAAGCACGCCAGAACGCCCGGATAATTGGGATCGTAGGGATTTTCCGGCATGTACCCCACATGGGTCACCACATCCCTTACATGTATCATGGCTGCAAAAGCAATTCCCTTTTCCAGCATCTTCATCCTTTCAAAGCGGAAGGCCTCAGGCACAAGGCCCAGAGTAAGCTGCCCGTCATAAAAATCCCAGACTTTTGGGCCTTCCCAGCCGCACCAGAAGGCTGTGATATCCACCTTGTGACGATCTGCGGCTGTGTTTACTTTACCTGCAATGCGTTCGTTCATCAATTCCTGATCCCAGCATACCAGCTGGCAGCTTTCCATCCCCATGGAGCGCAGCTCCGCAAATTTTTCATCCACATCCGTATCCCGGAAAAGTTCTACCATAACTCCAATTCTCATGGGAAATCCCTCTCTTTCTTTTTATTAACCCTTGACAGCTCCGGCCGTAATGCCTCCCACAATGTGCTTCTGCATGATCACAAAGAAAATCAGGCTTGGAGCCATGGACATGACGATTCCCGGAAGGGCGTGTTCCCAGTCCGCCGTCTGGGCGGAAAACTGCATATAAAGGGCATTTTGAATGTTCATGGCCTTGGCATTGCCTCCGACGATCAGCTGGTTGGTGATGATGTCATTCCATATGGCAAGGGTATCCAGAACCACCACCGTGGTCAGAATGGGCTTTAACAGCGGGAGAACAATGGTAAAATAAGTCCTCACCTTTGATGCACCGTCAATGCAGGCACATTCCTCCAGCTCAATGGGAACATTTTTTACAAAACCGTGGATCATATAGACCGCTAAAGGCATGCACAGTCCTGTGCTCACCAATATGTATCCTATCCTGAGTCCCGTCATGCCAAGGCTGGCAACCAGCCTGGTGAGAGTGATCATGTAGGACTGGAAGGGAACCATCATAGGCATGATAATGAGTATAAAGCATACCGAGGACAATCTGCCCTTTGTCCTTGCCAGCTTATAGGCTGCCATGGGGGCCAGCAGTGTGATCATTGACACCGTACACGCCGTATACAGCAGGGTATTGCTGATGAGCATGGGAAAACGGAATTTTGTCCAGGTTTCCATGTACATGTTTAAGCTCCAGCTTTCAGGCAGGGCCAGGAACTTTTGAAGCATGTCGTTGTAGGGTTTAAAAGAATTTATGAATATGAGAAGCAGGGGCATCAGCCAGAACACGGAACAGATGAACACAACAGCGGAAAGTACGCTGATTTTCTTCATTTTTTTCATTACGCCTCAATCTCCTTACCCTTTGTTACCTTAAGCTGTATTGCCGTGACAATGAGCACGAACACTACAAACACCAGGGATTTAGCAGTAGCCATTCCGTACCGGTTGTTCATAAATGCTTCCTTATAGATATTGTACGCCACGGAAACAGTAGAATTGGCCGGCCCGCCTTTGGTAAATACCATGATCACATCAAACAGCTTAAATGAAAATGTCAGGGAGGTAAGCATACAGATGGACACTGCGGGCATGATTAAGGGAATAGTCACCCTTTTCAACACCTGGAATCTGCTGGCTCCGTCAATTTTTGCAGCCTCGATCAGCTCTCTTGGCACAGAAATGATTCCTGCAATATAGTTTACCATATAGAATCCCAGATTCTGCCATACGGTCATGATCACCACCACAAAGAATGACAGCTTTGCTGAACCCAGCCAGCTCCAGTGGAACACCTCCCAGCCGGTTATCTGATATAAGGCCTCAAATCCCGGTCCAAGAATGAATTTCCAGATCAGACTGATGGCCGTCAGGCTTATGATATACGGTATGTAATAAAATGCCCGCCCCACACTTGAGCTTTTCTTCTCCTCTGACATGACAAGCGCCACCGTCAGGGACAGGATGTTCACCGCCACCACATAAAATACTGCAAATCTTAGGGTAAATGCGGCGCTTTTCCAAAACAGTGCATCGTTTGAGAATATATTAACGAAGTTCTGAAGGCCCACAAACTTCATGTTCTTACTGATTCCATTCCAATCAAAAACAGAGTAGTACAGGTTCATCAGAAACGGTATGTCTGTGGAAAAAAGCACAAACCCTACCGCCGGAAATACAAACAATGCGAATATTAACAGATCTTTTGCTTTCCCTTTGTCTTTCACTTTCACGCCTCCCAATTTCCATTTCCATCAGGCCGTTTAAGCAGGAGATTAGTTTTTCTGAGCCTGCCAGCCTTTCTGGAATTCTTCTGTCACCTGCTCCGCAGTCATGTCACCGATCATATATGCCTGAATGGCAGGGCCTACGATATCGGAATATCCGTTGGGTGCTATGGTGTGGATCCAGCCGTTTGTCTTGCCTTTTTCTACGTATGATGCCGCATCGTTAGCCAGGGCACCCTTTACTTCCATGGTTGTCTTGGCTCCCGGAACACCTCCTACGCCTTCGCACATCCATTTCTGGCCTTCCTCTGATGTGAGGATGTATTCCAGATATTCCTTTGCCAGGTCTAAATGCTTGGAATCCTTGTTCACAATATAGGTCCAGTTACAGGAGGAGAGAAGTGTGGCGTCTTCCGGATTATCGCTTACCGGGCAGGGGAGGAATGCCAGGCGTGCATTGGGGTTAAAGGAATCCAGGGTGGACTGGCACCAGTCGCCCATTTGGATGATGGCTGCCTGCCCGTTAGCCAGCATATTTTCACTTGTTTCCCAGTCGATTTCAAGGGGCTTGTCAGGGCCGTATTTTACAGCCAGGTCCAGGAAGCGGAAGAGGTTCTGGAAATTCTTCATGTCCGCGAATTTTAATTCGCCGCTGTTTAATTTCTCCACAACTCCCTTGGCGTCCAGAGATTTATCCATCATGAAATGGGTGGACAGGTGATGAAGGACCCAGGTTTCTTTTCCGGCCAGGGCAAATGGTGTGATACCGGCAGCGGACAGCTTCTCACAGGCTGCTTCAAGCTCATCCATGGTAGCCGGAAGCTCTGTGATGCCGGCCTTTTCAAACAGTTCCTTATTATAGATCAGGCCCATATTTTCATAGGTCCAGGGCAGGGACATGATGTTTCCGTCTGCGTCCTTTCCGGTTTCTAATGCGGCCTCCTTAAATTTGCCTAATACCTCTTTGTCCCCGGACCAGTTATAGGCATATTCATAATACTTCTGGGCTGCTGTGCCGGACTCCACATCAAATACATCAGGAATATCCCCTGAATTCACACGGGACTGAAGCAGGGTGCTGCTGTCGTTTGCAGCGTGCTGCACTTCAATCTTTACTCCTGGGTGGGCCTCTTCAAACTTTTTGGCCATCTCCGCATACTCTTCTAAGCCGTATGCGTGGGCATCAAACACCTTTAAGGTGATCTCCTCTGCCGTCTTTGCCTGATCCTTGGAGACGCTTCCGCTGCATGCCGTAAGGCCGGGGACCGCTAATGCGGTTGTCATCAGGATTGCCAATGCTCTTTTCATCATAATTTTTCCTCCTAACATATAAAAACTTTTATGGTTACCTTTTATTCACGTATTCCTTTGCCTGTTTCCATTCCCTGATCGCCTGCCGTACCGATTGGATGCCTTCTTCAAGAGGGGCGACTTCCACAGGCTTTCCTTCCTGAAGACATTGGATAAAATATTTTATTTCCGTATAATAAGGTCCCAGATTAGAGATGTTGATCCCGGCCGAATCATCGCTTACATCATACTCCCGTTGAAGCTCCGGATGCTGGATCCTTCCGTCATTCCTATAGATGGTCAGAGAGGGTTTTTCCCTTCCCTTAAATACCACGCTGGCTTCCTCAAAGCATGCGTGGAAGCTGGCCTCAAAAGGAAGTGCAGAGCTTACATCCCATATGCCTTCCGTTATGGCAAACACTTTGCCGAATTCATAGGCCGTGAAGATCTGATTGATCATGCCGCTGGAAAAGGCTGTGGCCCTTACGTCAAAGGAATCAGGCTCTCCCAGCATATACCGGAGAAAGTCTAAGTCATGAACGTGGAGGTCTAAAACCACGGAACCGCTTTTTCCTTCCTCGTGGAACCAGTCTTCATATCCCCAGGCGGCATCACCGCTGACCCTTTGCATGGTAATGGATTTCAGTTCCCCAAACCTGCCCGTATCGTAGCATTCTTTTAAATACCGGTATTCGTCGAAGGATCTCACCACCTGGCCTACCATTACCTGAACATGGTTTTTTCTTTGTGACTCCAGAAGCTTTTCAGCCTCTTCCTCTGTCAGACATACAGGCTTCTCCACAAATACATGGATCCCTTTATCCATAGCCGCCAGCGCATGCTCTGTGTGGAGATAGCTGGGAAGGCAGATATGAACGCTGTCCAGGGTTTCCCCTTCCAAAAGCTCCATGCCTGTCTGGTACAGCCTTGCCTTTGGCCATTGAATTGCTGCCTTTTCCAGAAATTCGGGCCTGCAGTCTGCCAGGGCCGTCACTTCCACATTCATTTTCGTTGACAGCGCTTTCAGCGACAGGTTGTGAGTCGTGCCCATTCCGCCGCATCCGATCAGTCCTACATTCATTTTATCATCCTCTTTTCTTAGTTTGTACAGTGACCTTACTAATAAAACTTAAAATTAAAAGCCTTTCCGGTTAAACTGCAAAATTTCGGCTTTTAATTTGAGCAAATCTCATTTATTTGTTGGTTTTACAATAGCATTAAGTGACATATATGTCAATATACTTTTGGATCTCACATGAATTTAATGTAATTTACGATATTTGAGACGATATATAGTTATTAATTTTATATATTATGCATATATTATAGCTATTAATCATGTGGATTTACAATTTATTGTCACTGGTTCTATGGGAGCTCTTACAACTACAAAGATAAAAAGTAAGTTTTTGAGAGAATTATTTTGAATTTTTCAAATAATAGGGCGTTTTATTGTATTTTTACGAGGATTATTGCAACTGATCATTTTTTATGATAACATTATTTAATAATACCGCTTTACTAAATAAGCCATGAGGAGGTGGGGGAAAGCTTCGTCTTCATCAGATCACGAGAAGCGCTGGAGTGAAGTATCTGTGTTTTTCTTTGGGGCCTGAAAATGATCCTGGATGAAAAAACTACTTAAGGTGCGGTATTCCGGAGCTTTATGTGCCCCTTTTCCGGACAGGCCGGGAAATATGAGCGGCAGCTGAATCAGTATTTTATCATAACAAGCAAAGGACAGGCAGGATATTATGAAACTTGTAAACCAGCAGTTAATTAAGAATACAAATATGAAGCAATTATACAATTCCATATACCGGGAGCCAGGGATCTCAAGGGCGCAGCTTGCAAAGGATTCCCGTTTAAGCAAGACTGCAGTTTCCTCTCTGGTAGATGAATTGATTGCCCGTAAATTTGTATACGATTCCGGTGCCAGCGGAAGTACGAATGTGGGACGAAAGCCCAACAGTCTGCTGCTTCGGGCGGAACAGTATTATGTGGCCGTTTTTTTTCTGGAGGAAAAGAGACTGAACGCGGCCCTGGTGGATATCACCGGATCTACATCCTTTTATGAACAGATGGATGTGCCCTCCCCTGATGACTACATTCCAATGTGTCAGGAATATATTCATCAGACTGTGCTGCAGCAGATCGGCAAGGAGCAGTTTCTGGGAATCTGTGTGGTGGTACCCGCCATGATTGATCCTGACAGGCGGGAGATATTTGCCACAACCTTAAATCTTCCGGAGAAAGACTTTGTGGGCCAGATCCAGCGGGCATTCTCTGATTTTCCTGTTGCCCTGTTAAATGATACGGCCTGTTTTGCCTACGCAGAAAAGGTCTACACCCAGATAACAGAAAAGGATTTCGCTTTTATCAACTTCGGGAAAGGGATCGGCGCCACCCTTTTTATCCGAAATGAGATGCTGGGCCGTGCCAGTGCTTCCTATACCCAGTTCGGTCATTATTCCATTGACCCCGAGGGAGAGCTTTGCTCCTGCGGAAACAGGGGCTGCCTGGAGCTGATGATAGGAGAGGCTTCCTTAAAGGGCCGTATTTCCAAAGCAGGGGGCAGCCCGGCTTTCAGAAAATCATCCGCCGTTACTTATGGAAACCTTGGGCAGGCCAGCGTGTATGGAGATGTGGTCTCCTGTAAGGTGGTACGGGATATTGCCGATGAGTTTTCCATGGCTTTGTGCAACTTGATTTGTATGGTACATCCAAAGCTGGTCATCATCGGAGGAAAGGGAAAAGACCTTGGACCCTTATTCCTCCAGGAGATCCAGGAGTGCCTGCGTACCATGGGGTTCCGCCGCATGGTAAGCTCTGTCAGCGTCAGGTACAGCCTTTTAGATTCCAGCGCTCTGTATAATGGCGCCATGAAGTATTTTTTAGATATCCATTATAATTTTACTCAGGATATGGCCGGAAGCTTTTTTATCGGCTGAGTCAAGTTTTCCGGCTATTGTGTTTTCTTATAAAACGGAGGTATGCCAGTGGAAAAGTTAAGAGCTGCAATTATGGGCTGCGGAAGGATCTCTGCCTGCTATGAGGACGCTTTTCGCAGACTGTCGGATTATGTGGAATTAGTATGTGCCATAGACATTGATAAAGACAAGGCAAAGGCCTTTGGGGAAAAATTCAATTGCCATTACTGTACGGATCTGGAAACCGCGATGCAATACCGCATTGACGTGATCCATTTATGCCTTCCCCATTATCTTCACCCTGTCATGGCCATAAAGGCTATGGAGGCAGGAGTACATGTGCTGACAGAAAAGCCCATCGCAATTTCTCTTTTGGATGCGGATCAGATGATGGATGCGGAGAGGCTGACAGGGAAAAAGCTGGGAGTTATTTTTCAGACCAGGTATACGAAAAGTGTAGAAAAGTTAAAGCAGCTTATTGGTGAGGGCTATTTTGGGAAGATTTTATCTGCCAGGTCTTATCTTACATGGGACCGTCCCGGCTCTTATTATGAGGGAAGCGGCTGGAAAGGGACCTGGGATAAAGAAGGCGGCGGCGTCCTGATCGACCAGGCCATTCACAGCATGGACCGGGTGCGGTATATGCTTGGCAGCGACATTGACTGGATCGAGGGAAGTGTACACAACCACTGCCATGAAATGGTGGATGTGGAGGATACCGCAGAGGCAGCCATCCGGTTTAAGAACGGCTGCATTTATAATCTTTACGCCTGCAATTCCTATGCTTTTGATGCGCCTATTACCATAGAATTCCAGGGAGAGACGGGGCGCTGCGGCCTGATACAGGACATGGGGTTTTATGAAGCTGATGGATGCTATACGGAAATCCGGAATACATATGAAACCACAAATGTTGGGCCGGATTACTGGGGGAGCAGCCACCACCTTCAGATCAGGGACTTCTATGAATCCATTCTGTATGATAAGCCTGTGGCTGTCGGCGGACTGGAGGGCAGGAAGACCCTGGAAATGGTTAAAGGGATCTATTTGTCTTCTCTGGAGAGGAGGCGTGTTTATTTGCCATTTGAGGATGTGTATTATAAGGATTTGAATATTCAAAGGGTATGAGGTGCACAAAGAGCTTGGAGGTTATGAGCGAATAGCGAAGGGATTGTGAATATCCGAATGACAACGATGATACAGGCTGCAGGAAAAGCCGTGTTTCTTACTGCATTAAAGAATTGAAGAAAACAAGGATTAAAAAAGGGATAACTGCTGAGGGGATCATTCCATCCCCTCATGCAACAGTCCCTTTCATTGCCTTCCTGTATTTCCTTCCGCTTAATCTGTCATCACTGTTTTAACCCTTTTATTGAAAGAAAAAGCCGACACACGGCCGGCTTTACGTTTCTGGCATGATTTATATCAGAACAATTTTTGCAAGGAGGAAAATGTTAGAAATAAGCATACGATGTAGCAAATCGTCATGCAGATTCTTAAAGCAGTGGGAGCTTTATATCCGGCCGTTGTATCTTTTCTCCAGATCATTAATACAATAAAAGCGCCTGATACCGGTGTGGCAATAGCGGTTGCCAGGTTTGCAATATATATTAACTGAACCGGAGAGCCTCCAAACATAAAACAGATTACCGCTGAAACGGCCAAAACAACAAAGGCTCCGATTTTAATGCTTTTATCCTCTAATGAGGTGGGCTTATCAAAACCGGCATTTAAAAGTACCACACCTCTTTGGGTATTACCAAGCAGAGAGGAAAAACCTGCACCTAGAAGTGCGATTCCCATGATCGGTCTGGCAACACTTCCCATAACAGGAACCAGCATTTCAGCAAGCTCCGCAGGTGATTTTACTATAGTTTTAGTGGGATTCAGTACAATCGCCGCAACCAGCATGACAGCTCCGCTGATCAGTATTACACAGATAACATGAGCGATGGAATCTGCCAATAAGGTTCCGTTAAACAAGTCTTCCTTCTTCCATTTCTTTTCACTACCAAGATAGGTGCCATAAATTCCGGTAGTAAGAGCTGCATGGGTGCTTAAAAATCCCAATGCAGTGGCCATACTTCCTTCCGGAAACCTCCAGGCCGAAAGACCCTTTGCCATTGCGCTCACGCTGGGACCGCCGGTGCCGACCAGGGTAATATAAAAAGCAACAATCATACCCAATACACAGATACCAACACCTTTTTCAATCTTAGAGTAAACCCCTTTAGAAAAATAGCAGTATATGAGTACGCAAATCATGATCATTGCGCCTAGTTTCCAGTCGATGCCAAACACCAGCTGCATACCTGCGCCGGTTCCCGAGATATTACCTATCGTAAAGAAGCAGCAAGTCAAAAATAATGCAAAGCCTGTAAAGGCTGCCGCCCCTTTTCCATAATACTTTCTTATAGCATGAATCGTTGGCATACCTGTCAGCATAGAAAGTCTGTATGTAACCAAAACATAAGTTGAACCCATAAAAGCTATCAGGATATAAAGCCACAAAAGGCTGTAGCCGTATTGGGCACCAATCATCGATGCAGTTGTAATCGCCCCTGGTCCAATTACAATACCGGTCAGAATAATCCCTGGTCCAACTTTCTTTATCAATTCCCCAAATGTCAGTTTCTTAACCGTTGAAGGATCAAAAGTTTCTGCCTCCGCGTTAGCAATATTTAAATGATTCATAGTTTGTCAGCATGGTTTTTAGGAGAACCATACCACCCTCCCTTCTCAACTTCCCCGAAATGAATACAGATACATGGCTATCGGCTTGCTGCTGCAGACAGAAAGCCGATTTGCCCTTAAAATATGACTATTTCTCAAATTTGCTCATATCAATGGCCGGCAGCTGGCTGTGTTTAAGTCCCAGTGCAACCCAGTCTTTTTCTTCCTGGCCCAGCGGAAGTACTGGCTTACGCATTAAGGCTGAAGTGAATACCTTTCTCTGAACCAATGCTTCTTTTAACCGTGCATGAGCCTCACCGGATGGCTGGCCGCCGCCGTAAATAGCCTGGGAGATGTGGTAAATACGGTCTGACCACGCCTGTGCTTCTTTTAAAGTGTGGCTTTCCGGATCCTTGAATACTTCCCATGCCGGACAAATCAGCTCGGGTACGCACCCTGCGAATCCGATCAGAGCGCCATCCATTCCCGGGAACCAGCTGACACACAGAGTCTCATCATGGCAGGTGATCAGAGAAATATCCGGGCACTCCTGACGCAGTAAGCGTACATCATGTTCATAGATAGAAGTAACACGGGTCCCCATCTTGATGCACTTTACATGGTCAATCTCTTTGCACATTTTGATCAGAGTCTGTACCGGATAATTTGCCTTGCTGGTTGCCGGATAGAGATGGATGATTATATCGATATCAGCTCCTTCCGCAACATCTTTTATGTACTGGAACGGAGCATCATCGCTCATGCCGAAACGCAGCCACATATGAGGTGGCATCAGCAGAATTCCGTCTGCACCGGCTTCTTTTGCTTCTTTTGCCATTTCAATTGATTCAATTGTGTTCTCGCAGTTAATACCTGAGATGATGGTCATGATATCGCCGCATTCTTCGCTGCAGATTTCAACTACACGTTTCCGTTCCGCGCGGGAAAGGCCGGTAATCTCTCCGGTATGGCCATTGCATACCAGGCCCTGAATGCCTTTGTCATAAAAGCTTTTGATCCAGCGAAGATAAGCGCGGAATTCTTTTTCATTAATAGAGTAGTCATCCTTTAATGGAACCGATACTGCCGGAAAGATTGTCTTAAAATGTTTTACTTTTGCCATAATATGATTCTCCTTATAATTTTTGCCTTTTTCTTTTCCAAGCACTGCGCTTATGCTTTTGATTTCATACAAACGTTTGCATATCTTACGATTATGTTATATCATGCCCTAGTATTTACGTCAATATCACATGAAAAGGCTGCAATAATTTGCATATCATATGCAATATTTTGCATTTATTCATTAAAGTATAGAGAGAATAACTTGGGTTTTTGGTGTTTTTGTTTACTTTATATCTTGTATTCCATTGGAATGTTGGATATAATTCTTTTGTACTAACGTTTGTATATAATAAAATAAGGAGTGTGAAAGATGGCAACTTTAAAAGATGTTGCTCGTATTGCCTGCGTCGATGTCAGTACCGTATCACGGGCAATTAACAATACCTCATATGTACATCCTGATACAAAAGCCCGCATATTTGCGGCAGTAAAGGAACTAGGCTATCAGCCCAATGTCATCGCCCAAAGCCTGCGGCAGGGAAAAAGGCATACCATAGGAGTTGTTGTTCCCCGTCTGCATATGACAGTCTTTGCTGAAATTATGCAGGGGATTGAAGAAGAAGCCAGACGATTAAGATATGCCACGCTCATCTGTAACACAGAGGATGATCCGAAAATAGAACAGGAATGTTTAACCCGGCTGCGCAATGGTTTTGTCGATGGTATTATCATTGCCGGAACAGGCCACAACGGCCGCCTGCTTCGTGATATCCGTTCCAGTGGTCTGACAATTACTCAGATCGTACGGCAGCAAGACAGTACGATTAACAGCGTCATTGTCAATTATGAAAACTGTGGTTATGAGGCCACAAAATATTTGGCAGCAAAAGGCTGCCGGGAGATCGGCCTGATCAACGGCACCATGAAGCTCGCTCCTTATCAGGGGCGGTATAATGGTTACAAACGCGCTTTGACGGAACTGGGATTGGCTGAAACCAGTGCCATCTCCACTTCTCCCGTCAACAGTCTGGAATACGGCTACCAGTGTGCCCTTGATCTGCTGGAACAAAATCCTGAGCTTGATGCTATTATGGCCGCTGTGGATGTTCAGGGCATTGGGGCCATGCGCGCCTTAAAGGAACGAGGTATCAAGGTCCCCGGCCAGATCCGTTTGATCAGCCTTACCGGCCATGTTATTGGTGCAATGCTGGAAACAACCATGACATCCATGGAAATGCCGGCACGTAAAATGGGAGAAAGGGCGGCTCTTATGACAATTCATGATATTGAATCTCCCGCAGACCAAACCTCATCTCCCCAGCACCTTGTGTTTACGTCTTCGCTGGTAGAACGGGAAAGCAGTTAATATAGTTAATCTAAATTTTTCCCTGCCCCTTATGTGTCCAGTGTGTCATAGTATTTTTACGGTCGCCTATCCTTTATAAATGAAGAAAATCTTTATTTTACTAAAATTATGCTAAAAGCTGCCGATATACACACTATGAATATAAAAACAAAAACAAGGGGTGTAGTACAAATGGGAAAACGGGAAAAACAGAATTCAATTGTCCTTAGCAAAAGGCTGGCAATAGGATTCGGAATAGTAAACATTATAACGGTTTTAATTTCTTTCATAAGTCTTTTCACCATTTACAGATTGTATTTTGCAGGCAGTGTTTCATCAGGGATTGTTGCACTTTTTTCAGCTGCAGTGGTGGTTCTGACCGTCGTATCTGTTGTCGCAAGTTTCATAATATGCAGGATCTTAAACGGAAGCATTGTGCGTCCTCTTAAAATACTCAACAATATTGCGCGTCAGATGTCTGTGGGAGATGCCAGTGCAAACGTCCGGGTTCTCACAAAGGATGAAGTGGGAGAATTGATGAAATCTTTTAAGGAGATGGTGGAAAACACCAGAAACCAGGCTCAGACAGCTGAAGCAATAGCCGGCGGGGATATGACTGTCCACGTGAAGGTAAATTCGGAAAAGGATGTCCTGGGCATTGCGTTAAAAAGCATTGTAGAGAAAAACAACCACATTCTGTCTCAAATATGTGATACATCGGGGCAGGTTCTCAGCGGGGCCGGACAGATATCGGAAGCAAGCGTACGCCTTTCGGAAGGAGCAAGCCGTCAGGCAGGTTCTCTTCAGGAACTGGCGGCAGCTGTGACGGAGGTAAAAAACCAGATCAGCTTAAGCGCGGATCATGCGGCAATGGCCAGGACATGTGCAAATGATGTCAGGCACGGGGCCGTGGACGGCAACAGACACATGGATGAAATGCTGAAAGCCATGGATGAAATCAACCTGTCCTCGTCAAATATATCAAAGGTAATAAAGGCGATTGAGGACATTGCTTTCCAGACAAATTTACTGTCATTAAATGCCTCCGTAGAGGCTGCAAGGGCAGGCCAGTACGGAAAGGGCTTTGCGGTTGTGGCGGATGAGGTGCGGAGCCTGGCGGCCCGTTCAGCAGAAGCTGCAAAGGAAACTGCAGACATGATTGAAAGCTCCATACAGAAAGCAGAGCATGGAATGACAATTGCAAAGACCACTGCAGATGCTTTCAGCAAAATAGTGGGAGGGATAGAGCAGGTTGCCGGTTTGGCAGAAAAGATCGCCGGAGCATCGTCAGAACAAGCTTCCGGAATAACACGGATCAACGACGAAATCAGCCAGGTATCCGACGTGGTGCAGGCAAATTCGGCAGCGTCCGAGGAAAGTACCGCCGCAACGGCTCAGCTGTACAAGCAGGCAGAGGCGCTGAAGGATATGGTGCAGACCTTCAAACTGAAAACGCCTTGCTAAAGAGAAGGGTGCTGTCCAATAGCGATGAATCGCTATTGGACAGCACCCTTTTACGTTTATCCTTTCAATCTCATGAAAAGGCCCTTGAGCCTACAGAAGAATGATGTTATGCTTCTTGCATTCCTCCCGCATTTCCTCCGGCCAGGTGCTGGCCTGAACTTCTCCCACATGGGCTCTGTCCAGAAGGAGCATGCAGAGCCGGGATTGTCCTATGCCGCCTCCGATGGTGTAGGGCAGTTCTCCGTTTAAAAGCATTCTGTGGTAAGGAAGGTTTCTCCGCTCCTGGCAGCCTGCCTTCTCCAACTGCTTTGCCAGGGATTCTTCATCCACCCGGATGCCCATGCTGGAGATTTCCAGGGCGCAGTTTAAATTCTCAAACCAGAACAGGATGTCCCCGTTTAACTGCCAGTCATCGTAGTCCGGGGCTCTTCCGTCATGAGGCTCTCCGCTTTCCAGCTTGTCCCCGATCTTCATGAGAAAAACACAGCCGTGCTCCTTTGTGATCAAGTTTTCCCGTTCCTTTGGAGTCTTGTCCGGATACCGGTCTTCCAGTTCCTGGGAGGTGATAAAGGTGATATCCTTTGGAAGGTGTTTCACTGCCTGGGGATATTTGTACCAGACTTCATGCTGCATGTGCTTGATGATCTTGAAAATGGTGCGGACGGTTTCCTTTAAGGTTTCCACCTTCCTCTCTTCCTTGGTGATGACTTTTTCCCAGTCCCACTGATCCACGTAGCAGGAGTGGAGGTTGTCTAATTCTTCGTCTCTCCGGATAGCGTTCATGTTGGTATAAAGGCCTTCTCCTGGCAGAAAGCCGTATTCATGAAGTGCCATGCGCTTCCATTTGGCAAGGGAATGGACGACCTCAACCGTTTCCCCCGGAATGCCTGCGATGTCAAACTGCACCGGGCGCTCCACTCCGTTTAAATTATCGTTTAATCCGCTGCTGCGCTCAACAAATAAGGGAGCTGAGATACGTTCCAGATTCATTTCCTTTCCAAGCTCTTTTTGAAATGTATCTCTAATGTATTTAATGGCCTCCTGGGTCTCCCGGACAGAGAGCCTGGGGTCATAGTTTTCCGGTATGATGAGTTCCATGTGGTATTTTCCTCCCAAATAAAATGTTTTTATTATGGTATCACTAATATGAAAAACGTGCAACCATTGTTTTATATTGGGGAACAAGGGGAAAGCTTTTGGCTGCCGGCAAAAAAGTTGCATGGAGACTGGCCCTGTGATATGATAAATGGAAGTGAAAAGAAAAGAGCAGAGTGATATGACAACGGAACGAATTATTATAGAAGATAAAGAAAATCCAAAGGAAGAACTATTAAAAAAGCCTGCGGAAATTTTAAAAGCAGGCGGCCTGGTGGCCTTTCCCACGGAAACCGTGTACGGGCTGGGGGCAAATGCCTTAAATGAAGCAGCGGCAGGAAAAATTTATGCAGCAAAGGGAAGGCCTTCGGACAACCCTCTGATCGCTCATATAGGAGATTTTGATGATCTGCCTCCTCTGGTTCTGGAAATCCCGGAGACAGGAAAAAAGCTGATGGAAGCCTTTTGGCCGGGGCCTTTGACCCTGATTTTTCCTAAAAGCGGTTTAGTCCCTTACGGAACGACCGGAGGCCTTGACACGGTGGCAGTGCGCATGCCTGCGGATCCGGTGGCAAGGGCCCTCATTCGTTTGGCAGGGGTGCCTGTAGCCGCGCCCAGTGCCAACACCTCCGGGCGTCCCAGTCCTACTACGGCAGACCATGTGTGGCAGGATATGAATGGAAAGATCGATATGATCGTAGACGGAGGGGCAGTGGGAATCGGCGTGGAATCCACGATCATTGATGTATCAGGGGCTGAGCCTGTAATCTTAAGACCGGGAGCCATCACCCAGGAAATGGTTTCTGCTGTTCTAGGGAAAGAGGTCCCTCTTGATCCTGCCATTATCTCCGGTCCAATGAAGGCGGATGTGAGGCCAAAAGCCCCCGGCATGAAATATAAGCATTATGCGCCTAAGGCTGAGCTGACCCTGGTGGAGGGGGATGCAGAGTCTGTTGCCGGGACCATAAACCGCCTGGCAGAAGAAAAGCTGGCCCAGGGATTCCGGGTGGGGATCATCTGTACGGAGGAAACAAAGGAAAAGTATCATGAGGGAATGATCCGGAGCATGGGAATGCGGGCCAGGGAAGAGACCATAGCCCATAACTTATACGGAGTGCTGCGGGAATTTGATGATCTGGAAGCTGACGTTATTTTTTCCGAAAGCTTTTCCAGGGATCACTTAGGACAGGCCATTATGAACCGGCTTACAAAAGCGGCCGGATATCATATTTTAAAGGTTTAAAATCATAAGAGAAGAGCGCCTTGCGGGCATACCGTTATGCCCAAGAAGCATGGGAAAGAAGGAGGAAACACCCTGCGGGTATACCTTTATGCCCAAAAGGCGTGAGCAAGAAGGAGGAAAACAAATGTCGGGAAAAAGAGAAGATTATATTACATGGGATGAATATTTTATGGGAGTAGCGGCTCTTTCCTCAAAGCGTTCCAAGGACCCCAGCACCCAGGTGGGAGCCTGTATTGTGAGCCAGGATAACAAGATTTTGTCCATGGGCTACAACGGTTTTCCCATGGGCTGCTCCGATGATGAGTTCCCATGGGACAGGGAAAATGAGAAGGACGATCCTTATAATGCCAAATATTTCTATTCCACTCACAGTGAATTAAATGCTATTCTGAATTACAGGGGAGGAAGCCTGGAAGGCAGCAAGCTTTATGTGACCCTGTTCCCCTGCAATGAGTGTGCCAAGGCCATTATACAGGCCGGAATTAAAACTATTGTGTATGGTTCGGACAAGTACGAGGGAACTCCGGCAGTCAATGCATCCAAGCGGATGCTCAATGCGGCAGGGGTCCGGTACTATCAGTATCAGACCACAGGAAGAAAGATAGAGATCGAGGTTTGACATGAAATTTCTATTGGTGGCGCTTAACGCCAAGTACATCCATTCCAATCCCGCCATTTACAGCTTAAAGGCTTTTGCAGAGGCCTATGTAAGGGAGCCGGAACTGGAGGATGGAAGGTTTCAGATTGAGACTCAGGAATATACCATTAACAATCAGCCCGATGAGATCTTAAAGGATATTTTCTTAAGGAAGCCGGATGCCGTGGGATTCTCCTGTTACATCTGGAATATTTCCTATGTATTAGAGCTGGTCCGGGACCTTCCGAAGGTTCTCCCTCATGTGGAGATCTGGCTGGGAGGTCCCGAGGTGTCTTATGATGCTTCTGAACTCCTTTGCCGGGAACCCCAGGTTTATGGGATCATGATGGGGGAAGGGGAGGAAACCTTTTCGGAGGTGGTGCGGTGCTATATAAAACAGGGCAGGGATGCTCATAAAAGCGACGAAAGCTGTTCCTTTAAAAACATAGATGGCACTGCTGTAAGGAATGAGGCAGGAACTGTGGTGGAAAAACCCAAAAAGGCAGCAGTTGACATGAGTTCCATCCCCTTTCTTTACAAAGATTTAAGAGGGTTTGAGAACCGCATTATTTATTATGAAAGCAGCCGCGGCTGTCCCTTTTCCTGCAGCTACTGCCTTTCTTCTCTGGATAAGTCCGTGCGGCTGCGGGATACGCAGCTGGTGCTGAAGGAGCTGGATGTGTTTCTTGATAAAAGGGTCCCTCAGGTGAAATTTGTGGACAGGACCTTTAATTGCAGCAGAAAGCATACCTTGGCGATCTGGCGTCATATCATTGAGCATGACAATGGGGTAACCAATTTTCATTTTGAGATTTCCGCAGATCTTTTAAATGAGGAGGAGCTGGAGCTCATGTCCCGTATGAGGAAGGGGCTGATCCAGCTTGAGGTTGGAGTTCAGAGCACCAATCCGGATACCATTAAGGAGATCCGCAGAACCATGGATTTAAACCGCTTAAAGGAAACGGTCGGAAAAATCAACAGTTTCGGAAACATCCATCAGCACCTGGACTTAATCGCAGGACTTCCCTGGGAGGATTACCAAAGCTTCCGGAATTCCTTTAACCAGGTTTATGAGATGAAGCCGGAGCAGCTTCAGCTTGGATTCTTAAAGGTATTAAAAGGCTCTTACATGTGGGAAAAGGCGGGGGAATACGGGGTTAAGTTTAAAGGTCTGCCGCCCTATGAGGTGCTGTCTACCAGATGGCTGGATTACGGAGGGATTTTAAAGCTGAAGGGTTTGGAAGAAATGCTGGAGGTTTACGGAAACAGCGGACAATTCCGGACGACCTTAAATGAACTTCAAAAAGAGTTTAAAACACCTTTTGATATGTTTGAGGCATTAGCCGAATATTATGATAAACAGGAGCTGTCAGGAATCAGCCACAGCCGGATGGCCAGGTATGAGATATTGGAAGGGTTCATTTCCAGTCTGGTACCGGAAAAACGTTCCCTGTACCGGGATCTTTTGGTATATGATCTTTACCTGAGGGAGAATTTAAAAAGCAGGCCTCCTTTTGCGGCGGACCAGGAGCCTTTTAAGGACCAGGTGAGGGCGTTTTTTGAGGCAGAGGCGGCTGGATACCGGTATTTAAAGGAAGGATATGAAGGCTATGAGGCAAGACAGCTTATAAAGATGGCTCATGTAGAGGTATTCCGGGATGGAAGAGCAGTCCTTTTTGATTACAAAAGGCGGGATGCCCTGTCCCATAATGCGGCGGCTTATGAGCTTGGAGTATGGAGAAAGGCTGAAAGAGAAACGTCTTTCAGCCGTTAGTTTGTGAATCAACCGGATGGGTGGGCATATCCCTTTGATTCATCAGGAGGAATTTAATGGCAAAGAGAGAGACAAAAGCAGAGCGGCAGGCCCGGGTATTAAAGGTGCTTGAGGCCCTTGACCGGGAATATGGAACGGATTATATATGTTATTTAAACCATGAAAATCCATGGCAGCTCTTGATAGCGGTTATTTTAAGCGCCCAGTGCACCGATGCCAGGGTGAACATGGTGACACCGGACTTGTTCCGGAAATACGATTCTCCAATGAAATTTGCCCAGGCGGATTTAAAGGAATTGGAGAAGGATATCCATTCTCTTGGTTTTTATCATATGAAAGCAAAAAACATCATATCCTGCTGCCAGGATCTGGTGGAAAAATTCGGAGGCGAGGTTCCGCGTACAATGGAGGAACTGACCTCCCTTGCAGGAGTGGGCCGGAAAACCGCCAATGTGATCCTGGGAAATGTGTACAACGAACCCAGCATTGTGGTGGATACCCATGTAAAGCGGATTTCCAGAAAGCTGGGCTTTGCAAAAGAAGAAGATCCGGAGAAAATTGAGTATGAGCTGATGAAGGTACTTCCAAGGGAACACTGGATTTTGTGGAATATCCAGATTATTACTCTTGGCAGATCCATATGTGTAGCAAGAAATCCTAAGTGCTGCCAGTGCTTTTTGCAAACCCTCTGTCCCAGCGCTGGGGCGCAGTCACAGAAAAAGGAGGCTTAATTTGGTATCATCCTATATTGCCGTAGATTTGGAAACCACCGGCCTTGATCCTAAGCAGGATAAGATCATTGAAATCGGAGCAGTGAAGGTGGTGGATGGACAGATAAGGGAAAGCTACGAGACCTTTGTGAATCCTTACAGAAAGCTGGATATCCGGGTGATCATGCTTACCGGCATCAACGACCGCCAGCTGGAGGCTTCTCCGGGGATCGGAGAGGTGCTCGGCGGGTTTCTGAAATTCGCAGAAGGCTTACCCATCCTTGGACATCATGTAATTTTTGATTACAGTTTTTTAAAGCGTGCCGCCATCAATGAAGGTCGCAGCTTTGAGCGCCAGGGAATCGACACCCTTAAGCTTGCCAGAAAATTTATGCCCCCTGATGAGAAAAAGAATTTGGCGGCGGCCTGCGAATATTTTGGGATCGCCCAGACTTTATGTCACCGGGCTCTTGCAGATGCAAAAGCAGCCCATGGGCTTTATCAGGAAATGGCAAAACGGTACGGAGAGGAATCGCCGGAAGCTTTTGGCTCTCAGGCTTTGATTTATAAGGCAAAAAAGGAACAACCGGCCTCAAAAAGGCAAAAAGAACACTTGCAGGATTTATTAAAATATCATAAAATAGTTTTATCTGTGCAAACGGAACATTTGTCCAGAAATGAAATATCAAGAATTACGGATAAAATCATAGCACAGTATGGAAGAATATAAGAGAGGTGATACCGTATGATTAACTTTAACAATAAAAACAACAGAAAATTTTTATCAGTAGTTTTGATCCTAGTAGTCATTTTGCTGATTGTTGCCATGGTGCTTCCGATGATGCTTCAGTTTATGTAAGCGGCCCAGGAGGTTTATTGGCAGCATACAGGCACAGCAGCAGAGCATGAGGAATGAATATGAAAAAGAAAACTTTGTCCATGAGCCTGGCTGCAATTATATTAGCGGCGGGAATTGGATTTCTCTCTCCCACCCATGTCATGGCTGATACCCTGCCGGACGGGATATATGTGGGAGAATACAATCTGGGAGGTATGACAGAAGAAGAAGCCAGCCAAAAGATCCAGGAGCTGGTAAATGAGATGGAAAATCAGAAAATAACGTTGATTGTTGACGGACAGCCGGTAGAAACCGTGGCAAGAGAGCTGGGTTTTCACTGGAGCAATCCCGAGGCTGTAAACCAGGCCGCTTCATCCTGGCAGGGAGGCAACTTAATCAAACGGTATTTGAATAAAAAGGATATTGAGCAGAACCATGTGATCATTCCTCTGGAAACGGCCCTTGACGACGGAAGGGTGGGAGCTTTTGTTGCGGAAAAATGTGCACAGGCCATGATTGAACCAAAGAACGCTACCATTGTCCGTGACAAAGGGGCATTTATTGTGACGCCTTCAGCCATTGGAAAAACCGTGGATGTGGCGGCTACCAAGCAGGCTTTGGATGCGGCCCTTGCCAATGGGCTTAAGGAGCCGGTAACGGCTACTGCAGTGGTTACAGAGGTGAAGCCTGCAATCGCCACGGAAGATTTATCCACCATAAATGATGTGCTTGGAACCTTTTCCACCAGCTTTTCCACCAGCGGCGCTTCCAGATCCAAAAATCTGCAGGTGGGAGCCGGTAAGATCAACGGCCGCGTGCTGATGCCCGGGGAAACCTTGTCAGGCTACGAATGCATGCATCCCTTTACCCTGGAAAATGGTTATGCCACGGCATCAGCTTATGAGAACGGCCAGGTGGTGGACAGCATAGGCGGAGGCGTTTGCCAGATCGCCACCACTCTTTATAATGCCGTACTCAGGGCAGAGCTGGAAGTTGCACAGAGGCAGAACCACTCCATGGTGGTAGGATATGTAAAGCCCTCTGAGGATGCAGCCATTGCAGGTACGTATAAGGATATTAAATTTACCAACAATTACAGCACGCCCATTTACGTTGAGGGCTATACTAACGGGAAAACTCTTACCTTTACCATCTATGGAAAAGAGACCAGGCCTGCAAACCGGACCTTTGAGTTTGTTTCCGAGACCTTAAGCGTAACAGATCCGGGTGCACCCAAGGAAGTGGTGGATCCCGCCATGCCGCCGGGAAGCAGAAAGCAGGTTCAGTCCGCGCACAAGGGAATGAAGTCCAGGCTGTGGAAGATCGTTTATGTGGATGGCGTGGAACAGAGCAGAGAGCTCCTTCACACGGATACCTATAACCCATCAAAAGCCATTATTAAAGTCGGTCCTGCCGCGCCGGCAGTAGCCGTGCCGTCAGAGACTCCCGGGGTTCCGGCAGAAACACCGCCGGTGGTAATGCCCCCTGAAACAGCTCCGGCAGAGACTGGGAATCCGGGGCCGGGAACGGTCCAGATGCCGGGTGAGGTTTCACCTGAGGCAGGACCGGGAGTGTAGGCAGGTAAGATATGAGATGGATTGAAAGGGAAAACGCCGGAACCTTAAGACCAGGGCAGGATCTTGTTGTTGCAGGATATGCCGGTCTTTGGGGAACGGTAGAAACCGTAAAAAATAAAAAAGAAGAATTGTATCAATGGTTTTCCAGAGATTATGTGGACGGTATTTTGGAAAACGGGAACATTGTGCCGGATGGTGACCTGGAAAAGTGGAAAAAATTTGGTGCGGCGGAATGTGAACCTGCAGGTGAGGGCGGAATCTTAAAGGCTCTTTGGGATTTGTCCGGTGCTTACATGACAGGAATCCGGTTTTCTTTCCACAGGATTCCCGTGAAACAGGAAACCATTGAGATTTGTGAGCGGTACGATCTAAATCCGTACCGCCTTTTCTCAACAGGCTGTCTGCTTTTTTCGGCGGATAACGGAGGGGATCTGGTACAGGCTTTAAAAGAGCAGGGGATCCATGCCGCTGTGATCGGGAAAGTGACAGGAGGCATCAAAAGGGTCATTGACCACGGGGAAGGTGTCGGTTATCTTGACCGCCCCACAGAGGATGAGCTTTACAAGGTCTTGGCACATAAAAAGGAAACGCCCTGCGGGCATACCTCTATGTCCAAAAAGCATGGACAATAATAAGGAACGCCCTGCGGGCATACCTCTATGTCCGAAAAGCATGGACAATAATAAGGAAATCAGGAGGCAGGATATGAGAGAAAAGATATTGGCAATTATCGAAAAAAACAGCAGGATTGATTTAAAGGATCTGGCGATTCTTTTAGGTGAAAGTGAGGCCGCCATTGCCAATGAAATCGCTGAAATGGAAAAAGAACATATCATATGCGGTTACCATACCCTGATTAACTGGGATAATACCAGCGACGAAAAGGTCGTGGCGCTGATCGAGGTCAAGGTGACTCCCCAGAGAGGCATGGGCTTTGACAAGATCGCGGAACGCATTTATCAGTACAGTGAGGTAAACGCCGTTTATCTCATGTCCGGCGCTTTTGATTTTACGGTTTTCATAGAAGGAAAAACCATGAGGCAGGTAGCACAGTTTGTATCGGAAAGGCTTTCTCCCATGGAATCAGTATTGAGCACTGCAACCCATTTTGTCTTAAAGAAATACAAGGACCATGGAACTGTTCTTGCTGAAGTGACAACCGATGAAAGGATGTTGATTACGCCGTGAGAAATCCATTATCAGATCGAATCGTAGAGATTCCGCCTTCCGGGATCCGCAAGTTTTTTGATATCGTCAGTGAAATGAAGGATGCCATTTCTCTGGGCGTCGGAGAGCCTGATTTTGACACACCATGGCACATCCGGGAGGAGGGGATTTATTCCCTGGAAAAGGGCCGCACCTTTTATACTTCCAATGCAGGGTTAAAAGAACTGAAAGTGGAAATATGCAGCTATTTAAGCCGGCGCTTTGCGGTTACATATGATCCGGACCATGAAGTCATGGTAACAGTGGGCGGCAGCGAGGCCATTGATATTGCCCTTCGGGCCATGTTAAACCCGGGGGATGAGGTGCTGATCCCGCAGCCCAGCTATGTTTCCTACGTTCCCTGCAGCATTCTGGCAAACGGCGTTCCGGTCATCATTGATCTGGAAGCAAAGGATCAGTTTAAGCTGACCCCTGAAAAGCTGCTTGAGAAGATCACTTCAAAGACCAAGGTACTGGTGCTTCCCTTCCCTAACAACCCTACGGGGGCTGTTATGAAGGCCGAAGAGCTGGAGGAGATCGTTAAAATCGTAATAGAGAAGGATTTATTTGTAATATCAGATGAGATCTATGCAGAGCTCACCTACGGAAGTGATCATACCACCATTGCTTCATTTCCGGGGATGAGAGACAGGACTGTGCTCATTAACGGTTTTTCAAAATCCTACGCAATGACAGGCTGGCGTCTTGGCTATACTGCCGCTCCCAGGGTGATCTTGGAGCAGATGTTAAAAATCCACCAGTTTGCCATCATGTGCGCGCCGACCACCAGCCAGTATGCTGCGGTAGCGGCCCTGCGTGAAGGAGATAAGGATGTCCAGATGATGAGGGAATCCTATAACCAGAGGCGCCGTTATTTAATGCATGCGTTTCAGGAAATGGGTATGGAGTGCTTTGAGCCTTATGGTGCATTTTATACCTTCCCCTCCATCAAACGGTTTGGCATGACCTCTGATGAGTTTGCCACCAGGCTTCTTCGGGAAGAAAAGGTGGCGGTAGTGCCGGGTACTGCTTTTGGAGACTGCGGAGAAGGATACTTACGCATTTCCTATGCATACTCCTTAGATAATCTCAAGGAGGCATTAAACCGCATGGAGAGATTTGTTAAAAGACTGGAGGAAAAAGCGTAAGGATATGAATATTGTATTATTGGAACCGGAAATGCCAGCCAATACGGGAAATATCGGACGGACCTGCGTAGCAACGGGCACAAAGCTGCATTTGATTGAACCTTTGGGCTTTAAGCTCAATGACAAGCTGATCAAGCGTGCCGGGCTGGATTACTGGGATAAGCTTGATGTGACCGTGTACAGCGATTATCAGGACTTTCTGGACAGGAATCCAGGTGCCAGGATTTATATGGCAACGACAAAGGGGCTTCATGTGTATTCAGAGGTGGAATATGAACCGGACTGCTTTCTGATGTTTGGAAAAGAGAGCGCCGGGATCCCGGAAGAGATCCTTTTGGAAAATCAGGACCGCTGTGTCAGGATTCCCATGTGGGGAGATATCAGGTCCTTAAATTTATCCAATTCTGTTTCCGTTGTTTTGTATGAGGCCTTAAGGCAGAACGGATTTGAACGCATGACCATGACGGGTGAACTTCATCACCTTCAGTGGAAGGAATAAAAAATACCGATACAGTTTTTTCTTGTCTGTCCAGAGGAAAAATGTATCGGTATTTTTTTATACGCTGACAGGCAGTCCCCGGTCATGGCGATTCTTTCGATGATTCAGTATTTTCATTATTAAAAGACTTGGAATCAGGCTGGTTCGGCCTGATTCCAAGTCTTTTTAAAATAGTATTTTCCTGTCTCGGCTGCAGTAAATATTATCGCGATTTTATATGTGAGCGGATTATGATGAGAACAATATTCTTAATGATATAGAAATATCAAGTAGACGTAAATGGAAAGTAAAAAGTCATTTTTCGCAATATCCAAGTATTGATATGAATAGACAAAAAAATAAAGTTTATATAAAATTTATATAAAGGTTCCTGCGTAAATGGAGTTTGTATGTGAGATATTACCATATAACCATTTGCATATGTCAGGAAAAACACTATATCACGTTGATGGAGGAATATAGTGATGGTTACTTTGCAAGTTTTGCACTACTAATAAAGATACATGAAAAGGAGGTTATTATGACTAAGGATAGAGCTGTAAGATCGGGGCAAATGTACCTGTATTTAAAAAGGTACTGGGGGCTTTACTTATTGTTGCTGTTGCCGATTGCATATTTTATCGTTTTTAAATACATACCCATGACTTACATCCAGATCGCTTTCAAAAAGTATAACATAATGCAAAGTGTATGGGAGATGGAAAGCGCGAAACAAGGAGGATTTGAATATTTTATCAAGGCATTTGCCAATCGGGATTTCTTTTATGCGGTACGTAACACGCTGCTCCTTAACTTCTTAGATTTGCTTTGCGGATTTCCGGCGCCGGTTATCCTGGCACTTTTGCTAAATGAGCTGGCTTTTAAGAAATTCAAGCGCCTGACGCAGACCGTGGTTTATATGCCGCATTTCCTGTCATGGATTATTATTTCCGGCATAGCACTTCAGCTCTTTGCCCCTACTGACGGTCTGGTAAATAATATCATCACCGCCACAGGAGGCCAGCCGATCCATTTCCTTGATGATCCTGCCCATTGGGTGGTTATGTACGTGATATTGGGAATCTGGCAGAGCGTAGGCTGGAATACAATCATTTATCTGGCGGCCATTACAGGTGTTAATCCTGAACTGTATGAAGCGGCGTCTATCGACGGTGCGAACCGCCTGACTCGGATCTGGCACATTACGCTGCCCAGCATCAAACCAACCATTATTGTACTGTTGATCATGAATTTAGGCCGTATCTTAGGCAGTGAGTTTGACCGGCCCTACGCCTTAGGGAACAATCTGGTGACAAGTGTGGACAATGTAATCGCAACCTTTGTTTATACCAACGGCATACGCGGTTCGCAGTTTTCCCTGACCACTGCTGTTGGACTCTTCCAGTCTGTGATCTGTGTTATCTTCCTGCTGGTTTCTAACTCTCTGGCTGAAAAATTTGGTGAGCAAGGGGTCTGGTAAGGAGAACGAAAGGAGGTAAAAAAATCGTGGTAAAAAGCCAAAAAACAAAAGTTATGGATTATCTTATCGCCGCTGTCTGCGGCCTGATTATTATCATCTGCCTGCTACCGGTTATCCATGTGGCGGCGCGTTCAGTCAGTTCTCCTGAGGCGCTTATCAGAAAAGAAGTACTGCTGCTGCCGAAAGGACTTAATTTTGATGCATACGTCAAGGTCCTGGGCGACTCGAAATACATCTGGTCTCTGTGCTTTACCGCAATCCTGACCATTGTCTGTACCTTTGTCAGCATGTGCATGACAATCTTTTGCGCTTATCCTTTTGTCTACAAAGACTTAAGAGGGCGAAAGGTTTTTAATACTCTGATTATTTTTACGATGTACTTCAACGCTGGGACCATTCCGAACTATCTGCTTTTAAAAGATATGGGACTGTTGGAAAATCCGCTGGTATTAATACTTCCGAACTGCCTGAGTGTCTTTAATGTTATTATTATGAAGAGTTTTTTCTATGAAATTCCTGAGAGCCTGCGGGAGGCGGCGCAGATAGAGGGGTGCGGGGTGCTGCGCACGTTATGGTATGTATACCTGCCGCTGTCCAAACCAGTCATGGCGACGCTGTCTCTTTTTTATGCCGTGGGTCGCTGGAATGGTTTCTCCGATGCCCTGATGTTTATCACTCGCCGCCGGGAACTGTTTCCCATACAGCTTCTCTTATATAATCTGCTGAAAAATGTGTCATCAATAGAAGCGGTCTCAGAAGGCTTCACGGCGCCGGGAGTTTCTGAGTCTGTGAAGGCTGCCACTGTGATGCTCGCTATGGTACCAATCTTAGTGGTCTATCCGTTTTTGCAGAAATACTTCATCTCCGGTGTCACATTAGGAGGCGTGAAGGGTTAATTAAGCAGGAGCTGTTTCACCTGCGGGAATGAGGGATTCATTCCTGGATTCCGGCGCATAGGCGAAAATTCCAATACAATACTTTATATAAAGAAGGAGGAAAATATGATTCACATAGCTGTAGTAGGACTGGGCAATATTTCTGGAAAACATTTGCACGGGCTTTTACTGTTTCCTGAAAGGTGTAAAATCGTCGCTCTTTGTGATATTTATCCCGAAAAAGCCGAAGCCGCTAAAGAAAAATATGGATTGAAGGGGGCACGGGTTTTTAACGACCATATTAAAATGCTCTCTTCTGAGCTGAAAATTGACCTGGTACATATCTGTACCCCGCCCTCGTCCCATGCCGAAATTGCCATAAACGCCATGAATGCCGGAGTAAATGTGCTGGTAGAAAAACCCATGGCTCCAGGTCTTAAAGAATGTGACGAGATGCTGGAGGCTGAAAAAAGAAATGGCGTTGTGTTGTCTTGTATCTCTCAGAATCGCTTCCGCAATCCTGTCTGGCGCCTAAAAAAGCTGGTGGATAGTGGGCTGGCTGGAAATATACTGGCCGCCCATGCAGATTCCTTATGGTATCGTGGACATTGCTACTATGATCTGTGGTGGCGGGGCACCTGGGAAAAAGAAGGAGGCGGTCCAACCTTGAATCACGCAGTACACCAGATAGACATACTTAACTGGATTAAAGGGGAACTGCCTGAAGAAGTGACCTCTTTGCTGGCCAATGTGGCCCACAACAATTCCGAGGTGGAAGATCTTTCATTTTCGGCATTCAAATACGCTGATGGTACGGCGGCGGAGGTTACGGCTTCGGTGGTTCACCACGGAGAGGGACAGAGTATTGTCCTTCAATGTGAAAAAGCCAGGATTGCTGCGCCCTGGAGTATCGCTGCCGATGTTACCCAGAACAACGGATTTCCCATACCGGGGGGCAATGCTGTTCTCGAAAAAGAATTGAATGAGTATTACGATAAGATAGAGCCCTTAGTTTACGAGGAACACGATGGAGAAATAGATGATGTGCTTACAGCTTTAGAAAAGGGAACGCGGCCGCTAATTAGTGGGGAAGACGGAAAAGGGACGGTTGAACTGATTACCGCTATGTATATGGCAGGGTTTGAAAAGCGAACAGTCAAGCTGCCCATTACACCAGAGGATGAATATTATACCGCCAATGGCCTGATGAGGCACGCACCGCATTTTTACGAAAAAAAAGCCAGTATTGAGAATTTTTCCTATACTGATATTATTCCTACAGGAGACATGGGGAGGACGAAATGAGTGTAAATAAAGTTGATGGAATGAATTATGCACCAAAAGGAAAACCGAGCCCCGTAGTAAAGGAGGGGGAATTTGTCATAGCAGCGATTGCATTAGACCATGGCCATATCTACGGGATGTGCAACGGACTGACAGAGGCAGGAGCCACCCTCAAATGGGTATACGATCCCGATGAAAAAAAGGTAGAGGCTTTTTTGACGGCATTCCCACAGGCGAAAGCCGCAAGGAGTGAGGAGGAGATCTTTTCTGATCCTGAAGTGAAGCTGATCGCCGGGGCGGCCATTACTTCCAAGCGCTGCGAATTGGGCTTGCGGGTACTGGCTGCGGGGAAGGATTATTTTACGGACAAAGCGCCTCTGACCTCACTTTCTCAGTTGGAAGCCGCCAAAAGGGCTGTGGTGCAAAGTGGAAAAAAGTATATGGTCTACTATAGTGAGAGGCTGCACGTGGAATCAGCCGTTTACGCAGGACAGCTTATTGAACAGGGTACGATTGGTGAGGTGGTCCAGGTTATTGGCATGGGACCCCATCGATTAAATGCCTCCTCCCGCCCGGACTGGTTTTTCTTAAAGGACCAATACGGTGGAATCCTGTGCGATATCGGCTCTCACCAGATTGAACAGTTCCTCTTTTTTTCCGGGGCAAAGGATGCGAGAGTGGTTCACAGCCAAGTGGGTAATTACGGACACCGGGAGTATCCGGAACTGGAAGATTTCGGCGATGCCATGCTAGTGGCCGATAACGGTGCCACTCATTACTTTCGTGTGGACTGGTTTACGCCGGAAGGACTGCGCACTTGGGGAGACGGCCGCACCTTTATTCTCGGTACGAAGGGTTACATTGAGATCCGAAAATTCGTCAATGTGGGTACGGAGGATGAGGTTGGAAATCACGTCTATTTAGTCAATGAGGAGGGAGAATTTCATTACGCGGTGGAAGGGCAGGTAGGCTATCCGTTTTTCGGAAAGCTGATCTTAGACTGTGTAAACCGCAGCGAATACGCCATGACGCAGGCACATGCTTTTAAGGCGGCGGAATTAAGTATATTGGCGGAGCTGAATGCCGAAAAGATCAAGTAACACAAGGGGAGTTTCCTATGAACAGGATTTATGAGAAATTTGAAGAAGACTGCAAATGCGATTTTAAGGATATAGTGGCTGTGGAGCGGGCTTACCACAGTCATGACGGCTTTGAGGTCTATTTATTTTTAGACGGTGAGATTAATTATTATATCGAGCAATATTGCTATCCTTTGATGGGAAGTGAGCTATTGCTCATCAATCCGGGAGAATATCACCGCGCCGTACTCTTAAATACTGTGAAATACAAGAGAATGACACTGAACGTCAGCGTAGGTATACTAAGAGAGCTCTCGGATGCTGAGACGGATTTGTCAGATTGCTTTTCGAACGCTAAAGGTACAGGAAAGGTCCTGCATTTGAATACCCAGGAGCTGCAAAGCTTTATCTTTGCAGCAAAACAATTGGAGACGGCCCTGAATGGAGGGACCGCTTACGGACATGGGCTGTTGGCTAAATCCTGTCTGCTTCAGGTGCTTGTGCAGTTAAACCGGCTGTTTTTAATGGCGGGTAAGAAAAAGATTGAGAACACGATGCCTGCGCTGGTGCAGAAAGTTATCGAATATGTAGAGCAAAATTTGACAGACAATATCAAGCTGGACGACATATCAAGCAGCCTTTGCTTTAATTCTGCATATATAAACCGGCAGTTTAAGAAAATTACGGGACTTACCATAGGGCAGTATATTCTGTGCAAAAAGGTGGATTTGGCTAAGCGGTATCTGTGTGAAAACCACTCTCTAATGGAGGTGTGTGAACTCTCCGGCTTTAACGATTACTCAAATTTCTCACGGACTTTTACCAGCAGGGTTGGCTGTTCTCCCAGGGAATATCGAAAATAAGACTGAGGAATAAATGGAAGGTGTTCTGGCCACAGCCGCTTTTTGCGTGGACGTGCCCGGCCTCCGCTAAGGGGGCTGTTTCATTATAAAAAGGAGGAGCAAAATGAAGGATAAACAGTGCTTAATGATAGTAGGAGTTGTATTGGCTTTTGCGTTGACCGCATGCAGCAAGGGTGGAGAGAGAACGGCTGGGAATGAACCGGATCCGTCGCAGAAGACTGCCGCAGCTATGGACAGCGGCAAGGCAGGGGTCCACCAGGAACTCGATGGTGTGCGTATGAAAGAGAAGACAAAGATCACAGTGGAGGTTTATGACCGTGCCAATGACGGCGGTTCCAAGCCGGAGGATAATTTTTATACCAATTATATCAAAGAAGGAATGCTGCGGGATCATAATGTAGAGGTAGAGTTTATACCCGTACCTCGCTGGACGGAGACAGAACAGATCAACAATCTTTTAGCGGGTGGTTCTGCTCCCGATATCTGTGTGTCCTACTCCTATCCGGTGGTTTCCACTTACTCAGCTATGGGTGCAGTCGTGGATATGGCCCCCATTCTTGAAGAGTATAAGGATGTTTTACCAAATCTTTGGGAACTTTTGGGTGAAGAGAATTTGTATTATAATAAGGACCCGAAAACCGGCTCAATATACGCAATAGAGTCTCTGCGGGCCAATCAGGCCACTTTGTGCACCTTTGTACGGGCGGATTGGCTCAAAAAGCTGAACATGAAAGAACCGACAACTCTGGAAGAATTTGAGACTATGCTGCATGCTTTTAAGGACAATGCCGAGATGCTGTTGGGGGCGGATGCAGCAAAGATGGTACCTCTTTCCTATAGCTTTGATGCCGGATGGCGTGCTCAGCCCTTAGTAGGCTCCTTTGTACCGACATCTATGACCGAAAAGGATTATTACATCAATAGTTTTGCCAGTGACAGACTGATGACTTATCCCAATGTTAAAGAAGGATACCGGCTGTTGAACAAATGGTATAACGATGGACTGATATGGAAGGATTTCGCAATTTATCCCGCCGGAGACCCTACAGAGGATAATATGATTAAAGCTGGTTATGTAGGCGCTTCCATTGGTCCTAACTGGGATTACCCTTACAGAAACGGTGAAGATTCCATCCAGGCAAATATACGGCGCGCCACCGGAGATGAAGAGGCTGGAATGATTGCGATTGACCCCTTTCAGGATGATACGGGGGCAAGGCGCAAATATATCTACAGCCCCGCAGGGACTGACAGAAAAATATTTTTCCCGGCTACAAATAACGAACCTGTGGCTTCAGCACTTTACTTAGACTGGATCAGCCAAATGGACAATCGTTTATTTTTACAGTTCGGCGAGGAAGGCGTTACCTGTGAGACACAGAGCGACGGTGCGGTCAAAACCTTGTCCGTTACCGGCGAGAAAATCATGAATTCCATAAACAATACTGATTATACTCTTACGATCAACGGGCTGAAGATGAAAGATGAGGAAACAACTCTAAAAACGGTGGCCTTGGGTTATGATACGGTTTCCTCTGATGTTATCACAAAAGCTTATTACGCTTCAACGACTGATGGCTTTGCTCCTAAGCACTATAATCTGGGAGATATAGAAGCGGAAGCCGGTATAGAGGAATCTCTAAGGGTAAAAAGGGATGCGTTCTTAGATCAGGCTGTTTCAGCCTCTGTGGATAAATTTGATGCTATATTTGACAGCGGTTTTGCTGATTACCTGGCAAGCGGCGCCCAGGCCGTCATCGACGAGCGCACTGATAAATGGCAGGAGTTTTTTGGAGATAGCACCAGCGGAAAGTAATATTCACCGTTTGAGTTATTAAGCGGGAACAAGCACCTCTGTTTTTGACAGGGGTGCTTGTAATTTCAAAGACCATAGTCGGGATTTAGAAAAGAGAGTAAGTACATTAGCTGTCTTATTTCTTTGTACGGTTCAATTCTCTATGCTATGGAGTTCCGGCCTTAGGAAGGCTGAAGATGAATTCCGATCCAACTCCTTCCGTGCTGACCACATCAATATTTTCACCGTGGGACTGGATGATTTCCCTGACAATGGCAAGGCCAAGCCCTGTCCCCTTCTTATCCTTTCCTCTTGATAAGTCTGTCTTGTAGAACCGTTCCCATATCTTTTTCAAGCTTTCCTTTGGGATGCCGATTCCTGTGTCCTTAATGGAAACAAATATTTTCTCATACTTTGCCGAAGCCTGTATGTAGATGGTGGAATCTGCATGGCTGAACTTTATGGCATTGTCAATGAGATTATAAAGGACCTGCTGTATTTTACCAAGGTCCGCATAAACCATCTGAATACTTTCGGAAAAGGTTAAGTCAAAGTTAATGCTTTTTTCGCTGCAGGTCCCTTCAAAAGAGGCTGCCGTATCTTTAATAACCCGGTTGATGTCAAAGCTGGTACGGTTCAAATACCCTTTGCTGTCCAGGGAATTAAGGGTCAGAAGACCCTGTGTCAGCTTATTCAGCCGGTCCGTTTCTGAAATGACCCTGTTTAAATATTTCTCATACATTTCCGGCGGTATGGTTCCGTCAAGGATGGCTTCCAGATATCCCTTGATGGAGGTCAGGGGAGAACGGAAATCATGGGAAACGTTGGCGATAAAGGTTTTCTGATAATCCTCCATCTTGCCCAGTTCAGCGGACATGTAGTTGAGCGTAGCGGCCAGATAGCCCATTTCATCTCTCGTATGCACTTCAATGTGGTGTGCGAAATTTCCCTGGGCATATTCATTTGCCCCGGCTGTGATTTTCTTAAGAGGAAAATATACATTTTTTGTAAAGACCAGGAGGATGATCAGGGATAAGCCGAACACCGCCGCCGATGTAACATAGACGATGTTTAAGATCCCATCTCTCTCCAGCCTCAAGTAGGACAAGGGAAGGTGGATCACCACATAGCCATGGGTGGTATAGTTCCCCGTAATGGGAGCATGGACGCTTAGTACATCATAGGAAAACTGATGATAATAGTCGCCGATAATATAGGACTTGTTGCCCATGGAGGTAGGGTCAAAGTTTTCGATGATCTGTCCCTGTTTGTCAGACTGAGCGCTGTCTGATACTACCTTGCCCTGCCGGTCCACGATCCATATCTGTGCGTGAAGGTAATTGGCTTCCTTCACAAGCTCCGGATAGGAAGAGGATAAGTTCATATCCTTTCCATGGTACATGCCGCTGTAGGAGGAGGCAATCTGGTTAGCCTCATCATACAGGGCCTCGGAACGGCGGCCAAGGAGATACTGGTCCGTGATCTCAGAAGAAAAGGTGGCAATGATCACAAATCCAAGGAGGCCGAACAACAGATAGCCCAGGATGAATTTATAGTAGAGAGAATGTGTCATCTAGCGTTTCACCTCAAATTTGTAGCCGATGCCCCAAACCGTTGTAAGGGCCCAGCCTGTGTGATCCTTGATCTTTTCCCGGAGACGTTTGATATGGACGTCAACGGTTCTGGTATCACCGATGTATTCATATCCCCAGATGTGGTCTAAGAGCTGCTCTCTTGTAAACACCTGGTTTGGAGAGGAAGCCAGGAAATAAAGAAGCTCCAGCTCCTTTGGCGGCATCTCAATGGAATGGCCCATATAGATGACGGAATAATTCGTAAGGTTGACAATGAGGTCCGGATACTCCACGTAATCTCCCTGATGGTCCGTATGGAGGGCTGCAGGAACAGGAGTGGTCTGGTAGCGCCTTAAGACAGCCTTTACACGGGCCACCAGCTCTTTGGAATCAAAGGGCTTGATCATATAGTCGTCGGCACCCAGCTCCAGGCCAAGGACCTTATCAAAGACCTCACCCTTGGCTGACAGCATAATGATGGGAACCTGGGAGGAGGATCGCATCTCCCGGCAGACCTGATAGCCGTCCATACCGGGAAGCATCAGGTCCAAAAGCACCAGATTGGGACGGAATTCCGGGAACACCCGGAGCGCCTCCTCTCCGTCGCCTACGATTTCTGTTTCATAGCATTCTTTTAGCAAGTATAGGGAAATTAATTCTGCGATGTTGCTGTCATCGTCTACGATCAATATCCGCTGTTTTTCTGCCATAATGGTCCCCTTTCTCAAATGATTCACGCAAAGGCAACGAGCCGGGTGGATATGCCTGCAAGATATGTTACTTGAATGAAACGATGGTTACTCCGGAATCCCCTTCGCCAAAGGCGCCCAGCCGGAATTCCTTTACATATTTTAATTTCTTTAAATGCTTGTGAACCGCATTTTTTAGGGCTCCCGTTCCGCGCCCGTGTACCACACGAACCTGGGGAAGGTGGGCCAGATAGGCATCGTCTAAATATTTGTCCAGTTGGGGAATGGCTTCATCAGTGGTCATGCCGATCAGGTTGATTTCCGGTGAGATGGAAAAGGACTTGGACATACGGGTAGAACTGCTTCCGCTTCCCGTTTTCCTTGAACCGTTTCCGGAAGGGGTGGAAACCGACTCCTCGTGGAGCAGCTCTAAATCCGAAAGGTTGACCAGGGAACGGAGAATTCCCATCTGCACATATAAATCACCCTTGGCATTAGGCAGGGAGCTGACGGTCCCGTTTAAGTTCATGCTTAAGACCTTGACGCCGTCTCCCAGCTTCAGCTTTTTGGGATCGATCTGCTTGCCGGGCTGTTTTTTTTCATTTTTCAGGGAAAGGGTGGAATCCACATCCTGAAGCTTGTTTCTTAATTTGCTTCGCTGGGCTTCCAGTTCCTTGCTCACGCCTGAGTCTGCGGCCAGCTTGTTGATGCTTCTTATGGTCTGGTCTGCGGTGTCCTTGGCATCCCGCAGGATCCTTTGTGCTTCCTCTTTGGCCTCCCGTATCATATGATCCCGGCGTTCGTCAAGACGTTCTTCCTTCTGGGTCAGACGGGCTTTTAGCTGCTCCACCTCCAGTTTATAGGAAGCGATCTGGATCCGTTCCTTTTCAATGGTGACCCGGTTTTCTTCTAAGTGGGTCAAAAGGTCCTCAAAGGTTTCATCCTTTGCTTCCAGATGGTTTTTTGCATCTTCAATGATATAATCCGGAAGTCCCAGCTTTTTAGAAATGGCAAAGGCGTTGCTCTTTCCGGGTACGCCGATTAAAAGGCGGTAAGTAGGCTTAAGGGTCTCCACGTTAAACTCGCAGCAGGCATTTTCTACGCCTGGAGTTGTAAGGGCAAATACCTTTAACTCACTGTAATGGGTGGTTGCCATGGAGCGGCATTTCATGTTGTGAAGGAATGACAGGATGGAGATGGCAAGAGCCGCTCCTTCCGTAGGGTCGGTTCCTGCTCCAAGCTCGTCAAATAAGCAGAGGGAATTGCTGTCTGCCTGTTCTAAGATATGGACGATGTTGGTCATGTGGGCAGAAAAGGTGCTTAAGCTCTGCTCAATGCTCTGTTCATCTCCAATATCTGCAAACACCTCGTCAAACACCGCCAGCTCAGAGCCGTCAAATGCCGGAATATGAAGGCCGGACTGTCCCATGAGGGTAAATAAGCCTACTGTCTTTAAAGAGACAGTCTTTCCTCCCGTATTAGGGCCGGTTACAATCAAAAGGTCAAAGTCCCGGCCAAGATGAATGCTGATGGGGACTACCTTGGAAGGATCTAAAAGGGGATGGCGTCCATCCTTGATGTTGATGATCCTGTTTGTGTTAAATATTGGTTCGCTGGCGTTGTAATGCCTGGATAAGGCTGCCTTTGCGAAAATAAAATCCAGTTTTGTCAGGATTTCAAAGTCTGTTTCCAGCTCCTCAAGATAAGGAGCCAGCTGGTTGCTTAGATCCGCAAGGATCATCTCGATCTCTTTTTGTTCCTGGATTTCCAGGGCCCGGAGATCGTTATTAAGCTTTACGATTGCCATTGGTTCAATAAATAGGGTGGAGCCTGTAGAGGACTGGTCGTGAACCATGCCGGATACCTGGGATTTGTGTTCGGATTTCACCGGGAGGCAGTAACGTCCATCCCTCATAGTGATCACCGCTTCCTGAAGATAGGTCCGGTTGGAATTTAATATGGAGTTTAACTGGGTGTGAATCTTGTCGTTAATGGATCGCATGGAGCGTCTTACATGATGAAGCCCCGGGCTGGCGTCATCGCTCACTTCCTCTTCGGAGAGGATGCAGCGTTTGATTTCCGTGTTGACCGGGGTAAGCGGTTCCAGCATCCGGAAGAATTCCTCCAGAGAGTCTTCCGGCAGTTCCGAGTCTTCATGACGGCCGTATGCTTTTACCCGGGCTGAGGAGGTAAGAAGGGAGCTGATGGAAAGAATCTCCACGATCCCCAGGGCGCTTCCTACGTCCAGGCGCTTTAAGGAAGGCCGGATGTCTTTGATGCCTCCAAAGGAGATGCTGCCTTTCTGACGGACTCTTGTGGCTGCATCGGTGGTTTCCTTCTGAGCCCTTACGATCTCATGATAGTCCGTTGAAGGGACCAGATTCTTACACAGCTCCTTGCCGGAATCGCAGGACGCGAACTGGGTAAGCTGTGCGATGATTTTATGATATTCTAAAGTTTTTAATGCTTTCTGATTCATATGTTATACCTTGTTTATTCTGCTTTCTTTACACTGTGGTCCGGTGATGATGGTATCTGTTACAGTATAGCATATATGGGACGAAAACTGCAATCCTCAGGTTGCTTTTCCTGCCAGTCATATTTTACTTAGTATGATTCATTTGTTATTCAAATATCAGCAGGAGCGGGCATTGCTTTATAAATCCGGACGGAACAACGTTGTGTATTTAGTATAACATCAGACAGTATTTTATGTATAGGTGCACAAATCCATATAAAAGGTTTTTGGTCTTTCATGAGCCGGTAATGCAGAAATCTTGAAAGATCATTGGGCTGAGGGGCCAAAGTTCTCATGTTTTTCTTGCATAAAGGGACGAAGGACCTTATAATAGTATTTAGGTCTTCTGCAAAGGAGGGTTAGTATGCCGGAAAATAACGGGCCAGGCGATAGAAAGACGGAGCCACGTCGGTTTATCAATGAAAAGATAGTGAGACAGCCCATGTCAAAAAGGGATATGCTTAAAAGGGCTTTGGGCCTTTTTGCGACTGCGGTTATTTTCGGAATCGTTGCAGCTGTTACATTTGCCGTATCCCGGCCTGTCGCTGAAAGATTTTTTGAAAAGGAATCCACCAGTGAAAGTGTTCCTGTGACCATACCAAAGGATGACCCTGAAACGGTGCCTGCTGAGGCTGAGACCGGGTCTACGGCGGCTGAGACGGAACCTATTGAAGATATTCTAAAGTCCGCCATGGAGAAATATCCATTTTCAGTGGATGATTTAAATACCCTGTATGGAAGCCTTCGGTCTTTGGTCCAAAAGTCGGACAAAGGGATCGTGACGGTCCATTCCGTAAAGACCCAGACAGACTGGTTTAATAACTCTGTGGAAAATTCCAGCTTGTTTTCCGGAGTGATCATCGCTTCTGCAAATCAGGAGCTTCTTGTGCTGACCCCGGATGGGGCAGTGGAGGATGCAGAGGCTATCCGTGTGGCGTTTTCCGATGGGACAGAGGTTCAGGGAACCGTCAAGCAGACCGACAAGCTTTCCGGAATGGCAATCGTAAGCGTTTCTACGGCTGACTTAGGAAGGGCTTTGCTGGAGGAAGTCAAGGCCATTGAGCTGGGGAATTCCTATTCCGTGAAACAGGGGGATCTGGTTGTGGCCGTTGGCGGCCCTGCCGGCATGGTTCATTCTGTTGGTTATGGATTTATATCGTATATAACGAAAAACGTGCAGGTTACGGATGGAGTAACCCGCATCCTGTATTCCGATGTGAAAGGAAATGCCAGTACAGGCACTTTTCTCATGAATACAGCCGGTCAGATCATCGGCTGGGTGACTGATGATCATAAGAATGACGGAAGCAAGGATATGACGGCAGCCATGGCCATATCCGACTATAAGAGCATTCTGGGAAAGATGAGCAATGGCGGGGCATTCCCGTACTTTGGGATCAAGGGACAGGAAGTGAGCGCTGTCATGAACAGCACTGGGCTGCCTCTCGGAGTGTATGTAGTTGACGTAAATGCAGACAGCCCTGCCTACAATGCCGGGATCCAGTGCGGCGATATTATAAGGACCATGGGAGATGAAACCATTGTTACCATGAAGGACTTCCAGGCAGTCCTTGAAAATACCAACCCTGGAGATGTGATTCCTGTGAGTGTTTCCCGCAATGGAAGGGAAGAATATAAAGAGATACAGTATCAGGTAACCATTGGAGCCAGGTGATCTTCCTGGCTTCCTTGTTGCCTGAGGTTGGGTTGAAAGAAAACGGTCTTTTAACCTTGAGTTTATAAAGCAAGGGGATATGCCTGCATATCCAGCCGCTTTGTTAGTGTTCAGAATGTGGAGGAAAAGGATGAGGTATGTAGAATCATTCCGTGAAGGAATGCATGTTTCAGATGTGTATTTATGCAAAAATAAGCAGATTGCCCTTACAAAGTCAGGAAAAGAATATGGGAGCCTGATTCTTCAGGACAAGACCGGAACAGTGGATGCCAAAATTTGGGATCTTGGTTCTCCGGGAATCGGTAATTTTGAAACTCTGGATTATGTATACATAGATGCAGATGTGACCGTTTTCCAGAATTCCAACCAGCTGAATATCAAACGGGTACGTAAGGCAGAAGATGGGGAATTCGTCCCCGGAGATTACCTCCCTGTTTCCGCCAAGGATATCGGGCTTATGTATGAGGAGTTTTTAGGCTTTATCAGAACGGTCAAGAGTCCTCATTTAAAAAAGCTTTTGGAAAGCTTTTTTGTGGAGGATGCCGCGTTTGCCAAGGCATTTCAGTTCCATTCTGCGGCAAAAAGCGTTCATCACGGCTTTGTAGGCGGGCTTTTGGAGCATACCTTAAGCGTGGTGAAGCTGTGTGACTATTATGCCGGCTATTACCCTCTTATTAACCGGGATTTACTCATAGCTGCTGCTATGTTCCATGATATCGGAAAGACCAGGGAACTTTCCACGTTTCCGGAAAATGATTATACCGACGACGGCCAGCTTTTAGGCCACATCATCATTGGAACGGAAATGGTAGGAGAGAGGATCCGGGCGATCCCCGGTTTTCCGGAAAAGACGGCCTCTGAGCTGAAGCACTGCATTCTGGCCCATCATGGGGAGCTGGAATACGGCTCTCCCAAGAAACCTGCTTTGATCGAAGCCCTGGCCTTAAATTTCGCAGATAATACGGATGCCAAGATGGAGACCATGATCGAGGTGTTAAAGGGAGCGGGAGACAACAACGGCTGGCTGGGATATAACCGGCTGATGGAGAGCAATATACGGAAGACAACGGAATAATATTTAAATGAGATTAATACAGCATACAAATGGCAGTGATAAGGCGCATCAGGATTACGGGAATCCTGATGCGCTTTTTGGGTTTGTAAAAAGGCGTTATAAAAAGGATACGTAAATTTTAGAATTTCTTTCGTTTTCTCTGGCCCTCCATTTAAGATTGCTTTCGTATCCTTTAAATGAAGTAAAAAGAAAGAAAATGTGGTATCATAAATGGGATGTTATAGTCAGTAACTATATAATTTGTCAGACAGCACCCTATGGGTATACCTTTAGGCCCGGCAGCGCGGAGCGGACTTTGCCAGGTAAAGCAGAGCGGGCTCTGACAAAAACGGGCAGGAATGGGAGAAGGAGAGATAGCATGGAAGCAAACCACATCTTATTGGTAGAGGATGATAAAGAGATCAGGCAGGGGATCGAAATATATTTAAGAAGTCAGGGGTACGAAGTGTTTCAGGCGGCAGATGGCGTGGAAGGCCTTAAGGTTTTAGAGAGGGAAGAGATCCATCTGGCCATTGTAGATGTAATGATGCCCCGGATGGATGGCATTACCATGACCGTGAAATTAAGAGAAAACCATGATTTTCCTGTGATCATTCTGTCGGCAAAGTCTGAGGAAGTGGATAAGATCATGGGGCTTAATATCGGTGCGGACGATTATGTAGCAAAGCCCTTTACACCTATGGAACTGCTGGCAAGAGTAAATTCCCAGCTCAGGCGTTATAAAAAATATATGGATGTGCTGGAAGAAAAGGAGCAGAAAGAGAAAAGCAATGTTTATTCCATCGGAGGGCTGGAGCTTAATGAGGATACGGTGGAGGTTACCGTGGATGAAAAGCCGGTGAAGCTGACCCCCATTGAGTTTAAAATACTTGCCCTTCTCATGAAAAATCCGGGAAGAGTGTTCTCTGCGGAAGAGATTTATGAGCGGGTCTGGAATGAACGTGCCATTAACACGGATACGATCATGGTTCATGTAAGGAAGATCCGGGAAAAGATCGAGATCAACCCAAAAGAACCCAAATATTTAAAGGTGGTGTGGGGAGTTGGATATAAAATTGAGAAACAAGCATAGGCTCAGCGTTGTCCTGGCGGTGATCGTGGTTTTACTGGCATCTGCTGTCATGGTAGGACTTTATCCGTTTTTTAAAAATGAGTCGGCCAGATACGAGGAGCCTGTTTATGGGCAGGATGAATTTCTTCGGCATCTGGTGACCAGCAATTACGTGCTTTCTCTGGAGCAGGCCCAGTATGAGCAAGGCAGTGTCATTTCTCCTTTCCAGTTTTATTTCCCTCAGGCTGAGGAGGAATTAAAGAACCCCATGGCTGCGCCGGCAGGGGAGGGAGAGACGGAGACAGCGGTAAGTGAGAATATCACCGCAGAGGTTGCGGAAGAATCTTACGATTTGACCGGCGGGCAGGAGCGGTATGAGTATTTAAAAGAGCTGCGAAGGAACTGCATCAGGGAATATGAATCCTGGAGCCGGTATTTTGGAGGTATGAAAAGTTTCCTGGATTATCAGGTCCTTGATAAGGACGGAAGAGTTTTGAACGATCATGCAGGAGGCCGGTCCATTGCAGGGAGCAATGAATATACCTTTAAGGCGGTGCTCCATTATGATGATCTGGGGCGCATGAAGGTGGAAGCTGTAAGCGGAGAAAATGCTGTCAGGCTTTTAAATACGCTGGAGACCCTGGGTGGAAAAGATCCTATGAGTGACTGCTATTGGGATCAGTATCTCTATGAAACGGATCTAAAGCTGAAAAGCCCGAGAAATGTCACCTTTGCGTATGGAATGAGGCCTCAGCAGATCGCCTCATATGAAGAGGAGAGAGAAACGGTCTGGAACTCTTATAATTACTCCGGCAGCGTTTCCAGAATATTTATCGGCCTGATCTGTGCTGTGGCTATCGCCGCCTTTATCTTCGCCTGTTTTGACCCGACTCTTCCGGAGGCCAGCAGACTTTTAAGAGCACCTTTGGAGATCATTGCAGGAGTGGGCTGCGGGGCCGTACTTTTTGGAATGGGGCTTACAAATCTTGTGGCAGTGACAAACAGGGGGGATTTGTATGACGCCCTTATGCGGGCCAACTTCCTGCCTCTTGTTGCCAGGGTCATGGTAAGGTTCTGGAACCTGATGTGGTGGTCCATTCCATTTGCCATCGTCTATTGGGCGGTTTTATGCATGCGTGATGTGATACGCATCGGCTTTAAGCGTTACTTTCATGAACGGACTTTGTGCGGCTGGTTCTGGGAATGGGTGAAAAACCTTTGCCATAAGGTTTATACATTTGTAGGGAATATCAACTTGCAGGAACGGTCGGACCGGACTATTTTCCGGATCGTTGGAGTGAATTTTATTATCCTGGCCATTCTTTGCAGTTTGTGGTTTTTTGGGATCGGTGCCCTGATCCTTTATTCCATAGCCCTGTTTATAGTGATGAGAAAATATTACAGGGAATTAACTGAAAAGTACAGCATTCTTTTAAGGGCCACAAACCAGATCGCAGAGGGAAATTTAGAGGTTGACATTGAAGAGGATTTAAGCGTGTTTGAGCCGTTTAAGAAGGAGATACAAAAGATACAAAGGGGGTTTAAGGTGGCGGTAGGTGAGGAAGTGAAAAGCCAGAAGCTGAAGACGGACTTAATCAGCAATATGTCCCATGATCTGAAAACGCCTTTAACAGCGATTATAACTTATGTAAACTTATTAAGAGATGACCATGTTACGCCGGAGCAGAGAAAGGCTTATATTGATATACTGGAACAAAAGTCCATGCGATTGAAATCGCTGATTGAGGACTTGTTTGAAATCAGCAAAGCCAACAGCAACAATGTTACCCTGAATCTGGAGGATGTGGATATTGTCAGCCTGTTAAAGGAGGTCAGCCTGGAGCTGAGCGATAAAATAGAGGAGTCCACCATTGATTTCCGGTGGAATCTGCCCGATGAAAAGATCGTTCTTCCTTTAGACAGTCAGAAAACCTACCGCATATTTGATAATTTATTGACAAATATCATTAAGTACGCCATGCCTTATACAAGAGCTTACATTGACATGAAGAAGGAAGGAGGCTATGTGGTCACTACCTTGAAGAATGTTTCGGCTGCTGAACTTACCTTTAACCCGGATGAAATAACGGAAAGATTTGTCAGGGGAGACCAGTCCAGAAATACGGAAGGGTCCGGCCTTGGGATGGCCATTGCAAAAAGCTTTGTGGAGCTGCAGAATGGACGTCTGCAAATAGAGGTGGAGGCGGATTTGTTCCGGGTGATCATCCGGTGGCCGATTCCTGAGGATTGATGTTTATGGATATAAAAGAATGGAAACCGGTTTGAAACTCCTTGAAAACGGGGAGGGAAGTGTTTATACTATAGATAAGCATCAGCCCATGGGCAAACGGGTGTTGGGAATGGGATTAAGTCCCTGGGAAATACTCTTATGTCCTGTTGAGAGGGGCGGAGCCTGCAAGGTGAAATAAGCTGGTTCTGCTTGGAACGCATGGGCGGGAAATCAGGAAAGTGAGGGCTACGGTTATGATAATACAGAGCAGACGGGTCTGGATTGCAGGGCAGTTTATCCCGGCACAGCTGGAAGTGGAAGATGGAAAGATCAAGGTAGTGCGTGCCTATGATGAGATGGCGGCAGACAAGGATTATGGCGATGACAGGATCGTTCCTGGGTTTATTGATATTCATACCCATGGGGCGTATGGATATGATACCAATGACGGGGAACCGGAAGGACTTCGGAATTGGATGAGACGGATACCGGAAGAGGGAGTGACTTCTATTCTTCCTACTACAGTGACTCAGATGCCGGAAGTGCTGACCAAGGCGGTTGCCAATGTGGCGGCTGTGGCGGAAGGCGGATACGAAGGGGCTGAGATCCTGGGAATCCATTTTGAAGGGCCTTATCTGGATATGAGGTATAAGGGAGCCCAGCCGCCGGAGGCAATCGCTACTGCCTCTGTTGAGCAGTTTAAAGAGTATCAGGAAGCGGCTAAGGGAATGATTAAATATATCACACTTGCGCCGGAGCATGATGAGGGCTTCACTCTGACAAGGTATTGTAAGGATACCGGAGTGGTGGTCAGCATGGGCCACTCGTCTGCTACCTATGAGCAGGCGCTTATGGGGATTGCCAATGGAGCGACTTCCATGACTCATGTATATAATGGTATGACGGCTTATCATCACAGGGATCCGGGTTTGGTAGGCGCTGCGTTTAGGGTGAGGGATATTTATGGCGAGATCATTTGTGATGGGTGCCATTCTCATTTGGCGGCGCTTAATAATTATTATGCGATTAAGGGAAGGGATCATGCGATTATGATTACGGATTCTCTTTGTCCAAAGCATTGCCCTGTTGGTATGGATTTTCAGCTGGGCGGGCATAGCATTGAGATTAGGGAGAATGGCCTGGCTTATTTAAAGGGGACGAATACGATTTCCGGAAGCACGCTGAGAGCGAATAAGGGGTTGAAGATTTTGGTTGAGGATGCTATGGTGCCTTTTGATTCGGCTTTGAATTCCTGTACTATTAATCCGGCCAGGTGTCTTGGTGTGGATGACAGGAAGGGGAGACTGGTTGCCGGGTGTGATGCGGATATGGTTGTTCTTCGGGATGACTATGAAGTGGTTCAGACTTATTGTAGAGGTAGGGCGATGTTGTAGTAAGAGGGAAAAAGGATTGGTTTAAGGGTAAGTTCATTATTCGGCACTCTGCCTTCATCCATCATCACCTCTTAATCGTTGTTATTGCAAGAAAGGGCATCCGGTACAACTGGCGGATGCCCTTCCTTGCTGCATACTCTAAATTGCTTATAATGATTTTTAATATTATCACCTGGTCCTTTAAAATGTTTTCTTCACATCTCCTCAGGAAATGCCTCCTGCAAAGGCAGCAGCACTGTAACGGTGGTATCGCCGACTTTGCTTTCAATGCACAGACCGTACTCCATACCATAGCATAACCGCAGTTTATTATGGACGTTGATGATCCCGATATGGGCATCTTCGTCCATTTCTGTTTCCATTTGGATAGGGGATTCCATCTGCTGACGCAGAGACTCCAGCAAATTGGGCTGGATGCCCACACCATCATCGTGGATCTTCAGGTAAAGCTGATCGTATTCGATCTGCGCGGTGATAGTGATCGTACCTTCATAACCGTTGGGAGCAAGACCGTGAAAGACAGCATTTTCCACGAGCGGCTGCAGGGTCAGCTTGGCGATGCGGTGAACACCAAAAGACGGATCAACATCGATCATATACTGCACTCTGTCCTGGAACCGGACCCGCAGCATATTGAGATATAGGTCTGTGATGAACAGTTCCCGTTCCAGCGGCACCTGGGTCTCTCCTTTAATGGAGTACCGGAAGATGGTGGCCATACTGGTACAGATATCAGCGATGTCCCGCATGTCTCTGGTTAATGCAATTCCACGCATACATTGCAGCATATTGTAGAGGAAATGTGGATTGATCTGACTCTGGTAAGCATACAGCTGTGTTTTCTTTTTCAGCAGATCTGCCTGATACAGCCGTTCCAGATTTTCTGTCATACGCTGATTCAGGCCATGTACCATATCCAGCATTTGATTGATGTAGGTGGCGATGGAGCCGATCTCGTTTTCAGGGATATTTTTCAGACGGGCTGTGGTATCCTGCTGGTTCAACAGGCAGATCTCCCGATTCATTTGCATGATGGATTTCAGAAAAAGCCGATGGACGATCCAGGCCAGATAAATAAATAACAGGACCATGATGATGATGGAAATCACGATGTGTTTCAGGAAAAAACTGGACTCATCATCTGTGCCGATCCCGGAGGCGGTACAGCGCAGTTCCAACCCGGTGCCGGGAATTCTTTGCGTATAGACGCGGCCCTTTGGATATGAATGGCTGTTTTTCAGTAAAATCTGTCCGGTGTCTGCAGAAACAAGCTCAGCTTGCATATCGTCTGTACTCTGGAGGATGGTTTGCAGTTGTTTGGTGCTGCACAAAATGGAGATAACGCCTACCTGTTTTCCATAGTGAGCGGCCATGTTGGTGGCAAAGACAGGGGCTGAATACAGCAAGTAGGAAGTTTTATTTGTATCCTGCTCAAAGATTGTAAATGTTGCGGGCTGATGACTGGTGTAATGCTGCCCGGCATATTCTTTGACATATTGTTCCACTACCTGGGACAGGTAACCTTTCAGACTGTAGGTGGTTCCATTCATATCTGTCAACAGGACATCCATTGCATCGGGATTGTATCTTTGTGCCATCATGATGATAGTGTTGATACGCACAGGATTGATGGCCAGTTCCCCTGCTGCCATCGACTGGACCTCATGACTGTAGGTGAATGTCTGGGCGGCGTTCACCAGATTGCCAAGCATCAGTGAGATGTTCTGTGTCATAGTGATGGAGGTATTTTCACCATAGGTATCCAACTTTTGCTGGTTGTGGCTGTTGAGCCAGTCCAACACGAACAATTGATAGATCATGATGATCATCACCGGAATCAGGATGGCGATGACGAACATACTGGAAAGCCGTTTTCTCATATTGATCACTCCCGGGGCAGTGTCTGCGACTGCAGCTGTTGACGGTACTCTCGCGGCGATAGTCCGCAATGCTTTTTGAAGACTTTGGAAAAATAGAAGGCATCGGAAAAACCTACCTGTCGGGCGACATCCTCCACCTTGACGCCGGGTTGTGCCAAAGCAGACCGGGCACGGTCGATACGCAGATCAGTCAGATACTGGGAAAACGTGGTTCCCACTGATTGAGAAAACAGACTGCAGCAATAGTTGGGGTTCAGCGAGAAGCGTTTAGCCAGTCCCTCCAGGGTCATTTTTTCGTTGTAATGAACGCGCATATAGGCCAACAGTTCCTCAAAAGCGGTAGGCGGGGCAGCCATCTCGAGCGGCAGCTTACCGGCGTGGCCGTATGTGGCATCCAGTTTCTTTTTCAAATCAATCAGGAGACTTTTGACTTCCAATGTGTCTGTGGGCTTCAGGCAATAGCCGAATACGCCCTGGCGGATCGCCCGCTTGGCGTATGCAAAGTCATTGTATCCACTCATGATAATTACTTCACAAGCTAGTCCTTTCTGGCGCAGGTACTCGATCAGTTCCAGACCGCCCAGATTTGGCATACAGATATCCGTCACTACCAGATGCGGAGGTGATTCCATAAGCGCCTGCATCGCCTTTCTGGAATCTAAGTATGTACCGGTAACATGAAATCCCAATTCCTCAAACGGAAATGTTTTTTGTATATCGACGATGGACCAAGGTTCGTCATCGATAATCACAGCATCGTAGACCATTCTTTGCCCTCCTTAACCATTCTTCATCCGTTCAAAACATGGAAAATTCTCAGATAATCGATATATTTTGGTCATTTTTCCTTAATACAGTACATGTACGAAAATTTATTTGTGCATTATAATTAAAACATAATCATTATAGCAAATAAGCAGAAGCATTACAAGCAACTTTGCAGATGGTAACTTGTGCCAGTTTTTGTTTGAAGGTGTGGACAGTGGCTGGCGGTGTGAAGCGATTTAAAAAAAAGGAGGAGAAGATTATGAAGAGAGTAATGTCTATTCTGTTAGCGGCAGCTTTGGCAGCCGGTTTGACTGCATGCGGCTCAAGTGCATCAGACGGCACAGCCACGACAGCGGCTCCGGGCGGATCAACGGAGGCTCAGACAACAGGAGGTGCAGGCGGAGAGAAAGTCACACTAACTTTTTCCACCTCTGTTTATGTGGAAGAGCCGCACCGGGCGGCGATTGACAAATTGATCAGCAGATATACTGAGCTGAATCCCAATGTCACAGTCGAGATCTTTGGTGCCGGATGGGCGGACTACTGGAATAACTTGACAACAGAGGTGTTGGCTGGAAATGAAGCAGACATCATTCAGGTATATCCGGAAAATATTGCAAGCTACAACAGCCTTCTTGCGGACGGTGTCTGCGTGGATCTGGCGCCTTACATAAGCGCGTCAGGTATTACAGCAGATCAGCTGTCCGGGCAGGAATTCTGCACAATCGATGGTAAAACACTGGCACTTGCCAACTATGCCTGGGGAACAACCGGTATCTTCTACCGCAAGAGCATGCTGGAAGAGAAAGGGATCGATCCTGAGAGCATCAAAACCCAGGAAGATTTCCTGGAAGCCTGCAAAGTGTTTGCAGAAGATGGAAAATATGGAATGGGTGTGGTGGTCAGTTCCCACAGTTTTGTGGTCGGTGAATGGTGCCGCATGCTGGCACGTCCGGTATCAGGCGGACTTTATTTCCTGGATGGTGAGGCTGGCCCCTTCACAGCAGAACGTGTCAATGTCAATTCACCGGAAAATGTATGGGCAGCCCAGTGGTGGCAGCATTTTCTGATGGATGAAAAGGGAGGAAAACCTGTTCCTGATAAAAAGGATTCCCGTGAATTGTTCTGGAATAAGGAAGTGCCGTTCAACTATGACGGACCGTGGTTCGTCGGTATGACCCGCGAGCGTGATGACGCACTGATGGATGACATCGGACTGATCCCTTCTTTTGATGTGGTCTATGAAGGAAAAACCTATAAACCCAATCCAACCAACTATCCGCTGGTTACAATGCTGAGTAAAAACTGTAATAACCCGGAAGAGGCTTGGAAATTCATGGAATGGATGGCAAGTGATGAGGCACAGGCACTGGTTGCTGATTGTGGCATGATCCCCAGCAACAAAGCTTATGCGTCTACACCGGAATATATCGCCGGTCATGAGCTGGAACAGAAATTCCTTACGTTTGCCCAGGAGAACTACGCGGATCTGGTCAGTGATCCGGCGATACCGCAACAGCAGGAACTGAGCCAGGTGATGATCGATGCTACACAGGCGATGTTCTCAGAACAACGGGCTGATGCAAAAACAACATTGGATGATGCAGCCAAACAGATCAAGGAGATTATGAATAAATAATCAGACAATAAAAATACGAATCAGCCGCAAACTGATGACGGCTGATTCGTTGAAAGAGAAAGCATTTTGTCCGTATGGAAGTGGAATGACAGTAGAATGGAGGTATCTATGAAACAAAGCGGAGCACAAAAGAAAGACCAAGCGGGGGAACGATGGGGAGCTGCCTTGTTTCTGGCGCCACTGATCATCATCCTGGCTGTGTTTCTCGCACTACCGATCGTGAGGGCTGCAGTTATGAGCGTGCAGTATTGGTATATGAGCAAACCTTCACCCGATGGCAATTACTTTGTCGGACTTAAAAATTATCAGGCAGTGTTTCAAGACAGCCATTTTTTCAATTCAGTGAAGGTGACACTCCTTTATATCGTGGTAACGGTTTTTGTACGGTATCTGTTGGGATTCGGGGTGGCTTTGCTTGTGAACGAGCGGTTTCGGGGCAGGGCGGCGGCTCGATCTATCCTCATCATTCCGTGGGCGATTCCGGAAGTGGTTGCCTGTCTGATCTGGGTGTTGATGTATGACAAGGATTATGGGATTGTCAATTATCTGTTTTCCAATCTGGGGCTTATCCAGGAAAATGTGGGCTGGCTGCAAAATCCCACGGCCGCGTTGCCGGCGGCTATGGCTGTGAATATATGGAAGGGGTTTCCATTTGTGGCGATCATGCTTTTGGCCGGACTCCAGAGTATACCAGGGGAACAGTATGAGTCGGCTGCAATCGACGGTGCCAATGGCTGGCAGAAACTGATGGCTATTACGATTCCGGGGATTAAGCCGGTTGCCAAAGTTGTGTTTCTTCTGCTGATTATTTGGTCGATCAAAGACTATGCCATCGCCTACTGTCTGGCAAAGGGCGGGCCGTCCAGGGCGACAGAGCTTCTTACAATCTTTATACAGCAGACGGCTTTCCAGTATTTTGACTTCGGGAAAGCGGCTGCGGCAGGGATGATCATGTTGGTATTTTCCATTCTGTTTACAGTGTTTTATTTCCGGGTTGTGGACAGGAAGGAGGAAGCGGTATGAAAAAACCATTGCTCTACAGAATCATGGTGATCGTCCTGGTTATTCTTATGCTTGTATTTGTACTTTTTCCGGTATTCTGGATGCTTTCGACTTCATTTAAGGCAGCTGGAGAAGTCTACTCCAATCCGCCGGGATATATACCAAAGGAGCCCAATCTCCGGGGCTATGTGAAGCTGCTTACTGAAAAATCCAACAGTTTCAATTTTCTGATATGGGCAAAGAATAGTTTCATTGTGGCATTGTGCACCACGTTGTTTTCTATGGCGATCGCCGCCTTGGGCGGGTTCGGACTTTCCCGGTTTCGTTTTCGGGGACGGAAGGGGATCATGTACACAATCCTGATGACACAGGTACTGCCGGGGAGTTTGCTCATTGTCCCGTTATATACAATCATGTCCAGCCTCAAGCTGTTAGATACCACGCTGGGACTGGTGGTGGCAAATGTAACATTTGCGGTTCCATTTTGCACATGGACAATGAAAGGTTTTTTTGACAGCATCCCTGCATCCCTGGATGAGGCGGCCAGGGTGGATGGTGCCGGGCGCTGGGTGACCTTTATGCATATCGTTCTTCCGTTGACGGTGCCCGGACTGGTGGCTACGTGTATTTTCTCTTTTATTACAGGCTGGAATGAGTATTTATTTGCCAGTATTTTTATGCGTACATACAGTAAGTGGACACTGCCGGTTGGCATTTCCAGTTTTCAGGGGCAGTATGGCACTGACTGGCCGACGATTATGGCGGGTGCTTTCATGATTACAATACCAGTGGTGTTTGTATTCCTGGTGCTACAGAAATACCTTGTTTCAGGTATGACTGCGGGAGCGGTCAAGCAGTAGGGCTATGAAATGGATGCGGGGAAGAAAATATTTAACTGAATCAAGCAGCGAAGAGGATTGGGAATATCCGCTTGACTAAAATGAAAGGTAGGAATCAGAATGGAAAAGGTAAAAATGGGAATTATCGGCGCCGGTGTATGGGGGGAAACACATGCTTCGATCTATCGTGAACACCCCAATGCTGAACCGGTTGCCGTCTGCGATAAAGACGAAGCCAGAGCAAAAGCACTGGCTGCAAAGCTGGGGATTACACAGGTTTATACAGATTATCATGAAATGGCAGCAAAGAGCGATTGTGACGCGGTAGCAGTGGTTACGCCGGATTTTCTTCATGCGGATATCGCAGTTTGCATGGCAGATGCCGGAAAACATATGTTGATTGAGAAGCCGCTGGCAACCACAAGAGAAGATATAGCGCGTATATGCGAAGCGGTGGAAAGGAACGGTGTGCGCTGCATGGTCGACCTGCATAACCGATGGAGTGCGGCGTTTAATGTGGCGAAGCAGAAGATCGACGACGGAACAATCGGTGAACCCTGGACAGCCTATATTCGTCACAGCGACATCAAATGGGTGGCCACAGACATGCTCAAATGGGCAGCGGATTCCTCGATTCTCTGGTTCCTGGGCAGTCACAGCCTGGACGCATTGCGTTGGTTTTTTAATGACGAAGTGAAACAGGTATATTCTGTGAAACGAGTGGGGATCTTGAAGGAACTGGGGGTGGATACGGCGGATGTGTATCTGACGACTGTGATCTTTCAGAATGGCGGGATCGCCCATATGGAAAATGGCTGGGTAACACCGAATGGCAATGGAAATGTTAATGATTTTAAGTGTAGTGTGATGGGGACGAAAGGACAGGTAAATATTAATGCCTCCAATCACAACCTGATTCAAATCGCTACGGATGAATGCATGCAGATCCCTGATGTTATGGTAACTAATATGGTATTTGACAAGTGTAAGGGACTTTCTTATGAGAGTATACGCGACTTTGTGGATCGGCTGGTGGATGGGAAGGAGTTTCGTGTAACGCTGGAGGATGCGCGTCGCATTGCACTGGCAATTATTGCTATTCATGAGTCGGCGGATACGGGGGGGATTGTGGATGTCGTGTATTAAGGAAATAATTGGGCTTGATTGTGTGGAACGCTGGTCCGCAGTGCTCAAGCTCGAATCCGCTGCGCTACTTCTCGCTTGACGGGCTGTCGCCCTATGTCCATAAAATCAAAAGAGCTCATAAGAATGCTGGCATTCTTATGAGCTCTTCCGCTTTTGTGGACGCACTGCTTGTAGCTTTACAATATCCGTACATTCTTCAATGCTCCGGTTTTTGAAAACTCGGTCCATTCGCATACGTTTACAGCATGATCCCCAATGCGTTCTAAATATTTTGCTACCATCAGCAAATCAATGCACTGGTCAATATGCTCGTTAGAGTGTTTTAGTAAATCTACTACATCATTTTTTACCTTATCAAATAATTCGTCAACCACATCGTCCTGCTTCTCGATTTTCTTTGCGGTTTCTAAATCCTGATTGATGAAGGCCTCAATGGAGCTGCGGACCATTTCTCTTGCTGCGGCGGCCATAGATGGGATGTGGCGGACGACGTGGTATACGTGTTCGCCTTTGATGCGCAGGATGAGTTCGGCAATGTCGGAAGCGTGGTCGCCGATTCGCTCTAAGTCTGTAACCACTTTTAAGGCGCTGGAAACGACTCTTAAATCTCCGGCAACAGGCTGCTGGCGCAGGATGATGGAGAGGCAGCGGGCTTCGATGGAACGTTCTAAGTCGTTGATGGTACGGTCTCCTTTTATGATATCCTCTGCCTTTTCAAAGTCCTGATCTTCGAATGCCACAAAACACTGTTCAATGGAGGTTTCAACCATACGCCCCATTTCCTTTATGTCGTGGTTTAAGAGGTCTAATTCGTGTTCGTAATTAACTCGCGTTGTCATTTTTTGTTCTCCTTCTTTGTTCTATCATTCAAGTACGCCAGAGGCGTACTTGCTGCGAGTGGTACGTCAGCCTTGCTGACATCATACATCTGTGCCGCTCTGCAATTCGCCAAAGGCTTTATCTTCTTTCAAGATAAAGCGGATCAGCCGAAGCGGCCTGTGATATAGTCTTCGGTTCTTTTGTCTTTGGGAGATGTGAACAGCTCAGTTGTGGAAGCGTATTCCACTACTTCTCCCACAAGGAAAAAGGCGGTATAATCGGCGATTCGGGTTGCCTGCTGCATGTTATGGGTGACGATGGCAACCGTGTATTTCTCTTTCAGCTCATCCATCAGGTCTTCGATTTTTAGGGTGGAGATCGGGTCTAAGGCTGAGGTGGGTTCATCCATAAGCAGTATCTCCGGCTCAACAGCCAGGGCGCGGGCAATACAAAGGCGCTGCTGCTGGCCGCCGGAAAGGCCAAGAGCAGACTTTTTTAGGCGGCCGGATACCTCATCCCAGAGAGCGGCTCCTTTCAGGCTTTTTTCCACAATGGAGTCCAGTTCGGATTTATTCTTGATTCCATGGATTCTTGGGCCATAAGCCACATTGTCATAAATGCTCATTGGAAATGGGTTTGGCTGTTGGAATACCATGCCGATTTTTTTTCGCAGAAGAGTGGTGTCTACCCTGGGATCGTAAATATTCTCCCCGTCTAAAAGAACTTCTCCTTCTATTTTTACGCTTGGAACCAGGTCATTCATTCGATTTAATGTTTTTAAGTAAGTGGATTTTCCACATCCGGAAGGCCCGATAAAGGCCGTAATTTTATTTGTATAAAGATCCAGGTTTACATCCTTTAAGGCATGGTTGGTCCCATAATATAGATTTAAATTGCTGGTTGAGATTTTAACTGTATTGGTATTCACGATTCTTTAACCTCCGTATTGAATTTATGAGACAGAAATTTTGCAAGTCCGTTTATTGCCAGTACAATGACCAGAAGGACAACGGCAATTCCGAAGGCCTGATCGTATTTAGCCTTTTGCATGCATAGGTAAAGCTGAATCGTCAGGGTGCCGCCTGATTCAAATATTTTTCCGAAAAAGTCCCTGGGAAGAAGATAACCGCTTCCTGCCGTAAAGAGAAGGGCAGCGGATTCTCCCACGATACGGCCGATGGCCAGGATGATTCCGGTCACAATGCCGGGCATGGCGCTTGGAAGCAGGATGGTCCGGATCATATACCATTTGGTTGCACCAATGCCCAAAGCGCCGGAGCGGTAGCTTTCCGGTACAGTCTTTAAGGCTTCCTGTGTGGTCCTGGTGATGAGAGGAAGGACCATGATGGACAAGGTCAATGCACCGGTGAGAATGGAATAACCAAGGCCCAGGGTGATCCCGAAAAATACATAGCCAAATAAGCCGAAGATGATGGAAGGGATACCTGATAAGGTCTCTGTGGTGAACTCGATGATGCGGACCACTTTTCCGCCTTTTGCATATTCATTTAGATAAATGGCTGCACCAACTCCTAAAGGAGTGGCGATCAATAAGGTAATGGCCACAACATATAAAGTGTTTACAATATTTCCCAGGATGCCAAAGGTTCCCCTGATGGTACTTGGCACGCTGGTTAAGAATTCTACGTTGATCTGGGAAATGCCCCGGACAAAGACATAGCCCATGATACCGATTAAAACCAGAATGGAGATGGAAGCGCATAAGTAAATGAGAACCGTTAAGACAGAATCAGAGATCCGGTTTTTCCGGTTATAAATGCTGTGTGCTGCAGCAGAATTTTTTTGAACAGGGATGATAATATCATTTGTCATGACGTTCCTCTCCTTTCTTTAACAGATTATTAAGGGTAATGTTAATGAGCATGATAAATGCAAACAGGACAAGGCCAATGGTAAAAAGCACCTGTTTGTGAAGCCCGGCGGAATAAGACATTTCCGAAACAATGGCCGTTGTCAGGAAGCGGACTGAGTTAAAAGGAAGCGGAAGATTTACTGCGCTTCCCGACACCAGGCTGATGGCCATTGCCTCGCCAATTGCCCGCCCTGTTCCAAGGACGATTGCGGTGATGATACCGGATTTTGCCGCCGGCAGAACCGCATTGAAAATGGTCTGGATCTTGGTGGCACCAAGGGCCAGGGAAGCGCTTCTTAAGTGCTGCGGCACAGCCCGTAGGGCCGTTTCGCTGATATTGATAACAGTGGGAAGAATCATTAAGGACAGCACTAAAACAGCAGAAATTAAATTGGCACCTCCCGTAAACTGATGGGTGGAAGAGCCTGCAAATATTTTTAATTCCAGCTTATACATGATAGGATTTAAAATCAGGATACCAAGCAAACCATAAATAACAGAAGGGATGCCGGCTAACAGCTCCACTGCCGGACGCACGATATTGGTAAGCCTTTCAGGGGCCACTTCCGCCAGGAAAACAGCAGTCATGACGCCAATGGGAACGCCGATTAAAATCGCCATGGCTGTTCCCATGATGGAGGTCAGGATAACATAAAGGATGCCAAAGCTTGGAGAAGCGGCTTCCGGCTTCCAGATGGTTCCGAACAGTATATCCAGGATACCCACCTTAAATAAAGCCGGAGTGCCGCTTATGATCATGTACAGAGTGATGGAGGCCACTGCCAGAACAGCAAAGAAGCCGCAGACAGTAAAGATAACCTCTGCAGCATGTTCTACCCCTGATTTACTTCCGTGGCCGCTAAATATGGAATAAGACTTTGGACGCATATAACAGCTCCTTTCAAAAACGGGGACGTAGCATGATTCTCTGGCCGCGTCCCCTGTAAATATTATCGCTATGCAGTATGAGAAGAGTTCCTTTTCAACTAGTTTGCCGGGATTAAACCAACAGATTTTACTAACTCGGTTCCGTCACCGGAATAGATATAGTCAAACAATGCTTTCACCAGATCGCTCTGCTCGGAAATCTCTCCCTTGGTTGCCATAACAAATGGACGGCTTAAGAAATAGGAACCGGCTTTGATGTTTTCCGGAGTAGGCTCTATGCCCTCCAGCTTTAAGGTACTAACGGTGTCATCAAGAACGTCCAGAGAAACATAACCGATGGAGCCTGGAGTGGAAGCGACCTTTGCCATAACGGCACCGGTGCTGTCCAGTTCGTTGCTGTATTTGCAGGCATCTTCCAGCTTTAACAGCTCTTCAAAAGCGCTTCTTGTACCGGAACCGGACTCACGTCCAATGACAACGATGGGCTGATCTGCTCCGCCTAAGTCTTTCCAGTTGGTGGTTGTACCATTGTAAACGTTGATCAGCTGATCTTTGGTTAAATCTTCAACAGTATTGGCAGGATCAGAGACAACTGCAATGCCGTCAATTGCAACGATGTTTTCAGTAACACCTTTTGCTATTTCTTCCTCTTTTAAGTTACGGGAAGAATTGCCGATATCAGCGGAGCCATTGGTCACTGCTTCGATTCCTGCGCCGGATCCAACGAATTCGGCCTGTACGGTAACATTCGGATATTTTTCCATAAAAACTTCACTTAAAGCGGTTGCGAACTTCTCCATAGAAGTAGAACCAACCATGCTGATAGATCCTTTTAAGTCGGCAGAGGCCTCTTCTTTGGCAGCCGTGGTTCCTGCAGAGGTGGTCTCAGTGGAAGCGCCAGCCGCAGTTGTAGTACTAGGAGCCTGTGTCTCTGCATTATTGCTGCTGCCGCAGCCAGCTAAAGTTCCCATAGTAAGAACTGCCAATCCAGCTAATGCAAGTGCTTTAACAATATTTTTTTTCATAAATTACTTTCTCCTCTTTTCTTTTTAAATTGCTTTCGCTTACATCATGGAGTATATCAGCCTAAAAACTTTTCTGATATCATGTTTTAGTATAGAAAATGTAAAGGTTGTGTAAAGCATGCCCGCACTCATTTTTTCCTCTATTAGTATTCGCTGAATGGGAGAATGAAATTCTTTTATTTCCTTCAGAAGGCGGTGAGAAAGGAAAAAAGACTGGAATAATTACAAAAAACAGACTTTTCTGTGGAAAAATTAACGGAATGGACTGGACAGAACAGTAAGAAATATGGTAAATTGTAACGTGCGCTTATTTTATAGTAGAAATATAAAAAATCATTCCGTAAATTAAGAACGGATACAAAGGATACAAGACAGGAGGGCGTTTTCATGGGAGCATATCAACTGAAAATCACGATCAAAGGCAGCAAGCCGCCGATTTGGAGAAGGGTTCTGGTACCGGAAGGAATAACCTTTGGAAAGCTTCACCAAACGATTCAGACAGCATTTTGCTGGTCCGACGAAAACCTGTATGAATTTGAATTCCGTTCTGAAGGGGTAAGGGTAGTTCCGGATAAGGAGAACTTGTCCCAGAAATTTCAATATCTTTTAAGTGATGAAAAGATCGACAGCCTGGTATCAGGTACCGGCAAGTTTACATATATATATGGCCCTGATAAGAACTGGGAGCTTGCCATTCAGATGGAAGATAAGGTCGAGGATTATCAGGGAAACTGGGGACAGGTTGTTAAATTCAAAGGAGATACAGTTCCGGAATCCTGCAAAAGCATGGCCGGGTATTATGAACTTTTGGAGTCAGGCTCCAAGGAACTGAAAGAATATGATATGTCCGAGGTCAATAAACGCCTGGGTCAGGAAGTAAAATCTGCTTCGGAAGGGGTCCTTATCGCCGATGTTTTCGACTGTTATGATAAAAACAGCATCCTTGAGATTGCAAAAAGGCACAGCATGGGCGGACTTTCTAAATTAAAAAAGGAAGAACTGGCAGAACGGACCATCACCCATATCCTGGATCATAATGTCATGGGTCGTTATTTTCTATGTGCCCGCAATTCAGAAATAAAATTATTTGAGCAAGTGGCGGAAGGTGATTTTCAGGTACCGTCTTTTGAAGCGGAAGAAATGGATTTTCTTTATGCAGGCGGTTATGTTACCGCAGGGCCTGACAGTCAATTTATGGTTGCAAAAGAGGTAATAAAGGCATATAAAGAGGTGAATACTCCGGGATTTAAGGAAGATCGTGAGCGCCTCAGTAAGATCGGAGACTATCTCCGGGCGGCAAACGCCCTGTATGCTGTTACGCCGACGTCGGTTCTTTTGGAAACATTTAATAAATATGAAGATAAAAAGCTTACGGTGGAGGAACTGCTCCATGCCTATGAGCTTCTTCATCCATACCGTCCTGTGGTCATTTATGTTGATGGAAGCTTTGTGGATGGAACGCTGGCAGGGCAGAATGGCATGGAAGGCTTACAGCGGATGCAGAAAAAAGTTCCTTATTATATCCCTGCCCAGCAGGAAATCCGTTTCATGGCAGACAATGGGGGCTTTTTAATGACTCAGGAATTAAGCCGGCTGAGCAAATTCCTGACAGATGAAATGAACGTTCCGGATGAGGTAATTCCATATATGCTGCGACAGGTGCAGGCGAAACTCAGTATGGGCGGACAGCTTCAGGAGGTCGTGGATGGCATAGAGGCCTCCGGGATTATGTTTGAATCCGCAGAGCAAATAGAACAGCTTACAGGTATTATCACAGATGTATGGAATCATACCAGGATGGTGTTAAACAGAGGCCATAAGCCATATGAAATGGTGATGAAGGGCTTGGAGGCTGTATCTGTTCAGCGCAAGAGCCCTCCGAAAATTTATCCAAACGATCCTTGTTCTTGCGGGAGCGGGAAAAAATATAAGAAATGTTGTGGTAAAAGAAACTAGGTATAGTAAGAAATGCTGTGGTAAAAAAAATTAGATATGTTAATCTGGGTTCTGTCTTTTTCTAAGGACAGAACCCGTTTTAATTATCTTGAATATTTTGAAAATCTAGTTTTTCTAGAAAAATAAAATAATTCAAAAAAATTGTTGACTTTTGTCGATGCCTTTGGTAAGATATAACTCGCCGCTGAAAACGGCGGCAAATTTTCTTCTAAAAACACATCGATGATCGATGAAAAAGCTTTTAAGAAAATGAAAAAAATGGTTGACAAAAACAGACAGCCATGATATCCTATAAAAGTTGCTGCTGCGACAGTAACAAACAAAATGCACTTTGAAAACAGAAGATTGAACAGTATGTAAAACCCTGAAAATTCTAATAAAACAAGCCATTGTTTGATGGCTTTGAATGAGAAAATTCAGAACGAATACAAGCAATTGTATACGAACCAAACAACAAGTAAAACGGGAAAAAAATTAGCTAGTTAGTTGATTTTGACCCCGGATTGAACCGAATGGCAGGTCCAGGCGGTATGCTCATGAAGCTTTGCTTCATTCGCTACCATTTGCTTCGCAAATGTTCGTTGATTTCCCCCAAATCCCTTATGGAAGTAAACTTCCAACGGGCTTTTGTGCAAATCACCGACCGCTTTCAAAGACTATCTGCTTAAATTTGAGAGTTCGATCCTGGCTCAGGATGAACGCTGGCGGCGTGCTTAACACATGCAAGTCGAGCGAAGCGATTTAAATGAAGTTTTCGGATGGAATTTAAATTGACTGAGCGGCGGACGGGTGAGTAACGCGTGGGTAACCTGCCTCATACAGGGGGATAACAGTTGGAAACGACTGCTAATACCGCATAAGCACACAGTGCCGCATGGTACGGTGTGAAAAACTCCGGTGGTATGAGATGGACCCGCGTCTGATTAGGTAGTTGGTGAGGTAACGGCTCACCAAGCCGACGATCAGTAGCCGACCTGAGAGGGTGACCGGCCACATTGGGACTGAGACACGGCCCAAACTCCTACGGGAGGCAGCAGTGGGGAATATTGGACAATGGGGGAAACCCTGATCCAGCGACGCCGCGTGAGTGAAGAAGTGTTTCGGCATGTAAAGCTCTATCAGCAGGGAAGAAAATGACGGTACCTGACTAAGAAGCCCCGGCTAACTACGTGCCAGCAGCCGCGGTAATACGTAGGGGGCAAGCGTTATCCGGATTTACTGGGTGTAAAGGGAGCGTAGACGGCGATGCAAGTCTGGAGTGAAAGCCCGGGGCTCAACCCCGGGACTGCTTTGGAAACTGTGTTGCTAGAGTGCAGGAGAGGTAAGTGGAATTCCTAGTGTAGCGGTGAAATGCGTAGATATTAGGAGGAACACCAGTGGCGAAGGCGGCTTACTGGACTGTAACTGACGTTGAGGCTCGAAAGCGTGGGGAGCAAACAGGATTAGATACCCTGGTAGTCCACGCCGTAAACGATGAATACTAGGTGTTGGGGAGCAAAGCTCTTCGGTGCCGCCGCTAACGCAATAAGTATTCCACCTGGGGAGTACGTTCGCAAGAATGAAACTCAAAGGAATTGACGGGGACCCGCACAAGCGGTGGAGCATGTGGTTTAATTCGAAGCAACGCGAAGAACCTTACCAAGTCTTGACATCGGAATGACCGGTCCGTAACGGGGCCTTCCCTTCGGGGCATTCCAGACAGGTGGTGCATGGTTGTCGTCAGCTCGTGTCGTGAGATGTTGGGTTAAGTCCCGCAACGAGCGCAACCCTTATCCTTAGTAGCCAGCAAGTCAAGTTGGGCACTCTGGGGAGACTGCCAGGGATAACCTGGAGGAAGGTGGGGATGACGTCAAATCATCATGCCCCTTATGATTTGGGCTACACACGTGCTACAATGGCGTAAACAAAGGGAAGCAAAGGAGTGATCTGGAGCAAACCCCAAAAATAACGTCTCAGTTCGGATTGTAGTCTGCAACTCGACTACATGAAGCTGGAATCGCTAGTAATCGCGGATCAGAATGCCGCGGTGAATACGTTCCCGGGTCTTGTACACACCGCCCGTCACACCATGGGAGTTGGTAACGCCCGAAGTCAGTGACCCAACCGCAAGGAGGGAGCTGCCGAAGGCGGGACTGATAACTGGGGTGAAGTCGTAACAAGGTAGCCGTATCGGAAGGTGCGGCTGGATCACCTCCTTTCTAAGGAAGAAGAAGTAAGGGTTTTATATACTGTTGAGTCTTTGGTTTTCAAAAGAAGTAAAAAAGAATAATAAGGAAACACTAAGAAAGACGTAAAATTTCTGGTGCCGATGCGCTTAGGGGAGACACCCGTTCCCATCCCGAACACGATGGTTAAGACTTAAGCGGCCGATGGTACTATGCTGGAGACGGCATGGGAGAGCAGGTGGGTGCCAGATTCCTTTAAAAAAATCACTTGAAAGAGTGTTTTATATAGAACGGACACGTTCCAATGGGCGGAGGGAAAAGCGAAGCCTGTGTTAAAGAATGTGTTAACCTGATTCAGCAGGGCAGTGCTGTTTTATATAGCTGGTTTTTACCAGTGATCCGTGAGTTTGAGTTGATCAAGCTTTCGAATGACTGATAAACTTCAGTCACAGTGATGCAGTTACGAAGGTGCACTTCGAAAAGCTGACGCTTTTCTCAGTCACGGCGTTCCACGCCTATACAATCACATAAAAAACTGCTTATGAACACAAGTGTTCAACACAGTTTTCCATATGATTGTGCACGCTTCTGATTGCATCGCGCATGTACCTTGAAAACCACATATTGAAATATATCTAGATTAGTTTTTATATGTCAAAGTATAAAAACAAAATCAAGACATCCGAGGTGTTACATCTTATGATGTAACCAAACAAAACTCGTTAAAGTAACCGTGTAACGTACGGTGAAATAACAAACCTAAGACCAGAGATACAACGCTATGTATCTTAGATGAGTCACCCGCACCCGCAGGTGAACATCGAATTGGTTAAGCTAATAAGAGCGCAGGGTGGATGCCTTGGCACTAAGAGCCGATGAAAGACGTGATAAGCTGCGAAAAGCTTCGGGGAGGAGCAAATATCCTTTGATCCGGAGATATCTGAATGGGGAAACCCAGCTGAGCAAACCTCAGTTGTCGTATGGTGAATCCATAGCCATACGTCGGGAACCCGGGGAACTGAAACATCTAAGTACCCGGAGGAAAAGAAAGAAAACTCGATTTCCAAAGTAGCGGCGAGCGAAATGGAAAGAGCCTAAACCGGTATGCGTGCATACCGGGGTTATGGACTGCAATAAGTGAGACGATTTGTTACCAGAACGGTCCTGGAAAGACCGGCCATAGAAAGTGAAAGCCTTGTATGGGAAAGCAATAGTCAGCGAGCAGGATCCAAAGTACCACGAGACACGAGAAACCTTGTGGGAATTCGGGGGGACCACCCCCCAAGGCTAAATACTACTTAGTGACCGATAGCGCATAGTACTGTGAAGGAAAGGTGAAAAGGACCCCGGGAGGGGAGTGAAAGAGAACCTGAAACCCTGTGTTTACAAGCTGTGGAACCACATTTTAAGTGGAACCGCGTACTTTTTGTAGAACGGTCCGGCGAGTTACCGTTACTGGCAAGGTTAAGCACTTAAGGTGCGGAGCCGAAGGGAAACCAAGTCTTAATAGGGCGAATGAGTCAGTAAAGGTAGACCCGAAACCGGGTGATCTACCCATGTCCAGGTTGAAGTTTCCGTAAAAGGAAATGGAGGACCGAACGCACATCCGTTGAAAAGGGTGGCGATGAGGTGTGGGTAGGGGAGAAATTCCAATCGAACCCGGAGATAGCTGGTTCTCCTCGAAATAGCTTTAGGGCTAGCCTCGTATTAGTCTGCCGGAGGTAGAGCACTGAATTTCCTAGGGGGCGTCAAAGCTTACCAAAGAATATCAAACTCCGAATGCCGGTCAGATGATGTACGGGAGTCAGACTGCACGAGATAAGTTGGGCAGTCAAAAGGGAAAGAGCCCAGACCACCAGCTAAGGTCCCAAAGTGCGTGTTAAGTGGAAAAGGATGTGGGATTTCAGAGACAACTAGGATGTTGGCTTAGAAGCAGCCACACATTCAAAGAGTGCGTAATAGCTCACTAGTCGAGAGGTCCTGCGCCGAAAATGTCCGGGGCTAAAACACGACACCGAAGCTGTGGAATGTGTATTCATACACATTGGTAGAGGAGCATTCTTAACGCACAGAAGCATTACCGTAAGGAGATGTGGAGTGTTAAGAAGAGAGAATGCCGGAATGAGTAGCGAGATGGAGGTGAGAATCCTCCAGGCCGAATATCTAAGGTTTCCAGAGTAAAGCTGATCTGCTCTGGGTAAGTCGGGGCCTAAGGCGAGGTCGAAAGACGTAGTCGATGGACAACAGGTTGAAATTCCTGTACCGCATATCATCAGAACTGTGGGGACACAGAACCGAGGAAGAACCCGGGAATGAAAAGACCGGGGCAAGCATTTTACTGGCTGAGATGGAAAATCCGCTCAGCAACAGGAAGGTGTGACGCGTACCGAACACAAGTAGGGAAGTCTTCGTAGGGGCTGTCAAGAAAAGCCGCTATTGTGTGATATGTGCCCGTACCGTAAACCGACACAGGTGGATGAGGAGAGAATCCTAAGGCCGGCGGGAGAAGCATTGTTAAGGAACTCGGCAAAATGACCCCGTAACTTCGGGATAAGGGGTGCCTGAGAAATCAGGCCGCAGAGAATAGGCTCAAGCAACTGTTTAGCAAAAACACAGGTCTATGCAAAACCGAAAGGTGAGGTATATGGGCTGACGCCTGCCCGGTGCTGGAAGGTTACGAGGAGGGGTTAGCGGCAACGCGAAGCTCTGAATTTAAGCCCCAGTAAACGGCGGCCGTAACTATAACGGTCCTAAGGTAGCGAAATTCCTTGTCGGGTAAGTTCCGACCCGCACGAAAGGCGTAATGATTTGAGCGCTGTCTCGACAATGCACCCGGTGAAATTGAAGTACCAGTGAAGATGCTGGTTACCTGCGCCAGGACGGAAAGACCCCATGGAGCTTTACTCCAGCTTGATACTGGGATTCGGTACTGCATGTACAGGATAGGTGGGAGGCAGTGAAGATAGGACGCCAGTCTTATCAGAGCCGATGTTGGGATACCACCCTTGCGGTATTGGGTTTCTAACCTGCAGCCATGACCTGGCTGGGGGACAATGTCAGGCGGGGAGTTTGACTGGGGCGGTCGCCTCCGAAAGGGTATCGGAGGCGCTCAAAGGTTCCCTCAGAATGGACGGAAACCATTCGAAGAGTGCAAAGGCATAAGGGAGCTTGACTGCGACACCGACGGGTGGAGCAGGTAGGAAACTAGGACTTAGTGATCCGGTGGTATAAAGTGGGATTGCCATCGCTCAACGGATAAAAGCTACCCTGGGGATAACAGGCTTATCACTCCCAAGAGTTCACATCGACGGAGTGGTTTGGCACCTCGATGTCGGCTCATCGCATCCTGGGGCTGTAGTAGGTCCCAAGGGTTGGGCTGTTCGCCCATTAAAGCGGTACGCGAGCTGGGTTCAGAACGTCGTGAGACAGTTCGGTCCCTATCCGGCGTGGGCGTAGGATATTTGAGAGGAGCTGTCCTTAGTACGAGAGGACCGGGATGGACTGACCTCTGGTGTATCTGTTGGTGATCAACACCATGGCAGAGTAGCCAAGTCGGGAAGGGATAAACGCTGAAGGCATCTAAGCGTGAAGCCCCCCTCAAGATGAGATATCCCATCGCAAGAGTAAGACCCCTTGAAGACGACGAGGTAGATAGGGCAGAGGTGGAAGCATGGCAACATGTGGAGCTGACTGTCACTAATAGGTCGAGGGCTTAACCAGGTTGGTTTAGGTAAGAGGAAAAAGAACGGATGAAAATAGATATGTAACAATGTGTGGTTTTGAGGGTATATGCAGCAGGTTATAGTGCATATCACGAAATAATAATGCGTAAATCCAGGAATGGGTTTGCGCTTTTTTAAATTTTCAGCGGAGCAGCCGTGTGAAACAACCAAGTTTCGGTACAGTAGCTTGTCTGGCAAATGTTTTGTTTTTTGAAAAATATGGAAGATGGTCTTGCATTGGAGCGCATTCCGGGGTAAATTAAGATAGAACTAAACTATAACTTTTAAGAGAGCGTTTAACTATGCTTAAGGCTTTTAAAGAATGGACTGAATATAATATAGGCTTTTCAAAGAATTAAGGAGATATAGGAGATGAAGAGAGAACAGGATGCCACCCGAATATTAATGGTTTGTCATGGAAACATATGCAGATCCCCCATGGCTGAGTTTGTTATGAAGGATATGATAGAAAAGGAGAACTTGGGCAATCGTTTTCATGTTGCGTCAGGGGCTACAAGCACGGAGGAGATCGGGAATCCGGTGCACCGTGGGACAAAGGAAAAGCTTAAGGAATATGGAATTTCCACAGCCGGAAAATATGCGGTCCAGTTATCCAGGAAGGATTATGACAAATACGATTATCTCATTGGTATGGAACAGCGTAACGTGACAAATATGCTCAGAATCCTGGGAGGAGATCCGGAAGGAAAAGTGAGGCGGCTTTTGGACTTTTCCTCTGATCCAAGAGATATTGCAGACCCATGGTACACCGGAGACTTTGATCGTACCTATGATGATGTTTATGAAGGCTGCAAAGCTCTTCTTGCGTTTATTTTGAATGAGGAATCAATAAAGCATTACAGGTAGCAGGGAGGCATTTTTATGAAACCACTTAATTTTATAGTAGTAGGCTCCGGTTGGAGGTCCCTTTTTTATGCCAGGATCGCCAAGGCTTATCCGGATTGTTTTAATGTGGCAGCGTTTCTTTGCAGGACAAAGGAAAAGGCGCGGAAGATACAGGAGGAAACCGGAATTAAGGCCGTGATAAGCCAGGAGGAATGCCTGTCAGAAAATCCGGATTTCATTGTAGCGGCTGTAAGTAAGGATTCCATTTTTCAGGTGACAAGAGAATGGGCGCTGAAAGGATATCCGGTACTTTGTGAGACTCCTGCTGCCATGGAATTAGAAGATCTTCAGGAACTATGGCGCCTTCGCACTAAGGAGGGAGCCAGGATCCAGGTGGCGGAACAGTATTTTAGATATCCGGTTTTTCAAGGGGCTATTGAGATCGTGAAACGGGGATACCTTGGAGACCCGTATATGGTTAATATCTCGGCAGTCCATGACTATCATGGGGCCAGTCTGATCAGGCGGCTTTTGGGAATCGGTTTTGAAAATATGAAGCTGTATGGAAAGAAATTCCGGTATCCGGTGGTGGAAACAGATTCCAGATACGGACTGATTGAAGACGGCAGGGTTAGTGAGAGAGAACGGGTCAGGCTGACCTTTGAATTCCAAGGGGGAAAAACAGCCTTTTATGATTTTAACGGCATACAATACCATTCCAGGATCAGGGGACGCCATTTAAACGTTCAGGGAGCCAAAGGGGAATTGGATGACTGGACGCTGCGTTACGTAGGAGAGGACAACCGGTCCAGGGAGTATCAGATCATAAAGGAACCATTTGAAACAGGAGGTGGAATTAAGAGGATATGCATGAAGCAGGAACAGCTTTATTTAAATCCGTTTTATGAGTTGGGAAAAGTTAATGGGCTTCCTCAGGATGAAACGGCAATAGGGACCCTTATGCTTGGGATGAGGCGTTTTATTGAGGAAGGCGCAGAGGTTTATCCCCTCGCAGAAGGATTGCAGGATGCCTATGTAAGGATCCTTATGGAACAGGCGCTGAAAGGCGGACAGACGGTAGAGTCAGAAACACAGGTTTGGGGCTGATGGAAAAGAGGCTTGTTTTTCCGTAAGATGCGAAAAATCAAGCCCATTCTGCTGCCTGTGAAAATTATGATTAATCATTATCATCAATGATGGTAAGGTTAAAGGATTCGCAGGATAAATCCACATCCCTGCCTGCCTTTTGAGCAGGACTGATGAAACGGATGATAGGGCGCAGGGAAAATCCCGGCGTATTATCTTTGACGACCGCTGAGCTTCCGTCACTGAGATGGACAATGGTACCGATGGGATATGCGGAGACACAGTGAAGGAAAGCTGTCAGCAGTTCCGGGTCAAAATGGGTGTTGGAGCAGCTGGTGAGATAATCAAAAATCTGCCTGGGAGACCATGCTTTCCGGTATGGCCTGGTGGAATTGAGGGCGTCATATACATCTGCAATGGCCAGAATACGGGCATAAAGGGGGATATCTTTGCCTGAAAGGCCGAAAGGATATCCGCTTCCGTCATATTTCTCATGATGGGTCTGAACCCCCTGCAGCACCGCCTGGGAAATCACCATATGTTCTTCCAGCTTTTTATAGGAAAGGCTTGGGTGCTGCTTCATGATTTCAAATTCTTCGCTGGTTAAGGGTCCCGGCTTGTTGGTAATATCAATAGAAATATCCGTTTTCCCAATGTCGTGAAGAAGGCCGCAGAGTGCCAGATCATTTAAATTGGAAATGGAAAGTCCGATGTATTTTCCTAATAAAACGCTTAAAATGCCCACATAAAGGCTATGGGAATAGGTATAACCGTCATAATCTCTGATATCAATCAACTGAAAGAGATACTTATCCTTATTCAGGACATTCATAACAACGGATTCGGCTACTTTGGCGATCTCCACGTAAACCTGTTTGCTGGACTGAAAGGTGAATTTTTTTAAGCTCTGGTCAAAGACATCACGGATGCTTGTGAGCATTTTTGCCTTTAATTCCGGCTCCACGAAGTCTTCAGGTTCAATGCCTTCCGTTAGCGCTGTGCTGATATAAGCCCCTTGTATTCCGATTCTTTTCATGCGGTTGATCATACGTTCACTTAGTTTGCAGCCGGTTACCGCAAAAGGAAGCATTGGGTTTATTCCCGGGATGTTTCGGGCTAATTCCATACCTTCAGTCAATTTCTCAATAGGAAGATAAATCAATTCTTTCACCTCGACAGACCAAAACGCAGTCTCTTCTTTCTGTTCCTCAAATTCCTTTTATGCTATCCGTAAATTCCTTTTTATGTTAAAGTTGGAAATATATACACAATGACACATTAAATTATAGTGGGAATTGACTAATGCGTCAATGAAAATTTACATTTTAGACACTAGTATGGCAGAGAAAAATTGAGGGGTATTTTATGCAAAAATCATTTTGATTTTTATTTTTCATGGAAATCCGGATTGATTTAGAAGGGCAATGAAGTAGTTTTTTAAAAAGAAGGTTAAAGAGGGGAAATCTTATGATTGAAATCTTAAACGGTATGCATGAGACCATTCATTATGAGTGTTCATTAGGGCTTCGTCTGTATCATAATACGAAATATGAGGATTATCCGGAGCACTGGCATGGGGGGATTGAGATAATCATGCCAATTAAGGGAGGGTATGAGGTCATAGTAGGCGAAGAACATTATCCCATTGAAGCAGAAGACATCATTCTGATCCATTCCGGTGTGATCCATTCTTTAAAGGCACCTCCTGTGGGAGAACGTTACATTCTGCAGTTTGATACGGCCCTTCTTTACCATTTAAGGGAGATGGAAACCCTGCTTCACATGATCCCTCCGGTAATACTCATGAAAAAAGAGGACAAGGATTCCCCTCATGGATCTGTAAAGAAAAAGCTAGATAAAATTATTGAGGAATACCAGGGTAACAGCAGCTTCCGGGAAGCGTCCATCTATGCTGCTCTCATTGAAATTTATGTGGAATTAGGTAGAAATACAGTGTGGCGGGATGAGGGCGGCCGGAAGCTCCACACCATGAAAGGACACGAGTATTTCGAAGCGGTCATGAGCGCCTGTAATTATATTAATCAGCACTTTATGGAGAATTTGACATTGGGAGAAGTGGCACGGATAGGTGGATTTTCCAAATACCACTTTACAAGGATTTTTAAACAGTATATGAATATGACTTTTTACGAGTATTTAAACTCCAGGCGTATAAAAAGAGCAGAAGAGCTTTTGTATAATGCTGGGGAAATGAGCATTACAGAAATTGCTATGAGTTCCGGCTTTTCATCCATGAGCGCATTTAGCCGTACCTTTAAGATGATAAAGCACTGTTCTCCAAGCAGCTACAGAAAGATCAGGCAGTAGGCGTACCTGCAAGAAGAATAAAGGAATGAATCGTTCCCATGTGAAAGTCAGCCATGGAAATTATTTCCATGGGAAAAAGCAATATGTGCACCATTGGAAGCAAGAAGTGTGATGCTTAAACTGCCATGTTAATGTTATGATGAAGTCACCAGGAAAAAGGCAATCAGCCGGAAAATAAGATTAACAGGAGAGGATAAATTTCATGAATCAGGATAAGCAGAAGGAATACCGGAAACGGGCAAAAAAACTGGTGGCAGAAATGACACTTGAGGAAAAGGTTTCACAGACCGTGCATAGGGCGGCGGCGATCCCAAGGCTTGGAATAAAGGGCTATAACTGGTGGAACGAAGGGCTTCACGGTGTGGCAAGGGCAGGAATAGCCACGGTGTTTCCTCAGGCCATTGGTATGGCGGCAAGCTTTGATGAGGGGCTGCTTTGGGAAGTGGCTGATGTGGTTTCCACAGAGGCCAGGGCAAAGTTTCATATGCAGCAGAAATTTGGAGATTCGGATATTTACAAAGGCCTTACGTTCTGGGCTCCTAATGTAAATATTTTCAGGGATCCGCGCTGGGGGAGAGGACATGAGACTTTTGGAGAGGATCCTCATCTGACCTCACGGCTGGGAGTCAGTTTCATTAAAGGGATGCAGGGTGATGATGAGAATTATATGAAGGCTGCGGCCTGCGCCAAACATTTTGCAGTCCATTCAGGTCCGGAGGATGAACGCCACTCCTTTGACGCGGTGGTAACAAAGCAGGATATGTTTGAAACGTATTTACCTGCTTTTGAGGCATGCGTAAAGGAAGGAAAGGTGGAAGCGGTCATGGGGGCCTATAACAGGACCAATGGGGAACCCTGCTGCGGAAGCAAGACTTTGCTTAAGGATATTTTGCGGACTGCCTGGGGATTTGACGGGCATGTTACCTCAGACTGCTGGGCGGTAAAGGATTTTCATGAACATCATGGGGTCACAGGTTCTGCCCTGGAATCTGCCGCCCTGGCTATGGAAAACGGATGTGATCTAAATTGCGGAAGCCTGTTTTTATACCTTACCGAGGCGGTGAACAGGGGGATGGTATCTGAGGAGCGGTTAAATGAGGCAGTTGAAAATCTGATGGTGACCAGGCTGAAGCTTGGGTTGTTTGAAGAGCCGGAACACGTAGAATACAGTAAAATCACCTATGAGAATAATGATACCAGAGAGCATAAGGCGTTGAATTTCAAAGCTTCCAGAAAGTCCTTTGTGCTTCTTAAAAATGAGGGACATGTTCTTCCTCTGGATAAGAGCAAGATAAAAACCATTGGCATCATTGGGCCAAACAGCAATAACCGGAAGGCGCTTATTGGAAATTATGAAGGCACTGCATCCAGGTATTATACGATCTCAGAGGGGATCCAGGATTACGTGGGAGAAGATGTCCGCGTTATGGTTTCAGAAGGCTGCCATTTATGTAAACCAAGGGTGAGCGGCCTTGGACAGGAGAATGACCGTTTGTCAGAGGTTCGGGGAGTCTGTGAGTCCAGCGATGTGATCATTGCCTGTATGGGCCTGGATTCCAGCCTGGAAGGGGAAGAAGGAGATGAAGGTAATGAATTTGCCAGCGGGGATAAACCCAATCTCTCCCTTCCGGGACTGCAGCAGCAGGTATTGGAGGAGATCTATAAGAGCGGGAAGCCGGTCGTTCTGGTGCTGCTATCGGGAAGCGCCCTGGCGGTATCCTGGGCAGATGAACACATTCCTGCCATTATTGAGGGCTGGTATCCGGGGGCCCAGGGAGGCCGCGCCCTGGCTGCCGTGCTGTTTGGAGATTATTCGCCGGAAGGAAAGCTTCCCGTCACCTTTTACAGGACCACAGAGGAGCTTCCGGCCTTTACGGATTATGCCATGAAGGGCAGAACCTACCGCTACATGGAGCAGGAGGCCCTTTATCCCTTTGGTTATGGGCTTTCTTACACAGATTTTTCCGTAAAGGATGTGGCTTTAAGCAAAGAACGGATCCAGGAGGGCGATACTCTTACCATAAAAGCGGTGTTAAAGAATGAGGGCCTTATGAAGGGGGCGGAAACCCTGCAGATATATGTTAAGTCCTGTGCCCCCCAAACGCCGAATGCCCAGCTGAAGGCATTCTTAAAAGCAGAGCTGGAGCCTGGGGAGGAAAGAGAAGTGCAGGTGACGCTTTCTGACAAAGCATTTGCTTTACGAGATAAACAGGGAGATCTGGTAATGGAGACCGGCACATATCAGGTGTATGTTGGAACACAGCAGCCTGATAGGCGGAGCCGGGAGCTTACAGGAAAAGAGCCGGAAATGGTGACGGTATCCGTTGGTCAGCGGGGTGTTTTGGAAACTTGCTGCATTTAGTACCTGGGGTTGTTACAAAATGAATTATTATAAAAAAATTGCATAAAATAAGGTGCTGCGCTGTCTGAGGAAGAAGAACCCTGAGACAGCGTTTTTTGGTTACAAAGACAATGGTTAAATGAAATAAAGTAAGTAATCTAAAATTTTAGGAAACAAAATGAAAAATTTTGGAAGAAAATATAAGAATTTTGTAAGAGTTTTATCAGATTCTACTTGTCTTTAATATAAAATTTTATTATAATATTACAGTATGTGAAAGACCGGATATACAGCGTTATTATATAAAAACTGATACAAAGGAGGCCGTATGATCAAAAGACAAGAGAGCAATTTCAAAAAAGCTGTCAATGAATTGCTGGGTTATTCCTCGGAGGCTGAGGATGAGATCGAAATTCCGGAGGGCAAAGAGGAGCCCAAGGCTGTGATGAACGAGAGACCGGATGTGGAAGCGGTTGTAAACCAGACGCAAAATCCTGTTCAAAACTCATTTTATAACTCCGTCCAAAACCCCAATCCCATGCGCATGACAGCTGAGACCAGTAAGGTGTCCTCCTACACGGTGGAGACGAAATCATTATCAGTGGAGGCCATGAACCAGGTGTCTTCCAAGGTGGCGGTAATTACGGAGGATATGATTGTAAACGGAGATATTGCCACCCAGTCTGATTTGAACATTTTCGGCCAGGTAACCGGAAGTGTGGACTGCAGAGGTGACGTTTTGGTCATGGGCCGTGTGACCGGAGATGTTTCCGGCTTGAATGTGAGAGTGGAAGGCGAGGTAAACGGAAACTTAACCGTGAATAAACGCCTGGACATGGGCCCCGGAGGACGGATCAAGGGAGATATTACGGCGTCCAATGTTTTCAGTGAAGGGATCAGCGAGGGGGATATTAAAGCGGAAGAGACCATTCACCTGGGAGGAAGCTCTGTGGTAGTCGGTAAGGTTTATGCCAAGGCATTTGCCATTACACAGGGGGCCAGGATTAAGGGCATGATGACAACCTACGACTGATAAACGACTGCCGGGGAGAATACTATGAACAAAAGAAAAAAAAGAAGGCGTAAACCTTACTTTGGCAGCGTACGGTTTTTCCGGCATTTGATACTTACAACGATCGCATTGCTTATCATCATTCCAACTGGTCTGGCTGCATATTTTAAGGCCCAGAACAAAAGAATGGTGAAGGAAAGCTATGAGCTATATAGTGAGAACCTGGTACTTCAAAGGCAGGCAGATATGGCGTTGAACAGTGAAACGGTTAATGAGACGGAACCGGTCCGCCTTTCTTCTGACAAATACGGGGAGATACTGGTGGATACAAATTCCTGGGAATTGATGCTTGTCAATGATGCCCATCCCTTAAGCCAGAAGTTTCAGGTAAACCTGGTTGAAGTGCAGCCAGGCCAGAGCGTGGATTCACGGATCGTCAAGGACTTACAGGACATGATGGAGGCAGCTGAAAACGAGGGATATGAACTTCATATCTATTCTTCGTTTCGTGATTTAAAAAGGCAGCAGTCACTTTTTAATGATTGTTTAAAGCGCCTTCAGGAAGAAGGCATGGATTACCAGCAGGCCTTTTATGAGAGCAAGGCAAGGCTCGCACTGCCGGGGACCAGCGAGCATCAGACCGGTTTGGCGGTGGACATTGCGGCAAAGGCTTATTATTACCTTGATGAGGAGCGGGGAGGACAGAAAGAAGCCGTGTGGCTGGAGCAAAACTGCTACCGCTACGGTTTTGTGCTTCGTTATCCTAAGGACAAGGAGAATATAACAGGCATCCGCTATGAGCCGGAGCATTTCCGCTACGTGGGGAAGACTGTGGCCAGATTCCTTACGGAAAATGATCTGGTGCTGGAAGAATTTTATGATATTTTACAGAAAAACGGCAGACTCCGTTAGTTTGCAGGGTGGGATTCCTATGGATCCCGCCCTGTTATTTTTGGAAAAAAATTCTATGTGAAAACAGTGGGGATAACCATTCATACTTAACACACATCCTGCATAAGTATGTAAAAACGTCCTAGCAGGGGGATTTTCTTGAAGGAATATATTGAAGAACGCGCGGTTGCGATCGCCAACTACATAATAGACTATCATGCAACCGTGAGGCAAACCGCGAAGAAATTTGGGATATCCAAATCTACGGTACATAAAGATGTTACGGACCGACTGGAACACATCAATCCGTCCCTGGCAGCCCGAGCCAGGGTGATCCTGGATATTAACAAATCCGAGCGCCATATACGGGGCGGCCTGGCCACCAAAGAAAAATACCAGCACCGTCTTCAGATGTGCAGCAAAAAGAATTAATAAGACAAAGGAGTGAAAAACAGCCTCTGATGGGAAGGGAACCAGCTTCCCATCAGAGGCTGTTTTTAATTCAGAGAAAATTTTAGTTGACATGAGACCTGAAAATATGTTATTCTTTACCCCGGTATGAAGAGACATTATCGTTTTCATGCAAATATTGACCACTTCGTAAGAAGTTAAGCCCAGACGGACAGGCGGGTCAGCTGCCGAGCGTGGGAAACCACATTATTGATTGAGTTAAAAGCTCAAATTTTATAAGTTGATTACTTTATAATCCGTGCGATTGCACATCACTTGTGAAACGATCAATAATAGCAGGGACAACATATTTGCTATGTAGACTCGAAGACGATAATTATCATGACGAAAAGATGGGCATTATGCCTTTATTGGAAATACAGTTCATGAAATTGCAGGCAGGTGATGATTTATCACCTGCCTTTTTGTTATTAAAAAATTGCGTCCCATAAGGTGACGTATCCATTTCAGTGACAAAAGAGGGGTAACATTCCCGTAACAAGGAAAGGTAAAATCCATATGAACAAAAAAGATCAGATGAGGGCGCCTATTTATGAAGCTCTTGAAACATTCCAAAAAAAGAGGGTGGTCCCCTTTGATGTGCCAGGCCATAAAAGAGGAAGGGGAAATCCGGAGCTTGCCCGGCTTTTGGGAGAACGGTGTGTGGGACTTGATGTGAACTCCATGAAGCCTCTTGATAATTTATGTCATCCCGTATCCGTGATCCGTGATGCGGAACGGCTGGCAGCGGAGGCCTTTGGGGCGGCAGATGCATTTTTAATGGTGGGAGGAACCACGTCTGCGGTACAGAGCATGATCCTGTCTGTCTGCAAGGCAGGGGATAAAATTATTCTGCCGAGAAATGTTCATAGAAGCGCTCTGAATGCTCTTGTATTATGCGGGGCAATTCCGATTTATGTAAATCCGGAGGTAAACAGCATGCTGGGCATTTCCCTTGGCATGGAAATCGGCCAGGTGGAAAAGGCGATCCAGGAAAATCCCGACGCAGCGGCGGTGTTTGTCAACAATCCCACCTATTACGGAATCTGTTCTGATATTCGTTCCATTGTCAGGCTGGCCCATGCCCATGGGATGAAGGTCCTTGCCGACGAAGCTCACGGGACCCATCTCTATTTTGGAAAGGGTCTTCCGGTATCCGGTATGGAAGCAGGGGCAGATATGGCGGCGGTGTCCATGCACAAATCAGGGGGAAGTTTGACACAAAGCTCCCTGCTCCTTTTAAATGAGGGCGTGAATGGGGATTATGTGCGTCAGATCATAAACTTAACCCAGACAACCAGCGCTTCTTACCTGCTTTTGTCAAGCCTTGATATATCCAGGCGGAACCTGGCCTTAAGAGGGGAAGAATCCTTTGCAAAGGTGGTGGAAATGGCAGAATATGCCAGGGGAGAGATCAACTCCATCGGAGGGTACTATGCCTATGGAAGGGATTTAATCAATGGAACCAGTATTTTTGATTACGATGTGACAAAGCTTTCCGTCTATACCCTGGGGAATGGGCTGGCCGGAATTGAGGTTTACGATCTCCTTCGGGATGAATATGATATCCAGATCGAATTCGGGGATATCTGCAATCTCCTTGCCTATATTTCCATCGGCGACAGGATACAGGACATTGAACGCCTGGTGGGAGCCCTGGCGGATATTGAGCGCCTTTATAAAAAGGACAGGACAGGAATGCTGTCAGGCGAATACATAGCCCCCAAAGTGGTGGTATCGCCTCAGAAGGCTTTTTATTCCCAAAAGGTATCAGTTTCTGTAGGGGAATCCGCAGGAAGGATCAGCGGGGAGTTTGTCATGTGTTATCCTCCCGGAATTCCCATCCTGGCTCCGGGGGAAATGATCACGGAAGAAATTGTGGAATATATCATTTATGCCAGGGAAATGGGCTGTTCCATGCAGGGGACGGAAGACCCGGCGGTGGAACGGCTGATGGTATTAAAGGAGCAGATTCAGGAAGGGGAGAGGTAAGAAAAATGGAGATATGGTTTTCAAAATTTCACACTTCCAATGTTAAGCTTTCCGTTCGGATCGACAAACAGCTTTTTTCCGGGGAGAGTGAGTACCAGAGGATCGACGTGTTCGACTCCCAGGAATTCGGAAAGTTTGTGGCATTGGATGGAGACATTGTTTTTTCTGAAAAGGATGAATTTATTTACGATGAAATGGTGACCCACGTTCCCATGGCGGTCCACCCCAATGTAAAGGATGTGCTGATCATCGGCGGAGGGGATGGAGGAGTGGCAAAGGAGCTTTTACAGTATCCGTGGATCCGGTCCATTGATGTGGTTGAAACGGATAAGCTGTTTGTAGACGTGTGCCGGGATATTTTTCCGGAGGTATCCTGCGGGCTTGCTGATCCAAGGGTTAAGGTCTATTATGATGACGGGCTTCGTTTCTTAAGAAGCAAAAAGGAAGAATATGACTTAATCATCAATGATTCCACGGATCCCTTCGGGCATACGGAAGGGCTGTTTACCAAGGAATTTTACGGAAGCTGTTATAAGGCGCTGCGAAGTGACGGAATCATGGTTTACCAGCATGGAAGCCCGTTTTATGATGAGGATGAGGCGGCTTGCAGGAGCATGCACAGGAAGGTGTACCGGTCCTTCCCCATAAGCCGGGTTTATCAGGCCCATATTCCCACCTGCCCGTCAGGCTACTGGCTGTTTGGGTTTGCTTCAAAAAAATATCATCCCATCAATGATTTTAAGCGAGATGCATGGAACCAGTTGAAAATTGAAACCTGGTACTATACGACCAATCTTCATATGGGCGCTTTCATGCTGCCAAAATACGTAGAAGATTTACTGGAAGAGGAGGAAAAAGAATGAGCAGATTATTAATTATCGGATGCGGAGGAGTTGCCTCCGTTGCAATCCACAAATGCTGTCAGAACAGTGAGGTGTTTACCGACATCTGTATCGCAAGCAGGACAAAGGAAAAATGTGATGCATTAAAGGATAAGCTTGCAGGAACAACAAAAACCAGGATCGAGACCGCCAAAGTGGATGCGGATCACACGGAAGAGGTCATTGCCCTCATAAAGGATTATAAGCCGGATGCAGTGTTAAACGTAGCTCTTCCTTATCAGGATTTAACCATCATGGATGCATGTCTGGCAACAGGGGTGGATTACATTGATACCGCCAATTTTGAACCTGAGAATACCGATGATCCGGAGTGGAAGGCGATCTATGAGAAGCGCTGCAAGAGCCTTAAATTTACCGCCCTTTTTGATTATTCCTGGCAGTGGGATTATAAGGAACGTTTTGAAGAGGTGGGTATTACCGCCCTTCTTGGAACCGGGTTTGATCCTGGAGTTACCAGCGTATTTTCCGCTTACGCCTTAAAGCATTATTTTGATGAGATCCATACCATCGATATTCTGGACTGCAACGGGGGAGATCATGGATATCCTTTTGCAACCAACTTTAACCCTGAGATCAACTTAAGAGAAGTATCTTCCAATGGTTCCTATTGGGAGGAGGGCCGTTGGATCGAGACAGAGCCTATGGAGATCAAATCCAAATACAATTTCCCTGAGGTTGGGGAAAAGGACATGTACTTACTTCACCATGAGGAGATCGAATCCCTGGCAAAGAATATTCCGGGGGTTAAAAGGATCCGCTTTTTCATGACCTTTGGACAAAGTTATCTGACCCACATGAAGTGCCTGGAAAACGTAGGAATGCTTTCCACCTCCCCTGTGGAATTTAACGGACAGGAAATCGTGCCTATCCAGTTTTTAAAGGCCCTGCTTCCTGACCCTGCTTCTCTTGGCCCAAGGACCAAAGGAAAGACCAACATCGGCTGCATTTTTACGGGAGTAAAGGATGGAAAGGAAAAGACTATTTACATTTACAACGTATGCGACCATGAGGAATGCTATAAGGAAGTGGAATCCCAGGCAATTTCTTATACAACCGGTGTTCCGGCCATGATCGGCGCCATGATGGTTCTGACCGGCCAGTGGAAGAAGGCGGGGGTATTCAATGTGGAAGAGTTTGACCCGGATCCCTACATGGAGGCTTTAAACAAATGGGGACTTCCCTGGGTGGTATGCGAGGACCCGGAAACCGTTAAGGTATGGAGATAGGAAAAGGATGAGGATCGAGGATTTAAAGACCCCCTGCTATGTGATCGATGAGGGCAGGCTGGAGAAAAACCTGGAAATCTTAAGACAGTTAAAGGAACATACCGGATGTAAGATCCTGCTGGCCCAGAAGGCATTTTCCTGCTATGCAGAGTATCCCCTTATAGGCAGATACCTTGACGGGACCACTGCCAGCGGGCTTTTCGAGGCCAGACTGGGGAGGGAGGAGATGGGGCTGGAAAACCACGTCTTTGCTCCTGCTTATAAGGAAGAAGATTTTAAAGAGCTGGTGAAGATCTGCGACCACATTGTGTTTAATTCCTTTTCCCAGCTTGAGAAATATAAGGATTCCTTAAGCGGGGTGGAGGCAGGCATCAGAATCAATCCCCAGTGTTCCACCCAGGAAGGCCATGAGATTTATGACCCCTGTGCTCCCGGCTCAAGGCTTGGGGTTCCCCCGGATCATTTTAAGGAGGAGTGGCTGCCAAGGCTTTCCGGGCTCCATTTCCACACCTTATGTGAACAAAATTCCGATGATTTAAAAAAGACCCTGGATGCGGTGGAGGAAAGGTTCGGGAAGTATTTATCCGGACTGTCCTGGCTGAATATGGGCGGAGGACATCACATCACCAGGGAGGATTACGACATGGGTCTGCTGGAAGATTGTATTATGAGACTAAAGGAGAAATACGGCCTTACAGTTTATTTAGAACCAGGAGAGGCTGTGGCTCTTAATGCCGGGTATCTGGTAACAGAGGTAATGGATGTAGTGGAAAACGGGATCAGGACTTTGATTCTTGATGCTTCCGCAGCCTGCCATATGCCTGATGTGCTGGAAATGCCATACAGGCCTCCCTTAAAGGACAGCGGGGAGCCTGGAGAGAAGGCATACACCTACAGGCTGTCCTCCTGCACCTGCCTGGCGGGAGATGTGATCGGGGATTATTCCTTTGACAGGGAAATAAAGCCGGGGGATAAGCTGTATTTTATGGATATGGCCATTTATTCCATGGTAAAGAACAATACCTTTAACGGGATGCCCCTCCCTGCAATCGCCGTCATGGATAAAGGAGGAGACTGCCGTGTTATAAAAAGGTTCGGCTATGAGGATTTTAAGAACCGGCTGGCCTAGGACAGGCCTGCATATCCGGTTGATTCATCAGGAGACAGACTATGGAAAAATTAAAAAGCCTTCCGGCAAATGACGGATTTTATATGCCGGGAGAATTTGAACCTCATCGGGGCTGTATCATGATCTGGCCCAAACGGCCCGGCTCCTGGCCCTTTGGGGCCGGGAAGGCCAGGGAGGCCTTTGTCAGGATCGCAGAGGCTATTGCGGACAGCGAACAGGTGATCATGCTGGCAGAGGACGATGTGAGGGAAAGCGCCAGAGAAATGCTTTCGGACCGGATCCAGGTGGTTGATATGGAATCTGACGATGCGTGGGCAAGAGATGTGGGTCCTACTTTTGTGGTAAATAAGGAACGTGAGGTCAGAGGGATCGACTGGCAGTTTAACGCCTGGGGCGGGACCTTTGACGGACTGTATCCTGACTGGCAAAAGGATAACCTGCTTGCAGGGCATTTTTGTCAGCGGTTTGGATATCCGGTTTATGATGCCGGGCATTTTGTCCTGGAGGGAGGTTCCATTCACTCCGACGGGGAAGGCACACTTTTGGTGACCGAGAGCTGCCTTTTAAGCGCCGGAAGGAACCCCTCCCTGTCAAAGCTTCAAATTGAGGAACAGCTGAAAACCTATCTGGGTGCCTCTAAGATCATCTGGCTGAAGGCAGGCATCTATCAGGATGAAACAAATGAGCACGTAGACAATGTCTGTGCTTTTGTACGGCCGGGAGAGGTGGTTTTAGCCTGGACGGATGAGAGAGATGATCCTCAGTATGAAATGTCCCTGGCTGATTTAAGGATTCTGGAAACGGAGACGGATGCAGCAGGAAGGCATTTTAAGATCCACAAGCTTCCCATACCCAAAGAACCGGTCTGCATCACAGAGGAGGAGCTTTCCGGCTTCTCCTTTGAGCCAGGAGAGGATGTGAGGGAGGCAGGTGAGCGCCTGGCCGCCAGCTATGTGAATTTTTACATATCAAACGGCGGGGTAATTGTCCCACAGTTTGGAGATGCCCACGACTCAGAGGCAGTACGGATATTGGAGGAGTGCTTCCCGGAGAGGAGGATCTATCCGGTGTATGCAAGAGATATCATTGTGGGAGGCGGGAACATTCACTGCATTACACAGCAGATACCGGAAGGAGAGTTTCATGAGAGAAGTAACAGTGGCAGCAGTTCAGATGAAGTGCTGGGATGACGTTAAGAAAAATATTGAAAACGCGGAAATGCTGGTAAGGCAGGCGGCAAAGGAAGGCGCAAAGGTCATCCTCCTTCCGGAGCTGTTTGAACGGCAGTATTTCTGCCAGGAACGGCGGTATGAATTCTATGACTATGCAGGACCGGTGGAAGAAAACCAGGCAGTGAAGCATTTTTCCCGGATCGCGGCTGAGCTTTCTGTGGTCCTTCCCATCAGCTTTTATGAGCAGTCCGGGAATTCCATGTTTAACTCGGCAGCAGTCCTTGACGGAGATGGCACAAATCTTGGGGTATACCGAAAGACCCATATTCCGGATGACCATTACTACCAGGAAAAATTTTATTTCACGCCCGGAGATACCGGATTCCGGGTATTTGATACCATGTACGGAAAAATAGGGGTAGGGATCTGCTGGGACCAGTGGTTTCCTGAGACAGCAAGGTGTCTGGCTTTAAACGGGGCTGAGCTGATCCTGTACCCAACTGCCATCGGAAGCGAGCCGATTCTGGAATGTGACAGCATGGAGCACTGGAGGCGCTGCATGCAGGGGCATGCTGCCTCCAACATCATCCCGGTGGCTGCTGCAAACCGGGTGGGAGTGGAATCTGTGATTCCCTGCGCGGAAAATGGGAATCAAAGCTCTTCCCTTAAATTTTATGGCTCTTCCTTTATTACGGACAGCACCGGGGCAATCATAGCATCCATGGACAGGGAGAAAGAGGGTATTATATGTGCTTCCTTTGACCTTGACCAGATCATGGCTGACCGGAGGAACTGGGGGCTTTTCAGAGACCGCAGGCCAAAGATGTACGGAGAAATTACAGGAAAATCTTAAACTCACTTTTTTGTGCAAGGAAAGTTGCGATAATTCAATGAGACTATACTATACTGAAGCTGTCACAAGATGATGGGAGGTAAGCGTGTGGATTGGCTGGAGAAAATGAACGGAGCCCTGGAATACATTGAAGACAATTTAAGCGGAGAGATTCATCTGGAGGAGGCGGCCAAACGGGCCTGCTGTTCCAGCTTTAATTTCCAGCGGATGTTTTCTTTTATGGCAGACGTATCCTTGGCGGACTACATCAGAAGGAGGAGGCTTTCCCTTGCTGCCATGGACCTTCTGACGACAGAAGAAAAGGTCATTGACATTGCCGTAAAGTATGGATATGAGTCTCCGGTTTCCTTTGCCAGGGCATTTTATGCCATGCACGGGTTAAATCCCAGGGATGTGAGAAAGCCCGGTGGGAAGGTCAAGGCTTATCCCCGCATCTCATTTGAAATAACCATAAAAGGAGCTGAAGCTATGAATTATTGCGTAAAAGAGTTGGGAGAATTTAGGCTGGTAGGATTTAAGGAAAAAATATCCATGGAAAATGGAGAGAATTTTAAAAGGATCCCGGAGTTCTGGAATGAGGTTTGCAGGCAGGGCAGGTATGAAAAAATGCTGGGCTATAATGACAATAAGGAGCTGTACTCCATGGGAGTGTGCACCAATTCCGATGACGGCAGGGATTTTGATTATTACATTGCCACCGGATCAGACAGGGAAATACCGGGAGATATGGCTGAACTGGTAATTCCGGCCGGCACCTATGTGATCTTTGAATGCATAGGCCGGATGCCGGAAGGCCAGCAGAAGGTATGGAAGCGGGTTTTTACGGAGTGGTTTCCGTCCTCCGGCTATGAAATAATGGATGGTCCGCAGCTGGAGTGGTATTCCGAAGGGGATATTACTTCCGAGGAATACCGGAGTGAAATCTGGATCCCTATCCGCAAAAAGGCGTAAATCTGTTCATAAAATCGGCTCACTCCCCATATATATAGTAATAATCAATAAGTTGGGGAGTGTGCTATGAAGAGACTGTTTAGCAGAAAATGGATGATTTTTTTCGGCCTGACCATGTGGGTATTGGTTGTGCGTACCTTAAGCGGGTGTACTTTAAACGGGGATAGTGGGGATAAAGTGCGGGATCTGGAATTTACCGTTGTAGCTGACGCGGATATTCCGCAGGAACTTAGACAGATCATTGCTGAAAAGCAGCAGTCGCCCTTTAAGCTGACCTACAGCGATGATCAGAACCTTTACATAGTAGTTGGTTACGGAAAACAGGCCAGCGGAGGATATAGCATCGCAGTCAATGAACTGTATTTGACGGATAATTCCATTGTCCTGGACACGGAATTAATCGGACCGGAAAAGGGGGAGAATACGGGGGCAGAACCCTCCTATCCATTCATCGTCATTAAAACAGAGATGTCGGAGCTTCCGGTGGTGTTTCAGTAGAAAAAATGGAAAAAGACAGCCGTTCCGCAGATGGCAAAAGCGGGACGGCTGTTTTTGCGGAGATATTAAAATTCCCCTTTTTTCTTAGGCCGTCATATGATATACTACTTCAAACAGGAGTAGGCAGTAAGGAAAAGAGGAAGGTATATGATATTAAAGGATATATGGCTTGATGTGACGGCAGTAAAAGAGCGGGATCCGGCAGCCAGAAGCAAGCTGGAAGTGCTCTTGCTGTATCAGGGAGTTCATGCATTGATCTGGCATCGGTTTGCCCACTGGTTTTACCAGCACAAGATGTTTTTTGTCGCCAGGCTTATTTCCCAGCTGGCAAGATTCTTTACACTGATCGAGATCCATCCGGGGGCACAGCTGGGGCACGGAATTTTAATTGACCACGGCTGCGGAGTGGTAATCGGAGAAACTACGGTGGTAGGCGATAACTGTACCATTTACCAGGGGGTGACTCTGGGAGGCGTAGGACTGAATAAGGGAAAACGCCATCCAACACTTGGCAACAATGTGTCGGTAGGAGCAGGTGCCAAGATTTTAGGGTCCTTTGAAGTGGGTGATAATTGTACCATAGCGGCAAATGCCGTGCTTTTAAAACCTTTGGAGAGCAACGTAACAGCGGTGGGGATCCCCGCCCGCCCGGTTAAGATCGACGGCGTGCCCATTCCAAAGAAACAAGATAATCTGGTGACAATGGATCACTACTGTAAGATGGAAGAGCGGGTCAAGGAACTGGAAGAAAGACTTCTTAAGCTGCAGACAGAGCTGTCCTCATACAGGGAAAAGGAAACGGAAGCCGGGACAGAGGCTTCTCCCGAAGAAAAACCAGAAGAATAAAAGTGCCCAAATCTCCCTGTTTTTCCGTAAATAGGGGAATGGTAACAAAAAAAGTATAATGAAACATGCACCTGCATAAACTTTCTTAAAGGAATAAAGAAGGTAAGGCAGGTGCTTTTTTATGTTGGAGCTGGTGAAGAAAAACATACATATGAATCGCTGGAAAGGAAATGCTACGTCTCAGATTACTCTTGACGATGACTTCATCGTCCCGGACAGCATGGATGATGTGGATCAGATTATTTTAAGTTCCGGTGAAATTACTATTGATTCCGTAAAAAACCAGACAGAGCGCGTCGCGGTCCGGGGCAAGCTGGACTTTATGATCCTCTATCGGGGAGCGGAAGGAGGGATTCAGACCCTTTCAGGAAGCATTAACTTTGAGGAACCCATCAATGTGCCTGGACTGGAGGAAAAGGATTATGTCCAGCTGGCATGGGAGCTTGAGGATTTGAACGCAGGAATTATTAATTCCAGGAAGCTGAGTGTAAAGGCTATTGTAACCCTTAGGGTGAAGGTAGAGACCGTCAGCGATGTTAATGCTGCCGTTGAAGTGGACACGGGAAGCGCATCTTCTGACGCGCCTTCGGTGGAAACTCTCCGCCGCAGCCTGGATGTGGCTTCCGTTGCGCTCCGCCACAAGGATACGTTCCGGATCAAGGATACCATTACCCTGTCAGGAAACAAGCCGAACATTGATCATGTTTTGTGGACTGAAATGAAGCTAAGAGGCATTACCACAAGGCCTATGGATGGAAAAATGATGCTTGACGGGGAGCTGCTGGTATTTGTTATTTACCAGGGAGAAGGAGAAGGAGCTCCGATCCAGTGGGTCGAGGAAAGCATTCCATTTTCAGGAGAGCTGGATGTTCCGGATATGACTGAGGATATGGTTCCTGTGATCATGGTCCATCTGATCCATAAGGATATAGAAGCAAAGCCGGATTCTGACGGCGAGATGCGTGAAATGGATGTGGACGCAGTTCTTGAATTGGATATGAAGCTTTACAAGGAAGAGAATATGGAGCTGCTCAGTGACTTATATTCTACTAACCGGGAACTGACGCTTCAGACAGGAGAAGCTTGTTTTGATAAGATCCTGACGAAAAATATGAGCAAGTGCAAGATCGTGGAAAAGATCAGCCTGGATCAGGCGGAGAGGATCCTGCAGATATGCCACAGTGAGGGAATCGTTAAAATTGATGATACGGAAATCAGAGAAGACGGACTTCATGTGGAAGGCGTTTTGGAGGTGCGGGTCTTATATCTGACCTCTGACGATACTCAGCCGATTCAGTCGTCTGTAGAGGATATCCCCTTCCATTTCCTGATTGAGGCTCCGGGGATCAATGAGGATACCATCTGTCAGTTAAATCCGGGCTTAGAGCAGCTGGGCGCTGTTATGATGGGCGGAGGGACCCTTGAAGTGAAGGCGACCATTTCCCTTGATTTACTGGCCCTGCAGCCGGTCTGCGAGCAGATCATCATAAATGTAGCGGAAGCTCCCATGGATTTAAACAATCTGCAGAAACTGCCGGGAATCGTGGGATACATTGTACAGCCTGGAGATTCTCTTTGGAAGGTTGCCAAAAAATTTCATACAACAATTGATACCATTATAGCAACTAACAGTTTGACGGAAAAATCTGTAAAACCGGGGGACCGGCTGATTCTAGTGAAAGAATTGGCATAAATACCTTAATTGAGATGCCAGGCAAAAGAATTCACTTTTGCCTGGCATAATTGATTTTATCTTTGAATGATTTTTTCAAAAAAGGGCAAGATAAAGATTGCTATTCACATATCAGCTTGCCCTGTTATATAATATACTATAGCTAAGCTATAGCTTCAACCATCGATGGCGCCAAAACGCATCCAGCTGGTGCTTAAGATAGATGACAGGTTACCCTGGACGGTAGTGACGTGATTGCAAGGCGTTATTACCGTTTACATATCCTGAATTTCCTATACCGGAGAATGAAGAACATGAATTACACCTATATTTTAAAATGTGCAGATGATACTCTGTACTGCGGTTGGACAAACCATTTGGAGAAACGCTTAACAGCCCATAACCAGGGAAAAGGAGCCAAATACACAAAAGCCCGCAGGCCAGTGGTTTTAGCTTATTGGGAAGAATTTTCCACAAAGGAAGAGGCCATGCGCCGTGAAGCTGCCATAAAAAAGCTTTCCAGGAAGGACAAGCTAAAGCTCATGGGAGAGATTGTATGAGAAAAACCGCCAGGGCCGCAAAATCGCGGGACTGACGGTTTTTACCATTCTATGCAACAAAATGATACATCAGAATATAATGGCACAAGCTTCCTCCCATGACGAAAAGATGGAAAATCTCATGGGAACCGAAACTTTTGTGTTTTGCGTTAAAAAGAGGAAGCTTCAGGGCATAAATGATACCGCCCAGGGTGTAGATGACGCCTCCGGCTACAAGCCAGAGGAACCCGGCAGGAGAGAGGGCATCCATGATCTTTGTAAATGCCAGGACACATACCCAGCCCATGGCAATGTAAAGGCTGGAAGAAAACCATTTGGGGCACATGATAAAGCAGGCTTTTATGATAATCCCTGAAACAGCAATTCCCCATACAAGAGCCATCAGGCTCCAGCCGGTCTGATCTCCAAGAACGATCAGGCAAACCGGCGTGTAGGTTCCTGCGATCAGGATGAAAATCATCATATGATCTATTTTTTTTAACAGCCGGTTGATTTTCGGTGAAATGTCAAGGGTATGGTAGATGGTGCTGGCCGCATAAAGAAAGACCATGCTGAGGATAAAGACCGTTAAGGCAGCCAGGTGGAGCTTTCCATCGGAGGAAGCCTTAATGAGCAGCGGTATTGCGGCGATGAGCGCCATTATCATGGCGACAAAGTGAGTGATGGCACTGACTGGATCTTTGATTTTAATTTCCATAAGAAACCTCCTTGTAGATAATAAAAACTTGTAACGTAGTAATTAATACTATGTATTATATTTTTATATACTATACACTCAAAATGGAAAAAATGCAACTGTTTTTTAACCGAATCAAGAAAGTTCCCGCTTGCAAATACCTGCTTGACAATAGAAAGTGTAAAAATGGGTTTGCCATATTGGGAACAATAAAATATAATGGATAGATAAAATATAATTCAGGAAAAGGAAGGTATGACCGCCTTATGAATCAGACGATAAAAGAACTGATGGAAAGAAAATCCGTCCGGGTGTACGAGGACAGGGTCATTGAGCCAGAGAAAAAGGCGGCTATTATAGATGCAGCCTTACAGGCTCCCACTGCCGGGAACATGACTTTGTATTCCATCATTGATGTGACGGACCAGAAGCGGAAGGAGACCCTGGCAGTGACCTGCGACAACCAGCCCTTTATCGCAAAGGCCCCGCTGGTGCTGGTTTTTGTGGCGGATTACCAGAGGTGGTATGAGCTGTTCTGTCATTATGAAGAGGAGGTCCGAAAGCCAGGGCTTGGAGATCTTTTGCTGGCCTGTGACGATGCGCTGATAGCGGCCCAGAATGCGGTTGTGGCGGCAGAATCCCTTGGTATTGGCTCCTGCTACATCGGAGATATTATGGAGCAGTATGAAACACACAGGGATTTATTTGGCCTTCCTAAGTATGCAGTTCCGGCGGCAATGGTGGTCTTTGGGTATCCGACCAAGCAGCAGATGGACAGAAAGAAACCGGTGCGGCTTAAGCCTGAAGCCGTGGTGTTTGAGAATTCTTACCGCCGTTTAAGCCCTGAGGAATTTTCCGGGGAGCTTAAAACGATTCAGGGAAGGGAAGAGGATTTCGAACGCTGGGTAAAGGCATTTTGCATGCGTAAATGGAATTCTGCTTTCAGCGCTGAAATGAGCCGTTCCGTGGAGGCCATGATGGCGTCATGGAAGAAAGTGGAGTAAGGAAAAAGGATGGAGCTTAACATATTATACGAGGATGAAGACATACTGGTGGCGGAAAAGCCGGTGGGAATGGAATCCCAGTCTTCCAGATCATTTGAGCCGGACATGGTCAGCGAGGTAAGGAAACATATCAACAGTTTATCCCCAAAGTCAGACCCGCCATATGTGGGAGTTATCCACAGGCTGGATAAGCCGGTGGGAGGCGTCATGGTTTATGCAAAAACGAAAAATGCCGCAGAGTCTTTAAGCAGGCAGGTTTCCCAGCATCAAATGGAGAAAATCTACTACGCGGTGGTTTGTGGAAAACCTGTGGAAAACTTTGGGGCCTACGTGGATTATTTGTGGAAGGACGGAAAAACCAATTGTTCCAAAATTGTGGATAAGGGGATAAAAGGTGCAAAACTGGCGGAGCTTCATTATCAGGTTGTGGATAACCGGAGCATAGGGAATGAAGAATGCAGCCTTACAAAGATCATATTAAAAACCGGCCGTCATCACCAGATACGGGTGCAGATGGCCGGCCACGGCACACCCCTTTGGGGTGACCGTAAGTATAATCCCGGTTTTCAAAAGGGAGCTGACGGCAAACATGTGGCCTTGTTTGCTCACAGCCTGTCATTTTCCCATCCAGGCACAAAGAAAAGGCTGAGTTTTTCCGTGAAACCAAAGGGAGAAATCTTTGAAATGTTCTCATTGCCGGAAATGACATAAAGAAGGAATTTTTTGCTAAACGGATTTCGCATATTTTCATTCCGTATGGCTCATAATAGTGATTGTACAAAAGAAGTACAAATCAGAAACAGGTGAGTCCATGGTGAAACCGAGCAGGAAACTGAAGAAAACATTATTAATATTGGGAGTTACAGGGGCAGTGTATTTAAGTTTTCGCTATCTGCTGCCCCTTGTGATTCCCTTTTTGATTGCATACGTATTTGCTCTGTCCCTTCGGCCTTCAGCCCTTTGGATCGAGAAAAAGACCCGCTTCATCATAAAGGGTAGGGTGATTTCCATTCCCCTGGCAGTTATCGGGGGAGTAGAAGTTATCCTTTTTATGATCGCTGTTGGAATCATCCTTTATGTGGCAGGGAGAAAGCTGTTCATGGAAGCCAGGCTTTTACTTCAGAACCTGCCGGTCATTCTGGAAGGCATGGACCGGTGGCTTATGGATAACTGCTTCTTTGCGGAGCGGTTTTTAAAGCTGCCTGACGGATATATGGTAGAAGTGGTAAGGGACATTATATCAGGTGGACAGGTTGCTATAAAAAGCAGGATCATGCCCTTTCTTATGACGAACTCCATGACCATCATGAAATGGATCGTACAGGTAACGGTGATCATTATCATATTGCTGATTGCCACGGTTCTTTCCCTTCAGGAGATGGATGACATCAGGGAAAGGCGGGATAATTCCATGTTTCGCTTTGAATATGCCATGCTTGGGAGACGGCTGACAACGGTGGGAAGCGCCTGGTTAAAGACCCAGGGAGCTATCATGCTGTTTACTATGACGGTGTGTTCGGCAGGGCTGTTTTTCCTGGGAAACCCTTATTTTATTTTATTTGGGATCGGGATCGGGCTTTTGGATGCGCTTCCGATTTTTGGCACAGGGACAGTGTTCATTCCCTGGGCCCTTTTCTCCATGATCAATAAAAACTGGAAGTACGGAATCGGATTAATGGTCATTTATATTATCTGTTATTTTCTGCGGGAGATCATGGAAGCCAAGATCATGGGCGGAAAGGTTGGGCTTACGCCTTTGGAAACCCTTGCATCCATGTATGTGGGCCTTCAGCTTTTCGGGCTTTTGGGATTTATTCTTGGGCCTATCGGCTTATTGATTGTGGAAGATATTGTAGAGGTGTATGAGGGCTGGTGCTGTGAAGATAGGAAGGAAATGGCAGATTCGGAGGAATGAATCAGATGACCTACTTGACAAACATTTGCAAATAACGTAAAATCAACCATACAATCTTTTTCATAATGAAGAAATAAGACGTTGAAGAGGACCAGTAAGTGATGAAGTATTCCAGAGAGAAGGCTGTGTGCTGGAAGGCCTTTATACCTCTCATGACCCAACCTCCCTCGGAGTCCCGCAGCAAACTGCGGCGCATTTCCTGCGTTACGGGATAGGAAAAGTGAGTCGTGGAAATTTCCATGGCTAAATTGGGTGGCACCGCCGAGCTGTTCGGTCCCTTTTTTAGGGAACGGATGGCTCTTTTTGATTTTATGAAAGCACCAATTATGCCCCAAAAGCTTGGGCAGTAAATAGGAGAGGAGAACTTGTTATGGCAAAGGACAAGAAATTAGTAGAAGCGATCACATCCATGGAGGTGGATTTCGCCCAGTGGTACACCGATGTAGTAAAGAAAGCGGAATTGATCGATTATTCCAGCGTAAAAGGCTGCATGGCCATTAAGCCGGCAGGATATGCCATCTGGGAAAATATTCAAAGCGAGCTTGACAGAAGATTTAAGGAAGTAGGGGTGGAAAATGTTTACATGCCTATGTTTATTCCGGAGAGCCTTCTTCAAAAGGAAAAGGATCATGTAGAGGGATTTGCTCCTGAAGTCGCCTGGGTGACCCATGGAGGTTTGGAGCCGCTGCAGGAAAGGCTTTGCGTCAGACCTACCTCTGAAACTCTGTTCTGTGATTTTTACTCCAGAGAGATCCAGTCTTACCGGGATTTGCCGAAGCTTTATAACCAGTGGTGTTCGGTAGTGCGCTGGGAAAAGACCACCAGACCGTTTTTACGTTCCAGAGAGTTTTTGTGGCAGGAAGGCCATACTGCCCATGCTACGGCTGAAGAAGCGGAAGCCCGGACAGAGCAGATGCTTCATTTATATGCGGATTTCTGTGAGGAGGTCCTTGCAATGCCAGTTGTCCGTGGCCAGAAGACAGATAAGGAGAAATTTGCGGGAGCAGAGGCAACCTATACCATCGAGGCTTTGATGCATGACGGCAAGGCACTTCAGTCAGGAACCAGCCATAACTTTGGAAGCGGATTTGCAAAGGCCTTTGAAATCCAGTATTCCGATAAGGAAAATAAGCTTCAGTATGTTCATCAGACTTCCTGGGGAATGACGACCAGGCTTATTGGTGCCATCATCATGGTCCATGGTGATGACAACGGCCTTGTGCTTCCTCCCAGAATCGCACCTATTCAGGTGGTCATCGTTCCGGTTCAGCAGCAAAAGGAAGGCGTTCTTGACAAGGCATATGAGTTAAAACAGGTTCTTTCTAATTATAAGGTTAAGGTGGATGACTCCGATAAGAGCCCTGGCTGGAAATTCAGCGAATCAGAGATGAGAGGCATTCCGGTCCGTGTGGAGATCGGACCCAGAGATATTTCAGAAAACCAGGCGGTTTTGGTACGCCGTGATACCCATGAGAAGATCACCGTATCCTTAGACGAGTTAAATGCTAAGGTAGGCCAGCTTCTGGAAACCATTCAGAAGGATATGCTGGAAAGAGCCAGAGCTCACCGGGATGCCCATACCTATGAGGCAACGGACATGGATACCCTTGTTAAGACCGTAGAGGAAAAGCCGGGCTTTGTAAAGGCCATGTGGTGCGGCTCTCAGGAATGTGAGGATAAGATCAAGGAGATCACAGGGGCGACATCCCGCTGTATGCCATTTAAGCAGGAAAAGCTGGCAGAAACCTGTGTATGCTGCGGAAAACCTGCGGTAAAGATGGTTTATTGGGGCAGGGCGTATTAATACCGGCAAGACAGGAAAATCAGGAGGTGGCAAAGTGATAACGATTCAGGTTCCGGAAGCGGCAAAAAGGATCATCGAACAACTGAATACCAACGGCTTTGAAGCTTATGTGGTGGGAGGCTGTGTGAGAGACAGCCTTTTGGGCCGGACGCCGGAAGACTGGGATATCACCACCTCGGCAAAGCCGGAACAGGTAAAGGAAATTTTTAAGCGGACGGTGGATACGGGAATCCAGCACGGCACGGTTACAGTGCTTATTGATCATGAGGGATATGAGGTAACCACCTACCGCGTCGACGGGGAGTATGAGGATGGGCGCCATCCCAAATCCGTGGAATTTACAGGAAGCTTATTAGAGGATTTAAAGCGCCGGGATTTTACCATCAATGCAATGGCTTACAGCGACCGGGAAGGGCTGGTAGATGCCTTTGACGGGGTAAAGGATTTAGAAGGCCAGACCATTCGGTGCGTGGGAAATGCTGTGGACCGGTTTACAGAGGATGCTTTGAGGATCTTAAGGGCCATCCGCTTTTCAGCCCAGCTGGGCTTTGACCTGGAAGAGGAAACCAGGGCAGCAATTGCCGTCATCGCCCCCAACATGGCAAAGGTCAGTAAGGAACGGATACAGGTGGAGCTTACAAAGCTCCTCCTTTCTGACAACCCCGGGAAGCTTAAATGTGTGTATGAAAATGGAATCGGCCCTTATATCTCTGACCATTTCGAACATGCGGGAAGGCGGCTTCTGGAAGCGGAAAAGCTGGCCTGGCTGCCCCTTAAAAAACACCTGCGCTGGTCAGGCTTTTTAAGGCTGGAGGAGCCTCAGGATGCCGTCCGGATCCTTAAGGAGCTTAAACTGGATAATGAGACCATTCATCAGACAAAAACTCTTGTCAGCTTATGGAAAACAGAGATTCCGGCGGATAAGGCAGCCATCCGGCAGGTCATGAGCGGCCTTTCCCCGGAGCTGTTTCAGGATCTTTTGTGTTTTCAAAAGGTATTTTGTCCTGAAACCTATAAGGCCCAATTAAATATGGTGGAGCAATATTCCGGGGAAATCCTAAGTGCCGGGGATTGCATCCGCTTGAAAGACATGGCAGTCACCGGCCGGGAATTGATGGATGCAGGCATGAAGCCGGGGCCTGAAATGGGGGCGGTATTAGACCATTTGTTCCAGCTGGTCCTTACGCAGCCGGAATGCAATAACAGGGAATATCTGATGAAATCAGCAGAACATTTATTAAAGGAACAAGCCTGAGGCACGTATAACTTTCCGCCGTATTTTGCATATTTTTTTCCACCTCTTCATACCCTAGAAGTAGCTGATGAGCTAAGAGTTGGAGGGGTGGTTGTGAACGAGAAATACACAGAGGTGCTTTCGCAGTATGAGCTTGAAATTCTGGATGTGAAACGCGGCCGGGGCGCCTGGCTGTGTGAAACGAACCAGGGGCTTAAACTGCTTCGGGAATATAAAGGAACCTTAAAGCGCCTGGAATTTGAGGATCAGGTATTTTCACAGATGAAAGAGACCTGTCATTTAAACGTAGACCGCTACGTCAGGAATAAAGATGGTGAACTCCTCTCCAGTGCCGAGGATGGAACCCGGTGGATTGTAAAAGACTGGTATGCGGACCGGGAATGTAATTTGAAAGATAGCAAAGAGGTATTATGTGCCATCGAACAAATTGCTTCTTTACATAAAGTGCTGCGGCGGATCGAATTTAAAGAGGAATGGAACTTAGGATCCATATTGGTACAACAGCCGGCTGAGGAAATGGAACGCCACAACCGGGAGCTGGTGCGCGCCCGCACGTTCATCCGGAATAAAAGGAAAAAGTCTGAGTTCGAATTGTGCGTTATGGGAAATTACGACATATTTTTCGAACAGGCCATGGAAGCCTGTAAAGGGATGGCAGGCTTTTATGAAAACCGGGGTGACAGTGAGGAATACTTATGTCACGGAGACTTAAACCAGCATCACATCCTCATGTGCTTTCATGATGTGGCCATTGTGGAATTCAACCGCATGCACAAGGGCATGCAGATGGAGGATTTATACCATTTTATGCGGAAGGCCATGGAAAAGCATGACTGGAATTTAAAGCTTGGTATGGCCATGCTGGAAACCTATACAAAGGTTCTCCCTCTTTCGGATGCAGACAGGATATGCCTTTACTATTTGTTCTTATATCCTGAGAAATACTGGAAGCAGATCAACTTTTATTATAACGCCAATAAGGCCTGGATTCCTGCACGGAATATTGAAAAGCTTAAGGATTTAGAGATTCAGCAGCCCATGCGGAATCTTTTCCTGTCACGGATCAAGGATTGAAAGAAACGCGCCTTTCAATCTTGGGTTCAAGGCACAAAATAATGGAAATACGCTTTTCTTTTAACCTGTTATGATTTATAATAGCCATAACAGAAATGGAGAGAAAGGAGTATTTTGCTTATGAAAGATTACAAGAGTATTTATGAGGAATGGCTTTTAAATCCTTATTTTGATGATGCGACTAAAGAAGAACTCCGGGGGATCGCAGATGATGAAAACGAAATCAAAGAGCGTTTCTATCAGGATCTGGAATTTGGCACTGCCGGTTTAAGAGGCATCATTGGCGCCGGTATCAACCGGATGAATATTTATGTAGTTAGAAAAGCCACCCAGGGGCTTGCAAATTATATCATAAGCCAGGGCGGAGCCGATAAAGGTGTGGCTATTGCATACGATTCCAGACATATGTCTCCGGAATTTGCAGAGGAAGCAGCGCTTACGCTGGCAGCCAATGGAATTAAGACATATAAATTCGAATCTCTGCGCCCAACGCCGGAGCTTTCTTTTGCTGTAAGGGAATTAGGCTGTATTGCCGGAATCAATATTACCGCCAGCCACAACCCTCCGGAATATAACGGATACAAGGTATACTGGGAGGATGGCGCCCAGTTTACTCCGCCTCATGACAAAGGGGTGACCGCAGAGGTTTTAAATATCACGGATATATCAACGGTCAAGACCACCACCTTGGAAGCGGCAAAAGAATCAGGAAAATATGAGATCATCGGAGCTGCTCTGGATGACAAATATATAGCCCACGTAAAAGCCCAGGTAGTGAATCAGGCCGCAATAGACCAGATGCAGAATGATATTAAAATTGTTTATACTCCTCTCCATGGTACAGGCAATCTTCCCGCAAGAAGAGCGTTAAAGGAAATAGGATTTACGCATGTGTATGTGGTTCCTGAACAGGAACTGCCCGATGGTGGTTTTCCAACGGTCAGCTATCCCAATCCTGAAGCCGAGGAAGCGTTTGAACTGGGCCTTGCCCTTGCAAAGGAAAAGGATGCGGACCTGGTTCTGGCAACGGACCCGGATGCTGACCGTCTTGGGGTGTATGTAAAGGATGACAAATCCGGAGAATACATCCCCTTGACCGGCAATATGTCCGGTTCTCTTCTGTGCGAGTATGTATTGAGCCAGAAGAAGGAACGGGGAGAGATCCCCGCAGATGGACAGGTAGTAAAATCCATTGTTACCACCAATCTGGTGGATGCGGTTGCCAAGGCTTACGGCTGTGAGCTGATCGAGGTTTTAACCGGCTTTAAATACATTGGCCAGCAGATTTTAAAGGAAGAGGCCACCGGATACGGGACCTATATGTTCGGTCTGGAGGAAAGCTATGGCTGTCTCATCGGAACCTATGCCCGCGATAAGGATGCCATATCCGCAACGGTCGCTTTGTGCGAGGCTGCGGCTTATTATAAGACAAAGGGCATGACCTTATGGGATGCCATGATTGCCATGTATGAGAAGTACGGCTATTATAAGGACGCAGTAAAGTCCATTGGCTTAAAGGGTATTGAGGGCCAGGAAAAGATCCGGACGATCATGGAGACCATGCGTAAGGATACACCGGCAGAGGTTGGCGGATATAAAGTCCTTTCCGCCAGGGATTATAAGCTTGATACGGTAAAGGATATGAGCACCGGAGAAGTCAGCCCCACCGGGCTTCCCCAGTCTGACGTGCTTTATTATGATCTGACGGAGGATGCATGGCTGTGCGTAAGGCCATCAGGAACAGAGCCGAAGATCAAATTTTATTATGGCATTAAGGGCGCTTCCATGGCAGAGGCGGAGGAGAGATCCGCGAAGCTGGGAGAAGCGGTCATGGCTATGGTTGATAAGATGATGTAATGAGCACAAGTGAGCCAAGATGAGCGTGCTCATCGGCGCGAACGGTGAATGCTGACCATGATTCCCAGAATCATGACATAAGAAAATATAAAATTGAGACGGAGCCTGGTCAAAAAACCAGGCTCCGTCTTTATAAATTATGATTTTTTGTATTTTTTGGAGTATTCCTTTAATTCCTTTAAAGCCTCCCCAAACAGCCGGGATGAAGCGGTAGGGTTCCGGCGGAGAATACCTTTTCGGTAAAAGGTCAGGCGTCCGCTGAGCTTTTCTTTGGTTTCTGTCAGGGACTGAAGGCGTTCTGCTAAAGCGGATTCTTTTAAGGCACTGGCAGTTTCGGCCTTCAGAGAGGAGATCTTTACCATGGTCCCATCCTTTAAGCTGGCTGCTTTTTGAATGGTTTCAGTTTTTAAATCGGATACCTTCTGGGCGGTTTCGGCCTTTAACAGAGCGATCTGCACCTGTACCTCTTCTAGCTCTGATTTTAATTTTGTCATGGACTCCAGGATTCGGCCAAGGTCCAGGGCTTCCTTGGTGGAGTGTATGGCATCAGTGACAAAAAGACTGCCGATCACGATCACAAGGGCGATGCACACCGTCCCGTTTAAATCAAGGACCAGCCATTCCAGGGGACGGTGAATGACCTCCGTCAGCAGCAGGGTGAGAAAGCCCCATGCAATGGAGGTACCAAGACAGACATAACCGTTTAAATTAAAGGGCTTGCTGCTGTAGTCCCAGTATTTCATTTTAAACAGCCGTTCCATGGCATAGCCGGTGGCATATTCCAGGGCAGAGGCACCTGCCATACCAAAGAGAAATACAAGAAATAAATTGCCCTGGACGGGCAGGGACAGCCACAGCATGATAATGGCACCGCTTCCATACAGGGGAAGAAGGGGAAGCCTTAGAAAACCGCGGTTTACAAAATGAAAGCTTTTTACGGATACATAGGTGGATTCGATGATCCAGCCGATAAAACAGTATATGAAAAAAAACAGCAGCCACTGATACCAAGTATACAAGTACATAATAGAACCCTTTCTTCAAAATATTTCTGTTGGATTTATCATAAACGGTTTTGTCATTTTTTGCAACCTTTGCTTGCTTTAATCGCTTCTGTCATGTAGAATTATGATGTTTCGTATTTAGAATGATGAAACCCTGTGAAAAGTCAAGGAACACTGTAAAGATAAGAGAAAATCAAACCGCATTAATAAAGGAGTTTTTCAATGAGCATATTAAACGTAGAACATCTGACCCATGGATTTGGAGACCGTGCCATTTTTCAGGATGTATCCTTCCGCCTCTTAAAAGGAGAGCACATCGGCATGATCGGAGCCAATGGAGAAGGAAAATCCTCATTTATGAATATAATCACCGGAACACTACAGCCGGACGAAGGAAAGGTGGAATGGGCCAAACGGGTCCGCGTAGGTTATTTGGACCAGCATACGGTGCTGGAAAAGGGGATGACCATCCGGGACGTATTAAAAAGCGCCTTTGCATTCCTGTTCCAGATGGAAGAGCAGATGAATGAGATCTGTGATAAAATGGGAGAGGCTGATGAGGAAACCATGGCTTCCATGATGGAGGAGCTTGGAACCATTCAGGACCTTCTTATGGCCCATGACTTTTATATTATTGATTCAAAGGTAGAGGAAGTGGCCAGGGCTTTAGGCTTAACCGACATGGGGCTGGATAAGGATGTGACGGAATTAAGCGGAGGCCAGAGGACCAAGATTCTTTTAGGAAAGCTTTTATTGGAAAAGCCGGATATCCTTCTTCTTGATGAGCCGACCAATTATCTGGATGAACAGCATATTGAATGGCTGAAGCGTTATCTCCAGGAATATGAAAATGCATTCATCCTGATTTCCCATGACATTCCATTCTTAAACAGCGTGGTCAACATCATTTACCATATGGAAAACCAGAGCCTGGACCGTTATGTAGGTGACTATGAAAAGTTCCAGGAAGTGTATGCAGTGAAACGTTCGCAGCTGGAGGCTGCTTATAAAAGGCAGCAGCAGGAAATCGCTGAGCTGGAAGATTTTGTTGCCAGAAACAAGGCCCGTGTGTCCACCAGAAACATGGCCATGTCCAGACAAAAGAAGCTGGATAAAATGGAGGTCATTGAGCTATCAAAAGATAAGCCAAAGCCGGAATTTCATTTTATGGAAGCCCGCACAGCCGGTAAATGCATTTTTGAAACAAAAGATATGGTCATCGGCTATGAGGAGCCTTTGTCAAGACCTTTGAATCTTTCCATGGAACGTGGGGAAAAGGTGATTTTAGCAGGCGCAAACGGCATAGGAAAGACCACCCTTTTAAAGAGCATCCTGGGGCTAGTGCCGTCCTTAGAGGGAAATGTGGAGCTTGGAGATTACCTTTCCATCGGATACTTTGAACAGGAAATGGCCCCCGGAAATACCACTACCTGCATTGAAGAGATCTGGAAGGAGTTCCCATCCTACACCCAGTACCAGGTCCGGTCTGCTCTTGCCAAGTGCGGTCTGACTACCAAGCACATTGAAAGCCAGGTGCGGGTGTTAAGCGGCGGGGAACAGGCAAAGGTCAGATTATGTAAACTTCTTAACCGGGAAACAAATGTCCTTCTTCTGGACGAGCCTACCAACCACCTGGATGTGGAGGCAAAGGAAGAGTTAAAGAGAGCCTTAAAGGAGTATAAGGGAAGCATTCTTTTGATTTGTCATGAGCCGGAATTCTATGAAGGGATCGCGACCAGAGTGATTGACTGCAGGGAATGGGCCCTTAGATTATCTTGATATGATACTGATGGAGAAGCCAGGAAAAACATGTTTTAAAGTTTTTCCAGGTTGACGCGGCATCTGCCGAATGAATATGCTTGCAAATTCATTTGGCTCGCTGCCCGCGCACATAAAAATCGGGGCCTGGCTCTTTTAGGAACCGGGCCCCAAATTAAGTATTGCGATTGGGAATGGTAGGTATATAAAATAAGAGAATGTTCTTTTAGGGGGGCCGGACGGCTCGCGCCGTCCGGTATGAGTATGAAAAAGCTTTGTGATTTCAAGTAAGTTACTTGAAACAAAAGGCCCGTTATCCTTCCGGATAACGTATTATTAGTATACGAGGAAATTGTGACTAAAATGTGTACCACATATTAAAAAAAAATAAACATAATAAAAATTAAAAAAAGCCTTTGAATTCCCAGGGTTATTGTATATAATAAAGTAGAAACTGTGACTTCAATTACGAATTAGCCATAATTTTGAAGATAAAGGAAACCCTGGGAACAGGATACAGCGAACAGGAGGAAGCAAGATGATGATGTCCAATGATATTGGAATCGATTTAGGTACAGCAAGCATACTGGTTTATATTAAGGGAAAGGGAGTTGTATTAAAGGAACCTTCGGTTGTAGCCATTGACCGTGATACAAATAAAATCAAAGCCATTGGAGAGGAAGCCAGACTGATGATCGGAAGAACACCGGGCAACATTGTGGCGGTAAGACCTCTTCGTCAGGGCGTTATTTCTGATTATACAGTAACAGAAAAAATGCTGAAATATTTTATTAACAAAGCGGTTGGTAAAAAGACTCTGAGAAAGCCAAGGATCAGCGTCTGTATCCCAAGCGGTGCCACTGAGGTAGAGAAAAAGGCGGTAGAGGATGCCACTTATCAGGCAGGGGCCAGAGAGGTGGCGATCATTGAGGAGCCGGTGGCAGCAGCCATTGGTGCTGGAATCGACATTGCAAAGGCATGCGGAAACATGATCGTTGATATCGGAGGAGGAACCTCTGATATTGCTGTTATTTCCCTGGGAGGTACGGTTGTAAGCACCTCCATCAAGGTTGCGGGAGATGATTTTGATGAAGCCCTCGTCCGTTATATGCGAAAAAAACATAACCTTTTGATCGGTGAGAGGACGGCTGAGGAAATCAAGATCAACATCGGTGCGGCATACAGAAGGCCTGAGGTCCTGACCATGGAGGTTCGTGGACGAAACCTGGTTACCGGCCTGCCAAAGACCATTGTAGTCACTTCCGACGAGACTCTGGATGCATTAAAAGAACCGGCCATGCAAATCGTTGATGCGGTTCATAATGTACTGGAGCGCACTCCACCGGAGCTGGCGGCGGATATTTTTGACCGTGGGATCGTGCTTACCGGAGGCGGCTCTCTCTTAAGCGGCCTGGATGCCCTGATTGAAGAGAAGACGGGAATCACCACCATGATCGCAGAGGATCCGCTGACTGCAGTTGCCATTGGAACAGGAAAATTTATTGAATTCATGCATGGCGGAGATAATAAAACAGAATTTTAACCCAAAAACAGGGCTGATAGGAATATCAGTCCTGCCTTGAGGTTACCAGGACTGCTTTGGAACGACCCTGTCGGCATCGTAAGATTCCGGCGGGGCTGGTTTTGAGGCAGTCCGCTTGTATTTGTACGGGAGGAACCATGGCAACAGTCTGCGGATTTGTGGAGAAAATTAAATACAGGAACGAGGACAACGGCTACACAGTCTTAAGCCTTGTAAATGCAGGGGAAGAGTATACTCTGGTGGGCAGTTTCCACTACATAAATGAAGGAGAAATGATCGAAGCCGTTGGGGTTATGACCGAGCATCCGGTTTATGGGGAGCAGATGACTGTAGAAAGCTATGAGATCAAGGCTCCGGAGGACACTGCGGCAATGGAACGGTACTTAGGTTCAGGGGCCATCAAGGGAATCGGGGCAGCTTTGGCTGCCAGGATCGTCCGCCGCTTTAAAGCCGACACCTTCCGCGTCATGGAGGAGGAGCCGGAACGGCTTTCTGAAGTAAAGGGCGTCAGCGAAAAGATGGCAATGTCCATTTCCCAGCAGATAGAGGAAAAAAAGGAGATGCGTCAGGCCATGATGTTTCTTCAGGAATATGGAATTTCCATGAATCTGGCGGTAAAGATCTACCATGAATACGGTCCCAGGCTTTACAGCGTATTAAAGGAAAACCCTTACCAGCTGGCAGATGACATTCCGGGCGTAGGATTTAAAATGGCAGATGAAATTGCGAGAAAAGCAGGAATTTTCACGGATTCCAATTTTCGCATCAAAAGCGGGGTGCTGTACACTCTTCTGCAGGCCACGTCAAACGGCCATACCTATCTGCCGGAAGAAGAACTTTTGTCTCAGGCTTCGGAGCTTCTTAGGATAGAACCCTCTTTTATAGAAAAGCATTTGATGGACATGCAGCTGGATAAACGCCTTGTCATCCGGGAATCGGAAGGCAAACGCATCGTTTACGCCTCCCAGTACTATTACATGGAACTGAACGTGGCAAAGATGCTTCACGATTTAAATATCAGGGGTCAAATGCCCGAGGAGGAGATCCGGACCCAGCTTCTTAAGATCCAAAAGGAAGGGCAGATCGAGCTGGATGAAAAACAGGTCCAGGCGGTTGTGGAGGCGGTCAACAGCGGGCTTCTTATCATCACCGGAGGCCCGGGTACCGGTAAGACTACCACCATCAACACCATCATACGGTTTTTTGAAAGCGAGGAGATGGAGATCCTGCTGGCTGCTCCCACCGGCAGGGCGGCAAAGAGGATGACGGAAGCCACCGGGTATGAGGCCAGGACCATCCACCGGCTTTTGGAGCTGACCGGAGTTCCGGGAGACGATCGTTCCGTTGGAATGCATTTTGACCGGAATGAAGAAAATCCCCTGGATGCCGACGCGGTGATCATCGATGAGACCTCCATGGTGGACATTCATTTGATGCAGTCTCTTTTAAAAGCGGTCAATCCGGGGACAAGGCTTATTCTGGTGGGAGATGTGAACCAGCTTCCCAGCGTTGGCCCCGGAAACGTGCTCCGGGACATGATTGATTCAGGAAGTTTTAACGTAGTCATGCTGACTAAGATTTTCCGTCAGGCAACTCAAAGCGACATTGTGGTCAATGCCCACAAGATCAATCGGGGTGAGCAGGTTCCTTTAGGGAAAAAGAGCAATGATTTCCTCTTTATCAAGAGAGAGGATCCTAATACCATCATCAATGCCATGATCACTCTGGTTCAGGACAAGCTGCCCGGCTATGTCCATGCAAAAACTTATGATATCCAGATCATGACGCCAATGAGAAAAGGGGCCATTGGTGTGGAACGGCTTAACTCCATTTTGCAGGAATATTTAAATCCTCCCGGAGAAGGAAAGGCTGAAAAGGAATCAGCCGGAGTCACCTACCGGGTGGGAGATAAGGTTATGCAGATCAAGAACAATTATAACATTGAGTGGGAGGTCCGCAACGGATACGGGATCCCTGTTGATAAGGGAACGGGCATTTACAATGGGGATATGGGCATTATCCGGGAGATCAATACATTTGCCGAGCTGGTAACCGTGGAATTCGACGAGGGGCGTATGGTGGATTACAGCTTTAAGCAGCTGGAGGAGCTGGAGCTTGCTTACGCCATTACGATCCACAAATCTCAGGGAAGCGAATACCCGGCAGTTGTCATCCCCATATTTTCCGGTCCAAGGATGCTCATGACCAGAAACTTGATCTACACCGCGGTAACCCGTGCAAAATCCTGCGTTTGTCTGGTGGGAATGCCGGAAGTATTCGGGGAAATGGTGAACAATGAAATGGAACAGCGGAGATATTCCGGTTTAAAGGACCGGATCTGCGAAATCAGCAGGCTGTCATAATTGAGAGAAACAGGCTTTATGTGTTTCTCTCGTTATGGCGGTAGTTGCCGGGTGAATAGGCGGCCCTGATCGTTAGCCATGCCACTGGCGGAAATTCTTTGGGCAGACAGTCTTTGTATGAATCTGCTTATCTTATAATTCTTTTAATTCTATTCGTTCTATAAGGAGAATCTTTTATATGTACCCTTCGTTTTTTATTGATTTGTTATTTCCCAGACGATGCCCTGTCTGTGACGGGATCGTTATGCCAAAGGGCAGGCTGATCTGCCGGGAATGCATGAAAAAGCTGTCATTTGTCAAGGATCCTGTCTGTAAAAGGTGCGGCAAGGAGGTTATAAGCTCTGACATGGAATATTGCTTTGACTGTGTCAGGCACAAGCGCACTTTTGAGTATGGCAGGGCGCTTATAAATTATGACGAAAGAGCCGGAAGATCCATGGCAAAAATTAAATATAGGAATAAGAGGGAGTATTTAGACTTTTATGGGGAAGCAATTTGTGCCAGGTACTGGAAAGTGATCAGGCGCATGAAGGCAAATGTCCTTGTTCCTGTTCCGGTCCATCCTTCCCGGAAAAGGGAGAGGGGATTTAACCAGGCAGAGCTTTTGGCACGCAGGATCGGAGAAGGCCTTGGGATGCCTGTTTACCCTCAAATGCTGGTCAGAAATAAAAGGACAATGCCCCAAAAAGGGCTTGACCCGGCGGGCAGGCTTAAAAATCTGGAGGAGGCATTTTCTGCCGGGGAAATTTTAAAAGGAGTGGAAGGGGTGATTTTAGTAGATGATATTTATACTACTGGAAGCACCATAGAGGCATGTACCCGGGCGCTTAAAAAAGCAGGAATAAAAAGGGTATATTTTCTCACGATTTGTATTGGACGGGGACAGTAGATTGATGTATGATAGCAGGTGATAAAAGCAATCAGGCCTAGGAGGAACATATATGATAATCAGAACTGCAGAAGAAAAGGATATGCCGGAGCTTTTGAACATTTATAATTATGAGGTAGAACATGGACTGGCCACATTTGACTTAAATCCGAAAACCATGGAGGAGCGGTTGGTCTGGTTCCGGGAACATAACGTGGGAAACCATCCTTTGATTGTAGCTGAAGAAGATGGAAAAGCAGTGGGGTATGCAAGCCTTTCCTCTTATCGCCCCAAAGAGGCTTATGGGGCCACGGTGGAGCTGTCTGTATACATTGATAAGGATTATCGCCGCAGAGGGATCGCCGGGGAGCTGTCGTTTGCTATTCTTGAGATTGCCAAGGAACGGGACGATATTCATACGGTCATTTCAGTTATAACCGGAGGAAACGAAGCGAGCATAAAGCTCCATGAGAGACTGGGGTTTGTTCATTGCGGGACTATAAGGGAAGTGGGCGTGAAGTTTGGGAAGATGCTGGATATTGAGAATTATCAGTTGATGGTTTAGAAGATAAGTGAAATTTAGAAGTCAGATATGAAAGGGACGCATTGCACTCCATCTTTAAATGTGGAGAGTGCAATGCGCCCCTTTTTATCCTTATCTGTCATCACAGGCTTTCATAAATAGTTTTAACAGGTCCAATGCATAACGTCGTTTCTTATCACTGCATTGCCCAAGGATGTTAATGATGGTTTGCTGTTCAATCAGAAGTGAACTGGTTTCTGTTTCCGACTCCATTTTTCCGTAAATCAGATAATCTAAAGAAATATTCAAACTTGATGCAATGCTTAACATTGTCTCAACAGACATTCCGCATGTTCCACGCTCAATATCCTGACAATATTTATATGCACGCCCAATTTTCTCGGCTAGCTCCTCTTGCGTCCAACCAATTAGAATACGTCGATTACGGATTCGTTGACCTACTTCAATCCTGTTGTACTTTGTCAATCACTTCACCAAACTTTCCAAAATTTACCAATTTTTTGATTTGACATAATTATATCGAACAAAGATGTTGGCAACACCTGTTTTAAAAGTATAATAAAAGTATGTCACCAATGTAAACTTAACTTTATGGTAAAATTTTGAAGGTATTGGGAGTGTATGATGATTGTTGTTTGTGTCGGGTGGGGGATTTGATCGTAGTTGTGAGCATTCTGTTGAAGATATAAAAGAAGTTAAAGAAATTATAGTAATCATAAGAAGGGGATATGTTAAAAAACAGGTCAGAACAGCGGTTTCCGAAAAACAGCTGTTCTGACCTTGACATATAAATTGAAACAGTAGTTAAAAACAATAATTTTTGAATCATTTAATTGCAATTAAAAGAGACTCCATTTATTTGCAATTAAAATTTCGAAGGACTAAGAAACATTTTTATAAAGCACCTTCCTTATATGCAACTACCCCCACTGTTTTCAGTAAAATTTTAATATCCAGTTTAAAATTCCATTCGGTTATGTATTTTTTATCCAGTTTAACTACTTCTTCAAAATTCGTTATGCTGCTTCTTCCGCTGACCTGCCATAAACCAGTCAGTCCTGGCTTGATTGACAACCTTGCCCGGTGATGTAGTTCGTATCTTTCCCACTCATCTAATGTGGGAGGTCGGGTTCCAACAAGGCTCATATCACCTTTTAATACGTTCCACATCTGAGGCCATTCATCCAGGGAATAATTACGCATAAAGTTTCCGATTCCCTTTTCGCCTCCTATGATACGTGGATCGTGATCCATATTAAACATCATACCATCTTTTATTCGGTTTTGTGCCAGTAGTTCTTTTTTTCGCTTCTCCGCATTCATGTACATACTGCGGAATTTATATATTTTAAATTTTTTTCCATTCTTACCGACACGGACTTGAGAAAAGAGAATGGGACCTGGAGAATGAAAATAAATACAGGGTGCAAGAACCAGATATAGAAATCCGGCTATGATGCAGCCAATTAAACCGCCTGCAATATCCATTGCCCTTTTCATGAAAAGCTGTCTTGAACTTGCCATGTTAATGCTGGTGGTTAAAACTGTATAACCTCCCATGCGCTCTACTCTTTGTTTTTGTTCGTTTAAAACAGTGATATCAACGAGATTCTGGTGGACTGTAATACCCATTTCCATAAAGTTGTCCACGGTCTTTTCGAGTGTAAAGGAATCTCTTGGCAGGTTTATAAAAACTTCATCCACCCATTTATGGCATACGTAATCCACCACATGTTTGATATCAGAGACTACCGGTATTCCTTCTATTTCATCTCCTGTCATATTGGCATCTTCAATAACGATTCCGCTTACCTGAAAACCCTCGTAATTATAGTTGTTTATATTATCCAATACAGTTGAAGCTATATCTTTGCTTGTGATGACCAGCAGGGAACGTTTCCCTTTATTGGTTAATCCGGATTTTTTTAAGTGCCTTTTCCAGAATAATCTGAGAAAATAGGTGGAGAATGTATAGAACAATCCGGTGAGAATCAAGATGATACGAGAATATTGTTCTCCTGTTTGTGTTAGAAAAAAACAAAAAGCAGTAGATAGAATCACAAGACAGGTGTGTTTTATTGTTTCAATGCATTCCCTGTAATATCCTCTTTTTAAGACGTTCTTAAAGCTTTCAAGGAAAAATGTAACGATTATCTGGATCATAAAAAGAAGAATTGCCATGCTACGATAGAGAAAGGTTCGGTACGGCATGAAACTTTCTTGTCGGATTAAATATGCCAGAATAAATGATATTTGAAGGCATAATGCATCAAGAATTATGAAATCAAGATGCTTTATCCAACCTTCACTTGCTTTTTAATACATCAACTCTCACCTCCCCTCATTTAATCGTTAATTTAGATTTGGCGTTAATAACAGGTTATATTAGTACGTTTATAACGTGACTTAATTATACCCTTTATGGGGGAAAGTCAATGTTTGGATGGTGATTAGTATTGATTTTTATAGGATTTTAGCTGGGGTTTGTAATGGTAGTTTTGCACGATGGTTTCAACAAAAGTTCAATAGTTTATAAGAATTTTTTTGTTAATTGTAATATTTAATAGAATAAAAATTAAATTAGCATAATGGAATGGATTGATAACACCTTTTGTAAGTGTATATATCTGACTTTTTAAAATTAATTGTAGATTTTGTTCTAAAATTGTTGGGTTTGATAGTGGGATAATATTAAATATACTAAAATCTGCGTTGGCCTCAATAAAAGAATTAATTGTTTAGTTAAACTAATTTTATTCATTATTAACAAACCGTTAGATTTCACGTATTATTATATGATCCTATATTGTTGAAAACAGTGTGAAAGATTTTTGAGTTTTTAAAAGAATATAATTTGGTTTTTATTATTATGCAAACGAATGTTGTGTTATTATAATTAATGTTAACATAACTATATTTCGCGGTCTATAGTAGGGGTATGAAGTATCTATATTTATCATTTCAATAGTAGTTAATGAAGAGTTTAATATTAAAGATATGGGCGAGTATAAGGAGATCGAAAATTAATTGTTTTGATTTAGAGATAAAAAAGATTATTGATATGTAATATTTTTGTGATAAAAGTGGACGTGATAGAATATACTCACGACATAATATGGATATGAGATAATATACATATGCCATAATTTGAATGCAGCATAATAAGCATGCGTCATAATAGGAATGGATGAGTTCGAATGACTTAACTGGAGGTTCATATTTCATACCCGAAGAGGATGGACGAGGAATGCGGTAACAAAAGTATTTTTTGAGCAAATGAAGAGGGGGAGATGATGTGACTTAACGAGTGGCTGGAAGGTCTGTTCATTGTTTAGAGTTAGAAAAAATCAAAAACTATTTATTGATTAATAGAAAGTTATATAGATGATGAGAACTTTGCTTACAGGAAATTTAAGAATATGCCTTTATAGAAATTATCTCGCTGCATTGAGATAAAGGGATAGGTTGATGAAAAAGATATGACGATTATTGTTGCCAGTGATGTCAGATTATGGGCATAAATTGAGTTAAAAAATAAATTGAAAGACAGTTTGAATTTTGATTGCGAGAATAGGAGACCAGCTATGAAAAGTTAAGTATAAATATAGCAGGAAGTTTTCTTTTTGTATTTATGGTAAAAAGGTTAACCTTAACAAGTCTCATGCATGGGAGCTTTTTCAAAATCAATCAATTATCAGATTTTTCTATTGAGATTAAATTTCACTTTATCAGTGAGCATCTTATAGATGACTCTGATAAGTTTGCTGGCACAGTGTCCGAGGGCAATATTATGTGTTCGTCCCTTCGCCAACTTGGCATCATGATAAGTCCTGAAAGTGGAGTTGTTTTTACAACATTATCATCTGCATTCACCAGGGCAAATCTTAACACCCTTGAGCTGCGTTTAGGATTCTAGTACGTTTTGCACTGAAACTTCCTGATTGATATACAAACGGGTCTAGGCCAGTAAAAACGAGGTAAGTGTACAATTTGACGCTTACCTTGATGCTTATAGGCATACTCAGAAAATATCTTAAAGAGAGGAAGTAATGAATAGTACTGAAATAAAAAATATCGTTACAAAAAAGTATATAATATGTGAAAATATAAAGATATGTAAAGGGAAGATGGCTGATTTTTTATTGATTACATCTTAATAGTTATTTTTAAATAGAACTTTTCCTACATATTAAAAAAGTTTTCAGTACAAATAAATGCTAAAAGACTATATAAATTCTACATAAAATCAACCTTAATAGCAGAATCAACTTAAAACATGCACCAAATAGATGTTATAAACGTATAATCCTTGCATTTTTACAGAAAGAGAGTTAAAATATACACATCAATTTATTTTGTAACAAAATTGAAGGTAGGATAGTGAAAGGAGAAACATTATGAAGATGAAAAAGCTAATGGTAGCAGCATTAGCCGCAGCAATCACTGTTGGCAGTGCATTACCAGCGTCTGCAGCATGGATTCAGTCCGGCTCCGACTGGAGATATCAGAATGAGGATGGCAGCTGGCAGGCAAACAAGTGGTATCAGGAGGATGGCAAGTGGTATCATTTTGATGTCAATGGCAATGCACAGAAGGGCTGGTTTAAGGATACCGATGGCAAGTGGTATTTCTTTGCATATAATGGAATTATGCAGACAGGCCTGCTCAAAGTCGATGACAAGGTATATTACATGAATGCGGACGGTTCCCTGTTTTCTGGAGCTATGAAGATTGGTGGAGTTGAATATAACTTTACCGAATACGGGACAACAAACGGAAAGCCATCCGTAGGTGCTTCTCAGACTTTTGGAGGTAACGGGAACCAGACTAACGTCGTCGTTGGCGGTGGTGGTTATTCCCGATCAGGTGGTGGATCTGGAAATAGTGGACCAATCAGCAACGTTGTGAAAGAAAACGTGCAGAAAGCTGTAGTGGCTGCTGTAGAAGAAAATAAGGAGAATGAATTCGTTTCGACTACAATAGCAGGACAAAATATTACTGTTACAGTTAAGGCTGAGCAAACCGAGTCCACATTAAAAGAAGTATTAGGCGATGCTGAAAGTGTATTATCAGGAATTCTTACCACAGAAGGTGTGGAAAGTGTTCAATTTGGAAATACAACTATTACTGTTGATGACAACATCAAGGATAAAATTAAGGCAGCAGCTATAAAAGAAGGCCTTACCCCTGATACGTTATTAGGTAGTGTTGAAAAGACTTACAAAATAACAGTTGCATTAAGCGATGGACAACAGTCAATCGATTATACTTTTTCAGTTAAAAAGTAAAAATTGTTTTGATATTATTTCTTTTTAGGGTGGCTCTCACAGGAACCGCCCTATTTTAAATATGGAGAGCGGCATGAGAGTAAAAAAAAGATGGATAATTTGTGGAATAGCATTTATCATAAGTGCCTGCGCAGCCCAGACGGCGTTTGCTGGGTCCATTAATGGGAACGAGCAGTCTGTCATATCCGCGGTAAGCGGACAATTTGAGAAAGACGGAATTATTTATGCGGTCAAACCGGAATACATTAGCTCGGTAAAAAGCTATCTGGCCCAGGATGATGTGGAATTGACTGCGGAACAGGCTCAGGCAGCTATTTCAGAAATATATGCCAATGTACAGACCGGAGTGGAAAGCGGTTATTTAGTAGAGGTAGGAAGAACCTCCTCTTCGGAAACAGAACCTTCACAAGCTCCTTCAGAAGGTCAAGCGGAACGGCAGGAAAGCAGTACATCCACAAAAAAACCTGAGAAGCAAAACACAGAAGAAAATCAGAAGGAACCAGAGACTGCGGGAACGCAGGAAAACGAAGGCCCAGAGGCTAAACCGGAAGACAATTCCGCTACATCAAAAGAAGGTACGAAAGAAGATCGCATAACAGAAAAGACCTCATCCGTAATATCCATCCTCGAACTTGTAGACAAGGCGCCTCCCCAGACTTATGAATACTTATATAAAGATACAGATGCACGGATGCAGCAGTTTAAGATCCGGTACGAAATCATGTGGGGATGTTTGGCAGCATCTGCATTTGCAATTGCAGCGGTACTTGCTATATCAATACATAAGAAGTTATTAATCAGTCACAGTCATCGGAAGCTGCGCAAACTTTTGAAATATATTCTGACAGCTGCCATAGCAGCTCTGTCTTTAACATTATGCTTAATTGGCGGAGGCTGGTTCGGAGCATTTCAGAAAAATGCGATTCTCAGTAAATTAGCGGATACAGGATATTATTCATTTGCCTATAATGAACTCAGGAAGGATACTTCCATCTCATTTTCACTGTTAAATATCCCGAACAGCGTCATGGACCAATCTCTCACCTACGAAAGGGTGGTTATAGCGGCCAGGCAGCAGGTAGAAAATGATTTGAGGCAGGGGGGCTATAAAGCCGATACTTCTGTTTTAATAGAACCATTAAAAGCCGATATTGAGAAATATTTACAAGGGCAGTCTGTATCTATGACAAAAGAAGCGGAAGCAGGACTTTCTCTTCTGATGGGACGCCTTGATGAAAAATACACGGCTTTACTAAAATGGCCGTTTGCCTCGTGGTGGTTACAGTTGAAGGCCGACTATACAAAGACGGTAACTCTTCTTCTGCCTGTCTCATTACTTTTAATCGCGGCGGCACAGATCATTCTTGTTTTTCTCCATCATTACAAATACCGGGGCCTGTCACTGGGAGCAAAAGGATTAATGCTGGGAAGTGCATTGGGCTTTTTGGTCTTTACCGGAAGCAATATGGTTATTTCAGGCCGGCTGGGAGAAATCAAACCTCCTTATATGAATTCATTTTTTGAAATTTACAAAAGCGGGATATGGAAGGCAGGAGCGGTTGTTTGCGGGATAGGAGTGCTGTTGGCCTGTATGGTTCTTGCTGCTGTAAAAGCATGGAAAGAAGGCAAATAACTTGGAACAGATATATTTTTTTGATATACACTGCCATTTAATACCTGGGGTAGACGACGGAGCAAAGGATATAAAAGAAAGCCTGGCTGCATTAAAGGAAGAGTACGATCAAAATGTCAGGTGGATCATTTGTACCCCCCATGTGACGGCGAATTTAACCTCTCAGCAAGCAGAAAACATAAATGCTTCTTTTGATGATTTAAAAGGCAGGTTGGAAAAAACAGATTTTGGAAAAGAGATGGAACTCTATCTGGGTTGTGAGCTCATGTATTCTGAGAGCCTTGCGGAGCGGTTGGATGCAGGGGAAATATGGACAATGTCCGGGACAAGTTATATTCTGGTTGAGTTTTTGCCCTCAGTTGCTTATGAGGAGTTATATCGTGCGGTCAGGAAATTGTCTGCAAGGGGATATATTCCGATTCTGGCTCACATTGAGCGTTATCTATGCCTGAATAAAAGGCTGGAGCGAATTCGGGACCTGCAGGATTTAGGCGCATATTTCCAGGTAAACGCTTCCAGTTTAAAGGGAGGCGTGTTAAACCAGAAAGCAGCTTTTGTAAAAAAACTATGCAAATCCGGTCTGATTCATTTTCTTGCTACAGACAGCCACGGCATGGTATACAGGCAGCCGGATATAAAGAAGGGGGCCGAATGGGTGATGCACAATTGCGATTCCCGGTTAGGACAAAAGATATTATACCAGAATGGAATTGCATTGTTGAATGATATCATTATTTAACTGAGGAGAAAGTTATGGGAACCAATCAGGACGATGAGATTGAAATAGATTTAATTGAGTTATTTTATGTTTTGAGACGGAAAATATGGATTATTTTATTGACCGGTATTTTGGGAGCAGCTTCCTTAGGCTTATTTGCAGCAATGGTTATGGAGCCTGTTTTTACTTCTTCTACCATGCTCTATATAGTTAATAAGACTACTACACTGACTTCTCTGACGGATCTGCAGCTGGGAACTCAGCTTACAAAGGATTACAAGGTACTGGTGACCAGCAGGCCTGTTACGAACCAGGTCATTTCGGATCTGGATTTAAATATGTCTCATGAACAGCTTGTGGGTAAGATTAAGGTGGAGAATCCAACAGATACCAGAATTCTTACTATATCAGTAGAGGATTCAGATCCGTACATGGCCAAAAGTATTGCGGATGAAGTGGCAAAAGTGGCATCTGCCCGAATGGCTCAAATTATGGATTCCGTTCCGCCGAATATTGTAGAGGAAGGATATCTGCCGACTGACAAAACCAGGCCAAGTATTACAAAGAGTTCATTACTGGGCGGATTTGCAGGGATGTTTCTGTCCGCATTAATCATACTGGTGTTATTTATTATGAATGATACGGTTAAAACTCCCGAGGATGTGGAAAAGTACCTGGGGTTGAATACACTGGCTGCTATTCCATTGTTTGAAGAAAATGCTTCCATGCAGAAAAAAAGACGAAAGAGGAACTTTGGGAGAGGAGGTAAGGTGCAATGAGAAAGGTTTCATTCCGCAGAAAAGATAAACTTGATTTTAAAGCAAACGAAGCATTTAAAACATTGAGGACAAATATTCTTTTTTCAGGTAAGGATATTAAAGTATTGACTCTTACCAGCTCTACCCCCAATGAAGGAAAAACCTCCGTTTCATTTCAGCTTGCCAGCTCCTTTGCAGCGGCGGATAATCGGGTATTGTTTGTAGATGCTGATATCAGAAAATCGGTTATTGCAGGCCGATATAAGGTGGATGGAAATACATTTGGGCTGACCCATTATATGACAGGGCAGAAAACCATGGAGGATGTAATCTGTCAGACAGACATTAAGAATATGGATATAATTCTTGCAGGACCAGTTTCTCCCAACCCTACCGAACTTCTTGGGGGACCTTTGTTTGCAAAGCTGCTGGAAGAGCAGCGGGAGAATTACGACTATATTATCGTAGATGCGCCGCCCCTTGGAAGCGTAATCGATGCAGCCCTTATTGCAAGATATGTGGATGGTGCGATTATAGTTGTGGAAAGCGGTGTGATCAGCTACAAAATGCTGCAAAGGGTGAAAGAACAGCTGGAAAAGAGTGAGTGCCGTATTTTGGGTGTCGTGTTAAATAAGATAGATATGGAGCGAGACGCTTATTACGGAAACTATTACGGGAAATATTATGGCAAGTATTACGGAAACTATGGAGAATGATATTAGTAAGGATCAAAAAGAACGTGTGCGGTCTGAATCAAAAGGCCTGCACACGTTTTTTCTTTCTTTCTTTTATCCAATCTTTCAAAATTCACTTGACCATGACCATACGTCACCCTTTATAATACATATATAATAATTCAGGAAAAAGGAGGTGACAGGCCAATGAACCAATATTATACCTCAGGCCAGTTCGCAAAAAAAGCCAATGTTTCCATACGCACCGTGCGGTACTACGATAAACAGGGACTGTTAAAACCATCGGGAATGAGCGAGGGAGGATACCGGCTATATACGGATTCCGATTTCGCAAAGCTTCAGAAAATTCTCTCCTTAAAATATCTGGGCTTTTCCTTAGATGAGATCCGTTCCATTACCATCAATGATGATGACAATGATTACGTTGAAGAGTCTCTCCGGCTTCAATTAAATCTCATCAGGAAGAGGATTGAGCACTTAAAGCTGGTGGAGCAGACCCTTACGGAGACTTCAAAGCTGGTGACGGAAAACCAGTCCGTGGACTGGAATAAAATCCTCCACTTAATCCATATTACCAATATGGAACGGTCCCTTGTGGAGCAATATAAGGATGCAGCAAATATAAGCATCCGGATCGGTCTTCATAAAAAGTATACAAAGAATTCCATGGGCTGGTTTCAGTGGCTGTACGACCTGATGGAGCCTTTGGATGGAAAAAGCATTCTGGAGCTGGGCTGCGGCAATGGGGAATTGTGGCGTGCAAATAAGGACAGGATACCGGCGGATGCAAGGATCTGCCTGTCTGACATTTCAGAAGGGATGATCCGGGATGTGGAAGAAAGCCTGAAAAATGTTCCCGGTTCCTTTACCTTTGAAGTATTTGACTGCCGTCAGATCCCCAAGGCTGAGGAAAGCTTTCATGTTGTGGCAGCCAATCATCTCCTATTTTATCTTACAAATTTAGATGAAGCGCTGGAACAGGTGAAAAGAGTTCTGAAACCGGGAGGCATTTTTTACTGCAGCACCTATGGCTCAGATCATATGAAGGAGATCAGCCAGCTGGTAAAGGAATTCGATTCCAGAATCGCTCTTTCCGAAGTGAATTTATATGATGTGTTTGGCCTTGAAAATGGAGAGGAAATTTTAAAAGACCATTTTCATTCAGTGGAGAGGGAAGACTATAAGGATTACTTAGAAGTCAGTGACCCGGGGGCGCTTATGGAATACATTCTTTCCTGCCATGGCAACCAGCAGGAGTATTTAAGCGACCGCTACGAGGAATTCCGGGAATTTCTGAAGAAAAAAATGGAAAAAAAGGGTTTTATCCATATTACAAAGCGTGCTGGGGCATTTATCTGCAGAAAGTAAAGAAAAATTAATGAATAAGGACTTGACAGTGACCTTACGTCACCCTGTATGATGATATCACGAATTAATACGGAGGAAAAACAAATGAAGGGAATTATTCTTGCCGGAGGCTCCGGCACCAGACTTTACCCGCTGACCATGGTAACTTCCAAACAGTTACTGCCTATTTATGACAAGCCCATGATCTATTATCCCCTGTCCGTTTTAATGAATGCAGGGATCCGGGATATCCTGATCATCTCCACGCCTGATGATACGCCCAGGTTTGAGGCTCTTTTAGGAGACGGAAGCCAGTTCGGGATCAGCCTGTCCTATGCGGTACAGCCTTCCCCGGATGGCCTTGCCCAGGCATTTATCATTGGAGCGGACTTCATCGGGGATGACAGCGTGGCTATGATCCTTGGGGACAATATTTTTGCAGGCCACGGACTTAACAAGCGTCTGTTAAATGCGGCAAACAAAAAGGATGGAGCAACCGTATTCGGCTATTATGTGGATGATCCGGAGCGCTTTGGCATTGTGGAATTTGATTCTGACGGAAAAGCAGTATCCATTGAAGAAAAGCCGGCAAAACCAAAGAGCAATTACTGTGTAACAGGCCTTTACTTCTATGATAATAAGGTCGTGGAGTATGCGAAGAATTTAAAACCATCGGCCAGAGGGGAACTGGAAATTACGGATTTAAACCGCATTTATTTAGAGGAAGGAAAGCTTGATGTGGAGCTTTTGGGACAAGGCTTTACCTGGCTTGATACGGGAACCCACGAATCCCTGGTAGACGCCACTAATTTTGTCCGCACCATGGAGACACACCAGCACAGGAAGATTGCCTGTCTGGAAGAAATCGCTTACTTAAACCACTGGATCACAAAGGACCAGCTCATAAAGAGCATTGAGCCTTTGAAAAAGAACCAGTACGGACAATATTTAATGGATGTCCTTGCAGGAAAATACATTGATAGATTGCACGGTTAAGGTTTGCCCGCATTAAAAATATGTCAATAAAAGCAGGAGGAAGTATAAATGAAGATTATCGTTACCGGAGGAGCCGGTTTTATCGGCGGAAATTTCGTACATCATATGGTGAATAAATACCCGGATTACCAGATCATTAATCTGGATCTTTTGACCTACGCAGGAAACTTAGAGACATTAAAGCCTGTTGAAAATAAGCCCAATTATCGGTTTGTAAAAGGAGATATTGCGGACAGAAGCTTTATTTTTGACCTTTTTGAAAAGGAAAAGCCGGATGTAGTGGTAAACTTTGCGGCAGAGAGCCATGTGGACCGCTCCATTACGGATCCTGAAAGCTTCGTAAGGACCAATGTAATGGGGACCACCACCCTTCTTGATGCCTGCCGCACTTACGGAATCAGGCGCTATCATCAGGTTTCCACAGATGAAGTATACGGCGACCTGCCTTTGGACCGCCCGGACTTATTTTTTACAGAGGAAACGCCGCTTCATACGTCTAGCCCATATTCTTCTTCAAAGGCAAGCGCAGATCTTTTTGTTCTGGCATACCAGAGGACGTTTGGACTTCCGGTAACTATTTCCAGATGCTCCAATAATTACGGACCCTATCATTTTCCGGAAAAGCTGATTCCTCTTATCATCAGCCGCGCTTTGGCAGATGAAGAGCTTCCGGTATACGGAACAGGGGAAAATGTAAGAGACTGGCTCCACGTTTCCGACCATTGCGAGGCCATTGACTTAATCATCCACAAGGGAAAAGAAGGAGAGGTCTACAATGTAGGCGGACATAACGAACGCACCAACTTAGAAGTGGTTCAGACCATTCTCAAGGCCCTTGATAAGCCGGAGAGCCTGATTAAGTTTGTTACAGACCGCCCGGGACATGACAGGCGCTATGCCATTGATCCGAAAAAGCTGGAAACTGAGCTTGGCTGGAAGCCCCAATATAACTTTGACACAGGGATCCGTCAGACCATCCATTGGTATCTGGACAATGAGGACTGGTGGAAGCATATTATCAACGGAGAATATCAGAATTATTTTGATAACATGTACGGCAGCCGTTTATAAACTTCTGCGGCATGGTTTCCTTAATAAAAGAAATGGAACTTCCTTGGAGAAAAGAGGCATCTATGAAAGTATTTGTTACTGGCGTAAAAGGCCAGCTTGGATTTGATGTAGTAAATGAACTGAAAAAGCGGGGACATGAGGCCATTGGCGTGGATATTGATGAGATGGACATTACTGATGAGGTCAGCGTAAACAGAGTCATTCGGGCAGCAGCTCCTGATGCGGTCATCCACTGTGCAGCCTATACGGCCGTAGATGCTGCCGAAGAGAACGAAGAACTGTGCCGTAACGTGAATGCAAAGGGAACGGAGTACATTGCAAAGGTATGCCGGGAACTGGATATCCGGATGATGTACATCAGCACGGATTATGTATTCGATGGCCAGGGAACCCGTCCATGGGAGCCTGATGACGAAAGGGAGCCGTTAAATGTTTACGGTCAGACAAAATACGAGGGAGAGCTGGCAGTGGAGGAAAACCTCGCCAAGTATTTTATTGTCAGGATCGCCTGGGTGTTTGGTGTGAACGGAAAGAACTTCATAAAGACCATGCTGAATCTTGGAATGACCCATGATAAATTAACGGTTGTAGCCGATCAGATCGGTTCCCCTACCTATACCTATGACCTTGCCCGTCTTCTGGTGGATATGATCGAAACGGAAAAATACGGCCGTTACCATGCGACCAATGAAGGCCTTTGCAGCTGGTATGAGTTTGCATGTGAAATTTTTAACCAGGCTGGCATGAATGTTAAGGTGGAGCCTGTAGGCTCGGATCAGTACCCGGTAAAGGCAAAGCGGCCCATGAACAGCCGCATGAGCAAGGATAAACTGGATGAAAACGGGTTCAGCCGCCTGCCTTCCTGGCAGGATGCGCTGAAGCGGTATCTGCGCGGGTGATGAGCCGGGCGAACATGCCTGCATGTTCATTCGGCGACCACTGCGGCAAACGAGACAAAACGCGCAAAGCGTGTTTTGTCTCGTTTGGAGATTGTTTCTCCCGGCGGATGATCGGTAGGAGTGGATATGGAAATCAAGATAAATGACTACTGGGAACCGGATCATTTCCGGGCCTTAAGTGAGGACAATTACAATGTGTCCAGATCCTGTGAATATGAGAGGAATGAGATGCACCATATCCATTCCTCAAGCGAAATCCTGTTTGTTGAACAGGGTTCTGCGGAATACTATGTCTGCGGTAAAAAATATCATCTGGAACAGGGTGATATCATGGTGATCGGAGGACAGGAGCACCACCAGAGGAGGCTTTTGGAGTGCCCCTTCTTAAGGTACGGGTTGTCGGTCAGGCCCTCTTATTACGAGAGCCTGAATCTTGGAGAGGATTTGAAAAAGGTGTTTCTTACGCCAACGGAACAGGTGTATAAGGAACGTTATAAGCATGTGGATCCTGATATCTTTTACCATATTGTAGAACTGCTGCAGGAGTTGTATGGGGAGCAGGCCGTTCATAAACCCTTTCGCTCCATGATCGAAAGGACCCTCATTACCCAGATTTCTGTCCTGTTGTTCCGGGTGTTCGGCCTGGAACGGAGAGAAAGCGAGTTGTCCGTGATGAATTTAAGGATGATAGACATCAAGGAATATATTGATGTACATTTTCGGGAAAATCTGGATCTTCAGATTTTAAGTGAACTTTTTTATTTGCATCCGGCAACCATCAGCAAGGAGTTTAACAAGTATTTTGGAAAGACCCTGATAAAGTATATTAACAGCGTCAGGGTATGTGAGGCTGCCAGCCTGCTTGAGAATACCAATGAGAGTGTTACAAGCATTTCGGCAAAATGCGGATATGACAGTGTCAATACATTTTTAAGGCAATTTAAGGCAATCATGGAAACCACCCCACTCCAGTACCGCAAGGCTGTGAAGGAATGGTTCGAAAAAAAACGGGAAGAATTTCAAGGGCTGTAAGCGATTACAGCTCTTTTTTTGTCTGAAAGAGGGATTCTCATAGAAGATACTCCGAAAATGTAATTAAGAAATGGTGATTTATGACTAAAATCTATGCAGAATATACAAGGAGAATGAGATATGATGATAGCAGTTAATACAACAGACTAAAAATTAATGGAGGGATCAGTTATGAAGAAAAGAGTTCTTGCATTGCTTCTTTCCACCGCTATGGCGGCGTCAATGATGGCAGGCTGCGGCGGAAAGACCCAGAATGAAACAACAGCGGCAAAGGAGACGGATAAAGCTCAGACAAGCGCTGCAGAAAAAGGAACAGAAGGAGAAAAGGTGCTGCTCACCATTTTTGACGGTTATGCGGGAGAAGATCCACACGGAAAGTTCATTTATCAGTATGCGGAAGAGTATATGGCACAAAACCCCAACGTGGTCATTGATGTGCAGGCTGTCAGCACAAATGACATTTACACAAAGCTTTCCGCAATGGCTGCCACTCCAAAGGATGTGCCCACCATTTTCTTCACATCGGCAGACGCAGTTGCGACCCTTCACGATCTGGGGCTGACAGCGGATATCAAGGAACTTGTGCCGGAAGATTTAAAAGCGAAATTTGCCAACGGCGTTGTGGACTCCTGTATGCTGGGAGAGGAGATGTCCTATTTCCCGGTTGCGGTTCAGCCTCAGGCAGTGATCTACCGCACGGACAGATTTAAGGAGGCCGGTTTAGAGGCTCCAAAGACATGGGAAGAGTTTGTGGCGGCTGCAAAGACCCTTACAAAGGATACCAACAATGACGGGCAGATGGATGAGTGGGGATTTGATATGGTAGGTTCCAACAACTCCTCCGGACAGAGCCGTTTCATGGCGTACTTATGGTCAAATGGAATTGATTGTGTGAAGGAAGAAAACGGCAAGTGGATCACTGATATTTCCGAAGATCAGAAATTTATGGATGCATTTTCAAGATGGACCAACATGAATGCAGAGGGCATCGTTCCTACGGGGATCACAGAAGTGGATTATCCTACAGCTGCCAATTACTTTGCCATGGGATACACCAGCATGTTCCTTACCGGGCCCAATGCTCTTGGTGTGGCTTATGCCAACAACCCTGATTTAAAGGGAAAGCTGGGATCCTTTAAGATGCCTGGTGATTATCCGGGAACCATGCTTGGAACCGAAGGCTATGGTGTCAGCGCCTATGCAACCGATGCAGAAAAGGCGGCAGCCATTGACTATCTGAAGTTTTTTGTGGAGCATGACAAAGACATGCAGTTCTGGCAGAGCAGCGGAAAGATTCCGGCAACAGCAGAAGGACAGAAGGCAGACTATATATCAGGAGACGATTATGCAGGCTTTTTACAGCAGATTGCAGACGGCTGCCGTCCGACAGTTAAGTTTGCAGGTGTCAGCGGTTTAAAAAGCGCTCTTGGAAATGCGTATGCATCTGTATTCTCCAATGAAAAGACGAACGAAGAAGCAGTTAAAACTCTTGTAAGCGATGTTGATGAGTTGTTAGAGGATTATAACTGATCATGAAAATGAGGGAGGAACCATCCTCCCTCAAAAAATTGAGAAGGGAGTAAGATGAATTTCATGAACAAAAATGGAACTGCCCGGATAAAAGTGAAGTCCCAGAGGCAAGGATATTACTTTACTCTGCCGATTGTCGTCATGCTGGCTGCCCTTATCATTTATCCTATGGTTTATGGGTTCTATATCAGCTTTTTCAACACGAACCTGGTGACGAAATGGAATTTTGTAGGCTTTAAATATTATGCGGCAGCATTTAAAGAAGCGGCCTTTTACCAGTCTGTTCTGCTTACGACTGTATTTATGATTCTGGTGGTAGGAGGACATTTCATCCTGGGATTTATCCTGGCCACTCTGCTCAACCGGGAATTTAGAGGGAGAACGGTTTTCCGGGTCATATTCATGCTCCCCTGGTTTTTCCCTGAGGCTGTGGTGGCTCTTTTGTTTACCTGGATCATGAATCCCATGTACGGGATCTTAAACAGCGCCTTAAAAGGGCTTGGTCTTATATCCACCAATGTTTCCTGGCTGGGAAGCAAGGAGCTGGCTTTCCCGGCAGTGGTTTTTGTCTGCATCTGGAAGGGCTTTCCCCTGGTCATGACCATGATCCTGGCGGGGTTACAGAGCATATCCAGGGATTATTACGAGGCGGCGGAAATTGACGGCGCCAGCAAATGGGCCCAGTTCCGGTATATCACTGTTCCCTCCTTAAAGCCCATCCTGACCACGGTCTTGATCCTGGACTGCGTCTGGTGGTTTAAGCAGTATACTCTGGTTTACACGATGACGGCAGGAGGGCCGGGAACTGCAACGAATTTAATCAGTTTAAGCATCTATGGCACGGCGTTTAATGATTTAAGATTTGGAAAAGCGTCTGCCTGGGGAATCCTGGTGTTCTTTATATGCTATTTGATCAGTCTGGTGAGTAAGGTGGTGACAAAGGACAATGAGTAGATCGAAAAAGAAAAAAAACAGTTTGATTGCAACTTACGCCGCATTAATTCTCATGGCTTCTTTTATCGTGGTCCCGGTTTTGTGGATGATATCCACTGCCTTTAAAACAGAACCGCAGACGTATTATCCTCAGCCTAAATGGCTCCCAAACCCGTTTTCCCTGGATTCTTTCCGGAAATTTTTCAGTACTTATAATTTTGGGCGCATGACCTTAAACAGTCTGGTAGTCTGCCTTTCTGCCATGGTGATCTGTGTGGCCTGTGCCTGCCTGGCCGGATACGGGGTGACCAGATTCCGGTTTAAAGGAAGAAAACAGCTGATGAGTTTTCTGCTCATTACCCAGATGTTTCCGGGAGTCATGCTGGTGGTGCCGTTTTATGCAGTACTCTCTAAGTATCATCTTGTCAACTCCCTGCTTGGCCTGGTCATTGTATATGCAGCCACAAATATCGCCTTCAGCACCTGGATGATCGTATCTTATTTTAAGACCATTCCCCTGGAGCTTGACGAGGCGGCGCGGGTGGATGGAGCTTCCAGCTTCCGCATCTTCTGGAATATTATCCTTCCCCTGATCGTTCCCGGAATAGCAGCGGTAGCCATGTTCGTGCTGTTTAACGGCTGGAATGAATATATGTTTTCTTCTGTCCTGGTATCCAAGGACGAATTAAAAACGCTCACTGTTGGGATCATTTCCTTAAATTCCCAATATCAGATTAAGTGGAATGACTTAATGGCAGCATCCAGCATATCCAGTCTTCCTTTGGTAATTCTTTTTGTAAGCTTCCAGAAGTATTTTATTGCTGGAATGACCGGAGGAGCTGTAAAGAGCTGATTTGCAGAGAATATGACTTATGGAGGTAATAAAAATGGATCATATAAAAATCCATGACATCAAAGTGTTTGTAACGGCCCCAAGAAACATCAATCTGGTTGTGGTGAAGGTAGAAACAACGGAGCCGGAATTATACGGCTATGGCTGCGCTACATTTACATGGAGGCACAAGGCGGTTGTGACTGCCATTGAAGAATACTTACGCCCAATGCTCAAAGGGAAGCCTGTGGATGACATTGAAGGAATCTGGCAGTCGATGGCGGGAAGTTCTTACTGGAGGAACGGACCGGTCTTAAATAACGCCATATCCGGTGTTGACGAGGCATTGTGGGACATCAAGGGAAAAAGGGCAGGAATGCCGCTTTACAGCCTGCTTGGCGGAAAATGCCGGGAAGGGATCGCTGTCTACAGGCATGCGGATGGAAGCTCCATAGAAGAGGTGGAAGAATGCATCCACGGGTATATGGACGAGGGGTACCGCTATATCAGATGCCATATGGGTACCTATGGCGGAAACTTCGACGGAAAGATACAGAGGATCGTAAAGCCCCACAATGCACCGGAGGGAGCGTATTTCCATCCGAGAATGTACATGCAAAGTGTATATAAGCTGTTTGACCGTGTCCGCAGGGACATTGGCTGGGAAGTGGAGCTGATGCATGATGTCCACGAGCGCTTAAGCTTTGCAGAGACTCTGGAGTTTGCCCGGGAAATGGAACAGTACAAGCTGTTTTTTCTGGAGGATTCTCTTGCGCCGGAGCATGTGGAATTTTTTAAGATTCTGCGGCACCATACTATCCTGCCTCTGGCCATGGGAGAACTGTTTACCAATCCCAATGAATGGAAGGCCATTGTACAAAACCAGTGGATCGATTATATGAGAGTCCATTTAAGCGACATCGGAGGGTTGACCCCTGCCAGGAAGCTGGCGCATTTTTGTGAGGCTTATGGAGTGAAGACCGCCTGGCATGGGCCAAATGACTTATCTCCTATTGGAATGGCGGTGCAGATGCACCTGGATTTAAACAGCCATAATTTCGGCATACAGGAATTTTCCGGCTTCAGTAAAGAGGAGCAGGAGATATTTCCGGGCTGTCCTGCAATCAGGGAAGGATATGCCTATGTAAACGATAAACCGGGAATCGGAGTCTGTTTTGATGAAAAAGCGGCAGAAAAATATCCTGCAGTGGATATGGATCACGGCTGGCTGTTCTCACGGCTTCCCGATGGAACGCCCGTAAGGCCATAACAAAAAAATACAGAATACATATAATAATGGAAGCATTTCCGGCCGGAGCAGGTCAAAAAATCCCTTATATCCTCCCGGCCGGACTTGCATTTTATCTGCTTTCATGATATAATGGCGAAATACCGTAAATACCATAGTTTTTCATAAAAAAAGATTGACGAATCCTGGCCTGTGTGTTATAGTAATTGGGCGAATGGAAGAGCTTAGGTCTTTTTTTTATGCTCAAAATTGCTTGCAGCAGAGAAAAGGACTTAAAACACAACAATGAAAATTTAAGTGGAGGTGGAAGTCGTGCGCACAAAAATCACACTGGCATGTACTGAATGCAAACAGCGTAATTACAACATGACCAAGGATAAGAAGACTCATCCGGACAGAATGGAAACAAAGAAGTATTGCAGATTCTGTAAGAGCCATACGATGCACAAGGAAACAAAGTAATCAGTTGTAAAGGACGTGAAGGTTGAAAGAAAGACGTCTTCCAACCTTGAATTTGTGAAGCGACTGGATATGCAAGCATATCCGCTTACTTCATTAGGAGGCAAATTATGGGAGATACAGTGAACAACGAGAGTGCTCAGAAGAAGAACTTTTTTAAGGGTCTGAAAACTGAGTTTGCGAAAATTGTTTGGCCTGACAAAGAAACCGTAACGAAGCAGACGATCGCTGTTATGTCATCAGCGATTGCTTTAGGATTGATTATTGCGATTATTGATCTGATCATCAAGTTTGGTCTCAGTTTTGTCTTATAATTCGTAAGGGTTAAGGTGAGTTTATGTCAGAAGCTAATTGGTATGTAGTCCATACCTATTCAGGTTATGAGAACAAAGTAAAAGTTGACATTGAGAAAACAATCGAAAACAGAAACTTGCAGGATCAGATTCTGGAAGTATCGGTTCCGTTAGAATCCGTCATTGAACTGAAAAATGGCGTTGAGAAGAAGGCCGATAAAAAGATGTTTCCCGGCTACGTACTGATTCACATGGTCATGAATGACGACACATGGTATGTGGTACGTAACACCCGTGGAGTGACAGGCTTTGTAGGTCCTGGATCAAAACCAGTTCCTCTGACAGAAGAAGAGATGGAGAAACTTGGGTTCAAGAACGAAGAGATCATCGTTGGCTTTGAAGAGGGAGATACCGTTGTGGTAACTTCCGGTGCATGGAAGGATACCGTTGGTGCTATCAAGTCCATCAACGAAGGTAAGAAAACCATCACCATGAGCGTTGAGATGTTCGGCCGGGAGACTCCGGTGGAATTAAATTTCAGCGAAGTGAAAAAGATGTAACAAGTAAAAGCGGCTTATACCGGTGTATAGGCTCGTGGGAGGGAAATCCCCGACAATACCACATTTATTTAGGAGGTGCCTAATTATGGCAAAGAAAGTAACGGGATATATCAAATTGCAGATTCCAGCAGGAAAGGCTACACCAGCTCCTCCTGTAGGTCCGGCACTTGGACAGCATGGTGTAAACATCGTACAGTTTACAAAGGAATTTAACGCAAGAACAGCTGACCAGGGAGATTTAATCATTCCAGTTGTTATCACTGTTTACGCTGACAGAAGCTTTAGCTTCATAACCAAGACTCCGCCGGCTGCTGTATTACTTAAGAAGGCCTGCAAGATCAAATCCGGATCTGCAGTTCCGAACAAGACAAAGGTTGCTACAATTACTAAGGCTGAATTACAGAAAATCGCTGAGCTGAAGATGCCAGACTTAAATGCAGCATCCGTTGAATCAGCTATGAGCATGATTGCCGGTACCGCAAGAAGTATGGGTATCACAGTTGTAGAGGCATAATTTTCTTAAAGAAAGCAGGCGGAAGCGCTGCCTAAATTTAGAAAATCAGCGGTTCGGTGAGCCGGCAGGCGAATCGGACTTCCTTAATAATATTGCAGTTGATGTAGTTTTAAGAACGTGGGAGGGAAAATCCCCGACAATACCACTAGGAGGTTATTTAGAATGAAAAGAGGAAAAAGATACGCAGAGGCAGCTAAAACAGTAGATCGTTCTGTTCTCTACGATGCACCAGCAGCAATCTCTTTAGTTAAGCAGAATGCAAGTGCTAAATTTGATGAAACCATTGAAGCTCATATCAGAACCGGTTGTGACGGACGTCACGCTGACCAGCAGATCCGTGGTGCGGTTGTACTTCCCCACGGTACAGGTAAGACTGTTCGTATTTTAGTTTTCGCTAAAGGCCCGAAGGCTGATGAAGCACAGGCTGCAGGCGCAGATTATGTTGGAGCTGAGGAACTGATTCCGAAGATCCAGAACGAAGGCTGGCTGGATTTTGATGTAGTTGTTGCTACACCAGATATGATGGGTGTTGTTGGACGTCTGGGACGTGTCCTGGGACCAAAGGGCTTAATGCCAAACCCAAAAGCTGGTACTGTTACTATGGATGTAACAAAAGCAATCAACGATATCAAAGCTGGTAAGGTTGAGTACAGACTTGATAAGACAAATATTATCCACGTGCCAGTTGGAAAAGCTTCTTTCGCAGAAGAACAGTTAGCGGACAACTTCCAGACGCTTGTTGATGCAATCATCAAAGCAAGACCAAGTACAGTTAAGGGTGCTTACTTAAAGAGTGTTACACTGGCTTCCACCATGGGACCTGGTGTAAAGCTGAACGTAGCAAAGTTAATGAACTAATTTTGTTTTGTGATTGACATTGATTATAAATAATGTTATAATATTTCAGTATTAACTGCCGAAGACAGCAGGTGCCGTGAGGCATAAGGTGTAAACGCCTGCCGAGGAATGTACAAGAATCATTTTATGTAAATGAATTGTAGACCTCTCTGTCCATCCGGCGGAGAGGTTTTTCTTTGCGGTTTATACGAGCGGGCTTCCCAGGCAACCGGGAGGTTCAGACTAAACAGGAGGTAAACCATAATGGCAAAAGTTGAATTAAAACAGCCAGTTGTAAGCGAGATCAAGGAATTACTCGACGGCGCTGAGTCAGCGGTAGTTGTAGATTACCGTGGTATCACAGTTGCTCAGGATACAGCGCTTCGTAAGAAATTAAGAGAGGCCGGTGTTTCCTACAAGGTATATAAGAATACCATGATCCGTTTTGCAGCTCAGGGTACCGCATTTGAAGCTCTGGATCCAAATCTGGAGGGACCTACAGCAATCGCTGTATCCAAGACAGATGCAACAGCTCCGGCAAGAATCCTGGCTGAATTTGCTAAGACAGCTCCGGCTCTGGAAATCAAGGGCGGCGTTGTAGAAGGCACTTACTATGATGCAAAGGGTATGGAGAAGATCTCCAGCATTCCTTCCAGAGAGATCCTTCTTGGAAAGTTGCTTGGAAGCATGCAGTCTCCTATCACAAACATTGCCCGCGTTCTCAAGCAGATTGCAGATGCTCAGGGCGGAGAAGCGGCAGAGGCATAATTTTCTTAATAAAAGCAGGCAAAGACCCGCTTGAGATTAGAAAATCAGCCGTTCGAGGAGCCAAAGGTGATTCGAACTTTCTAAAAATAAACATATTAAATACGGAGGTATATTATCATGGCAAAGTTAACAACAGCTGAATTTATCGAAGCTATCAAAGAATTATCTGTATTAGAATTAAACGAATTAGTAAAGGCATGTGAGGAAGAATTCGGTGTATCCGCAGCAGCAGGCGTAGTAGTTGCAGCAGGTCCTGCAGCAGTAGAAGAAGAGAAGACAGAATTCGACGTTGAATTAACCGAAGTTGGTCCAAACAAGGTTAAGGTTATCAAGGTTGTTCGTGAAGCTACCGGCTTAGGCTTAAAGGAAGCTAAAGACGTAGTTGACGGTGCTCCAAAGGTAGTAAAGGCTGGCGCTTCCAAGGAAGAGGCTGAGCAGATCAAGGCTTCCTTAGAGGCTGAAGGCGCAAAAGTTACTTTAAAGTAATTATACTTTTGGGTTGTTTTGGACAGGATTTGTACCTCTTAAAAAGGGACAGGATCCTGTCCTTTCTTTGTGTAAGATAACAGAATAGTCTTGACAATTTTGTAAATTTAGGTTAGAATGTAGGTGTATTATCGAATGGAGTTATGATTTCACATATTTTTGTAAGTCATTATTTTCGGATGATGATTTACAAAAATATGTGATTTTTTGTTTCAGGCGATATATCAAATATTTTTTATTTTATAGGAGGTACACGTTATGAACAACGGTACAGTAAAATGGTTTAATGGTGCTAAAGGATATGGTTTCATCGTAAATGACGCAACAGGCGAGGAAGTTTTCGTACATTTCTCCGGCATCGTTTCTGATGGTTACAAGACTCTTGAAGAAGGCCAGAAAGTAACCTATGATACAACAGAAGGAAACCGCGGTCTGCAGGCAGTTAACGTTTGCATGGCTTAATAAAAGCTTCGATTTATATGTAAGCTTTAAGGGCTGCTCTCATTTTAGAATGAGGGCAGTCCTTTTCTTTTCTACCTGGGAAAATATAATCTGCCCCGTTTTTTTATTTTGGAAGGTTATTTTAGGATCTTTTTAAAGGCTTGTTGTTTTGAATTTCTTAGGTGTTGAGAGGTGCTTTAAAACGCGTCTGTACGTGTCATATGTGTGGGAATAGAGTGAAGACAGGATGAAGGCAGGAGGCAGAGTACAGGTACGCTCGGGGAGGTGTGTGGTGGCTGGAAGATGGAGGGATAAATCCCTGTTATTTGATTTACGACAAGGTCTGGGCTGCGCTATAAGTCCGGGTTATTTATAAAAGGTCATGTTCTGTTGATATGGCGCAATAAGATTGTGTATAAAATTCTCTTTGGTATAGTGGATATGTCCTGATTCTAGGGGCATTTAAGGGAAAAGATAGAAAAAGACAGAAATGTTTTGGTTTTATTTTTCCGTAAATCTCCATAGATTGATTAATAATGGCAGAAAGCTGGACTAATGGGATTATGAAAATAAAATGGAAAGCAGCCTGTTTACTGGTTGTTTTTATACTGGATATCATTTTTGTGAAAGCAATGCATCAGTCGTACACGGATGCAAAGAATACCCTGTTTCTTCCTGCAGGAGCGGACGATGAAGCAGTTGATGAGGTCAGGAGGCAGTTTTCCGGAGATAAGCAGATAGCGCTGACCTTTGATGATGGCCCTCATTCTGTTTATACGCCGAGGCTTCTTGACGGGCTCCGCAAAAGGGGGGTCCATGCCACATTTTTTCTTCTTGGTGAAAATGTGGAAGGGAAAGAGGCCATCGTGAAGCAGATGGAAGAGGATGGACATCTAGTTGGAAACCATGGATATTCTCATGTTCAGATGAGCAAGGAGTCGGTAGGAACTGCCTGCCAGCAGATTGAACAGAATAACCAGCAGATAGAAGAGATTACCGGAGTGAGACCTCAGTATTTGCGTCCGCCTTATGGCTCATGGACGGAGGAATTGGAGTGTACCACCAATATGACGGTGGTGCTCTGGAACTTAGATCCTCTTGACTGGAAATCAAAGAATACCAAAAAGGTGGTACGATATATTGTAAAACATGTAGAGCCTGGAGACATCATCCTTCTCCACGATGTGTATCCGACTTCAGTGGAGGCAGCCCTGGAGGTGATCGATACTTTGACGAAGCAGGGATATACCTTTGTTACCGTTGATGAGCTGCTGGTGGATTAAGAGGAATAAGCTATAGAGTTCGTGGTTTGTGAAACCTTTGGGGTTGTATGATTTTTTGGAAGCTGAGCTAATTGAGGCTTTGAATATTAAGGGGGTCGGTTGGCCGGCGATTTTTTCATGAGGATTCTATATGCTTTTCAGAAAGTTTCGGGAAAGGGATAGAAGGTGGAATCATAAGAGTGGGTATTGCCAGGGTATTTTTTGCTTTTTAACTTTATGTTTGATTTGGGATGATTTGTATTTGCGGAATAAGTATATATTGTTGGTATCATATAGTTTATCTGAGCTTGCAAAGCAGGTGAGGATAAAAGGGTCGTACTTTGCCCTGCCCCCCTGATTATAAAAACATCTTTTTGATTTCATAATGTAGCTTATCCGAACATGAAAAGTAAGTAAGGATAAAAGGGGATCTCTTTGCACCCGTGCATTTGATTCTGAAAACCTCCTTTTTTCATAATATAACTATCCTAACTAGCAGAGTAAGTGAGAATAAATGGGGAGTTTTTTGCCCTGTGGATTCGATTCTGAAAACAAGAAGATGTTTTCAGAATATAGCTTTTACATATTCTTAATGAGCATGTTGATTTTCTGTGCAGTTTGTTGTATACTGTGCTTATAGGTCGAAAGCTCCCTGCGCGGCATACAGTTGTCGGTGCAATAAATAAGCAGTTTGGTTAAATTCTTTTACTGTTTGATGTGATGAATGGTTAGACGGTTCTTTGCATTGTGGGAAGTTTTTTTCTAAATAAGGTGTCCAATGGATAGATCCGGATTTATAAGGGAGGACTCGCATTAGCATGATTGGAGAACTGGAAGGTTATTTGTTCTTTCTGGTGGTTCATGAAAATCCTTATATTCTGTTGGGAAAAAGACCTGGCTAAATTCTTTTTCAATTTGTGTGGTATACAGTTGTATTTATTAAGCGCATTCTGCGGTAATCATTTGATCTTTCAGGTCGTCATCGACAAAAATTCCTTCTTAAAATATTGTTGGGTTTATGTGAGATTATACTTTATATGAGAGTGTAATGGCGTCATAGTTTATTTTTGATAATTCTATTTTTATTTTCTATGTCTTTACGAAATTAGTTCTGAAAGGAACAAATGCCTTGTTGCCATTGAAGAGTATTGGAAGGATTTTCCTATTTCTATATTTTCTCAATTTATTTTTAATATGTTATCTTTTGATTTGTATTTCTGATTTCTAATTCATATCTCCATATTCCATTTTTGCTTTACCTTTTTATCTGTGCATTAAGTGTCTTATGCTATAGCGTTTACAGGGTGATAATAAAAGATTTTATAAGAGTTTTCCTTAGTTTTTTGAGATAAGGTTAATAGTAGTTTAATGAGTTTCTGAACTTGTTAATTTAATATTAATATTATTATTATTTTTAGAAAGACATCTTTTTAATAATAAGAACCAGATGTTGAAAATAGAATTCCTATATCCCGTAGGGTATGATACTGATTGAAAAACATTGTGTTGTTGTGTTTTTTAAAAGGAACGTGTTTTCAAGTATCAATTTGAGTAAATCAGCTTTTTTATTGGAATTAAATTGCTGATATGTGAAAATGATTTGATATAACAATTAATTTATTTGGATATCTGGAATAATGTTGTAGCAGATTATTGTTTATATAACAAATATTGAAGTTTTGATTTATTAAAAAGGTATATACTTTAACATATTAAGAATACCTGTCATTCTGGGAAATACACAATCGAGTATTCCCTCTTTAGGTTATTTATTCCGCCGTTTTTTTTCCATAATTATTATTTATAAGTTTGAAACAAAATGGTCATAAAGCTTTTCTCCAGGAGACTACTTTTTTTAAGAGAGTTATTATGCACTTTCTTACTCTAGCAGCCGCAAATACTACTGTGCATTGATCTGCAATGTTTAGTACAAAAATTTCCTTGCGATTGAAAGTTGTTAAGTTAGTATTTGAGGGTTTTATTAAAGAAAAAGAGTTGGTTTAACCAGAGAAAAAATAAATAAAAGGAGTGATAAAAGTTTGCAATGAATAAAAGAAAATGTTTTGTTCTATTGAGCACAGTCCTGGCGGCAATAAGTACCCCGATGCCGAGTTACGGGGCATGGGTACAAAAGGAAAGTTATTGGTTGTATGAAGAAGACCAGACCTTTGAAAGGAATGCCTGGAAGCTGATTAATGAGGCATGGTATTACTTTGATGATACTGGTTATATGGCCACTGGCTGGCAAATGATTGAAGGAAGATGGTATTTTCTTAATACATCATCGGATGAGTCAAAGGGAAAGATGCTCACCGGCTGGCAATGGATTGACGGGCGTTGTTATTATCTGGCTGATGAACCTGGAGCTAATCATCCTGAGGGAGCTATGTACCTAAGCGAAAGGACTCCGGATGGGTATTTTGTAGATGCCTCCGGAGCATGGATCGATGACAACGGTACGATACAGTATGTGGCTGGAAAAGGGGTACAGACAGTATTTGTCAAAAGATCAGCATCGGCAAATAAAATTTCAGGAGGCAGTTCAGGAGGAGGCAGTTCAGGAGGAGGCGGATCTGGAGGAAAGGGGAGTAGTTTCAGGCCGGGGAATGGATCGCAGAATTCAGAGATTGATGAACAGGAGCCGGAAATTAATCAGGAAATTTCGGAACCGGGAGAAAACCCGGAGGATATGAAGGAACCAGATGCGGAAGAAAAGCAGTATAGGTACACGGTGCGATATATGGATATTATTGATAAGACAATACTACATACCGTAACTGGTGTGGCAACCGAAGGGAGAACGATCATTATCATTCAACCGGTCATTAATGGGTATCATCTGTGTAAGGGACAGAGAGAAAGCTTTAAACTGACTGGCGATTCTATGAACCTGAACATCTACTATGAGAAGGAAATCCCGGCCTCTCCCTCAGAGGCTCAGAAAGTTGACTGGAATCTCTGCTTTGTAGAGAAGGGAAATCACAGCAATGAGATATTTAGGTCTCAAAAGGGACAGACGGAGGAGGGAAGACAGCTTGTTATTGACTTTCCGGAATCTATTTTAGGCGGCGACGGTTATTATTATCATTCTATGGTTTCAAGTCCATGGAGTATTATTGTAAACGGAAATGGTAGACAGAAATATTATATTGAATTCGAGAAAGGAGACCATCTTCCGGAGGAACGAGACCCGGATCAGGAGAACAAAGACAAGCTGAAAAGGTGGTTGGGGGTTGCAAAAGAAACAGATTTTAGACTTGGTGGCAGGGAGCCATCAGACCAGCAGATCATTACTAAAAGTATAGAGGAAAGCAATGAAAGACTTCTTAACCTGGTATCAATGGCAGACGGTGTGGAGCGGAAGGAGTTTTATCTCATTGCAAAGGGGCATGTGCCAAGTACCGTGATTATAAGCCAGACATTTCAGAACATTAAGAATCTGTCTGAACTGATTGTGGATGAGTTTACCATAGCTTATGAGAAATACACGATTATGAGAGTGGGATTTGAAAAAACTTATGAAGAAAGCATTTGTAACCACAATTATCAGGTTATGGATAAAGTTAATGCCTCATGTATGATAAACGGTCATGAAACGATCCGGTGCCGAAAATGCGGAAAGGAAGAAACCGTGATATTGCCAGCGACCGGACATGTGGATGCGGATCATGACGGATCTTGTGATGTTTGTTACAACACGGCCAACGAAACGCCGGAAGCCGTGCAATACCGCATTGGAGATGTGCAGGCCCGGACCATTGGAAATAAGATTTATCTGTTCCGCTGTATTGATGATGATTATGAAGATACCATGGGTAACAGCCAGCGAATGGCGCTGTTCCTTTGTGACAATGTGATAAGGTCGGATATTGACGGGACATCAATGAAGCTTAACTTTGGATTTAATAATAATTATAAGTACTCCAATATCCGGGAATGGCTTCTGGATCATGCGGCAGATGATTTTCTCCATGAAACTTATATTGGAATTACCGGGTCATACATAGGCGCGACATGGAAAGGGGCGTATGAGCAGATAAATGATAACAGCCTGATGGCTGGGAAAGAAGTGTTCCAGCTTTTGCAGGACAGGGTATTTATTTTGTCCGTGGATGAGGCTCTTAAATACCGGGATGTGCTCTGGAAGTTCAACGGGAGCAAAACCAATAATCCGGAATCACAAGTTTCTGCTTACTCTAAAGGATATTATCTTCGCACCCCACAGGATGGTGGATTGGATGAATTCCTTTATGGAGATGGGATCTATGCGGTCAGCCTGGTAGATGGCAACATTCAGCCGGTTAACGTGAAAGAGACAGGTTTTGGTATCAGGCCGGCTATGGCGATTGCACAAGGTTAGGGGGGATTTTATGAAGATTATTATTTTATTCGGTATCACTGTTTTAGTATTATCCGGTTTATCTTTGGCCGTGTTTTTGCGGTAAATTCGAAACAGAAGGAATGGGAGGATAGAGAGCGGCAGGATTAGCTGAGAAAATACTAGAGAACAAAGTGTAAAGGATGAAAAGGCTGCTTCATCTGAGGTTACACCTTATTAAGCAGATTCAACGTTTTTCGAAGCAAAGAGAAATTTTGAAAGAATGGAGCCATGAAAGATTTTGAAATATTACCGGAAAACATCCTATTCGGACAGGAACTTCTGGAAGTTTGAATTCATTTATCTGGATGGCGAATGCTATGATTTGACTCATTCTGCTTATAAGCGTTTTCCACCCACAGAATCAAGATGGTCCGGTTTATCTTATAAAGTATGGGAGGATATAAAGGCGATGGAAGGATATAGAAAAGGTGCTTACCGGCTGGCAGTTTACTGATAATAGGCGGTACTACTTTACCTTGCAGAATGGAGACCAGACCAATTTTGTAAGTAGATCCAGCAAAGCTAGAGAAACCATATGGTTTCATATACCCAGATGAAAGAACTTTTGATGGGCCTCTGGTATATAAAAATGGAGCTTGCTCCGATAGGGATGGAACAATGAGCAAAGGGATGGTATGCATGTTATGTACCTCTCTGGTAATAAGCGCAGCGTTTTTCAGAGGCAGTATGCATTTTAAGTAGCAGAAAACGAATAAAACACCAAATGGGCTGATTAGGCCTTTGTATTTGAGGCGTGCCAAAACACAGAGATAAAGGAGGAACAATGAGAAAAGGAATTACAAAAGGGCTGGCATACGCTATGTGTACAGCCTTGGTAATAACAGCGGTGCCAACCTGGGTTGCTTATGCAGAGAATGGGCAGACCATAAAAAAAGCAGTTCAGACATCCACCCCCTCCAAAGCGGACCGGGATACAGAAGTCAATCAGGAGGTGGAGGAAAAGAACAACAACGGAGAATTGGAAACCGGTTTAGAACAGGAGGAACATTTAAAGGAGGCCACCCCTTCCGAGGCGAAAGAGGTGCCAAAGGAACCTCCGGAAATGGTCATTCCTGCAGCTAAAATGGCGGTAACAGCCGCCTCCAGCTCTCTGGGAGATATTTGGGATGCTTGGGCAGGAAAAACCAGCTTTGAGTTTTTAAGCGGAATCCAGGGAGAGGGGACGGAAGAAAAGCCCTATCTGATCAAGAATCGGGAACAGCTCATGGGCCTTTCGGAGCTGGCAGCCATGGGAATGATGGTCCCGGAAGCTGGGGGAACGATGTATGCCGGTGACTATTCCGGATGCTACTTTGCCCTTGGCGGAAACATTGATTTACAGGGAGTGGACTGGATTCCCATCGGCTTTTACCGGGATTCCTCGGAAAGCATTGGTGCGGTCCCCTATCCCTTCAGTGGCCAGTTTGACGGAAAAGGCTATTCTATTAAGAACTTAAAGCTTACATCCTTTGCCAATTATAACAATGTGGGACTTTTCGGGGTGGTTACGGATGCAGAAATTCATGACGTAACCATTATCCCGGATAGCAGCGAAATTAAGGGAAAGGACCGAACCGGAGTTGTGACAGGATATGCGGAAGATTCCCGGATCCGGAACGTTACCGTGAAAAACGCCTACATCCGTTCCACCGGCATTGCCGGGGGGATTGCCGGGGAAATCAGCGGAACTGTCATTGAAAATGCTACCTGTGAAAAGGTGATGATTGATGCCGCCGGCGGAACGGATGTGATCTATGCCGGAGGAATCGCCGGGATCGCATCTGATTCCTATATCGTAGACTCTGATGTTTCCACCGGAGACGGAACCACGGCCAGAATTCAAGGAACCGGCTATATTGGCGGAATCGTAGGATACCAGAATGCAGCCTATATTTACAATACTCGTGTCAGCGGAACCATTGGCGGCTACCATTCAACGGCCATCGGAGGTATCACCGGAAGATATGCAGCGGGGAAAATAAAGGTGGCACGGTTTGAGGGTACCATTGGTAACTCCCAGCTTGGGTCCTTAGCGAGGGAAGGGACCTTCATCGGAACCAGACAGGGAGCTGCAACAAACTTTAATTACATTGAAGATGTAGCCTATTTATTTGCGGATTCTGAGAGTAAGATCAGTGCCAATGTGTGCGGATCGGAAATACCTGATGATAATGACTACACCTATGCTGCCCATGTAGGCTACTGGCATACCGGGGATTTATATTACACCCTGGTACAGGGCGGAGCGAAAAAGTCCATCTCAGACCGGTATTTCTATGAGGAGTTAGAAGATGGCATCCTGACGGTCGTGGACGAGGAAAGCGGGGATTACACCCTTGACCATTTCGCCCCCAATTTCCTGGGCCGCCCGGTAAGAGGATATTTACTAAATGTGAACCAGATCGACACGATAGCAAATGGCCAGAACTTTTATGATGTTGCCACCCTGGAGGTAAGGGGAAACTCCCAGTACTCCAAACCGCTTAATAAGGAACACCGTGGAGCTATTGCAGCCGGTACAACGGTAAGCGTAACAACAGCCCCGAAAAATACGGATACAGAAAAGTTCCAGATGGAAGGAACGCCAACCTATACCAACGGAAAAGGGGTAAAGAAAAGTACAACCTATTCAGATGGGAGCCATGCCTACACCTTTACCATGCCGCAAGAAGATATCACTGTATCAGCGGTCTATAAAAAGGTGGCTGTATCCATCAAGGTAGAGCCGGAAAACTATACCTTTGCAGTGACCCAGACCAGGACCGGAAACCGAAAAAATCCGATAAAGATTACGGAGATCCGGGATAAAGAAGGGAAGCTCCTTGCACGTTTTATTAATGGGGTGTTAGAGCAGGGAACCGAAGTGCAGCCGGTGAACATCAAAGCTACCATTGATGCCAATAATGATGTGGTGGATGGCCGGGTGAAGTGGAGCATTGATGATCCACAGCTGATCAGTCTTGCAAAGAATGATGATGAGGAAACTGATGGCTATACAGCAAAATCCGCCAGCCTTTCTGTAAATCTCTCCTCCTCTTTTTTTACAAGCATCATAGAAGAGGCAGAAAGAGTACAGGCGGAGGGGAACTACCAGTATAAAATTCCCAATACGATTTATGGAGCTGGGCATCAAAACGGCGGCGTTGCGGTCCTGACAGCTCAGACCAGGCCCTCTGCTTCTTTTGAAGGAAAACCCTGTACGGCAAACAGCCGGGTCAATGTTACGTTCCAGATCCTGGACAATACCCTGGTAGCAACAGAAGGGGCGGTCCTTGATAAACAGGCCATTAACCTTACCATAACAAGAAAATTAACCGGTGACCGGATCAATCCGCAGGAAACGGTAACAGTAACGGTTCCTCAGTCATTAACAGCCACCTTTTCACCGGACTTTTTCTCAAGGGATGAGGTAACCTGGACAAGTTCGGATCCGGCAGTGGTTTTCGTATCCCAGGATCAAGAAGGTTACCGGGAAGCATTAGTTTCAGCCTTAAAGGATTCAGCATGGATCAGGAATATCATGGCAACCGACAACGGAATCCGGGAGAATGATAAGTATGCAAAGATATCCGGAGCCGGAAGCCGGGATGTGATTATTACGGTAAATGGAAAGGATAAATTGGGAAATCAGGCTTCGGCCTCATGTCAGGTAACAGTAAAATTTGTTACCAATGATCATACTCGTATTATTCCAGAAGGAATCACCCTGGATAAAACGACACTCATTTACAGTCTTGGTTATCAGAAGGCCGGGGATATTCATTCTGAAACCGTTAAAAAGACTGGCTTTGAAACAAAGAAACTATCTGCAGCCGTTTTTCCTGAGGTGGAGGATACCCTAGATCATAGGCCCTATGACCGCAACGTTATCTGGACCTCTTCCGATCCGGAAGCGGTAAGGGTGGATCAGGAAGGAAATATAACTTCGGTTGATGGGGCAGCCTGGATCAAAGAAGCACTTTTAATGGCACCATACCGGGCAGAAAAAAACGTGGAGATCACAGCTACAACAAAAGATAGCCAGAAAGCCGCTTCCTGTAAGGTGACATTAACTTTCCAGGCAGATTGTATTGAGGCAGACCGTGAGAGCGAAAACTTTGACCTTGTGCTTACAAAAACAGGAAAGAGGAATAATCCAGTCCTCACTTGGAATGGGATTGAAGGTAAGAAATTTAATGCTTCCATTTACTCAGGAAGCCAGGAGAATAAGAATGTTTTATGGCGTTCCTCTGATGCCGGAATACTTACGGTGGATCAGGAAGGAAATGTGATCCCGGTAGTACTAAATGAGAAACAGGAGGTTATAGCCAGCTGGATCAAGGAGGCCATGGCAAAGACTCCATACATCGGAACCACAACAGATACGATTTACGCAGTTTCCAGTGATGAGAAAATGTCTGATCCGGTGACGGTAACTCTTAATTTTAAAGTAATAGATAACACCACTTCCAGCAGTTCTTCCGGAGGCGGAGGCGGTAAAGGTTCTTCTGGTGGTGGAGGCGGTTCCCGTTCCATGGGAGTGACAACCGCAGGGAACACCCAAGGACCGGCAGCTCCAGCTGGAGCCGTGACAGGAACCTGGATGCAGACAGCAAATGGGAAATGGATCTTTGCCTCAGAGCGGACGTACACAGATGAATGGGCCTATATCAGCAATCCATATGCAACAGGAGATCAGGAAAGAGCCTCCTGGTTCCGGTTTGATAAAGATGGATTTATGGTATCGGGGTGGTACACGGATGCAGACGGAAATATTTATTACTTAAAAGCCGCTTCTGATGGAACCCAGGGACAGATGCTTACCGGGTGGCAATACATATCCGGTGAATCAGGGTATGCTGCAGAAGGAGTCTGGTATTATTTTAATTCGGTTTCTGATGGAACGAGAGGGAAACTTCTAATCAATGCTGTTACTCCAGATGGTTTTATGGTAAATGAGAAGGGGCAATGGATACAGTAAAACACTTTGAAAACATATCTCCTCTGCTTTTTTAGCAGGGGAGAAGAGGAGGAAAATATGAATCGTGTGATATTAATGGGGAGATTAACCCGTGATCCAGAAGTAAGATATTCCCAGGGAGAGCGTAGTATGGCAATTGCAAGATATACTCTTGCAGTTGACCGTATAGGCCGCAGGAATCAGGAGGGCAATGAACAAACGGCGGATTTTATCAATTGTGTTGCATTTGATAAAGCGGGAGAGTTTGCAGAAAAGCACTTTTGTCAGGGTATGAGAGTACTGATTTCCGGAAGAATCCTGACTGGGAGTTATACGAACAAGGAAAACGTAAGGATTTATACAACGGATATCGTTATTGAAACACAGGAATTTGCTGATAGCAAGAAAGCATCTTCTGATAATTCCAGGCAAGAACCGTCTGGTGCGGCAGGGGACGAGTTTATGAACTCTCCTGATGGAGTGGGTAATGAAGAACTTCCATTTAACAGTTAAGGCGGTTACATAGCATATACTTCGTAGCAAGCAGGACATTGACAATCGAATATGTTAAACCGATATAATAATATAAAGAGGATAGGTTAGATGAAGATACACCTATCTATCTCTTACTTATGAATTTAATGATATTTGCAGTTATTGTATGACTTTGATACTGAAAAAATAAAAGTTATACCGGACTAATCGAAGAGAAGATGATAAAAGGAATTGCTTCATTTATTTCCTCAATCTGAAAGGTACATCGATTAATGGAGAGAATAACTATAACGACGGAAGTATTTATGAAACGTACCTATATAATATAGGTTTCCAGGTAGACAATGCTATGTTTAAGGATCGCTGTTAATATTTTTCGAAATGCACTCGTGAGAGCAAACTTTGTTGAATATAGGAATGGAATCACTGAAATAAGCCAATATCTTGAAAATTTCTATAAAAGCCTGCTTTCAGGGAGAGAAATTCGCTTAGAAATCCTGGCCTTGTTATGAAGAAACATTTTGTACCAAGGAGAGAGGAATAGAGTTATAAGTAAAAATTGTAAAGATTACCATGATATGGTATTATTATCATGGTAGTCAATCTGCCGGGTGGTTTCCATCTCCGAAAGGAGGTGGTGATTGTGAACACTTATGAGGAATTTATGGTAATCATAAATGTTGCAGTGTTAATCGTTGCAATACTTACATACGTGAAACGCAATGACAAAGGTACAAAAAAATAATCACCCAGCCGACCAAAGCATTGGTGATTATTTTTAAATGATTAATCAATAATTTGGAAGCCACTCTGTGGAGTTGGCTACCCTTTGTACCTTTAGAATAGCACGAATTTATGATGTTGTCAAATCGGAGATTTATATAATAGACTTTAAGGGAGGATTTAAGTATGAAAAAGAAGTTATTGACGGCTGTGATGACAGCTATTTTTATAATTGGATCAGCAACAACTTCATTTGCCGGCCAGTGGATCCAGGATGGAAGCAACTGGAAATACCGGAATGACAATGGCAGCTACGCAGCTAACTGGCAATGGATTGATGGGAAGTCCTATTATTTTGACCAGAATGGCAATATGCTCACTAATACAACCACCCCGGATGGCTACACGGTGAATGCAGATGGGGTATGGGTTGAAAATGGAATAGAACAGACAAAAAATGCCAATGCATCAACAAAGGCTAGTACAGGGAGCTATGATCCACAGTATCCCTTAAAAGGCTATATGGAACCATGGTTTGTGACCAGCCCGGTTACTGGTACTACTGCTTGGAAAAGTGATCCGAATAACTTTTTCTATGAGTCCAATAATCATTTGCAGTATGCTTTGGATCTTGCCACCCAAAATAGAGATCCTCTTTCTCTCAATTATTTTGCAGGAAGGGAATTGGCTGCTATTGCGAAATTAACGGGATATCCAGCTACAGGCTTGGAAGGTCACACATCGGAAGAAGTAGAGAGCCTAGCTGCAGAAATTCGGAACTTTTTAAATAGTTTTGATTGGAGAAATGCAACTGATTATGAAAAAGCAGTACGGATTGCTAAGAGAATCGCACAGGCGGACTACTTGTCCCAAGAAGGAACTCAGTATTCTTATAGCTGCTTGATAGATGGAAAAGCAAATTGCGATGGATATACTGATGCAGCTTATTTACTATCAGCATGTGTTGGATTGCCTGTAAGTGGACTTAGTTCAGGAAATCATATTTTTCCTGTGTTTTTGGTGGATGGTGTGTGGTTAGCTTATGAGCCAACAATAAAAAATAATTATTTTACAGTAGCCGATGTGTATAAAAAAAATATACTTGGAAATTATCAGCAACTTGGAGAATACTGTCAAGGAACTGGCTATGAGATTCCCATAAGTGTGGAAGGAAAGTTCCCCAATATATCATATGGAATTATTCAGGGAGAACAAGCTCCATTTATAAAATTTAATTAAATATTTTTATATTTTAACGAAAAGCTATCGGTTAATCATAATCGGTAGCTTTTTTCTTTGCTCAAAACATTTGGAGAAAATGAAAAATAAGGAGAATAAATGTTTAAATATAAAAATTGGAAGAACATTATAAGCCGCATAAAATTAAAACAGAAAATTGCTGCGTTGCTTGCGACAGTCTTATTATTGACACCTATATTTACCTATCTTCCTCCAGGTGTCTTTAATTCTTGGGGATTCGGCTTGGTATTTGTTAGTTCCGGACAGGCTGGGCACCCATATTTGATGGGTAAAGCGCCTGGTGACGATGGAAATAAGTGGTTCTTGTGCATGAACCAAGGAGCTTCAGCCCATAGCAATTATGACTATTCCAAAGTTAACATGGATATTGATTACAATCAAGGAAGCATTGAACAGAAAAGAATGTTCTGGGCTTATATCGGTGCATTTGGGAGTTATGATGGAAAGACCTCTCTTACTACTCAGTTTGGCAGGATTGATAGAGATACTGCAAGAGATGTCGCTTGGACTAAAGGAAAAAGTAATGGCGGATCAGAATGGATAGAAAACCTGGCCAATGATGGTTTTATGTCATTAGCAAACATTCCAGAAGGCTGTAAAAGCCCAAAAGATATCCTTAAGTTGATTAGTAAATATAATACCGCTAACAAGGCCATGTACATCAACGAACTAAGAAGCGGACCCGGAGAAATAGATACGACAAAGCTGTATGAGTTAACTGGACTTACCGATTGGGAAACCTTTAAGAAGTATTGCACCATTGACGTTGTGACGCCGGGAATGGTTATTAACACAGAGGGACAGAAGCTTTTCTGGAGCTTTCCTAGTATTCCGGCTGGTCAAAAACCAACCGAAGCAGTTATGAAGATTAGTTACGATCCTACCTTTTTTAATGTACTAGAAGTAACAGGCCGTTTGGAGTATTTTCAGTGTAATGTTCCAAGTTCCCAGCAGTTATACCGGGCTAAAGGAAATGTAGAGGAAATAAATTGCGAATTTTACCTCACTACAAAATACAGCCCAAATACACCTACGCCCACCAAGGGCGGTGGAGAGGTGTCCTTAAAGATCTATAAACATAACGAAACCTTTGAAGCCAATTATAAAGTTGAACTGGAAAAGAGGGATTATGAAACTGGAAATCCGCTGCAGGGTTCTACCTGGCAGGTATTAGAGCGTTTCGATAATAGTCAGTTAAGTAATAACGAGTCTGGCGGCGGAATCATCGAAGATAACATGAGAGAAGACCCAACAACCTGGCAGGATTGGCTGGTGTTTGATGATGATCTGATAACAAATGTCAGTGGACGTATATCTCATAAAGATACACGTTTTTATGATTTTAGTCATGCCTACTGTAATGGTCATCCACTCCCCCCGGAACCGGAAATTGATGAATCGGAAAGTGGAGAGGGTGAGGAAGGAGAAGGAAGCAACGAAGCTGATGAAGGGGCAGAAGAGTATGAACAATTGATGGAGGAATGGCAAGCGGCCATAGACGAATGCGAAGCCCGTGCTGCAGCCAGTGGAGGAACCTTCCATCACTGGTTATGTAACAGTGAGGAAGAACCATCTGAAGAAGAGGCATTTGAAGCATCAGGCTGTAAAGCTGCCAGGGACGCTGCATATGAAACCTTTATCAACCTTGAATATGACTACACGTTCCGGGAAACCAAGCCAAGAGATGGTTACATCATTCATGATCCGGGACATCCGGATGATGTTCCGATTGAGATCATCACAACGGCAGCTTCCGAAGCAGAAAAACCTAAAAAATGGAAAAGTTCCAGTAATGCAGATATAAAGGTCACCGGATATGTCCGGAACATGACGAAGAATAGTTCGGCTGATACAGGTATTGAGGGATTTGCTGGATCAGCCATGCGGAGTTTGACTAACAGGGAAATTCCTGAATTAGAGGAATCCAGCCAGATAGATGAAAGTGATCTTTTATTAGCTGATAACAGAGATAAGGTAGCAAGTCCTTCTACATACTTGAAATCCTCTGAGGAAAGCGGAGATTTAATCCTGAAAGAAACCTATGATCTTCCACTAGGAGAAAGAATCATAAACAAACTTCTTAAGTTCATCGGACTTCCCACCGCTTTTGTGGAAGAGAAGGAAATTACCGTAAAGCTTACCGCTAAGGATAAAAAAGAATTATATGATGAGGAGTTTGATGCTGAAGAAGAGGAATTCCCGGATGAACTCTTAGATGATGAAGAGGAGTCTACTCCATCGCAGGCCAAAAGGAATTCTATGAACCGTTTGTTAAGATATAGCCTGGCCACAGACTCCGATGCCGCCCTTCCTAAAGAAGAAAGAGGAATCAGACAAATCAACCTTTTGGCAGAAGATACTGACGAAGAGCCAGTTATGACAACAATGCTTGGTTTCAGTACTCTTAGCGGAGATTCCAGTAAGGGGTTCGAAAATGGAGAAGAGGACAGTCAACCAGAAGTGGATAAAGGACCAAGCAACAATACAGCCCATACCTTTAAAGTATACGATCATCGTGTACCAGGACAGGTCCATTTCAATAAGAAGGACATGGAATTAAAGGACGGGGAGTTTGGAAGATATAATTCCTATGGAGATACCCAGGGTGATGCCACTTTAGAAGGTGCTGTATATGGCCTGTTTGCGGCTGATCCAATTTACGGACCAGACACCCAACGGGATGACAATGGAAATGTGACCTCCGGTATCGGAGTGGTATTTGATGCCAATGATCTTGTTGCTGTGGCAACCACAGATAAAAATGGAGATGGTTCCTTCTTAACAGTAACAGAAAGACCTCATAGTATCTACAATTACAAGATAGGGAAAATTGAATATACCGGGAAGAGCTATCCAGAAAACCTATATGTAAAAGAAGGATATGAAAAGGCGCAGCCACAGGAAGAAAGGGGCCGCATCTATAAAGATAATAAGACCATGAATGGGGACAGTTGGATCGGGAGACCTTTGATTCTTGGCAATTATTATGTCAAAGAACTTTCCCGTTCCGAGGGATACGAACTTTCCATCACCGGAAAAAACCTGGAGGTTACAAATGCAGAAGAGAGTACCCGTGAGTCCTATGGTGATACCGCTGATTCAAAAACGGCTCCTGTGGGATCTGTCTGGATCACAAAACAGCTATATCATGCAGTTACTTTCCCGGAGGGGAATGCTGCTTATGGAAATAAGGAAAACTTGATTCTTCTTGAAACAAAATCTAAAGATGCCACCAATGGTTATAATGTAGTCCTTGATGGGATTCCGGAGGGGGCAGGCATCTACTTAAATAACGTCACATTAAATCCGGTGGTGATCCAGCAAGTGGACGGAGGAAACTGGGCAGATGCAAAGGAAGCGCCTTTTTATCTGACAGCAGAATCCGATTCCGTTTATAAGCGTGATATCAATGGAAACATGATTGAGAAGCCAGGAGTTTCTGCAACCATAAAGGTTCCCTATGAAGCTGTCGGAACTGAGGCAGATAAGCTTCCTACGGAAGGAACGGCTATTGCCAGTGACCCAACAAGATTTGCCGGCACCTTTACAAATTCAGACAGTAACATAAAGTATGTGAAAGCCGAATTAGAACAGATGATGCGCAATGCTCTCCATATGGAGACTCCGAAAGATGGTAATTATTCCACGGTAGATGTTCCAGTCTACGATGAGAAGCGGACTGTGAATGGAAAAACCGTTTATGGCAAGCCGGAAATGGTCCTTGAAATTGAGAATGTCACAACGAATCAGTCAGTGATAGAGGCGATTTTAAATTATTTCATCAATGAAAAGGTATTTACCTATGGCGGACTTCAAAAGATGGAATACAGTGGCGGAAAAGTTATTGTAACGGTCGTTGTCGGCATGACGCCGGGAAAGACTTTGTTGTATCAGACAAATTCCAGTGGTGATGTTGTGGCTGCTTACTTAACGAAACTCAATACCACCTACGGAAGATATGTCATTAGAAAGTATACCGGCAGCGAATTAAATGCCGCAGAAGTAGCAAACACTGGCAAATACATTATCAACGTTACGCCTGATTATGAAGTGGGCGATGATGGAATCCCAACGGATAAAACCATGTACCCGACAGACAGTGAGAGGTATCTCCGTTATGCTGCAGGGGAAACCCTTTACGATTACTGGTACTTAAATAACGGAACTTACGTTGGCCATACTCCCGTAACCAGGAAAGTCTGGAAGCCAAATTACAAGGAAGTCATTGTAAACGAGGAGAATGTAAGCTCTTCTAAAATCACAAAGGTTAACTCCATGGAAGAAGTGGCTGACCGGGAGGGCAGCACCTATTACTTCTATGATCAGGAGGCAAAGCAGTATACCATTCATGTTGGCTCAAAGGATATGGACCTTACCGGAATCAAATCAGGCAACTTTACAATCGCACTTGATAATGGAAAGACCATTGTAACAAATGGAGATATAAACAAGATTGGTTCTAATAATGTGTGGGGATATACGGCTGGGGCCGGCATATCCAATGCGGAATACGTAATACGTGTTTCCGGAGCAGGAGCAGGAGCCGGGGCCTTTACTTCCTTAGATTTTGATACCAACAAGACTTTCATAAAGAATCAGCGCCTGATATGCAACGGATATCATGATCTGCTTGAGGACGGAAATACAAGGGAGACGCCAATTCTTGTGCAGGAACGCATCATTGGCCAGCAGATTAAAGTAACAAAAACCATTGATGAAAGCTCATATGACAACATTAACTTCCATGCAGAAGCCCATGATGACTGGTTTACCAGGACCTTTGGAGGGCATCTTGGAAGAGACACGGTGGCCAAGAAAATGGATAACTTCCGCTTTAAGGTGTATTTAAAATCAAACCTGGAACGTCTATACCGTGACAACGAAGGAAATGTAATCTGGCAGGACCGGATGGGGAATGAAGTGAATGTGTTTGAGCAAAAGGAGAGATTCCCAGCCCTGGTAAACAAGGTTTTCACAAAAGTGCAGCATGTTACCTCTCCTTTATACAAAGATTCCGGTGACTCAATCGTAAGCAACGATTCCTTGTACAGCTATACCAATGGTTTTATAAATGAAAGCCAGAATAACGGCTATACTGACCTGCTGGAGACCATATCAATAAAGGCGGATAGCAGTGCAGAAGCAAGAATGATTTCTGGTTACAATTATGACAAGTTCTTTGATGCCATAAACGTGGCTAATAATGATAAATGGGATCATACAGAAAACTACAGCACATCCTTTAAGCTCTTTGCCTTAATAAAGAAGCTCCTTTTTGGAACAAACGGGGCGGAGAAACAGTATCCATCAGTCCATAATAATCCGGATATCAAAAACCATATTAATACATCGGATATCGCTGCCAATAATGCCCTTCGCTCTGATAACGTCCGCCAATTTGCCATTACCTGGTATCTGGATGACGAAGCGGCAAAGCTGGTTAAAAAGAATCAAGCCGGAGAAACGGAAAGCGCCACAGGTGGCAATGCTTATTCCGATGAAGTTTACGACAAAGCCCTGTCAGAAGCTGTCCGAAAGGCGGGAAACTATTTGAAACCCTTCTTTGCATATGACCTTGACCGGATTTATTCTATTGACTGGGACAGTGCACAGGACGGTGGCTCAGATCAGGATCTCACAACGCTTTCGGCGGATACCTTATTCGGTGCCGTTTCCGGAAGCAGTGATGGCTATTATTTTGCCGCATCAAAATACCTGCCATACGGAACCTATGTAGTGGCAGAGCAACAGCCGAAATTCAGCAATCTTGGGGATTTTAAGAACAAGCATTACCAGATTGATAAGCCACGGGAAGTCTCTCTTCCGTCTGTATATGCAAACTATGACGGTTCTCAGGCTACACCGGAAGTGACTAATAATTACTACAATTATTTTGCCGGCATAACACAGCCTGAGATGGAGAGTAAGTACAAGATCCGTTTTAATGAAGAAGCTATCCATGTAATCAAAGGCAGGAATGCGGATGGTGACTTTGAAGTTTACAAGTACGGCATGGACATTGACAACATTAAAAACGGCGTGACGGGAACCGGGCCGGGTGATTACTTTGCCTTGAGCCAGAGCGCATTCAAACCGTATCAGAACTACTACAATGAACAGGACAACAGGACCAATGAAAATGTCCCATATTACCTGTCAGAAGGCTTAAGCGGTAGGGAAGCCGTATCAAAATATTACCGATACAGCTCCGTGGCAGAAAACAAAGGCACAGCAAATAATGTTCCATTCCCTACGGAGAGTGCTGGAATCGAATACAAGGACAACGTAACGGCCATGCAAGGCGTACAGGTTGCTTATGATGGGAAATATGCCCCTATGCTTGTGCCGTGGACGACTGTGGCACCTGACAATGCAGTTACAGAGGTTGAGGACAGCGCCCTTTCCGCAAATGGAGAGAGTTCATACAAAGGTTTTGGGTATACAAAATTTTACAACACGTTCTTTAAAACAAAGCTGAGGATTGAAAAGCTGGATTCAGAAACCGGGGAAAACCTTCTCCATGACGGAGCGTTATTTACCCTTTATGCAGCGTCCAGGGAGGACGGAGAGTATACGGATGGCCTGGTGAAGTTTTATGAAACAGATACCCGAATCGAAGGATCAAAGGAATTTCTGGAAGCCATGGGAACCAGGAATATAGCCTTGGAAGGGAATGTCTGGAAGGGAACTGTTCCGGCAGGAACCCCGGTATGTAAGGAATCGGAACAGGTGATTCTTACGGATCAGGAAGGCCGAAGAACGGGCCGGTTTGAAGCCTTTACAACCACCAGGGACGGCCTTCAGGCCAAGGAAGAGGATTTAACAGAAACTTCCTATCAGGATCAAAATACCGGATACCTGATTACCCCACAGCCACTTGGAGCCGGAACCTATGTACTTTGTGAGGTAAGGCCCCCAACTGGATACGTAAGAACAAAGCCGGTAGCCATAGAGATTTATTCTGACCGGACCACCTATTACCTTGACGGAAACAGGGATAACCGGGTAGCAGCGGCTATTTACGAAGATAAGACAGGAGAAGGCCCGGAGGAGATCACAAACACTGCAAGGATCTATATAGGAAATACTCCGGTTCGTCTGGAAGTATCCAAAATTAAGGATACGGAAAATACTGTTACTTACAAGACCAATACCAGACTGGAAGGAACCGAACTGGAATTAAAACAAAAGTATGGGACGGAAAACTTGGAGTTTGCCTACAAGAACGGAACTTATTTAGGTTACGCCTGGTACAAAGGCACCCTGGAGTATTTAGAGTCCAGAAAGACCTCCGGAGAAAATGCAGAGCCGGTTTACGTAGACGGCGTATTTGCTGGTTACGGCCTGATATCCAGACCATTAGACACCGCAGACGATAACACCCGTTACGTGGCAGGGGCGCAGATGGCTCTTTACGATGCCATAGAGATCAAGGAAAACGGGGACAGCGGTGATTATGGCTATGACGGGGTAAAGGTAACGAGGGACCGGAATAACAACGTTCAGTCCATTCAGGTATTAAAGGGATACGCCGGGACAAGCATTGAATTTATCCGGGAGGAAGATGAGGAAGGAAGCATAAACGGAGATCCAGGGGAAGGAACCTGGACCTACCGAACAATAGAGCGGGGAGATACGGATATTCTGTTTTATTCCCTCGGGGAACTGAAGGTGACGGAAACCAGAACGGATGGAAAGCTTTATGGATATGACCGAAATGGGAATCGGGTACAGATAAAAAACCAAGAATCCATTTATGTGCTGAAGTCCGGGCAGCCTGTCTTTGAACTGACCGGAGGGGATTTAACAGCGGTGAAATATTCCGCAGCGGACAAATGCTTTACCTTAAGCCATGGAACCATTCTCTATCACCTTGACAGCAACGGAAACCGGGATGCGTATGTAAATCCCACCACCGGCATGGCCTACGCAAAGGAAGGGCAAAAGCTCCTGGTATGGCCGGTAAAGGTATCCAAAACCAAAACCGGAGCAGCCATTGCCAGGGAAAAAATCAAAACCTGGAGAATTGCTTCCATCAATGCGGATACGGATCAGGAATACTTTACAGGGACTTATGACGGAAAGCGCTTGAATAAAAGCATGAATCCCGTCTTAAATGGCCACGGACTTCCGGAGTATTACCAAAGATCAGCAGAAACCTATAAAAAGGGCAATCCCGTCTATGACATTGACGGTGATTACGTCCGCTATAAATACGATGACCTTCTTTCCGCCTACAACAATGCTGCATACAAGATCAATAACAGGACCGGCATGGAGGATATCGGGGAAGAAGAGGATACTACAGACGATAAGAAACTTTACCACCGCCAGGGAGAAGCCTGGATCATGGAAAACACCTGGATCACCGGAGAGAAGTACCCCAATGATCCGTTTAAAAAGGAAATGACCGTGGGGCAGGCCGATATGATAAAACGGGTGATTCCAGGAACCTACATTCTGGAAGAGGTAAAAGCTCCATCCGGTTATGCAAAAGGATTTCCGGAAGGCATTACTGTTACGGAAACCAGGGAAGTACAAAAGACCGGAATGGAAGATGAAAAGATCAAGGTGGAGATCGTCAAGACCGATGCACCGGGCCAGTACCGGATAAACGTCATATCCGATAGTGCGGGGCACGCTGTAAGTGATTATGACCAAGGATCAGGCTCTCAGGAAAACCTTACTGTTACTGAGCCGAAGGGGGCCTACGGTTACGGCCAGGTATCCGGGGCGCATTTAGTACTCTTCAAGGCAAATCGGATTTATACCACAGACAGCGTGACCTATCCAAAAGGATATTATCTTATAAAGGCAGAAAGCAAACCGGCAGAATGGACAGTAGAAAATTCCGTTGACAATGCACCGGTACGGATCGTGGCTGACTGGATCACAGATGGGACCCCGAAATACTTTGAGGGAATCCCTGCAGGGGATTATATCCTGGAAGAGGCAGAAGTAGGCGGCGGCTATGTCCGCAGTTCTATAGAGCTTACGGTGAAAGCGACCGGAGAAGTACAGACCATAAACTTAAAGAATGACCATACCAAGCTGGAGGTCTACAAATACTACGTAGACAGCACCGGGAAAAAGAGGCAGCTTCCAAACAGTCATGCAGCAGGTCTGGCTCTTTACGAAGCAAAGACGGACGGTAATGGAACAATTGTAATGGATGAAGGAAAGCCGGTCTTTGATAAGAACAAAAAGATAACAGAATGGATGACCGATGACTTGACTGAGTACACCGAAAAGTTTGAAAAAAGTACTGGATTTATAGACCGTATAAAAGACCTTCTTGGCCTGTCAGAAAATCAGTCCAGCTTTATCACAGACTTTGAGGCAGCCTACCAAGAGTACGGGGAAAGTCTTACCTCTCTCACCTGGTACACCAAAGACGGGGAACGGGCGGCAGGGCGCAGCGAGAGCCTTCAGACCGGAAAAGGAGAGGGCGCCGTCCAGATCTGGATCACCGATGCCGGAAAAACAATCCGGATCACCATTTACCGAAATGTGAAAAATGGCTCCCTTGATTCGGACGGGAAACTTCCACTGAATTTTGAATATCAGTTCAACTACAAAGAGGAAAACGGGGTAAAAAGTTATGACACCTTAGAAGGCGTGCACCGGATTGATTATCTTCCTCTCAATGCAGAGAAAGACGGGAAGAAGGTGGGAAATTACGTCCTGGTGGAAGAAAAGACACCAGAAGGCTTTGAAACAGCCGATCCCAAAGCAGTAGTCCTTGAAGAATCCGGAAGCGTGCAGAGGATCAGCCTGGAAAATAAAGAAAAATACATCAACGTCTTGAAGGTTGTAACAGACGGAACAAATGAGTATGCCGTGGAAGGTGCAGAATTGGCCCTTTATCGGGCCGATGAAGCCGGGTACTTTGTAGAAGATGAAAGCCACCTGGTTGAAACCTGGCTGTCCGGATCGGATGGAAGATATACGGAAAATGATAGATTTAACGGGGATATTCTTAAAGGACTTTCTGTAGGAGATCTAAAGCCACACAGGATTGATAAAACCCCGTACGGAACCTATTATATCGCAGAGCTAAATCCACCGGCTTACATGCAGAAAATAGAGCCGGTAAAGATCCTTGTGGGCGAAGAAAAAATCCCTGTTTACCGGGTCGTAAATACCCCAACAGTAGGAAAGCTGGAAATTAAAAAGAAAGCTTCTGATACCGGGCAAGGTCTGGAAAATGCCCGGTTTAAAGTGACAAACAAGGATACCGGCGATGTCTGGTACATGACAACAAGCGCTGACGGAACGGCGGAAATTACCGGACTTCCCGTGGGCCTGGTGCAGACAGACGGAACCATAAGACCATACACATATGCCATTGAAGAAATTTCCCCGCCGGATTATTACCAGATCTCCGAAGGAATGAAGAAATTCCAGTTTGATGGGAAAGAGAGCGGAAGAGAAATACTTTATACCTGTGAAATTGAGAACCAGCCAACAAAGATCCAATTTAAAAAGACAAACTTTAATAATGGAATGGCTGTGGAAGGTGCGGAAATCGCTGTATATCATGCAGTAGCCGTTAATGGGGAGTATCAAAAGGATGGAGTAGCCATTGAAACTTTGGTTTCAGGACCGGATGGATTTACTTTGACAAAGAAGCTGTCAGCAAACTGGGTATACATCATGGAAGAGCTAAAAGCTCCACCCGGATTTGCCCTTTCAAAGCCGGTGATCTTTACTTTAAATAAAACTGGAACCGGAATCAGGCATGTTTCAAACAGCTTCAGTGTCTTGAAGCTGGCTGGTGAAAATGACCATATCGAAGCCCTTACCGTAACCGGAAGGGTCCCAGTAAAGGTCTACACCGTTTTAAAAGATTTAGATATGGGGACTGAACTTCCTCCATTGATTGGATCAGGCAACAGTCAGGCGATAACAGCAGAGGACGGTGTTATAGATGGCCACTTATATGAGATTAACGAATACACCAGGTACTCAGACGGCAGGACAGAAAAGTCTTTTAAGGAAACAAAAAGGATCTATTTTGATGAAGCCGGGTCTTGCACCCTTTCTTCCAGAACCTATTTGGAAGCCCGGCAGGAGCTGACCAATGCAGAGGGAAACGTCCTTGCAAACTGGACTGTCAATGAGGACAATCACAATTACACCATCAAGAATCCGGTAACCAGGGAAGTTTCAATCGCCAAGGTAACAGGCAGCGTGGGTGTGGGTCAAAGTGCAGTAAAGACAGGAAGCGTCATAAAATACACGGTTTCCTATACCAATCCTTACAACTATCCAACAGATATCCAGGTCAAAGCAGTACTTACAGATGGGCTTGAATATTTAAGGTCCACAGATTACGGAGCAGAACAAAAGGGAATTGTCACCTGGAACCTTACGGAAATCACCGCTCATGAAAGTGGTACGGTGGATGTAGTAGCTGTGGTAAACGGTGAAGAGGGAACGCAGACGAAGGCGTATTTTGAAACAAAGATAGAAGCAGTAATAAAGCAAACGACTCTCACAAATCCCGTTGTTCCAGCGGGTTCCATTACCATCATAAATAAACTGACTGGTACCGGAAAGGATCAGGCGGATGAATTTACCCTTCATGTAAGGCTTATAGACGCTGCTGGTAAAACCTTAACCGGATACCAGGCATACAGCGGTTCATCAGAGGGCCGGATCAAGGGAGAAGGAAATATCACCATAACCGGTGATGGCTTTCTGATCTTTGCAGGGCTTCCCTACGGAACCAGCTACGAGATCATACAGCAGCCAAAAGACGGATATGACAGTACATCATACACCGGGCAGACGGAAGAAGGAACGATAACAGGAGAGGTATCAAAAAATCCTCAGAGCGCAGTATTTATAAACAACCGAAACAATGAAACGATCCGGGAAATCTTAACAGCAGGAGGAAACTACCAGCTCACTGAAACCACAACATACAGTGACGGAAACAGCCTTACAAGCGGAATATACCGCTTCCAGCTAAATGCAGACGGAATGGTTGATAATGTGGATATGGAGGATCGTCCGATACACTTGTATTTTTCAAAAGTGGATGCAGAAACCGGAGAAGAACTTGCGGGAGGCAAATACAGCCTTATAGATGAAGAAACCGGAACGGTGATCTATGAGTTTACCAAAGAGAAAGGAGAGAAGATGGTTATCCCCGCAGAACTTATTATCCCAGGGAAGAAATACTCAGTTAAGGAAGATATTTCACCGGAAGGCTACTTCTACGAAAACAAGATTTGCTTTACAGCAGAGGAGAGCGGCATTCCAGAAACCATCATTATGCAGGATAAAAAGACAGAGGTTGAAATCATAAAAATGGATGAGGAAACGGGAGAACTTTTAACCGGAGGGCGTTTTTCTATCCGGGAAAAAGAAACTGGTACTGTTATTGAGACCTTAATCCCAGAAGGAAAACCATATCTTTTAAAGGGAATATTGACTGCCGGTGCCGTGTATGAACTGGTGGAAGAAGAGCCACCTGCCGGTTTCGCCCTCAGTCAGAGCATAGATTTCACCGTACCTAAAGAGCCAGAATCAATTACCATTACCATGAAGGATAGGAAAACAGAAGTAGTGATTAAAAAACTTGCTGGGAATATGGGTAAGGGAACTCCTTCAGAAGCCGAAAAACCACTGGAAGGAAGTGTGCTTCAGATCCTGAACGAAGATAAGACCCCCACCAAGGCTTTGCATGATAGAAACGGCTTAAAAGCCGGAGAAGATTTAATCTTTACTACAAAAAGCCAATTTGAAAATTTGAAAGGCCAGCTGGAAGCGGGGAAAAGTTACTGGCTCCATGAAGTCAGACCGGCAGATGGATATGCCTATGCAGAAGATATACCTTTTGTAGTGAGTTTATACGGTGACACAGATGTAATTGTGATGATAGACGAACCAACCCATGTGATCCTGTCTAAAAAGGCCATAACTGGCAATGAGGAGTTCCCAGGGAACTATATGAGCATAAAAGACAAGGATGGAAATGTTATGGATGAGTGGGTTTCAAAAGAACAACCTCATGAACTCATTGCAAAATTAAAAGCAGGAGAGCGTTACTGGCTTTATGAAATACACCCGGCAGACGGATATGCTTATGCAGAAAGTGTTCCTTTTACTGTCAGCAAAAACGGAACAGTTGATATTGTTGAGATGAAAAATGAGGCTACTGTGGTCCGCTTAAAGAAAGTAGATTCATCAGGACAATTATTAAAAGGAGCTGTTTTACAGATCTTGGATCAGCAAAAAAATATGGTCATTTCAGACTTTGTAACAACAGGTGAGACCATAGATATTACCGGAAGATTGACGGCAGGAAAAACATATTACCTTCATGAGGTGAAAGCTCCATCAGGATATCTCCTTTCCTCTGATGTACCATTTACAGTACCAAAAGAATCAAAAGTGCTGGAAGTCACGATGACAGATCCAAAGAGGCAAAGTCCTGGATCAGATAAAATGCATCTCTATAAGGCAGATGCAGCAACAGGCAAGGGATTAGAAGGAGTGGAGTTTTCTATTTACCGGTCTGACGGAAGTTTATGCCTGACTGTAAGAACAGAAAAGGATGGATATGCCAGATTCCATATTCCGGCAGACGGAACCTATACCTACAAGGAAACAAAGGCAGCCTCCGGCTACCTTGCAACAGATCATATCTACTATTTCACCATTAAAAACGGTGAAATATCAGAAATCAGTACAACGTCAGTCGTAAATTATCCTTCACCGGAAGTTTTGATTCAAAAAGCGGATGCTGAAACATGGGAAGAGCTGGCCGGAGCAGAATTGGAAATAAGAAACGAAGCCGGAAAGCCGGTATTGACCGGAATAACGGATGCAAACGGCCAATTATTATTCCGGCCACAGCATGCTGGTAAATACACTGTACATGAATTAAAAGCCCCGGAAGGGCATATAAAGACCGATACTTACCTAACCATTTATGTAACGGATGACGGAACTGTAAGGGGAGAATTGGTAATGTATAACCTCCGGTTGCATGGAAAGAAAAAAGGAATTATTACGGCAGCGTATCAGTCAGGCTTAAGCGGACTGGGAATCATCAATCATAAAGGAAAAGGGTTCTGGGGCTGGCTGAGCAGGCTTCCAAAAACAGGAGATATTTATCTGGGCGGTGGATTATTTATAGGAATAGGGCTGATCGGTATTGCTGCCGTTATTGCTTTCACAAGGAGAAGAGATAAGAAAGATGAAAAACGAGCTTAAGAAAAGCTTTGCTGCTATATCCCTTATCGCAGCCATGGCTCTGGGATGCTGCGGTATGGTGCATGCAGAGGAAAAGTATCTTGAAATAAAAAAGGAATACAAAACATTCATAAAGGAGGAAGATGGAAGATCCCAGTTTAAAGACGTCTATGAAAAGGATGGAATCATCTACCTACTGAAATCCATTCAAATAGATGAGGTAGAAGAGATCGCTCCAGGTGATACCATCGCTTATGATTCTGCCCCCTTTGTGGGAAGTCATGAGGAATACACCCCTAAAAACGCAATAGAGAGAAACGGAAAAAGGTATATTCTGAAAACCACTGAACTTACAAAAGTAATCACGGAAGAAACGACAAAATATTCAGAAGCTTCTATATTATATAAAGGTGTGGAATACATAGATTCTCTCCCAGAGGCTGCGGAAGTAAAAGTCATAAACGAAGATTTAAAGCAGGAATTAAAGGTGAGACTTCCGGCGGTTGATTATAAAATGGAAGGTACTTACTGGGATTATAATTTTACATTTCCCATTACAGTAACCGGGTATGATGCAGATTCCTACATGCTGGGGCAGATTGAGATTTCCAATCATTCTCCTTTAATAGATCATGGAGATCAGTTTCTGGATTATCTGAACCTGCCTACCCAATATTACAAAGTTACCAGGATCCAGTGGGAGGGGAAGCCTGTAGGAAAAGAAGGAGAAATGATTCGTAAAGCGACCGCTTATGGCCGGAAACTGGTGAAAGATATCAGAGGAATATACGGAGGGGAGGTAACTTTCCCTTCTGTTGAAGCCACTGTTTATCATAGCGTTTATATGGAAGCAGATGCAGAGAATGAAACCAGCCAGGTTATATACCGAAAGCAGGCGACAGCAACCTACGAACGGAAAGGCAGAATCGGATTCTGGAATTTCCTAAAATGGCTGCTGACAAACTCCGTTACCTTGACAATCCTTACAATTCTGCTGTTAATCCTGCTTCTCTTACTGACCATTGCCCTTAAAAAACGAAAGAGAAAGGAAAAGGGAGCGGGGAAAGCCGGGGAGGAAGAAAAGCAAGATAGGATCAATTGATGTCCCGGCAATACAGATACAGTACTTTCCGAGAATCTGTTATTGAATATTATAAATTGTAATGCTAGTATTAATATAATTCTATTTCATTTAAAAGAGGTGAGCCAATGACAATTTATGATATCGCCAGGAAGGCAGGAGTTTCGGCCAGTACGGTTTCCCGCGTGATTAATGATAAGCCGGGAGTCGGAGAAACGACGAAGGATCGGATACGAAAGCTTTTAGAAGAGTATAACTATTCCCCCAATGAGGCAGCCAGAGGCCTTGTGACCCAATCCTCAAAAATTGTGGGAATCCTGATTGAGGACATCCGCATCTCTCATCATACGGAGTCTGCCTATATCATTGAACAGGAGATGACCAAAAGAGGCTATACCTGTATCACCCTCAGTACGGGAATGTCTCCTGTGAAAAAGGCAGAATACATTAAAATCCTGGAACAAAGAAGGATAGAGGGAGCCATTCTCATCGGGTCCATGTTTGGGACCCAGGAGATAGAAAAAAGCATAAAAGAGCATTTGCCGGATATTCCCATAATGCTTGTAAACGGTTCTCTGGATCTTCCGAATGTACGGGGGATCCTGGTGGACGAAGAGCAGGGAGTGGAGGAGTGTGTGGATTTACTGGTAAAAAAGGGCCGCCGCAATCTGACCTTTGCCGTGGATGCAATCACACCTTCCAACAACAGCAAAATCCAGGGCTTTAAGAACGGCCTTAAGAAAAACAGTCTTGGAGATGGGGAAAGATTTATTTTTTATGCAACGGACAATGATACGGCTCCGGAACATGCGATTGAAAAGGGTAGACAGGCAACGAAAGAAATCATTATGAAATATCCTGAGGTAAACGGGATCATCTATTCCATTGATTTGCTGGCTGTTGGTGGGCTGCAGTTTTGCCATGAAAAGAAGATAGCTGTCCCGGACCAGATAGCAGTAATTGGGAGCGATAATACCCTTTACGGAAAAATCTGCATTCCAAAGCTGACAACGTTGGATAATAAGCTGGTAGAAGTCTGCCAGAATGCTTCCAGGATCCTGCTGGAAGCACTTGAAGGGAAGGAAACACCTCATGACATGAAGATATTTACCGATATTATTCAAAGGGAAAGCAGTTGAAAAGCTTATTAAGATTCCCAACCGGTTTTCGGAAACAACTGGCCGCAGACAGGAAAGCGGAAGAAGCAGACTTACCTGCAGCACAGATTCCTTCTTTTACGCAATTGATTCCCCAAATAGATATCATTTTGAATTTTTATAATATTTATGTCAAAAACCACAAAAGTACATGAGAGAATTTAGCAATTAATAGGATTGATTCCCTGAAAAAAAACTGATATCCTAAATAAGAATTACGCAATCGATTGCAAAAAGGAAAGGGGAACATTTATGATTTACGGACATATTGGGTCAGCGGAGACTGAGAAAGCTTATACGGAAAAAATCCGTAAAGCAATATCGATTTTAAGGGAGACTGACGTGACAGAGATGCATCATGGAAAGTATCCTTTGGATGGGGAGAATCTGATTTTGCAGATTAATGAAGTTACTACAGGGCCAGCAGAGGAAAAGAGGCCGGAAGTGCATAGAAAATATATTGATGTTCAATATATGGTGCGCGGTCATGAATTGATCGGGTTTTATCCGGACTGCGGAGATGGTGAAGTGCTGGAGGATCTGCTTGAAGAAAATGACGTTCTTTTTTACAAAGAGAGAGACGATGTAAATGAACTGATGCTTCCCATGACAGAAGGCTGCTATGCCATATTTTTTCCTGAGGATGTCCACAGGCCATGCTGCCAGATGGGAGCTCCTGAGGAAATAAAGAAGATTGTGTTAAAAGTAAAAGTAGATACATTATAAAAAATTGATACGAAAGAAATGCGGGATTAACAGAAATGTTTTTTATCTGTCCCGTCTTAGCCGGAATTTGTTGCAGATAAGGGTTATAAATCGTTTTTTATAACCTTATTGAGTGTGAAGTAAAGAGGAAAGAATGAAGAACCACTGTAACGATTCAGCCTCCAACCCCTATTTGCCCGGCAGGTTTCATGCCGAAGCAAATGGGGTTTTTATATTATGGGAAGTGAGGATAAGCTATATTATACATAACATAATTGTTATATATCCGGTTATATGATTGGCGGCGATGCTTGACAAAGGGACAGGTTCTGCCCATAATAAACATTATATAGAGTTTGTGTACGATTGAAGTATTTAAAAGAAGATGCGTGATGAAAACAAGATGATTAGGAGGATCGGGCTATGAAAGAGTATCGTTGGGCCACATTAGGCTGTGGCGAAATTGCCAAACAGCTGGCAGAGAACATGAAGAAGCGGGGAAAGACCTTATATGGGGTTGGAAACAGAACCCATGATAATGCAGTTAAATTTGCAGAAACATATGGAGTAGAGAAGGTCTATGATAATATTCATGACATGTTTCATGATGATCAGGTGGATATTATCTACATTTCAACTCCACATAACACCCACATTACCTATTTAAAAGAGGCATTAAAAAGCGGAAAACATGTGCTGTGTGAAAAATCAATTACCCTGAATTCCCAGGAGCTTGCCGTTGCAGCCGGTATTGCAGATAAAAACAATCTGGTACTGGGAGAGGCAATGACGATTTATCATATGCCCCTTTACAGGAAATTAAAGGAAATTGTAAAAAGCGGCCAACTGGGGACTCTGCGCTTTGTACAGATGAACTTTGGAAGCTACAAGGAATATAATATGGAGAATAGATTTTTTAACCCCAATCTTGCCGGCGGGGCATTGTTAGACATTGGTGTATATGCCCTTTCCTTTGCCAGATGGTTCATGACCGAGGCGCCGGACCAGGTTCTGTCACAGGTCAAATTCGCACCCAGCGGTGTAGATGAGCAGGCGGGGATCCTGTTAATGAACAATCAACAGGAAATGGCCTCCATTTCTCTGTCCCTCCACGCAAAGCAGCCAAAGCGCGGCACAGTGGCTTTTGATAAGGGGTATATTGAAATCTTTGAATATCCCAGGGCTGACAAGGCGGTGATCACTTACACAGAGGATAGTCGCCAGGAAGTGATTGAGGCAGGAACCACGGATGATGCCTTATTGTATGAAATATTGGATATGGAGAAGGCGGTTTCCAAAGAATCTGACGAAATGTATCTGGAATACACAACAGATGTTATGAATATGATGACGAGAATACGGAATGACTGGAATATGAAGTACCCGGAAGAAGGATAAACTGTACTCTTAAGAAGGCGCAGGAAAACGGGATGCTGTTGACACTTTGCCCAAGCAGGGCTATACTCTTGTTACAGCCGGAAGGCTTTCGCCGGATTAACCGGCAGAAATCTTTCCCCAACGGATTTCATGATACGGGAGAATAACAATGGATTTGTTTGATTATATGAGGGAAAATACCATGAAAAATGAGTCTCCCCTTGCATCAAGGCTTCGCCCGGCGACCCTTGATGAGGTGGTGGGGCAGCAGCATATCATTGGCAGGGACAAACTGCTCTACCGGGCTATAAAGGCGGATAAGCTGGGTTCCGTAATTTTTTACGGTCCTCCCGGAACCGGGAAAACTACTCTGGCAAGGGTGATCGCCAATACTACCAGTGCGGATTTTAGGCAGATCAACGCCACGGTGGCCGGGAAAAAGGACATGGAAGAGATCGTAAAGGAAGCCAAGGATTCTCTGGGAATGTATGGAAAAAAGACCATACTGTTCGTGGATGAGATCCACCGTTTCAACAAAGGGCAGCAGGACTATCTTCTTCCGTTTGTAGAAGATGGAACATTAATCCTCATTGGAGCGACCACGGAAAATCCCTATTTTGAGGTAAATGGCGCCCTTCTTTCCAGATCCAGAGTATTCGAGCTAAAACCGCTGGAAAGGGAGGATATCAGGGAGCTGATCCATCGTGCGGTTTATGACAAGGACAAAGGAATGGGGTCCTATAACGCTGTGATTGACGAAGATGCAAAAGAGTTTCTGGCGGATGTTTCCAACGGAGATGCAAGAGCTGCTTTAAATGCGGTGGAGCTTGGGATATTGACCACGGAACGGAACCTGTCGGATGGAAAAATCCATATCAATCTTCAGGTTGCCGAAGAGTGCATCCAAAAGCGGGTGGTGCGTTACGACAAGACAGGAGATAATCATTACGATACCATATCGGCTTTTATAAAGAGCATGCGGGGTTCGGACCCGGATGCAGCCGTTTATTATCTGGCAAGGATGCTTTATGCCGGAGAGGATATAAAATTCATTGCCAGAAGGATCATGATCTGCGCTGCGGAGGATGTGGGAAATGCGGATCCTCAGGCTCTTGTTGTAGCGGTTGCTGCAGTCCAGGCTGCGGAGAGGATCGGGCTTCCGGAAGCCCAGATCATCCTGTCCCAGGCAGTTACCTATGTAGCCTCGGCGCCTAAGAGCAATGCAGCCTGCATGGCAGTGTTTGAGGCACTGGATTCGGTGAGGAACCAGAAAACCATGCCGGTGCCGGTTCATTTACAGGATTCCCACTATAAGGGAGCATCAAAGCTGGGCCATGGACAGGGGTATCTCTATGCTCACGATTATCCCGGCAATTATGTAAAACAGCAGTATTTACCCGATGGAATGGAAGGAACAGAGTTTTACCACCCAACGGAAAATGGTTATGAGAGTAAAATAAAAGAGCGTTTAAGGGAACTAAAAAAATAACTTTTCTTTTTTTATATAAAGGTATATAATAGGCGTATCATACGACCTGATTTAGCATGATTTGGGCCGGAGCAACCCTTCCGGCCATCTGTTGCGATATTCTATCGTGAAGCATTCCCAAGATTATGAAACGACTGTTATAAGGAATCATGAAGGAGAATAATATGCGTGAAAAATTACAGACATTGCCGTTAGCGGAACTAAAGGAGCTTGCCAAAGCCCAGGGAATCAAGGGCTGCAGTTCCATGCGAAAAGCTGAAATTATAGATTTGCTTTGCCAAAAAGAAGAGGGGACATCTGCTTTTCCAGTTTCGCCGGGGAGTGTTTCAGCAGAAAAGGCGGAGGAAGTAAAAAAAGAGGTTCCTAAAGCTGCAGCCCATCCGGCGGCGCAGACCCAGTCTCAGCCAGAGACGGTAAGCCAGCAGGGACAGATGAATGGGGATCAGCAGATGATGTCCGCAGCAGGCAGCCAAAGAAAGACGGTTGTCCGTTCCTACCGCCAGGAAGGCCAGCAAAGGCCGGCAAGCTACCGTCCTGCTCCGGGAAATAACACAGAGTCTTATTCCAGAAATGAGGCTAGGACAGAATCTGCTCCGGAAGAACCAAAAGCAGATTTTCAGCCAAGTCCTGAACTGCAGGAGTTAGACAGCGGCATAGAAGCCCATGGTATTTTAGAAGTCATGCCTGATGGGTTTGGCTTTATCCGCTGTGAAAATTATCTTCCAGGGGAAAATGACGTCTACGTTGCCCCTTCCCAGATCCGCCGGTTTAATATGAAGACGGGAGATATCATCCACGGAAGCCGCAGGGTGAAGACGGCTACAGAAAAATTTGCCGCTCTGCTATATGTAAAGAACATCAACGGCTATCCCACCAGCGTGGCGGAACGCCGTCCAAACTTTGAAAATATGATCCCCATATTCCCGGATGAAAGACTTCACATGGAAACACATGGAGGGAAGAACACCACTGCCATGCGTGTCCTGGATCTCTTAGCTCCTATTGGAAAGGGACAGAGAGGAATGATCGTATCCCCGCCAAAAGCAGGAAAAACGACCCTGCTTAAAGACGTTGCAAAGGCCATTACCGTAAACCACCCGGAGATCCATCTCATGATCCTGCTGATCGATGAGCGCCCTGAGGAGGTTACGGATATCAAAGAATCGATTTACGGAAACAACGTGGAGGTGCTTTATTCCACCTTTGACGAGCTTCCGGATCGCCATAAGAGGGTATCGGAAATGGTGATCGAGCGTGCCAAGCGCCTTGTTGAGCATGGCCGGGATGTGGTGATCCTTTTAGACAGCATTACCCGTCTGGCAAGGGCCTATAACTTAACAGTGGCTCCAAGCGGCCGTACCTTATCCGGAGGTCTGGATCCTGCAGCCCTTCACATGCCGAAACGGTTCTTTGGCGCAGCCAGAAATATGAGGGAGGGAGGCAGCCTCACCGTTCTTGCCACCGCTCTTGTGGATACAGGCAGCCGTATGGATGATGTTATTTATGAGGAATTTAAGGGAACCGGCAATATGGAACTGGTTCTCGACAGAAAACTGTCTGAAAAGAGGATTTTCCCTGCCATTGACATCCTTAAATCCGGTACCAGAAGGGATGACCTGCTTCTTTCCAGAGAAGAGGCGGAGGCCGTTGATATCGTCCGGAAGGCTACCAACACCCTGAAACCGGAAGATGCGGTAGAGAAAATTCTGGATTTGTTCTCAAGGACAAGAAACAACAGGGAATTCGTGGAAACCTCCAAAAAAATGCGCTTTTTCTAGGGAATGCGGGTTTTTGCAGAAATAAATGCTTGCATTAAAAAAAAATTTATGTTATACTGTGTAAGCTGTTTATTAGACAAAGTCGGTTTGCGGACTGCGATTTAATAGAAATCAGAGTATGCGAGGTGAAAATCATGAAAGAGGGAATCCATCCAAATTACTATCAGGCAAAAGTAGTTTGCAACTGTGGTAATGAATTCGTAACTGGTTCTACAAAGGAAGATATCCACGTAGAAGTTTGTTCTAAATGCCATTCATTCTACACCGGTCAGCAGAAGGCTGCTTCCGCTCGTGGACGTATTGATAAATTCAATCGTAAATATGGCGTTAAGGCTGAGGCATAATTTCTTTGATGAATGCAGGCGAAGCACAGCATGAATTCAGGAAATCAGCCGTTCTATGCGTTCATTGGGCGTATGGAACTTCCTTATTATATCAGGGGCAAAGAAAAGGTTGAGTTTGGTGGAAACACTTTAGCTCAGCCTTTTTTCAGATTTGAACAAGTGAAAAGCTTCCATTTTAAACAGAGAGGTGGTTTGGCGTATGAAATATTCAGGTATCGGCGGGCAGGCCGTGATTGAAGGCGTTATGATGAAAAACGGGGATGAGTATGCCACAGCAGTCCGCAAGCCGGACGGAACCATTGAAGTGAAAAAGGATACTTATGTCAGCATGGGAGAACGGGTAAAGCTTTTTTCTCTGCCTTTTGTGAGGGGAATATTCAGCTTTGTGGACTCCATGGTTTTGGGCATGAAGTCCCTGACATTTTCAGCCAGCTTTTTTGAGGACGATGAGGAGGTTTCAGAGCCTTCCAGGTTTGAAAAGATGTTGGAGCGGATGTTTGGGGAAAAGACGGAAAAGGCACTGATGAGCATGGTGATGGTGTTTTCCGTGGTAATGGCTATCCTGATCTTTATGGTATTACCCATGTTCCTTGCAAACATATTTCACCAATTTATAAAGTCCCAGACCCTTATGGCTATTTTAGAAGGTGTGATCCGTATCGGGATCTTCATCGCTTACATTGGTCTGGTCTCACGCATGGAGGATATCCGCCGGACCTTCATGTATCATGGAGCGGAACACAAGTGCATCAACTGCCTGGAACACGGGCTTCCGCTTACTGTGGAAAATGTGAGAAACAGCTCTAAAGAACATAAACGCTGCGGAACAAGCTTTCTTTTGATCGTCATGATCATCAGCATCCTGTTTTTTATGGTGGTGAGAGTGGATACAGTGCCCCTTCGGGTTCTCAGCAGGATCATATTGATTCCGTTCATTGCCGGAGTATCCTATGAATTTTTGCGTCTGGCAGGGCGCAGCGAATCAAAGCTGGTAGATTTATTAAGCCGTCCGGGCATGTGGATGCAGGGAATGACTACCAAGGAGCCTGATGATGAGATGATTTTAGTTGGAATCGCTTCTGTTGAGGCGGTATTTGACTGGAAAGCATTTCTTGACAGGAATTTCCCGGAGAAGAGTGCATGAATCTGACATTACAGCTTTTATTGGAAGAAGGAACGGAAAAGCTGTTAAAGGCAGGGGTGGAAGAGGCATCTCTTGATTCCAGGTACCTGCTGTTAGAGGCGTTTTCTACGGATATGACCCATTTTCTCATGGACAGAAACAGAAAACTTCCGGAAGACGGGCACAATCTGAAGGCAATATGGGAATATCGTTCCATGATCAACAGGCGCTCCCAAAGAATTCCTCTTCAGCAGATCATTGGCAGCAGGGAGTTTATGGGACTTGAGTTTTTCGTCAATGAGCATGTGCTGATCCCAAGACAGGATACGGAAACTCTGGTGGAGCTGGTCTTAAAGGATTATAAGGGAAAGAATCCGGAACTTTTGGATATGTGTACGGGAAGCGGCTGTATTGCTGTCAGTTTGGCAAAGCTTGGCAGGTTTGACCGCGTGACTGCCGTGGATATTTCAAGGGAAGCCCTTAAGGTGGCGGAACAAAATGCGCGGAAGCATTTGGGAGAAGGAAAAGTGACGCTGACGGAAAGCGATTTATTTGCTTCCTTAGAGAAGCAGAAAAAGTTTGATGTGATCGTGTCAAATCCTCCTTATATCCCGACAAAAATAATAGAAGGGCTGCAGCCGGAGGTCCGGGATCACGAACCCATGCTGGCCCTGGACGGAAAGGAAGACGGACTGTATTTTTACAGGAAGCTTGCTTTGGAAAGCCGCTCACACATGGTATCAGGAGGAGCGGTTTATTTAGAAATCGGCTATGACCAGGGAGCAGCGGTCAGTGGCTTATTAAAGGACGCTGGCTTTGGAGAAATCCGTGTGGTCAAGGATGCGGCAGGACTGGACCGGGTGGTTTGTTCACGAAAGCAATGAGCAGTCCTTAACGGGAAATTCAGGAGGTTACCAATGTTTGATAGATTAGATGATATTTTAATTCATTATGAAGAATTAATGCAGGAGCTTAACAATCCTTCTGTAACAGAGGATCAGAACCGGTTTCGGAAGCTGATGAAGGAGCAGGCAGATCTGGCAGAGCTGGTGGAGGCTTATACCCAGTATAAGAAGGCAAAGCAGACGGTAGAAGACAGCCTGGCTCTTCTGGAGGAAGAGAGCGACGAAGAAATGCGGGAAATGGCAAAGGAGGAATTATCTGATGCCAAGAAGCAGATCGAGGCGCTGGAACAGGAGCTTAAAATTTTACTTTTGCCTAAGGATCCCAATGACGATAAGAATATTATTCTGGAGATCCGTGCAGGAGCAGGCGGCGACGAAGCGGCCCTGTTTGCCTCCGAGCTTTACCGTATGTATGTAAACTATGCGGAAGCACACCACTGGAAGGTGGAACTGATCAGCGTCAATGAAAATGGGATCGGCGGCTTCAAGGAAGTGGTTGCCATGATCACCGGCAAGGGCGCTTACTCCAAGATGAAATATGAAAGCGGCGTTCATCGGGTACAGCGTGTGCCGGAAACAGAAAGCGGAGGAAGAATCCACACCTCCACGGCTACGGTAGCAGTTATGCCTGAGGCAGAAGAGTTTGACGTGGTGATCGAGGATAAAGATGTGAGGATCGACGTTATGCGTGCCTCCGGAAACGGAGGGCAGTGCGTAAACACCACCGACTCGGCTGTCCGTCTGACCCACATGCCTACTGGAATCGTGATTTACAGCCAGACAGAAAAATCACAGCTTCAGAATAAAGAAAAGGCCTTCCGTTTACTGCGTTCCAAGCTTTATGACATGGAGCTGGAGAAAAGGCAGAATTCAGAGGCTGAGGAAAGAAGAAGCCAGATCGGTACGGGAGACCGTTCCGAAAAGATCCGGACCTATAACTTCCCTCAGGGCCGCGTAACGGATCACAGGATCAAGCTGACCCTTTATAAGATCGATTCCATTATGAATGGAGACATTCAGGAGCTTTTGGATTCCCTTATTGCGGCAGATCAGGCCGTGCGCTTAAGCAGGTTAAATGAAGAGGCGTAAAATTCCGTATCTGCGGTGTTTTCTGGTTTATTAAAAGATTATCTGTCAGCCCTGTTCCATCAGGGGAGGGCACTGATAAAATAGTCGATTTTTAATAATTGTAACTTACAAAAAAGCCCAAAGAGCCTTGCTACAAAAAACTCTTTGGGCTTTTTGAAAAGGATAGAGCGTATTCGCCCTATTTTTCATCATATCATTATAATTTGTTTCATATTAACTGCAATGATTACCATGGCACCCTGCATTTCCATTCCAATGAAACCTGATGATGTTACTTCATAACTGTGTCTGTGTTTTAATTAGCTGTTCTTGGCCTCAATCTTATATCTCCCTTTTGCTTTCGCTTTGAAATGATCTTTTTCCTGGAATTCAGCCTGTTCACTCCGGGGTTTTTTCTTCCGGTTTCTATGTGTGACAATGCTGTTTAGCCCGGATATCAGATGATACTGGTTTTCTTTTGAAGATTCTATGTTATCTTTACAGGAGTAGGCCTTATTTCCTATGACTTCCACAGTTATCATGTCCGAATCTCTGCTTTTTTAACCAGGGAAGAAGGTTTTTACTTGTCTGCTTTTTCAACACTTGTAATGGCTGCAGCAGTAATAATTTTTTTTCTGTCATGGAGTATGGGTTTTATATCTGAAAATAGAAGCATCTGCTGTTTTGTGTCCTGCTTTTGCATCAGATTCCTTCAATGTTTCCAAGTGCTCCAAATCCTCCAAATCCTCAGAACCTATTTCCTCTGCAATTTAAACAGCTTTAAATTTCAACATAATCAAAAGTTCCATACCCTTTAAGCGAAGCTTACAGAACTTTGATAAAGAACTAGGATTGAATACCTCTTTAATTCTTCTAAGCAAATTATCTTTTGAAACTGCAATGTCATAAATCTGCAGTGTCATCAAATGAGGGGGGAAGGAGTTGAGGTGCCGAAGACACTTTTATACAAATTCTGTGTCTGAGAAAACATATGCTGGAAAGGATTGCCACATTGAAATTGGAAAAAAGATTCATCGTATTAAAAATTAAACTATGATATTATGTAAATATGCATAAAATAATGAAAAAATAAAAAATAATATTAAATATAACACACAAAACAGGTGGATAAACCTGTACTCTTTTCACAAAAGACTTTTACATTTATTTACAGGGGTGAAAATATTTGGATAAGCGAATGAGGCAAATTTTGGATATTTTATCAGACGGAGAATATTATACTGCAGAAATGCTTTCGAAAGAAGTCCATTTTGGAACGAAGACAGTTCGAAATCTGCTGAAGGACATCAATTATGAGATCGAACCGTACGGGGCTTCGGTGATTTCAAAATATGGAGTGGGATATTATCTGAAAATTACGGATGAAAATAAATATGCTGCATTCTGTGGAAAAAAGTACAAGAATATGCTGGATGAATATCTTCCTTCCACCTCAGAAGAACGGATCCAGTATCTGCTGGAATATTTATTTAACAGCCCGTCCTATGTAAAGCTGGATGAATTAAGCGAAAGCCTGTATATCTCCAAGCGTACTCTGACGGCGGATTTAAAGGAAGTGGAGCATTTCTTAAAAAAATACAACATCAGACTCATCCGGAAACCCAATTATGGCATAAAGCTGGATGGAAATGAATTTGATGCCAGGCTGTGCATTGCCTCCTTCTCGGGAAAACGTCTTCATAAGGGAAATCAAAGCATGGATCAGATTGCTGCCTGTGTATCGGGAGTTGTCAAAAAGAATGATTTTCTCATAACTGGAACGGCCTATCAGAATCTAGTGGTCCATCTTTATATCGCTATCAGCCGCATTATGGAAGGCCATTATGTGCCCATGCCGGAGGAACCCATAGAAAATATGAGTGACCAGTACGAATATCAGATAGCGGGAGCCATTGCGGCGCAGATCGAAGAAACGTTTCATATTGCCTTTCCTGAAAATGAGGTTGCATATATCGCCATCCATCTGGCCGGAAAAAAACTGGTGTTTCATGTGGAGGGCGGGGAGCCGGGAAGCAACGTGATTATCACCCAGGAAATCAGCGATCTGGTGACCGATATGCTGGATCGGGTATACGGTCTGTTCAAATTTGACTTCCGGGATGATTTAGAGCTCCGCATGTTTTTAAGTCAGCACCTGGTCCCCTTAAGCGTGCGGATCAAGTATGATATGGACTTAAAGAATCCTATGCTTCGGGATGTGAAGGAAAAATTCTGCTTATCCTATACCATGGCATGCAGCGCGGTTACTGTGATCAATGAGCATTACGGAGTTTCCCTCTCAGAGGATGAGATTGCGTACTTTGCCTTTGCCTTTGCCCTTGCCCTGGAGCGGAAAAAGACGGAAATCAAGAAGAAAAATGTTTTGCTGGTGTGTTCCTCAGGAAGAGGAAGCGCCCAGCTGCTCCAATATAAATACAAGAATTCCTTTGGCTCTTACATTAACGAAATTACGGCCTGTGACGTGGGAAGCCTGTATAAAATGGATTTCTCCCAATATGATTACATTTTTACCACGGTGCCCATTCCGGTGGCGGTCCCACTCCCCATTCAGGAGGTGCGTTACTTTCTGGATGATGATGACATTGTGAATGTAAAAAGGGCTCTTGCGGCTGATAAGGAGTCTTCCGTGGGGTATTATTATGAAAGGGAAATGTTTTTGACCCATTTAAAGTTTAAAAGCAAGGATGAGGTCCTGCGTTTTATGTGCCGGTTTGTGACTGAAAAGAAACACCTTCCGGAAGAATTTTACGAATCGGTGCTAAAAAGAGAGAAGCTGGCCAAAACAGCCTTTGGCAACATGGTGGCAATGCCACACTGCTATGAAGCTATGAGCAATGAAACCTTTGTGTGCGTGGGTATACTGGACGAAGCGGTGGACTGGGGAGACCAGAAGATACGGGCTGTTTTCCTGATTTCTATAGCCAATAAAGACCATAACAGTGTGGAGCTGCAGCGGTTTTACCAGATGACGGCATCTTTTGTGCTGAGTCAGAAACAGATACAGGATCTGATCAGAAAACAGGATTATGATACCTTTATAAAGGCCATGAGTGAAATAGAAGCCCAGATGCCCCGGGTATTATAAACAATTTAAGTAAACGGATATAAAAAACAGCAGCCTTACGGAAAATGAATTCCAGGGCTGCTGTTTTTAGCCGTACGGTCAGTCTTCCTCAAACAGGCAGGCTCCGTTGGTTTCGATCACATGTTTATACCAGTCAAAGGATTTTTTCTTAAGCCGTTTGTAAGTGCCTTTTCCATAATCGTCACAGTCCACATAGATGAAGCCGTAACGCTTGGACATCTGCTTGGTGGATTCGGACACGATATCAATACAGCCCCAGGAAGTATAGCCAAGGCAGGTGACCCCATCCTCCTCAATGGCATCCAGAATCGCTTTCATGTGCTCTTTGAAATATTCAATACGGTACGGATCGTCAATGGTTCCATCCTCATTTACAACATCCGTTGCGCCCAGGCCGTTTTCCACAATGAACAGAGGCTTCCGGTAACGGTCATACAAATCGACCATGGAGATGCGCAGGCCGGTGGGATCGATCTGCCAGCCCCAGTCAGAAGCTTTCAGATGGGGATTTTTGATGGCGTTGATCGTATTGCCGGAGGTTACGTTCAAGTTGGAGGTATCCTTTGCCGCACAGGAAGAGTGATAGTAGGAAAAGGAGACGAAATCAACGGGATAAGCCTTCATGATCTCATCATCCCCGCTCTCTTTCTTTATATGGATGCCATGGTTTCTGAACCTGGAGAGCAGGTAAGACGGATATTCGCCGAACACCTGGGTATCGCTGTAGCAGTAAGTGCTCCGCATGGCCTGCTGGGCTTCCAGAACATCCTCGGGCCTGCAGGTATAAGGATAATAAGTAAGCTTTGTCAGCATGCAGCCCACCATGGAGCCGGGAATGATTTCGTGGCAGATCCTGGTGGCAAGAGCGGAAGCCACAAACTGATGGTGCATGGCCTGGAAGATCACTTCTTCAAAGTTCTGCCCAGGGAAGCGGTCTTCGATCAGGGCGCCGGTAGTATAGGGATGGCGGATCATGGAATCAACTTCATTGAAGGTGAGCCAGTATTTTACTTTATCCTTATAGCGCCGGCAGATAGTTTCCACAAATCTTGTGAATAAGCCGATCACTTCCCTGGAGTACCAGCCTTTGTAGTTTAGAACCAGGTTTAAGGGCGGCTCGTAATGTGACATGGTGACCAGCGGCTCAATGCCGTATTTTTGAAGCTCATCAAACACATTGTCATAGAACTTCAGCCCTTCTTCATTTGGTTCGGCGTCATCTGCGTTGGGGAAGATCCTGGACCAGGCGATGGACATGCGGTAAACCTTGAAACCCATTTCCGCAAAAAGACGTATGTCCTCTTTATAATGATGGTAAAAATCAGAACCATGCCTTTTCGGATAATATACTTCATCCTCCGTGGCAAGGGCCTCTTCAATGTCTTTGCTGGTCACCGCATTGTGCGCCCTGTAATTGGTCACGTCGGTATCGAAATGCGCCCGAGCGCAGTCTGATACGGAAATTCCTTTTCCGCCTTCCTTCCAGCCGCCTTCCACCTGATTGGCGGCGGTGGCCCCGCCCCAAAGGAAGCCTTCAGGGAATGCTTTTGTTTGATCCATATTGATCCCTCCTGATTTATTTTTGATAAAACCATTATAGCAAAGTTGATTTTTTATATCCAAGCACACTTTTTCCAATTTCATGGTGGAGTCTGTTTCCAGGAGCCGTGAGAAGAAAAAAGTGCCATTATGAAAATGGAAAAATAGAGCATGGAGTTCAAAAAAAAATTATGATAATATGTGAATACGCATAAAAGAGTGCCGCCATTGGCGGTGGAGATGGAGGAAAAGATGAAAGACAAAGTAATGAACGGCCTGCTTTCGGTTGCAGGCACAATGCAGACGCAGAGGCATCTGGCAGCAGTTAAGAATGCGTTTACGAGTTTGCTTCCGATCATAATAATCGGTTCATTCTGTACGCTGTTTTCAAATGTTATCTGTAATACTACACCGGGATATTTCAGCCTTGCCAATATTCCGGGGCTCAGTTTCCTCGGCAAGCTGAATCCCATGTTTACCGCGGCAAATTACGGGACCATGAATTTCATTGCCATTGGTATCGTGATTCTCATCGCAATGGAGCTGGGTGAACATTACGGAATATCCGATAAGGCGCTTCCGGTAGTTGCGTTAGGCGCTTACATTTCCCTGTGCGCATTTACTGCATCAGGGAAAGCGGCAGACGGGAGTGTGGTCACTGTTGCCAATGTACTTTCCAGAGAGTTTACCAATGCCCAGGGCCTGTTCGTGGGGATGTTCACATCCTTGGCGGCAACGGAAATTTACTGCAGGCTGGTAAACAGCGGAAAGCTTGATATCCACATGCCGGACAGCGTTCCTTCCAATGTCGCCCGATCCTTCACGATCCTGTTTCCGTCACTCATTACGATCCTCATTGTATCAGCTTTTGGGATGGTATTTGAAATAATCACGGGCATGACACTGTTTCATGCAATCACGGCATTTATTCAGAAGCCCCTGGCCAATGTACTGACCAGCTTTCCCGGATATGTTACCCTGGTGTTCATTACAACGGTTCTTTGGACCTTTGGTATTCATGGGACTCAGGCCACAAAGGCGGTATACGAGCCAATTTTGTTAGCGGCATTTGCTGAAAATGAGGCGGCTTATGCGGCTGGAACAGCGATTCCCAATATCATTTCCACACCGTTTATGTCATGCTTTTCCACGGTGACCGGTGCGGGGATCACAGGCGGACTGATTATAGCAATCATGCTGTTTTCCAAAAGAGGGGATTACAGGGCGATAGCAAAGCTGGCGATCCCGTGTGCGTTTTTTAATATTAATGAGCCCTTAACGTTCGGTCTTCCTATCGTTATGAATCCGATCCTTGCGATTCCGTTTATGATCGCGCCGGCGGTTTCCGCAACCTTTGCCTATCTTATGACAAATATCGGCTTCTGCGGAAGAATGGTTGTGAACGCTCCCTGGACCACTCCTCCCGGACTTATGGCTTTCCTATGCTCCGGCGGAAATGTGGGTGCGGCGCTCACACAGATTATTTGTATTTTACTTGCTTTCCTTATTTACATACCCTTTGTCCTTGCGGCCAACAAACAACAGGTTGAAACAGCGGAATAAAAAGAATAGAATAACAGCGGGAGGTGATTATGGGTTTGAAAGGTAAAAATGAAAGAAAACATATGACAGAACACATGCCGGCGGCGCCGGGCGCTGCATTATTGCCGGAAAGGCAGATGCAGGATGTTTTATCAAAAGCCAGGATCATAACTTATATCTGGATCATCCTTTTTCCTCCTTACGGACTGTACCGTGTCTGGAGCGGGGAATCAACATTCCGCAGATCGGAAAAGTGGGTTTGGACGCTGGTCGCGGCCGCTTACCTCATTGGCTTTTTCAGACTCATAATCACAGGCTAGGAGAGAAAGGAATGTTGACATGGATATTGAAATGGTCATTATGAAGCTTGTGGTAAGCAGCGGAAATGCCAGAAGTACGGCAATTGAAGCTTTACGCGCTGCCAGGGATGAAAATTTTGAGTATGCAGATAAGCTGATGAATGAAGCAGATCAGATGATCCTTCAGTCCCACGAGGTCCAGACGGAAATGATCCAGAATGAATTGAACGGCGAAAAAGTGGAGGTCGGCCTTTTGATGGTCCATGCCCAGGATCATCTGATGAATGCCATGACGGTCATGGACCTCTGCAAGGAAATGATTGAGATCCTGAAAAAACAAAAATAAAAGGTGGAAAGGAAGTATGTTTATGAGGAATATCGTATTATTCTGCGCTGCAGGCATGTCGACCAGCCTTCTGGTAAATAAGATGAAGGAGGCGGCGGCAAAAGAAAATTATGAGTGCCAGATCCATGCGTACGCTCTGGCAAGCACCAGGAATAAAGGGGCGGATGCGGATATCATCCTTTTAGGCCCTCAGGTCCGTTTCAGCAAGGCAAAGGTGGAAAAGGACTGTCCGGGGAAGATTATCGAATGTATTGACATGCAGGCTTACGGCACCATGAATGGAGCAAAGGTCATCGCTCAGGTGAGGAAGGCATTGGGAGACTGAACCTTGCATTCAGAGGCTTTTTCCGGGGGATAAAATAAATTGCGGAAGCGGTTTTTTTCAGAACCCGTGCAAATTTGAGGAAAAAATGGACTTGGCATATATTACGGTTAATAAAATAATGGAAATGTTTCTTATTCTGATGATAGGAGCAAGCGCTATATAAACCGGGCTGGCCGTTACAGCAGGATTATCCGCAGCCAGTTTCCTGCTGGCGATCCTGTTATCCGGACCGTCTCCATTACCATATTGACTGCCGCGGCTTGCCCCAGCGGAGCCATGGGAGCCATGTTCGCGCTGCAGTACGGGAAAGACAGCGGTTACGCCTCAAAATTACTGGCGGTCACAACGGCCCTGTCATTGTTTACCATCCCTGCCGTCATGCTGGCCGGCAGCGCAGTTTTATAAACAACAGAGAGGATGAGGAAAATGATTATAATCAATGCACCATTAAAAGCAGAGGTTTTTCAGAAGGCTGCGGAGGAAGAGGGGCTTATATTTCTCAAAAAATCCGGAATGAAACTTGAATTTGAAAATCCGGCGGGAAATGATCAAGAGATGGCTGCTGCACTGAAGAAAAAGTGCAAAGGGATCAAAGAGCTTTCGGCAATTTATTTTCAGGTGAGTGCCGGGTAAAATTACACGCGCCAAAATCTCTCAATTTCAAGCAGATGAAAAGAAGGTACAGAATAAAATAGTATGATGCATTTTCCCGCAGATTGTTTTATCCTATACCTTTAAACCATGGAATCAAAATCCGGCAGCCCGTTCCTATTGTCCTATCATGATCCGGATAATTTCCTCGTTGGTCGCCCTCATCCCTTCTTTTCCCAATCTTCCCACATTCCTGAGGGTAGCCTCTACGCCCTTGGTGACGATCCCGTCGCCGTCCAGGAATTGCTGCCCTTCCATGTACATGTTGTAGCCTAGTATTCCGGCTTCTATGGAGGAGGCGATCTTCGCCGCACAGGAGGACTTTGCCCCGTCGCATACAATGCCGGAAACAATGGCAAGGGCGTTGACTATGGTATGGGTGACTTCTTTATAACCTCCTCCGCAGATATAGGCAATTCCGGCCCCTGCACCGGCCCCTGCATTGACTGCCCCGCAATAGGCAGATAACCGGCCGATGGGGGTTTTCTGGTGTATGGCGGCCAGGTTTGACAAGGCTAAGGCCCGGTACATTTTTTCTTCGCTGACCTTTAAACCCATTGCATAAACGATGACAGGTACAGAAACGGTAATCCCCTGATTTCCGCTTCCTGAATTGATGATGACAGGCAGTCCGCAGCCGTTCATGCGGGCGTCGGAACCGGCTGCCGCCATGGCCTTTGCCTTAAGAGCCAGATCATTCCCGGAATTTTTAAGGAGCACTTTGCCGATATTGGCACCATAATTGTTCTTAAGCCCTTCTTCGGCAATGGCCCAGTTGTACCGGATCTGACGGTCCAGGATCTCCTTAATGTCGGGAATGTCCACCGAATTAATGAAGTCCCAGATATCCTCCATATTAAGCAGGCTCCGGTCGGTCAAGGGTTCTTTTTCTAAAACAGCTTCTCCCTGCCTTACTACGGTTCCGTTTTTTTCAATGAGAACGATGTTTGTGTGGTAATCAGCAATGCGCACCCTGCTGTAAGAAGCGCCCTTATACAGGGTGACAAGGATATCAAAGCAGATTCCATTGTCCAGGTGTTCTACCGTGATCTCCCTTTCCTCTATAAATGTTCTCATTTCCAGGATCTGCTCCTGAGAGACATCTGCTATAACCTCCAGCTCTTTTTCCGGATCTCCTGCCACGATTCCTGCTGCCACTGCCGCAGGGATTCCCTTTAAATGGCCTGTGTTTGGAACGATCACGGATTTCACGTTCTTAATAATGCTTCCGCTTGCAGCCACCACTGCCTTATCAGGCATTTCCCCCAGTGTTTTTCTTGCTACTGCAGCGGCATAAGCCAGGGCGATTGGCTCGGTACAGCCCATGGCAGGAACCAGCTCTTCTTTTAATATTTGTACATAAGCCCCGTATTTTAGATTTGCCTTCTCCATATGACACAATTCCTTTCTGAATGGTTCATTGATTTTTAAAGACTTTTTTGAATAAGCATTGATTACTTGTTGGTTATAATGTACCATAGATAAATGAGGAAGTAAAATTTAATGTTTTTAAGATAACGTTTAATATTTTTAAATCAACATTAAGAAAGGAGTTTAAGGATGGAGCTTCGGGAGATAAAGACCTTTTTAGAAGTGGCAAACAGGAAAAGCTTTTGTAAGGCGGCTGAAAAACTGGGCTATTCCCAGGCTGCAGTTACCGTGCAGATCAAGCAGCTGGAAAAGGAATTAAAGGTCCATTTGTTTGACCGGATAGGGAAGCAGACGACCCTGACCCATGAGGGAGAAACTTTTTATGAATATGCGGCTGAGGTGGTAAGGAACTTAACCCATGTGAAAAACATCTTATCAATTTCCTCAGAGCTTACGGGAAGATTGGTCATCGGGACCATTGAGTCCATCTGTTCCACCTTATTTCCGCCCTTGATCCAGGAGTTTCACCGCCTTTATCCCCAGGTCAATGTAAGCATTGTGGTGGATTCTCCCAGCGCCCTTCTTGACATGATGAATCACAATACCATTGACCTGGTATATTTTCTTGATGAGCTTATGTATGATGCAAAATGGGTAAAAATCATGGAAAAGCCTGAAAACATCATTTTTGCCGCATCAAAAAACCATCCCTTTGCAGAGGAAATAAGTCTTACCATGGATCAGGTCATTTCTCAGCCAATGCTTCTTACGGAAAAGGATGCCAGTTACCGGTTTATGCTGGAGCAGCACCTGGCTTCCTGCGGGAAAAAGGTCCATCCCTTTCTGGAGATCGGCAACACGGAATTTATCATCAAGCTCCTCCGCAGCAATACAGGAATTTCCTTTCTGCCGGAGTTCACCATTTGCAGGGATATTGAGGAAGGAATTTTGACACCTCTTAAAATGAAGGACTTTCACTTGCAGACCTG